>NZ_JAVDTO010000001.1:0-1261550 GCF_031455875.1 Azospirillum sp. BE72
CCAGTGTGGCTGATCATCCTCTCAGACCAGCTACGGATCGTCGGCTTGGTGCGCCGTTACCACACCAACTACCTAATCCGACGCGGGCCCCTCTCTCGGCGTAAACTTTCTCCCGAAGGACGTATCCGGTGTTAGCGTCCGTTTCCAGACGTTATTCCGAACCGAAAGGCAGGTTCCCACGTGTTACTCACCCGTGCGCCACTAAGGCCGAAGCCTTCGTTCGACTTGCATGTGTTAGGCATGCCGCCAGCGTTCGTTCTGAGCCAGGATCAAACTCTCAGGTTCAGATCGCGGACCGAAATCCACGACTGACAGGACCGCCTGAAGCGATCTCCTGAAACGTCGATACTGTTACAGTCTCTCTGCTCAAAAGATGCACAGACGATCCTCATTGTGCCGATCCCCGCAGGAACCCAACACCACAAGGCCGCAACGGCTACCAACTGCCGCCGCCTGCGCATCCCTTCTCACAACACGGTATTAACTTGTCAAAGAACCCGCAGCACTGAAACGTGCCGCACCGGCCGCTCTTCCGCCTCCCTCTTCGGGGATCGGACCAGAGTGGGCCGGAGGTATGTCGGTCGAAGCCGGAAGATTAAACAGCTAAGCTGCTGTTTTCTTTATCCGTTTCTCCTTCGGCACCGCGCTGTCGTTCAGCGCCCCGCCGTCGGTGGACCGGGTTATAGGCGCCCTCCCCCAAAACTGGCAAGCGGTTTTTTGCGCTTCGATGAAAAATTCCTGACGGTTCGTTTTTCACCGGAGCCTGGAGCGGATTCAGTGTAAGGGAACGACCCACCAACCGCGGCGTGGCCGGCGACCGTCCGAGCGCGCCAATCCATAGTGTTCCCATAGGGTTCATCCCTGCGGTCTTGTGTCGGTTGACAGGGTCGGACCGGTCCAGCATCGTCCGATCCAAAGGCTTAACACCTTCGGTGATGGCCATTGCCGGCCGCCTGCTGGGCAGCCCCAGGGGTTACAGGAGGAGGATGACGGTGCGTTCGAGGCTCTCCCGCCTTCCCACGCTCGCCTTGCTTGCCATCATGACGGCCGGTGCCATGACGCCTGCGGCGGTTTCCGCGCGCGGCGCCGATGCGCCGAACGGCCGCGGGCCCCATGCCTACAAGCCTGCGGTCAAGCCGAACACGGGAGCGGAGGACGCGTCCGAGGCCAAGGACGATGCCAAACGCAATGACGGCAACAACGATGGCGGTCCCGCCGGTCCGGTCGACCGCCGTACCCTGTCCATCGGCCGCGGCGACACGCTGATGGATCTGCTGACCGAAGCAAAGGTGTCGACCAACGACGCCCATGACGCGGTGGCCGCCCTGCGGGAGGTCTACAATCCCCGCCGCCTGCAGGTCGGCCAACGCGTGACCGTCCTGTTCGAGCCGCGCCGCGGCGGTGCCCGCAAGTTCGTAGGCCTGGAGTTCGCTCCCGATCCGCTGCGGTCGGTGTCGATCGCGCGCAAGGGCGATGCCGGCTTCACCTCCAGCCAGATCGAGAAGCCGGTGACGCGCAAGCCGGTCGCGGCGCAGGGCGTCATCCGCTCCAGCCTGTTCGAAGCGGGGGCGCAGGCCGGGGTTCCGATCTCGGTCATGATGGCCTTCCTCCAGAACTTCTCCTATGACGTCGACTTCCAGCGCGACCTGCAGCCGGGCGACCGGTTCGAGGTGATGTACGAGAAGCTGGTCACCGCCGACGGCACAGAGGCGGGCGAAGGCGAGTTGCTGTACGCGTCGCTGACGCTGAGCGGCGACGACATGCCGATCTACCGGTTCAAGACCCGCGACGGGCGGATCGACTATTACAACGACGACGGCGAGAGCATCCGCCGCGCCCTGCTGCGCACCCCGATCGACGGCGCCCGCATCACGTCGGGCTTCGGCATGCGCCATCACCCGATCCTGGGCTTCAGCAAGATGCACAAGGGCGTGGATTTCGGAGCGCCGTCGGGAACGCCGATCTATGCCGCCGGCCGCGGCACCATCGAACTGGCGGAGCGCAACAGCTCCTACGGCAACTATGTCCGCATCCGCCACAACACCGAGATCGCCACCGCCTACGCCCATATGAGCCGCTTCGCCAAGTCGATCCGCCGCGGTGCGCGGGTCGATCAGGGCGATATCATCGGCTATGTCGGCACCACCGGGCGGTCAACCGGTCCGCACCTGCATTACGAGGTGCTGAAGGCCGGGCATCAGGTGAACCCGCGCTCCGTCGACCTGCCGACCGGCGAGAAGCTGGAGGGGCGGGAACTCCAGAACTTCCAACAGGCCCGGCGGGCGATCGACAAGCTGTTCGAGGAGTCCCGCGGCGGCCTGCAACTGGCGCGCACCCCGGCGCCGGCCTCCCCGGAGGAGAAGGGCTGCAACAAGGCCACAAGCTGCTGATGGCCGGCCGCTGATCGGCATGCCGGCGGCGATTGCCGCCGGTGATGGGGCCGCCGGTGATGGCCGCAAGGCTGCGCCTATTCCTTGTTCATCATGTTCCGGATGGCGCCGACGAATTGCCGCGCCGTGTTCTCGTCATCCAGCATCTTCTGCAGCTTTTCACGGATGATCATCGCCTTCGGCCGCTGCTGCATCGCGCGTTCGATGGCGACGTCTGCTTCGCCGGGCTTCAACGGTTCGAGGTCGGACATGGCGGACATCCCGTGCGGAAAGGCTGTGTCGGGTCGGCACGCAGGTAAGGATAGCCGGTTCCGGTCAGGCCATCATCAGGCAAAGATCATCAGGGGCGACAGGCTCAGCGATACTGCCCGACGGTCTCCACCGCCTCCCCGCCGGTGCCGAGCTTGAACTCGGTGACGCCGGGGGCGGTGTCGGGATTGATGCCGCCGAGGTCGAGCGTGCGGACGCCGCGCTGCTTCAACTCCTGCATCGCCTTCCACAACACCAGCCGCATGGCGCCGCTTTTGCGGCCGGATTCGTCGGCCCAGCTGATCTGGCTGGTGGCGCAGATGCCGTGGCGGAAGAACAGGCCGCAGGCCACCGGCTTGCGGCCGTCGAGCGCCGTCACCATCAGCGCCCCGTCGGTGCGGCCGCCGCCCTTGACCATGGCGTTGCGCAGGCGGACGGCCAGCGGCCCTGTCATGGCGCGGAAGCCCTTGCCCAGTGCCTGGTCATGCTCCTGCTTCATCAGCCAGGGCAGGTTGTCGGCCTTCCAATCGACGTCGAGGACGAGACCGGCCTTCTCCGCGCCGCGCAGACGCTGGCGCCAGTCGCGGGCAAGGCCGGCACGCATCGCCTCCTCGTTGCGGGTCAGGTCGAACCAGACGGTCCGGTAGCCGGGGCCGACCTTGCGGAAGCCGCAGCGGGCGAGCAGCGCCTCCGTCTCCGGTCCGGCGGGCAGTTCCGGCAGCAGGCTGGCGCGGCTGAGCGGCGAACGCGGGCAGGCGCGGCGCAGCAGGCGGAACACCGGCTCCAGCGTGTCGGCATCGGGGATCGTGCCGTCGAGCCAGAGCGGGCCGCGGTAGCACTGGCGGTCGTGGAACAGCTTCAGCATGCGGCGGTCGAGCGTCTGGACGAGCCCCAGCGGCTCACCGCCGCGGCGGATCACGCCCAGCCGCGGGACATGGCCATAAGTGCGGCCCATGGCGCGGCCATAGGCGAAGCTCTGCAGCAGAGTCGAGCGGGGTGCGCGGGCGAACAGGGCGTCCCAATCGCCGACCGTGCCCTCGTTCCAGGCGATGTCGATGTCCGGCATCGGGGCCTCCGATGAATCAGGCCGGCGGCAGGGCGGAGGTCGCCTCTTCCACCTGGGCGAAGCTCGGACGGTATTCCGGTTCCAGCACGTTGCGCGCGTATTCGACCGAGATTGCGGGCGCGTAGCCGGACAGATGCGCGATCAGGCCGGTCTTCATCGCGTGATAGTACCGGCCTTCGGCGTGGTAGATGTTCTTCAGGCCGCTGGCGATGGGGGCGAGGAAGCCGTAGGCGACCAGAATGCCGGTGAAGGTGCCGACCAGCGCGCCGCCGATCAGCTTGCCCAGCACCTCCGGCGGTTCGGTGATCGAGCCCATGGTGTGAATCACGCCCAGCACCGCGGCGACGATGCCCAGCGCCGGCACCGCGTCGGCAACCGCCTGGATGGCGTCGGCGATGCGCTGGTGTTCGTGGTGCATCGTCTCGATATCCTCGTCCATCAGGTCGACCAGTTCGTGGGGGTTGTCGGCGCCCAGCGACATCAGACGGAGATAGGTGCAGAGGAAGGCGATGGCATGGTGATCGCCGTAGAACTTCGGGAACTGCTGGAAAAGCGGGGAATCCTCCGGCTTTTCGATGTGCTGCTCCAGCGCCAGCAAGCCCTTGGTCTTCGCGATCTTGAAGACCTGGTACATCATGGTGAGGACCTCCAGGAAGTCCTCCTTCTTGTATTTCGGGCCCTTGAAGAGGTGGCCCAGCTCCTTGCCGGTGTGGGTGACCACGGACTTGGGGTTGGCGATGAAGAACGCCCCGGCGGCCGATCCGAGAATGATCATGAACTCGAACGGCATCCACAGCACGCCCATGTGGCCGCCGCCGAGGATGTAGCCGCCGAACACGCTGACCACCACGATGACCAAACCGATGATCACGAACATCCGGTCTTCTCCCTACCCCTACCCGCCACGGACCGCAGGATGCATCCGACCCACAGAAGGCCGGAGATCGGTTGAGTTTCCGTAAACCACCCGAACGGTCTACCGCCTTCGCGACAGGCCGCGCGATCCTACCGGTGCGGATGGGTCCTGTCACGAAAGGACTGACGGTGCAGGCTTTTCAGGCTTTGCGGACCGGTGTCGGGCGGAGGCAGGCTGCCGGAGGAGACCGGAGCGGTGACCGGGACAGCAGGGAGGACACAGGATGGTCACAGCCGGAACACAGGAACGCCCCGGCCGCCGGGCATGGCCGGGCAGCCGGGGCGCTCGAGGCATGCGGGTCGTTAGCGGAGCGGAATGTTCATCTGGACGCTGACGCCCGGCGGCGGGGGCGGCGGGGCGTAGACGACGGCGGGCGGCGCATAGGACGGTGCATAGACGACACGCGGCGGGGGCGGCGGAGCGGGAACCACGACCACCGGCGGCGGCGCGCCATAGATGACGACCGGGCCGTCGTCATGATGATGGTGCTTCTTCTTGTGCTTGTGATGGCCCCAGGCATGGCCGCGGCCATGGTCCCCCGGATCGGCGAAGGACGGCGTCGACAGCGCGGCGCCGAGCAACAGGACGGCAACCGCGGCACCGGCCGTCCTGGCGACTGCGCCGGCCACGCGGCGCACGGCCGTTCCCGGCATCCGGAGGGGCTGCATGGTGGCTGCGGCGTTCATCGGCCTGTTCTCCTCGGATGGGCTTGTGTCGGCGGGGGGTTGACGGGAACGGAGCGGAGGGCCGCGTACCCATTTCGATGGGGTAAGCTCTTATGCTCAGGCTTGGGCTGGACCGGGTGAGACATTTTTCGGGCGGTGTCCGGCGGCAGAGAGGGCGGGCGGCGGTCTGGGCGCCGCGCATCCTTACCTATGAAGCTGTTGTTCGGGGGGCGGTATCGCTACCCATCCGGTAGGGGTAGGCCGGATGCAGCGGGCGGATGACGGATCCTTTCCGCCGTCCGCTTGATCCGATAGGCGCCGGAGAGCGTATGAGGCATCGTATGTAAGGATGTCGCCGTCCACCGCGTTTCCGACACCGCCGATATCGATCCCAGCCGCCGAGCCGCACCGATGACTGTCCGGACCCGTTTTCATACCGTCACATTGGCCGCCGCACTTGCGGCGGTCCTTTCCATGATGGGAGCCACCAGCGCCATGGCCGCCAGCAGCAGTGCAACCAACGCCTACAGCTTCACCTTCCAGGGCATCGAAGGACAGCCGCTGCCGCTGTCGCAGTTCGAGGGCAAGGTGATCCTGGTGGTCAACACCGCGTCGCAATGCGGTTTCACCCCGCAATACAAGGGGCTGCAGGCGCTGTGGCAGAGCTACCGTGACCGTGGGCTGGTGGTGGTCGGCGTGCCGTCCGACGACTTCGGCGGGCAGGAGCCGGGGACTGCGAACCAGATCAAGGACTTTTGCGAGGTCAACTATCGGATCGACTTCCCGATGACGGACAAGACGGTGGTGTCGGGCGACGGCGCCCACCCCTTCTACCGCTGGGCGTCGGACGAGATGGGCTTCCTCGCCAAGCCGCGCTGGAACTTCCACAAATATCTGGTCGGCCCGGACGGAAAGCTGGTGTCCTGGTTCTCCACCATGACCGACCCCGAAGCGGACAAGGTGCGCGAGGCGATCGAGACGCTGCTGCCGGAGAAGGCGCCGAAGTCGTAGGGGAGAGTCGACGCAGGCCCCCTCCCCTACTCCACCGCCTGACGCAGCGCCGCGGCCCCCGCCCAGGGAGCGAGCGGCAGGGCGGCGGCGAGGATGCCGGCGAGCAGCAGCAGGTGCGGGCGCGGAGTCAGGCTGTTGATCGCGGCGTCGATGGCGCCGGCGCCGAAGATCAGCACCGGGATGTAGAGCGGCAGGATCAGCAGAGACAGCAGCACGCCGCCGCGCCGCGCCCCCAGGGTCAGGGCGGCGCCGATGGAGCCGATCAGGCTGAGGATCGGCGTGCCCAGCGTCAGCGTCAGCACCAGCACGCCGAAGCCTTGCGCATCCATGTTCAGCAGGACGGCCAGCAGCGGGGCGGCGACGATCAGCGGCACGCCGGTCACCAGCCAGTGGGCCAGCGTCTTCGCCAGCACCGCGGCCTCCAGCGGCAGGGAGGACAGCGACAGAAGCTCCAGCGAGCCGTCCTCGTAATCGGTCTGGAACAGCCGCTCCAGCGACAGCAGCGAAGCGAGCAGCGCCGCCACCCAGATCACGCCGGCGGCGATGCGGGCGAGGATGTTCGGCTCCGGCCCGACGCCGAAGGGGAACAGCACCACGCACAGGACGAAGAACATGACGGCGATGGTGGCATCCGACCCCTGGCGCAGGGCCAGTCGCAGGTCGCGCGCCACAAGGCGCAGGAAACGGCTCATGGCGCGGCCCCCTCTTCCTGAAACTCGTCCTCGCCGCCCTCTTCATCGTCGGCATAGGGGGTGAAGTCGTCCAGATGCAGTTCCTCGCCGCCGGGGGTGGCGATGTCGGTATGGGTGGACAGCACCACCATGCCGCCCTCGGCGCGGTGTTCGGCGATCAGCCCCTCGAACAGGGCGATCGCGGCGCGGTCGAGCGCCACGGTCGGTTCGTCGAGCAACCACAAGGTCGCCGGTGCGGCCAGCAGCCGCGCCAGGTTCAGCCGGCGCTTCTGCCCGGCCGACAGGTAGCGGCCCGGCACCCCGGCGATGTGCGGCACCCCCAGCCGGTCGAGCGCCACCCGCGCGTTGGCGGCCGGATCGGCGGCTCCCGCCAGCGCCGCCCAGAAGGCGAGGTTCTCCGCCGCCGTCAGCACCGGCTTCACCGCGTCCAGATGGCCGACATACTGCACCCGCGCCCGGTGGCCGTCGGGATCCTCTGCGACCGACACCCCGTCCCAGCCGAGCGTGCCGCGCAGCGGCTTCAACAGGCCGGCCATCACCCGCAGCAGGCTGGATTTGCCGCTGCCGTTGGGGCCGAGCAGCACCAGCGCGCCGCCGGGAGCGATGCGGAACTCCAGCCCGGTGAAGACCAGCCGGTCGCCACGCAGGCAGGTCAGCTCGGATCCGGAAAAAACGGGCATGGGACGGGTCGCGCCTCCGGTTGAGGGAGGCGCTGCTATAGCACAGGGCGGGGGAAAAGCCGGAGCAAGAATGGCGTCGCCGCTGCATGAGCCACGCAAAGAAAAAGGCCACCGCGAGGGGGTTCTCGCGATGGCCGCGCGCCCGGCCGGGTCCGGCCGGACGATGCTCGATGGAACGGCGTCCGTTCGTCGCTGCGATGGCGCTAGGGGGGACGCCGATGCGCGCGACATGCGTCGCCGGTTGCTTGAGATGAGTTTTATAGGGAGAAAGTGGCAAAATTTGGATGCAGTTCGTGCAATCGGAAGGTGTCCTGTGGCGGACGGTCGGCATCGCAGCGCTGCGCTCCCATGCGCGGGATGCAGCGCGGGGGTGCCGGGAACGGCAGGATTAAAGCCCGACCGCTTGTTCTGAATCAACGCCTTACCCCGCTGCCCTGCCGCATCGTGGCGCCGTCGCTCCCCCGTCCGCGGGGAGTGTCGCGGCGTTTCCGGAGCCCGTCCGGGGCCTGCCGGAATCCTGCCCAATCGTGTTCAGCAAGCGAGTCCTCCCATGTCGGCCTTCACGTCGGCCTTCGCAGACATTCTCCAGGCCATGCCGCCGATCGCGCGGGTGGTGCTCATGCTCGGCCTCGTGTCGGCGGCGGGCGTGGCGCTCGGTCACATCAAGATCAGAGGGGTCGGGCTGGGGATCGGCGGTGTGCTGTTCTCCGGCATCGCCGGCGGCCACATCGCCAAGCAGGCGGGCATCGCCTTCAATCCGGAGATGATGGACTTCATCCGCGACTTCGGGTTGATCCTGTTCGTCTACACCATCGGCATCCAGGTCGGCCCCGGCTTCTTCGCGGCGTTGCGCCGCACCGGGCTGGCGCTGAACGGACTGGCTCTGCTGATGGTGGGATCGAGCATCCTGCTGACCGCGGCGCTGGTCTCGTCGGGGGCGCTGTCGCTGGGGTCCTCGCTGGGGGTGTTCGCCGGTGCGGTGACCAACGCCCCGGCGCTCGCCGCCACCCAGCAGGTCCTGACGGAGGTCGGGGCCGACGCGGCGGTGATGGCCCTGCCCGGCCTTGCCTTCGCCGTCACCTACCCGTTCGGCATCGCCGGCAACCTGCTAGCGATGGCCGCCGTCCGCATCCTGTTCCGCATCGACCCGGAGGCTGAAGCCGCCCGCTTCGAGGAATGCCGGCGCGCCGAAGTGTCGAAGCTGGAGACGATGGATCTGGCCGTGCGGAACCCGGAACTGGCGGGCAAGGCGCTCGGCTCCATCGCCCTGCTGTGCGGCCAGGGGGTGGTCGCCTCGCGCCTGCTGTGCGACGGCAAGCTCTGCGTCCCGCATGACGACACCCGCCTGAAGCTGGGCGACGTGCTGCATGTGGTCGGGCCGCGGCAGAAGCTGGAGCAGGTGCGGGCGCTGCTGGGGCAGGAGTTCGACCGGCCGCTGACCACCAAGGGCACCGACCTGAAATGGGAGCGCATCGTCGTCACCAGCAACGCGGTGCTGGGCAAGTCGATCGCCGCGCTGAACCTGCAGGAGGCCCATGACGTGGTGGTCAGCCGCGTCAACCGGTCGGGCGTGGAGCTGGTGCCGACCCAGGCGCTGAAGCTGCAGTTCGGCGACATCCTGACGGTGATCGGCCGGCCCGAAAGCCTCGCCGCCGTCGGGCAGGTCTTCGGCAACTCCGCCCGCAAGCTGCAGCAGGTGGAGATGATCCCGCTGTTCCTGGGCATCGCGCTGGGCGCGGCGCTGGGTGCCATCCCGATCTTCCTGCCGGGAATGCCGGCGCCGCTGCGCCTGGGCCTTGCCGGCGGGCCGCTGATCGTGGCGCTGATCCTGGGCCGCGTCGGCCATGTCGGGCCGCTGGTGTGGTTCATGCCGCCGGCCGCCAACCTGGCGCTGCGCGAGATCGGCATCGTCCTGTTCCTGGCCGTGCTGGGCATCGCGTCGGGCGACCGCTTCGTCGCCACGCTGGCCAGCGGCGCCGGATGGCCCTGGATGATGTGGGGCGTGCTGGTGACGCTGGTGCCGCTGCTGCTGGCCGGGCTGATCGCGCGCGGGCTGATGAAGCTGAACTTCCTGACCATCTGCGGCGTGCTGGCCGGCGCCCAGACCAACCCGCCGGGATTGGCCTACGCCAACGCGCTGGTCGCGTCGGAGGCTCCGGCGCTGGCCTATGCCACGGTCTATCCGCTGGCGATGTGCCTGCGCATCCTGGGGCCGCAGATTCTGGTACTTTTGTTGTGGTGACGCATCATTTTCAGACACAAGCGGCACAACGTGCACGGCGTGTGAAATCCGCGTTGCGGAACGCCTACGGGCCGGTCTAGCCTATGCCGCAATGGTCAGACCATAGCCAGCCCCCACAACCCTGCCGGTTCCCACGCATGCATCGCCATCCGCCCGTCAGCGACTCCGCACCCGCCGCCGTCGTCGTGGAGGATTTGCACAAGCGGTTCGGCGATCTGGAGGTGCTGAAGGGCGTCTCGCTGACCGCGCGCGAAGGCGACGTGATCACGCTGATCGGCTCATCCGGTTCGGGCAAGAGCACGCTGCTGCGCTGCATCAACATGCTGGAGATTCCGGACGACGGGCGCGTCGTCATCGGCGGCGAGGCCATCGCGCTGAAGAAGACGCGCCGCGGCGCAACCGTTCCCGCCGACACCCGTCAGGTGGAGCGCATCCGCACGAGCCTCGGCATGGTGTTCCAGAGCTTCAACCTCTGGACCCACATGACCATCCTGGAAAATGTGATCGAGGCGCCGGTGCATGTGCTGGGCGTGCCGAAGGCGGAAGCCGTCGACCGCGCCCGCGCGCTGCTGGACAAGGTCGGCATCCTGGCCAAGGCCGACGCCTACCCGGTCCAACTGTCGGGCGGGCAGCAGCAGCGCGCGGCCATCGCGCGCGCGCTCGCCATGCAGCCGAAGGTGATGCTGTTCGACGAACCGACCTCGGCGCTGGACCCCGAACTGGTCGGCGAGGTCCTGCGCGTCATCCGCCAGCTGGCGGACGAAGGCAACACGATGATCCTGGTGACGCACGAGATGGGCTTCGCCCGCGAGGTGGCGTCCAAGGTGGTTTTCCTGCACCAGGGGCGGATCGAGGAGGAGGGGTCACCCGACAAGGTGCTGACCGACCCCGACTCGGACCGGGTGCGGCAGTTCCTCTCGCGCCATCTGTCCGGCGCGGCGTGAGGGGACGAGGCAGAGGGCAGGACCGGACCAGTCAGAAACAGCCCGGCCCCGACAAGGGCCAAAGAACGGGCGAACCGAACAGAGGAGTGTGTTCGTTGAAGAAGATCGTTTCGGCCCTGGCGCTTGGCGCCATGATGGCTGTGGCCGCGGCGGGCGCCGCCGGTGCCAAAGAGTGGAAGACGGTCCGCATCGGCAGCGAGGGCGCCTATCCTCCGTGGAACGCCACCGACACCTCGGGCAAGCTGATCGGCTTCGAGATCGACCTCGCCAACGACCTGTGCAAGCGCATGAAGGTGTCTTGCGAGTTCGTCGCCCAGGATTGGGACGGCATCATCCCGGCCCTGCAGCAGGGCAAGTACGACGCCATCATGTCGGCGATGACCATCACCGACGAGCGCAGGAAGGTCATCGACTTCTCGGCCCCCTACGGCACCGAGCCGTCGGTCTTCGCCGTGCTGACCGACTCGCCGCTGGGCAAGGCGCTGAATCTCGGCGCCGACCGCATCGACCTAAACGATCAGGCCAAGGCCAAGCCGGTGCTGGACAAGCTGGCCGAAGCGCTGAAGGGCAAGTCCGTCGGCGTCCAGGTGTCGACCATCCAGGCCGACTTCATGGACAAGCATCTGTCGAAGGTGACCATGCGCACCTACGACAAGATCGACAATGCCGGCATCGACCTGAACTCCGGCCGCGTCGACGCCATGTTCGGCGACCGTTCGGTGGTCGAGGCGGTGCTGAAGGCCACGCCGGGCAAGATGGTCGTCGTCGGCCCGAACTTCATCGGCGGCGTGATCGGCGAGGGCATGGGCGTCGGCCTGCGCAAGGACACCGCCGACCTGAAGGCGATGTTCGACAAGGCGATCGGCGAGGCGCTGAAGGACGGCACCGTCAAGAAGCTGAGCACGCAGCATTTCGGCTACGACATCTCCCCCAAGTAAGGCGACCGGATAAGGCGGGCCTCCGGTCCGCTTGTCTGATCGGAACGGCGCCCGGCGGCCTTCATGGCAACCGGGCGCCGCTCGTTCCCCGATCGCCGTTAGTTGACCCCGTACGGCCGGCCTTCCGCGCCGCGCCCGGCGGGCCTTACCGGGCGTGCCAATGCTGGAACTCCTTTCCTTCGGTCCCAACGGCTGGGGCGGACAGCTTCTGATGGGAACCGCGATGACGGTCGCGGTCGCCGTGTCGGCCTTTGCCTTCGGCATCCTCGTCGGATCGCTCGGCGCCTCCGCCAAGCTCAGCCATTCCCTGGCGCTGAATGTGGTGGCCGACATCTACACCACAGTCGTCCGCGGCATCCCCGAACTGCTGGTCATCTATCTGCTGTTCTTCGGCGGCAGCAGCGTCGCCACCTCCATCGCCGCCGCCTTCGGCTATGACGGGCGGGTCGACCTGAACGCCTTCACCATCGGCGTGCTGGCGGTCGGCCTGATCTCCGGCGCCTATTCGACGGAAGTGATCCGCGGTGCGGTGCAGTCCGTCCCCTTCGGTCAGATCGAGGCGGCGCGCGCCTGCGGGATGAGCCGCTGGCTGATCCTGCGCCGGGTGCTGGTGCCGCAGACCCTGCGCTTCGCCCTGCCCGGCCTCGGCAATGTCTGGCAGCTGACGCTGAAGGACACGGCGCTGGTGTCGGTGACGGCCTTGGCTGAACTGATGCGCGTGACCCATCTGGCGGCCGGCGCCACGCGCCAGCCTTTCCTGTTCTATGGGACCGCCGCCGTGCTGTACCTGCTGCTGACCACCATTTCGACGGCGTTGTTCAACCGCGCCGAAATCTCCGCCAACCGCGGCGTCCGGAGGGCATGAGGCCATGAACTGGCAACTGATGTGGGACAGCCTGCCCCGCATGCTCGGCGGGCTGTCGCTGACGCTGCAGCTGATCGTCGGATCGCTGGCGCTGGGCGCGCTGGTGGCCTTCGGCGTCGCGCTGCTGCGGCTGTCCGGCAACCGCGTGGTGGAGACGCTGGCCGCCGCCTACGTCTTCCTCTTCCGCGGCACGCCGCTGCTGGTGCAGATCTTCCTGGTCTATTACGGGCTGGGCCAGTTCGAGTTCATCCGCGAAAGCATCCTCTGGCCCTTCCTGCGCGAACCCTACTGGTGCGCCATCCTGGCGCTGACGCTGAACACCGGCGCCTACACAAGCGAGGTTCTGCGCGGCGCCATCCTGTCGGTGCCGCAGGGGCAGGTGGAGGCGGCGCGGGCCTGCGGCATGTCGCGGGCGCTCGCCTTCCGCCGCATCGTGCTGCCGGTGGCGATCCGCCAGATGCTGCCGGCCTACGGCAACGAGGTGATCCTGATGGTGAAGGCGACCTCGCTCGCCAGCACCATCACGCTGATGGAGGTCACCGGCATCGCCCGGCGCATGATCGCCCAGACCTTCGCGGTCTTCGAGCTGTTCATCGTCGCAGGCGCGATCTATCTGGTGCTGAACTTCGTCGCCACCCGCCTGATCAAGTTCGCCGAATGGCGCTTGACCCCCTACCTGCGGGCACGGGCGTAAGTAAGGATAGCGTTTTGCTTGCCCTCTCCCGCCCAGGGAGTTGTCCCCTCTCCCCCCTGGGGAGAGGGTCAGGGTGAGGGGGATGCACAGCGACGATCCCCACGTATCCTTACCTGACAAAAGAAAACGCCGCGGATCGTCCCGAGACGACCGCGGCGCATTTCCTTCAACCCTCTCCCGAGGCGGGAGAGGGAGTGTCTAAACTCACTGCCCCAGCATCTCGAACGACGGCGGCGCCGGGTCGACCACGCGCGATCCGGTGGGCGTGATCTCCATTACCGCAAGCCCGCGTTCGACCATGCCGTCGGCGCGCAGGCGGAACAGGCCGTCCAACCCTTCGAAGCCGTTGGGGTTGGTCATCGCCATGCGGTCGAAGGGGACCGGGCCGCCGCTGCGGGTCAGCACCGCGGCGATCGAGGTCGCGTCATAGGCCAGCGTGGCGATGCGCGGCGGCTTGCGGCCATAGACCTGCTCGAACTGCGACTCGAAGCGGGCGCGGGTCTGCGGCGCGGGTGCGGCGTACCAGGCGCCGACCAGCGCCGGCTCCTGCCCCAGGGCGCCTTGCGAGCTGTCGTCCCACAGGCCGGTCCCCAGCAGCTTGACCTGCTGCGGCTGCACGCCGTTCGTCGCCAGCGCCTGGGCGATGCCCTGGGCACGCTGGCCGCCTTCGGCCAGCATCACCGCCTGCGGCTGCGGCGTCACCTGTGCGACCTGCTTGGCCGGGACCGACAGGTCGGTGATCGCCGGGTCGTAGCGTTCGACCTGCGTGGTCATGGCGCCCAGCCGCGGGCCGATAGCCTGCAGGGCGTTGACCACCGCGTCGCCATAGGGGGAGCGCGGCGCCAGCACGGTGAAGCGCGTCACCCCGCGCGAGCGGGCATAGCCGGCAACGCGGCCGACCTGATCGGCCGGGACGAAGCCCAGCACATAGGTGCCGTTGCCGGCCTGGGTGGCGTCGTTGGTGAAGGCCAGCACGTCGACGCCGGCATTCTGGGCGATCGGGCGCACCGCGGCGACGTCGGCGGCGAACAGCGGGCCGATGATCAGGCGGGCGCCTTCGGCCAACGCCTGACGCGCTGCGTCGGCCGCACCGCTCGGCGTGCCCTTGGTGTCGCGTGGCAGAAGCTGCAGCTGGTCGCCGGCCATGTCGAACAGCGCCATTTGCGCCGCGTCCAGCATGGCCTGTCCGATGGCCGCGCTCTGGCCGCTGAGCGGCACCAGGACCGCCACCTTGACCGGGCTCTGCGCGTCGGGCAGGGGAGCCACCGGAGCCGGAACCGGTTGCGGCGCTTGTGCCACCCGCGGCGGCGCGCTTACAGTCGAACAGGCCGACAACAGGCCGGCGACCAGCAAGGCTGCCACGCCGTGACGTTTCAGACCCTGTGAGAAAGCTGTTGCCAAGCGTGCCACCGATCATCTCCACATCTGCTGAAACGGCCGCCGATACCGAAGGCGAGACCCAAGGCATGGTTCAAAGTGGCGCTCAAGGTAGCCCCCTCGCCGCGCCAAGTAAACTCGCGGGCGGACTCCATGTCGTCGCTACCCCCATCGGAAACGCCGCCGACATCACGCTGCGGGCGCTCGACACGCTGAAGCGGGCCGACGCCATCGCCTGCGAGGACACGCGCGTCACCGCCAAGCTGATGGGCATCCACGGCATCCACACCCCCTTCGTCTCCTACCACGAGCACAACGCCGCAAAGATGCGTCCGGTCCTGATCGGCCGCATGAAAAAGGGCGAGGCCATCGCGCTGGTCACCGACGCCGGCACGCCGCTGGTCTCCGACCCCGGCTACAAGCTGGTGCGGGAATGCGTGGCGGAAGGCGTGGCGGTGACCACCCTGCCCGGCGCCTCGGCTCCGCTGGTGGCGCTGGTGCTGTCCGGCCTGCCGACAGACCGCTTTCTGTTCGCGGGCTTCCTGCCGAACAAGAGCAGCGCACGCCGCGCCACTGCCGGCGAACTGAAGGGCGTGCCCGCCACGCTGGTCTTCTTCGAATCGCCGCAGCGTCTGCCGGAATCTCTGGCCGACCTCGCCGACATCCTGGGCCCGCGCGAAGCCGCCGTCGCCCGCGAGCTGACAAAGCTGTACGAGGAGGTGCGGCGCGGCACCCTGCCGGAACTGGCCGCCCATTACGCCGAGGCCGGCCCGCCGCGCGGCGAGGTCGTGCTGGTGATCGGCCCGCCGGGCGAGGAGGCGACGCCGGGGGAGGCTGACGTCGACGCCCTGCTGCGCGAGGCGCTGACCCGCCTGTCGGTGCGCGACGCCGCCGCAGACGTCGCCGCCCGCACCGGCCAGCACAAGCGCACCGTCTATGCCCGCGCGCTGGAACTGCAGCGCGAGGAGAAGACGAAATGACCGACCTGGATGCGCGGCGCCTGCGTGCCGAAAGCCTGGGCCGCCGGGCGGAGGCGCTGTCCCGCCTGTCGCTTCGGCTGCGCGGCTACCGCATCCTGGCCAGCCGCCTTCGCACGCCGATGGGCGAGATCGACATCGTGGCGAAGCGTGGAAAGACCATCGCCATCGTCGAGGTGAAGGCGCGGGGTGACTGGGACACCGCCAACGAGGCGCTGAACGCCCGCCAGCGCGGACGGCTGGCCCGGGCCGCCCATGCCTTCCTGGGCGCCAATCCGCGCTATGCCGGCTATGTCTTGCGCTTCGACGTGATGCTGGTTACCCCTTGGGCCTGGCCCCGTCATCTGGTCGATGCCTGGAGACTGTGAGGGGATGAATTTGAGGGGGCGACAGTCTTGAGCAACCGCGCGGAAGCCCGCGAAATCCTGCGCCGCATCGGCGACCAGCCGGACGACGAGATCGATCTGGCCGAAGCCGCCCTGGCGCTTGGCGCGCTGGAGCTGCCGAACGCCGACCTCGCCCCCTACCGCGCCCACATCCGCGCCATCGTCGAGGATCTGGCCGCCCGCGTGGCCGAGGATCCGGCAGCCGACAGCCTGGAGGCGCGCATCGCCCATCTCCACGCGGTGATCGGCGGGCGCCACGGCTATTCCGGCGACCACGACACCTACGACGACCTGCAGAACGCCAACCTGCTGCGGGTGATCGACCGCCGGCGCGGCCTGCCGGTGGCGCTCGGCATCCTCTACATGCATGCCGCCCGCTCGCAGGGCTGGCCGATGGTGGGGCTGAACTTCCCCGGCCATTTCCTGGTCCGCATCGAGAAGGACGGGGCGCGCGCCATCCTCGACCCCTTCAACGAGGGTCAGACCCGCAGCGTCGTCGACCTGCGCGACCTGCTGAAGGCCACCGCCGGCAGCGCCGCCGAGCTGGAGCCCGGCCATTACCAGCCGGTGTCGAACCGCGACGTGCTGCTGCGCCTGCAGAACAACATCAAGCTGCGCCACCTGTCGGCGCATGAGGTGCCGAAGGCGCTGGAGGTGCTGGAAGCGATGCGCCTGTTCGCGCCGCACGAGCCGGCGCTGTGGCGCGAGACCGGCCTTCTGGAGGCCCATGCCGGCAACCTGAAGGACGCCATCACCGCGCTGGAGACCTTCATGGCGCTGACCGGCGACGAGCATCACCGGCACCAGACCGCCTCGCTGATCCAGCAGCTGAAGAACCGCCTGAACTGACCCCGTTCCAGAGGGACCCGTCATGAGCCTCGCCGTCGCCTTCCAGATGGACCCCATCGAGTCGATCAACATCGACACCGATTCCAGCTTCATGATGGCGCTGGAGGCGCAGAAGCGCGGCCATCGCCTGTACCACTACCACCCGCGCGACCTGATCCTGACCGGCAACCGCCTGACCGCCCGCGTCCGCGAGATGACGGTGGTGCGCCAGCGCGGCGCCCACTACACGCTAGGCGAGCCGGTCGCGACCGACCTGTCGACGATGGACGTCATCCTGCTGCGGCAGGATCCGCCCTTTGACATGGCCTACATCACCTCCACCCATCTGCTGGAGCATGTACAGCCGAAGGTGCTGGTGGTGAACGACCCGGCCGAGGTGCGCAACGCGCCGGAAAAGCTGTTCATCACCAAGTTCCCCGACCTGATGCCGCCGACGCTGATCACCAGCGACAAGCAGGCCATCCTCGACTTCCGGGCGGAGCACAAGGACATCATCGTAAAGCCGCTGTTCGGCAACGGCGGCGCCGGCGTCTTCCACCTGAAGCCGGACGACGAGAATCTCGGATCGCTGCTGGAGATGTTTACCCAGCTCTACCGCGAGCCGGTGATCGTCCAGCGCTATCTGCCGGAAATCCGCCAGGGCGACAAGCGCATCATCCTGATCGACGGCGAACCGGCCGGCGCGGTCAGCCGCATGCCGCTGGAGGGCGAGGCCCGCGCCAACTTCCACGCCGGCGGCAGCGCCAGGAAGACCGAGCTGACCGACCGCGAGCGCGCGATGTGCGCCGCCATCGGCCCGGTGCTGCGCGAAAAGGGACTGATCTTCGTCGGCATCGACGTGATCGGCGACTACATGACGGAGATCAACGTCACCTCCCCCACCGGCATCCAGGAGATCAACCGGCTGGACGGCGTGCAGCTGGAAGCCCTGCTGTGGGATGCCATCGAGCGCCGCCGCGCGACAAACTGAAGAATGCGCCGCCGCGCGGGTAAGTAAGGATAAGGTGTGCGGGAGCGCTACGGGGTGTTGTGCAATTTTTTCGGGAAGCGGAGGCCCGCATACCCTTGCAGGGCATGGGGGTTGATATTACCTTGAACCGTGGGAGCGACGGGCTGCCTTCCCGCCGCTCCCTGGTCCAGCCTTAGCCCTGGAAGAGATCAAGCAGACGCTTGATGATCTCCAGGACAAGGACCAGAAGGGTAAGGATCTGTTTCATCCTTCTTCTCCTTCTCGTGTGGCGGGGGCGGGCGGTCCGCCCCCTCCCAACCACACGAACGCGGCGGTAGCACACAAGCGCATTCAATACAACCGGAGGCGCCTGCCCGCGACGATGCGCGCGGGGCATCCGCCGTGAGCGCGCCGCGCCTTGACCGGCGGACTTCGGGGGGCGATAACTGCCGCCTCCCAGAGTTTTCGAGCGAGACCACCCGTGAACCGCATTTTCTCCGGCATGCAGCCGACCCGGCAGCTTCACCTCGGCAACTATCTGGGGGCGCTGCGCAACTGGGTGGAACTGCAGAACAGCTACGAGTGCATCTTCTGCGTCGTCGACCTGCACGCGCTGACCATCGACCAGGACCCGGAGGTCCTGCGCAACAACATCCGCGAGGTCGCCGCGGCCTACATCGCCGCCGGCATCGACCCGGACAAGAACATCCTGTTCAACCAGTCGGTCGTGTCGGGCCATGCCGAGCTGGGCTGGATCCTGTCCTGCCACACGCCGCTGGGCTGGCTGAACCGCATGACCCAGTTCAAGGAAAAGGCCGGCAAGCAGAAGGACATGGCCAATCTGGGCCTGTACGCCTACCCGACGCTGATGGCCGCCGACATCCTGCTGTACAAGGCCACCCATGTGCCGGTGGGCGAGGACCAGAAGCAGCATCTGGAACTGGCGCGCGACATCGCCGGCGCCTTCAACCGCCGTTATGAGACCGAGTTCTTCCCGCTGCCCGAGCCGCAGATCCTGGGCGAGGCGACGCGGGTGATGAGCCTGCGCGACGGCAAGAAGAAGATGTCGAAGTCGGACGAGTCCGAATATTCGCGCATCAACATGACCGACGATGCGGATACCATTGCGCAGAAGATCCGCAAGGCCAAGACCGATCCGGAGCCGCTGCCGGAAACCGTGACCGAGTTGGAGGCTCGTCCGGAGGCCGACAACCTCGTCACCATCTATGGCGCACTGGCCAGCCAGTCGCGCGAGCAGGTACTGGCGCAGTTCGCCGGTGCCCAGTTCTCCGACTTCAAGAAGTCGCTGGTCGACCTGTCGGTGGACAAGCTGGCGCCGATCACCACCCGCATGAAGGAACTACTGGCCGACAAGGCGGAGATCGACCGGCTGCTGAAGAAAGGCGGGGAGCGCGCCGCCGCCATCGCGGAGAAGAACCTGAACGACGTGAAGGACATCATCGGCCTGCTGCGGCCGTAAGGATGCGACCGTAAGGATGTCTTGCCCGTGACGGCCCCCATCCTGCTCACCGGCTTCGCGCCGTTCGGGACACCCCCGGACGGCGAACCGGCCTCTGCTTCAGACCATCCCTGGGCTACCGATCCGACCGCCCTGCTGATGGACCGGCTGGCGGGAGAGCCGGGGGTGGTCACCGCCACCCTGCCCCCTCTCTATGACGCCTGCGGCGAGGTCTTCGCAGAGCTGCTGGCCGAACACCGGCCGCTGGCGGCGCTCGGCTTCGCCTATTGGGAAGCGAGCGATTACATCCGGCTGGAACGACTGGCCTGGAATCGCGACGAAAGCCCGCTGGCCGACGCCGCCGGCACGGTGCGCGAACACGCCGACATCGTGCCCGACGGGCCGACCGCCTATGGCAGCACCCTGCCGGTGCCGCGGGTGATGCGGGAATTGTCGATGGCCGGGCTGCCGGTGACCTTCGGCGATTTCTCCGGCGGCTTCCTCGGCAACCATCTGTTCTACCGGGCGCGGCATGCCATCGAGAGCGCCGACCTGGATATCCCCTACGGCTTCTTCCACATGCCGCCGCTGCCCGAACGCGCGGCAACGCTGCGCCGCTTCGGCGGCCTGAGTTTGGAACGGCAGGAACTGGCGGTGCGCACGCTGGTGAGGATGCTGCGCACGGCGCTGAACGGAGTCGCCTGAAGGCGGAAATCAGGCTGTTTTGGCGGGACGGCGCTGGGCGGGCGGGTTCACGATGGCGCGCAATGCGTCCAGGAACTCACGGCCCTTGTCGGTCAGGGTGACGATCTTGCGGCGGCGCTCGCGCGGGTCTTCCTGCGCCTGCACCAGATCGAGTCCGGCCTTGCCGAAGCTGTGCCAGCGGCTGAGCGCCGCGACGTTGCGCGACGCGGAGGATTGGGCGATGCCCAGGCGTTCCGCCAGTTCGCCGATGGAGATGCCTTCGCTCTGCGCGATGGTCATGAAACTCAGCGCATACTGGATGGGCAGATCGGGGTCGAGCTTGCGGAACGCCTCAAGCACCTGGACGACGGTAAGGACCTCGTCATGACGAACGCGGGCCGGCATTCAGCAGGTCTCCGCGGCGCCGCGCGCTATGCAGCGCGGGAGGGTGGTCCCCAGCGGGCCGGTGTGTAGATGATGTTCAGGCGTCCAAGCCATAGGATGACTTCCCCGTTTTCACGCCGCAGGTCGAACGACCCGGCCGGCGATGCCCAGCGGGCGTGTTCAACGAAGAGACGGTGACCGCAAAAACCCAGAAAGACACACATGGGATCCTCTCGATATCCGGAATTCACGTTCGAAGGGTGCGGGAAGAAGACGGGCAGGCTGGGCGTGATTGGCGGCCATATGGGCGGCCCAATTGGCGGCGGTGACGGCCGGATCGCCCGATCGGCGAGTCCGGGCGGTGGTTACGATGGCTTTCATCGATACTCTCCAGGGGTTGAGTGATGCCGGCGTGAGAGGCCGGCGGATCCGGTATCGCCGCTCAGCGATACGGTTGCAAGGTCAAAAATGTCCGCGCGTCCGATAGGTTCCGATCGCGGATGTGAAAAGGCGGAAGGCGGCACGCGACTGGAGGCTCTTCGCCGTCCCCGGCATCTCCGTCCGCCAGCCCGATGTCGCGCCGCAGATGATCGCACAGTCGGCCCGGCCCGGAAGATGCCCCGGAATCGAGCCAGCGGCTCCGCAACGCCGTCCACAAGGTCGGCATGATCTGCTCCTTTGCCCGAACGGCCCCGACCATCGGGGCTTCTGGAGGCGAAATAGTTCCGTGATCGGATGTGTTCCGTCAACCTGTCCGTCGGTAAACCGGCCCGTCCATTCGGGAGCGGCGTGTCCATTGCCGCACGGCTGTGGCAAATCGGCACCGCTCGCGCGCGGTTTCACCAACGGGCGGGATGGCAGCGGGCGCCTCTGGACAAGCGGGGGGTTGGTCGGTCAAACAAAGCCGTCGACAAACGCCTTCAGCGGTACTCCGTCCATCGGCTCCCTACCCATCGGTTCCGGATCGTCCATTCGTGTTGATCGCTCTTCCCCCCCTATGGCCGAAAGCGGTGCGCTCCGCCCTGACGCTGCGGGCGGTGGCGATGGCCGTCGCGATGACGACGGCGCTGTGGACCGGTCCGGCGGCGGCGGAGGCGCGCTTCACCCCGGGTCCCTGCTGGTTCACCGTGCCGGAGGGCGAGGCGGCCTTGTGCGGAACGGTGGCGGTTCCGGAGCGGCGCGACCGCCCCAACAGCCGCAGCCTGCGCCTGCCGGTCGCCGTCCTGCTCAGCACCGCCCGCCAGCCCGACCCCGACCCCGTGCTGTTCCTGGAGGGCGGCCCCGGCGCTTCACCCTTCGGCAGCGGCGAGGCGACGGAAGAGCGGATGGAGGTGTGGTGGGAGCTGTCGGCCCCCTTCCGCCGCGCCCGCAACCTGATCCTGTTCGATCCGCGCGGCGTCGGCCGGGCGGAGCCGGACACCGACTGTCCCGAACTGGACGGCGTCGCCCCCACCCGCGGCACCCGGCCGCTGACGCGCGAACAGCGGGCGGCGGCGGAACGGGCGGCGGTCGGCGCCTGCGCCGCCCGGCTGACGGCGGCCGGGCTGGACGGCACCCAGTTCTCCACCCCCGTCGCGGCGGAGGATGCGCTGGACATCGCCACCGCGCTGGGCGCCCAGCGGGTCAACCTGTTCGCGGTGTCCTACGGCACGCGGGTGGGTCTGGAGATTCTGCGGCGGCAGGGCAGCCGTGTCCGTACCGCGGTGTTCGACAGCGTCTACCCTCCCGACGTCAACGCGCAGGAGGAGGCCGCCTGGCTGGCGCAACGGGCCTACCGCCGGCTGTTCGACGATTGCGCCGCCAACCGCGGCTGCCGTTCGGCCTTCCCCGATCTGGAAAAGCGTTTCCTCGATCTGGTGGAGCGGCTGGAGCGCAACCCGGTCGACATGGTCGTCGGCGACCACGAGACGCGCCGCGCCTTGCGGATGACCGGCGGGATGGCGATCGCCGCCGGGCTCGAAGCGCTGGCGATCAGCGAGGCGGTCCCCCTCGTGCCGACCATCATCGACCGCGCCGCCCGCGGCCAGTATGCGACCCTGGCGGAATGGGCGCCGACCAACTGGCTGGGCGACCCGGAAATCGCCGACGGGCTGGTCTTCTCCACCGAATGCCGGGAATCGGTGAACAGTGCCGAACCGCTGAAGCGCGCCGACAATGCCCGCCGCTATGCGCCCTACGGCCTCGTCGCCACCGACGATCCCGGCCAGCGTGTGTGCCGCCTGTGGCCCGCCGGCCACCAGGAGGCGGCCGAACGGCTGCCGGTCGCCAGCCCGGTGCCGGTCCTTCTGCTGTCCGGCGCCTACGATCCGGTCACCCCGCCGGAATGGGGCGACCGTACCGCCGCCACCCTGCCCAAGAGCCGCCATCTGGTCTTCCGCGCCGCCAGCCACATCGTGACTTCCAGCGAGGATTGCGCCATGGCCGCTGCGGTGACCTTCGTCGAGCAGGAGGCGGTGCCGGCAACCGTCTGTCCGGGAGCGGCCAAGCCGCCGGTGTTCGAAAGGCCGTGAGGGGGTTGGCGGGAGCGCCGGCCGCGGTTGCCCCCACCCTTCCCAGGCTTACGCCTGGGCCCCTTCCCTCCCCCGCTGGGCAGGGGAGGGATTATCTACGCTTTGTAAAAGTGCGGCGGCAGTCCCTCCCCCGCCCCAGCTCTCGCACAAAGCTTCGCTTTGTGCTGACGCGGCAGGCGGACCGTAGGTCCGCTGAGAGCGGGGGAGGCTAGGTGGGGGTCTAACATCGCCAAGAAACGCCCTCCCCCCTCACCGCCCCGGCGCGATCCGCCGGTAGCTCAGCGCTTCCGCGATGTGACGGCGCCTCACCCCTTCCACACCGTCGAGGTCGGCCAGCGTCCGCCCCACCCGCATCACCCGGTGATAGCCGCGGGCCGACAGCTTCAGCCGCTCCGCCGCTTCGGTCAGCAGGGCACGGCCGGGAGCGTCGGGAGAGGCCACCTTCTCCAGCAGTTCGCCGTCCGCCTCGGCGTTCGTCCGCACCGCCCGGCCGGCTGGGTAAGGACCGAAGCCGCCATAGCGCTCCGCCTGGATGGCGCGGGCGACGGCGACGCGGGCGGCGATGTCGGCGCTGCCCTCCGCCGGGGGCGGCAGGCTGAGATCGGCGGGGCTGACCGCCGGCACGTCGATGTGCAGGTCGATGCGGTCGAACAGCGGCCCGCTGATCTTCGACTGATAGTCGGCGGCGCATTTCGGCGCACGGGCGCAGGCGAGCGAAGCATCGTCGAGATGGCCGCAGCGGCAGGGGTTCATCGCCGCCACCAGCTGCACGCGCGCCGGATAGGTCACATGGTGGTTGGCGCGGCTGACCACCGCCTTGCCGGTCTCCAGGGGTTGACGCAACGCCTCCAACAGCGGACGCGGGAACTCGGGCAACTCGTCGAGGAACAGCACGCCCTGGTGCGCCAGGGAAATCTCCCCCGGCTTGGCCCGCGTGCCTCCGCCGACCAGCGCCGGCAGGCTGGCCGACTGGTGCGGCGCGCGGTAGGGGCGCTGGCGCAGCAGCCTTCCCTCCTCCAGCAGCCCGCCGACGCTGTGGATCATCGACACCTCCAGCGCCTCCGCCGGGTCGAGCGGCGGCAGCAGGCCGGGCAGGCGGGCGGCCAGCATCGACTTGCCGGAGCCGGGCGGACCGATCATCAGCAGATTGTGCGAGCCGGCGGCGGCGACCTCCAGCGCGCGCTTGGCGGTCTCGTTGCCCTTCACGTCGCGCAGGTCGGGCGGCGGCGCATCCTGTTCCTGCAGGCGCGGCTTGGGCGGGGTCAGCACCTGGGTGCCCTTGAAATGGTTGATGAGCGCCAGCAGGTTGGCCGGCGCCAGCACGTCCAGATCGGGACCGGCCCAGGCCGCCTCGCCACCGCAAGCCGCCGGACAGATCAGTCCGCGGTCGTTGGCCAGCGCGTCGATGGCGGCGGGCAGCACGCCGGCCACCGGGGTCAGGGCGCCGTCCAGCGCCAACTCGCCCAGTGCCACATAGCGGGCGATCTCCGCATCCGGCAGCACCCCCATCACCGTCAGCAGGCCGAGCGCGATCGGCAGGTCGAAATGACTACCCTCCTTCAGCACGTCAGCGGGGGCGAGGTTGACGGTGATGCGCTTGGCCGGCAGCGCCAGCCCCAGCGCATGCAGGGCGGCGCGCACACGCTCCCGGCTTTCGCCCACCGCCTTGTCGGGCAGGCCGACGACGGTGAAGGCGACGATTCCCCCGGACATCTGGACCTGGACGTCGATCCCCAGCACCTCGATGCCCTGGAACGCCACCGTGTTGACGCGCGCAACCACCACCACACCCCGGAAGAGACATCCGCTCGGACATAATGCACGCGATTGTAGTCACTGCCATGCCGTTGCGCCAGCACGAGATGAGCCGACCCGGCCGACGCGGCCCCGTCATGCCCGCCCGGCGCAGGGAACGGTTGTCGCGGCCGGCGCGCCGCCTAACATGAGGGCAAACCCATTCCGGGCCGCATTCCCGGCACGCATCGTCGAAAAGGAACCGCCACCGTGCAGCTTCACCTGAGCACCTGGGCCGAGGTCGAGACCTACCTGAAGACCTCCAAGGGCATCATCATGCCGATCGGCTCGACCGAGCAGCACGGGCCGAACGGGCTGGTCGGCACCGACGCCATCTGCGCCGAAGTCATCGCGAAGGGGGTCGGCGACGCCACCGGCGCGCTGGTCGGCCCGACCATCCCGGTCGGCATGGCCGTCCACCACATGGAATTCCCCGGCTCGATGACGCTGAAGCCGTCGACGCTGATCGCGGTGCTGCGCGACTATGTCGGCTCGCTGGCCGAACATGGGTTCGACCGTTTCTTCTTCGTCAACGGCCATGGCGGCAACATCGCCACGCTGCGTGCCGCCTTCTACGAAATCTATGCGGAGAACCGGGCGCTGCGCGGCCGCGACGCGCCGGATCTGCGCTGCACCCTGGTGAACTGGTGGGAGAACGGCGAGGTCGGCCGGCTGTCGCGCGAGCTGTACCAGGGCAAGGAAGGCTCGCACGCCACCCCCAGCGAGGTGTCGCTGACCCAGTACGCCTATCCCGACTCGATCAAGACCGCGGCGATGGAGCCGGAGCAGGCGCCGGCCGGCGGGTTCCACGACGCCCGCGACTTCCGCCGCCGCTACCCGGACGGCCGCATCGGCTCCGCACCCGGCCTTGCCCGCCCCGAGCACGGGCAGCGCCTGTACGAGGCGGCGGTCGGCGCCATCAGCGCCCAGTACCGCGCCTTCCTGGCGGAACAGTGACGGCGGCCTGCGGTCGCAGGTGAGCGGGGCTTCTTCGCCCCGCACGTTGATTCGGCGGTTGGACCTGCCTAAATTCGGACCGGTCGCGGGATTTCCGATCCACGTCGACCGAGTGCGAAACGACGGCCCGGAAAAGACCGCCAGACGTCCATGATCAACGAGCTGAACCAGCGATCGCGCGAAGTCTTCCGACTGATCGTCGACGCCTATGTGGCGTCCGGCGAACCGGTCGGCTCGCGCACCATTTCGCGGCGGCTTGGCATGGCCTTGTCGCCCGCGACCATCCGCAACGTGATGGCCGACCTGGAGGAGCAGGGGCTGCTCTACGCCCCGCACACCTCCGCCGGACGCATCCCGACCGACGCCGGCCTGCGCATGTTCGTCGACGGCCTGCTGGAGATCGGGTCGCTGACCGAGGACGAGCGCGCCTCGATCGAAGCGAAATGCTCCGCCTCCGGCCGCGCCTTCGCCGACGTGCTGGGCGAGGCCTCCACCATGCTCTCCGGCCTGTCGCACTGCGCCGGCCTGGTGGTGGCGCCCAAGACCGACCGGCCGCTGAAACACATCGAATTCGTGTCGCTCGGCCCCGGCCGCGCCCTGGTCGTTCTGGTGAACGAGGATGGGCTGGTCGAGAACCGGGTGATCGAAGTGCCGATGGGGGTGCCGACCTCCACCCTGCAGACGGTCTCGAACTTCCTCAGCGCCAAACTCGCCGGCCGCACGCTGGACGAGGCCCGGCAGGAGGTTCTGCAGGAGATCGAACAGCAGAAGACCCAGCTGGACGAGCTTTCGCGCAAGGTGGTCGC
Source organism: Azospirillum sp. BE72 (assembly GCF_031455875.1). Taxonomy (NCBI): domain Bacteria; kingdom Pseudomonadati; phylum Pseudomonadota; class Alphaproteobacteria; order Rhodospirillales; family Azospirillaceae; genus Azospirillum; species Azospirillum sp. BE72. The sequence continues at coordinate 26,485 of NZ_JAVDTO010000001.1, forward strand.
CGCCGGGCTGGCCACCTGGGCCGGCAGCGGCGGGTCGAATGCCGGCCAGCTGATCGTCCGCGGCCAGTCCCGCCTGCTGGAGGACGTCACCGCCCTGTCGGACCTGGAGCGCGTGCGCGCCCTGTTCGAGGCGTTGGAGACCAAGGAGACGATGCTGCGCATGCTGGACGCCACCGGCCGCGGCGACGGCGTGCAGATCTTCATCGGGGCGGAGAACGTGCTGTTCAACCACTCCGGCTGCTCGATGATCATCTCCCCGTTCCAGAACAGCCGCGAACAGGTGATCGGCGCCATCGGGGTCATCGGCCCGACCCGCATCAACTACGCCCGCATCATTCCGCTGGTGGATTACACCGCCAAGGTGGTCAGCCGGCTGATCGGCTGACCACCCCACCTCGCCTCACTCCCCGCCATACTGACCAAGCAAGAATTGAGAAAACCATGAGCGAAGAGCAGAACAAGCCCGCCGACGCCACCGTGGAGCCGACCGAGGCCACCGCCGAGACTGCCAACACGGGCGCCGCCAATGGTGCCGATGCAGGTTCGCCCGAGGACCGCGTCGCCAAGCTGGAGGCGGAGGTCGCCAACCTGAAGGACCAGCTTCTGCGCGCCATGGCGGAGACGGAGAACACCCGCCGCCGTGCCCAGCGCGACCGCGAGGACGCCAGCAAGTTCGCCGTGTCCAGCTTCGCCAAGGAACTGGTGTCGGTCGCCGACAACCTGCGCCGTGCGCTGGACGCCGTCCCGGCCGAGGGCCGCGAGCAGGACGACATGCTGAAGGGCCTCGCCGTCGGCGTCGAGGCGACCGAGCGCCAGCTGTTCGCCGCCTTCGACCGCGCCGGCATCAAGAAGCTGGATCCGGCCGGCGAGCCGTTCGACCCGAACTTCCATCAGGTGATGTTCGAGATCGAGAACACCGGCAAGGCCGCCGGCACCGTCGTCCAGGTGCTGCAGCCCGGCTACACCATCCATGGCCGCCTGCTGCGCGAGGCGATGGTCGGCGTCGCCAAGGGCGGTGACGCGGGCGGGCAGCACGTCGATACGAAGGCGTAAGCATACAGTCTCCGCAAAGCCCCCGGTTCTGCGGCGATGCCGCCGGGCCGGGAGCTTGGCGTTGTTCGGAATAGGGGATGCCAGCGGTTGACGGTCACCGGGAAATTGCCTAGGCCTTTCCCTTATTCCTTTCGGCCGAGCAACCGGAGCCGCGTTCCATGCCCAAAAGCGTCCTGACCGTCGACGATTCCAAGACCATCCGCGACATGGTGGGGTTCACGCTGAAAGGCGCCGGCTATGAGGTGGCGGAGGCGTCGGACGGCAATGCCGGACTTGCGCTGATCAGCCAGCGCAAGTTCGACTGCATCATCACCGACCTGAACATGCCGGGCCTCGACGGGCTGGCCCTGACCCGCGCCATCCGTGCCTCGGCCCTCAATCGCGCCACCCCGGTCCTGCTGCTGACCACCGAAGCCGACCCCGCCAAGAAGTCCGCCGGCCGCGAAGCCGGCGCCACCGGCTGGCTGGTGAAGCCATTCAATCCCGAAAAGCTGGTGGAGACGGTGCGGAAGGTCTGTCCGTAAGTTACCTCTCTCCGGGATTTCCCCCTCTCCCCCCGGGGAGAGGGTCGGGGTGAGGGGGCATCCGCCGCGCCACCAGAAACTCCCCCTCCGGGTCATGCGCAGCGAAGCGCTGCTGTGCCTTGCCGCGATCGGCAACGGCGTAGCAGTAGACGCAACCATGCGGACAGCTGTCATAGTCGCCGATGTCGCGGCTCTCCGCGCACAGGCAGCCGGGCCGGTTGCCCTTCTCCCTTGCCGCGACCGGATACCCCGCCACGTCCGACAGCCGGACCGCATCGACGCAGCGGGCCGGCGCCGTGCCGGGGGTGTCCACCAACTCCGGCTGGGTGCAGAGCGTCAGCGCCATCCCCTCCCCCGCCGCGATGCCGGCCAAGTCCGTCAGCAGCGCGCGCTTTTCCTCAGCCTCCGGGTCGCGCCAGCCGATGCCGGCAGCGGCGAGGTTGCGGGCGGTCTTGCGGTAGGGCTGCAGGAAGGACACCACCACCTCGTCAGTCACCCCGCGCAGCGCCCGCGCGATATGGGCGAAGGTCTTGCGGTGCCAATCCGGCGGCGTGGCCTCGGTCAGCGCGATGGGGTCGTAGCGCCAGACGGCTGCCCGTGCGCCCCAGCGCTCGCGCAGCCGCGCCATGTGGCCGACCGCGGTTTCCCAGGCGGGAACGGAGCGTTCCAGCGCGGTCGGCAGGCCGGTGACGCTGTACTGCACGACGAAAGGAAAGCCGCGCTCCGCCACGCTATCGAGCGCAGGCAGGAACGGTCCCAGATTCTTGGTCCAGAAGATGAAGCCGTCGACCGTCGGCCGGGTCAGGTCGATGCGATAGGTCTGGCCGCCATAGGGATTGACCATCCGGCAGTAACCGGCGTCCAGGCGGTTCAGGAACCAGCGCCCGTAGAAGGCGGGAATGTCGGTCTTGTAGCTGGCGGAGATGATCATGGTGCCAGCATGGGAATGCCGGCCCGCCGCATCAAGGGCAGACCGGCATCAACAGCTGGTTGCCTGACGCTTTGACGTACAACATAAAGCCCCTCTCCCCTTGCGGGAGAGGGGTTGGGGTGAGGGGTGCTGCTCGGCCTGCAAAGGCGAAGGCAAACTTCCGCCCGGCAAGTCTGCCGGCGCCACCCTCACCCCAACCCCTCTCCCATCGAGGGAGAGGGGCTTGAACCGATTGGCTTACAGTCTTACTGCACCGCGCGGACTTCGACCACTTCGGGGATGTAGTGGCGCAGCATGTTCTCGATGCCGTGCTTCAGCGTGGCGGTGGAACTGGGGCAGCCGGAGCAGGCTCCCTTCATCGCCAGATAGACGACGCCCTTCTCGAAGCCCTGGAAGGTGATGTCGCCGCCGTCCTGGGCGACCGACGGGCGGACGCGGGTGTCCAGCAGTTCCTTGATCTGCTCGACGATCTCCTCGTCGTCGGCGTTCGACGCCGCGGCATGGCCGTCGCCGCCGTCCTCCAGCAGGACCGGGCGGTCGGCGGTGAAATGCTCCATGATGACGCCGAGGATCGACGGCTTCAGCAGGAACCAGTCGCGCGCGTCGGTCTTGGTGATGGTGATGAAGTCGGCGCCCAGGAACACGCCGACGATCCCCTCGATCTCGAACAGGCGCTGGGCGAGCGGCGAACGGGCGGCATCCTCGCGGCTGGTGAAGTCGGCGGTGCCGCGTCCGAGCACGTCACGCCCCGGCAGGAACTTGAGAGTCGCCGGGTTGGGCGTCTGCTCGGTCTGAATGAACATGGTCTGGTCCTCCATCGGCGGCGGAATGGAACCGCCGGCGCGCCCGGGATTGGGCCGCGGCACGATTGGGGGAAATTTGGGCCGAAACGCCGGGCGGATCAAGGACCCGGACTGTGTGGGTATTGGGCATCCGGCATGCGCCGCTATCCTTACTTACATGCCCCCGCTTACGTGATCGCGTCGAGCGCCTCGGTGCTGAGACCGCCGGGGACGATGGTCAGCGGAATGCGCAGGCGCCCGAGCCCGCGGCCGGTGTAGTAGGAGATCAACGGGCCGGGGCCTTCCGGGTCGGTGCCGGCGGCGAGGACGAGGATGGAGATGCTGGGCTCCTCCGCGATCAGGGCCAGCACCTCCTCCAGCCGGTTGCCTTCGCGGACATAGAGCGCCGGCAGGGTGCCGGTCAGCTGGTTGACCTCGCGCGCCAGCTTCTGCAGCTTCTGCTCCGCCTCCGCGCGCTGTTCCTCGCGGATCAGGTTCTCCACCGCCAGCCAGTGCTGCATCTCGCCCTGCTCCAGCACGGTCAGCAGCGCCACCTTGCCGCCCGACTTGCGGGCGCGCAGGCAGGCATAGCGCAGCGCGACCTTCAGCTCGGGGCTGTCGTCGACCACCACCAGGAAGATGCGCACGGGCTCGGCGGCCTGCGCCTCCTGCTTGGACGCGGGGTTTTCGGGCGTGGGAGTCTGTGTCGCGTCGGTCATCTCGATACCCCTCTCGGCTTAGACCCGGCGGAATGCGGCGCCGGCCGCCCAGCCGGCCGCGATGGCGCCGATGACGGCGGCCACCCCGTAGGTGACCGGGCGGTTGCGGGCGAAGTCCGACACTTCGGCGCTGAACCCGATCTTGGACACCACCAGCGGCGTGGTCTGGGCGCTGACCACGTCGCCGTCACGAATCAGCAGGGCTTCGACATTGTACAGCCCGGTCGGGACATTGGCCGGAAAATAGATGTTGGTGCGGAACAGCCGTTCGCCCAGGAAGGCGACCTGTCCCATGGAGATGGCGTACAGCCCCTGGCGCTGCTTGTTGCGGATCAGCGCGCTGCGGTAGGCGGCAAGCTGTTCCGGCGGCAGGGTGGCGTCGGCCGGCAGCTGCAGCTGCGGCAGGCCCAGCTGGTGGCGCTCCAGCACCGGGCGGCCGACCAGCTGGTCGAGCGGGCGGCTGACCGCCACCGTGTAGAAGCTGGGCACCTGGTCGAAGCGCAGGCTGTCGGTGTTCATCCACATGCCGGCCACCCGCTCCTTCCGGCGGACGGTGGCGGGCGCCCGCGGGCCGGTGACGACGATAGCGACGTCGCCCGCCCCGTCGGTGGTGCCGAACAGCACGACCTCCGTGCCCGTGAAGCCGGTGGTGATGGCGATCAGGTGGCTGGACAGGTCGGCGACCAGCTGCTGCGCCCATACCGTCGCCGCCACCGTGCCGCCCAGCAGCAGCCCGGCCAGCGCCGCCACGCCCTGCACGAGCAGGCGTTTCGTGGGCCTGCGTTTGGTCCGCCGGCCTTTCGTCCAAACGGCCATCACCGCACCCCCATGGTCAGGGTGAACAGGTCGTCGGGACGCGAGAACAGGTCGAAGGCCAGCTTCAGCGCCACCGCCACCACGATCGTCGCCAGCGCCAGCCGGGCGTTCTCGCCGCGCAGGCGGCTGCCGGCCTTGGTGCCGAACTGGGCGCCGACCACGCCGCCGATCAACAGAAGAAGCGCCAGCATGGCGTCCACCGTCTGGTTGGTGGCGGCCTGCAGCAGGGTCGCCGCCGCGGTGGTGAAGATGATCTGGAACAGCGAGGTGCCGGCAACCAGCCCGGCGGGCATGTTCAGCAGATAGATCATCGCCGGCACCAGAAGGAAGCCGCCGCCGATGCCCATGATCGCCACCAGCATGCCGCCGATCGCCCCGATCCCCGCCGGCAGCAGGGCGGAGATGTAGAGCTTGGAGCGCTGGAACCGCATCTTGAACGGCAGGCCGTGCAGCCAGATGTGGCGGTGCAGCTTGCCGCGCTTGGCCGTGGGGGCGCGGCGGCGCAGGATGGCGCGGCTGCTTTCCACCAGCATCATCCCGCCGATGGTGCCCAGGAAGAAGACGTAGGACAGGGTGATCGCGATGTCGATCTGGCCCAGCCGCTGCAGGATGCCGAAGATCCACACACCCACCGCGGTGCCGACCACGCCGCCGCCCAGCATCACGACGCCCAGCTTCACGTCGACATTGCCGCGCCGCCAGTGGGCGAGCACGCCCGACACGCTGGCGGCCACCAGCTGGTTGGCCTGGGTGCCGACGGCGATGGCGGGGGGAACGCCGATGAAGATCAGCAGCGGCGTCATCAGGAATCCGCCGCCCACCCCGAACATGCCCGACAGGAAGCCCACCAGCCAGCCCATGCCGAGCACCAGCAGCGCGTTGACCGACATCTCGGCAATCGGCAGGTAGACTTGCATGGAGGGGCGTGTCTGTCGGCAGCAGCGGGAGCGGCAGCTTACCCGAGCCGGCGCGGTGGCGGAAGTCCGCAGCACCGGCTTTTGCGGCTAGGACGAGGCAAGATGTCCGGACACCGCCGCGTGGAAGAACACCTGATAGCCCGCCTTGTGCGGGAAGACATGCTCCGCCTCGCGCCGGGCGGACTGCATGTCCAGCGCGTGCACCAGCACCCGGTTGCCATAGCGCCAAGCCGGGTTCACCGGCTTCCCGGCGGCGCGGGCGGCGGCGGCGACGGTGGTGTCGTACTGCACCTCCGCCCGGAAACCGCGCCGGTTGGCGGCGGGAGTGCCGAGAATGTGCAGGAAGACCGGCGGCTCCTTGTCCAGCGCGTCGATCTGGCGTTGGAGATGGTTGGCCCGCTGTTCGGCGGCGGACAGGCGGCCCGTCGCCTCCTCAAGCCGGCAGGCCAGGTCGGCCAGCGCCTCGGCCTCCGCGCGCTGGCGTTCCTTCAGCGGCAGAACCGAACGCCGCATCCGCTCCAGCCCGGCCGCCCGTTCCCAGCCGCGGCGGAAGCCGATCCAGCTCAGGTGGCACAGCACCGCCAGCGCCGCCACCAGCGGGACCACCGAGTCGAGGATCGTTCGCACCGCCTCCATCACCGCACCATCCCCCTTGCCCTCAGGCTTGCCCTTGGCACGTCCGTTGCTGAACCGCCGACAAGCACGCAGCAAGGAGCGTGCCGGAGGGACGGATGGGCAAACGGTTGCGTGCGGACGGCAAGACACGGGGGACGGGGCGATGACGTCGGACGCGCCGCTCCTGCTTGTCCTGGAGATGGTGATCCTGCTGGCCTGCCTCAGCTGGATCACCGTATCGATCATCCGGATCGGCCACCGGATCGCCGCGGTCCAGCGCCGCAAGTCGCAGCTGCGCCAGGGACGGACGGAGCTGACGCAGACCACCGAGGCGCTGCGTCGCGACATGCGCCGCCATGAGGCCGAACTGCGCCAGACGGAAGAGGCGATCGCCGTGCGCGCCGCGCAGGCGGCGGAGCTTCAGAGCCGGCTGAACGACCTTCGCCGCCACGGCCCCAGGGAATACACGCTGCTGAACGAACGGTTCGGCGACAAGGACCGGCTGTGGCTGCTCACCGTCCCGCGGCCGGACCGCCCGGAACGCTGGGCGGTGGCCGCCCCCGACAGCGGAACGGCGATGGCGCTGCTGTGCGCCCGGATCACCGTGCCGGAACGGCCGGTATTGGACGACCAGCTGAATTAGTCCAAAACGGAACCGGCCGCAGTTGCAGAATGCAACGCGGCCGGCAACGTGGTCGCGAAATGACGTGCAAATCGCGCTTACAGGACACCCTTCGAAGCGACCAGATCGCGCAGGTTCACCTCCGGCCGGGCGCCGACATGGCTGATGATCTCCGCCGCGGCGATGGCGCCCAGACGGCCACAGACCGCAGGCGACAGGCCGCGGGTGTAGCCGAACAGGAAGCCGGAAGCATAGAGGTCGCCGGCGCCGGTGGTGTCGACCACACGGTCGACCGGCTCCGCCGCCACCTCGACCACCTCGCCGCCGGAGACGATGACGGCGCCCTTCTCGCTGCGGGTCAGCGCCGCGGTCTTGCCCAGCCGCTTCACCGCGGCCAGCGCATCCTCGAAGCGGTCGGTGCCGTAGAGGGCGCCGATCTCGTGCTCGTTGGCGAACAGGATGTCGACGTGGCGTTCCACCAGATCGACGAACTCGGCATGGTGGCGGTGGACGCAGAAGCTGTCCGACAGCGACAGCGACACCTTGCGGCCGGCGGCATGGGCGATCTCCGCGGCCTTGCGGAAGGCTTCCTTGGCGCGGGGCGGATCCCACAGATAGCCTTCCAGGTAGGTCACCTGCGATCCGGCGATCACCGCCTCGTCGATGTCCTCCGGACCCAGCTCCACGCAGGCGCCGAGATAGGTGTTCATCGAGCGCTGTGCATCCGGCGTGACCAGGATCAGGCAGCGGGCGGTCGGCGCCCCGGCAACCAGCGGCGCGCTGTCGAAGGCGACGCCCGAAGCGCGGATGTCATGGCGGAACACGTCGCCCAGCTGGTCCTTGGCGACCTTGCCGATATAGGCGCCGCGCCCGCCGAGCATGGCGATGCCGGCCATGGTGTTGCCCGCCGAGCCGCCGGAGACCTCGACGCCCGGTCCCATGCGGCCGTACAGCTCCTCCGCACGGGCGGCGTCGATCAGCGTCATCGCCCCCTTCTCGATGGTGTTGGCGGCGAGAAAGGCGTCGTCAGCGTGGGCGATCACGTCCACGATGGCGTTGCCGATGCCGGTGACGTCGTAGGCAGACGCGGCCATGAGCTCTCCTGACAGGTCAAGCGGTGAAGGCGATGTTGCGGCGCGAGTATAGCCGTGGGCGCTCACATCACAAGTGCGGCTCCTGGAAGCACTCCCGATGTTTCCCGGTTGCGCTCGTGGCGGTGGTAGCTTGCATGATGAAAGTGACTATGCCACTGTCGCCGCCATGCGACGCACCCGGCTGACCGATGTCCCCTGTCCCATCGCCCGCGGCCTCGACGAGGTCGGGGAATGGTGGTCCCTGCTGATCCTGCGCGACGCGATGCGCGGCCTGACGCGCTTCGACGAGTTCCAGCGCAGCATCGGGCTTGCCACCAACATGCTGACCCGCCGCCTGCAGGCCCTGGTCGAGGCCGGGCTGCTGGAGAAGCGGCCCTACCAGGAACGTCCGCTGCGCCACGGCTATCATCTGACCGACAAGGGACGGGATTTCCTGCCGGTGCTGGTCGCCATGGCCGACTGGGGCAGCCGTTGGCTGCTGCCCGGCGGGGCGTTCCGGCTGGTCGACAGCGAGACCGGGCAGTCCGTCGACCCGGTGCTGATCGACAGGAACAGCGGCGAAGCGGTCCGGCCGGAGCGGCTGCGCCCGGAATTGACGATCCCTGCAAAGGACGAAACGCAATGAGACGAGTCGTGGTCACCGGTCTGGGGGCGGTCACACCGCTCGGTGCCGGCGTGATGCCGAGTTGGCGCGCCGTTCTGGACGGGCGGAGCGGCATACGGGCGATAACCGGGATCGATGTCGCCGACCTGCCCTGCCGCATCGCCGGCCAGGTGCCGGAAAGCGGCGATGCGGCCCCGGATGCCGTCTTCGATGCCGATGCGGTGGTGCCGCCGAAGGACCAGCGCAAGATGGACCGCTTCATCCTGCTGGCGCTCGCCGCCGCGGAAGAGGCGGTGTCCGATGCCGGCTGGCGCCCGGCGGACGCGGAGGCGCAGGAGCGCACCGGCGTGCTGATCGGCTCCGGTATCGGCGGCCTGCCGGGGCTGGCCGAGGCGGCGCTGACCCTGCACGAGAAGGGGCCGCGCCGCATCTCGCCCTTCTTCGTGCCGTCGATGCTGATCAACCTCGCATCGGGCCATGTGTCGATCCGCTACGGCTTCCGCGGGCCGAACCATGCCGTCGTGACCGCCTGCGCGACGGGGGCACACGCCATCGGCGACGCGGCCCGGCTGATCGCCATGGACGACGCCGACGTCATGCTGGCCGGCGGCAGCGAGGCGGCGCTCTGCCGGCTCGGGCTGGCGGGCTTCTGCGCCGCCCGCGCCATGTCCACGGGCTTCAACGACGACCCGGCCCGCGCCTCGCGCCCCTGGGACCGCGACCGCGACGGCTTCGTGATGGGCGAAGGAGCCGGCGTGCTGGTGCTGGAGGAGCTGGAGCATGCCCGACGGCGCGGAGCAAAGATCTATGCCGAGGTCACCGGCTACGGCCTGTCGGGCGACGCCTACCACATCACCTCCCCGGCGGAGGACGGCAACGGCGCCTTCCGCGCCATGCGCGCCGCGCTGAAGCGGGCCGGGCTGGCGCCGGAGGAGGTCGATTACGTCAACGCCCACGCAACCTCCACCCCGGCCGGCGACCCGGTGGAGATCGCGGCGGTCAAGCGGCTGTTCGGTCCGGCGGCGGCCGGCCTTTCCATGTCCTCGACCAAATCGGCGACCGGCCATCTGCTGGGGGCGGCGGGTGCCGTGGAGGCGATCTTCGCCATCCTGGCCCTGCGCGACCAGGTAGCCCCGCCCACCATCAACCTGGACGCGCCGTCGGAGGGCTGCGACCTGGATCTGGTGCCGCTGCGGCCGAAGGAGCGGCGTATCCGTCACGTCCTGTCCAACAGCTTCGGTTTCGGCGGAACCAACGCCGCGCTGGTGTTCAGCCCCGTGGCGTGATGGGGGTGACGGAAGGGGGGACTGGAACCCGGGGCCCGGCCGCCGTAGATATGCGGGCGGCCGCGCGCCCTTCCCCCACCGCCTCACGGACCGCCGATGATCCGCGCCCTTCTGCTCGCCTTCTCCCAGCTGACCGATCCCCGCGTGCGCCGGGTGGTGTGGACCGGCATGTTCGTCTCGGCGCTCGCCTATGCGTTGCTGGCCGGCGGGACGTGGTGGGCGCTGTCGGTGACGCCGCTCAGCGGCTATGTCTGGCTCGACACCATCATCGATCTGCTGGGCGGGCTGGGGGTTCTGGTGGTGGCTTGGCTGCTGTTTCCGGCCACCGTCGGGATGGTGTCGAGCTTCTTCCTGGACGAGGTTGTCGAACGGGTGGAGGCGCGCCACTATCCCGCCCTGCCCGCGCCGCGCCAGGCAGGCTGGCTCGAGGAACTGGCGACGGCGCTGCGTTTCCTGATCCTGGTTCTGGCGATCAACCTGGTGGCGCTGCCGATCTACATCTTCGCGCCGGGCCTGAACCTGATCGTCTTCTACACCGTCAACGGCTATCTGCTGGGCCGGGAGTATTTCGAGATGGTCGCCCACCGGCGGCTGGACCGGACGTCGGCGCGGATGCTGCGGCGGGCCCGGCCGCTGAAACCTTTTTTGGCCGGGGTCGCCATCGCCTTTCTTTCGACAATCCCCTTCGTCAATTTGCTGGTCCCGGTCGTCGCCAGCGCCTTCATGGTTCATGTCCTACAGTCCATGTCGGCTCCCCTTGCGGCGGGCCGGACGACCGTGATACGCCGCTAGGCGGCACGGCCGCACACCGTCGCCTGCCCGGCGGCGCCCTTCCGGCACCGGGCCTCCAGCCCTCCGGCCCATCCCGCCACCCGTAGTCCAGATTGGGGGAACCGCTCATGCTGTTCGGACGAAAGACTCCGCCCGCCGCTCCCAAGGCCGACAGCCCCGCCCCACCGCAGCCGGGTGCCCGTCCGTACGCACCGGGCGAGGCCGGCGCCGTCTCGTCGCCGCTCGCCTCGCTGAACAATCCGGTTCCCGGCCAAATCCCGGGGCACATGCCCGGACAGATGCAGGGCGGCGACCCGACGTCCGCAGTCGCGGCCGGCGCCGCCGCACCCAGCATGGCCCACGCTCTGGCCGATGCGCAGCACGCCGCACCGGCTTATCCCGATATGCCTTCCGCCTCGAAGGGACCCGACATGAACAGCATTCCCAAGCCCCCGAGCGCGCCGTCCGTGCCCGGCGCCGGTTTCAAGACCGATGTGCCGCGCCGCGTCGTCGACATGCCGGGCTCGTCCCCGCGCCAGCCGTCCATCCCCGTCGGCACCCCGGCGGCCCCGGTCGCCGCCGCACCGGTTCCGCCCGCCCCGGTCGCCCCGGCCATGCCGGAGCAGCGCCGCCTGACCGTCGGCCGCGACATCTCCCTGACCGGCGAGATCGGGTCCTGCGACGTGCTGGTGGTCGAGGGCACGGTGGAGGCCAAGCTGCGCGAGGGCCGTCTGGTCGAGATCGCGGAGTCCGGCCTGTTCAGGGGCTCGGTCGACATCGAGGAGGCCGACATCGCCGGCCGGTTCGAGGGTGACATCGCCGTCCGCGGCCGTCTCACCGTGCGCTCCACCGGCAAGATCACCGGGTCGATCCGCTTCGGCGAGCTGGCGGTCGATGCCGGCGGCCAGCTGATCGGCGACATCCAGATCTACGGCGCGGGCACCAAGCCGGCCGCCGCCCCGGTCACGGCCCCGGCGCCGATCGAGCAGGCCCCGACGGCCGAAGCGGTCTGAACCGCTCCAGACGCAAAAAAGCCCGGCTGGCTCCCGCCATGCCGGGCTTTTTCGTGCCTCGACTTCGTTTATGGGCCGCGGGTCAGGCGATGACCTTGTCCTTGAAGGTGCAGAGGTCGGCCACCGGGCAGATCGGGCAATCGGGCTTGCGGGCCTTGCAGACATAGCGGCCATGCAGGATCAACCAATGGTGGGCATGGCGGCGGTAGAGCTTCGGCACCGCCTTCAGCAACTTGGCCTCCACCGCGTCCGGCGTCTTGCCGGGAGCAAGCCCGGTGCGGTTGCCGACGCGGAAGATATGGGTGTCGACCGCGATGGTCTCCTCCCCGAAGGCGACGTTCAGGACGACGTTGGCGGTCTTGCGGCCGACGCCGGGAAGCTGTTCCAACGCCTCGCGGTCGCGCGGCACCTCGCCGCCATGGCGTTCGATCAGCAGTTCCGACAGGCGGATGACGTTCTTGGCCTTGGTGTTGAACAGGCCGATCGTCTTGATGTGGTGGCGCAGCCCTTCCTCGCCCAGCGCCACCATCTGTTCGGGCGTGGTGACGATTTTGAACAGCGGGCCGGTCGCCTTGTTCACGCCGACGTCGGTCGCCTGGGCCGACAGGACGACGGCGACCAGCAGCGTGTAAGGATTGACGTATTCCAGCTCGCTCCGGGGTTCCGGGTTGGCGGCGGACAGGCGGCGGAAGAATTCCTGGACGGCGGCGGGCTTCATGGCAGCCACCATAGCCGCAACGGCCGGGGTTGCGCCAGAGCCGGGGGGAGCAGGTGCCGGGATGCGGCGAACCGACCCAAACTGCAGCGCTGCATCGCAGATTGCGACAGAAATGGAGAGAAATCACGCCAATCCAACAGAATTCGTCGCAGGAATGGCGCTTCTCCCCGGATCCGGCGGTGGCGTATGATTTGCTGGTCGGCAAGACACCGGCCGAACGCCTGTGCTTGAACCACGGATCTTCCTGGTTGTATTGCTCGGTCCGGATAAGGGTATATGAATATGACCGCCACTTATCTTGTAGAAGTCAGGGATTGGGGACTGCACGTCCGGTTGCAGGGATCGCTGTCGATCGACCAGCGCGATGCCGTCGCCCGTCAGGTGGAGGTGCAGTGCGCCAACCTGGGCAGCCGCGGCACGCCATGGAGCAGCCTGATCGAGTTCGATCGTTTCGAAATCGACGACTTCCGGCCCGAGATCGTCGTCGCCCTGATGAAGCTGGCTCGACGCTGTGGCCAGCTGCGCTGCGCGGTGGTGATGACCGACTGGCATTGGGCCTCGGTGATGGCCGATGCGATGATCGCCGCCGGCACCGACGATCAGGCACGGATCTTCGTTCAGGCGGCAGGCGACGCCGCAGATGCGCTGGAGGAGGCATCCGCCGACGGGATGCCGGCCGGCGATTTCGCCAAGATGGACAGCGCCATGGCCTGGGTGCTGCACGGCGGCGTGGTGCCGATGGTGTCGAAAGCGGCATAACCCCGCCGTTCCAACACTTAATCGGCACTTAATCGGCGGATCGCTTTTCAACGGGCGGTTTTCAGCGGCGCAACGCTCGTCTAATATTGCCGCCATGCCCATCGACATCTCCGACTCCCGGCCCGGCGACCAGCCCCACGGCCGGCCGGACGGTCAGGCCGGCGACGCTCTCCAGGGGGATCACGCCGGCAGCGGTCCCGTGCGCGTGTTTTTCGACGCCATCCTCCACCCCCACCGCAGCCTGGGCCGCAACGGCTATCGGGTGCTGATGGCGGTGGTGATCCTGCTGAATCTGGTCGTCGCCGCCATCTTCATCGCCCACGGCGCCTGGCCGGTGGTCCCCTTCTGCGGGCTGGACGTTCTGGCGCTGTGGCTTGCCTTCCGCGTCAGCTACCGCTCCGCCCGCCAGTATGAGCGGGTGCGGCTGACCGAAACCTCCCTGACGGTGCAGCGGGTTCACTGGAAGGCGCCGGAGCGGCGCTGGTCCTTCCATCCCTATTGGCTGCGGATCACCCACAACGAGCGCGCCGACCACGACAGCCGCGGTCCGGCCGGTCAGGTCACGCTGAGTTCGCACGGCCAGTCGGTGGGCGTCGGCAGCTTCCTGTCACCGGCCGAGCGGTCCAGCTTTGCCCGCGCGCTGGACGACGCACTGCGCAGCTGGCGCCGCCCGCCCTGCCCGCCGGCACCGGCGGAGTAAGGATGGCACCACGGCGAAGACGGCAATGAAAACGCCCGGCAGAGCCGGGCGTTTTCCTTTGCGTACAGTCGGAGCCTTGCCCCTCACGACCCCTGCCCTCACGACCCCTGCCCTCACGACCCCTGCCCTCACGACCCCTGGCTGAGCGCCTCCGCCAGCGCGCGGTCTTGCGGGTTATGGCCGACGACCAGCTGCATCGACTGGGTCGGCATGGCGATGCCAAGCTCGTCGAACTTCTTCTTCAGCAGGCGGTTGAACTCGCGGCTCACCCCCCACTGGCGGGTCGGACGGGTCTTGAACTGGGCCAGGATGTTGATGCCGGTGTCGGACAGCTTGTCGACGCCCAGCACCTCCAGCGGGTTCAGGATGTCGGCGGCGAACTGCGGCTGGGCCTGCACCTCGGCACCCGTCTCCTTCAGCACGGAGATGATGCGGTCGGGATCCTCGCGGTTGGACACCGTGACGGTGAACAGCGTGACCGAGAAGTCCTTGCTCATGTTCTTCACGGTGGTCACGGCGCTGAACGGCACGGAGTGGACGGCGCCGGCGCCGTCGCGCAGGCGGATGGAGCGGATCGAGATCGCCTCCACCGTGCCGGAATGGCCGCCGCCGACATCGACCACGTCGCCGACCGACACCGTGTCCTCGAACAGGATGAACAGGCCGGTGATGATGTCCTTGACCAGCGTCTGCGATCCGAAACCGATGGCCAGACCGACGACACCGGCACCGGCCAGCAGCGGCGCGATGTTCACGCCCAGTTCCGACAGGGTGATCAGCGACACCATCGTCACCAGCAGGATCAGGAAGGCGTTGCGCAGCAGCGGCAGCAGCGTGCGCATGCGGGCGCTGCGTTCGATCCGGGTGCCGTTCTTGTCGGTGGCACGCAGCAGATGCTCGATCAGCGCGCTCACCACCTCCCAGGCGACGATGGCGCCGGCCAGCAGCAGGCCGATGGAGATGGCACTGCCGACGATGCGGCGGCCGGCGGCGGATTCGACCAGCCCCAGCGTGTCGACGCCCCAGCCGTTCAGCGCAACGCCCAGCGCCACCAGCCAGATGATGATCTTGCCGATGCGCTGGACGATGGGAAGATAATGGAAGGCGCGGGTGTGCAGCTGCGGCAGGTTGCCGGCCAGGTCGCGGTTCATGGTCAGGCCGCGGCGCAGCGCCCGGTTCAGCCCGCCCACCAGCAGCCGCGCCACCACCACCGCCGCCACCGTCACCAGGGTGCCGCGGGAGAGATACTCGAAGCCGCCATAGACGTTCAGCACCCAGACGCCCAACGTCACCACGACATAGAGGATGGCAAGGACGTGCCAGATCTCGGCGAAGCGGCGGCGTGCGGTGCGCAGGACCGCCCCCTGCCCTTCCGCCTCGCGCCGGGCAGTGGCCAGCGGGTCGCCGTCGCCTGACAGCGGGTTGCCGCGCATCCAGTCGGCCACGGCAACGCGGTTCTGCAGGATCAGCACGATCGTCATGGCGGCGAGCACCACGCCCAGCAGCTTCAGCAGCGCGCCGTAGGCGCCCAGCGGCAGGCCCAGCACATAGGCGCCCTCCGCCAGGAAGTAACCATAGACGGCGACCGCGATCAGGCGGCGCGACCAGACGTAGCAGCGGCGCGCCCCGGCGTCGCTGGTCTGGACGATCCGCAGGTTGGGGGCGTCGGGAGCGAAGGTCATCCGCACCAGGATCAGCAGCGCCTGGGTGATGACCGTGGCGTTCACCACCGCCAGCGCCACCAGCCGCACGCGCGGCGCCGGTTCGGTCACCGAAAGGATGGTGTAGGCGACGACGATGAAGCCGACGATCGGCGCCAGTTCCAGCACCGCACGGCCGAGCAGCATGGGAATGCGCAGCAGGGCGGAACCGACATGGCGGGCGGCCAGCGCATTGCGCGGCCGGGCGAGCAGCCAGGCGATGCCGCGGGCGGCCACGGCGCCGATGCCGAGGATCATCGCCAGCTGAATGGCGATCTGTACCCAGCGCTCGCGCGCCATATCGTCCTGCACCTGCCGCTGCACCCAGGACAGGGCCCCCGGCAGGTCGGCGAAGACGTTGGCGACCTGCACCAGCTGGCGGCTGACGACGTCCATCCGCGCCGCCAGGAAGGCCAGCGCCCGGGCTCCCATGGTCTGCGGCAGCGCCGATTCGCCCTCCGCCTCCTTGGCCTGGGCCAGCCCGCGCTGGGCGGTGATCAGGTTGCGCAGCTGCGTGACCAGCTGCGACCGGGCGTCCTGGTTCTCCAGCGTGCCGACCAGTGCCTCCAGCTGCTGCACGGTCGCCTCGTCCACCACCACCGGGGCCGCAGCCGCAGGTGCGGCGGGTGCCGGAGCAGTGGGTGCAGCGCCGGGCACGGGGGAAGCCGCCAGCGCGGCCGTCCCCGCTCCGGAAAGCAGGGATGCAAGCAGCAGAACGGCGAGGCCACGTGACAGGAATAGACGCCAAGCGCGTGCGAAGAGAGATGCGGCGGGCGCTGCGAACCGGATCATCGGCAAATCACTCGGGTGGTCTCGGATATGGGCGGCAGAGAACGGCAGCGGGACACGGCCGGCCGGCACCCTGGCGTGGAACTGTGGCTCCAATATGCCGGGTTTCGGGAAGTTAGTTCTCCCGCTTCCGCTTGCCAACCCGACTGTCTGTTCCTTTTTTAAGCGGGACCCCTGCCGGACGATCCGGACACGCAGAAGAGGACGAGCCATGAGCGATACACCCCCCAAACCGGACATGAGCACCGGATTGGAACCGGGCCGGGAGGTCGAACAGGAGGGTGCCGTCCGCGACAAGCTGGTTGCCGTCAAGGAGCAATGGGCCCGCGACGGCCGTGCGCTGACCGGCCATGCCGCCGACCCGGCGCGCGACCGGTTGCCGCCCGGCCAGCGGCTGGTCACGGACTGGCCGGTGCTTGACCTGGGCATCACGCCCAAGGTGACGACCGCCAACTGGACGCTGGCGGTCGACGGGCTGGTGGAGAACCCGCTGTCCTGGACCTGGGAGGATTTCCAGGCCCAGCCGCAGGAGAGTTTCGTCTCCGACATCCACTGCGTCACCACCTGGTCGCGCTACGACAACCGGTGGGAGGGCGTCAGCGCCCGCCGCCTGCTGGAACTGGCCCGGCCGAAGCCGGAGGCGCGCTTCGTCGTCTTCCATTCCTTCGACGGCTACACCACCAACGTCGCCCTGTCCGACTTCAATGACGACGGCGTGCTGCTCGCCACGACCTGGGAAGGCCAGCCGATCAGCCGCGACCATGGCGGGCCGGTGCGCATCGTGCTGCCCAAGCTGTATTTCTGGAAGAGCGCGAAGTGGGTGAAGCGGATCGAGCTGCTGGCCGGCGACCACAAAGGCTATTGGGAGGTCCGCGGCTACAACAACCACGCCGACCCGTGGCTGGAGGAGCGCTATTCCGACTGACGCCGTGACGCGGCTCTTCCCCCAAAAGCCACTTTCACCTTGGCAACGAAACCGTTAAGGTGCGGCGCAAGTGGCCCCGTAGCTCATCAGGATAGAGCGCGAGTTTCCTAAACTTGAGGCAGCAGGTTCGAGTCCTGCCGGGGTCACCATTTACAAAATAGTCCTATTTTTCAATAACTTGGCTGCCAAATGTCGCTGGTTCATGGCACACCGAAATGGCACATTGGATGGCACATTGTGTGGCACGCTGCCATATGTATGCTTGTGATGTGATCAGGCTTGCAGTCCAAGTAAATGCACTTGATACGGGCAGCCAACACCACCTAAACAGTGTCCAGTTGATTTGAAATCAATCTTTGACGGGTGAACGCTGTTAACTACCCACTGAAATGATACTGGAGACTGGTATTTAATTATGACCGATAATCCTAAAGTATTTATTAGCTATGCAAGCCCTGATCAGGAGCGCGTACTTCCATACTATGAATTCCTTATTCGGAATGGTTTCAACGTATGGATGGACTGTAAAGAACTTCATCCAGGACAGAACTGGGATTACGAAATAAAAAGGGCGTTTTCGTCTGCTAAATTCATTGTTCTGTTCCTGTCAGAGAACATGGTGGATCGTCGTGGTTATATCCAACGTGAGCTTCGTCTAGCGCTGGATAAACGCATGGAGTCATTGATCGACGATATTTACATCATTCCTGTTCTTCTCGACAGGATCGATGTTCCTGAACAAATCAAGGACATCCAATACGTCGATGCTACCGAACCCACATGTAAGCAACGAATTGCCGGTGCGCTTAATTTCCAGTTAAAGCGCATGGGGCTAGTAAAGATAGAAAATAATGTTGATAAAGAAATTTCATGGAGTAAAGAAAACTTTCGAGAGGTTTGGGACGGCATTCCAGGTTACGAAATAGACGCGGAATTCGTCAAACTATCTTCTAATGAATACAACAGTGTACACGAGGTTGGAGAGTTTATAAGAGGTTATCTTCTGAGATTGATATTTTCTTATAGGGCTTACAAACTTCAACAGGACTCAAACCTTTTTAACCTTGTCCAGAAGAAATGGTCAAGGACGAACACGCTTGCTGCCTATTGTCAAGATCCAGTAATTACCGGAAGGATTATAAGCATTTGCTACAATATCTATGCCTACGGAGCGGGGGCTGCACATCCAAATAGCACAATTAAGTGCTTCAATTTCCATTTAAATCCTCTAGTTCCAATTAATGATCCTGATGATATTTTTTTAGATCCTGATGAAGCTTTCCCTGTTATTCAGAACATTGTTAGAAAGAACATCCGTCCATTAAGGCTGGATGGAGAAACTGTTGCAGTTGATGCAGAAGATAATGGTTCTCAATACCAATCTGAAGATTGGATCAATTCAGGAACAAGAGACTGGGATTGCTACAGCATTTTTACTTTTTTGGATGGGAAAATCAGGTTCCTATTCCCTCCATATCAGGTTGGTCCCTACGCTGAAGGACCTTATTATTCTGACGTTCCAATTTTGGACATTAAGGCGATTATAAAGAATGATCTTCTTTACGCGCTAAATATGTGGTATTAGACATAGCATCATATCTTCGAGAGGATGCGATAAACAGAGGCTCTTCCTATTTCGAGCTTTCTGGCTATGTCTGCTGCCCCAAATCCTTGTTTTTTCAGTTCATGTATTTGCTCTGACTTTGCTCTTGCGGTTGGTTTTCTTCCTTTGTACTTACCGTAGGCCTTCGCCCTCGCGATACCTTCGCGCTGACGTTCGAGCATGATCTCCCGTTCAAACTCCGCCACGCCGCCGAGCATAGTCAGCATCAGCTTGCCGGTGGGCGTGCCAGTGTCGATGCCCATGTTCATGATGCGCAGAGACGCACCCTTGCCCTTCAATGTGTCGAGGATCGTCATCAGGTGCGCCACGGAACGTGCCAGACGGTCGAGCTTCGTCACCACCAGGGTATCGCCTTCCCGGATGAACTCCAGTGCCAGCGCAAGCTGTTCGCGACTCGCTACGTCAACGGATGACACTTGTTCCTGAAAGAGCTTGTCACAGCCTGCGACTTGAAGGTCGCGGACCTGTGCCTCAATGCCCGCCTTCTGATCCAGGGTGCTGGTGCGAGCGTAGCCGATCAACATGGCGCTATCCTCCCCAACTGTCTCAATGAACCTTTAGACGTTATCGCCTCTCCGTCTCAAATTTGTCAAATCCATTCTATTGGGACGCCTTGAGCGTTGGCGTGACACGTCTCGCACGACCTCGCTTCAATGAGACAGATGTCGGTATCAGAACTGCGGACAACGGCTGGATTGATCCCGGAACCCGCACGCGGATAGCTGGGATATAGGTATGTTGATTTTGTTGAAAGCGGGTCATCGGGACCGTTTGCGGACGACATTAGGCACCACCGGCCACCAGGGCCATACCCCCGGTCCCCCATAGCGTATACGTAGCTTCCAGCGGTTACCCGTTTCAGGTTGTTACCAAGGCATTCACCAACGCTTTGGGTAGATCCGCATCAACACGGTGGGTTGGTAAATTCTCACTCGTTCGGCGTTACCAAGACCAACCCGTTGAACGGGTTCCAGTCTTCCTTCCGCTTCTACGTATGCTCTAGCGCGCGGCCTTCATCCGTACGATTTCGTTACCATCCCGGTTTTCCGCAAAAAACATGCCTGCTCCCCTTGAAACGGGGTCTCGCAATTCCTATATATCTGTCCGTCTGCCGATTAAGGCGGATTCCCCTGATACTGCGTCCGAAACGTTGACGATTTTTGCCCTGCGTTAGCCGGGAAGATCGTTGCAAAACAGCACGTTATTGTCCGCGCTGCCGCCGGTACAGTATTAAGATCAATCCGTATTGTTGTTTATACCCATCCCCACGGCATACCCGTGCGGGATACACTGCCTTTTGCAACACAAGGAATTTAATGGCCCCTGTTAAGACCGATGCAATCAGCATCGACGCTATGATTTCGCTCGTAAATGCTTTCGCATACGCCGAATACACTGGTACCCCGTTTACTGTCTACTTCGCTGTTGCGTGGTCCAAGACGCATAATTGGACCGATGACCAACTTGCCGACAAGCAAGAGGCTTTCGCCCGTAAGCTGCGCAAGTGGTTGTCTGCAAGGAACATCCCTGTCGCCTATGCCTACGTTGGTGAAATTGGCGGGAAGGTTGGCGTTCATACGAACGTTGCCGTCCACATTCCGAAAACGTTTTTCAAGGAGTTTCAAAACTGCCTGGATAGCCTCGTTCCCGGCTTCGTCGGCATTCCCTGCACCACAAAGCTGTTCGAAGATCGACGTTTGGAACTGCCGAAGTTCCACTATCACCCGAATCAGCGCCTCGGTTCGCTGAAATATACGCTCAAAGGCCTTGATCCGGATGCATCGTTCAACGCCGATGGAAAGCGGGTGAAATGGTGTGACGCCATCGGCATTCGTCCAAAGCCGCAAGGCGTCATAGTTGGTCGTCGTACAGGCGCCTCCCACACGCTTGGAAACGTTGCCAGGGCAAAGGCAGGCTGGACTGAAAGAACGTCACCAGCCGCCATTGCAGCGGCACTGACGCCCTTTCCCAAGCGCAAGGGAGGTGCGGAATGAACTACCGCAACCTCCGCAGTGTCATCATGGCTCCGCCGAAGGCACGTCGCTACTCGCCTACCCGGAATGGACCGGATGGAACGCCCTTCTTCCAGCCCATCACGGATGAACTGGAAGCCGCCATCGACCGCCTTCAGATCGCTGGCAGGCTTTACGGTGACATGACCCCGCCAGGGTATATGGACATACGCTGAAAAACGTTTTTGGGGTCGAGGGTCATTCTCCCTCGACTCCGAAACGAACCTTGTCGATAGCCGCTTTCATGCTGGGGATGGAGTGCTTGCCGTAGTTCCTCCCCACATGGCTGCTCTTATGTCCCGTAAAGCGGTCGTGCGTGTCTTCATCAAGCCCTGCTGTACGACATGCGCTCTTGAAGGTGTGCCGCAGAGAGTGAAAGGTCTTCGACTTGTCGGTGATACCTGCCCTGTCGATGGCTCTGTTCAAGCGTTGTGATGCAGCAGCAGCCCTTCCGCTGAATAGCGCACCCTCTGTCGGGAAAAAATCTTTAATGCCATCAAGGATTAGCTGTTGGTGTATGGGTACCTTCCGGTATGAGCTTGCGGTCTTCAAGCTTTTTTCACCTTCATCGGTGAGGTTAAAGTAAAGTGTTCCACTTTCTACCTGAACATCGTCTGCTGTCATCTGATGAATTTCGCCAAGCCTCGCCCCAGTGTATAGGCCAATACGGAACAGCCACCAATCTTCTGAATATTTCGTCAAGGCCCCGAATATTGAATTAAGCTCTTCAGGCGTAAAATCGTCTCGCCGTTTACTGTCTTTAGGGGGCGAGAACGTGACCTCCTGAAACGGGTTAACCTGAACGCGACTGTTTCCCTTCGCCGTCTTGAAGATCGTATTAAGAAGCGTCCAAGATTTTGCTTTAGTAGCCGATGCTTGATCAAGACCGATCAGATGGTTCTTGAAAGCAAGAACATGATCCTTCGTAACGTCACTGTATGGGAGAGGGCCGTTGATCTGCTCGAAGAGCCTGATTGCTTTCTTCGCCTCGACTACCGTCTTCTCTTTAACATCCTTCTCCTTCTTCCAGTCTTCCATCAAGGATAGAAGTCCAATATCTTTCCTACGAAGGTCGTCACTAGACCGAGCTTCAATGGCAACCTTCTTCGCCCGCAGGGTCTTTTCTTCAGTGTCAATTAGGCCAATCAAAAACTCCCGGACACGAGGAACAAATCTCTCCGGAATGACAAACACTGGTGCTCCATCCTCGTAATGTCCGATGACAAAGCTTGTGTTTTTAGTACGCTCATGGCGGTTCTGCGCAATGGCTTCTTCGATCAGAGGCAATACATTTTCAACCGTGTCTTCTTCATCAATGATCGCTTGTTCCATCGCACTTCGGATGAGCATTTCCTTGGTTGCTGGCGATAGGATTTCCTGCCGTTCCTCTACCAGCGCTACGGCTTCTTCGTATGTCGGTGTCCGTCGGCGGTGATGGTCACCGTTCTCCATAACGTCGATCATATCAAGCGCAGTCGAGTTGACCGCCCTGACAGCCTCTACAAACGCCGGAGATGCGAGGAATTGCTTCTCTGCTGCTGCCCTACGTGCGAACTCTTCAAGCTCATCAGCGGCCTTCCTACGGGCAGCACGGACCTTTTCGAACTCGGCATCCAGTTCAGCCAACTTGATATGCAGCAGGCGTTCTGCCTCCCGCTTGTCCTGGGTGCCAAGGGAACCGCGAATGTCTCGTTTGGAAAAGTCGGCAAGAACGTCATTGGGAACGACCTTGCGGTACCACCAGTAGCCTTGCCGCTGGTACAGGTGCTTGACAGGCTTTGCCATTGGAGCGCTCGAAGTGGCACATGAGAATGGCACATTTGTACCACGATCCAGCCAGAGCTACCAGCACATCCAGCATTTTCAAGGCATGCAGATTGAAAAGTGAACCCCTCCTGCCGGGGTCACCACTTCCGTATTTTTCGCACTGTGCAGTCGGAAGCGCGACCGAACGTCACGCGCCCCCGTGACGAACGCGGCGGCATGTTCCGCGGAGAACCGTTGTCCGGTTACAACCTTCGTACGGAGCGGCACGAGGAACGCGGGGCGGCTGTGAAGTTTTCCAGGGCTGCGATGGCATGGGTAGAGGCGGTTGCGGACCTGGAGCCGTCGGCCATCGCCAATCACTCCATGACCGCAGGTTTCTTCGGCTTCGGTGTCGACCGGACGCTCATCCTTGACTTGATCGACAAGGTGGCATCCGAAGACAAGGAGAACGTCGCGCTTCGTGCGCTCGTCGTTTACACTGACATCTATCGCGCGCTGGGCACTTGGTTGGGATACGAATTCACTGGTGGGGTCGTGCCCAACGACTTACGCTCGCTCGTGGCGGCGCTGGCGCAGGAGACCGGTCATGACATCCGCAGGATCTTCCACAGACTTGACCACGAAGCCAATCCGGAAAAGCGCCTCGGGAAAGCGGGGTTCGACGATGCTTCGTGGAAAGCGGATATCCGGAACATCCGCCAAAAGGAAGCCGAATGGCGAGCAGCCCGATCCGGTTCAGGAGTTGGTCGAGGTGGTTCTGTCCCCGCGTGACCGCAGTGTCTGCGATGTCGTTCTGAATACATGGGCGGCGGAGGACTGAATCCGGAGCATGCCGGACTTAATGTGCCACGATGGCGCAGACCGCCGCCTTCGTGGCCTTCGCCAGATCGGCGGGCGCCAGCACGATCTGCAGGCCGCGCCTGCCGCCATTCACCACCATTTCCGGCAGCGCTTCGGCGCTCGCGTCGATGAAGGTCGGCAGCGCCTTCTTCTGGCCCAGCGGGCTGATGCCGCCGACCAGGAAGCCGGTGGTCTTTTCCGCCAGCACCGGATCGGCGAGGTCGGCCTTCTTCGCCTTGGCCGCGGCGGCGATGGCCTTCAAATCCAGCTTGGCCGCCACCGGAATGACGGCGCAGGCCAGCGCCTTGGGCTCCAGCTGGACGATCAGGGTCTTGTAGACGATGGCGGGGTCGAGCCCGAGCGATTCGGCCGCGTGCATGCCGATGGCGTCGGCCGACGGATCGTATTCGTACTCCATCAGCCGGAAGGCGACACCCGCCGCCTTCGCCGCGTTGACCGCCGGTGTCACCTTCGCCGCCATGCCCAACACCCCGTATACAGCACCGCCCACTGACAGATAGCGGCGGGAGCTTGGCAGGCGGCGTTGTGGGTGTAAAGCCCTCTGGACCTCACTCCATCCCGCGCGAGGACGGGTTGCCGATCATCGTCAGGAATTCGCGGCGGGTGGAGGGGTCGGTGCGGAAGGCGCCCAGCATGCGGCTGGTCACCATGGTCACGCCGGTCTTGTGCACGCCGCGGGTGGTCATGCACTGGTGCTGCGCCTCGACCACGACGGCGACGCCTTCGGGCTGAAGGACCTCGTCGATGGTGTTGGCGATCTGGGCGGTCATCTTCTCCTGGATCTGCAGGCGCTTGCCATAGGCCTCGACCAGCCGCGCCAGCTTGGAGATGCCGACGACGCGGCGGCGCGGCAGATAGGCGACATGCGCCTTGCCGATGATCGGCACCATGTGGTGCTCGCAGTAGGACTCCACCCGGATGTCGCGCAGCACGACCATCTCGTCGTAGCCGTCGGTCTCCTCGAAGGTGCGCGACAGGATTTCCACCGGGTCGATGCCGTAGCCGGCGAAGAACTCCTCGTAGGAGCGGACGACGCGGTCGGGCGTGCCGACCAGACCTTCGCGCCCCGGATCGTCGCCGGCCCAGCGGATCAGGGTCCGCACGGCTTCCTCCGCTTCCGCGCGCGACGGACGGGCGACCGCCTCAGGCAGGGGACGGCCGGGGCCGCGAAGCACGTTGTCCACGCCCTGGGGCTTGGCGAGCGGGGTCTTGGAAGCCGTCACGGGAACATCCTTTCCGTTACTGGGTAGCGCCCTGCGCAGACCGGCGGCGGCAACCGGGGCCGGGATCGCGCAACGCGCCCATCATGTCTAGCTCGATACGGAACCTGAGCCTCGGCGGATCAACCGGACGGCTGACAGGACGAAAGGACCCATTCTGCGAACGGAGTGGCCGCACCTGCCCCGCTTCGGTCGCCTGCGCCTTCCGGAAGCCCCAAGATGGGACGGGTCCTATGGCCTTCAAGCATGAAGCAAGGTACGGGCAGCCATGCGGCTTGTCAAAGCCAAGTGTTGAAAGCCTCTAAATCCACACACATTCTATTGTATTATTTGCCTGCTTTGAATTTCCATGATCGGCCTTGCCGGGTTCGCCTTGCCCGGTTCCACCTTGCCCGGATCAGTTCAGCTGCATCGGCTGGTGCGGGCTGTCGAGCGAGAAAGCCGGGATCGTCACGTCGAAGGCGCGGCCGTCCGCCCCTTCCATGCCATAGGTGCCGGCCATGATGCCGGACGGCGTGCCGAGCGGCGTGCCGCTGGTGTATTCGAAATGGTCGCCCGGCTCCAGGACCGGCTGCTCGCCGACCACGCCGGGGCCCCGCACCTCCTGCACGCGGCCCATGGCGTCGGTGATGCGCCAGTGGCGGGTGCGCAGCTGCACCGTCTCACTGCCCTCGTTCTCGATGCGGACGTGATAGGCCCAGACGAAGCGGCCCTCGGCCGGGGCCGACTGGTCTTCCAGGAACACGGGCTGGACGGTGACGCGGATGTCGTTGGTGACGGCGGTGTACATGTCTGGCGATCCTGGCAGACGATCCGAAGACGGCGCCGGCCGAAAAAGGGCCGGCGGCCGGGGAGTCCGGGTGGCTGGGCGGCGGTTCAGCGCAGAATAAAGTCGCCCTTCCCCACTGTCCAGAACCCGGCCGGACAATCCTCCGACATCCCTGTCCCGGGCCCGCATTGTGATTGATACAGTCATGCATCATCGGCTGGTCTCCACGGTCTTGCGACGGGGGGGCGACGATGATATATGCGCAAGTCCCAGCAACGGCCGAAGAGCCTTGTCCATGTCTCGTTCGCACGCCCTTCGCATCCGACGACGGAGCCTCGCACCGCGCATCGCGGTTGCGGCCGTCCTTGGGTCGCGTGCGAACGCCAAAGGCACAACGGGGACCTGACACCCCCGGCCTTCCGGCGGCGGCGCGATCCGCCCTTCAGAAGCCTTCTGAGAAGACCTTCTTCCCGCCGGGAGCCCCACGCATGATCATCACCGTCGAAGAGCCGAAGCACGCCGCCGCCATCGAAGCCCTGCTGGACGCGTCGTTCGGCCCGGACCGCTTCACCAAGACCGCCTACCGGCTGCGCGACGGCGTCGACTCCATCCCCGCCCTGAACCTCGTCGCCATCGAGCATGACGAGCATGGGCGCGAGGTGGTGGTGGGCACCATCCGCTACTGGCCGATCCTGGTCGGCGGAGCCACCCGGTCCATCCTGCTCGGCCCCATCGCGGTCGCCGCCCACCTGCAGGGCAGCGGGCTGGGCAGCAAGCTGATCCGGATGAGCCTGAACAAGGCGGTGGCGCTGGGCCACACGTCGGTGATCCTGGTCGGCGACGCCCCCTATTACGAGCGGTTCGGCTTCTCCCGCGCCCTGACGCTGGGCATGGAGATGCCGGGTCCGGTGGACATGAACCGGCTGCTGGGCCTGGAACTGGTCGAGGGCGCGCTGTCGGGTGCCGCCGGCATGATCGGCAAGCCGGAACCGGCCGATGTCCAGGACTCCGCCATCGGCACCACTCCGGTGCTGATGCAGACCCTCGACATGCCGGCCGGCATCCAGACGGGAGACACCCCCGTCCCTTTCAGCGCCCTGTTCAGCCGGACGGCGGCGGAGCGAATCTGGACTGACCGCGTGCGGCGGACCGACTGGTTCTGGCGCGGCGGGCTGCAGGCCGGGGCGGCGTGAGCATTTGGGCCCTTGGTTCGGATTGCGGAAGCACCCTGTTTGCAAATAGGGGTGGGGCGAAGCGGGATTGACTCGATTCGCCCCACACGCGATACCATCTTTTCAGGAGCGACGCCGGACGGACGGCGTGCCGCGCGCCACGCAGCATCGTGAGCGCGCTATTCGTTTTTGTTCTGAGCGGAAGGGTGCGGGTTGACCAAGAAGCTGTTCATCAAGACCTGGGGCTGCCAGATGAACGTGTACGACTCTGCCCGGATGGCGGACGTCCTGGCACCGCTGGGCTACCAACCGGTCGATGAGCCGGACGGCGCCGACATGGTGATCCTGAACACCTGCCACATCCGCGAGAAGGCGGCCGAGAAGGTCTTCTCCGAACTCGGCCGGCTGCGCCAGATGAAGGAGCGCAAGGCGGAGGCCGAGGACGGCCGGATGATCCTGGCGGTCGCCGGCTGCGTCGCCCAGGCCGAAGGCGAGGAGATCGTCGCCCGCGCCCCCTTCGTCGACATGGTCTTCGGCCCGCAGACCTACCACACCCTGCCGGAGATGGTGGCGAAGGCCAGCCGCGCCGCCGGCAGCGTGCTGAACACCGATTTCCCGGCCGAATCCAAGTTCGACTTCCTGCCGGAGGAAGCCGGCAGCCAAGGCGTGTCCGCCTTCCTGGCGGTGCAGGAGGGTTGCGACAAGTTCTGCACCTTCTGCGTGGTGCCCTACACCCGCGGCGCGGAGTTCTCCCGCCCCGCCGACCAGATCGTCGCGGAAGCGAAACGGCTTGTCGCCGGCGGCACGCGCGAGATCAACCTGCTGGGCCAGAACGTCAACGCCTGGCACGGCGACGGACCGGACGGCACCACCTGGGGTCTCGGGCGGCTGGTCCGCGAACTGGCGGAGATCGACGGGCTGGAGCGCATCCGCTACACCACCTCGCATCCCCGCGACATGGCCGACGACCTGATCCGCGCCCATGCCGAGGTGCCGCAGCTGATGCCTTACCTGCATCTGCCGGTGCAGGCGGGATCGGACCGCATCCTGGCGGCGATGAACCGCAAGCACACCGCCGACGACTATCGCCGTCTGGTGGACCGGCTGCGCGCCGCCAAGCCCGATCTGGCGATGTCCGGCGACTTCATCGTAGGCTTCCCCGGCGAGAGCGACGCCGATTTTGCCGCGACGCTGAAGCTGGTCACCGAGATCGGCTATGCCCAGGCCTACTCCTTCAAATACAGCCCGCGCCCCGGCACCCCGGCTTCGGTCGAGGGATCCCAGGTGCCGGAAGAGGTGAAGGAGGCACGGCTGGCGGCGCTGCATCAGCTGCTGAACGCCCAACAGGTCGCCTTCAACCACAGCTTCGTCGGCCGTAGCGTCCCGGTGCTGTTCGACCGGATCGGCCGCCGCGATGGCCAACTGCTGGGCCGCAGCCCGTGGATGCAGTCGGTCCATGCCGAGGCGAACGAGCGGCTGCTCGGCCGCATCGTCGAGGTGCGGGTCGATGCCGCGCTGGCCAACAGCCTTGCCGGCACCGTCGTGACCGGCGAGTACATCACCGCCTCTCCCTTCCAGCCTGCCGTAACCTTGGAGGCAAGCGCTTGAACGGTCTGCCCGAACGGCGTATCGACGTTCAATTCGATGACAACCGTCTTCTACCGATGCTGTACGGGGAGCATGACCGCCACCTCGCCCGGATCGAATCCCTTCTGGGCGTGTCGCTGATCTCGCGCGGCAACACCCTGACCATCTCCGGCCCGCCCGACGCCGCCGAGACGGCGCAGGCGGCGCTGAACGGTCTGTACCAGCGGCTGACCCGCGGCCAGACCATCGATGGCGGCGAGGTCGACGGCGCCGTCCGCATGGCGACCGCCGATGCCGGGTTCGCAGGCGTGGCTTCCGGGGAAGAGCCGCGCTCACCTGCTCCGCAGGCGACCATCACCCGTGCCGAGATCGCGCTGCGCACCCGCCGACGCGGTCCGATCACGCCGCGTTCGCCCACCCAGGCCGCCTATCTGCAGGCACTCGCCGAGAGCGAGCTGGTCTTCGGGCTCGGTCCGGCCGGCACCGGCAAGACCTATCTGGCGGTGGCGCAGGCAGTGGCGCTGCTGACCACCGGTCAGGTCGACCGCATCGTGCTGTCGCGCCCGGCGGTGGAGGCGGGCGAGCGTCTGGGCTTCCTGCCCGGCGACCTGAAGGAAAAGGTCGATCCTTACCTGCGTCCGCTCTATGACGCGCTGCACGACATGCTGCCGGCGGAACAGGTGAAGAAGCGGCTGGAATCCGGCGAGATCGAGATCGCGCCGCTGGCTTTCATGCGTGGCCGCACGCTGGGCAACGCCTTCGTCATCCTGGACGAGGCGCAGAACACCACGCCCATGCAGATGAAGATGTTCCTGACCCGTCTCGGCGAAGGCGGGCGGATGGTCGTCACCGGCGACATCTCGCAGATCGACCTGCCGTCGGGCACCCGGTCCGGCCTGCGCGACGCGCTCGACATCCTTGGCGGGGTGGAGGGCGTGCGCTTCGTCCGCTTCACCGACGCCGACGTCGTCCGCCATCCGATGGTGGCCCGCATCATCCGCGCCTACGATCAGGCCGATGTCCGCGAGGCCGCGCGCAAGCAGGCCCGCCGCGCCAACCCCAAATCCGAGTATTCCGAACCCGGAACGATCGACCGCGAGGCAGGTATCGTTGGGGAGGAGCAATGACCAGCGCGGTTGATATCACTGTTTCACGTGAAGCCGGCGACTGGGCCGAGGATGCCGAGTGGCTGGCCGAGCGCGCGGCGCTCGCCGCACTGGGCGCCGCCTATGACGACGAGGAAGGACCGGCCGAGCTGTCGGTCGTCCTGGCCGACGACGCGCTGGTCCACAGGCTGAACCGTGAGTATCGCGGCAAG
The DNA here is from genome assembly GCF_031455875.1 of Azospirillum sp. BE72. Classification (NCBI taxonomy): domain Bacteria; kingdom Pseudomonadati; phylum Pseudomonadota; class Alphaproteobacteria; order Rhodospirillales; family Azospirillaceae; genus Azospirillum; species Azospirillum sp. BE72. The sequence continues at coordinate 56,153 of NZ_JAVDTO010000001.1, forward strand.
GACAAGCCGACCAACGTGCTGTCCTTCGCCCTGACCGAAGCGGAGGAGCCGGAAGCGCAAGACGGCGTGCCCGTCATGCTGGGCGACGTCATCCTGGCCTATGAAACGGTCGCCCGCGAAGCCTCCGAACAGCGGAAAAACTTCAAAGACCACATGACTCACCTTGTGATGCATGGTGTTCTGCATCTGCTGGGCTATGATCACGAGACGGACGACGAGGCCGAGGAGATGGAAGCGCTGGAAACCCGGTTGCTCGCCAGCTTCGGAATCGCCGACCCCTATGCCGCCAACCACCAACCGCCGGACCGATGAGCGAAATATCCGACAGTCGCACGCCCCGTGATGACCACGGGGCCGAAGACCATTCCCTGGGCCACCTGTTCAAGGGGTGGCTCCGCACCGTCTGGGGCGGCCGCGAGGATACATCCCTGCGCGGCACGATCGAGGAACTGATCGCAGGCCTGGACGATGCCGCCAGCGAGGACGGCGAGGATTCGCTGGGATCCGGCGAGCGTGCGCTGCTGACCAACATCCTGAAGCTGCGCGACCGCACCGTCGCCGACGTGATGGTGCCGCGCGCCGACATCATCGCGGTCGAGATCGACACGCCCTTCCCCACCCTGGTCCAGCGCGTCGCCGAGGAAGGCCATTCCCGCCTGCCGGTGTTCCGCGAGACGTTGGACGACGTGGTCGGCATCATCCACATCAAGGATGTGCTGACCCTGCTGGCGAAACAGGCGATCTCGCCGGAGGGCCTGCGCCACAGGCCGGACCTGACCGGTATCATCCGCGAGGCGAAGATCGTCGCCCCTTCCATGCATGTGCTCGACCTGCTGGTGCAGATGCGCCAGACCCGCCAGCACATGGCGCTGGTGGTGGACGAGTTCGGCGGCATCGACGGCCTCGTCACCATCGAGGATCTGGTGGAGGAGATCGTCGGCGAGATCGAGGACGAGCATGACGAGACCGCGGCGCCGCGGCTCGTCGAACGCCCCGACGGCAGCCTGATCGCCGACGCCCGCCTGCCCATCGAGGATTTCGAGCACCGCGTCGGCCCGGTCCTGTCCGAGGAGGAGCGCGAGGACATCGACACGCTCGGCGGTCTGGTCGTCTCCATCGCCGGCCGCGTCCCCGGCCTGGGCGAGCGGCTGGTCCACCCCTCCGGCCTGGAGTTCGAGATCGTCGATGCCGACTCCCGCCGCCTGAAGCGCCTGCGCGTCCACAACGTCCCGGCCAACAGTTCGGAGTTGGCGGAGACGGCGTAGCGTCTCCGGCGGTTGCCCCCACCTGCCCCTCCCCCGCTCTCAGCGGTCGTACGGTCCGCCTGCCGCGTCAGCACAAAGCGAAGCTTTGTGCGGGAGTTGGGCGGAGGAGGGAACAAGTGCTTGTTCGGAAAGGCGGCGGCAGCCCCTCCCCCGCCCAGCTCTCGCACAAAGCAGAGCTTTGTGCTGACGCGGCAGGCGGACCGTAGGTCCGCTGAGAGCGGGGGAGGATAGGTGGGGGTCTAACTTCTCTCACTCCACAACCCAGCCACGCCCACAAGCACCTTGGCGCCCCTGCCCGGCCGCATTACCTATGGCGCCGCCTGCCCTTGCCGCTGCCGGAGTTTCCGCCTTGACCGCCACCGACACCCTGCCCGTCCCGGCCCGGCTGGGCCGCGTCTCCGCACGGCTGTCCGCGCTGACCGGATGGCGCCGGATGGCCGCCGCGATGGTGCTGGGCGGGCTCGCCACGCTGGCGCTGCCGCCGGCCGATCTGCTGCCGGTGCTGCTGCTGGCCTTCCCCGGGCTGATCTGGCTGCTGGACGGAGTGGAGACGAAGAAGGGCGCCTTCGCGGTCGGCTGGTTCTTCGGCTTCGGCCATCACCTGCTCGGGCTCTACTGGATCAGCGCCGCGCTGTTCACGGATATCGAGCGGTTCTGGTGGGCCTTGCCGCTGTCGGCGGTCGGCCTGCCGATCCTGCTGGCGATGTTCAGCGGCGGCGCCACCCTGTCATTCCACCTTCTGCGCCGCCGCGGCTTCGGCGCCGGGCTGGCGCGGCCGCTGCTGTTCGCCGCCTGCTGGTGCCTGTGGGAATGGCTGCGCGGCCATATCTTCACCGGTTTTCCATGGAACCTGATCGGCTATGGCTGGGTCGGGGTGCTGCCGGTGCTGCAGAGCGTGTCGCTGTTCGGCATCTATGGCCTGACGCTGGTGACGGTGCTGGTCGCTTCGCTGCCCGCCGCCCTGCCCGACCGCGACACCACGCCGCGCCGCGCCTGGGCCGGCGTCGCCGCCGGGCTGGCGCTGCTGGCCGTGCTCGGCGGCTGGGGAGCCTGGAGGCTGGCGGGTGCGGTCGACGAGCCGGTGCCGGACTTGCGGCTGCGGCTGGTCCAGGCGGCCATCGACCAGCGGCTGAAATGGGCTCCCGGCGAACGGGTGCAGAATTTCCAGAGCCACCTCGCCCTGTCGGCCGCCCCCCCGGCCGATCCCGCCGCCCCGCCGCCAAACGTCGTCATCTGGCCGGAGACCGCCGTCCCCTTCTTCATTGAGGACGACGCGCGCGTGCGGCAGGCGATGGCATCGGTCACCCCGCCCGGCGGGCTGCTGATCACCGGCGCGCCCCGCACCACCGTCGGCGAGGATGGCGAGCGGCGCTACTACAACGGCATGGTGGCGGTGGACGGCAGCGGCGCCGCGGTCGCCAGCTACGACAAATTCCACCTCGTCCCCTTCGGCGAGTACATGCCGCTCCGGCAGTGGCTGCCGGTCGGCGCCATCGCCGGCAACGGGGCGGAGTTCTCCGCCGGGCCGGGACCGCGCACCCTGCATCTTGCGGGCAGTGCCGCCGGCTTGCCGCCCTTCAGCCCGTTGATCTGCTACGAGAGCATCTTCCCAGGTGCCGTGGTCGACACCGCCGACCGGCCGCAATGGCTGCTCAACCTGACCAACGACGCCTGGTACGGCCGCACCGCCGGACCTCACCAGCATTTCGCCATCAATCAAGTCCGCGCGGTGGAGGAAGGGCTGCCGCTGGTCAGGGTGGCGAATACGGGAATATCCGGGGTGGTGGACGCGTACGGACGTGTGCAACAATTGCTCGGTCTGGGTGAACGAGGCTTCATCGATACCACGTTGCCGAAAGCGCTATCCGGCGTCACAGCCTATGCCCGCATGGGCGACTGGATTTTCGGCATAGGGCTTCTGGGCTGTTTTCTGGCGGCCTTGGCCTCGCGATATCACCGGTGACGCAGCATTACGGGCAATAGGCCCGCCATAGGCAGAACAATTTCGTGCAACCGGGTTGACCGGAGCGGACTTGACTGCATACGTGGATATGTCGTAACTAGGTTGCACAACCGCTACAGGGATAAACGAGATGCAGACTGAAACCGGGGCGCCGCGCGGGCGCCGTGCGGGTGCGGGCCGTCCGAAGACCGGAAAGCCGAATCCCATCGATGTCCATGTCGGATCCCGCGTCCGTCTCCGCCGCACGCTTCTCGGCATGAGCCAGGAAAAGCTGGGCGAGGCGATCGGCCTGACCTTCCAGCAGGTGCAGAAGTACGAACGCGGCGCCAACCGCATCGGCGCGTCGCGTCTGTTCGATCTCAGCCGCGTGCTCGACGTGCCGGTCTCCTTCTTCTTCGACGACATGCCGGCCGATGCCGCCGCCGCCCGTGTCGAGGACGACGATGAGGCGGGCGCTTCGGACGAGCGGGCCGTCGCTGCCTATGAGCCCGATCCGATGGCCAAGCGCGAGACGCTGGAGCTGGTCCGCGCCTATTACAAGATCAGCGACCCGTCGGTGCGCAAGCGCCTGTTCGAGTTGACGAAAGCGGTCGCCAGCGCCGCCGTCGCGGAAGCGGCCGAGTAACTCCCGCCGGTTGACGCACGGCATGCGATACCCACCGAAAGGGGATGGTGCGGCGCGCCCGCGCTCCCCCTTCGTGTGGCGTGTGCGCTGATTGGGCCGATCCTTTACCGCTGGTAGTCTTCTTGACCGCGGGTGAATTCCTTGTCAAAACCGGTTTTGGACCGGTGTCTGCGGCCGCTGTACCGGTCTGCCGTTTCGGCTCATGAAATAGCGTGCCGCCGAATGCCGAGGTTTCCCGTGGCAAAGCTCAACTACGTCTTCACCAGCGAGTCCGTGTCGGAAGGTCATCCCGACAAGGTCTGCGACCGCATTTCCGACGCCATCGTCGATCTTTATCTTTCGCACGACCCGCAGGCCCGCGTGGCCGTCGAGACACTGGCGACCACCAATCAGGTTGTTCTGGCCGGCGAAGTCCGTGGCCCCGACAGCATCAAGGCCGACCAGCTGGTCGAGGTCGCCCGCGCCGCGGTGAAGGACATCGGTTACGAGCAGGACGGCTTCCATTGGGAGAAGATGGACGTCAAGTGCTTCGTCCACTCCCAGTCCGCCGACATCGCGGTCGGCGTCGACGCCGCCGGCAACAAGGACGAGGGTGCCGGCGACCAGGGCATCATGTTCGGCTATGCCTGCCGCGAGACCCCGGCCCTGATGCCGGCGCCGATCTATTACAGCCACGCCATCCTGAAGTCGCTGGCCGAGGCGCGCCATTCCGGCGCCGCCCCGCAGCTGGGCCCGGACGCCAAGAGCCAGGTCACCCTGCAGTACATCGACGGCAAGCCGATGCGGGCCACCGCCATCGTGCTGTCGACCCAGCACGCCGAGGGGCTGGAGCAGGACGCCGTGCGCGAGATCGTCCTGCCGCACATCGTCAACTGCCTGCCGGAAGGCTGGATGTGCGACGATAAGAACCTGTACGTCAACCCGACCGGCCGTTTCGTCATCGGCGGCCCGGACGGTGACGCCGGCCTGACCGGCCGCAAGATCATCGTCGACACCTACGGCGGCGCGGCCCCGCACGGCGGCGGCGCCTTCTCCGGCAAGGACCCGACGAAGGTCGACCGCTCGGCCGCCTATGCCGCCCGCTATCTCGCCAAGAACGTCGTCGCGGCGGAACTGGCGGAGAAGTGCACGATCCAGGTCTCCTACGCCATCGGCGTGTCGAAGCCGCTGTCGGTCTATGTCGACACCCACGGCACCGGCAACGTCGACGAGGACCGTCTGTCCGACATCCTGCAGCAGCTGGTGGACCTGTCCCCGCGCGGCATCCGCACGCATCTGGGCCTGAACAAGCCGATCTACGCCCGCACCGCCGCCTACGGCCATTTCGGCCGCGAGCCGGAGGTCGACGGCGGCTTCTCGTGGGAGAAGACCGATCTGGTCGGCGACCTGCGGAACGCCTTCCTCTAAGGCGCCTTCGCGGCATAGTATCCGCAGCCGATGCGGAAAAGACGGCAGGGGCTGGAAACGGCCCCTGCTTTCTTTTGCGCTTTCCTCATTTCCATGCAGCGTTCCGACATGACCGACGACAGCACCTCCGGATCCCTTTCCGAAAGCTCCAACCGCCTCTTCGGGCGCCGCAAGGGCCGGCCGTTGCGCAAGCGCCGGACGGAGCTGATCGACACCCTGCTGCCGCAGCTCCAGATCGCGCTGCCCAAGCCCGGCGACCGGCTGGACCCGGCCGGCCTGTTCGACGGCCCGAAACGGGAAATCTGGCTGGAGATCGGGTTCGGCATGGGCCATCACCTCGCCTGGCAGGCCGGACACAATCCGGATGTCGGCATCATCGGCGCCGAACCCTTCCTCAACGGTATCGCGGGCCTGCTGGGCATGGTCGAGGACGAGACCTTGAGCAATGTCCGCATCCAGCCCGACGACGCCCGGCCGCTGCTGGACGCCCTGCCCGATGCCTCGATCGGCCGCGCCTTCGTGCTGTTCGCCGATCCTTGGCCGAAGAAGCGCCACGCCGACCGCCGATTCATCGGACCGGAGAACCTGCCGCGGCTGGCCCGCGTGCTGAAGGACGGCGCGGAGCTGCGCCTGGCCAGCGACGACATGGGTCTGGTGCGCTGGATGCTTGAACACACGGTCAAGCATCCCGATTTCGAATGGACGGCGCGACGCCCGTCGGACTGGCGCGTCCGGCCCGACGACTGGCCGGCGACCCGGTACGAGGAAAAGGCCATCGCCGCCGGCCGCAAGCCGGTCTTCATGCGGTTCGTCCGTCGCCTGCGAAGCTGACGCATACCCGTTCCGCTTGAGAATCCGACCGGCAAAGCCGATCACGCCCGAAAAGGCTTGCGGCATCGGGCGGAATGACTATATTCAGCCTCTGAGAACCCATACGGATCGGCGGCCCGGGCAACCGGGCCGGCGAGACGCTTTGCGGGTGGGCTTTTGCCCACTTATTTTTTTATCAGCGTGTGGAAACGCGCGCTTTTTGAACCTTCTGTTGTGGAAACCTCGTCCGGTTCGATCCCGGCCGCAGGCTTTGGGTTAGGTGGAATGGACGCTACAGGTCGCATCGAACAGATCATCACGCCGTCGGTCGAAGCCATGGGCTATGAGGTCGTGCGCGTTCAGATCTCAGGCGGCCAGCGGTCGATTCTCCAGATCATGGCGGAGCGCGCCGACGGCGCGCCCATGACTGTCGAGGATTGCGCCGACATCAGCCGCTCCGTCTCGGCCCTGCTGGACGTGGAAGACCCGATTCGCGAAGCCTACACGCTGGAGGTCAGCTCGCCCGGCATCGACCGGCCGCTGACCCGCCTCAAGGATTTCGAGCGCTTCGCCGGCTTCGAAGCCCGGCTGGAGAGCCGCATGGCCATCGACGGCCGCAAGCGTTTCAAGGGCATGCTGAAGGGCGTCGAGGACGGCCTCGTGTGCGTCGACACCGAACAGGGACCGGCCCGGCTGGAGTTCGACAACATCCTGCGCGCCAAGCTGGTGCTGACGGACGAGTTGATCCGCGCCAGCCAGGAGCAGCAGGAGGGCCCGCAAAACTGACGGCCCGGGTCCGCCAAGGACACGCCGACAGGATGCCCGCCCCCGAAAGCCGAACCGATATCCCGCCGAACCGACCGGACATCACGCAAGACCGGCATCACACAAGACCGAGCCAGGAAGTGTAACGGATGGAATTGCTGCAAGTCGCTGACGCGGTCGCCCGCGAAAAGAACATCGACCGGGACGAAGTCCTGGAGGCGATGGAGCAGGCGATTCAGAAGGCCGGCCGCTCCAAGTACGGCCACGAGCACGACATCCGCGCCCGGATCGACCGCAAGACCGGCGACATCCATCTGACCCGCCATCTGGAGGTGGTCGAGACGGTGGAGAACGAGGCCACGCAGGTCACCCTGCCCTACGCCCAGCGCCGCAAGCCCGGCGCCAAGATCGGCGATTTCCTGGTCGACCCGCTGCCGCCGATCGATTTCGGCCGCATCGCCGCCCAGACCGCCAAGCAGGTGATCGTGCAGAAGGTGCGCGACGCCGAGCGCAAGCGCCAGTTCAACGAGTACAAGGACCGCAACGGCGAGATCGTCAACGGTCTGGTCAAGCGCGTGGAATACGGCAACGTCACCGTCGACCTGGGTCGCGCCGAAGCGATCCTGCGCCGCGACGAGCTGCTGCCGCGCGAGCATTTCAAGAACGGCGACCGTGTGCGCGCCTATATCTACGACGTCCGCGAGGAACCGCGCGGGCCGCAAATCTTCCTGTCGCGCACGCATCCCATGTTCATGGCGAAGCTGTTCGCCCAGGAAGTGCCGGAAATCTACGACGGCATCATCGAGATCCGGGCGGTCGCCCGTGATCCGGGAAGCCGTGCGAAGATCGCCGTCCACAGCAACGACAGCTCCATCGACCCGGTCGGCGCCTGCGTCGGCATGCGCGGCAGCCGCGTCCAGGCGGTCGTCGGCGAGCTGCAGGGCGAGAAGATCGACATCATCCCGTGGTCGGGCGAGGCGGCGACCTTCGTCGTCAACGCGCTCGCTCCGGCCGAGGTCGCCAAGGTCGTGCTCGACGACGACAACCGCCGCATCGAGGTGGTGGTGCCCGACGACCAGCTGTCGCTGGCCATCGGCCGCCGCGGCCAGAATGTACGCCTCGCCTCGATGCTGACCGGCTGGGACATCGACATCCTCACCGAACAGGAGGAGTCGGAGCGCCGGTCGGAGGAAATCCACAGCCGTTCGGCCCTGTTCATGAAGGCGCTGGACGTTGACGACGTGATCGCCCACCTGTTGGTTGCCGAAGGCTTCACCTCTGTCGAGGAGATCGCCTTCGTCGAGACTGAGGAACTGGCGGAGATCGAAGGCTTCGACGAGTCGGTTGCCGACGAGCTGAAGCAGCGCGCCCTCGCCTTCCTGGAAGTGCAGGACGAACAGGCAAACGAACGCCGTCTGGAACTGGGCGTCGAGGACATCGTCGCCGAGCTGACCGGCTTCACCGCCACACAGCTGGTGAAGCTGGGCGAGAACGGCGTCAAGACGCTGGACGATCTGGCCGATCTGGCCGGTGACGAGCTGGTCGAGATCCTGTCCAAGGACGGCGCCAAGGACGCGCCCTCGGAGGAAGAGGCGAACGCGATCATCATGGCCGCGCGCGCCCACTGGTTCGAGGGTGAGGAACAGGACGGCGCCGCCGCGGCCCCTGCGGCAGATGGCAGCGCCGGTGGTCAGGGCGCGCAGGCCTGACCGGCAGCAATGCCGGTTGGAACTGCGCCCGACAGGAACGATTATTCGGGACCGCGCGAGCGGATGACGATCGGATGACCGAACGGAACGACGAACGGACACCGACCGCCGCCGCGGATGCGGTGCCGGATCAGGAATTGGCACAGGACGAAGGTGCCGGGACGGACCGCCTGCCGGCCGACGACGAGAAGGGGCCTCTGCGCCGCTGCATCGCGTCGGGCACGGTCGGGCCGAAGGAGAGCATGATCCGCTTCGTGATCGGCCCCGACGGCGAGGTGGTTCCCGACCTGGAGGAACGTCTGCCCGGCCGCGGCCTTTGGGTCACGGCCGACCGGGATGCCCTGGCGAAGGCCATGGGTAAATCCGTTTTCGCCAAAGCGGCCCGTCGGGCGGTGAAAGTACCGCCCGATCTGGCCGAGAGGCTGGAACGGCTGCTGGAACGGCGTTGTCTGCACGCGTTGGGCCTTGCCCGCCGTGCCGGGCACGTTTTGGCAGGGTACGAGAAGGTGCGCGAGGCGTTAAAGGCCAACCAGGTCGGCCGTGCGGGTCCCCCGCCGGCCCTGCTGGTGGAAGCCGCGGACGGCTCGCTGGACCAGCGCGGCAAGGTGACGGCGCTCGCGCCGTCGCTGCCGGTGATCGATCTGTTCCAATCCTCGGCTTTGGCCGCGGCGCTGGGACGCGATCACGCGGTGCACGCCGTGGTGGCGCGGGGCAGGCTGGCTGCAGGGCTGGCCCGCGATGCGGCACGCCTGAGGGGGCTGAAGGGTCCCTTTGGGGATCTGGATGCGCACCGGGAATCTGATAAGGGCTGGGGAGTCGGCGATACGGCCGGCCGGCCTGCGATGTAACGTCTGACCACTCGGGAACCGATGACCGATAGCAACGACCAGGACCAGAAGAAAGTCTTGCACCTAACCGGCGCCAGCAAAGGAAAGCTGGAGTCGAAGAAGCCGGTCGAGACCCAGGTCCGGCAGAGCTTCTCCCATGGCCGGTCAAAAGCGGTGACCGTAGAGGTCAAGCGCAAGCGTCATGTTGAAAAGGGCGCCGTGCCCGGCGTTGCCGACGGCGGCGCCGCTGCGCGTCAAGCTGCTCAGGGCCTGCCCATGCGCGGCGCGCAGGGCCAGCGGCCCCGCGGCGGCGGTGCCCCTGCCGGGCGCCAACTGACCCGCGAGGAGCTGGAATCCCGCCTGCGTGCGCTTCGTGGCGCCGCGGCGTTCGAAGAGCAGCGCCGGATCGAGGCCGAGGAAGAAGCGGTCCGCGCGGAAGCGCGCGCCGCCGAGGCCGCCGCCCGTGCCGCCGAAGAGGCAACCGCCGCTCCTGCCGCCGCATCCGATTCCGCTGCCGCTCCGACCGTCTCCGACGCTCCGGCCCAGGCCGAGCCGGAAATGCCGCCGATCATCCTGGACGCCGACACCTTGCGCCAGCGCGAGCTGGACGAGATGCGCGCCATCCAGGAGGAAGAGCGCAAGATCGCCGCAGAGGCCGAACGCCGCCGCAAGGAGGAAGAGGCCAAGCGCAAGGAAGCCGAGGAGGCCAAGCGCCGCGACGCCGAACCGGCGGTCCGCCGTGACGGTGGCCGCGACGGTGGCCGCGATGGCGCGCCCCGCGACGGCGCCCGTCCCGCCGGTGCCCGTCCGGCTGGCGATCAGCGCCCCGGCGGTGCCTCCGCACGTCCTGCCGGCGACGCCGCTCCCGGCCGCACCCTGCCGGGTGCCGGTGCCCCGCCGGCCCGCGCCGTCGAGGAGGAGGACGACAACCGCCGCAAGGGTGGCCGTGGCGGCGCCCCGGCCAAGGCCGCTCCGGCCCGTCCGGCCGCCAAGGCTCCTGCCGGTGCCGACCGCCGCAAGGGCACCAAGCTGACCGTCTCGCAGGCGCTCAGCGACGACGGCAGCGACCGCACCCGGTCGCTGGCCGCCGTCCGCCGTGCCCGCGAGCGTGAACGCCTGCGCCAGATGAGCCGCCAGGAGACGGCGAAAGTCACCCGCGACGTCGTGCTGCCGGAAGTCATCACCGTCCAGGAGCTGGCCAACCGCATGGCCGAGCGTGGCGCCGACGTCATCAAGGCGCTGATGCGCATGGGCGTGATGGCGACCATCAACCAGACCATCGACGCCGACACCGCCGAGCTGCTGATCACCGAGTTTGGCCACCGCGTCCGCCGCGTGTCGGAGTCCGACGTCGAGATCGGCCTGCGTGCCACCGAGGAAGAGGGTGCCATCCTGGTCCCGCGTCCTCCGGTCGTCACGATCATGGGCCACGTCGACCACGGCAAGACCTCGCTGCTCGACGCGCTGCGCCAGACCGACGTGGTGTCGGGCGAGGCCGGCGGCATCACCCAGCACATCGGCGCCTATCAGGTGCAGCTGGAGTCGGGTGCGAAGATCACCTTCATCGACACGCCGGGTCACGCCGCCTTCACCGAGATGCGTGCCCGCGGTGCCAACGTCACCGACGTGGTCGTGCTGGTGGTGGCCGCCAACGACGGCGTCATGCCGCAGACGATCGAAGCCATCCGCCACGCCAAGGCGGCCAAGGTTCCGATCATCGTCGCCATCAACAAGTGCGACCTGCCCGATGCCAAGCCGGAGCGCGTCCGTCAGGAACTGCTCCAGCACGAGCTGGTGGTCGAAGAGATGGGCGGCGACGTTCTCGACGTCGAAGTGTCGGCCAAGGCCAAGCGCAACCTGAACAAGCTGGAAGAGGCGATCCTTCTTCAGGCCGAAATCCTGGAGCTGCGGGCCAACCCTGAGCGCGCCGCCGAAGGCGTCGTCATCGAGGCGAAGCTGGAGCGTGGCCGTGGTTCGGTCGCCACCGTGCTGGTCCAACGCGGCACGCTGAAGGTCGGTGACGTGTTCGTGACCGGTGCCGAATGGGGCCGTGTCCGTGCGCTGATCAACGACCGCGGCCAGAACGTCAACGAGGCGGCCCCGGCCGTCCCCGTCGAGGTCCTGGGACTGAACGGCACGCCGATGGCCGGCGACGACTTCACCGTTGTCGAGTCCGAAGCCCGTGCCCGCGAGATCGCCGAGTTCCGCCAGCGCAAGAAGCGCGAAGCGGTGGTGGCGGCCTCCGCCCGCGGTTCGCTGCAGGACATGTTCAGCCGCATCCAGGCCGGCGAGGCCAAGGAACTGCCGGTCGTCATCAAGGGCGACGTGCAGGGCTCGATCGAAGCCATCGCCAGCTCGCTGGAGAAGCTCACGGCCGAGAACACCGAGGTCAAGGTCCGCGTCCTGCACAACTCGGTCGGTGCGATCAACGAGTCCGACATCACGCTGGCCAATGCGTCCAACGCGATGATCATCGGCTTCAACGTCCGCGCCAACCCGCAGGCCCGCGACCTCGCCAAGCGCGACGGCGTCGAAATCCGCTACTACTCGATCATCTACAACGTGATCGACGACGTGAAGGCGGCGCTGACCGGTCTGTTGTCTCCGACGCTGCGGGAACGCTTCATCGGCTACGCGACCATCCGCGAGGTGTTCAACATCACGAAGGTCGGCAAGGTCGCCGGTTGTATGGTCACGCAGGGTGTCGTCAAGCGCGGCGCCGGCGTCCGCCTGCTGCGCGACAACGTCGTCATTCACGAAGGCACGCTCAAGACGCTCAAGCGCTTCAAGGACGAAGTCAAGGAAGTGCGCGAGGGCTACGAGTGCGGCATGGCCTTCGAGAACTACGACAACATCCAGGCCGGCGATCAGATCGAAGCCTTCGAGATCGAGGAAATCGCTCGCGAGCTGTGACCTGTTCGGTTCGCCCGATCCCTTCCGGCTTCGCGCCGGGATGGATCGGGTGGCCTTTTTGTTTTGCGGGGCGCGGGATCAGTCCTGCGCCCTGTTCCTATATTGGGGTGATCGCCACCGCCCTGCGCCTGCCCGGCGGGCGGCGGTTAGGGTGGGAGACCGACAGCTCCCATATGTGTGTGATCGGCCGGAGAGCTGAATCAGCCCGGCAAGAGACATCGACGAAAGACACGTATCATGGCCAGCAAGAAGCGCGGCGCGTTCGTCGCCGGCAAGCCCCCGTCCCAACGGCAACTGCGCGTCGGCGAGGAGTTGCGCCATGCGCTTGCCGACCTGTTCCGCCGCGGTGACTTCCACGATCCGGAGCTGGCCTCGCTGAACGTCACGGTCACCGAGGTGCGGATCAGCCCCGACCTGTCCAACGCCACCGTCTTCTATTCGACGTTGGGCGGCGAGCGGATGGAGGAGGCCCAGGTCGCCCTGCGCCGGGCCGCCGCCTTCCTGCGCGGACAGGTCGCGCGCATGGTCAACCTGCGTCACGCCCCGACGCTGAGCTTCGAAGGCGACACCTCCTTCGACTATGCCCACCGCATCGACAGCATCCTGCACAGCCCGGAGGTCGCCCGCGACCTGAGCGGACATCCGCTGGGCCGCGTCAACGGCGACGACGACCATGACGAGGATGAGGACGATTCCTGGGACGAGGAGGACGATCTCGGCCCCGACGAGTCGGACGAGGACGACGACCTCGACGATGACGACCGCGCCATGCTCGATGACGAGGACAAAGCTGCGGATAAGGGCGAAGGCGAGGACGAGAGCCGGGGCGGCCGTCGTGGCTCGTAAGCGCAAGGGCACGCCGATCCATGGCTGGATCGTGCTGGACAAGCCCGAGGGCATGACCTCCACCCAGGCGCTGTCGAAGGTGCGCCGCCTGCTGAACGCCGAGAAGGCTGGGCATGGCGGCACGCTGGACCCGCTGGCGACCGGCATCCTGCCGATCGCGCTGGGCGAGGCGACCAAGACCGTCTCCTACGCCATGGATGGCGCCAAGACCTACCGTTTCTCCATTCGTTGGGGTGAGCGGACGACCACAGACGACCGCGAAGGCGCGGTGATCGACCGCTCCGACCACCGGCCCAGCACGGACGCGATCCGCGCTGCCCTGCCCGCCTTCCTGGGCGAGATCCAGCAGGTGCCGCCGCAATTCTGCGCCATCAAGATCGACGGCGAGCGCGCCTACGACATCGCGCGCGAAGGCGACGCGGTGGATCTCGCCGCCCGCACCGTGCGCATCGACCGCTTCGAACTGGTCGAGGAACCCGACACCGACCATGCGGTGTTCGAGGTGGATTGCGGCAAGGGCACCTATGTCCGCTCGCTGGCCCGCGACCTGGCGGAAGCGCTGGGAACGGTCGGCCATGTCGGGCTTCTGCGTCGTTTGCGCGTCGGGTCCTTCACGCTGGACCGCGCGATTTCCCTGGACGAACTGGCCGCCATGGAGCAAGGTGCGGCCGTCGAACGACTTCTGTTGCCGATCGAGACCGCGCTGGACGACATCCCGGCGCTGGCCCTGACGGAAGCGGAAGCGCACCGACTGAGGCACGGCCAGACGGTGGCTCTCCTCACCCGACAGGATCGTGACCGCCTGATGGCGGTTCAGGGTGCTGACGGTGGGGATGGCACCGTTATTGCGCTTTTCGGCGGAACGCCGGTGGCGTTGGCCCGTGTCGAGGGGGCGGAGGTCCGTCCGGTGCGCGTGCTCAACCTCACGTGATTTAGGAGACCCCGATGTCGATTACGCCCGAGCGCAAGCAAGAGCTGATCAAGGAATATTCGCGCGGTGAGGCCGACACCGGCTCGCCCGAGGTTCAGGTGTCGATCCTGACGGAGCGCATCAGCAACCTGACCGAACACCTGAAGAGCCACAAGAAGGACTTCCACTCCCGCCGTGGTCTGCTGGTGATGGTCGGCCAGCGCCGCCGTCTGCTCGACTACCTGAAGAAGAAGGATCAGTCGCGCTACGCCGCTCTGATCGAGCGTCTGGGCCTGCGCCGCTGACAGCTGCGCCGTCCCGCTGACGGGTTCGGGTTCCCCTGGCCGGCCACCGGCCGGGGGTTTCCCCGGAAGTCCGGCGGGAACACAGAAGTCGAGCACCGAAGCCGTCGTCCACCTGTATCGTTCCGGAACACCTCATTGGTTATTGGCAATAGAAACTCGATCTTGAGCGTTTCGTGATGGACAGGCCGGCCCGTTTATTCGGGGACCGGCCTTTTTTGCATCCACGGCACCTCTATCTTGATTCGTTCATTCCTGTTGTCGAACACCATATCTCCAGTTTTCTCGCGGGGTCCTACGACCGATGGCCCCGGCCTTGGGCGGCAATCCGGCCGTTGCAGGGTGTCGGATGGAAGGAAAGAATCGATGTTTACTGTTCATCGCAAGGAAATCGAATGGGGCGGGCGCAAGCTGGTCCTGGAAACGGGCAAGATCGCCCGTCAGGCCAACGGCGCGGTTCTGGTCACCTATGGTGACACCACCGTCCTGTGCACCGCCGTCGCCGCCAAGGCGCCGAAGCCGGGCGTCGATTTCTTCCCGCTGACCGTCAATTACCAGGAAAAGGCGTTCGCGGCCGGCAAGATCCCCGGTGGCTTCTTCAAGCGCGAAGGCCGTCCGACCGAGAAGGAAACGCTGGTCAGCCGCCTGATCGACCGTCCGATCCGTCCGCTGTTCGCCGATGGCTTCCGCAACGAGACGCAGGTCGTCTGCACCGTGCTGAGCCATGATCTGGAGAACGATCCGGACATCGTGGCGATGGTCGGCGCCTCGGCCGCGCTGACGATCTCCGGCATCCCGTTCCTGGGTCCGATCGGCGCCGCCCGCGTCGGTTACAAGAACGGCCAGTATGTGCTGAACCCGACCATGGACGAGGTCGAGGACAGCGACCTGGATCTGGTCGTCGCCGGCACCGTCGAAGGCGTGCTGATGGTCGAATCGGAAGCCAAGGAGCTGACCGAAGAGGTCATGCTGGGCGCCGTCATGTTCGGCCACACCAACTTCCAGCCGGTGATCGAGATGATCATCGACCTGGCCGAGGAAGCCGCCAAGGAGCCGTGGGATCTGCCGGAGCCGGCCTATGACCGCAAGGCACTGAAGGCCCGTCTGCGCGAGACCGTCGGGTCGGACGTCGAGGCTGCCTACACCGAGATGGTCAAGCAGAGCCGCTACGAGAAGGTCGGCGCCGCCAAGGCGAAGGCGCTCGAGACGCTGGCCGAGGAGTTCGACGCCCAGTCGATCGGTTTCGAGTTCAAGGAGCTCGAGGCCGACATCCTGCGCGGCGCCGTCCTGAAGACCGGCCGCCGCATCGACGGCCGCGACACCAAGACCGTGCGTCCGATCGTGTCGGAAGTCGGTATCCTGCCGCGCGCCCATGGTTCGGCCCTGTTCACCCGCGGCGAAACCCAGGCGCTGGTCGTGACCACGCTGGGCACCAGCCAGGACGAGCAGATCATCGACGCGCTCGAAGGCGAGTACCGCGAGCACTTCATGCTGCACTACAACTTCCCCCCGTACTCGGTGGGTGAAGCCGGCCGCATGGGCAGCCCCGGCCGCCGCGAGATCGGCCACGGCAAGCTGGCGTGGCGCGCCATCCACCCGCTGCTGCCGAAGAAGGAAGACTTCCCCTACACGCTGCGCGTCGTGTCGGAAGTCACGGAGTCCAACGGCTCCTCCTCGATGGCCACCGTCTGCGGCACCTCGCTGTCGCTGATGGACGCCGGCGCGCCGCTGGCCCGTCCGGTCGCCGGCATCGCCATGGGCCTGATCAAGGAAGACCACGGCTTCGCCGTCCTGTCGGACATCCTGGGTGACGAAGACCACCTGGGCGACATGGACTTCAAGGTCGCCGGCACCGAGGTCGGCGTCACCGCCCTGCAGATGGACATCAAGATCACCTCGATTACCGAGGAGATCATGAAGATCGCGCTGGGCCAGGCCAAGGACGGCCGCCTGCATATCCTGGGCGAGATGTCCAAGGCGCTGACCGGCGCCCGCGAAGGCGTCAACGAGAACGCCCCGCGCATCACCGTGATCAACATCCCGAAGGAGAAGATCCGCGACGTGATCGGCTCCGGCGGCAAGGTGATCCGCGAGATCGTGGAGCAGACCGGCGCCAAGATCGACATCGACGACGACGGCACCGTCAAGGTGTCCGCGGTCGACCAGAAGAAGTCGGACGCCGCCATCGAGTGGATCAAGGGCATCGTCGCCGAGCCGGAGATGAACGTCGTCTACACCGGCAAGGTGGTGAAGGTCGTTGATTTCGGCGCCTTCGTGAACTTCCTGGGCTCGCGCGACGGCCTCGTCCACATCTCCGAACTGGCGCAGCAGCGCGTCGGCAAGGTGTCGGACGTCGTGTCGCAGGGTGACTCGGTGAAGGTCAAGGTCATCGGCTTCGACGACCGCGGCAAGGTCAAGCTGTCGATGAAGCAGGTCGACCAGGCCACTGGCGAAGACCTGACCAAGAAGGCGGAGTGATCCGTCTCTCCCGGTTCGGGTAACGAAAAAGCCCCGGCTCGCAGGAGCCGGGGCTTTTTTCTTTCTGCGGCGCCGTCATCGCCCGCCGGACACGTCGAGGATCGCGCCGGTCGTGTAGGATGCGGCATCGCTCAGTAGCCAGACGGCGGCCTCGGCCACCTCCTCCGCCCGCCCGGCACGGCCGAGCGGGGCGTTGACGCCCAGGCGTTGGGCGCGGCCGGGCTGTCCGCCGCTGGCGTGGATCTCCGTGTCGATCAGGCCGGGGCGGATCGCATTGACGCGGACACCCTGCGGCCCCAACTCCTTCGACAGCCCGACCGTCAGCGTGTCCAGCGCCGCCTTCGATCCGGCATAGTCCACATACTCGAAGGGCGAGCCGAGCCGGGCCGCCGCCGAGGACATCAGGACGATGGAGCCCGCCCCCCGCGGCGCCAGACGGCGCGCACTCTCCCGCGCGCAGAGATAGGCGCCGAAGACGTTCACCTCGAATACGCGGCGCATCCGCTCGGCGCTCATTTCGGCCAAGGGGCAGGACGGCGCGACGATGCCGGCGTTCACCACCACGCCGTCGAGCGGTCCAAGCTGCTGTTCCGCCGCGTCGAACATGGCGACGACATCCGCCTCGACCGCCACGTCGCCGCGGAGCGTCACAGCCCGGCCGCCCGCCGCCCGCACCGCGTTGGCCGTTTCATCGGCGGCGGCTTCGTTGCCGATATAATTGATGCCCACCGACCAGCCGCGGCTGCCGGCCAGCACAGCGGTGGCCTTTCCGATCCCGCGCCCGCCGCCGGTGATAAGGATGGTTTTCATGACTCCCTCTGGATTGAGCCTCAACCACTGCGACAGTATGCTTGCCTGAACCGGGTGAACACCCCGAACAAGCGGTGCTTTCCATCGCTGCCCCTGTCCCTCACCCTCCGGTTTCATGTCGCGCGCCGAACGTCTCCTCGATCTGATGCAGGTTCTGCGGCGGCATCGGCAGCCGGTCAGCGGCAAGTCGCTTGCCGGCGAGCTGGGGGTCAGCCTGCGCACGCTCTATCGCGACATCGCCACGCTGCAGGCGCAGGGCGCGATGATCGAGGGGGAGCCGGGGGTGGGCTATCTGCTGCGGGCCGGTTTCCTGCTGCCGCCGCTGATGTTCACCGAGGAGGAGCTGGAGGCGCTGGTGCTGGGGTCGCGTTGGGTGGTGGACCGCGGCGACAGCCGGCTGGGCGGAGCGGCGCGCAACGCGCTCGCCAAGATCGCCGCGGTGCTGCCGCCGGACAAGCGGGAGGGGCTGGACGGCTCCGCCCTGCTGGTCGGGCCGGGTGAACCGATCGCCGCAGGAGATGCCGAGCTGGCGACCATCCGTACTGCCATCAGGGCGGAGCGCAAGCTGGAGATCGCCTATCGCGACCGCGACGGGTCGGAAAGCCGGCGCATGGTCTGGCCCTTCGCGCTCGGCTTCTTCGACCGGGTGCGGGTGATGGTGGCGTGGTGCGAACTGCGCCAGTCCTTCCGCCATTTCCGCACCGACCGCATCCTGGCATTGACCGCCAGCGACATCCGCTATCCCCGCCGCCGACAGGCGATGCTGAAGGAATGGCGCGCGGCGGAGGGCATTCCGCAATGAGGATGGGAGGGGGTTGACACCATGCTGACGGAAACTGTCAGCATGTCGGCCTAGTCTTGGCTGTGCCGGTGAGGGCGGCGAACGGAACCAACCGGCCGCCCCACCCCATCCCTTTAAGACCGGAGCCAGCCATGACCGCCATCGCAGCCACCGCCACTGCCAAGCCCGCCGCCGCCAAGCTCGCGCTCGATTTCGTCCTGCTCCATGTCGACAGCCCGGCCGCCAGCGCCGCCTTCTATGCCGACCTGCTGGGCCGGCCGCCGGTGGAGGCCTCCCCCACCTTCGCCATGTTCAAGGCGGGCGACGGGCTGATGCTGGGCCTGTGGTCGCGCCATACGGTGGAGCCGGCGGCGACCATGCCGGGCGGCAGCGAGATCGCCTTCACCGTCGCCGACGAGGCCGCGGTGCACGACCTCCACGCCGACTGGAGCGCCCGCGGCCTGACCATCCTGCAGCCGCCGACCACGATGGATTTCGGTCATACCTTCGTTGCACGCGACCCCGACGGCCACCGGCTCCGCGTGTTCGCTCCCCATCAGGAAGAGAACCAGTCCGAACAGGTGCGGTCGTGAGCGGCGGCACGCGCACCGGCAGCACACGCACCGGCAGCTGGATCGCGGTGGCCAGCGCCGAGCATGTTCGGCGCGGCCGGGCCGGCGGCTTCATGCAGGTCTGCCACGGCAAGGCGGCGCCGCTGCGGCGGATCCGGCCGGGCGACCGGGTCGTCTACTACTCCCCCACCGACCGGTTCGGCGCGGCGGACGGGCTGAAGTCCTTCACCGCCGTCGGCACCGTCCTGCCGGGAGAGCCCTACCAGTTCGACATGGGCGGCGGCTTCATCCCTTTCCGGCGCGACGTGTCATGGTGGCCGGCGGAGGAGGCACCGATCCAGCCGCTGCTGGACCGGCTGGAGTTGACCACCGGAGTGCGGAACTGGGGCTATCCCTTCCGCTTCGGACTGCTGCCGGTCAGCCCCCGCGACTTCGACCTGATCGCCGGGGCGATGCGGGCGGCTTTGGGCGAGGGAATGCGGGAGGAACTGGCCGCCTGACCGAAAAAAGATCCGCCGGCGGGAAGGGATGAAAAGCCCCTCCCCCGGCGTCTTTACAGCCAATGAACCGAGCGCCTCCAGGGGCTTGGGACCACTCATACCTTGGTGTCAGAGTACGAACGAACGGCGGTTCTTCCTGACCGAGATCAAGGCGAAACCCCTCGCAGTCCGCCATACATGCGCTTATATCGTCCGCAAGCCTGACCAAGGTCACCTGTACCGGGGCCATCGATCTATGCATCGCTTCGCCAATCCCGCCCGTTTCCTGCGCCTGTCGGCCGTGCTTCTGCCGTGGTGCGCAGGGGCGACCGTGATCCTGACGATCCTCGGGCTGTGGCTCAGCCTGTTCAGCTCGCCGCCGGACTATCAGCAGGGCGAGACGGTGCGGATCATGTACATCCATGTGCCCGCCGCCTGGATGAGCCTGTTCGTCTACACCAACATGGCCATCGCCGCGGCGGTGGGCCTGGTGTGGAAGCACCCGCTGGCCGACCTGTTCGCCAAGGCCGCCGCCCCCATCGGTGCCGGCTTCACCTTCGTGTGCCTGGTGACCGGGTCGCTGTGGGGCGCGCCGATGTGGGGCACCTGGTGGGTGTGGGACGCCCGGCTGACCAGCGTGCTGATCCTGTTCTTCCTGTATCTCGGCTACATGGCCCTGGTGAACGCCTTCGACGACCCGCAGCGCGGCATGAAGGCTGGCAACGTCCTGCTGCTGGTCGGCATCGTCAACGTGCCGATCATCAAGTTCTCGGTCGACTGGTGGAACACGCTGCACCAGCCCGCCAGCGTCGTGCGCATGGGCGGTCCCAGCATCGACCCCAGCATGCTGACGCCGCTTCTGGTTATGGCCGGTGCCTTCACCGCCTATTTCCTGTCGGTGGTCCTGCTGCGCGTGCGCACGGAGATCGCCCAGCGCAAGATACAGACGTTGCGGCTGTCGGTTGCCGGCGACGGCGCGGTGACGGACGGGATGCAGGGCTGAGGACGCAGGGACAAGACGATGAACGAATTTCTCCACATGGGCGGCTACGCCGCCTACGTCTGGCCGGCCTACGGCATCGCCACCCTTGTCCTGCTGGGCCTGCTGGTTGCCACCTGGAAGGGGCTGCGCAACGCCGAGGCGACGCTGAAGGCGCTGGAAAGCGCCCGCCCGGCCCGCCGCCGCACCCGCAACGCCGGCCGCAAAGCGGCCGATCAGAACGCCGGAACACCGGCGGAAGCGAGCGAAGGATGACCCGCAAGAAACGCCGCCTCTACATGCTGGGCCTCGCCCTCCTGGGGCTGGGCTCGGCGACCGCCCTGGCGCTGACCGCCTTCCAGGACAACATCGTCTTCTTCTACAGCCCGACCCAGCTGCAGACGCAGCAGGTGGGCGACCGCAATTTCCGCCTGGGCGGGCTGGTCGAGGAAGGCAGCGTGCAGAAGACGCCGGACGGTCTCACCACCTCCTTCCGCGTCACCGACACCGCCCACACCATCGACGTCCGCTATCGCGGCCAGCTGCCCGACCTGTTCCGCGAGGGCCAGGGCGTTGTGGCCGAGGGCAAGCTGACCGGCGGCGTCTTCGTCGCGCGCGAGGTGCTGGCCAAGCATGACGAGAACTACATGCCGCCCGAGGTGTCGGAGGCGCTGAAGCAAGCCGGCGTCTACAAGAACCCGGCGGAGTCCGAGACGAAGACCGCGAAGAAGGAGTAGCGGGACCGTGATCCCCGAACTCGGCCATTATGCGCTGGTGCTGGCGCTGTTCGTCGCGCTGGTGCAGTCGGTGCCGCCGCTGGTCGGCGCCGCCACCCGCAACGGTGCCTGGATGAACGTCGCGGTGCCCGCGGCCATCGCCCAGATGCTGCTGGTGCTGGTCGCCTATGCCGCCCTGACCTGGGCGCATGTGGTGTCGGATTTCAGCGTGCTGAACGTGGTGCAGAACAGCCACTCGGCCAAGCCGATGCTCTACAAGGTGTCGGGCGTCTGGGGCAACCACGAGGGCTCGATGATGCTGTGGATCGTCATGTTGACGGTCTTCGGCGCCGCGGTGGCCATGTTCGGGCGCAACCTGCCGCCGACGCTGAAGGCGCGGGTGCTGGCGGTCCAGGGGCTGATCGGAGTCGGCTTCCTGCTGTTCATCCTGGCGACGTCCAACCCCTTCATCCGCGTGATCCCGGCGCCGATCGACGGCAACGACCTGAACCCGCTGCTGCAGGACCCCGGCCTCGCCTTCCACCCGCCCTTCCTCTATGCCGGCTATGTCGGCTTCTCCATGGCCTTCTCCTTCGCCGTGGCCGCCCTGATCGAGGGGCGGGTCGATCCCGCCTGGGCGCGCTGGGTGCGGCCCTGGACGCTGGCCGCGTGGTCGACCCTGACCATGGGCATCGCCATGGGCTCCTGGTGGGCCTATTACGAGCTGGGCTGGGGCGGCTGGTGGTACTGGGACCCGGTGGAGAACGCGTCCTTCATGCCCTGGCTGGCTGGCACCGCGCTGCTGCACTCCGCCATCGTGGTGGAGAAGCGCGACGCGCTGAAGAGCTGGACCATCCTGCTGTCCATCGTCACCTTCTCGCTGTCGCTGATGGGCACCTTCCTGGTGCGCTCGGGCATCCTGACCTCGGTCCATGCCTTTGCCGTCGATCCCAAGCGCGGCGTCTTCATCCTGGTGCTGCTGGCGATCGCCACCGGCGGCTCGCTGCTGCTCTACAGCCTGCGCGCGCCGTCGCTGAAGGCCGGCGGCCTGTTCGCGCCGATCAGCCGCGAGGGCGCGCTGGTGATGAACAACCTGCTGCTGTCGACCGCGACGGCGACGGTGTTCATCGGCACGCTCTATCCGCTGTTCCTCGACATCCTGGAGTTGGGCAAGGTGTCGGTCGGCGCCCCCTTCTTCAACGCCACCTTCATCCCCGTCGCCATCCCGATGATCGTCGCCATGGTGGTCGGCCCCTTCCTGTCCTGGAAGCGGGCGGACCTGTGGGCGGCGCTGAGCCGGCTGTGGATCGCCGGCGTCGCCGTGGTGATCGCCGTCGCCGTCACTGCCTATGTCAAGGCGGGCGGCGGGCCGCTGCTGGCGCTGGTGGGCATCGCGCTCGCCGCCTGGGCCTTCGTCGGCTCGCTGGTGGAGTTCGCCGACCGCATCGCCTTGTTCCGCACCTCCTTCCGCAACAGCTGGCACCGCGCCGTGCATCTGCCGCGCAGCGCCTGGGGCATGACCATTGCGCACGCCTGCGTCGGCCTGTCGATCCTCGGCATGACCGGCACGTCGGCTTGGCAGACGGAATCGATCACGGCGATGAAGCCGGGCGATCAGACCACCGTTGCAGGCTACGAGTTCCGCTTCGACAGCATCGGGCTGGTCGACGGCCCGAACTTCAAGGCGGAGCGCGGCGTCTTCACCGTCACCGAGGACGGCCGGCCCGTCGCAACCCTGACGCCGGAACGCCGCAGCTACACCACCACCCGGATGACGACGACGGAATCGGCCATCCACACCACGGTCTTTTCCGACCTGTATGTGGCGCTGGGCGACCCGACGCAGAACGGCACCGCCTGGATCGTCCGCATCTACCACCATCCGTTGGTGCCGTGGATCTGGATCGGCGGCGCGGGGATGATGCTGGGCGGACTGGTGAGCCTGACCGACCGCCGGTTCCGCATCGGCGCGCCGGAACGCCGCCGTACGGCCGGCAAGTCGGCTCCGCTTCCGGCCGAATGAGGACCAAGACATCATGCGCCGCCTTCTGTACCTGCTGCCCTTCCTGCTGTTCATCGGGGTGGGTGTCGCCTTCTACCTGGGGTTCCAGCGCGACCCGCGCGACATCCCGTCGGCCCTGATCGACAAGCCGGCGCCGACCTTCGACCTGCCGGCCATTCCGGGTCAGCCGGCGACGGGCGGCCTGTCCTCGGCCAGGCTGACCGGCGATGTGACGCTGGTGAACGTCTTCGCCTCCTGGTGCATCCCCTGCAAGGCGGAGCATCCCGTCATCACCCGTCTGTCGCGCGAGCAGGGGGTGACGGTCTTCGGCATCAACTACAAGGACAAGCCGGAGGACGCGCTGACTTGGCTGGCCCGCAACGGCAACCCCTATGCCGCCATCGGCGCCGACCAGGACGGCCGGGTGTCGATCGACTGGGGCGTATACGGCGTGCCGGAAAGCTACCTGATCGACCGCCAGGGCCGCATCCGCTTCAAGCATGTCGGCCCGCTGACCCCACAGGTGGTGGAGGAGCAGCTTCTCCCCATGGTCAAGCATCTGAGGCAGGGCTGATGAAACGCGCCCTTCTTACCGCTCTGCTGGCGCTGTCGCTGACCGTATCGGCGCTGACCCCCGCCCTGGCCGTCCAGCCCGAAGAGGTTCTGCCGGACCCGGCGCTGGAATCCCGCGCCCGCGCCATCAGCCAGGAGCTGCGCTGTCTGGTCTGCCAGAACCAGTCGATCGACGACAGCAACGCGCCGCTCGCTCGCGACCTGCGCGTTCTGGTGCGCGACCGGCTGCAGGCCGGCGACAGCGATGCGAAGGTGATGGAGTACGTCACCGACCGTTACGGCGACTATGTGCTGCTGCGCCCGCCATTCAAGGCGACCACGCTGGTGCTGTGGATCGGCCCCTTCGCCGTGCTGCTGCTGGGGGCGATCGGCACCTTCCTGTTCCTGCGCGGGCGGCGGGGTGTGGCCGCCGGCGCCGACACCGCTCCCCTGAGCGCGGATGAGCGGCGGCGGCTGGATGCCCTGCTGCGGAAAGACGACTGATGCTGTTCTGGATTCTCGCCGCCGTCCTGACCGCGGCCGTGCTGCTGCTGATCGTGCCGCCGCTGCTGCGGTCCGGTGCCGCCGCTCCCGACCGTGACGCCTTCGACCGCGAGGTCTACCGCGACCAGCTGGACGAGCTGGAGCGCGACCGCGCGCGCGGCCTGATCAACGACGCCCAGGCCGAGGCCGCCAAGGCGGAGATCGCGCGGCGCATGCTGGCGACCGCCGAGAAAAGCGGTTCCGCCGCAACCCCCGCGGCCCCGCGCAGCGCACGTGTGCTGGCTGTGTTGCTGGCGCTGATGCTGCCGCTGGGCGCGCTCAGCGTCTATGGTCTTTATGGCCGGCCGGATCTGCCGGCGCAGCCGCTGGCGTCGCGCAACCTTGAACAGGAACGCGGCGGTCCGCCCAAGACCGTGCTGGCGGCGATGGACAAGCTGAAGGCGCAGCTGGCGGAGAATCCGAACGACCTGCAGGGCTGGCTGATCCTGGGTCAAGCCTATGCCAAGATGGGCCGCAATGCCGACGCGGCGGACGCCCTGCGCCGCGCCGTCGCCTTGAACGGGGACGATGTGGAGCTGCAGGGCCTGTTCGGCGAGACGCTGGTGTCGGCCAATGACGGCATGGTCGGGGAAGAGGCTGTGAAGGCCTTCGACACCGTGCTGGCGAAGGAGCCGAAGGACCCGCGCGCCCGCTTCTTCGCGGCGCTCGCCCGCTATCAGGCCGGCGACCGCAAGGACGCTCTCGACCGCTGGAGCGCGCTTATGGCGGAATCGCCGGCCGACGCGCCCTGGGTCCCGGTCTTGCGCGACCAGATCCGCGAGGCCGCGATTGCGCTGGACATGGATCCGGCCAAGGTGACGCCGCAGCCGCTGCCGGCCGAGCAGAAGCCCGCCGGTCCCGTGGCAAGCCAAGGGCAGAACGGGCAGGCGGCCGAGGGGCAGAACCAGGACGAGATGATCCGCGGCATGGTCGCAGGGCTCGCCGCCAAGCTGGACGCCGACCCGTCGGACGTCGAAGGCTGGCTGAGGCTCGCCCGCTCCTACGGGGTGCTGGGCGAGCCGGAGAAGGCGCTGGACGCGGCCCGCAAGGCGCGGGAGCGGGCACCGGACCGCGCCGACGTGCAGGTGGTCTACGCCAATGCCGTCCTGCAGACCCAGCCGCGCAATGAGACGCCCAAGCCCCTACCGGAGGAGGCGACCTCCGCCCTGCGGCTGGCGCTGAAGGCGGAGCCGGAGAACAAGGACGCGCTGTGGCTGCTCGGCCTCGACGCCATGATGTCGGGCCGGCGGGACGAGGCCGCCGCCCATTGGGGCAAGCTGATCGCCCAGTTCAAGCCGAGCGATCCGGAATACACGCTGTTGAAGGGGCGTTTGGACGCGTTGAAGGCGGGCGGCTGAGGCTTTCCGCCTGCCCCCTTCCATTTCTCCCGGCGCCTTTTCTTTCGCGTTGCGGCAACACACATTGACAGGGGCGGGCCGACGGGCTTTATCCGTCGGCACCGCCCTTTTTCCTTTCCGCAGAAGGTTCCGCGCCGATGACCCGCAGACGACTGCCCACGCCCGACGAGCGGCGCTTGTGGCGGCTCGCCATGCGCGACGCCGAACCGATGCCGGGCAAGCAGATCGAGGCGGAGCCGGAACCGGTGGCGACCATGGCGGAGTTGGTGGAGGAACCGGTGGCCACCAGCCTCGCCCCGCCGCCGACCGCAAGGCAGCACCCCTCCCCGCCCCGGCCGGTCCGCGCCCCCCATCCGCCGCTGACACCGGGCTCCACCGCCAACATCGACCGCCGCACCGGCGACCGCTTCCGCCGCGGCGAGCTGGAAATCGACGGCCGGATCGACCTGCACGGCATGACCCAGGCGCAGGCGCACACGGCACTCGCCTCCTTCGTCCATCGTGCCTGGAACGAGGGGCGGCGCTGCATCCTCGTCATCACCGGCAAAGGCAGCTTCGGCGGGCTGGGTGTCCTGCGTCAGGCAACGCCCCGCTGGCTGGCGGATCCGGCCCTGCGCCCGATGGTTCTGGCGATCCAGCCGGCCCGGCCCAAGGACGGCGGCGACGGCGCGCTGTATGTCTTGATCAAACGGCGGCGCGACCGTAAGGACTGAGTCCCAAACACTCAGGGACTACCCATGACCCCGTTCGGCGAACGGGTCCGGTCGCTGCGCGACGCCAGGGGCGTGACGTTGAAGCAGATGGCGACGGACCTGTCCATTTCGTCCGCCTATCTGTCGGCCCTGGAGCACGGCAAGCGCGGCCAGCCCTCGCCCCAGCTGGTCCGGCAGATCTGCGCCTATTTCGGCATCATCTGGGATGATGCGGAGGAGTTGGAACGGCTGGCGGATCTGTCCCATCCCCGCGTGACGGTCGACACCGCGGGCTTGAGCGCGAAAGCGACGGAGCTGGCGAATCTTCTGTCGGAACGCATCGGCGACCTGGACGAGGAACGGATCGACGCGATCCTGGCGATCCTGGACGCGGTGCAGCCGAAGAAGGGCACACGGCGCAGGATGGGGGTGCGGCGGCGGTGATGGCGTTGTGGGGGTGTCGGCTGGCGATTGCCCCCACCTAACCTCCCCCGCTTCGCAGGGGAGGGACTGCCGCCGCCTTCCCGAACAAGCCCTTATCCCCTCCCCCGCCCAGCTCTCGCACAAAGCTACGCTTTGTTCTGACGCGGCAGGCGGACCGTAGGTCCGCTGAGAGCGGGGGAGGGTTAGGGTGGGGGTTTAACTCCCCTCAAGCCTTCCCGATCATCCGCCCCAGGTCGCGCCCGGCGAACAGGTGGATGTGCAGGTGGGGCACTTCCTGGTGCGCGGCCTCGCCGCAGTTGGACAGAATGCGGTAGCCGGGGCCGTCGGCGCCCACCATGCGGGCGACCTCGCCCACCGCGCGGAACAGGCCGGCGATCTCGGCCTCCGACGCCTTGGCGGTGAAGTCGTCCATGTCGATGTAGGCGCCCTTGGGGATCACCAGCACATGGGTCGGCGTCTGCGGGTCGATGTCGTGGAAGGCGAGCGCGTGCTCGGACTCAAACACCTTCTTGCACGGGATTTCGCCGCGCAGGATGCGGGCGAACACGTTGCTGTCGTCATAGCTCTTGGCCATCGCGTACGTCCTCTTGGTGGGGAATCCCGCTCAGGCTTTGCGGGACTTCTTCTCGTCGATGCCGCTGGTGCCCTCGCGCTGGGCGAGCTTGATCCAGACCTCCGCCGGATCCAGCCCCAGGTCGGCCCACAGCACCAGCAGGTGATAAAGCAGGTCGGCGGATTCCGCGGCCAGCGCCGCCTTGTCGCCGCGCACCGCCTCCAGGATCGCCTCCACCGCCTCCTCGCCCACCTTCTGGGCGATCTTGGCGGTGCCGCGGCTGTAGAGCTTCGCGGTGTAGGAGGTCTCCGGATCGGCGCCCTTGCGGCCCTGGACGGTGACGAACAGCCGGTCGAGCACCTCGGCGCCCAGCGGGGCCGGCGCCTTCTCTGCGGATCTCTCCGCCGCCTTTTCGGCCGACTTCTTGTCACCCATTCGCCGTCTCCAACGCCCGGGCCGGGCGCACCGGGATGCCGGCGGCACTCAGCGCCGCCTTGGCCTGACCGATGGTGTAGGTGCCGAAGTGGAAGATCGAGGCGGCGAGCACCGCGGTGGCGTGGCCCTCGCGGATGCCCTCCACCAGATGGTCGAGCGTGCCGACGCCGCCGGACGCGATCACCGGAATGCGGATCGAGTCCGCCACGGTGCGCGTCAGCTCCAGGTCGAAGCCGCTCTTGGTGCCGTCGCGGTCCATCGAGGTCAGCAGGATTTCGCCGGCTCCCAGAGATTCCATCCGCTTGGCCCAGTCCACCGCATCGATGCCGGTGGCGTTGCGGCCGCCATGGGTGAAGACCTCCCACTTGCCTGGCGCGACCTTCTTGGCGTCGATGGCGACGACGATGCACTGCGCACCGAACTTCTCCGCGCCCTCGCGCACGAAGTCGGGGCGGTGGATCGCCGCGGTGTTGATCGACACCTTGTCGGCGCCGGCCAGCAGCAGCTTGCGGATGTCGTCCACCGTGCGCACGCCGCCGCCGACGGTCAGCGGCATGAAGACCTGCTCCGCCGTCCGCCGCACCACGTCGAAGATGGTGTCGCGGTTCTCATGGCTGGCGGTGATATCGAGGAAGGTCAGCTCGTCGGCGCCTTCGCGGTCATAGACGCGGGCCTGTTCCACCGGGTCGCCGGCATCGACCAGATCGACGAAGTTGACCCCCTTCACCACCCGGCCGTCCTTGACGTCCAGGCAGGGGATGACACGCATCTTCAGCATCAGTCGGCGTCCTCGACGGCGGTGGCGGAGAGCAGGGCCAGCGCCTCCTTGGGGTCGATCCGGCCATCGTACAGCGCGCGGCCGCAGATCACGCCTTCGATCCCGGCGTCCTCTTCGATCTTCAGGGCCTTGAGGTCGTCGATCGACGACACGCCGCCCGACGCGATCACCGGGGTGGTCAGATGGTAGGCGAGGTCGGAGGTCGATTCCACGTTGACGCCGCCCATGGCGCCGTCGCGGTTGATATCGGTGTAGATGATGGCGGCGACGCCGCAATCCTCGAACTTCAGCGCCAGATCCAGCGCCTTGATGTCGGAGGTCTCGGCCCAGCCGGCCACGGCGACATAGCCTTCGCGGGCGTCGATGCCGACGGCGACCTTACCCGGGAACTCACGGCAGGCAGTCTTCACCAGATCGGGATCGCGCAGCGCCACCGTGCCCAGGATGACGCGGCTGACGCCCTTTTCCAGCCACATCCCGATGGTGTTCAGATCGCGGATGCCGCCGCCCAACTGCACCGGGATGGTGACGGATTTCAGGATGCTCTCGACCGCGGCGCCGTTCACCGGCTTGCCTTCGAAGGCGCCGTTGAGGTCGACCAGATGCAGCCATTCGAAGCCCTGGCTCTGGAACAGGCGGGCCTGTTCGCCGGGATCGGTGTTGAAGACCGTGGCCTGGCTCATCTCGCCGCGCAGCAGGCGGACGCAGGCACCGTCCTTGAGGTCGATGGCGGGGTAGATGATCATCGCTGGCGTCTTCCTATGGCGTTGCTGGCGGTTAAAAGGCTGGCGGCTGGTGGGCAGGCTGGAGGTCTTTGCAGTAGAAATGGCCGGCGAGCGGCTTGCCCTGCACCAGCGCATAGAAGGGATGGGTTCCCCAGCGCCTGAAGCCGAGCGATTCATAAAGCGCGATGGCGGCCTCCTGCGTCACGCGGACGTCCAGGTTCAGCACCTGGAAACCTGCGGCACAGGCTTCGTCCACCACCGCCATGGTCAGCCGGCGGGCAAGCCCGTGGCCGCGCGCCCAGGGGGCGACGAAGCTGGTGGTCAGCTGGGCGGCGTGGGCCTGCGCCTCGTTGTTGCGCGGCGGCTTGACCAGCTGGGCGGATCCGGCCACCACCCCGTCCAGGCGGGCGACGAACAGCACCCGTTCCGGCACCACCAGCACGCCTTTCCAGAACCGCTCCATCACGTCGCGCGGCGGCGGCTCGACCCAGCCGAAGCCGCCGCCGGCGCGGATGGCGTCGTCGGCCGCGTCGCACAGGTCGTGCAGGTCGGCGGTCTTCAGCGCATCGACCTTGTCGATGGCGATCTCGGCCATCGCGTTAGACCTTCCAACGCAGGAAGTTGGCGATCAGCGCCAGACCGGTCGCTTGGCTCTTCTCCGGATGGAACTGGGTGCCGACCAGATTGTCGCGCCCGACCACCGCAGCGAAGGGGCCGCCATAGTCGGCCGACGCGATCAGCGTGTCGGGATCGGCCAGCTTGAACTGGTAGGAATGGACGAAATAGGCATGAGAGCCCTCCGGCAGACCGGCCAGGACCGGGTGCGGATGGCGGATGTTCAGTTCGTTCCAGCCCATATGGGGGATTTTCAGCGCCGGATCCGCCGGCTCCAGCTTCACCACCTCGCCCCGGATCCAGCCCAGCCCCTCGGTCACGCCATATTCGCGGCCGCGTTCGGCCATCAGCTGCATGCCGACGCAGATGCCCAGGAAGGGCCGGCCGCGGCGGTGCACCACCTCTTCCAGCGCGTCGAGCATGCCCGGCACTTCCGACAGGCCGCGCTTGCAGTCGGCGAAGGCGCCGACGCCCGGCAACACCACGCGGTCGGCCCGGCGGACCGCATCGGCGTCGGAGGTGACGAGGACAGTGTAGGAGGCTTCGGCTTCGCCGGCCGCGCGCTCGATCGCCTTGGCGGCGGAGCGCAGGTTGCCGGAGCCGTAATCGATCAGCGCGACCGTTTCCATGGACGTGACAAACCTTCCGATAGGACGGCGGAGGGGGCTTTTGGTTGGACCGGGGTCCCCGCCGTCAGAGCGATCCGCCGAGCGTGCCCTTGGTGGAGGGCACCGCATCGCGCTTGCGCGGGTCGATCTCCACCCCGGCGCGCAGCGCGCGGGCAAGCGCCTTGTAGCAGCTTTCCACGATATGGTGGTTGTTCTCGCCATACAGGTTTTCGACGTGCAGCGTCACGCCGGCGGCCATGGCGAAGGCCTGGAACCACTCGCGGAACAGCTCGGTGTCGAAATCGCCGATCTTGTCGCGGGTGAAGTTCACCTTCCAGATCAGATAGGGCCGGTTGGAGAAGTCCAGCGCCACCCGCGTCAGCGTCTCGTCCATCGGGACATAGGAATGGCCGTAGCGCTGGATGCCCTTGCGGTCGCCCAGCGCCTTCGCCACCGCCATGCCGATGGCGATGCCGGTGTCCTCGGTCGTGTGGTGGTAATCGATGTGCAGGTCGCCGTCGGCCAGGACCGTCAGGTCCATCAGGCTATGCCGCGACAGCTGTTCCAGCATGTGGTCGAGGAAGCCGACCCCCGTCTTGACGTCGTAGACGCCGGTGCCGTCAAGGTTCAGCGCGACCCGGATCCGGGTCTCGGTTGTGTTCCGCTCGATCGAGGCGCGGCGGCCGCCGTTGATGGGGGTCTGGTCCATGGCGGTTTTGTAGCAGGAAGCATCCCTGCGCGCCAGCATCCGGCACGATTGATGCGCGGCCTGTCCATTCCGACGATTGTCCTACGATGGTGTGCGGGGTACAGTTCTATACACTTCCTGCGTGCATATTCGCTTATGACGACCCTCCCGCGCCCTTTCGTCGCAGCATTGCTGCTCCTTCTCGGCCTGCCGCCGGCCGGCTGCGGCGGCATGTCCCCGCCTCCGCAGGCCGGCAAAGCCGCGCCGCCGGTCGCCGCCGGGACCACCGCACCCTTCCGCTTCGGCGAACTGGCGATCGGGTCGATGCGGCGTGGGATGCAGATCGGCCGCCATGTCTGGGGCATCGACTGTGCCCCACCCTATGACGACGTCTATTGGACCAGCGGCGTCAACATGCGCCGCGGCTCCACCTTCGAGGAGCGGTTTGCCGAGGTGATGACCGCCGCCGGCTTCGACGTGGTTGGACGGCCCGGCGGTCCCGACAGCCCCGACGGCAACCGCAGCCGCGCCCGCTTCACCGTGCAGGGCGACCTGCGGGACGTACAGCTGGAGCTGTGCAACCGCGTCAACTGGCTGACCGGCAGCAGCAAGGGCAGTTCCGGCACCGGCAGCGTCAAGGTGGAATGGACAGTCTACGACACGCGCGGAGGCGGGCTGGTCCACCGCCTCGTCACCACCGGCGTGACGACGCAGGAGCGCGCCGTGCCCCAGGGCGATACCATGTTGATGGAGGAGGCATTCGCCGCCGCAGTGGAGGCGCTCGCCGCCGACGCGGGATTCCGCAACCTGCTGTCGGGCGGCACCCTGCCCGCTACGGCGGCTACGGCGGCGACGATTTCCACGACAACGCCACCCGGATCCGGGCCCATCCCCCTGGCTCCAGCAGTCGGTTCTCTCGTGCCGGACCGGGCCTCCCAATTGCCGGCGGCGGGACGGCTTCTGCTGCGGACCGGATCCGGGTCCGGCCGGGTCGCGTCGGCGCGGGTGGCGGTCGGAGGGTCGTCGGGAGTTTCCCACGGGTTCGTCATCGGCGAGACCGATGTGCCGGGCGAGGTGCAGGCGGTGCTGCTGGCTCCCCTCCCCGGATCCGACCCCACCGTCACCGTCCGGCCGGCGCGCGGGGTGGAACTGACCGGCTGGGTGGTCGGGCGCGATGCGGCGAGCGGCTTCGCATTGGTGAGGGTGCCGGCGCGGCTGACCGCCCTTCCCGTCCGCACCCGGACCTTGCGCGTCAGCGAACCGGTGCGGGCGATCCCGGGCGGACGGGGCAAGGAGATCGAGGGGATCGTCGGCAGCCTGCACTCTGCGGAGAACCCCGGTGCCGCGCTGATCCAGGCGGATCTGGGCTCCGCCGCCCTGTTCACGGCGGTGACGGAGGCCGGCGATCCGCTGCTGGATGGCGACGGCAGGCTGGTCGGCGTGGCGCCGGCCGCCAGTCGTTCAGTCGCCACACCGGCGGGGCTGGTCGAGTTCCTGGCGATCGGTCCGCTGCTCGACCGGCTGGGGGCGGATCCAGCAGACCCGGATCTGGCAGGCCCGGTTCCGGCCGCGCCAAGCGCATCTTCTCCGCCATCCAAGCAGGATCGAATGGGCCGCAACACCGCTTGGAAGGCGGAACGGAACCGGCTGGGCCGCGGCAGTCAGTCCGATCCTTGGGCCGATCCATGGGCCGACCCCTGGGCCGATCCATCGGCGGAGGATGGGGAGCTTGACGGCGATGTTCTTGACGGGGACCGCGCCCCTCCCACATAGACCGGATGCCCTGCCGCCGCGGCTCCAGGGACTTGCGCCCTGTGATGGTGCGCCTTTCCGGGATGGCGGGCGGCTCCCCTTTTCCAGCATGGTTTGCGCATGACCTATCCAGCGTCCAATCCACACGATCCCATCCAATGGCACGGCACCACCATCCTGTCCGTGCGCAAGAACGGTCAGGTGGTGATCGCCGGCGACGGGCAGGTCTCGGTCGGCCAGACGGTGATGAAGGCCAATGCGCGCAAGGTCCGCTGGCTGGCCGGCGGCACGGTGATGGCGGGCTTCGCCGGTGCCACCGCCGACGCGCTGACCCTGTTCGAGCGGCTGGAAGGCAAGCTGGAGCAGTATCCCGGCCAGCTGACCCGCGCCTGCGTGGAGATGGCCAAGGATTGGCGTACCGACCGCTACCTGCGCCGGCTGGAGGCGATGATGGCGGTGGCCGACAAGTCCGTCAGCCTGGTGCTGACCGGCAACGGCGACGTGCTGGAACCGGAAGATGGGCTGATCGGCATCGGCTCCGGCGGGTCCTATGCCCTGTCGGCGGCGCGCGCGCTGATCGACATCGACGGGATGGATGCGGAAGCCGTGGCGCGCAAGGCGATGAAGATCGCCGCCGGCATCTGCGTCTACACCAACGAAAACGTCACCCTGGAAAAGCTGTGAGCGCCATGACGATTCAGACCGCTTCCGTGTCCGCCGACACCGCCGCCTTCAGCCCGCGCGAGATCGTCTCCGAGCTCGACCGCTACATCGTCGGCCAGAACGACGCCAAGCGCGCGGTCGCCATCGCGCTGCGCAACCGCTGGCGCCGGCAGCAGCTGCCCGAAGGCCTGCGGGAAGAGGTGCTGCCGAAGAACATCCTGATGATCGGCCCGACCGGCGTCGGCAAGACCGAGATCGCCCGCCGCCTCGCCAAGCTGGCCCAGGCTCCCTTCCTGAAGGTGGAGGCCACCAAGTTCACGGAAGTCGGCTATGTCGGCCGCGACGTGGAGCAGATCGTCCGCGATCTGGTAGAGGCCGCCATCGGCCTGACCCGCGAGCGGCTGCGCAAGGAGGTCGCCGCCAAGGCCGAGTTGCGCGCCGAGGAACGCGTTCTCGACGCGCTGTGCGGCGACAGCGCCAGTGCCGACACGCGCGCCAAGTTCCGCAAGATGCTGCGCGAGGGCACGCTGAACGACAAGGAGATCGAAGTCCAGGTGGCCGACACCGGCGCCGGCAACATGCCGACCTTCGACATTCCCGGCATGCCGGGCGCGCAGATGGGCATGCTGAACCTGAACGACATGTTCGGGAAGATGATGGGCGGCCGGACCAAAACCCGCCGCATGACCGTGTCCGAGAGCCACGGCGTGCTGATGGCCGAGGAGTCCGACAAGCTGCTGGACCAGGAGAAGGTGGTGGCGGAGGCGATCCGCGCGGTCGAGCAGAACGGCATCGTCTTCCTGGACGAGATCGACAAGATCTCCGCCCGCTCGGACGCGCGCGGCGCCGACGTCAGCCGCGAGGGCGTTCAGCGCGACCTGCTGCCGCTGATCGAAGGCACGACGGTGTCGACCAAGCACGGCCCGGTGAAGACCGACCATATCCTGTTCATCGCGTCGGGCGCCTTCCACATCGCCAAGCCGTCGGACCTGCTGCCCGAACTGCAGGGCCGCCTGCCGATCCGCGTCGAGCTGAAGGCGCTGAGCCAGGACGACTTCAAGCGTATCCTGACCGAGCCGGAAGCCAGCCTGATCCGCCAGTACAAGGCGTTGATGAAGACGGAGGAGGTCGATCTGGTCTTCACCGACGACAGCATCGACGAGTTGGCGCGGCTGGCGGCGGAGATCAACAGCTCCGTCGAGAACATCGGCGCGCGGCGCCTGCACACGGTTCTGGAGCGCCTGCTGGAGGAAATCAGCTTCGCCGCCAGCGACCGCGCCGGCGAGACCATCACCATCGATGCCGCCCTGGTGCGCGAGAGGGTCGGCGGACTGGCGAAGAACGCGGATCTGTCGAAGTTCATTCTGTGAGGGTGTGGGGCGTTGCGGAGCTAGACCCCCACCTTAATCCTCCCCCGCTGGGCGAGGGAGGAGACTTGTGCTGATGCAGGAGAGTGCCCGTCGAAAGATTGGCGGCAATCCCTCCCCCGCCCAGCTCTCGCACAAAGCTCCGCTTTGTGCTGACGCGACAGGCGGACCATAGGTCCGCTGAGAGCGGGGGAGGTTAGGTGGGGGTCTAACGTAGCCACGAAAACCATCACCCCGCTTCACGTGAAACATTCCCCTACCCGCCTGCCGCCACCTTCACGCTCTTCGGCAGCAGCAGCGCATAGGTGCCGCGGCTCTTCATCACCCCCGCCTTCTGCTCCGCCTCCGCGCCGTGGCCCCAGAAGACGTCGCCGCGCACCGGCCCGCGGATGGCGCCGCCGGTGTCCTGGGCGATCAGCAGCCGCTGCAACCGCTGCCGGCCGTCGACTGGATCCTCGGCATCCAGCCAGACCGGTGCGCCGTAGGGCATGAACTTGGAGTCCACCGCCAGACTGCGCCCCGGCGTCAGGGCCACGCCCTGGGCGCCATTGGGACCGTCGCCGGTCAGCGGCTGGAAGAAGACGTAGGACGGGTTGACGTTCATAACCGCTGCCGCCTGGTCGGGATTGGCGAGCAGCCAGGCACGGATGGTCTGGAGCGACACCTCCTCCCGCTTCAGCGCGCCTCGGTCGATCAGCTCCTTGCCGATGGCGACGTATTTGTGGCCGTTCTGGGCGGCATAGCCGACGCGCATCTCGCCGCCGTCGGCCATACGGATCCGGCCCGACCCCTGGATCTGCAGGAAGAAGGCGCCGATAGGGTCCTTCACCCAGACCAGTTCCAGACCCTTGCCCTTGAGCGAGCCGGCGACGATGGCTGCGCGGTCCTCATAGGGCTTCAACCGGCCGTCGACCACCCGGCCGGCAGTGCGCTCCCCCCGCCAGCGGTCGGAGAAATCGCCGAGATCGACCATCACCAGATCGGCCGGCCGGCGATAGAGCGGCACGGCATAGGCCGGATCCGGCCGGCGGCTGCCCTCCAGCTCGGCTTCGTAATAGCCGGTGAACAGCCCCTCCCGCGTCCCGTTGTTTCCGGCCGCGTAGGGGGTGAAGTTGGCTTCGAAGAAGGCGCGGGCGGCATCGTCGCCGGGCGGCAGATCCGCCAATTGGGCGCAAGGGCCCTGCCAGTCGCCGATGGTGCCGGCCACCCCGTTCGGCCCGACCGGCCGCTCCGCCGGCTGCGTCCTGAATCGGGCGCAGGAGCGGGCGAGCGCCGGTATCGCCTGGGCGACCGGATCGCTCCGCCACCCCGGCAGATCGGCGAAAGTGAGTGGCGCCAGGGTAAGGGCGTCGGGCGGCGGCTTGGCCTCTTCCCGCTTCGCTTCATCCTTCGGTGTACAGGCTGAAAACAGCAACGCCACCGCCCCGAAGAGGGCGATGGCGCTGAAACCGGTCCGATGACGGGAGTTCATTACTGGCTGTCGTCCGATCACTGAACCGGCCGCACCTCGACCAGCGACCAGTTCGGGTCGCGCGAGCGGATGTTGCGGGCGAAGGTCCAGACGTCGACGTTCTCCACCAGCGCCTTGGGATCGCCATCGATGACGGTGCCGTCGCGGTCGCGCACCACATTGACCTGATCGGTGACCAGACGGACGGTGACGAAGGCGGTGCGGCCGGCATCCAGCCTCGCTTCCACCACCTCGGCCTCGCGCACGAACTCGATACGGGCCTCGTGCTGCTCGCCGGCGGCCTGGCGGTCGCGGATGACGCGGGCGAAGCTCTCGTACACATCGTCGGCCAGCAGCGGGCGAAGCGTCGCGGTGTCGCCGCGGGCGAAGGCATCGACGATCATGGCGAAAGCAGCCTTGGAGCCTTCCAGAAAATGCTTTTCGTCGAAGGTCGGGTCGGCGGCGCGGATTTGTTCGATGGACGCGGCCAGCGACAGCGGCTCGTCCGGAGAGACTGCGACATCAGGACGCGGCCGATTGCGCTCCGGCAGCGGCACGACATTGTCGGGCTTCGCGGTGCTGGCGGCGGGGGTGAACGGGTTGGGGCGCTGACGCTCCTCCCCCGTCCGGCGGCCCAAGACGCTGCGCAGCCGATAAACGAGGAAGGCCGCGATCATCGCGAAGATCACGATCTCGATGAACACGAACCCATCTCCCATCATCTGTTCCTTCCAACGACTTGAGCTATTTGACCTGCGGAAGCGGCCTTGAGACGGCGGATCCGATGAAAGATCCGGCTGCGGCCGCGGCGTCACCGCCTGCCCCACCCCTGGACCTTGCGGATGGGCGGCATTACGTGTTGCTTGCCCGTCAGAAACCGCCATCCCGGATGGAGCCGCCGGCCTTTCGACCGGACGACCTATCCAAACCTAGATAGGGGCAGCGAGCCCGAAGAGCAAGGACACCATGAATCCCCTGCTGTTGATCCTTCTTCTGCCGATCCTGGAGATCGTCGGATTCATCCAGGTCGGCGACTGGATCGGCGCCGGGCCGACCATCGGGCTTCTCGCCCTGTCGGCGGTGGTGGGCGTGCTGCTGGTCCGCCACCGGGGCCTGTCGTCGCTGACCCGTGCGCAGGCCGCGGCGGCCCGCGGCGAGGCGCCGATCGGCACGGTGCTGGACGGCTTCTGTGCCGTTCTGGCCGGCATCCTGCTGATCATTCCCGGCTTCCTGACCGACATACTGGGGCTGGTCCTGCTGATCGGCCCGCTGCGCCGGGGCATCGGCCGCTGGCTGCTCGGCCGGATCGGCGCCGGCATGCCGGTCTTCACTATGGGAGGGACCGCCGCCGGCGGGCGGCCCGGCTTCGGAAGCGGCGGTTTTGGCGGCACGGCGGGCCGTGGTTTCGGCGAACCGGGCTTCGGACCCGGCGATGCCCGCCGCGCCGACGATCCCTTCCGCCCTGCGCCCGGCGTGATCGACGCCGATTACCAGGACGTCACCCCCGGTGAGGGCGGAACGGGTGACGGAAAGGAGGATGCCGACGCGCCGCGGCTGACCGATTCCCAATGGGGGAAGCACCGCCCGGATGAGCGGCGCTGAGCCGCAGGATTGCTGGCGGTTTCCGTTGGCAGGACAGCCGATCCGTGATAGCCAGCCCATTGGGCGAAGGCACAACCGTCGCGAACCAAATCCTGTCACCTCACATCCGGGTCGGCCCGCCGCCCCTGCCCTGTTCCAAGCCGGGACCCGGGCCGGGAGGAAGGCCGGCGATTAGGAGTCCGTTATGTCCGATCAGATGAGCAACGGCGCCGAGCAGCAGCAGGCGTCCTCGCTGCCGATGCATGTCCTCGCGCAGTATGTGAAGGACCTCTCGTTCGAGAACCCCAACGCCCCGCAGAGCCTGCTGCCCAACCAGCCGCAGCCGCAGGTGAACATCGGCGTCGACGTCCAGGGTCAGAAGGTCGGCGAAGACATCTACGAGCTGACGCTGAACCTGCGCTGCGAAGCCCGCCAGGGCGAGGCCGTGGCCTTCCTGGTCGAGCTGTCCTATGGCGCCCTGTTCCAGTTCCCCGGCCTGCCGGAAGAGCATCATCGCCCGGTCCTGATGATCGAAGGCGCCCGGATGATCTTCCCGTTCGCCCGCGCCATCGTCTCCAGCGCGACCCGCGAAGGCGGCTTCCCGCCGCTGATGATCAACCCGATCGACTTCGCCGAGCTGTACCATCGCCAGTCGGCCCAGCAGGCCGAGCAGCCGCAGCAGCCCCCGTTCTGATCCAACCGATCTAACGGAGAGACCATGAAAAAGGGCGGGTGGCCGAAAGGCCCCCGCCCTTTTTCTGTGCCGCCCCTCTCCCGAAGGAGGGGGCGGATCCGGCATGGCACCTTACTGGTTCATGCTTTCGAAGAACTCGTTGTTCGACTTGGTATGCTTCAGCTTGTCGACCAGGAAGTCGACCGCGTCCGTCACGCCCATCGGCATCAGGATGCGGCGGAGGATCCACATCTTCGACATGGTGCCCTTGTCGACCAGCAGTTCCTCCTTGCGGGTGCCCGACTTGGAGATGTCGATGGCCGGGAAGGTGCGCTTGTCCGAGAGCTTGCGGTCCAGCACGATTTCCGAGTTGCCGGTGCCCTTGAACTCTTCGAAGATCACCTCGTCCATGCGGCTGCCGGTGTCGATCAGCGCGGTGGCGATGATGGTGAGCGACCCGCCCTCTTCCACGTTGCGGGCGGCGCCGAAGAAGCGCTTGGGCCGCTGCAGGGCGTTGGCGTCGACACCGCCGGTCAGCACCTTGCCGGAGCTCGGCACCACCGTGTTGTAGGCGCGGGCCAGACGGGTGATGCTGTCCAGCAGGATAACCACGTCGCGCTTGTGCTCGACCAGCCGCTTGGCCTTCTCGATCACCATTTCCGCGACCTGGACGTGGCGGGTGGCCGGCTCGTCGAAGGTGGAGCTGATGACCTCGCCGCGGACCGAGCGGGCCATGTCCGTCACTTCTTCCGGACGCTCGTCGATCAACAGGACGATCAGATAGGCTTCGGGGTGGTTGGTGGCGACCGAGTGGGCGATGTTCTGCAGCATCACCGTCTTGCCGGTGCGCGGCGGCGCCACGATCAGCCCGCGCTGCCCCTTGCCGAGCGGCGCCACCAGGTCGACGATGCGGCCGGTGAGGTTCTTCTTGGTGGGGTCCTCGACCTCCATCCGGATGCGTTCTTCCGGATAGAGCGGCGTCAGGTTGTCGAAGTTGATGCGGTGACGGACCTTCTCGGGCGCGTCGAAATTGATGGTGTTGACCTTCAGCAGGGCGAAGTAGCGCTCACCGTCCTTGGGCGAGCGGATCTGCCCTTCCACCGTGTCGCCGGTGCGCAGGCCGAAGCGGCGCACCTGGCTGGGACTGACGTAAATGTCGTCGGGACCCGGCAGATAGTTGGCTTCCGGCGAGCGCAGGAAACCGAACCCGTCCTGCAGCACCTCCAAAACGCCGTCGCCGAAGATCGGAATGTCGTTCTCGGCCAGCTGCTTCAGGATCGCGAACATCATGTCCTGCTTGCGCAGCGTGCTCGCGTTCTCGATCTGCAGCTCCTCCGCGAACGCCAGCAGTTCGGCGGGGCTTTTGCACTTCAGCTCTTGGAGATGCATCGGATTGCCTGTGAAATCGTCATGCGGGGGAGGTGACCCTAAGGGGATGGGAAGTGCCTGGAACCCCGGCGGACGGCGGTTGGAGGCGGCGGGAGCCGCAACGCGGTCGCGTCGGGTGGGCAGCGGGTGGCGCTTTGACGATCGCGCGCCAGGGCGTCCGGAAAATGGTCGCACGGGAGCGGGTCGCCAGCCACCAGGCCCGGCTCAAGAACAGAGCGTCGGATCGGCAGATGTGGGCGTGGGAGGCCGCGGGGCGAAAACCCCGTGGTCCTGACATGGTTATCGGATCGGCGCGCGCAAGTCAAACGAAAGCGAAACCCGCGCCGGTCGCGGATTCCGCTTTTTCCAGGGTGTGGAAGACTGTTCGATCACGTACCGCCGGTCAGAAGGGCTTGACGATCACGAAGATGACGATGCCGATCATCAGCAGGGTCGGCACCTCGTTGGCGATGCGATAGAAGCGCTGCGGCCGCGGGTTGCGGTCCTCGGCGAACTCGCGGCGCCACTTGGCCATCATCATGTGGCTGGCGGTCAGCAGCAGGACGAACAGCAGCTTGGCGTGCAGCCAGCCCTGCTTCATCCATTCCGGCGTCAGCACGATCATGGCGATGCCGAACACGTACGCCGCGATCATCGCCGGGTTCATGATGGCGCGCAGCAGGCGGCGCTCCATCACCTTGAAGCGTTCCGACGTGTCCGATCCGGCCGGCACCTCGCAGTGGTAGACGAACAGGCGCGGCAAATAGAGCAGCCCCGCCATCCAGGCGATGATGCTGATGACGTGCAGCGCCTTGATCCATTCGTACAGCACCGGGCGTGTCCCCTCTTTCTTTGCGGTTCGGCCGTTGCGGTTCAGCGCCGCGCCTGCGGGCAGCCGGGGAAGTTGGACGGGCAGATCCGGTCACCGTTCTGGGCGCAGACCGTCGCCTTTCCCGCAACCATCTGCCGCACCAGCCGGGCCAGCCCGTCGATGAAGCCGGGATGCACCCCCACCGTCGGAACGCGGGTGAAGTGCGGAACCCCGGCTTCCTTGGCCAGATGGCGGTATTCGATCTCGATCTCCACCAGCGTCTCGGAATGCTCCGACACGAAGGCCATCGGCACCACCAGGATCGGCACACCGTCCTGGCCGGCGCGGCGGATCTCGGCGTCGGTGCTGGGGCCGATCCACTCCATCGGGCCGACGCGGCTCTGGTAGCAGTTCACCCAATCCAGATGCTCGATGCCCAGCGCCGCGGCGATGGATTCGGCCGTACGCTCGCATTGCCAATGATAGGGGTCGCCGGAGGTCACCACCTTCTTCGGCAGTCCGTGGGCGGAGAACAAGACGCGCGGCGTACCGTGCGCCTTGGCGGCCTCGTACAGCGGACGGATCAGGGCGGCCGACGCGTCGATGAAGCCGGCCTGGGTCGGGTAGCAGCACAGCAGCCGGGTCGGCGCCGTCAGCCCGACGGTCTTCGCCGCCTCGTGCCAGACCTTGGCGCTGGACGCCGTGGTGGTGGTGGAGAATTGCGGGTAGAGCGGCAGCAGAACGACCAGATCCGGGTCGTATTCCTTCACCCGGGCTGCAGTCTCGGCACTCATCGGGTGCCAGTAGCGCATGGCGATGAAGACCTTGGTCTCGGCGCCATCCGCGGCCGGATCTGCCCCCCGGTCCACCCCCGGATCCGCCTCCAGCGCCGCCTCCAGCGCCGCGGCCTGGGCCTCCGTGTTCTCCAGCAGCGGCGACTTCCCGCCGAGCTGGGCGTAGATCTCAGTCGCCGGCTTCGCCCGCCGCCCGCTGATCAGGCTGGCGATCAGGAAGCGGAACGGGTTCGGCAGCCGGATGATGGCCGGATCCGCGAACAGGTTGAACAGGAAAGGCCGTACCGATTCCGGCGCGTCGGGACCGCCGAGGTTGAACAGCACGACGGCCACGCGGCGCGGCCGGCCGCCCGGGACGGATTGCGAGGCGGATGTCTGGGGAGGTTGCTGGATCATGGTGCCCGCTAAACTGGAGCGTCGCCGTGCTTGTGTCCAGACCCCCGCCGTCGCTTTTTCAACCCTTTGGCACCTGCCGCCGAAAAAGCCGTCAGCCGCGGTCCGGCCATTCGCGCAGGATCCGGGTCAGCGCCGCCACATGATCGGGTGGGGTGGACTGGATCACGCCATGACCCAGGTTGAACACGAAGGGCCGGTCGGCCAACGCCTCCAGGATGTCGCGGGTCGCCGTCTCCAGCGCCTTGCCACCGGTGGCCAGCATGATCGGGTCGAGGTTTCCCTGCACCGGCAGGCGGGGCTGCAGCGTACGGGCGGCCCACACCGGCGAGACGGTGGTGTCGAGCCCGACGGCATCGACGCCGGCATCGGCGACGTAATCCTCATAGGCGTGGCCGGCCCCGCGCGGGAATCCGATGATCGGCGTGTTCGGATGCTTGGCCTTCACCAGTGCGACGATCCGCCGCGTCGGCTCGATCACCCAGCGGCGGAACTCGCCGACCGGCAGGACGCCGGCCCAGCTGTCGAACAGCTGCACCGTTTCCGCCCCCGCCTCGATCTGGCGGCAGAGATAATCGGCGGTGACATCCACGATCAGATCGATCAGCTGGGCGAATCCCACCGGGTCGCCGTAGGCCCAGCGTTTGACATGCGCATACTCCTTCGACCCCGCGCCTTCGACCATGTAGCAGGCGATGGTCCAGGGAGCCCCCGCAAAGCCGATCAGCGTCGTATCCCGGGGGATCGCGGTGGAGAGCCGGCGCACCGTCTCGTAGACCGGCGCCAGCGTCTCGTGGAAGCGGTCGCGCGACAGGCGCTTCAGGTCCTCGACGTTGCGGACCGGATCCAGCTTCGGCCCCTCCCCTTCGAGATAGGCCAGCGGCTGGCCCAGGGCGTGCGGAACCACCAGGATGTCGGAGAACAGAATCGCCGCGTCCATGCCGTAGCGGCGCAGCGGCTGCAAGGTCACCTCGACCGCGAAGTCGGGATTGTAGCAGAGGTCGAGGAAGCTGCCCGCCTTCGCCCGCAGTTCCCTGTACTCCGGCAGGTAGCGCCCGGCCTGACGCATCAGCCAGAAGGGCGGACGCGTCCGCACCTCTCCCGCCAGGGCGGCGAGCATCGGCTTCAGCGGAGACTTCGGATTCTGGACGGCGGAGTTGGAATCGGACAAGGCGGTGCGTTCCCCTGAATGCTGATCTGGATTCCGCGATTCCAACACGGAATCGGACGCGGAATCTCGGACGGGTTTATCCCCTCTTCTTCACTATATTTTTTAAAGGGAGAAAGGAAGAGGATGAGGTGGATGGCTGTGGATAACGGTGATCCCCGAGGCACAGGAATCTATCCACAGATCCGGGGGCTTGTGCGGGCATGTGCGCGGATCTGTGGACGATTCGGAGCACTACCCCGGGAAACGGCTGAAATGCTATAGCTGGACGAACGGGAGTCCCGTGGATAACAGCACGGGCGGGGCCGGATCTTCCCAGCTTCCGAAGCGGTCGGCGGAGTTGTCCTCCCCTTGGCCGTATCGGGGAGGAGGAGTCACCCGGTCGGGATGAAACGCAGGCGGATCCGGTTGTCCACAGATCTGGGCCGGGTTCTCCACAGAATGTTGGGGACGGATGAAAGAGTTCCACCTACATCTCGTGTCCGATGCGACGGGCGAGACCATCAACAGCGTGGCGCGCGCCTGCGTCATCCAGTTCGACGACGTTCGGCCGATCGAGCATTTCTGGAATCTGGTGCGGACCGACCGCCAGCTCGACCTCGTCCTGGAGGGGATCCGGGACAATCACGGGCTGGTGATGTTCACGCTGGTCGACGAGACGCTTCGCCGCCGCCTGCAGGATTTCTGCCGTGAGATGCAGGTGCCCTGCATCCCCGTGCTCGATCCGCTGATCAACGCGCTCGCCGCCTTCCTGGGCGTGGAATCGCAGCGCCAGCCCGGCCGCCAGCATGTCCTGGACGCCGAGTATTTCAGCCGGATCGACGCGGTCGACTTCGCCCTGTCCCATGACGACGGACAGTCGAATTGGGACCTGCACGAGGCCGACGTGGTGCTGATTGGCGTGTCGCGCAGTTCCAAGACGCCAACCTGCATCTATCTGGCCAACCGCGGCATCAAGGCGGCCAACATCCCGCTGGTACCCGGCAGCCCGCTGCCCGCCGAGGTCGATCTCCTGACCCGTCCGCTGATCGTCGGGCTGACCAAGGACCCTGACCGGCTGGTCCAGATTCGCCGCAACCGGCTGAAGCTGCTCAACCAGGGCGAAGGCTCCAGCTACGCCGATCCCGAGTTGGTGCGCTCCGAGGTGCAGGAGGCGCGGCGCCTGTTCAGCCGGCGCGGCTGGCCAGTGATCGACGTCTCCCGCCGCTCCATCGAGGAGACAGCCGCCGAGATCATGATGCTGCTGGCCCGGCGACAGAGCGGCACTTTCAGCCCGGAAGGAAAGAAAACGTGAGTGCGCCCGTTCTGGTGCTGGCGTCCGGCTCGCGCACGCGGGCAGCGATGCTGGAGCAGGCCGGCGTCAGCGCCATCCTCGACAAGCCGCTGGTCGACGAG
The DNA here is from genome assembly GCF_031455875.1 of Azospirillum sp. BE72. Classification (NCBI taxonomy): domain Bacteria; kingdom Pseudomonadati; phylum Pseudomonadota; class Alphaproteobacteria; order Rhodospirillales; family Azospirillaceae; genus Azospirillum; species Azospirillum sp. BE72. Next base: position 100,718 of record NZ_JAVDTO010000001.1, read on the forward strand.
GACGAGGTGAAGGCCGCCGGCCGGGCGGAGGGCGTCCCGGCCGATGCGGTCGCCGAAGCCCTGGCCGAGCTGAAGGCCCAGCGCATTGCTCGCCGCCATCCCGGCGCGCTGGTGGTCGGCGCCGATCAGATGCTGGAATGCGAAGGGCGCTGGTTCGACAAGCCGGCAGACCGGGCGGCGGCGCGTGCGCAGCTTCTGGACCTGCGCGGCAGGACCCACCGGCTCGTCAGCTGTGCCGTGGTGGTGCGTGACGGCGAGCGGATGTGGCACAAGGTCGACAGTGCCCGCCTGACCATGCGCAACTTCTCCGAATCCTTCCTGGACGATTATCTGGACCGGGTCGGCGACGAGGTGCTGCACTCCGTCGGCGCCTATCAGCTGGAAGGGCTGGGGGCGCAGCTGTTCCAGCGGGTCGAGGGTGATTTCTTCACCATCCTCGGGCTGCCGCTGCTGCCGCTGCTCGGGTTTCTGCGCGTGCATGGGGTTGGCAACGAATGACGACGGTCGATTCAATCAGTGGCAAGGCAAAGGTCGCCGGTGTGATGGGCTGGCCGATCGGTCATTCGCGGTCCCCCCGACTGCATGGATTCTGGTTGCGGCAATATGGGATCGACGGCGCCTATGTGCCGCTTGCGGTGGCGCCGGAGCGCGCCGAGCAGGCGATCCGCGCCCTGCCCGCCCTGGGCTTTCGCGGCTGCAACGTCACCGTGCCACTGAAGGAGATCGCCTTTCGCACCGTTGACCGTCTGGACGAGACCGCCCGGCGCATGGGGGCGGTCAACACCATCGTGGTAGGCGACGACGGCGCGCTGGAGGGCGGCAACACCGACGGCTTCGGCTTCATCGAGAATTTGCGCGCCGAGCAGCCGGATTGGACGGCGGAGAGCGGTCCGGCCGTGGTGATCGGTGCCGGCGGGGCCGCCCGTGCCGTGGTGGTCGCCCTGCTCGATGCCGGTGCGCCGGAAGTCCGTCTGGTCAACCGCACCCGTGCCCGTGCCGAAGAGCTGGTGGCGGATCTGGCCGCGGTCGGGCTTTCCGGCGGCGTGACGGTGGTCGATTGGGTTTCACGTGAAACGGCGCTCGATGGTGCCGCACTGCTGGTCAACACCACCACCCAGGGCATGGCCGGTCAGCCGGCGCTGGACCTGCCTTTGCGCGCCCTGCCCGTCACGGCCGTCGTCAACGACATCGTCTATGTGCCGTTGGAAACCCCGCTGCTGGCCGAGGCCAGGGCACGCGGCAATCCGGTGGCCGGCGGCATCGGCATGCTGCTGCACCAGGCGCGCCCCGGCTTCAAGGCGTGGTTCGGCGTCGAGCCGCAGGTGACGGCGGAACTCTCCCGCTTCGTTCTGGAAGGCTGAGGTGCCGGCATGATCGTGCTGGGCCTGACCGGTTCCATCGGCATGGGCAAGAGCACCGCCGCCCGCATGCTGCAGGCGATGGGCGCTCCGGTCTGCGATTCCGACGCGGTGGTGCATGGGCTGCTCGGCCGCGGCGGCCGGGCGGTGCCGGTCATCGATGCCGCCTTCCCCGGCGTGGTGATCGACGGGGCGGTCAGCCGGCCGGCGCTTGGCGCTGCGGTGTTCCGCGATCCGGATGCGCTGAAGCGGCTGGAGGCCATCCTGCATCCGATGGTCCAGGCGGCGCAGCGCGACTTCCTCGCCCATGCGGCACGCCGTGGTGCGAAGATCGCCGTGCTGGACATCCCGCTGCTGTTCGAGACGCATGGCGAGCGGCGGGTCGATGCCACCGTCGTGGTCTCCGCGCCTTTCGCCGTCCAGCGCGCCCGCGTGCTCGCCCGGCCGGGCATGACGGCGGAGAAGTTCGCCGGCATCCTCGCTCGCCAGATGCCAGATGCTGAGAAGCGGCGGCGTGCCGACTATGTCGTACCGACCGGCGCCGGTCGGCTGGTGACGCGGCGGGCGCTTCAAGGCATTGTGCGGGACGTGACATCTCGGCCGGGCAGGCATTGGCCGCCGCGCGGCTATCAACCAGGGCAAATCCATCATGCGTGAAATCGTTCTCGACACCGAAACCACGGGCTTCAAGCCGGAGGAAGGCCATCGGCTGGTCGAGATCGGCTGCATCGAGCTGGTCAACCACCTCGCCACCGGCGAACGCTTCCACGTCTACCTCAACCCCGAACGCGACATGCCGCCGGAGGCCTTCGCAGTTCACGGGCTGAGCACGGAATTCCTCGCCGACAAGCCTCTGTTCAACGACGTGGCCGCCGACTTCGTCTCCTTCATCGGCGACTCACCGCTGGTGATCCACAACGCCGCCTTCGACATGCACTTCCTGAACTGGGAACTGAAGATTGCCGGCTACCCGGTGATGCCGAAGGACCGTGCCATCGACACGCTGCTGATGGCCCGGCAGAAGTTCCCCGGTTCGCCCGCCACCCTGGACGCGCTGTGCAAACGCTTCGGCGTCGACAACTCCAACCGCACCCTGCACGGCGCGCTGCTCGACGCCCAACTGCTGGCCGAGGTTTATCTGGAGCTGCTGGGCGGCCGACAGACCGGCCTGTCCTTCGCCGGCAGTCCGGCATCGAAGGGCGGATCTGCCGGCCCGGTCCGCATCGACCGTCCCTTCCGCGAAGCCCGCGTCTTCGCCGTCAGCGACGAGGAAGCCGCGGCCCATGCGGAGATGCTGAAGAAGATGAAGAATCCGCTCTGGGCGGTGGAGTGAGGGGGCAAGGTTAGACCCCCACCTAACCTCCCCCGCTCTCAGCGGACCTGCGGTCCGCCTGCCGCGTCAGCACAAAGCGAAGCTCTGTGCGAGAGCTGGGCGGGGGAGGGACTGCTGTTAAAGCGTTGACAAGACTGCACGCCGACAAAAGTCCAATTTCCTCCCCCGCCCAGCGGGGGAGGATCAAGGTGGGGGCAATCGCCAGCCGAAACCTTACGGCACCAGCACCGTCGACCCCGTCGTCGCCCGCGCCTCGAGCGCCCGATGCGCCTCCGCAGTGTCCTTCAGCGCAAAGCGCTGGTTCACCGTGAACGTCACCCCGCCATTCTTCACCGCGTCGAACAGATCGGCGGCGGACGCCATCAAATCCTCCCGCTTGGCGGTGTAGGTCGCAAGAGTCGGCCGCGTCACATAAAGCGAACCCTTCGCCGCCAGCAGCCCCAGATCCAACGGTGCCGGCGCACCCGACGCCGCACCGAACAGCACCATCAGCCCGCGCGGCCGCAGACAGTCGAGCCCGTCCAGGAAGGTCGTCTTGCCGACGCCGTCATAGACGACCGGCACGCCCTGCCCGTCCGTCAGGTCCTTCACCCGGGTGACGAAGCTCTCGCGGGTGTAGTCGATGGTGTGGTGGCAGCCATGGGCCTTCGCGAGCTCGGCCTTTTCCGCCGACCCGACGGTGCCGATCACCGTGGCGCCGAGATGCCGCGCCCAGGAACACAGCAGCAGTCCCACCCCGCCGGCAGCGGCCTGCACCAGGATGGTGTCGCCGGGCTGGACCACATAGGTGCTGCGCAGCAGATATTGTGCGGTCAGTCCCTGCAGCAACGTGGCCGCCGTAGCCTGCTCGTCGAGCCAACTCGGCAGCGGCACCAACCGGTCGGCGGCGATCAGGCGGCTCTCGGCATAGGCGCCGATGGACATGGCGTAGCCGACCCGGTCGCCTACCTTCAGCGTGGTGACGTCCGGACCCAGCGCTTCGACCACGCCGGTGCCGGCCATGCCGATCACCGCCGGCAGATCCGGCAGCTTGTAGGCGCCGGAGCGGTGGTAGGTGTCGATGTAGTTCAGCCCGACCGCGGTCTGGCGGATCCGCACTTGGCCGGGACCGGGCTCCCTCACCTCGATCTCGTCCCAGCGCAGAACCTCCGGCCCGCCGTGTTCGTGGATGCGGATCGCGTGAACCATGGTGGCTTGGTTTCCCTTATCGTTGATCGTTGGATTTCGCGTGAGCCTTACAGCAGGGCGAACTGTTCCGCCGCCGCCCCGTTGCCCTCGCCCACGCCGGCATGCCGGCGTTCCAGCGCCAGCAGCCAAGCCTTGGTGTCCAGCCCGCCATGGCCGGAATAGCCGCCGGGCGCTCCGCCGCTGGCCAGCACCCGATGACAGGGAATGACGATCGGGATCGGGTTGGCGCCGCAGGCCCCGCCGACCGCGCGCGGCGCACTACCCAGCATCCTCGCCATCCCGCCGTAAGTCGCGGTACCGCCATAGGGGATCGCCAGCATGGCATCCCAAACGCTCCGCCGGAACGGGGTCCCTGCCGGCTTCAGCGGCAGGTCGAAGTGCTGGAGCCGGCCGGAGAAATAGGCCTCCAACTGGCGCGCCGTCTCGACCAGCACCGCGTCGGGCTCGTCATGATCGAAGCGGCCCCAGCCGACCGAGGTCAGGGCGGATCCGTCCCCGGTCAGCATCAGGGGCCCCAGCGGGCTGTCGATGGAAAGACGCGCCATGGTTTCCTCCCGCAAAGTTCAGGTCTTGTTTGACAGAAGACCGGCCAGATCCGCCGGCGCCGTCACCGGCGCCGAACAGGTCATGCCGCGGCAGACATAGGCGGTGGCCGACCCGTCGCGCATCCCCTTCCCCTGTACCGGATGATTGGCGGGCAGATCCGCCCCCGGTGCGAGCACGGTCAGGATGCGATTGGGCAGCGAATGGTCGAGCACGGTGCGGCGCAGCGCCTCCGTCTCCGCCGCCTTGGGCGGCCCGACGACGACGACCTGCAGCGGCGCCGTCATCAACTCCACGGAATTCAGGAAGGTGGTCAACGGGAAGAAGTTGCGGGTCAACTCGCCGGAGAAGGCGGCGGCAAGCGCGTCCGCCCGCTCGCGATAGGCATCCTCGCCGGTGCGCTGGAACAGGGTGGTCAGCACTGCCAGCATGGTGCCGTTCCCACTGGGGGTGGCATTGTCGTGGGCGGTCTTGGTGCGGACGATCAGCCCTTCCGCATCGTCGGCGGTGAAGAAATAACCGCCGTTGGCGCCGTCCCAGAAATGGGCGTCGAGCGCCGCCACCCAAAGCTTGGCCTGATCGAGCGCCGCCGGATCCCCGGTCGCCTCATGCAGCGCCAGGGCGGCGCGCGCCATATGGGCATAGTCGTCGAGCATGCCCGTGTGCTTGCCCTGCCCGTGCCGCCAGCTGTGGCAGAGCCGCCCACCCGTGCCCATCCGGTCGCGGACGAAGGCGAAGGCGCGGCCGGCGGCGTCCAGCCACTCCGGTTCGTCCAGGGCCAGGGCGGCGTGGGTCAGTGCCGCGATCATCAGGCCGTTCCAGTCGGCCAGCACCTTGTCGTCCCAACCCGGCCGCACCCGCTTGGCCCGCGCCCGCAGCAGAATCTCCCGCCCCTTGGCGAGCGTCGCCTCGGTGGCGTCGTCGGCCAGCGACAGGCCGCCCAGCCGGTTCAGGATGGTGACGCCTTCCCAATTGCCCTGGGGCAGCACCTCGTAAACGCGCTTAAACGTCGCCAGCCCGTCTGCGCCCAGGGCCGGGGTCAGCAGCCGGTCGACCTCCTCCTCGTTCCATATATAGAAGAGTCCCTCTTCGCCTTCGCTGTCGGCGTCCAGAGTCGCGGCGAAGCCGCCGCCGTCGGCGATCATCTCGCGCAGCAGCCAGCCGACCGTCTCGCGGATGCGGGTCTCCAGCAGCGGGTCGCGCGTCTCCTGCCAGACCAGCGTCATCAGGTCGAGCAGTTCCGCGTTGTCGTAGAGCATCTTCTCGAAATGCGGGACCAGCCAGCGTTCGTCGACCGAATAGCGGGCGAAGCCGCCGCCGAGATGGTCGTAGATGCCGCCCTGCGCCATGTTGGCGAGCGTGTGGGTCACCGCCTCGCGGAACGGTTCGCGTCCGGTGCGCTGCCAGGCCCGCCACAGCAGCTCGAACAGCGGCACCTGCGGGAACTTCGGCGCCGTGCCGATGCCGCCATGGATCGGATCGACCTCCCGCAGCAGTCTTTGCGCCACCTGATCCAGCACCCCGGCATCGACGGCACCGGCCGACCGGTTCTCCCCCATTCCGGCGAGCGCCGATTTCAGAGCGTCGACATTCTTGCCGACCTTGTCCTGCTCATTGGCATAGGTACCGGCGATGCCGCGCAGCACGTCGGGGAAGCCGGCGCGGCCATAGCGCGGGGCCGGCGGGAAATAGGTGCCGCCCCAGAAGGGTTCGGCATCCGGCGTCAGGAACATGGTCAGCGGCCAGCCGCCCTGCTGCCCCAGCAGCGCAAGCGCCGACTGGTAGATGGTGTCCAGATCCGGCCGCTCCTCCCGGTCCACCTTGATGTTGACGAACAGCTCGTTCATCAGTCCGGCGATCTCCGGATTCTCGAAGCTCTCGTGCGCCATGACGTGGCACCAGTGGCAGGCGGCATAGCCGACCGACAGCAGCACCGGCTTGTTCTCCGCCTTCGCGCGTGCGAAGGCATCATGTCCCCAGGGCATCCAATGCACCGGGTTGTCCTTGTGCTGCAGCAGATAGGGGCTCGTCTCCCGGCCTAGCAGGTTCGCGCCCAACGGAGTGGCGGGCATGGCGGTGTCCGATCTGTTGGTGTGTCGTGAATCAATAGGTGGCGCCGGGGTGGCGTTGCGCCAGTGCATCCTATCTGTATAGTGGGGCATGAGCCGCCGCGGCGCTCAACCCCAAAATCAACACGGCCAATGCCTGGACCGGTGCCGGATCCGGTGCCCGGCTCCCGGTCTGGAGGGGGTCCCATGAAAATCACCGTCAACATCGACTGCACCCCGGACGAGGCCCGGCATTTTCTCGGCCTGCCCGACGTGAAGCCGATGCAGGATGCCATGATGCACGAGATCCAGGAGCGGATGCGTGCGAACCTCCAGGCCATGGACCCGGAGACCATGCTGAAAACCTGGCTTCCCGCCGGTATTCAGGGCATGGAGCAGATGCAGAAGATGTTTTGGTCCCAGATGGCGTCTGCCCTGGGGCAGGAAGGAAGAAAGTGACCGATCCGAAGCCGTATTTCGAAGCCCATGTTTTTTGCTGCACCAACCGCCGCCCCGACGGGCACAAGCGCGGATCCTGCGCCGCCCACGGCTCGGAGAAGCTGCGCGACTATATGAAGGCCCGCGCCCGCGAACTCGGCTTCGACGGCAAGGTGAGGATCAACTCAGCTGGCTGTCTCGACCGGTGTGAGCTGGGCCCGACGCTGGTGATTTATCCCGAAGGCGTTTGGTACACCTATCACAGCACCGGCGACGTGGACGAAATTCTGCAGACCCATCTGGTCGAAGGACGCCGCGTCGAGCGGCTGATGCTGACGACGGAGCAGCGGGAGCTGCGACCCGAGCAGCGCGGCTGATCCATCCCCCAATGCTCACCACCAACTTGCTCACCACCATCTTTGCGCTCGCCACCGCCCCCGGCCGATCCGGTGTGGCGGTGGTTCGCATTTCGGGACCTGAGGCGGGGTCCGCCCTCGCCGCGCTGACCGGCCGTCCCCTGCCTGCGCCACGCCGTGCCGTGCTGACCAAGCTGCGCGATCCTCGGACCGGCGACATGCTCGACGACGCTCTTGTTCTGCGCTTCACCGGTCCCGCCAGCTTCACCGGCGAGGACGTGGTGGAGTTGCACCTGCATGGCGGCCGCGCCGTCGTCGCCGGCGTGATCGAGGCGCTCGCCACCCTGCCCGGCTTACGGCTGGCCGAACCCGGCGAGTTCACCCGCCGCGCCTTCGAAAACGGCAAGCTCGACCTGACGGAGGCCGAGGCGGTCGCCGACCTGATCGATGCCGAGACCAATGCCCAACGCCGTCAAGCATTGCGGCAGATGGAGGGGGCGCTTGGCCGTCTCTATGATGCCTGGCGCGAGCGGCTGACCCGGGCGTTGGCCCACATCGAGGCGGACATCGACTTCGCCGAGGATGATCTGCCAGGCGGCGTGACCGATGCGGTCAGACCGGTGGTCGCTGGATTGGCCGACGAGATCGCCGCCCATCTCGACGACGGCGGCCGCGGCGAGCGGCTGCGCGAAGGTTTGCACATCGCCATCGTAGGAGCGCCCAACGCCGGCAAGTCCAGTCTCCTGAATGCCCTCGCCCGCCGTGACGCCGCCATCGTGTCCGCCCGTGCCGGAACCACCCGCGACATCATCGAGGTTCATCTCGACCTCGGTGGCTATCCGGTCGTGCTGGCCGACACCGCCGGCCTGCGCGAGGCGGCCGCCGACGAAGTGGAGGAGGAAGGCATCCGCCGCGCCCGTGACCGGGCGGCGCGCGCCGACGTGAAGGTGGCGGTGTTCGACGCCACCACCCTGCCCGACCTGGATCCGGCGACGCTGGACCTGATCGACCGCGACACGGTGGTGGTGTTCAACAAGACCGACCTTGCTACGGCCATCGACCTGCGGCCGGATCTCTCCCCGATCCTGGTTTCCGCCCAGACCGGGGCTGGGCTGAGGGCTCTGGAGGAGAAGTTGACGGAGTTCAGCGCCGACCGCCTTGCGATCGGCAGCGCGCCCTCCCTGACCCGCGCCCGTCACCGTGCGGCGCTGACCGAGTGCAGGGAGGCGCTGTTGCGTGCGCTGGATGCGCCGCTTCCCGAACTGGCAGCCGAGGATGTGCGTCTCGCCAGCCGGGCGCTTGGGCGCATCACCGGACGGGTGGATGTGGAGGATCTGCTGGACGTGATCTTCCGGGACTTCTGCATCGGGAAGTGAGGGCGTGTTTCACGTGAAACAGCGGGTGTGGCGCGTTGCGGAGCTAGACCCCCACCTAACCTCCCCCGCTCACGCAGGGGAGGGACTGCCGCCACTCTCCCGCGTCAGCACCAATCTCCTCCCCCGCCCAGCGGGGGAGGATTAAGGTGGGGGCATCGGACGACCACTCCACCATCCCGCAACCACCCCACCCCACTTATCCCTGCCCCGCCTCTTGGATCCCCCGCGCCATTCCGCTATGGTCCCGCACATGCGAAGCTTTGATGTCATCGTTGTCGGCGGCGGTCACGCCGGCTGTGAGGCGGCTGCGGCGGCAGCGCGCATGGGTGCGCGCACGCTTCTGCTGACCCACAAGGTCGAAACCATTGGCGAGATGTCCTGCAACCCCGCCATCGGCGGCTTGGCCAAGGGCCATCTGGTGCGGGAGATCGATGCGCTGGACGGGGTGATGGCGAAGGCCATCGACCGGGGTGGCATCCAGTTCCGCATCCTGAACCGCAGCAAGGGCCCCGCCGTTCGCGGCCCGCGCGCCCAGGCCGACCGCAAGCTCTATCGCCAGGCGATGCAGTCGCTGCTGGGCGAGCAGGAGAACCTGTTCATCGAAGCCGGCGGTGCCGAAGACCTAATCGTCGATGCGGAGCAGCGGATCACCGGTGTCGTGACCGGGTCGGGCGAATCTATCCGCGCCGGTGCGGTGGTGCTGACCACTGGAACCTTCCTGCGCGGCCTGATCCACATCGGCGAGGAACGCACTCCCGCCGGCCGGGTCGGAGAGGCGCCGTCCATCGGTTTGTCCGACACGCTGGCCCGGCTCGGCTTCCCGCTCGGCCGGCTGAAGACCGGCACGCCGCCACGGCTCGACGGCCGCACCATCGATTGGGATGCGCTGGAGAAGCAGCCGGGCGACACCCCGCCCCCGCCCTTCTCCTATATGACCGAGCGGATCGATACGCCGCAGATCGATTGCGCGATCACCTGGACGACGCGGGAGGCCCATGCGCTGATCCGCGCCAATCTGCATCGCGCGCCGATGTATTCCGGCCAGATCACCGGCACCGGTCCGCGCTATTGCCCATCCATCGAGGACAAGGTCGTCCGCTTCGCCGAGAAGGAGAAGCACCAGATCTTCCTTGAGCCGGAAGGGCTGGACGATCCGACCGTCTACCCGAACGGCATCTCCACCTCCCTGCCCCGCGACGTGCAGCTTGGCATCCTCGCCAGCATGCCGGGGTTGGAGAAGGTTGTGATGATCCGCCCCGGCTATGCCATTGAATACGACTATGTCGATCCGCGCGAACTGAAGCCGACGCTGGAGACCCGCCGGGCAGCGCGCCTGTTCCTGGCCGGTCAGATCAACGGCACCACCGGCTATGAAGAGGCGGCGGCCCAGGGCCTGATGGCCGGCATCAACGCGGCACTCGCAGCAAGCGGCAACCGGAATGGCTTCGTGCTCGACCGTGCCGACGCCTATATCGGCGTGCTGATCGACGACCTCATCGGCCGGGGCACCAACGAGCCCTACCGCATGTTCACCTCGCGCGCCGAGTACCGGCTGCTGCTGCGCGCCGACAACGCCGACCAACGTCTGACCGACAAGGGCGTTGCCATCGGCTGCGTCGGCTCCGAGCGTCGTGACGTCTTTGCCGCCAAGAGTGCCGCGCTTTCGGCTGGTCGCGCGCTGGTCGCCTCGCTGCAGGCGACTCCGGCCGAACTCGCTCGCCAGGGGGTCGCGGTGAACCAGGACGGTGTGCGCCGCTCTGCCGCCGACCTGCTGCGCTATCCGGACATCGACCTTGCTGCGCTGACCCGGCTGTGGCCGGAACTGGGCGAGATCGCACCGGAGATCGCCGAGCAGTTGGAGATCGACGGCAAATATGCCGGCTATCTCGGCCGGCAGGAGGCCGACATCCGCGCTTTCCGCAAGGACGAGTCCCTCGCCCTGCCCGATGATCTCGATGTCGACGGTATCGGCAGCCTGTCCGCCGAAATTCGCCAGAAGCTGCGCCAGTCGCGTCCGGCGACGCTAGGTGCGGCGGCCCGCATTCCCGGCATGACCCCGGCCGCTCTGGTCGCCCTGCTCCGTCATGTGAAACGTCGCGAAGCGGCTTCCTCTGAGGTGGCTGCGGAATGAGTGGGTTCGATGCGGTCGCATTTCAGGACGCCACCGGTGTTTCACGTGAAACGCTCGACCGTCTGATCGCCTATGAGGGGCTGCTGTGCAAGTGGCAGCCGAAGATCAATCTGGTCGGCCCCTCCACCCTGCCCGATGCCTGGAAGCGGCACTTCCTCGACTCCGCCCAGCTCCATCCACTGCTGCCGGAGGGCACACGGGTGCTGGTCGATCTCGGCAGCGGCGCCGGTTTCCCTGGTCTGGTGCTCGCCATCCTCGGTGTGCCGCAGGTGCATCTGATCGAGAGCGATGTGCGCAAATGCGCCTTCCTCCGCGAGGTCGCCCGCGTCTGCGAAGCGCCGGTCACCGTTCACACCAAGCGGATCGAGACCGTCACCGGGATCGAGGCCGATGTCGTCACCGCCCGTGCATTGGCGCCGCTTGCCGACCTGTTCGCCTGGGCTCATCCCTTCATCGGATCGCGCGGCAAGTGCCTGTTCCTGAAGGGCGCGGCGCTGGACGACGAATTGACCGCCACCACGCAATATTGGACAATGAAGCCTGAGCGATTTGACAGCCGCACCGATCCGAGCGGAACCATCCTGCGTGTGAGTCACCTTGAGCGTGCGTGAAGACCGTGCCTGACACAGTTGTTCCCCCGCCCTCTTCCCGCCAACCGGACTCCCGAGAGGCTGCCATGTCTGCCGTCACCCGTCCCCTTGCCCGTGTGGTTGCGATTGCCAACCAGAAGGGCGGCGTGGGCAAGACCACGACGACGATCAACCTCGCCACCGCGCTCGCCGTCATCGGCAAGCGGGTGCTGGTGATCGACCTCGACCCGCAGGGTAACGCGTCCACCGGGCTCGGAATTCCGCGCTCCGACCGCCGCGTCGGCATCTATGACGTGCTGTTCGACGACGTGTCGCTGGAGGATGCCGCCACCCCTTCCTCCGTGCCGAACCTGTCGATCATCACCTCCTCGGTCGATCTGTCGGGTGCCGAGATCGAACTGGTCGGCGCCGAGCGGCGTGAGTTCCGCCTGCGCGAGGCGGTCGCCAACAGCGCGCTGGAATACGACTATGTCCTGATCGACTGCCCGCCGGCACTCGGCCTGCTGACGCTGAACGCATTGGTCGCCTCGCATGCCGTGATGGTTCCCCTGCAGTGCGAGTTCTACGCGCTGGAGGGTCTCAGCCATCTGGTCCGCACCATCGAGCGGGTGAAGCGCGCCTTCAACCCGAACCTCGACATCCACGGCGTCGTGCTGACGATGTTCGACAAGCGCAACAACCTGTCGGACATGGTGGCGGCGGATGTCCGCGGCTTCTTCGGGGAGAAGGTGTACGACACCGTGATCCCGCGCAACGTCAAGGTCTCCGAGGCGCCGTCGCACGGCAAGCCGGTGCTGATCTACGACATGCGCTGCCCCGGATCCCAGGCCTACATCCATCTGGCGGGCGAGGTGCTGCGCCGTGAGAAGAGACTGACCGCATGATCGACGACACCAAGCAAGGGGGCGCCCGCCGCGCCAGCCTGGGCCGCGGCCTTTCCGCCCTGTTCGGCGAGGCGACCGAGGATTATTCGGCGCTCGACAAGGTGCGGCAGTCCAAGCAGGTGCCGATCGAGTTCGTCCACCCTGGCAAATACCAGCCGCGGCGGAAGTTCGACGAAGAGGCGATCAGCGGCCTTGTCGAGTCCATCCGCGACAAGGGCATCCTGCAGCCGCTGCTGGTCCGCCGCGATGCCGAGGACGCTAACTCCTACGAGCTGATCGCCGGCGAACGCCGCTGGCGCGCGGCGCAGATCGCCGGCCTGCACGAGGTGCCGGTCATCATCCGCGATCTCAGCGACCGCGAGGCGCTGGAAATCGCGCTGATCGAAAACATCCAGCGCCAGGACCTGACCCCTCTCGAAGAGGCGGAGGGTTACCGCCGCCTGATGGAGGAGTTCGAGCACACGCAGGAGGATCTGGCCCGCGCCGTCGGCAAGAGCCGCAGCCATGTCGCCAACATGATGCGCTTGCTGGCTTTGCCGGATCCGGTCAAGTCGATGGTGCAGGACGGTGCGCTGACCGCAGGCCATGCCCGCGCCCTGCTGACCGCCCCGGATCCGGCCGCAGTCGCCCGCGAGGTGGTCACGCGCGGCCTGAACGTCCGCCAGACCGAAGACCTCATGCGCGGCGACCAGCCGAAGGCGAAGAAGGGCAAGGCCGCGAATGACGGATCCGGCGCCGCCCCGGCGATGAAGGACGTTGACCTGATCAATCTGGAGGAAGAGATCTCCGCCCGCATCGGGCTGAAGGTCGCGATCAACCCCCAGGGACAGCGCGGGACGATCACCATCCACTACCAGACGCTGGACCAGCTGGACGACGTGCTGCACCGCCTGGGCGGAGAGGAGTAAAGGGGGGGCTTCGGCGGAACTGGTTCGCCCCCTACCCCCGCACCTTCTCCAGGTCGATGTAGCGGTAGAACAGCCCGTTCTCTTCCATGGGGGCGCTCGACCAGACTTCGACCCACTCCGCACCGATGGGCGGCATCAGCGTGTCGCCGTTCACCGCGCTCTCAACGCGGGTCAGATGCAGGCAATCGGCGATGGGCAGAGTCTCGCGGAACAGCGCGGCACCGCCGATCACGCAGAGCTCCGCCGCACCGGATTCCTGCGCCCAGGACACGGCGGCTCCCAACCCGGAGAACCAGCGGGCACCGTCATGCTCGCCGAACGCCGTCTGACGGCTGACGACGAGGTTGTCGCGGCCGGGAAGCGGGCGCAGCGGCAGCGACTCCCAGGTTTTGCGGCCCATCAGCACCGGCTTGCCCATGGTCAGCTGCTTGAACCGGCGCAGATCGCCGGGAAGGTTCCAGGGCAATCGGCCATCGCGGCCGATCACGTCGTTCATCGCAGCGGCCACAATCAGACTGATGCGCATCCCCTGCCCTTTCCCGGTTCAAAACCGGTGGATCTTACGCCAAAATCGCGCTGAGGACCGCGTTCAGTCGCTGTAGCCCCTCCGATGTCGCAGTGAGCCGATCCGCATCTCGGGTCAGGAAGCCGCCTTCGATCAGGCGGGACAATCCCGCGGGCTCCACGAAATCGTCCAGCGTCCGGCCGGTTTCCTCCACCAGACGGGCAAGCCGCACCCCTTCGCTCAGGCGCAGCCCCATCATCAGGAGCTCGGTTCCACGGGTGTCGCGCTCTATCGGGTCGGGAGCGGCGGCACCATGACCATCGCGTTCCACCCGCTCCAGCCAGATTTCCGGAGCGCGGTGGGCGCGGGTCGCGAACTTCTCGCCGTCCAGCGTCAGCCGCCCATGGGCACCTGGACCGATGCCGACATAATCGCCATAGCGCCAATAGGTCAGGTTGTGGCGGCTTTCCTCGCCCGGACGGGCGTGGTTGGAAATCTCATAGGCCGGCAGCCCGGCCGCCGTAAGCTGGCTCTGCGTCGCCTCGTAGAGATCGCCGGCCAGATCCTCGTCGGGCAGCACCAGTTCGCCGCGGGCATGCAGCGGGTAAAAGGCCGTCCCTTCCTCGATCGTCAGCTGATAGACCGAGAGATGGCCGACGGCGTAATCCAGCGCACGCGCCAACTCCGCCTGCCAGGCCGCCACCGTCTGGCCGGGACGGGCATAGATCAGGTCGAAGGAAAAGCGGTCGAAGGTCCGCGCCGCCAGTTCAATGGCGCCGGTGGCCTCCGCTGCATTGTGCTGACGGCCGAGGAACTTCAGGCTGGCATCGTCCAGCGCCTGGATGCCGAGAGAAACGCGGTTGATCCCGGCGGTGCGGAAGGCGCGGAACTTGTCGGCTTCGACGGAGGTCGGGTTGGCCTCCAGCGTCACCTCCAGCTGGTCGGCAACGGCCCACCGTTGGGCGACGCGGTCGATGATGGCGCCGACCGTTGCCGGCTCCATCAGCGACGGGGTGCCGCCGCCGAAAAAGATCGAAGTGACGGTGCGTCCGGCGGTCAGGTCGGCGTAATGGTCCAGTTCGCGCAGCAGTCCGGCCCGCCAGCGGTCGTGGTCGACGCGCTCGCGGACATGGCTGTTGAAATCGCAGTACGGGCACTTCGACTTGCAGAAGGGCCAATGGACGTAGACGGCAAAACCGGGGCCGGCAAAACCAGGATCAGAAACACTCACCGGAAACACCGCTCCACCAGCTGGCGGAAGGCGTCGGCACGGTGGCTCATCTCGTGCTTCTTGGCCGGATCCATCTCGCCGAAGGTCAGGCCGTGGCCGTCCGGCAGGAACATCGGGTCATAGCCGAAGCCGTGCGGCCCGCGCGGCGGCCAGACCAGCGTGCCGTAGCAGCGGCCCTCCACCGTCTCGACATGGCCGTCCGGCCAGGCGAGCGACAGGGCGCAGACGAAATAGGCGCTGCGGTCGCTCTTGCCGACAAGCCCGTCCTCGACCTTCCGCATCGCCATGGCGAAGTCCTTGGCCGGGCCGGCCCAGCGGGCGGAATAGATGCCGGGATCGCCGTTCAGCGCCGGCACCACCAGCCCGCTGTCGTCGGCGAGCGCGACATGGCCGGCGGCCGCCGCGGCCTTGGCCTTCAGCTCCGCATTGGCGATGAAAGTGGTTCCGGTCTCTTCCGGTTCGGGCAGGCCCAGCTCCCCGGCCGAGGTGAAATTGGCGACATAGGGGCCGAGCAGGTCGGCGATCTCGCGCACCTTGCCCTTGTTGTGGCTGGCGATGACGAGGGTGTCGCCGGTGAAGCGGCGGGGAGCGGACATGGTGATGAACCTCTGGCTGATACGGCCTTACTTGATGCCGAGGACTTGCTTCTGCAACGCCACCAGCTCGTTCACGCCCTTGCGGGCGAGCGCCAGCAGCTCCATGAACTGCGGCTCGGAGAAGGGGGTTTCCTCGGCGGTGCCCTGGATTTCGACGATGCCGGCCTTGCCGGTCAGGACGAAGTTGGCGTCGGCCTGGGCCTTGGAGTCCTCGTCATAGTCGAGGTCGAGCACGGCGTTGCCCTGGAACAGGCCGCAGGACACGGCGGCGACCTGATCGGTCAGCGGCATGGTCTTCAGCGCGCCAATCTGCATCAGGTGCTGGAAGGCCAGATGCAGGGCGACATAGCTGCCGGTAATGGCAGCGGTGCGGGTGCCGCCGTCGGCCTGGATGACGTCGCAGTCGATCTTGATCTGTTTCTCGCCCATCGCCGAACGGTCGGTGACGGCGCGGAGCGCGCGGCCGATCAGGCGCTGGATCTCCTGGGTGCGGCCGGACTGCTTGCCCTTCGCCGCCTCGCGGTCGGTGCGGCTGTGGGTGGAGCGCGGCAGCATGCCGTATTCGGCGGTGACCCAGCCGAGCCCGGTGTTCTTCAGGAAACGCGGCACCGTCTCGTCGACGCTGGCCGTGCACAGCACATGCGTGTTGCCGAAGCGCACCATGCAGGAGCCCTCGGCATAGCGGCTGAAGCCGGGTTCGAGGGAGACGGTGCGCAGTTGGTCGAAGGCGCGGCCGGAGGGGCGCATGGGCATCATTCCGAAGGTCGGTTGCAATGGGCCGGCAAGCTAACGGCTCCGCCCGTCCCAGTCCAGCATGGCGTCCCACCTGCCGTCCGGTGCCGGCGTGCGAGCGCGGCAATGGACGGGGCGGAGACGAATTGGATGGGATGGCAAACAAACTGGATGTGTCGTTAATCGGCAGAAAAGTGCATGATTCGTACAAAATGGCGCTGATCGAGGCTTGGCGAGTTGCGCGTTCGGCGTATACCATCGCTGCCCCACCGTCGGCAGCGCACCGCACAAAAAGGCATCAACGACGACCGACGGGCTGCACACTCCGTTGAGGAACACGACATCCATGTCCGACACCAAGCGCGTCACCGACGAAGAGGCCCTGCTGCTGCATTCCAGCGGCCGGCCCGGCAAGCTGGAAATTACCCCGACCAAGCCGCTGACCACCCAACGCGATCTGGCGCTGGCTTATTCGCCCGGCGTGGCGGTCCCCTGCCTCCGCATCGCCGAGGATCCGTCGCTCGCCTACGACTACACGGCCAAGGGCAACATCGTCGCCATCATCTCCAACGGCACCGCGGTGCTGGGGCTGGGCGACCTGGGCGCGCTGGCCGGCAAGCCGGTGATGGAAGGCAAGGCGGTGCTGTTCAAGCGCTTCGCCGACGTCGACGGCATCGACCTGGAGGTCGACACCCGCGACGTAGACGAGTTTGTCAACTGTGTGCGCTTCCTCGGCCCCAGCTTCGGCGGCATCAACCTGGAAGACATCAAGGCGCCCGACTGCTTCATCATCGAGGAGCGGCTGCGCGAACTGCTGGACATCCCGGTCTTCCATGACGACCAGCACGGCACCGCGATCATCGCCGCCGCCGGCCTGATCAACGCCTGCGACATCACCGGCCGCAAGATCGAAGACGTGAAGATGGTGGTGAACGGTGCCGGCGCGGCGGGCATCGCCTGCGCCGAGCTGTTCTGCACGATGGGTGTTTCACGTGAAAACATCATCCTGTGCGACACCAAGGGCGTGGTCTATCGCGGCCGCACCAGCGGCATGAACCAGTGGAAGTCGTCCTTCGCCGTCGATACCGACAAGCGCACGCTGGAAGAGGCGGTGGCCGGGTCCGACGTCTTCGTCGGCCTGTCGGCCAAGGGGGCGATGACGCCGGAGATGGTGAAGTCGATGGCCGCCAGGCCGATCATCTTCGCTCTCGCCAACCCCGATCCGGAGATCACGCCGGAAGAGGTGAAGGCGGTGCGCAGCGACGCCATCGTGGCGACCGGCCGCTCCGACTATCCGAACCAGGTCAACAACGTCCTGGGCTTCCCCTACCTGTTCCGCGGCGCGCTGGACGTCCGCGCCACCACCATCAACGAGGCGATGAAGGTCGCCGCCGCCAAGGCGCTGGCGGCACTGGCGCGTGAGGACGTGCCGGACGAGGTCGATGCCGCCTATTCGGGGCGCCGGCTGCGCTATGGTCCGGACTACATCATCCCGGTGCCCTTCGATCCGCGCCTGATCGTCACCGTCCCGGCCGCCGTCGCCCAGGCGGCGATGGAAAGCGGCGTGGCGCGCAAGCCGATCCTCGACCTGACCAGCTACAAGCACAGCCTGCGCACCCGCCTGGATCCGACCGCCGACAGCCTGGAGCTGATCCTGGAGAAGGTGCGGACCAACCCGCGCCGCGTCGTCTTCGCCGAGGGCGAGGAGGAGCGGACGATCCGCGCCGCCATGGCCTTCCGTGCCCACGGCTATGGCACGCCGGTGCTGATCGGCCGCGAGGAGGTGATCAGGGAACAGCTGGTGGCGATGGGCCAGCCCAACGTCCAGTTCGAGATCCACAACGCCCGCCTGTCGGATGCCAACCGCCGCTATGCCGACCATCTCTACCGCCGCCTGCAGCGCAAGGGTGCGTTGCTGCGCGACTGCCAGCGGATGGTCAACCAGGATCGCAACGTCTTCGCCGCCTGCATGGTGGCGCAGGGCGATGCACACGCCATGGTGACCGGCCTGACCCGCAGCTTCGGCGTCGCGTACGAGGAACTCCGTAGGGTCATCGACCCAAAGGCGAGCGAGCCGGTGTTCGGCCTGCACCTGTTCATCACCCGCAGCCGCACCGTCTTCATCGCCGACACCACCGTCCATGTCCGCCCCGACGGCAAGACGCTGGCCGACATTGCCATCGGTGCCGCGGCCAAGGCCCGGCAGATGGGGCACGAACCGCGGATCGCGATGCTGTCCTTCTCCAACTTCGGCCAGACGCCGCACCCGAACACCGATCCGTTGCGCGAGGCCCTGTCGATCCTCGACAGCCGCCGGGTCGATTTCGAGTATGACGGCGAGATGTCGGCCGACGTGGCGCTGGATTACCAGCTGATGAAGCGGGTCTACCCGTTCTCGAGGCTGTCCGGACCGGCCAACGTGCTGATCATGCCCGGCCTGCATTCGGCCAACATCTCGGCCAAGCTGCTGAACAAGATGGCCGGCGGCCAGATGATCGGCCCGCTGCTGATCGGCCTGGACAAGCCGGCGCAGATCGTCAGCATGGGCGCATCTGTCAACGACATCGTCACCGCCGCAGCCCTGGCGGCGCATGACTCGCTGCCGTGGTGATTTGAGGCGCTCTTTCTAAAAATCCCCTCTCCCCCGCTCTCGCGCAAACTTCGTTTGCGCTGACGCGACAGGCGGACCATAGGTCCGCCGATAGCGGGGAGAGGGTTAGGGTGAGGGGGACGCATAGGCAGGACTAATTTCGGCTACGCCGAACCCCCTCATCCCGACCTTCTCCCCAGGGGGGAGAAGGAGAATCATCCATCACCCCAACGCCTTGTAGAAGTATATCGTGTCGCAGAACCCGCCTTCCGGCCACAGGGCGTAGTTCGGGATGACGCCGACCTTCACCCAGCCGGCGCGGGTGTACAGGCGTTCGGCATCGGGCGAGGCGGTGTCGAGCACCAGCAGCGACTTGCCGGCGGCGCGGGCGGCATCCTCGGCGGCCTGCATCAGGACGGCGCCGACGCCACGGCGGCGGGCGCGGCGATGGACCAGCATCTTGGACAGGTCGGCGCGGTGGGGCTGGTTCGGCGGCTGGCTGACCACCAGCTGGACGGTGCCCAGCATGTCCTCCCCGTCCTCAGCCACCAGCAGGATGCGGTCGCCTTGCTCAACTCCCATTGCCACGTTTCGCCAAAAGCCTTCGGCGGTGGCGCGGTCGAGCGGTGCCATGAAGCTGACCGAGGCGCCGCCCGCCACACAATCCAGCAGCACATCGGTCAGCCCCGGCACGGCGGCATGGGCTTGCGGGCCCGACAGCGTGCGCACCGTCACGGCGGCGGCTTCGCTTCCTTCCCTCACTCGTCCGGAGTCCACGCAAGCGCTGTCCATAGACATGCTCCTTCAGCGTTTAACGGCGTTTAAGGCTGGGCGTCCGTCGGTGGTCAGCGCCACGACGTAGCGCGCCGTCCGGTCCGTCGGATTGTGGAAGCCGGTTGGCCGGTCGAGCCGCATGGCGAGGCAGTCGCCGGTGGACAGGCGGTGCGTCACCTCCCCCACCGTCAGGTCAATGGTGCCGTCCAGAAGGTAGACCTGCTGCTCCACCGTCGCGGCACGGTTCCCGCTGTCATAGGAAACTCGGGTGCCCGGCGGCAGCTCCACCTCCACCAGTTCGATAGGCGACGGGAAGCCTGGCGGCGACAGGTTGCGGCGGCGATAGCCGGTGGCGGGGTCGGTCCAGGCGACCTGATCGGCGCGACGGGCGACGGGGTTGGCATCTTCCCGCTCCGCTTCCGCGAACAGGGCTGCCAGCGTCACGCCCAGCCCGGCGGCGAGCCGGTCGAGGACTGAAGCAGTCGGGCTGCTTTCCCCCCGTTCGACCAGAGAGATCATGGAACGGCTGACGCCCGACCGTTCGGCCAATCCGTCAAGGGTCAGTCCACGGTCCGCCCGCAAGGCACGCAGGCGGGCGGCAAGGCGGCTGTCGATGTCGGTTTTTGCGTTCTCCATGATGATAGAATAAAGTTCCAGGAAATTGGAGTCAACGAAGGACCGCACAGTTCCGGCCATGAATCTTTTGTGACCGCCGCGCGGCATGCGCGACGATGGTGTAGAAGGGCTGATCGTCACGCTGCCTGCCCATCCACCCCCATATCCGGTGCCGTTCCCATGCGCCTGAAGGCGTCGCCGCCCACTCCGCTGCTGACCGCGATCCTGTTGATGCTTGTGCCCCTGCTGGGCGTGCTGGCCTGGTCGGTTCATGTCGGGGTGCTGCATGGTGGGCTGGCGCTGGTCGCGGCGGCGCTGGCGCTGGCGGGCGCGGTGCTGGTCCTGCGCACCTACCGGCGCGATGCCGATGCGATGACCGACTATGCCGCCCGTCTGGCGGAGGCCGACGAACCGCTGGCTCCGGCCGGCACGTCGCCCGCACAGAAGGCACTGACAGCGACCATCGGCCGGCTGCATCGGGTCGGCCTGCGCCGGGTGGAAAGCGTGCGGATGCAGTTGGACGCGGACGAGGCGGTGATCGACGCCCTGCCCGCCCCGCTGCTGCTGATGGATGCGGAGCGGCAGGTGGTGCGGGCCAACCAGACCGCGCGGGAGCTGTTCGGCGACAAGGTGGTGGACCGCGACCTTGCCTCCTCCCTGCGCACGCCGACGGTGCTGGAGGCGGTGGATTCTGTCCTGCGCGGCGGTGCGTCGCGCATCATCGAATTCACGCTGCCGGTGCCGGTGGAGCGCAGCTTCGAGGCGCAGGTGAAGCCTTTCCAGCGGCTGGTGCCGGAACCCGACCCCTCTCTGCTGGATGGCGAGATCGAGGAGGATCCGGCGCCGCGTCCACCCACCGTCGCCCGCATGGCGATCCTGACCCTGCACGACGTCACCGCCGCCCGCAGGTCGGAGCAGATGCGCGCCGACTTCATCGCCAATGCCAGCCACGAACTGCGCACGCCACTGTCCTCGCTGCTGGGCTTCATCGAGACTTTGCGCGGCCCGGCGCGCGACGATCCGGAGGCGCAGGACCGCTTCCTGTCGATCATGCACGACCAGGCCAACCGCATGACTCGGCTTGTCAACGACCTGCTCTCGCTCTCCCGCATCGAACTGGACGAGCATATGCCGCCCAACGGCCGGGTCGATGTGGTGGAGGAGCTGGAGAACGTCATCGCCGCGCTGGAGCTGAAGGCCGCCCAGCGCCGCATCCGCCTGCGGCTGGAAGCGCCGGAATCCCTGCCTTATGTCGTCGGCGACGAGGACCAGCTGACCCAGGTCTTCCAGAATCTGGTCAGCAACGCGATCAAATACACGCGCGAGGACACCGACGTGACCGTCACCGTGGCGCTCGCCGACGGCATGGCGGTGGGCTTTGCGGGGCTGCCTACACCCACCGGTGCCATGGCGAAGGACAAGCGCGTGGTGCGCAGCGGCACATCCATGGTGTCGGTGTCGGTGCGCGACCATGGCGACGGCATCGCCCGCACCCACCTGCCCCGCCTGACGGAACGCTTCTACCGCGTCGATGCCGCGCGGTCCCGCGCCATGGGCGGCACCGGGCTGGGGCTCGCCATCGTCAAGCACATCCTGAACCGCCATCGTGGACGCCTGACCATCGAAAGCGAGGTGGGGGTGGGCAGCGCCTTCACGGTCTATCTGCCGGCCGAGCCTTCTTCTCCCTCTTCACAATCTCCCTCTCCCCCCTGGGGAGAGGGGCGGGGTGAGGGGGAAGCGTTGCGTATCGTTCCCAAAGCTCCCACCGCGCGTCCCCCTCACCCTAACCCTCTCCCCAGGGGGGAGAGGGGATTTGGTGGGGGGTGAGAGGGGAAGAGCCGTTCTGTGACCGTGTCATGAAAGTGTCATAAAAACGCAATCAATCGGTCGCCCTCCGGGTCTATGGTCCGCGCCATTCCGATGGACCAGTCTCCGTTTCTCCAAGGAGGGCACCCGTGACCACCCGGACCCATGTCTTCGCAGCGACCGCCCTGGGCCTGGGATTGGGCTTTGTCCTCGCCCTCGCCGCCACCCCCGCTTCGGCGCAGTCGCGCGACCAGATCCGCGCGGTCGGCTCCTCCACGGTCTTTCCCTTCACCACCGCGGTGGCCGAAGCCTTCGGCAAGACCGGCAAGTTCAAGACGCCGGTGATCGAGTCCACCGGTACCGGCGGCGGGCTGAAGCTGTTCTGTGCCGGCGTCGGCCCGGCCCATCCCGACATCGCCAACGCCTCGCGCCGCATCAAGAAGTCGGAGGTCGACCAGTGCGCCGCCAATGGCGTCACCACGATCACCGAGCTGAAGATCGGCTATGACGGCATCGCGCTGGCCTCGTCCAAGAAGGCGGCGCCGGTGTCGCTGTCGACCGTCGTGCTGTGGAAGGCGCTGGCAAAGGAGGTGCCGGTGAACGGCGCCCTGGTCGCCAACCCGTACAAGCTGTGGTCGGACATCGACCCGACGCTGCCCAAGGCGACGATCGAGGTGCTGGGCCCGCCCCCCACCTCCGGTACCCGCGACACCTTCAACGAGCTGGCGATGCTGGAGGGCTGCAAGAAGGTGGGCGAGGTCGCCAAGGCGGTCCCCGACGAGAAGGCGCGCGAGCGTGCCTGCATGACCATCCGCGAGGACGGCGCCTATGTCGAAGCCGGCGAGAACGACAACCTGATCGTCCAGAAGCTGACCGCCAACCCCAACGCCTTTGGCGTCTTCGGCTACAGCTATCTCGACCAGAACCGCGACACGCTGCGCGCGGCGAAGATGGACGGGGTGGAACTGACGGCGGAGACGGTGGCGGCCGGTCAGTACGAGCTGGCGCGTCCGCTCTACATCTATGTCAAGACCGCCCATGCCGGCGTCATCCCGGGCATCCGCGAATTCATCGGCGAATACACCTCCGAACGCGCGGTGGGCGAGGACGGCTATCTGGTCGACAAGGGCCTGATCCCGGAGCCGAAGGCCCTGCGCGACGCCGCCCGCACCCAGGCGGTCGGCCTGACGCCGCTGCAGTTCTGACCACCCATTCTCCCTCCGGGCATCCCGCATGCAGCTGACCCTTCTCGCCCTGATCCTGGCCCTGCTCACCGTAATCGGTTTCATGACCGGCCGGTCGCGGGCAGCGGCGTCCGTCGGCGGGCGGGTGGCGGAACTGCATTCGGTCCCCTCCTACCACGGCGTCTATGTCGCGCTGTGGGCCGGGCTGCCGGCGTTGCTGCTGTTCGTGGCCTGGACCGCGTCGGAAGGCTGGCTGGCCATGCAGCTGGTCCTGTCCTCCCTGCCGGAGCGGCTGACCACCGGCGACGGCCAGTCGGTCGCCCTGCTGAAGGCGGACATCCTCAACCTCGCCCGCGGCATCGCCACCGGGCGCGAGCCCGACCCCTTGGTGCAGGATGCCGCCCGACGCTATGCCGAGCTGCGCGAGCTTGCCGACTGGAGCCTGCTGGCCGTCGGCGCCAGCCTGGCGGTCGCCGGCCTCGCCTGGGGCCGCCACCGCATCGGCCCGGACCTGCGCGCCCGCCCGGTGGTGGAGCGGGTGGTGCGGGTGGCGCTGATCGTCTGCTCGATGGTCGCCATTCTGACCACGGTCGGCATCGTCCTGTCGCTGCTGTTCGAGGCGCTGCGCTTCTTCACCGTCGTCTCGCCGCTCGACTTCCTGTTCGGCACCCATTGGAGCCCGCAGATGGCGATGCGGGCCGATCAGGTCGGCTCCAGCGGGTCCTTCGGGGCGATCCCGCTGTTCGCCGGCACGCTGTTGATCACGGTCATCGCCATGCTGGTGGCGGTGCCGGTCGGGCTGATGGCGGCGATCTACATGTCTGAATATGCCGGGCGCGGTGTGCGCACCTGGCTGAAGCCGGCTCTGGAGATTCTGGCCGGCATCCCGACCGTGGTCTATGGCTTCTTCGCCGCGCTGACCATGGCGCCCTTCGTCCGCTCGGTGGGCGAGGCGCTGGGGCTGGACGTCAGTTCGGAATCGGCGCTGGCGGCCGGCATCGTCATGGGGGTGATGATCATCCCCTTCGTCAGCTCGCTGTCCGACGACGTCATCAACGCGGTGCCGCAGAGCTTGCGCGACGGCTCCTACGGCCTGGGCGCCACCAAGTCGGAGACGATCAAGCAAGTCGTTCTGCCGGCGGCGCTGCCGGGCATCGTCGCCGCGGTGATGCTGGCGGTCAGCCGCGCCATCGGCGAGACGATGATCGTCACCATGGCGTCGGGCCTGACCGCCAACATGACCGCCAACCCGCTGCAGGCGGTGACCACCGTCACCACCCAGATCGCCACGCTGCTGGTCGGCGACCAGGAGTTCGACAGCCCGAAGACGCTGTCGGCCTTCGGCCTCGGCCTCGTGCTGTTCCTCGTCACGCTCTGCCTCAACATGGTCGCCCTGCGGGTGGTCCGGACCTATCGGGAAAAATATGACTGACCTCGTCGAGCAGGACGTGTCGGCCGTGACGCCCTCCCCTGCCTCCTCCCCCGGCTCCAACACTCCGGCGAAGTCGCGCGTCAGGAGCGAGGCCTTCGCCCGCCGCCTGCGCGCCCGCCATGCCGCCGAACGCCGCTTCCGGTTGGCCGGCGCGGCGGCAGTGGCGCTGGCGGCGCTGATGCTGGTGGTTCTGCTGGGCTCGATCGTCGCCAAGGGCAGCACCGCCTTCTGGGAGGCGCGGATCAGGCTGGAGGTGACGCTGGACCCGGCCGAGGTCGCCGAGCGCAACTACACCCCCCTGCTGCGCCGGGCGCTCCATGCCCAATTCCCGCAAGTGACCGACCGCGCCGGCAAACGCGTGCTGAACGACCTGCTGTCGTCGGGCGCGCCCTACGAGCTGGAGGCGATGGTCGCCAAGAACCCGGCGCTGGTCGGCACCACTCTGACCGTCTGGGTGCGCGCCGACGACGAGATCGACCAGCTGGTGAAGGGCCGCTACCGCCGCGACCTGCCGGAGAGCGAGCGCGGCCTCAGCGACGCCAAGATCGCCGCGGCCGACGCGCTGCTGGCCTCCGGCACGTTGGCGCAGGGCTTCAACACCACCCTGTTCACCGCCGGAGACAGCCGCGAACCGGAACAGGCCGGCATCGGCGGCGCCGTCGTCGGTTCGCTGCTGACTCTCCTGGTGACCATGGCGCTGTCGGTGCCGGTCGGAATATCCGCCGCGGTCTATCTGGAGGAATTCGCGCCGAAGAACCGCTGGACCGATCTGATCGAGGTGAACATCAACAACCTCGCCGCGGTGCCGTCGATCATCTTCGGCCTGCTGGGTCTCGCCGTGTTCCTGGGCTTCTTCGGCATGCCGCGCTCCGCCCCGCTGGTCGGCGGGCTGGTGATGGCGCTGATGACGCTGCCGGTCATCATCATCTCGGCCCGCGTCGCGCTGAAGGCGGTGCCGCCGTCGATCCGCGAGGCGGCGCTGGGCATCGGCGCCTCGCCCCTGCAGACGGTTCTGCACCATGTGCTGCCGCTGGCGATGCCCGGCATCCTCACCGGCACCATCATCGGCATGGCCCGCGCGCTGGGCGAGACGGCGCCTCTGCTGATGATCGGCATGGTCGCCTTCATCGTCGACGTGCCCCACGGGCTGACCGACAGCGCCACGGTGCTGCCCGTTCAGATCTACATGTGGGCCGACAGCCCGGAGCGTGCCTTCACCGAACGCACCTCGGCGGCGATCCTGATCCTGCTCGGCGTCCTGATCCTGCTGAACGGGACGGCCGTGATCCTGCGCAAGATTTTCGAGAGACGGTGGTGAGCGCCCCATGAGCATTACAAGCGGCATCCCGAGCGGCATTCCGGGCCAGCTGAAGCTGCGGCCTCGCGGCGACCAGCGCCCCGGTCAACACCCTGGGCAGCGTTCCGGCGCCGACCTGCCGGCCAAGATGACCACCCGTGGGGTGAAGGTGTTCTACGGTGCCAAGCAAGCGCTGAAGGGCATCGACCTCGACATCCACGAGAACCGGGTGCTGGCGCTGATCGGCCCGTCCGGCTGCGGCAAGTCGACCTTCCTCCGCTGCCTGAACCGGATGAACGACACCGTCGAGGGCTGCCGGGTCGAGGGACGGATCGCGCTGGACGGCGAGGATGTCTACGGCAAGGCCGTTGATGCGGTGCAGCTGCGCGCCCGCGTCGGCATGGTGTTCCAGAAGCCGAACCCGTTTCCGAAATCGATCTACGACAACATCGCCTATGGCCCGCGCATCCACGGCCTCGCTTCCGGCCGCGACGAACTGGACGAGGTGGTGCAAACCTCCCTCAAGCGCGCCGGCCTGTGGGGCGAGGTGAAGGACCGCCTGCGCGAGCCCGGCACCAGCCTGTCCGGTGGCCAGCAGCAGCGGCTGTGCATCGCCCGCGCTATTGCCGTCAGCCCCGAGGTGATCCTGATGGACGAGCCCTGCTCGGCGCTCGACCCCATCGCGACCGCCCATATCGAGGAGCTGATCGACGAGCTGCGGGCCAACTACACCATCGTCATCGTCACCCACAACATGCAGCAGGCCGCCCGCGTGTCGCAGCGCACCGCCTTCTTCCATCTCGGCGAGATGGTGGAGTGCGACGACACCGAGGAAATCTTCACCAACCCGCGCGACGAGCGCACCCAGGGCTACATCACCGGCCGATACGGCTGAGAGCCCTGCCCCGAGCCCCGCCCTTGAGCCCTGCCTGATTTTTGCGCCCCTTCCCTCCTTTGTTGAAAAGGCTGTCCCATGCCGGTTAACGTCGAGACGCGCGCTGTGAACGGAGCCTCCATGAACGCGGCCCTGAAGCCGCTCGTCCTGGTCGTCGAGGACGAGGCCGACATTCTGACGCTGTTGAAGTACAACCTGGAAAAGGAAGGCTTCCGCGTCGCCACCGCCAGCGACGGCGAGGAGGCTCTGCTGGCCGCCGGCGAACAGACGCCGCACATCGTGCTGCTCGACTGGATGCTGCCGTTGATGAGCGGGCTGGAGGTCTGCCGCCAGCTGCGCCGCAACGCCAAGACCCGCGACATCCCGATCATCATGCTGACCGCCCGCGGCGAGGAAGGCGACCGGGTGCGCGGCCTGAATTCCGGTGCCGACGACTACATCACCAAGCCCTTCTCCCCAACCGAGCTGGTGGCGCGCATGCGCGCGGTGCTGCGCCGTGCGTCGCCCGGCATGACGGACGAGGTGCTGACCTTCGCCGACGTGACGATGGATCTGGCCGCCCACCGCGTACGTCGCAACGGCCGGGACGTACATCTCGGCCCGACCGAATTCCGCCTGCTGCGCCACTTCATGCAGCATCCCGGCCGCGTCTTCTCGCGCGAACAGCTGCTCGATCTGGTGTGGGGCCATGATGTGTACGTCGAGCCGCGTACGGTCGACGTACACATCCGCCGCCTGCGCAAGGCGATGAACGAGGTGGACGAGCTGGACCTGATCCGCACTGTCCGGTCGGCGGGGTATGCGCTGGATACGAAGTCGGTGTGAGGGAAAGTTATACCCCAACCTTGATCCTCCCCCGCTGGGCGGGGAGAAGATGAGTGCTTGTGCGGGTGGGCGACGGCAGTCCCTCCCCCGCCCAGCGGGGGAGGTTAGGTGGGGGTCCAACGTCCCCCCTGACATACCCCGCCCGGCAGCGCTACACTTCCCCCATGATCCTGCTCTTCACCGACTTCGGCCTCTCCGGCCCCTACACCGGCCAGATGAAGGCGGTGCTGGCGCAGCAGGCGCCAACCGTCCCCGTCATCGACCTGTTCGCCGACGCTCCCGCCTTCGACCCACAGCTGTCGGCCTACCTTTTGGCGGCCTACGCCGCGGCCTTTCCCACCGGCAGCGTCTTTCTCTGCGTCGTCGATCCGGGTGTCGGCACCGACCGGCGGCCGGTGATGGTGGAGGCCGATGGGCGCTGGTTCGTCGGCCCCGACAACGGCCTGTTCGCCCTGACCGCCCGCCGCGCAACGTCGTTAAACGCCTGGACCATCGACTGGATTCCGGACCGGCTGTCCGCCAGCTTCCACGGCCGCGACCTGTTCGCCCCCGTCGCCGCCAGCCTCGCCACAGGCCGGCCGGTTGAGCGCAGCCCGCTCCCCCGTGCCGCCATCGACCGTCCCGACTGGCCCGACGAACTGGCGCGCATCGTCTATGTCGATGTCTATGGCAACGCCATGACGGGCATGCGGGCATCCGCCCTGCCCGCCGATGCGGTGCTGAGCGCCGCCGGCACCCGCATCGTCCATGCCCGCACCTTCGGCGCGGTCGGGCCGGGGGAGCCGCTGTGGTACGGGAACTCCAACGGGCTGGCAGAGATCGCCGTCAACCGCGGGCGGGCCGACCGCATGCTCGGCCTCAGGCTCGGCGATGCGGTGACGATGGAGTCCTGAATGGACGCAAAAGAAAACCGCCCGGAAGCGGGTGCTTCCGGGCGGCTGATGCTTGTCCGATCAGGCGTCTTCAGGCTCAGTCGTTGTTGCGCTGGCCCAGGAACTGCAGCAGGAACTGGAACAGGTTGATGAAGTCCAGGTAGAGCGTCAGGGCGCCCATCAGGGCCAGCTTGCCGGTGCTCTCGTGATCGTAGCCCTCGGCGTAGCTTTCCTTGATCGACTGGGTGTCGTAGGCGGTCAGGCCGGTGAAGATCAGCACGCCGATCGCGGAGATCGCGAAGTGCAGGGCCGGCGACTGGAAGAAGATGTTCGCCAAGCCGGCGATGACCAGGCCGATGACGCCCATCATCAGGAACGAGCCCATCTTCGACAGGTCGGCCTTCGTGGTGTAGCCGTACAGGCTCATCGCCAGGAAGGTCGCGGCGGTGACGAAGAAGGTCAGCGCGATCGACGCCCCGGTGAAGACCAGGAAGATGGCCGACATCGACAGGCCCATCGCGCCGCAGTAAGCCCAGAAGATCATCTGTGCCGATGCGAAGGACAGGCGCTGGATGCCGAAGGACAGCACCATGACGAACGCCAGCGGGGCCAGCATCACCACCCACTTCAGCGGAGTGCCGAAGATGGCCGCCATCATGGCCGGGCTGGACGACACCAGTGCGGCGACCAGGCCCGTCAGAATAAGGCCGGCGCCCATGTAGTTGTACACGCGCAGCATGTGCTGGCGCAGGCCTTCGTCGAAGTATCCCCGATCTGTCGCGCGGCCTGCGGTCGCGAAGCGGTTATAGGTCGGGTCTGCCATGTTGGTTTCCTCGGTGGAATAGGGTGATCCCGTCGCCATGACATATTGGCGAGTCCGCAAATCGGTTCAATAGGAATCGGCAGCGGTTCTCCAAGATGAAAAAGCTTTCACGTTTCGTTTTTGCTACCGCTTTCTGCCGAGGGAATCACTCGTTGCGAAGCAATGGCGCGGACGGTTGCCCCAATGCCCGCCAAGTACCATAGAACCCGAAAGCGAGCGTGATCGCCGTGCTGAGCAAGGCCGTGGTGACCACCGCCGACGGCAGGAAACTCCACTCCCAATGCATCAGGAAGCGCAGCACCGCCCAGGCGGTCAGCGTGCCGATGCCGCCGGCGATGACCGCGGTCAGCAGGCCCAGCAACCCGTATTCCAGCAGGAAGGCGCGCAGTACGTCGCCGCGCGTCGCCCCCAGCACCTTCAGCACCACCGCGTCGTAGACCCGGCGGCG
Source organism: Azospirillum sp. BE72 (assembly GCF_031455875.1). Classification (NCBI taxonomy): domain Bacteria; kingdom Pseudomonadati; phylum Pseudomonadota; class Alphaproteobacteria; order Rhodospirillales; family Azospirillaceae; genus Azospirillum; species Azospirillum sp. BE72. Next base: position 130,496 of record NZ_JAVDTO010000001.1, read on the forward strand.
ATGGCCGGCTGCCACCGCCCCGGCCAGCACCAGCGTGCCGGCGGCGAGCGTGATGCCGGCGACGATGCGCACCGCGGTGCCGATATGGCCCAGCATCTCCGACACCGTATCGAGCGCGTCCTTGATCCGCACCATGGTGATGTTGGGGAAGCGCTGCAGTACGGCGCGCTGCACCTGCGTTTCGGCATCCGGCGTGGCGCGGACCGTGGCGACCCAGGTCTGCGGTGCGCCTTCCAGCGTGCCGGGGGCGAAGACCATGGTGAAATTGATCGCCATGCTGCTGAAATCGGCGGCGCGGATGTTGGCGACCGTGGCCTCGATGCTGCGGCCCAGGATGTTGATCGACAGCGTGGCGCCGGGGCCGATGCCGAAAGCCTCGGCGACACTCTGGTGGATGGAGATCAGCGGCGGGCCGGCATAGTCGGCCGCCCACCAGCTACCGGCGGTGACGGTGGAATGCTTCGGCAACGTCGCCGAATAGGTGATGCCGCGGTCGCCGGCCAGGATCCAGGCCTGCTCCGGGTTGACCAGCGCCTTTTCGGCGTCCTGTCCGTTCACCCGCTCGATCCGGCCGCGTAGGCTCGGCACCGCCTCGAAGGCGCTGGTGCCGGGGATGCCGGTGACGAGGTCGCGCAAGGGATCGAACTGGTCGCGCTGGATGTCGACGAAGAAGAAGCTGGGGGCGTCCTGCGGGATCGTCTCCGACACCCGGCGGGAGAAATTGCCCTGGATCAGCGCGATGGCGACCAGCACCGTCAGGCCGAGCCCGAGCGACAGCACCACCGCCGCCGTAGGGTTGCCCGGCCGGTGCAGGTTGGCGAGCGCCAGCCGCAATCCCGGACGACGGACACGGCCCACGCGTTTCGCGCCCCAGGTGACCAGCGCCGCCGCGGCGCGGAAGGCGATGAAGGTGGCGATGGAGCCGCCGACGAACCACAGGGCGAAGATCTTGTTATGGGCGGTCAGCACCGCCAGTCCGGCGAGCGCGACCGCCGACGCGATCATCGCCAGCGTGTAGGGCATGCGCGGCCGGCCGGCGGCCGGGGCGATCACGTCGCGGAACAGGGCGCCGGCCGGCACTTCCCGCGCCCGGCCGAGCGGCCAGAGCGAGAAGGTCAGCGCCGTCAGCACGCCATAGAGGGCGGCCAGCGCCAATGCACCGGGATAGACGCCGATCTGGGCGGACACCGGCAGCACGCCGTCGAGAAGCCGTCCCAGCGCCAGCGGCGCAACGGCGCCCAGCGCCAGCCCGATGACGATGCCCAGCAGGGCCAGCGCCAGGATCTGCGCCAGATAGAGCTGGAACACCAGCGCGCCCGGCGCGCCGATGCACTTCATCATGGCGATGGTGCGGGCGCGTGAGTCCAGATGGCTGCGCACCGCATTGCCCACCCCGACGCCGCCGACCAGCAGCGCCGTCAGCCCGACCAGCGTCAGGAACAGCGTCATGCGGTCGATGAAGCGCTCGATCTGCGGCGAGGCGTTGGTGTAGTCGCGCATCCGCCAGGGCGCGTCGGGAAAGCGGGTGCGCAGGTTCTCCTGCCACGCCTTCAGGTCGGTTTCCGGCGGCAGCGCCACCTTGGCGCTCCACCAGGTGAGACTGCCGGGTTGCAGCAACCCGGTGCCCGACAGCGACGGCAGCGCCACCATCAGGCGCGGCCCCAGCGAGAAGGCGTTGGAGGAGGCGCGGTCCGGCTCGCGGTCCAGCACGGCGGCGACGCGATAGGCGCCCTCGCCGACATGGATGGTGTCGCCGGTCTTCACGCCCAGCCGGTCGACGAGGCTCGCCTCGATCACCGCACCCCAGCGGCCATCCTTCTGCGCCAGCGCGTCCCGCAGGTCGCCGCCGCCCACCAGGGTGACTGTGCCGTAGAGCGGGTAGACGTCGTCGACCGCCTTCAACTCGACCAGCGAAGAGCGGACGTCGTCGTCGGCACGGGCCATCGCCCGCATCTCGGCAGAGGTCGAGACCCGGCCGCCGGCGGTCAGCGCCGCCATCTGCTCGTCGGCCGGCGGGCTGTAGAGTTGCCGCAACGCGATGTCGCCGCCGAGGATGGAGCGCCCGTCATTGGCCAGCCCGTCGAGCAAGCCGCTCGACACCGACTGCACCGCGGCGATGGCGGCGACGCCGAGGGCAAGGCAGGCGAGGAAGACCCAGAAGCCCTTCAGTCCGGTGCGCAGCTCCCGCCGGGCAAGGCGGAGGGCGAGGGTGAGGTTGGTCATCGCGTTGCCCTCCCCCCGCGCCCGCGCCTATCCCCTCTCCCCCCCGGGGAGAGGGTTAGGGTGAAGAGGATGCATGGCGAGGAGTGTGTCTGTGACGAGGGTGTCGCGTACCAGGCTACGCCACGCCGTGCCCCCCCCTCACCCCGACCCTCTCCTCGGGGGGGAGAGGGAGAACCCACCGCAAACGTTCTTTCCATCCCCCTCACTCCCCCGCCGCCTGCAGCCTTGCGCGCCGTGCCGCCTGCCCGTCGTCGGCGATGCGGCCGTCGGCCAGCCGGACCGTCCGGTCGCAGCGGGCGGCGAGGCTCGGGTCGTGGGTGATCAGCACCAGCGTCGTGCCGCGTCGTTCGGCCAGATCGAACAGCAGCTTCACGATGGTGGCGCCGGTGTCGATGTCGAGGTTGCCGGTCGGCTCGTCGGCCAGAAGCAGCGACGGCTCGGTCACGAAGGCGCGGGCGAGCGCCGTGCGCTGCTGCTCGCCGCCCGAAAGCTGGCCGGGGTAATGGTGGATGCGGTGGCCCAGGCCCACCTGCTCCAGCCCGATGCGGGCGCGGTCGAAGGCGTCGGCGACCCCGGCGAACTCCAGCGGGATGGCGACATTCTCCAGCGCCGTCATGGTCGGCACCAGATGGAAAGCCTGGAAGACAATCCCCACATGCTGGCGGCGGAAGCGCGCCAAGCCGTCCTCGTCCAGCCGGTTCAGCTCCTGTCCGGCAACGCGGATGGTGCCGCCGCTGGGGCGCTCCAGGCCGGCCATCACCATCATCATGGTCGACTTGCCGGAGCCGCTGGGGCCGACGACGCCGACCCGCTCCCCGGCATCCACCTGAAGATTCACGCCCCGCAGGATGTTGACGGGCCCGGCACCGCTGTCCAATCTCAAGTGGACGTCGTCGAGTTCCACGATGGAATCATGGATGGGTCGGGCGATGGAAGTGGACGACGTTGCAGAGGATTGGACTTTGGACATGCGACTCTCGCACAAGCGGAACGGACCATCGCCATATGGCTCGACCCGCCGGGCTTTCAACATGGGCGCCATCGGCGCCGCGCTCGCCTTCGTTTTTGCGTCAGGGGTATCGATGACCGTTCCGACCCGCGCTGACGCCGCGCAGCCGGTGAAGCTGCTGGCGCTGGGCGACAGCCTGACCGCCGGCTACGGCCTGCCGGAACCGCAGGGCTTCACCCGCCAGCTGGAAAAGGCGCTGGCCGACAAGGGATACAGCGTCACCGTCATCAATGCCGGCGTGTCGGGCGACACCACCGCCGGCGGCCGGGCGCGGCTGGACTGGGCGCTGGCCGACAAGCCCGACGCCGCCATCGTGGAGTTGGGCGCCAACGACATGCTGCGCGGGCTCGATCCCGCACAGGCGAAGGACAACCTCGACGTCATCCTGAAGACGCTGAAGGATCGCAGGATTCCGACCCTGCTGGCCGGCATGTACGCCTCTCCCAGCCTGGGAAAGCCCTATACCGACAAGTTCAACGCCATCTATCCCGACCTTGCGAAGAGCTATGACCTGCCGCTCTACCCCTTCTTCCTCGACGGGGTGGCGCTGGAACGGTCGCTGATCCAGCAGGACGGGCTGCATCCCAATGCCCAGGGCGTGGCGACGATCGTGGAGCGCATCCTGCCGTCCGTCACCGCCCTGCTCGACAGTCTGCCGCAGATCCAGAAGACTACCGAAAAACCCGGAGGCTGACCCATCATGACCGTTACCCTGGACAGCGACACCCGCTTTCACGCCGCCTGCGCCGCCGGGGCGGAGTGGGGACCGACGGTCAAGGCCTGCCTGGACAAGCTGGGGCCGGTCGCCGGCTGCAACCTGGGCTTCCTCTACCTGACCGACGGGCTGGCGGAGCATGCGACCAGCATCGTCACCCTGCTGCGCGGCATCACCGGCATCCGCCATTGGGTGGGCACCGCCGGCATCGGCGTGATGGCGAACGGTGACGCCCTGTTCGACGAGCCGGGGCTGGCGATCATGGCCGCCCGCCTGCCGGAGGACAGCTTCCGCCTGTTCCCCACCCTGACCGACGGGCTGGAGCCCCTGCACCACAGTGCCGGCGGCTGGCTGGACAAGCATGGCGCGGCGCTGGCGCTGGTCCATGTCGATCCGCACCATGCCGACATGGCCGGGCTGGTGTCTCGCCTGTCAGAGGAGGCCGGCGTCTTCCTGGTCGGCGGCCTGACCGCCTCGCGCGGGGAGTTTCCGCAGATCGCCGCCGGGGCCGAGGACGCCGATCCGGTCGCCGACGGCGGCGTGTCGGGCGTGCTGTTCGCGCCCAACCTGCCGGTCGCCACCGCCCTGACCCAGGGCTGCCGCCCCATCGGGCCGACCCGCACCGTCACCGCCAGCGACGACAACGTGATCCTGGAGATCGACGGCCGTCCGGCGCTGGACGTCTTCAAGGAGGACATCGGTCCGGAGCTTGCCGCCGACCTGCGGCAGGTGTCCGGGCTGATCTGCGCCGGGCTGCCCATTGCCGGGTCCGACACCCAGGACTATCTGGTCCGCGACCTGATCGCCATCGACCCTCGCGCCGGCTGGATCTCCATCGCCGAACGGGTGACGACCGGCCAGCCGGTGATGTTCACCCGCCGCGATCATGAGACCGCCGCCGCCGACATGCGCCGGATGCTGGACAGCCTCAAGAAACGGGTGAAGGCGACGCCGAAGGGAGCGGTGTATGTCAGTTGCATCGCCCGCGGTCCCGGCCTGTTCGGCGCCGCCAATGCCGAGCTGTCGATGATCCGCGAGACCTTCGGCGACATCCCGCTGACGGGTTTCTTCGCGTCGGGCGAAGTGTCGCACAACCGGCTCTATGGCTATACCGGCGTGCTGACGCTGTTTCTGTAAAGATCATTTCGAATAAGGAACGTTCCGGATGCAGTATCGTCCGCTTGGCCGCACCGGCCTGTCGGTCAGCGCCATCGGCCTGGGCACCATGACCTGGGGCCGCCAGAACACTGAGGCCGAAGGCCATGCCCAGATGGACGCCGCGCTCGACCGCGGCATCAATTTCTGGGACACGGCGGAGATGTACGCGATCCCGCCCACAGCCGATACCTACGGCAAGACGGAGGAGGTGATCGGCAGCTGGTTCCAGTCGCGCGGCAAGCGCGACCGGGTGATCCTCGCCAGCAAGATCATCGGCGCGCCGGCCGGTGGCTTCGGCTGGGTGCGCGATGGCAAGTCCCGGTTGGACCGCGCCAACCTCTTCGCGGCGGTGGAGGCCAGCCTGTCGCGGCTGAAGACCGACTACATCGACCTCTACCAGATTCACTGGCCCGACCGCGTCACCAACCGCTTCGGCGTCCGCACCTACCAGCACAAGCCGCAGCATGACGGCGTGCCGATCGAGGAGACGCTGGCGGCTCTGGCGGAACTGATCCAGGCGGGCAAAATCCGCCATGTCGGTCTGTCGAACGAGAGCCCATGGGGCGTGATGCGCCACCTGCACGCCGCCGAGGTGGCGGGCTTGCCGCGCGTCGCCTCGATCCAGAACGCCTACAATTTGCTGAACCGGACCTTCGAGAACGGGCTGTCGGAGATGGCCCTGCGCGAGGATGTCGGGCTGCTCGCCTACTCGCCGCTGGCCGCCGGTACGCTGACCGGCAAATACCTGAACGGCGCCATCCCGCCGGGCAGCCGCCGCGCGCTCGACCACCGGCCGTCGCGCTACACCACGGTCAACGCCGACGCGGCGACGGAGGCCTATCTGGACATCGCCCGCCGCCACGGCCTGGCACCCAACCAGATGGCCATTGCCTTCACGGTGCAGCAACCCTTCGTCACCTCGTCCCTGATCGGGGCGACGACGATGGAGACGCTGATCTCCAACATCGACTCCATCGACGTGACCCTGTCGCCGGAGGTGATGGCGGAGATCGATGCCGTGCACAACCGCATGCCGGATCCGTGTCCGTAAAGCGCCGGCTGCGGTTGCCCCCACCCTGACCCTCCCCCGCTTCGCAGGGGAGGGAATTGGAGCTTTGTCGGCGTTCAGCGGCAGTCCCTCCCCCGCCCAGCTCTCGCACAAAGCTTTGCTTTGTGCTGACGCGGCAGGCGGACCGTAGGTCCGCTGAGAGCGGGGGAGGTTAGGTGGGGGTCTAGCTCCGCCGATCAATGGAGGTGCCCCATGCTCCGCCTGTTCGTCGCCCTCGACCTGACGGAGGAGGTTCGCCAGCGGTTGGCCGGGCTGGCCGGCGGGGTGCCTGGTGCGCGCTGGACCGAGCCGGAAAACCTGCACCTGACCCTGCGCTTCATCGGCGAGGTGCCGGAAGATCAGGCGATGGACATCGACGCCGCGCTGGCGGACGTCCGGGCGCCGGCCTTTCCGCTTACCCTTGACGGGGTCGGCGTGTTCGGCAGCGCGCGCCGGGCGCGAATTCTGTGGGCGGGGGTGGAGCGCAGCGAGGCGCTGGCCCATCTGCAGGCCAAGGTCGAATCCGCGCTCGTCCGCTGCGGCCTGCCGGCGGAAGAGCGGAAATTCTCCCCCCACGTCACGCTGGCCCGGCTGAAGGACGCGCCTGCCGACCGCATCGGCCGCTTCCTGTCAGACCGCGGCCTGTTCCGCGTCGGCCCGATGCCGGTGGAGCATGTCACGCTCTACCGCAGCCACCTCGGCAACGGCGGTGCGGTGTACGAGGCTCTGCGCGAATACCCGCTCGATGCCGCTTAGGCCAGGATCTCGTCCCAGGGATGGGAGTCGGTGTTCGGAACGATGCCGTCGCCCGGTCCGATCACCCGGTTCTTGCCGTCCTGCTTGGCGCGGTACATGCGCTGGTCGGCCAACTCCACCAGGGCTTCCCAATCGGCGGGGTGGTCGGTGGCCTGCTCGGCGATGCCGATGCTGGCGGTCTGCAGGCTGCCGTCCGGCCGCTTGCCGAAACCGGCGCGGCGCATCCGCTCCACCGCGATCATCGCGCCGTCTATCGGGGTGTCGGGCATGATGATCAGGAATTCCTCCCCGCCCCAGCGAACCAGCGCGTCGGACTGGCGCAGCAGGCTGCGGATGGTGTTGGCGGCATGGCGCAGGACCCGGTCGCCCTCCTCGTGCCCGAAGCGGTCGTTGACCGCCTTGAAATCGTCCAGGTCGACGAAGATCGCCGTCAAGGGCTGCGACGCCCGCTCGGCATGGGCGACCTGGAGTTTCAGCAACTCCTCGCCGATGCGGCGGGAAAAGGCGCCGGTCAGCGCGTCGTGAGCCGCCTGCTCCAGCAGGGCGACCATGAAATGCAGCTGGCTGATCGCCGCCAGCGTCGCCACCACCGCGATCAGCGCCAGCAACCACAGCGCGCTGATGTAGGACGGGAACGGCATCACCAGCGACCCATAGAAGCCGGCGGCCAGATGGGCGCCCAGCATCGGAGCGGCGAACAGGGCGCCTTCCAACGCGGTCAGCGGAAAGACGCTGAGACCCGCCACCATCACGAAGGGCAGATAACCGTAGCCGGCGCTGACGGCGATGCGCAGATCGTCGACACCCTGGTTGTAGAGCAGCGGGTGCGAGATGGCGAAGAACAGCGTCGGGATCGCCAGCAGTGCCGTCAGCCGCCACCAGGCGCAGGTCATGTCCTCGCACGACCGGCGGTCGAAGGCGAGCGCCAGGAAGGCGGCGCTGGCGCTCAGGCGAAGCACGATCAGCCAGATGGCCAGCGACCATTCGAAGACGGTGACGTCGATGGCGATCCACAGCGGGGTCAGGATGCCGAAGATCAGCGCCACCATCCGCACGCGCGACTGGATCATCGCGGCGCGCCGCCGCTGTAGGATGGGCGTGTGGTTGACCGGATGGATCAGCGTGGGCAGTTCGTCGCCCCGGACGAAGGCGTCGAACAGGGCAGCGAGGAGCCTGTCAACCCGCATGCAGCCGCCTGCCCCCGGCTTGAGCCGGGCATGTCGCCGAAGAGTTAGCCATGATGGGTGATTACACGCGCATGACCATCCCTTCAACGGCTTTTGCGTGGAAATGGCGTTTCAGCCTTCCGAAAGCACGGAAAGCTCCCACCATGCGACAAAAAGTAACGGGCGGCGCGTCACCGACACGCCGCCCGTCCAACGGATCCGCGGTTGCTGGCCGATCAGTCCTTCAGGTCTTCCCAAAGCTCCTTCACCTTGGCGAAGAAGCCCTCCGACTGCGGGTTCGACCCTTCCTTGGCGGCGCCCTCGAACTCGCGCAGCAGTTCCTGCTGGCGCTTGGTCAGGTTCACCGGGGTCTCCACCACCGCCTGGATGTACATGTCGCCGCGCTGGGCGCTGCGCAGCACGGACATGCCCTTGGCCTTGATGCGGAACTGGTGCCCGGACTGGGTGCCCGGCGGCACCGTCACCTTGGTGCGGGTGCCGTCGATGGTCGGAACCTCCACCGAACCGCCGAGCGCCGCCGTGGTCATCGGGATCGGCACCCGGCAGTGGATGTTGGCGCCGTCGCGCTGGAAGATCGGGTGCGGCCCGATCGCCAGGAAGATGTAGAGGTCGCCGGCCGGCGCCCCGCGCAAGCCCGCCTCCCCTTCGCCCGCCAGACGGATGCGGGTGCCGTCCTCGACGCCGGCGGGGATGTTGACCTGCAGGGTCTTTTCCTTCCGCAGACGGCCAGAGCCGCCGCAGTTCTTGCAGGCGTCCTTGATGACCTTGCCGGCGCCATGGCAGCCGGGGCAGGTCCGCTCGATGGTGAAGAAGCCTTGCTGCGCCCGCACCTTGCCGTGGCCCTGGCAGGTCGGGCAGGTGATCGGCTGGGTCCCCGCCGCGGCACCGGAGCCGTTGCAGCCGTCGCACTGCACGGTGGTGGGCACACGGATGGTGGTCTGGGTGCCCTTGAAGGCCTCCTCCAGCCCGATCTCCAGATTGTAGCGCAGGTCCTGGCCGCGGCCGGACGCACCGGCACCGCCGCGGCGCCCGCCCATGAACTCGCCGAACATCTCGTCGAAGATGTCGGCGAAGCCGCCACCGCCGCCGAAGTCGAAGTTGAAGCCGCCGGCCCCGGCGCCCGCACCCGGACCACGGCCATTCTCGAAGGCGGCGTGGCCGAACCGGTCGTAGGCCGCGCGCTTCTGATCGTCCTTCAGGACGTCATACGCTTCGCTGATTTCCTTGAACTTCTGCTCGGCGTCCTTGTCACCCTGGTTGCGGTCCGGGTGGTACTGCATCGCCATCTTGCGATAAGCCTTTTTCAGCTCATCCGCGCTGGCGTTCTTCGCCACACCGAGCAGCTCGTAATAATCCTGTTTCGCCATGGGGGCCGACCGCCTTTGAGTCGTTCTGGTCCAAACTGTCCGAGTAGTGCCGGAGCCTGACCCCAGCATACCGAAGGCCCGCCGCCGGGAAAAGGCGGCGGGCCATCGATGCTCGCGTCAGATCCGTATCAAAAAGAAGCTGCTGCCCTAAGAGATAAGCCTTAGGCCGACTTCTTCTTGTCGTCCTGGACCTCTTCGAAGTCGGCGTCGACGACGCCCGGCTCGTTCGGCTGGGCGCCCGGCGCCTCGCCGCCCGCAGCCGGGGCCTCGCCCTGGCCGGCCTTGTACATCGCCTCGCCCAGCTTCATCGAAACCTGGGCCAGCGCGTCGGTCTTCGCCTTGATGCCATCCAGATCCTCGCTGTCCAGCACCGACTTCAGCTCGGCGACGGCAGCTTCCGCGGCGGTCTTGTCGGAGGCCGGGATCTTGTCGCCGTTCTCCTTGATGGTCCGCTCGGTGGTGTGGATCAGGGCGTCGGCATGGTTGCGGGCGTCGACCAGCTCACGGCGCTTCTTGTCGGCGTCGGCATGGGCCTCCGCGTCCTTCACCATCTTCTGGATGTCGGCGTCCGACAGGCCGCCCGAGGCCTGGATGCGGATCTGCTGCTCCTTGCCGGTCGCCTTGTCCTTCGCCGTGACGCTGACGATGCCGTTGGCGTCGATGTCGAAGGTCACCTCGATCTGCGGCACGCCGCGCGGGGCCGGCGGGATGCCGACCAGATCGAACTGGCCCAGCATCTTGTTGTCCTGCGCCATCTCGCGCTCGCCCTGGAAGACGCGGATGGTGACGGCGTTCTGGTTGTCCTCGGCGGTCGAGAAGGTCTGACTCTTCTTCGTCGGGACCGTGGTGTTGCGGTCGATCAGACGGGTGAAGACGCCGCCCAGCGTCTCGATGCCCAAGCTGAGCGGGGTGACGTCGAGCAGCAGGACGTCCTTGACCTCGCCCTTCAGCACGCCGCCCTGGATGGCGGCGCCGATGGCGACCACCTCGTCCGGGTTGACGCCGCGGTGCGGCTCACGGCCGAAGAACTGCTTCACCGCGTCGATGACCTTGGGCATGCGGGTCATGCCGCCGACCAGGATCACCTCGTCGATCTCGCTGGCCTTCAGGCCGGCATCCTTCAGGGCCGCCTTGCAGGGCTCGATCGTGCGCTGCACCAGCTCGTCCACCAGGGCTTCCAGCTTGGCGCGGGTCAGCTTGATGTTCAGGTGCTTCGGACCGGTCTGGTCGGCGGTGATGAAGGGCAGGTTGACTTCGGTCTGCGTGGTGGACGACAGCTCGATCTTCGCCTTTTCCGCAGCTTCCTTCAGGCGCTGCAGCGCGAGCTTGTCCTTGCGCAGGTCGATGCCCTGCTCCTTGTTGAACTCGTCGGCCAGATATTCGATGACCCGGCTGTCGAAGTCCTCGCCGCCCAGGAAGGTGTCGCCGTTGGTCGACTTCACCTCGAACACGCCGTCGCCGATCTCCAGCACGGAGATGTCGAAGGTGCCGCCGCCCAGGTCATAGACCGCGACGGTGCCGGTGCCCTTCTTCTCCATGCCGTAGGCCAGCGCGGCGGCCGTCGGCTCGTTGATGATGCGCAGCACGTCCAGGCCGGCGATCTTGCCGGCGTCCTTGGTGGCCTGGCGCTGGCTGTCGTTGAAGTAGGCCGGGACGGTGATGACCGCCTGCGTGACCTTCTCGCCCAGATAGTTCTCGGCGGTCTCCTTCATCTTGGTGAGGATGAAGGCGCTGATCTGGCTGGGGCTGTACTTCTTGCCGTGCGCCTCGACCCAGGCGTCGCCGTTGTCGCCGGAGATGATGCGGTAGGGAACCAGGCCCTGGTCCTTCTTCGTCAGCGGATCGTCGAAACGGCGGCCGATCAGACGCTTGATGGCGAAGAGGGTGTTTTCCGGATTGGTGACCGCCTGGCGCTTGGCGGGCTGGCCGATCAGCCGCTCGCCGCCCTGGCTGAAGGCGACCATGGACGGCGTGGTCCGCGCGCCCTCGGCGTTCTCGATCACCTTGGCGCTGCCGCCTTCCATCACGGCGACGCACGAGTTCGTGGTGCCGAGGTCGATACCAATCACTTTGCTCATGTTCAGCCTCTTTCGTTCGGCAGATGCGTGGCGGCCCGTCTGGTCCGGCACCGCCGCGATCCCCATTGGGTCGGTGAAACGTCGGTGGAGCGCTTGAGGGTCTGGTCCGCGGGGGAGCGATGCTTGAGAGCAAGGCCCCCGGGTCCGGCCCGTGCTGGCGGAGATATAGGCGGAGCCGTTTCGGGCTGCAACAGGGTGGCGCGCCTTTCGGCCTGCAAAAGCGGGGAAAAAACGCTGCAGTCTCGTCCTTCCCGCAGGCGTTGCCGGTCCGCATCGCGCGGCAGTAGAATACCGATGTATTCAAATCCGCGACGATGAATATCCCGATATTCATCGCATCTGATTCAACTCGTCACCAGTGTTACAAGTGAATAATAGTTCGACTGTGAACCATCTTCTGGAGTTAACCTTTCATTAACAAGCAACGGCGTGCAAAGCTTCTTCCAATCAATTCGCGGTTGCTGTGTTTATTCATGGAATGGCAAATCTATTAGTGAAACCACGAAAGGAATATGATATCTCCTTTGCCCTATAGGGGATGACCGCAAAGGGTCGGGCCGGCGACGTCTGCGTCGCAGCCACCACAGCATGCGGTTCCATGCAAAGCTGGTCACACAGGTGTGAAAGGGAAGCGCGATGATGGACGAACGACGCGATGTGGCCCTGGCAATCAAGTCCTGCCTGGACAGCCTGATGAGCGACGCGACGCGTTGCGATCTGGACGACCTCGCGCGCTTCATCAGCCTCGCCGCCCTGGCCGCGGAAGAGGCGGCGGTCGCCCACGATCCGAAGTCCGTCCGCCTGAAGGCGCTGATGGCCACCGGCGCCGGCCACTGCTGACCGGTATCCCGGCTTTAGGCATACCGGCGTTTCGGGCGCGGCAGCCGTCAGGTTCTACAGTATCTCCGCATTGCGGATGGCGTCGTCGATCCGGCCCAGCATTTCGGCGCAGGAGTCGTCGCCATCCATCAGGGCGGGCAGCGCGAAGCTGAACATCGCGACCGCGGCCACTGCTCCCCCAACGGTCCCTGCCGCTTCCGCGCGTGTCGCGCCGACCAGCCACAGGTAATGGGTCTCGGCCCGGCCGTCTTCTTCCGTCCGCATCATCGCCTGGGCGATCACAGCACCGTCGGCCCGGCTTTCCACCGTCCGGTCGCCGGCCCGCGGATCCTGCGGTCTGACGAAGCGAAGGGCCATCTCCTGCAGGGTGCCGGTCGCGCCGCCGGACTCCGGCCGCGGCGTCACCCGGTCGGTCACCAGCCGCAGCACGCCAGCGGCCGGAGGTGGCGGCCGGAAGGTGCCGACGGGCTGGCCCTCATGCTCTTCCACATCGACCGCCCAGCCCGGCGGAAGGCGGAACCGCACCGTATCGGCCCAGCCGATGTCGGATCCCGGTCCATTCGTCACTTGTCCGTTCTGCATCTGGGGGCCTTGCGCCATCGCTCCCTCCCGGGTTTGCCGCGCACGCCGCAACGGCGCGCCAGGGCCGGCACCATAGGCGCCACAGGCCGTGCCGCCAATGCCCTATCGGAGCCCTTGGGCTTCGAGGAAATCCCCGCGGAAACGCCTCAGGCCGTCATTCCGGAATCAGGAACTGCACGCCCAGCCAGCGCCAGCGGCCGTCGGCGGTCGGCAGGGTGCAGTTGACGCGGGCGCGGCCCGGCGGGAAGGGGTCCTTGATGCGGACCTCCACCCGGTCCTCCGCGATGCGTTCCAGCGCGGTGCGGCCCTGGCCGGTGGCGAAGCAGGCCAGCTTTGAACTGTCCCCCACCCCGTCGGCGATGGTGAAGCCCAGCGGGGGCGGATTGACGGTGACCAGAGGGTCGTCAGGCGTCAGGTCCGACACCGGCAGCGGCAGGGCGTTGGCCGCCAGCTCGAACCGGTCGACATTGCCGTAGGTCTCGTTCATGACGAAGCGCGGCAGGCCCCAGGGATCGGCCTGGGCGTGCAGCACGCCCGACTGCTGGCCGAAGGCGGCGGCGAAGCCCTGGTCCATCACCAGCTGCCGCACCGCCAGCGAATACTCCCCTTGCGGGTAGGAGAAGATCGTCGGGCGCCGTCCCAGCTCCGTCTGGAAGCGGTCGGACATCCGGCGCAGGTCGGCGGCCAATTGGTCCGGGCTGCGCGCCAGCATCGACTGTGTCGAGGTGCCGAGCGCGCCGATGGTGACGCCGGCCGCTGCCAGCTGCCGGATTTCGCCCCAGGTCATGTGGGTGGGAGAGCCGCGGTCGACCGCGTCGGTCGCAACGAACAGCGTGAAGGGCAGATTGGCCGCCTTCAGCCGCGGCCAGGCCTCGGTGAAGGCGGAGCGGCTGGCTTCGTCGATGGTGATGGCGACAGTGCGGTCGGGCAGCGGCTTCCCGGTGCGCAGGGCGTCCAGGATCTTCGGCAGCGGCAGGACGCGGTAGTCGCCGTCCGTCAGTTCGTCCAGATGGGCTTCGAACTGGTCGATGCGGATGCTGATCGAGGGGTTCTGGTCCTCGCCGAAGCGGTCATAGGCGAAGACGACCGCGCTGGCGCCCGGCGGAGAGGCGGAGTCGGCCATGGCCGGCCGCGACGCCGGCACGAGCGCGGTCCAGACGGACAGCGCGGCGGCAGCGAGAACCTTGACGGCACGACGGAACGGCATGGCGCCCTGCGGAATAGGCTGGCCGGGACGACCTCCGCCCCGACGCAAAGGGTGTGCCATAGTCTCCGCCATGCGAACAAGCGCCGACCGCCACTTTCCCGCTGAGGGCAGCGATGCGGTGCGCGCGTGCAACAATGGAACGCGTGATCCGCAGCACACGCCCCGATACGGACGGCATCGGGATGCTGCCCGGCCTATGTCGGCCGCTCCTACATCAGCCGCCCGCCGGCGGCGGCGTCGGTCAGCAGGGGGTAGCGCCCGGCATCCGGCAGCTGGTAGTGCCACCATTCCGACGGGTAGTGCTCCCAGCCCGCGGCGACCATCACCCCCAGCAGCATGGCGCGGTTGCGCTGCTGCTCGGCCGTCAGGTCGCTGCGGCCGTGGTGCGACCGCTCGGTCATCGCGTCGAACCCGGTGCCCATGTCCAGCGGCACACCGGCGGCATCGGCCAGCGTCAGGTCGATCGCCACGCCGCGGGTGTGGTTGGAGCCCAGCCGCGGGTCGGCGATGTAGGTCGGATCGGAAAAGGCGTGCCAAAGCCGCCATTGCGCCTCTGCCGGGCGGAAGGCATCGTACACCCGCAACCGGCAGCCGATGCCGCGCGCCAGCCGGATGGCGTCGGTCAGCCGGCGGGCCGCGTCGGGGTGCAGCAGGCACACCGCCGACCGGTAGATCGGCGCGCCCGACAGGTTGTCGGCGGTGGCGTAGAGAAGCTCCAGGTCGATGTCGAAGGCCGGAGGCGCGATTTCGGTCAGCATGGAAAGGGCAATCGTCGGCGTATTGGGAAGAGGCACGACCTCTAGCATGGCGCCGGCGCCGCCTGCCATGGTCGCGGGTCTGCCATGCCGAGGCCGGCAGGCCATGCAGGCTCGTGCGGGATTGTGCCCGGCCTGCAATCCATGGTGAAGGCAGGCTCGTATGAAGACGGACCGGCGTGGCGGCAAACCCGATACGGCGGCGGTTAAGGAAGGTGGGGCGATGAAGGTTCTGGGTCTGGATACGGCGACGTCCGGCTGTTCGGCCGCGCTGTGGGAGGGCACTGTCGGCTTGGCGGGTGCCCCGGGTGGGGCGCCACGCGTGACCGTGCGGCGCAGTGCCCCGATGGCGCGCGGGCAGGCCGAAGTGCTGGTGCCGCTGGCGCAGGAGGTGCTGGCGGAGGCCGGCGCCGCGTTCGGCGACCTCGACCGCATCGCCGTCACCGTCGGGCCAGGGGCCTTCACCGGGCTGCGCATCGCGCTGGCCGCCGCCCGCGGGATCGCCGTCGCGCGGGATCTTCCGGTGGTCGGCATCACCAGCTTCGACGCCATCGCCCATGGCGTGCCGGAGGCCGAGCGTGCCGGGCGCCCCTTGCTGGTCGCCGTCGACAGCCGGCGGGCCGAGCCCTTCCTGCAGTTCTACGACGCCGCGCTCGCGCCGGTGGGGGAGCCGGCGATGCCGGACCCGGCGGCGATCCCCGGCTGGCTCGACGCGCTGTGCCCGTCCGGACCGTTGCTGCTGGCCGGCGACGCGGCGGCGGCGCTGGTCCCGCTGTTGGCCGGCCGGTCCGGGCTGGCGGTGGCGGCGGGCGACGGGTTGCCGGATGCCGCGGTGGTGGCGGCGCTGGGGGCCGCCCGTCCGACCGGCCTGCCGGCCGAGCCCTTCTATCTTCGTCCGCCCGACGTCACCCTGCCGAAGGCGGTCACCGTGCCGAAGGCGACCGATGCCAAGGCCGGCCCCGGGGACGGCCGCAAGGGCGGATCGGGAAACGGGTCGTGACCGCGCCCGCCGTCCGCCTTCACCCTGCCGGCCCGCTGGAGTCCGGGGTGGTCGCCGCCCTGCAGCAGGCCTGCTTCCCGGAGGATCCGTGGGACGAGGCGTCGGTCGCCACCCTGACCGCTCCGCCTGCCGGTTTCGCCGTCATCGCGCTGGACGTGCAGGACCAGCCGGTCGGTTTCGTCATGGCCCGGGTCGCGGCGGAGGATGCGGAGATCCTGGCGATCGGCGTGCTGCCGAAGGCCCGGCAGGGCGGCGTCGGCCGCCTGCTGGTCGAGGCGGCGGTCGCCGGGTCCCGTGACCTGGGGGCGACTGCGCTGTTTCTCGAGGTCGCCGAAGACAACCAGGCGGCATGGACTCTATACAAGGTTTGCGGCTTCTTTTCCGTCGGACGCCGTCCCGGATACTACAAACGACCTGACGGTCGGGTCGCGGCGCTTGTGCTGCGCCGCAATCTCGACGGGGCATAGGGGTTAATTTTTCCGTACGATCAGGCGGTGGACTCCCTCCGGTTCATCCAATCGTTCGGGGTGGACAGACAGAATGCTGTGACCCAACTCCAACAAGGATCGTGGAACGTTTTCCAAGGGTTCGCCCGCATTCAGCCGGACTTCGAGAGTCTGCCCCGCGTCCATCCGCTCCACCATCAACTTGGTCTTGACGAAGGTTAACGGACAAACCTGCGAGGTGATGTCGAGAAACAAGTCTGTGGAGCTTTTTTCGGTCACCGATTCCTCTTTGTTCCAAAGGATGGATATTGCACGCCGCAGAAAACCTCTTTATATGGTGAGGTACGAATGCCGCGGAGCAAGCTTACATGAGCAACGGGTCCCCTTCCAACGCGCTGTTGTCTCTGACCACGGAGATCGTGGCGGCGCATGTCTCCAACAATACAGTCGCACTGACCGATCTTCCGACCCTGATCGAGCAGGTCTACAAGTCGCTGGCCAACGTCGGTACCGAACCGGTGGTGGCGGAGGAGCGGCCGCAGCCCGCAGTGCCGATCAAGAAGTCGGTCACGCCGGACTATATTGTGTGCCTGGAAGACGGCAAAAAGCTGAAGATGCTGAAGCGCCATCTGAAGACGGCGTACAATATGACCCCAGAAGAATACCGCGACCGCTGGGGCCTGCCGGCCGACTATCCGATGGTTGCGCCGAACTACGCGCGCCAGCGCAGCTCGCTGGCCAAGCAGATCGGCCTCGGCACCCGCGCCCGCCGCGGCGCCTGAGGATCGGAGTTTCCGCAGGGCGGGCGGATGCCGATCACGGCGCCCCCGCTCTGGCCCGCCCTCTTCCGGCCCATACTCTTCCGGTGCGCCTTACGTCCTGGGCCGCCGCTCCTGCCCTTTCGCGGTCGTCCCGCTCGCGCTCACCTGAAAACCTCACCTGAAAACCGTGGTGGCCAGGCGATAGCCCCCAAACCATAGGTCCGACGCCCCTGCCTGCAGGACCGCGGATGCCGGTCCCGACCGGCCGGCGGCGCCATACGATGTCGGTTGACCGGGAACCGCCTGATCGTGTTATCCCTTGCGCTGCGTGCGACGCTGTTCGTGCCGACGTGGCCGCCCGGGCCCCGGCGGAAACAGCCGGCGCGGCGCATCGTCCCGAACCATCGCAGCGGACCGTCGACATGGCTGATGCAAGCTTGGACCAGCCGGACATGACCCGGACCAGCCCGGAGCGGGGCGAAGCGTCCACACAGGACGCCGTCGGTTCCGATGCGGCGGTCTCCGGCAGGCTCATGGACGGCATCCGCCTGGGCACGCTGGAGGTGCGGCTGGCCCGTTCGGCGGAGGAGATCGATTGGGCGCAGGCCCTGCGCTACCGCGTCTTCTATGAGGAGATGGCGGCGATCCCCTCTCCCGCCATGCAGGCCCAGGGCCGCGACTTCGACGACTACGACGATGTGGCCGACCATCTGCTGGTCATCGACCATGCGCGCGGCAACGGTCCGGACATGGTGGTCGGCACCTATCGCCTGATCCGCCGGCCCGCGGCCGAGAAGGTCGGGCGTTTCTATTCCAGCGATGAATACGACATCGGCCGGCTCGCCAGCTATCCCGGCGAGGTGCTGGAACTGGGCCGGTCCTGCGTCGACGCCGGCTACCGCTCGCGCGGCAGCATGCAGCTGCTGTGGCAGGGCATCGCCGCCTATGTCTTCCAGCATGACATCGCCCTGATGTTCGGCTGCGCCAGCCTGCCCGGCACCGACCCCGATGCGTTGGCGGAGCCGCTGTCCTACCTGTACCACCATCACCTCGCTCCGCCGGAGCTGCGGGCGACGGCGCTGCCGGAACGCCATGTCTCGCTCGACCGCATGCCGAAGGACCGCATCGATCCCCGGCGTGCGCTGAACATCCTGCCGCCGCTGATCAAGGGCTATCTGCGCCTGGGCGGGTTCATCGGCGACGGTGCGGTCATCGACCATCAGTTCAACACCACCGATGTCTGCATCGTGGTGAAGACCGACCTGATCACCGACAAGTACTTCAAGCATTACGAACGTCGCAGCCGCGACAGCCAGGGCAGCTGAGGCGATCATGACCCGTACCGCGCGCGCCCTGGGATCGTCCGGCCGCGGGGCCCTGCGCCTGAGCCTTTACCTGCTGTGGACCCTGCTGCTGATCCCGCTCCAGGCGTTGGCCGTGGCGCGGGGATGGCTGCTGTGCCGCACCCTGCCGCGCTTCTATCACCGCGTCTGCACCCGCCTGATGGGGTTGGACGTGGTGGTGCGTGGCGAACAGGTGTCCGGCGGACCGGTGCTGTTCGTGTCCAACCACTCCTCCTACCTGGACATCTCGGTGCTGGGGTCGCTGATCCCCGGTTCCTTCGTCGCCAAGACGGAGGTCGGGACCTGGCCCTTCTTCGGCCTGCTCGCCCGGCTTCAGCGCACGGTCTTTGTGGAGCGCAAGGCCCGCACCTCGGTCGACAAGCAGCGCGACGACATCGGCGGCCGCCTGGATGCGGGCGACAGCCTGATCCTGTTCCCGGAAGGCACCTCCAGCGACGGCAACCGCACCCTTCCCTTCAAGACCGCGTTGTTCGCCGTCGCCGCCCGCCGCATCGACGGCCATCCGCTGACGGTCCAGCCGGTCAGCGTCGCCGCCACCCGGCTTGACGGCATCCCGATGGGCATCGCCTTCCGCCCCTTTTATGCGTGGTACGGCGACATGGATCTGGTGCCGCACCTGTGGCAGGCCTTCCGCCTCGGCGGCATGACGATCGAGGTGGAGTTCCACCCGCCGGTGACCATCGACGGCTTTTCCAGCCGCAAGGCTCTGGCGGACCATTGCCAGCGCGTGGTCGCCGACGGCGTCGCCCGCGCCATCTCCGGCCGCCCCGACGCACCGGTCCGGACCAAGGAATCCCCTCCGCAGGCAGCGGCCTCTCCCACTCCAGCCCCCGCTCCGGCGATCAGCGATCCTGCGCACGGGAGTGCTTGATTCCGCTCTTGTATCCGCCGCGCCGCTCGCCTATAAACAGCGGGCGCGCGGGTGTAGCTCAATGGTAGAGCAGAAGCTTCCCAAGCTTACGACGAGGGTTCGATTCCCTTCACCCGCTCCAAACGCCGCATCGGTTGCGGCTTTGAAAATTTCCCTTTTGAAAAATTGGTCGTGATGGATGAGCGGTCTGTGCAGGTGGGTACGGATGGGCGCTCTCTTTTGCGTTGGCAGTTCGCCGATGGGGTGGTTGCCGGGCTGGCGGCGATCCTTGAGGCTGGGTGGTATCGTCCGTCTGCCCGAAGGGGAACGCCCATGCAGCCAATCGAACGAGCACGCCGCCTCAGCCGGTCCCTGCAAGCGCGCTTCCGCATCGACCTGTTCTCCGCCCTGGTGGAGCGCGAGTTCGAACGGCGGCTGGCGGAAACCATCCTGGAGGCGGAGCGTGATGCTTATCGCCGGGGACGCGAGGAGGCGCTGGCCGGATCGGGCGGCGCCGCAGTTCCGGTGAGCACCGAGGACGGAAAAGCCGCGGTCAATCCATCTCCGCGGCGGGAAGAGGGGGCATGGCCGGGCGGGAGGCCCATGACCATGTGAGACCCGCCCGCTCGGCGCAGGCGTAATGCCAGGGGCGCTGGTCGCCATGGCCGGCCCAATGCGGATCACCCGTGCGGATCGGCCGGCCGCAGGCACAGCACAGCGGACCGTTGCGCGCCGCACGCCCGGATTGGGCGCGCGCGGCGCCGGTCTTGGCCGATTTCGGCTTCGGTTCCCATCCCAGCGAGGCGGGATGCCGTCCGTACAGCGCCATGGTCTTTCCCCCGGTTTGCGGTGATCCCCCGATCACGGCCAAAACGCGTCCATAGGCGTCGATAACAACGCGGTCGTGGCGGAGCGAGAATGCCGTCGTCGCACCGCGTTGCCAACAACAAGGATGGACAGGTTCCAACCCGAAATCGTTGCCCTTCCGTGTAGGCAAGCGGATCAAAACCGTTCGTTTTCGAGCGGCCGTGCAGAGAACACACAATAGTCACCACAGACTTTGGCACGCTTCACATGATTGATGCCGCCAATTGTCTGGGGTCATGGCGCGGTCATCTTTTAGTCTGTTTCCGGTCACACCGCCGTTCATAACCAGTTAACCGTCGGAGACTAGCGTCCGCCGCCTTCGCTGCATTGCGGCATGTTCTTCATGCGAAGGCGCTCCATGACGGCATTTCTATTGGATTATCTTCCGACCTTTACAGCCATTTCTCCCGTCGCCGCGACCGGCATTGCCGGACTGATGGCCGGAACACTGTCGACGCTGCTCGGCGACCGGCGGGCGATCCTGTTGGCGCAGGCGACGGCGTCCACGCTTTTTCTGCTGCATTTCCTGCTGCTGGGGGCTTGGACCGGCATGCTGATGTGCGCGCTGGGGCTGGTGCAGATGGCCGTGCGCTGCCGGCGGCAACCGGGGCGGCTGCTGGGGCTGCTCTATGCACTGACCGTACCGGGGGCTCTGGCGGTGGCGGCGCTGACCTGGCAGGGGCCGATGTCGGCGCTGTCGACAACCGGCTTCCTGCTGGCGACGCTCGGCCGCTGGCAGAGCGCGGTCGGGCGGATGCGGCTGTTCTTCGTCGGCGCGACGCTGGTCGGGTCGGGGCACAATCTGCTGGCCGGATCGGTCTTCGGGCTGGTGTCGGACGCGATGGCGCTGACCGGGCATGGCCTCGCCCTGTGGCGCGGCGGGACCTTCCGGGGGCTGTTCGGCCGCCGGTCCGCCGTGCCCTCCGTTTCCGGGGCGGCTGCTTGAAGCCGTCGGCGCACCCCACCGGTGCACCCCCGATTGCTCCCGGTGCGGGACGGGAACATTCAGCCCTACGGCAGGGTTGTGGCAACGAAGGGGATGTTTGGGAGGACCTGCCGCTATGGAAAAAGACCAGATCGTCGATACGCTCAACGACCTGATCCGCATCGTCGAGGACAGTCACGAAGGTTACCGGCAGGCCGCCGAAACCGCCGAGGACGAGGATCTGAAGGCCCTGTTCAACGATCTGGCCGCCCAACGTGGCGCCATCGTCCGCGAGATCCAGAGGCTGGTCGCCGAACAGGGCGGGGCGCCCGACATGGGCGGCACCATGATGGGCGGTGCCCATCGCTTCTTCCTGGAACTGAAGTCCGCCGTGATGGGCCACGACCGCGCCGCGATCATCGCGGAGGTCGAACGCGGCGAAACCGAATGCCTGCGCCGCTATGACGAAGCCATGGCGAAGGAGCTTCCCCTGCCCATCACCGCTGTCATCGCCCAGCATCTGGACCGCATCCGCGTCGACCGTGATCGCATGGCGGCGTTGCGCGGGGTGGTGGCATGATGGTGCGTCGCAGCATTGCGGGGGCGCCGGAGCGGGCGTAGGCTTTCGGTCCGTGGTCCAGCCCGCTGGCCGGACCAACTGCCCCGCCGATCATCCGGCTTATGGTGGCCGGATGTCGGCTCCACCTGGACATGGATTGATGAACAGCGACAAACAGAAAGCAGACCAGTCCGGCAACGATCTGGTCACCAAGGGCGCTTTCGCCCTCTACCACGCCGAGAATGCCCACCGCGTGGCCGAATTCAAGAAGTCCAAGAATGCCGAGGCGGCCATCGCCGCCGATTTCGACGCCTACCGCTCCCGCTATCTGCGGAAGTTCAAGGATGTCTTCGACAGCCTGTCCGAACAGGGGCTGACCGTCATCCGCGCGATGTGACCCGGCCGGGCGCCACAGCAGGCGCCTGCCCCGATATCCCGGTCCCCGCCGCCGCCGCACGACGCCGGTCCGCTGCGTCCAGCACCGCGAGGCGCCCGGCGGGATCGAGATCCCTCCAGACCATGATGTCGTTCAGCGTCCGGTAACAGCCGACGCAGACCTCCTGCTCGTCCAGCGTGCAGAGCCGGATGCAGGGGGATGGAACCTGATCGTCGTGGGTCGCTTGCGTCATGGCGCGACTGTGCCAAGGCCGCCGCATCGCGGCAAGCGGTGCGTTGCGCGGGCCACATCTCCCGAATGGGATGGGAAAGCCGCAGGCCCGCCGCTATACTGTGCGGCATGGCCCGCATGCTGTTCCTCCGCGACATCGACGCCGACGTGCAACTGCGCTGCCGCGCCTGCGGGCATGGCGGCGTGCTTCCCCGTGCCATGCTGGAACGGCGCTTCGGCCCGAACTATCCGGTGCTGTCGATCGCGCCGCATTACCGCTGCTCGCGCTGCGACTCCCGCGACATCGAAAGCCGGCCGATCCTGGCTACCCCGCCGGCTGCTTCGTTCGAGGCCGCGAACGAGGAGCCGTCCTTCGATGCGCCGCTGGCGGCGCTGAACGGCCTGCTCGCCTCCCTGCGCGGCGGCGGTCCGGTTGCCGGAGCGCAAACCCCGTCTCCGCCGCCGCCTCCACCGCCTCCCGCTGCCCCGGTGCGCGGCAAGCCGCTGTCGGAACTGCCGCTGTCCGATCTGGTGGCCGATGGTCCGGGGGATGACGGCGCCGCTCCGCTGTGGGAACCGGTTTCACTGGCGGACATGGCGGCACGGCTGGGTGTGATCAGGCCGGACGACGACGACCCCGACCGGGACGGCGAACAGGATGGCGGCGAAGCGGTCGATGGAGATTGGGACGATCCGGCACCTCCGGCTGGGCCCGCCGGAAAGGTGACCGCCCGCAACAGTGTCCCCGCCGCCGATCCCGATGAGGGTGGGGACGAGACGCTGGCGGCGATGCATCGCCTGCTGGCCCAGGCCCATTGGAGCGAGGACGACGAACCGGAAGACTGTCCGCCGGAGACCGCCCGCCGCTTCGGACAGCCGGGGACAGAAGAGGACATCGACGGGTCAGCGGAAGAGGACGAGCCGGCGGTCTTCTCCCACAAGATCTTGGTGCGCAAGGATTTCGAGGAGGATTGGGGAGAACCCGAGTCCGAGTTCGGCCGCTGGCGGGCGGAGGAGGACGACCGCGACACGGCGGACGGCTTCGATGGGGATGAGGAGCCGTCGGACGAGGAGATCCTGTCCTTCGCGATCCGCGACCCGGAAAAGCCGGCTGCTCGTCCGGTCGCCCAGCCGGCGGTCAAGTCTTCCAAGACCGCCGCACCGTCGCCGGCCGATGAACCGCTGGATTTCGACCAACACCGGGCCGAACGCCGTGCCCAGCGACCGCCCCCGCCGCCGGAGGATGAGGAGGGCTTCGACCGCACCCTCGCCGCGTTGCGGTCGATGATCGAGGATGCGGCCAATGACCCGGACGACGATGCTCCGCCCCTGCCGCGGAAGTCGCCTGCTGCGGAGGTAAGGGGCATCGGCAAAGGCCCCGAAAGCAACACCGATAGGAACCCCGGCGCGGCGACCGGTTGGCAGGATGAGGACAGGGGCGGGGACGATCCGCTCTCCGGTTTCGACGCCGATCCGGTGCCCGATCCAGAGCTGGACCCCGACCGTGACCCTGCGCCGGCCGGCCGCCGCTCCGCCCAGGAACGCGAGATCGAAGAGGCGATGAAGGCTCTGCGCGGCCTGATCGAGGAAGAGGTGGAGTCCGAGCCCCCGCTTCCGCCGTCCGCCCCGCCGCCGAAACCGCGTGCCGGCAAGCCGCGCCCGCCGCCCCGCCGCGAGCCGCCCGCCCCTCCCGTGGAAGAGGCTGAGCCCGCGGAACCGGTTGCCAAGCAGGCCGCCCCCAAGGCGGTCGATCCGACGCCGCTGAGCAAGACCATCGCGGCACTGCGCGGCATGCTGGAACTGGACGGCAAGCGCAAGCGCTGACGCGGCTGCCGTCCTGTCGGCAAGCGATCACTTGCGCAGGCGCTTTTCCTGCATGATCTCCAACTGCAGCTGCTGGATTTCGGTCAGGCGCTGCCATTGGCGCTGGATCAGGTAATCCATCTTCTCGTGCAGGTGCCGGATTTCCAGCTCGGCCTTCAGGTTGACGCGGTAGTCGTTCTCGGAGCGCAGCCTGTCCTTCGCCTCCTGCCGCTTCTGGCTCATCATGATGACCGGGGCCTGGATGGCGGCCAGGCAGGACAGCACGAGGTTCAGCAGGATGAAGGGATAGGGGTCGAAGGCCTTTGGATCGCCTTCGATGATGTTGATGATCATCCACACGCCCAGGAAGAAGGCGAAGGAGATCAGGAAGGCCCAACTGCCGCCGAAGCTGGCCAGCCCGTCCGACAGGCGTTCGCCCAGCGTGCGGCGGTCGTCGTACTCCTCCTCCGGGTTCTCGGCCAGCGTCTCGTGGCGGGCGAGGCTTTCGGCGACCTCGCGGTCCAGTTCGCTCAACTCGCCATGCTCGGCCTGCAGCAGCTCGGCCACATAGAGCGAGCGGTAGCGCGCCAGCTCCTGGCGGCTGATCTGCGAGTCCGGCTCCAGATGCGGGTGGTCCAGCCGGATGCGGTCGGCAAGGTTGGGGCGTAGCGCGTCCAGTGCGATCAGGTCGCGTTTGGGCCGGCGCTTGCCGCTGATGGCGCAGGGCTGACGCCTAGCGGCCAGCGGGCCGGCGTCTTCCTGGCCGGCGCCGAGGTTCGGCACTGCAGGCTCGTCGCCGTCCTCCGGCGGAAGCTGATGGTCGGTCATGATGTCGCCCTCCCTCGAATGCGCGGACCGGGGTGACCGACTTTATGCCCGACCGTTGCGGCAAGCCGGTTAAATCGCTGAAAGATCGTAAGACCCGGCAAAGAATGGGATCCGTCACAATGGCTGGAGACTTGCCGCGCCACGAGACACCACCGGCCGCTGCCTTGGCGAAGCCAAGATGACAGGCGGTTCATCCTTGTCAGCCCCAAAGGAAAAGGGGCCGCCTTGCGGCAGCCCCCATCCTTACCTGTGCGGCGTTTCGGCCCGTCAGCCGATGCGCCAGACCTCCGGGCTGTTCTCCAGCCGCTTCAGCAGGGCGATCCGCTGCTGCTCGATTTCCGTCGGAAGACGGTCGCCGAAGCGGTTGAACAGCTCTTCCTGGTCCTTCGCCTCGGCCTCGGCCTCCTTGCGGTCGATGTCCATGATCTTGGCGAACTTGTCGGCCGGGAAGTTCAGGCCGGACCAGTTCAGATCCTGGTAGCGCGGGGAGTAGCCGAAGGGCGATTCCGCCACGTCGGTGGCGCGGCCGCGGACGCGGTCGACGATCCACTTCAGCACGCGCATGTTGTCGCCGAAGCCCGGCCAGACGAACTTGCCGTTCTCGTCCTTGCGGAACCAGTTGACGCGGTAGATGCGCGGCAGGCTTTCCACCTTGCCTTCCATCGACAGCCAGTGGTTCCAGTAATCGGCCATGTTGTAGCCGCAGAAGGGCAGCATGGCGAACGGGTCGCGGCGGATGGCGGCCTGGCCGACGGCGGCGGCGGTGGCCTCCGAGCCCATGGTCGCGGCCCAATAGACGCCTTCGCGCCAGTTGTAGGCCTCGAACACCAGCGGGAAGGTCTTCGACAGGCGGCCGCCGAAGATGAAGGCGCTGATCGGAACGCCGGCCGGATCCTCCCAGGCCGGGTCGATCGACGGGCACTGCGCGGCGGGCGCGGTGAAGCGGCTGTTCGGGTGGGCGGCGACGCGGCCGCAGCCTGGGGTCCAATCCTTGCCCTGCCAATCGATCAGGTGCGCCGGCGCCTCGTCCGTCAGGCCTTCCCACCACACGTCGCCGTCGTCGGTCAGCGCGACGTTGGTGAAGATGACGTTGTGGTCCAGCGTCTTCAGCGCGTTCGGGTTCGACTTCACGCTGGTGCCGGGGGCGACGCCGAAGAAGCCGGCCTCCGGGTTGATGGCGCGCAGCGTGCCGTCCGGCTGGGGCTTGATCCAGGCGATGTCGTCACCGATGGTGCGGACCTTCCAGCCCTCGAACTCCTTCGGCGGGACCAGCATGGCGAAGTTGGTCTTGCCGCAGGCCGACGGGAAGGCGGCGCCGACATAGGTCTTCTCGCCGGTCGGGCTTTCCACGCCCAGGATCAGCATGTGCTCGGCCAGCCAGCCCTGCTCGCGGCCCATGGAGGACGCGATGCGCAGCGCGAAGCACTTCTTGCCCAACAGCGCGTTGCCGCCGTAGCCGGAGCCGTAGGAGACGATGCGGTGCTCTTCCGGGAAATGGACGATGTACTTGTTGTCGGCGTTGCAGGGCCACGGAACGTCCTGCTGGCCCGGCTCCAGCGGGGCGCCGATGGAATGCAGGCAGGGGACGAAGTCGCCGTCGCCCAGGATGTCCAGCACCTTCTGGCCCATGCGGGTCATCAGGCGCATGTTGACGGCGACATAGGGGCTGTCGGAGATCTGCACGCCGATGTGCGAGATGTCGGAACCCAGCGGCCCCATGCTGAACGGCACCACATACATGGTGCGGCCGCGCATGCAGCCCTCGAACAGGCCGTCCAGCTTGGCCTTCATCTCCTCCGGTGCCATCCAGTTGTTGGTCGGCCCGGCTTCCTCGCGCGTCTTCGAACAGATGTAGGTGCTGTCCTCGACACGGGCAACGTCGCCCGGATCGGAGCGGCAGAGGAAGGAGTTCTGGCGCTTGGCCTCGTTCAGGCGGATGAAGGTGCCGGCCTCCACCATCTCGTTGCAGAGACGGTCATATTCCTCCTGCGACCCGTCGCACCAGTGAACGCGCTCCGGTTTGCATTTCAGCGCGATCTCCTCGACCCAGGCCAGGAGCTTCTTGTTCCGCGTCCGCATATTGCCAGTCATATCGTCCTCTCGAAGGCTGGGCCGGTACCGCCGTGCCGGGCATCCCATCTGGGTCCCGCGGCCGGTCCGGCCGTCTTTGTCCGTTGTCGTGTCAGATGGAAAGAGTCCGCCGGATCAGCGGCCCGATCAGTAGGATGCCGGTCCGAACGGGCGGCAGGGCCGGAGGCCCGCCGGGATCAGCGGCACCGCGCAGGCGCGGCGACGAAACGGTGCAAAGGGCGGCCCTGAGGCGACAGGTCTGGGGGCCAGGGGCCCGGACGGGAAACGGGTCGATCCGTTATGGTCCACTGAAGTGTTCTCCTGGTTGCGCGTGCCCGCACGCCGCCTTCTTGTTCTTGGTGCGGTGTGCGGTGGTGTCGAAGCGACCTCTCGGCTGGTCGTTCGGGCTGACGGTTGGCTGCTCGTCTCTCTCGGTTTGCGATTGCGCCTTTTGGCTTGTTCCGCCTTCGGCTTCTTTGGCTTTTATGGTCGGGCTCTTTTCGGTGGCCCTTTGTTCGGGCGTCCCTGTTGTTCGGGCGTCCCTTTTTGGGCTTCGGGGTCCGTCAGGCGCCCCCTTTGCCGGTTGTTGCATGTCTTGGCGGTCCGGTCCCGTCCTGCGGCCGGATCAGTGCATCCAGCATCAGTCTAGCCGATTCCGGGTCGTGGATTCTCTGCTCAAAATCGACGCGGGCGACGTACCCCCCGCGTCGCAGGTCGCATCCCTCCGGGTCCACCCCGGTCAAGCTCCAGCTTTCCCCTTGCCCGGTGCCGTCCTCATCGGTGGAGGGAACCAGCCAGGGGCCGTACCCCTCGCCGTTCAGGCGGTCAAGCAGTTCCGCCTCCCCCGCCGCCAGTGCGGGAGCGGAGGCGGGCAGGTCCAGCTCGGCGGCGGACAGCCAGTGGATGCGGCCGAAGCCGGCGACCAGATGGGCGCGCTCCACCGTTACGCGGTAGATGGCGAAATCGGCGAAGCCGGCATAGAAGCTGGCATCGGGATGGCGGCGCAGATAACGCGCCCGGTGGGCGGGGTCGTCCGACCGCTCCGCCCGGCCCAGCACCGACAGGCGCGCACCGGTCAGCGGCTGCGCCAACCCGGCGGTGCCGTCGAAAAGCAGTCCGACCCGGCCGTCGGTCAGCAGGTTGCGTGTGTGGTCGGCCAGTGTGGAAAGCAGAAGCAGCGGGCTGCCGTCATGGTCGAGCGCCACCAGGACCAGCGATGGATAGGGCCAGCCGGCGGTATTATCGGCGCTGCCGGTGTCGTCGGGCCGCTGGGCGGTGGCCAGCGCGGCGCGGTCGCAGGCGCGCATCAGGCGCCGGGCGCTGGTGGCCGGAGCCGTGCCGCCCGTGCGGTCGACGGGAGGCATCGCGCCCTCCCTCGCATCCGGAGCGGTGCCGGCCGGAGAGGACGCCGAAAGGGCGTTCAGAAAACTCATTCCAAAACGAGTGCGTTCTCCCGCGCGGCACCGTTGTTCGGCGCCGCATTGCCGCCATATTGGACCATACAAATGCTGCGGGAAAAGAGAAAACTGCCGCTGGTACCTGGACTCTGGCATAAAGTATTGGGATGACCACTCGGCCTATGCCTGATGTTTCCGCTAACATTTCAGGTCCCGCCCCGCTCGACCGTTCCGTTCTGACCGATTGGGAAGTTGTTACGACCATGGCCCACACCGTCGCCCTGGTGGATGACGATCGCAACATCCTGGCTTCCGTCTCCATCGCTTTGGAGGCCGAAGGTTTCGACGTGCGCACCTACACGGACGGCGCGGAGGCGCTGCGCGGCCTGACCCAGCGCCCGCCAGACCTCGTCGTGCTCGACATCAAGATGCCGCGCATGGACGGCATGGAGTTGCTGCAACGTCTGCGTCAGACCAGCCACATCCCCGTCATCTTCCTGACCAGCAAGGACGACGAGCTGGACGAACTGATGGGCCTGCGCATGGGGGCGGACGACTATATCAAGAAGCCCTTCTCGCAGCGCCTGCTGATCGAGCGAATCCGGGCCCTGCTGCGGCGCGAGGCGCTGCGCGGCGAGACCGCCGAGGCCGATCCCGGCCAGATGATCACCCGCGGGCCGCTTCTGTTGGACGGCGCCCGCCATGCCTGCAGCTGGAAGGGCCAGCCGATCGACCTGACGGTGACCGAGTTCCTGCTGGTCCGGGCGCTGGCCCAGCGGCCCGGCCATGTGAAGAACCGCGACCAGCTGATGGACGCGGCCTATGGCGAGCATGTCTACGTCGACGACCGCACCATCGACAGCCACATCAAGCGGCTGCGCAAGAAGTTCAAGGCGGTCGACCCCGACTTCTCCCAGATCGAAACGCTCTATGGCGTCGGCTACCGGTACAAGGAGTAGACCGGTGTCCGCGACGGGCGGAGTGCGGCCCAAGGAGAGGCCGGTGCAGCGGCGCGGCGTGTCGCCGCTGACCCTGCGCATCCTGGCGGTGAACGTGCTGGCGCTGCTGGTGCTGGCGGCGGGCCTGCTCTATCTCGGCCGCTACCAGGACCGGCTGATCCAGGCGGAGACCGAGGCGCTGGCGACCGAGGCGCGCATCTTCGCCTCCGCGCTGGGCGAGGGCGCGGTGAACCGCATCCTGACCGCCCCCTCCCCCACCGGCGCATCCACCACCGACGAGGGGGGCGAGCGGTTCGAACTGGCCCCCGAGCTTGCCCGCCCGATGGTCCGCCGCCTGGCGGAGGCGACGGCGACCCGCACCCGCCTGTACGACATCGACGGGCACATGCTCTCCGACAGCCGGGTGCTGGTCGGCTCGCAGGGGCGCATCGAGATCCGCGAGCTGCCCACTCCGCCCGCCGGCGATCCGGTCAGCCGCGCGATCAACGACCTCTATACCCGGCTGATCGACGTGGTGCCCAGCCGCGAGGGGCTGCCGGCCTACCGCGAGGCGCCCGGCCGGCCGAACCCCGACGTCGAGCGGGCGCTCGGCGGCGAGGCGGCGGCCACCGTCTGGCGCGTCGACGGCGAGGGCGGCGACCCGGAACTGCTGCTGACGGTGGCGGTGCCGGTGCAGCGCTACCGCGAGGTGCTTGGCGCGGTGCTGCTGGCGCGCAGCGGCGGCGAGATCGACCGGGCCATCCGCTCCGTCCGTTTCGACATCCTGCGGGTGTTCGGCGTGGCGCTGCTGGTGACGGTCGCCCTGTCCTTCTATCTGGCCGGCACCATCGCCCGGCCGATCCGCCGGCTGGCCCAGGCCGCCGACCGGCTGCGCACCAGCCACGGCCGCCATGCCGAGATCCCCGACCTGACCCGCCGCGGCGACGAGATCGGCGAACTGTCCGGCGTGCTGCGCGAAATGACCGACGCGCTGTGGACGCGGATGGACGCCATCGAACGCTTCGCCGCCGACGTCGCCCACGAGATCAAGAACCCGCTGACCTCGCTGCGCAGCGCGGTGGAAACCGCCGGCCGCGTCAGCGACCCGCGCCACCGCGACCGGCTGATGGCGATCATCGCCGACGACGTGCAGCGGCTGGACCGGCTGATCAGCGACATCTCCAACGCCTCGCGGCTCGACGCCGAGCTGTCGCGGGCGGAGCCGGAGCCGGTCGACATCGGCCTTCTGCTGACCATGCTGGCCGAGTTGCGCCAGGCGGTTGCCGAAACCGTGGACGAGACGGTGGCGGCCGGCGCTGGAGGAGCGCCTGGGGAGGGCGGAGCGGAGGATGGCCGTCCCATGCCGCCCCGCGTCGTGATCGACATTCCCGCGGGCGAGCGGCTGGTGGTGCCGGGGCTGGAGGGGCGGCTGACCCAGGTGTTCCAGAACCTGATCGACAACGCCCTGTCCTTCTCGCCGCCCGGCGGCCTCGTGCGGCTGTCCGCCCGGCGCACCGGACGCACCGTGACGGTGGTGGTGTCCGACCAGGGGCCCGGCATCCCCGAAGGGAAGGAGGAGGCGATCTTCGACCGCTTCTACACCGAACGTCCGGTGGGCGAGAAGTTCGGGACCCATTCCGGTCTCGGACTTTCGATAGCAAAGCAGATAGTCAGTGCGCACAACGGTTCGATATCCGCGCGAAACCGTCAGGTATCGGAGGGAGCGGTCGACGGCGCCGACTTCACCGTTATCCTGCCATTGTTATGAGACCTTCGACCAAAATACATACATCCCCGGCACTATCGGGTGGACAAGCCCGGTTTATCGACCGATCATGGCGGCGGTCGTTCTCGCTTGCCGGCTGATGCGGCGGCCGGTCCTTACCGGTCCGGTTGTTTCCTCTGCTCCATATGGCGATCGAAGGGTGGCCATCCCCCGGAACAAACATGTGGGGTTGCCATGCCTGAGTCCGCTCCGCCCGAGTCGCTCGCGAACAGGTTGTCCCCGGCGGGTTCCCGTTCCCGTGGATATGTCCCGGGAGAGGCCGAGGTCGTCGACCTCCGCCGCTACCGGCTGGCCCGTCTGATCCGCGATGCCGGACGGCAGCAGGGGGAATTGGCCCGGCTGATGCGCGACAGTGCGCGGGAGCGCAACCAGTTGGCGGAGGCGCTGCAGGGCGCGCAGCGCCATCTCGCCAGCATCGCCGACAACTACAAGGTCCTGCTGGTCCGGCTGCAGCGGGAAAAGGACTTCCGCGACGCCTGCCAGGAAGCGGCGGAGCTGGAGGATCTGGACGAGATGATCCGCCGCCGCGACGCCCTCGCCCTGGAACTGGAGGCCATCCGTCGCACCCCCCGTGGGGCCGCCGGCAACTGAGCGGCTCCGCATGCGGAAGCCGGGCAGGTGGAGCCGGGAAGCGGGGCGCGCCTGCCATCGCGGCTCGTCATCCGCAGTCTCCTCCCGCGTTCCGGCAGGGTGTGATCCGCACCGAAAGAACGGTCCGAAGCGGATGGGGGATCCCGGTCAGGTTTCCCCGCCTGACCAGTCGGGCCACCGTTCCGTTTCCATTGACAGAACCCGCGCCACGTCTCACCTTCGCCAGACTATGGTGACGATTCACGGCACCTGCGTCTTGCTCTCCGACATCGGCGTTCTGCTGCGCGGGGAGTCCGGACGCGGAAAATCGGATTTGGCCTTGCGACTGATCGACGGTGGCGCCCGGCTGGTCTCGGATGACCGGGTGGCGCTGCGCGCCGGCTCCGGACGGCTGACCGCTTCCGCCCCGCCGATGCTGGCCGGACTGCTGGAGGTGCGGGGCGTCGGCATCCTGCCGGTCCCGTCCGCCGCGTCGGCCGATGTCGGGCTCGTCGTCGATCTGGTGCCGCGCGACGAGGTGGAACGACTGCCGCAGGCGGAGACCGAGATGCTGATGGGCATCGCCCTTCCCCGGCTGGGCCTGCACGCCTTCGACGCCTCCACCCCCGCCAAGATCCGTCTTGCCGCCGCCTGCCTGCGCGACGGACGGCTGGAGCGGGTGCCCGCCGGCCTGTCGGCCCAACCCAGCCTGACCCAGCCCAGCCCGGTCGCGCCATGAGCCTTTCCGACGTGCCGTCCGATCCCGCCACCAGCGCGCCGGCCAACCCTGCGACGGCCCGCGGCCGCGTCGTGCTGGTCACCGGCCTGTCGGGCGCCGGCATGTCGGTGGCCCTGAAGGCGCTGGAGGATCTGGGATACGAGGCGGTCGACAATCTGCGCCTGTCGCTGGTTCCCGCCCTGATCCAACAGGCCGACCCGAAGCGCCGGCCGCTGGCGCTGGTGATCGACAGCCGGACCCGCGACTTTTCCGCGCAGAACTTCCTGGACGAACTGGCGGAGTTGCGCGGCCGCGACGACCTGGACGTCAGTCTGGTCTTCCTTGATTGCGGCGACGAGGTGCTGCAGCGCCGCTTCACCGAGACGCGTCGCCGCCATCCGCTGGCGGAGGACCGCACGGTCCCCGACGGCATCCAGCGCGAGCGTGCCCTGCTGTTCCCGCTGAAGGAGGAAGCCGACGTCACGATCGACACGACGCAACTGTCCATTCACGATTTGCGGCGCATCCTGTCGGGGCATTTCCGGCGTGACGCCCAGGCAGCCCTGCAGGTGTTCGTGACCTCCTTCTCCTTCCGCCAGGGTCTTCCGCGCGAAGCCGATCTGGTCTTCGACGTGCGGTTCCTGACCAACCCGCATTACGACCCGGAGCTTCGGCCGCTGACCGGCCTGAATCCGGCCGTCGCGGCACGGGTGGAAAGCGACCCCGACTTCCCCGCCTTCTTCCGGAACCTGACGGAGCTGCTGCGCCCGCTGCTGCCCCGCTACAACCAGGAAGGAAAGAGCTATCTGACCATCGCCATCGGCTGCACCGGCGGCAAGCACCGGTCGGTCTTCATCGCCGAACGGCTGGCCGCCTGGCTGAAGGAGCAGAGGCTGCGGGTCAGCCTGAGCCACCGCGAGCTCGACCGGCTGGGGCTTCGCACCGCCGGCCAGACCGGCACCCCGGCCGGCAACATGGGATGATGCAAATTGCGCCTTGACGACCATACGTCCAACCAACGATCCAGATGCGATGCGGGCGGTTGCCGTGCGGCAGCGGTTCTCGCGCAGGTCTCCGGGGAGGACCCAACCTTGAAGGATGTCCCATGATCGGTATGGTTCTTGTCACCCACGGACGGCTGGCCGAGGAGTTCATCGCCGCGCTGTTCCACGTGGTGGGCGAACAGCAGCAGGTGCGCGCCGTGTGCATCGGCCCGGACGACGACATGGAACAGCGCCGCCAGGACATCCTGAACTCGGTGGCGGAGGTCGACGACGGGTCGGGTGTCGTGGTGCTGACCGACATGTTCGGCGGCACGCCGTCCAACCTCGCCATCTCCATCATGGACAAGGCGAAGGTGGAGGTGATCGCCGGCGTCAACCTGCCGATGCTGATCAAGCTCGCCAGCGTGCGGAAGACCGAACCGCTCGACAAGTCGGTGATCGCCGCCCGCGACGCCGGGCAGAAATACATCAACGTCGCCTCCACCCTCCTGTCGGACTGAAACCGCCCGCGATGAGCCCCCCCGACGAAACGGCGCCCGCCGACGGCGAAATCCGCCGCACCGCCACCATCACCAACCAGCGCGGCCTGCACGCCCGCGCCTCGGCCAAATTCGTGAAGCTGGTCGCCACCTTCGACGCCGAAATCGCGGTGCGCCGCGGCGAGTCCGTCGTGTCCGGCGAGTCGATCATGGGGCTGATGATGCTGGCCGCCGGCCCCGGAACCACGGTGGAACTGCGCGCGACCGGCACGGACGCGGACGCGGCGATGGACGCCCTCCTGGACCTGATCAACCGCAAGTTCGATGAAGAGTGACCTGCCCTCCACCGGCGCGGCCAACGGCCCGGTGGCCGGTCCCGATCGCGGCGGCTCCGGCGGCGGTTTCGGCGGCGTCCCCTCGTCCGAATCGTGGAGCGGTTCGGCGCGCGCCCTGCGCGGCCTGGGCGTGTCTCCCGGCATCGCCATCGGCCCGGCCCATGTGGTGGAAAGCGGTGCCGTCGCCATCCCCGAATACACCGTCGCGCCCGACGCCGTCGAGGCGGAGGTCGCCCGCTTCAACGAGGCGGCGGCCAAGGCGCGGCGCCAGATCAAGAAGCTGAAGAGCAAGGCGCTGGTCCTGCCCGATTCGGCGTCGGAAGAGATCGGCTTCCTGCTGGACGCCCACTTGTCGATGGTCACCAACTCGCGCCTGACCCGCGGGGTGGAGCATCGCATCAAGCAGGACCGCGTCAACGCCGAGGCCGCCATCCAGGCGGAAATCACCGCCATCGCCGCGACCTTCGCCGGCATGGACGACGCCTATCTGGCCGGCCGCATCGACGACATCCGCGAGGTCGGGCGGCGGCTGACCCGCAACCTGATGAAACAGGAATACCGGGCCTTCAGCAACCTGCCCCCCGGCAGCATCATCCTGGCGGAGGAACTGACCCCCGCCGACACCGCCCTGCTCGACCCCGCCGTCGTCGGCGGCTTCGCCACCGTGCTCGGCGGGGCGGAAGGGCACACGGCGATCCTCGCCCGTTCGCTCGGCCTGCCGGCGGTGCTGGGCGCGCCCGGTCTGCTGGCGGGGGTGCGCAACGGCGTGACGGTGATCGTCGACGGCCTGCAGGGCCGCGTGCTGATCGATCCGCCGGCCGAGGTGCTGGCGGACTATGGCGAGCGCCGCGCCGCGCGCGAACGCGAGCGCCAGGGACTGAAGAGCTTGCGCAAGCTGCCCGCCGTCACCCGCGACGGCACCGCAGTGACGCTGATGGCGAACCTGGAACTGCCCCGCGACCTGGATCAGGCGCTGGAGCACGGCGCCCAGGGCATCGGCCTGCTGCGGACCGAGTTCATGTTCATGAACCGCGACCATCTGCCCGACGAGGATGAGCAGTACGGCGTGCTGCGCACCATGATCGAGGGGATGGGCGGCCGCACCGTCACCGCCCGCACCATGGATCTGGGCGGCGAGAAGCTGGCCGGCTGGATGGCGGGCCGCTATGGCGAGCCGGCCAACCCGGCGCTCGGCCTGCGCGCCATCCGGCTGGGCCTGCGCGAACCGAAGCTGCTGGAAACCCAGCTGGCCGCCATGCTGCGTGCCGGGGCGCACGGGCCGCTGCGCATCCTGCTGCCGATGATCGCATCGGTGGCGGAGGTGCAGAAGGTGCGGGAGATGATGGGGCAGGTCGCCCGCCGCCTGCGGCGCCGCGGCATCGCCATCGCCGACCCGCTGCCGCCGGTGGGGGTGATGGTGGAGGTGCCGGGAGCGGCCCTGTCGGCCGACGCGCTGGCCTATGCCGCCGACTTCTTCGCCATCGGCACCAACGACCTGACCCAGTACACGCTGGCCATCGACCGCGCCGACGAACAGGTCGCCACGCTGTACGACCCGCTGCACCCGGCGGTGCTGCGCCTGATCCAGTTCACCATCGAGGCGGCCTTGCGTGCCCGCATCACGGTGTCGGTCTGCGGCGAGATCGCCGGCGACCCGCGCTACACCGCGCTGCTGCTGGGGCTCGGCGTGCGCGAGCTGTCGATGGCGCCGCTGGCGGTGCCGGCGGTGAAGAAACGCATCCGCTCGCTCGACCTGATGGAGGCGAGCAAACGCGCCCGCGTCATCATGGACCAGAGCGACAGCGGCCGCATCGCCACGCTGCTGGACGACTTCAACGCGACCGTGTGAGGGCGTTAGACCCCCACCTAACCTCCCCCGCTCTCAGCGGACCTACGGTCCGCCTGCCGCGTCAGCACAAAGCACAGCTTTGTGCGAGAGCTGGGCGGAGGAGGGACTGCCGCCGCAACAAGCACTGATCCCCTCCCCCGCCCAGCGGGGGAGGGTTAGGGTGGGGGTCTGACTTCGCAAGGTTCCCTCACTCGTCATCCTCCTCGTCCTCCCAATCATCCTCCCCCTCCGGCGTCGGCGACACCGCCGCGTTTCGCACCGTCTCCCGCTCCAGCCGTTCGATCTGCTCGGGGTGGGTGATCTCGATCATCGGGCCGTTGCGCAGGGTGATCCAGCCGCGCACGCGCACGCGCCGCCCTTCTAAGGACAGCGGGTCGATGCCGGCGCGGGTGACCTCGCGCATCGCGGCACGGCCGATATGGACGGTGACGTCGCTCCGCCAGTCGGCGCCGAAATCCAGCCAGGCCTCGCCGCCGCTCTTGGAAATGGCCAGCACCACCCCTTCCACCAGCTGGAAGCCGTCGCGGTCGCGGGCGAGGTCGTCGGGATCGGCGGCGTCGCGCACGGCATAGACCCGGCTACGCCAGAGCCCGCGCCCGGCGGTGCGCGCCTCTTCCTCGCCCGCCAGCAGTTCGGCGGCATAGGCGCGGGCGTCGGGGCGGGTGTGGACGCGGGCCAGCCCGCGGACGACCAGGGCCGATTGCAGCCACAAGCCGTCCTCCCGCACCAGATGGGCGAGCAGCCGGCCATGGCGGTCGACCGGCGCCGGCCCGTGCAGGGCGACGCGGCGGCCGAGCGCCAGTTCGGACAGCGCCCTGGTCGCCGCCTCCGCCAGCGGCCAGACGCGGCCGTCGGCGGGACCCGCGTTGCGCGGCGGCTTGGCGGCTTCGATCCCCGCCAGCCGGACGTGGCGGCCATCCTCCAGCTCCAGAGTGTCGCCGTCCAGCACGGCGGTGACGCGCAACGGCTCCGCCGACGCGGAAGCAGCCAGCAACAGCCAGCTCAGCAGCAAAGCCGGCAGGCCCACAAGCGGGAGCGGGACAAGTCGCATGGAGATCGCCGTCTTTGCGGAACAACCGCCGCCGTGCGGGGTTTTGTCCGGTATGCCGATCCACGCCCCCTTCCGCAAGCCGTTCCGTGCCGTGCTGGCAGCCCTGTGTCTGGCCGTCACGGCGCCCGCCCTGACTGCCCCCGCCCCGGCAACGGCCGGGCTGCTGGACAATGTCCTGTCCGGCGACGAGTCGGCGCTGGGCGCGCAGGAGCATCCCAAGATTCTGGCGCAGTTCGGCGGGGCGGTGAAGGACGCGCGGCTGCAGGGCTATGTCGAGCAGCTGGGCCGCAAGCTGGCCTCCACCACGGCGCGGGCGCGCGAACCCTGGACCTTCACCGTTCTGGACAGCGACGTGGTCAACGCCTTCGCCGTGCCCGGCGGCTATGTCTACGTCACCCGCGGCCTGCTGGCGCTGGCGAAGGACGAGGCGGAGGTGGCCGGCGTGCTGGCGCACGAGATCGGGCACGTCACCGCCCGCCATTCGGCGCAGCGCCAGACCCGGCAGACCATCGCAGGCATCCTCGCCGCTGGCGTCGGGCTGGTGTTCGGCAACGACACGCTGGCACAGCTGGCCGGCCTGGGCGGCACCGCGGTGGTCGCCAGCTATTCGCGCGAACAGGAGCTGGAGGCCGACCAGCTCGGCGTCGAGACGCTGCGTCGCGCCGGCTACGATCCCTTCGCCATGGCGACCTTCCTGGAAACCCTGCGCCGCGACAGCCAGTATGGCGGCCTGCGCGCCGGCAACAAGGGCGAGGGCGGCTTCGACTTCTTCGCCAGCCACCCGGCGACCGAGGAGCGCGTGCGCCGCGCCGCCGAGCTTGCCCGCGCGATCCCGCAGGGCGGTGCCCGCCCGCGCGATCCTTACCTGGCGGCGGTCGACGGCATGATCTATGGCGACAGCCCGGAGAACGGCTATGTCCGCGACCGGACCTTCGCCCACCCGCAGCTGGGCATCACCTTCACCGTGCCCAAGGGCTATTCCCTGCTGAACGGCGCGGAACAGGTGATCGCCAAGGGGCAGAACGGCGCCGCCATGGCCTTCGACGGCGGATCGGCGGCCGGCGTCTCCGACCCGGCGTCCTTCCTGACCGGGGTGTGGGGGAAAGGGGCCAACCTGTCCAACCTGCAGCGCATCACCATCGGCGGCATGCCGGCCGCCACCGCCACCACCCGCGGCGAGGCGGAGGGCGAGAGCGCAGACATCCGGCTGGTGGCGATCCGCATGCCGGACGGGCGGATGTACCGCTTCACCTTCCTGGCGCCCGCGGGAAACCTGGCTCGTTTCGATGCCGATTTCCAGGCGACGGCCAACAGCTTCCATCAGTTGACCGCGCAGGAGGCCGCCCGCTACCGCCCGCGCCGCGTCCAGGTTGCAACGGTGCAGCCCGGCGACAGCGTCGCCGGCTTCGTCCGCCGCATGCCGCAGGAGCCCTATGCCGAGGAATTGTTCCGGATCATCAACGACCTGCCCCCCGGCACGCCGCTGCAGCCGGGGCAGCGGGTGAAGGTGATCGTCGGCGAATAGGGGCGCACAAGGGTGCCCGCAAACATCAGCTTGGCCGCATGAAATCCGCGTAAGGATACAGCCCGGCGGGTTGCTCCGGAACGTACGTGCGGGTAGGCTGCGGCGCATGCCCGACAGCCCTTCAGCACGCGTACAGTTGCCTCTGCCCGCTCCGGCGCCGGCCGCGAAATCGGCCGGGCAGGCGGGCACCAGGGCGCGGGCGAAGCTGGCGCCGGAGCCGGCCGGACGACGACGGCTGCGGCTGCCGATCGCCGCGGTTCTCGTGGCGGGGTTCGGGTCGCTGATGCTGGCGGCAGTCGCCAGCGTGCTGGTCCTGGGGCTGGTCAGCGCCAGCACCAACACCTTCGCCCTGCTGAACGACAAGGCCGATCTGGCGCTGACGGGGGTGGAGGTGCGGGTGCGCCACCAGCTCGACCCCGCGCGGGAGATGGCACGCTTCGTCGCCGGGCTGGTCGAACGCGGCGACCTGCAGGCGAACGACGGCACGGCGATGACCGACACGCTGCGCGGCGCGCTGGCCGGTGCGCCGGACGTGACGGGACTGGCCTTCATCCGGCCGGACCTGACCGGGGTGCGCGTCGGCCGGTTGAACGGCGGGCTGGTGGCCGAGCCCTTCGACATGCAGGGCGAGAGCGACATTCCGCCGGAAATCCTGGACGGCCCCAACCGCAGCGCCGCCACCTGGGCGGATCCGCGCTGGCTGAAGGAGGCGCAGAACAGCTTCCTCACCCTGTACCAGCCGGTGCGGCGCGAAGGCCGCTATCTGGGGCAGGTCGCGGTCGGCGTGTCGCTGGGCGACCTGTCGCGCTTCCTGTCGGTGCTGTATGTGGAGCAGGGGCTGAACGCCTTCGTGCTGTACGACCACGGCCATGTGCTGGCCCATCCGGCGCTGGTCGGCCGCAGCTTCGATTTTTCCGGCAAGCTCGACGGACCGCCGCTGCCGCGGATCGATCAGGTGGACGACCCGGCGCTGGCGGCGCTGTGGACCAGCGGCGTCCCGGTCCAGTCGCTGAAGAAGCGGGTGGAGGCGCGCGGTGTGCGCGTGCTGGGCAGCGACTACATGTTCCTGACCCGCAGCATGGCGGGATACGGCCAACAGGACTGGATCATCGGCATCGGCTATCGCGACGGCGAGATGGGCGTCGAGATCCGCCGGCTCTACATCACCGGCGCGGTGGGGCTCGCCATCCTGCTGGTGTCGGTCGGGGTGGCGCTGCTGGTCGGGCGGCGGATCAGCCGGCAGGTGGCGCGGCT
This sequence comes from Azospirillum sp. BE72, assembly GCF_031455875.1. Classification (NCBI taxonomy): domain Bacteria; kingdom Pseudomonadati; phylum Pseudomonadota; class Alphaproteobacteria; order Rhodospirillales; family Azospirillaceae; genus Azospirillum; species Azospirillum sp. BE72. Next base: position 170,407 of record NZ_JAVDTO010000001.1, read on the forward strand.
GGCGGAGGCCGCCGACCGTGTCCGCGCCTTCGAATTCCGCGCGATCCCCGATCTGCCGGATTCCCGCCTGCGCGAGATGGCGCGCGCCGCCGCCGCCTTCAACGCCATGATCGCCGGGTTGCGCTGGTTCGAGACCTATGTGCCGAAGGCGCTGGTCCTGCGCCTGATGCGCCAGCGCGAGACCGAGGGCGGGCTCGATTCCGTGCAGCGCGAGGTGACGGTGATGTTCACCGACATCCGCGGCTTCTCGCGCATGGCCGAGCATATGGCCGCCGCCGACACCGCCGCCCTGCTGAACGAGCATTTCACCCTGCTCGCCGCCTGCATCGAGGCGGAAGGCGGCACGGTGGACAAGTTCATCGGCGATTCCCTGATGGCCTTCTGGGGGGCGCCGGAGGCACAGGAGGACCATGCCGTCCGCGCGCTGCGCGCCGCCCTTGCCATCCATCACGCGATCCGCGCCGACAACCGCCGCCGCGTCGCCGCCGGGCAGGCGCCGATCCATGTCCGCGTCGGCCTGCACAGCGGCCCGGTGGTGGTGGGCAACATCGGCTCCGACAGCCGGATCAACTACACCATCGTCGGCGACACGGTGAACGTCGCCGCCCGCATCGAGGAGCTGTCGGGCGGACTCCAGGGCGATGCCGAGGTGATTGTGCTGACCAGCGGCGTTACCGCCGCCAAGGGCAAGGATGCCGTTCCGCTGGTCCGCCAGGGTGGCCGCTCCCTGCGTGGCCGCACCGGCATGACCGAACTCTGGCGCCTCGTGCCGGAAGAGGAGAAGAAGGACGCGGCGAAGCCGGCGGGGGAGAAGGCAACGCCGGCGATATCACTCCCTCTCCCGCCCCGGGAGAAGGGCATTGAGCCGACGGCCGCAGGCCGGACGAGCGCCGAAGGGCGATCGTAGGCGGAATGCAGTCGCGAGACTTGCGAGCGACTTCGGGGCCCAAGCGGAGCTTGGGAAGGGTGAGGGGTGACCCGAGAAACCATGCGGTACTGGTTTCTCTTGTCACCCCTCACCCTCCCGCCTGCGGCGAGTCCCTCCTTCTCCCGGGACGGGAGAGGGCATTTTCAGGTTTCCAGGTAAGGATGCGCCCTGAACAGAGCTGGTGTTTTCAGATAACCCATTGATAATTCTGAAAACACCCTTGCCTCTATCCTTACGTCAACGCCAGCCGCGGCGGCCACCGCGGCGGTCGTCCTCGTCGAACAGTTCGGCCAGCTTGTTCATCATCGTGCCGCCCAGCTGCTCCGCATCGACGATGGTGACGGCGCGGCGGTAGTAGCGGGTCACGTCGTGGCCGATGCCGATCGCCACCAGCTCCACCGGCGACCGGGTCTCGATCTGCTCGATGGTCTGGCGCAAGTGGCGTTCCAGATAATTGCCGGCATTCACCGACAGGGTGGAGTCGTCCACCGGCGCGCCGTCGGAGATCACCATCAGGATGCGGCGCTGTTCCGGCCGGCCGAGCAGGCGGTTGTGCGCCCACTGCAGCGCCTCGCCGTCGATGTTCTCCTTCAGGATGCCTTCGCGCAGCATCAGGCCCAGATTCTTGCGGGCGCGGCGCCACGGCATGTCTGCGGCCTTGTAGACGATATGGCGCAGGTCGTTCAGGCGGCCGGGATGCGGTGGCTTGCCGGCAGCGACCCAGGCCTCGCGCGCCTGCCCGCCCTTCCAGGCGCGGGTGGTGAAGCCCAGCACCTCCACCTTCACCGCGCAGCGCTCCAGCGTGCGGGCGAGGATGTCGGCGCTCATCGCGGCGATGGAGATCGGCCGGCCGCGCATCGAGCCGGAATTGTCGATCAGCAGCGACACCACCGTGTCGCGGAAATCCATCTCCTTCTCTGCCTTGAAGGAGAGCGGCAGCACCGGGTTGGCGACGACGCGGGCCAGCCGGGCGGCGTCGAGGATGCCCTCCTCCAGGTCGAAGTTCCAGGAGCGCTGCTGCTTGGCCATCAGCCGGCGCTGCAGCCGGTTCGCCAGCTTGGAGATCACGCCCTGCAGATGCTGCAGCTGCTGGTCCAGCAGGTGGCGCAGCCGCTCCAGCTCCGCCGGGTCGCAGAGGTCGGCGGCGTCCACCACCTCGTCATACTGGGTGGTGAAGGCCTTGTAGGCGTTGGGATCGGGTTCGTTGCGGCGGTTGGCGTCGTTGCGCCAGGGCTGGCCGGGGCCTGCGGGTTCCTCCGCCCCCTCGCCTTCGCCCATCTCCATGTCGCCTTCCTCGCCGGCGCCTTCCTCGGCGCTGTCGCCGGCTTCCGAGGAGTCCTGCATCTCGGACGAGGCCATGGATTCGGACTCGGACTGGTCCTCGTCCTGGCCGCGGGTCTGGCCGCTCTCGGGCGAATTCTCATCCTCGGAGGACTGGGTCTGCTGGTCCTCCTCCTCTTCCTGGTCGGCTTCCTGACCGACTTCCATGTCGAGGTCGGCGAGCAGCCGGCGCACGGCCTTGGCGTAGGCCTCCTGGTCGCCGGCGTAATTGGCCAGCCCCTTCATGTCGCGGCCCAGCCGCTCCTCGATCCAGGGGCGCCAGAGGTCGACGGCATGGGCGGCGGCGGGCGGCGGCGCGGCACCGGTCATCGCCTCACGTGCCATCAGCCGCAACGCCTCGGCCAGCGGCACCTGCCCGCGGTCCTCGACGCGGTCGAGGCCCTGGCGGGTGTAACGGTCGTCCAGCGCCGCTTCGAGATTATGGGCGACGCCGGCCATGTCGCGGCTGCCCAACGCCTCGCAGCGCGCTTGCTCCAGCGCGTCGTACGCCTGACGCGCGGCATCGCCCAGCGGCATGCGGTGGGCGTGCACCGTGGCGTCGTGATAGCGCAGCCGCAGCGCCACGGCATCGGCCGCCCCGCGCAGCTTGGCGACATCGACGGGATTGAGATCTCGCGCCGGCAGCGGCACCCGTACCCGCTGGCCCGACAAGCCCGGCGGATCGGACGAAAAGCCCACCTGCACCTCCGCCCGCCGGGACATGGCGCGCACCGTGGCGGTGGTGGACCGCTTGAAGGCCTCGACGGGGGTGTCGTTCTGGGTGGTCATCGCGGGGGCGTCTTCGTTCTTGGGAGAGTTACGGCGCTGTGGGCAAGATTGACACGGATGTCACGGATTTAGGCACGGATGTCACGGATGTCTTGACCGCGGCAGTACACGCCTGATCGCAAGGCGCGGCTCTGCGAAATTGAAAAGGAGAGCCGTAGGCAAGCCACTGACATGGAGGTAGTTCAAGACCTGCCGTACATGTGAGTCGCCCAATGCTTCGCATGCTTTCAGTTCGATGATGACCTGCCCTTCCACGACGATGTCCGCGAAATAGCTGCCCACCGGGTCGCCTTTGTAGCGGACTTGGAACGGTACCTCGGCAGCGGCCTCCAGTCCGCAGTCCGCCAGTTCGCGCAGCAAAGCCTTTTTATAGACTGCTTCGACGAAGCCATGACCGAGGGCGTTATGCACGGCGAAGGCAGCGCCGACGATACGCTTGGTCAATCCATCCAGCGCGTCGCCAAGGCTTACCTTCATCCGTGACATCCGTGTTTAAATCCGCGACATCCGTGTCAATCTTGTGCGCGTGGCCGCGACCTCGCGCCAAGGCGGACATCGCCCTGACGAGTTCCGCGGCCAGACACGATCATCACACGAGGTTCGCCTGGACCCCCGTCTCCGGCAGCTCGACGCCGAAGCAGCGCTGGTAGTATTCGGCCACCGTCGGCCGCTCCACCTCGTCGCACTTGTTGAGGAAGGTGATACGGAAGGCGAAGGCGACGTCGTTGAAGATGCGCGCGTTCTCGGCCCAGGTGATGACCGTGCGCGGGCTCATGACGGTGGAGATGTCGCCGTTGATGAAGCCGGCGCGGGTCAGGTCGGCCAGACGCACCATCGACGCCACCGTGTCGCGGCCCTTGGCGTCGTCATAGGACGCGACCTTGGCCTGGACGATCTTCATCTCGGCGTCGACCGGCAGGTAGTTCAGGGTCGCCACGATGTTCCAGCGGTCCATCTGGCCCTGGTTGATCTGCTGCGTGCCGTGGTACAGGCCGGTGGTGTCGCCCAGGCCGACGGTGTTCGCGGTGGCGAACAGGCGGAAGGCCGGGTGCGGGCGGATGACGCGGTTCTGGTCGAGCAGCGTCAGCTTGCCTTCCACCTCCAGCACGCGCTGGATCACGAACATCACGTCGGGACGGCCGGCGTCATACTCGTCGAACACCAGGGCGCAGGCATGCTGCAGGGCCCAGGGCAGGATGCCCTCGCGGTATTCGGTGACCTGCACGCCGTCGCGCAGAACGATGGCGTCCTTGCCCATCAGGTCGATGCGGCTGATGTGGCTGTCCAGGTTGACGCGGATGCAGGGCCAGTTCAGCCGCGACGCCACCTGTTCGATGTGGGTCGACTTGCCGGTGCCGTGATAGCCCTGGACCATGACGCGGCGGTTGTAGGCGAAGCCGGCGAGGATGGCCAGCGTCGTATCCCGGTCGAACCGGTAGGCGCTGTCGAGGTCGGGCACATGCTCCGAGCGCTGGCTGAAGGCCGGCACCTGCATGTCGCTGTCGATTCCGAAGACCTCGCGCACCGAGACCGTCGTATCGGGCTTGTGGTCGAACAGGGCCGAGCTGGCCTGGGTCGCTCCTTGGGAAGCCATGGGTGGTTTCTTACGTTCCAGCGAGTGTCGGTTGTCCAGCGGCCGCGGGAGTGACCCGGCCCGCCAACGGAGGTTCAGGCAGCATAACAGGCTTTCAGCGTATTGTAGGCCTGATTGATTTCTTTCAGGCGTTCTTCCGCAGCCTTGTCGCCGCCGTTGGCATCGGGATGATGCTTTTTCGCAAGCTCCCGATAGCGTGCCTTGATGCGCGTGAAGTCCACGGGCGGCGTCAGTTCCAGGACGGCAAGCGCCTTTTCCTCTTCGGTCCGGGCGTGGCTCCGCCGGTGCGCCTTCTCCTCGTCCTTCGTCTTGCCGGCGTCCTGGCCGAATTCGAAGCTGAAGCCGTTGACCACGCGCTCGCGGATGAAGCGCTCCTGCGTCGCCCATTTGCCGAGCGGCCAGCTCGGCCGCTGCCAGGTGGTGTCGCGCCGCACCTCCGCCTCGATCTGGTCGGTGGACATGCCGGCGTAATAGTCCCAGGCGCGGTTGTACTCCCGGACATGGTCCAGGCAGAACCACCAGTACTCGTTGAGACTGCTGCGGCTTTTCGGCGCACGGTATTCGCCCGCGGCGACGCACTCGGGGTGGTCGCACACACGGGTGGCCGCACGCGGGGCGGCGTAGCTGTCGTAACTGGAGCGGGCGCGGTTCCTGGTCATCGGGCAAGTATGGGAAGAGCCGATGCCTCTGGCAAGCATGCCGAATCGGGCTTCCGTCATCCGCAACGCGCGGGTCGCGGCGCTTGACAGACGATGAATCGCACCCTCTCCTTTCCGGTGCGGATCGCCGGGGGGAAGCGCTCCTCCGCCGGCCGCCCTTCCACCGCTCATGCGAGAGAAACCGGAACCCCGCCATGGAATACGCCACCCGCATCCGCGAGAAGCTGACCGCCGGACTGGCGCCTGATCGTCTGGAGGTGGTCGACGACTCCGCCCGGCACGCCGGCCATGCCGGTGCGGACGCCGCGGGCGAGACCCATTTCCACGTTACCGTCGTCTCCGCCGCCTTCGCCGGCAAGTCGCGGGTGGAGCGCCAGCGCATGGTCTATGCCCTGCTGGCCGACGAATTGCGCGAGCGGGTGCACGCGCTGGGCCTGACCACCCACGCTCCCGGCGAAGCCGGAGCCTGACCGCAGGTCCGCCACCCTCCCCACCTCAACACTCGTTTCCCCTCTCTCAAGTAACGCGCGGTTGAGGGGCTGAAATTGCATACATATGAATGCAACTACGAGTCGATTTTAGAAAATGTTATAAGAATGGAAGGCGCGTGCGTGGTTGCAATTCCCGCTGCGTTTAGTAAAGTGCGATATATGCAACCATTTATCGCGCCGTGGCGGACACAAACTTCGCATGTCCGCCGGCGGCTTCGTGGAAGGGGCTGCGGATGGCGAAGCGTGGGCCGAAGAAAAAGCGGGTGAACACCCCACAGGCAGGGGTGGAACCGTTGAGAAGCCAGAACATCATGATCGGCGGTCATCGCACGAGCATGCGGCTGGAACCGTCGATGTGGGATGCTCTGGAGGATATCGGCCGTCGGGAAGGACTGACCGTCAATCGTCTCTGCACGCAGATCAAGGAACGGATCGAAGAGCAGGCTCGCCGCCGCGGCATCGATCCGGAGGAGGCGGACGTCACGCTGACCTCCGCCGTGCGTGTCTTCATCGCGTCCTATTACCGGCGTGCTTGCACCGAGGATGGTCATGTGCGCGCCGGCCACGGCGGCAGCGATCCGTTTATCGGCACGCCATTCGAACTGCCGACTGTCGATGACGCCGACGGCGGCCAGTCCGCGGTTGCGGCCGGCGGCAACTTTCCCACCCCCGGCGGCCAATCCGCGTCGCCAAGCACCCTGCTGGAGGCATAAAGGCGCGCGGCGACCTGGCCGCCGGCTGCAGTCCGCCTTTCCTTCCGCTGTTTCGCAGAGCGGCGTCGCCTAATCCGCCGCTTCCCCACGGGCGGAGTCTTCGGCTTGCTCGCCGGTGTAGTGGGCAGGCCAATGCCTGCGCACCACTTCGCCGTTGCTGTCGAAGATGTGGCACATGTTCAGCAGGACCGGCCGCTTTCCGTCGTCGTGGGGCGGCTTGCCGGCGGCCTTCGCCCGTTCGGCCGCCTCGCGGGCCAGGATAGGGTAGATTGTCTGGAAGGCGGTGGTCGCCAGCGGGCCCAGCAGTTCCACCAGATGGGTGCAGCCCTTCGACCCGCCCAGCCGGTCCTTGACCGCACGGGTCCAGCCGGGACCGATGCTCAGGCCGACCAGCTTCTGGAACTGCGGCGTGATGCTGCCGCAGGCGTTGTAGGGGCTGTCCTGGGTGACCGCCTCCACCGCCTGGACAGTCAGCTTGTCGTCGACCGTCAGGCGCATCCACATCTGGTGGATCGGCGTTCCCGGCTCCAGATGCCCGCGCTCCTCGGTATGGAACCCATAGCTCTTGACGTCGGTCAGGTGCCCTTCGATATCCCACAGCCCGTCGGCGCGCCGGAATCCCTGGCAGGTGACGCGGCGGGTGTGGATCGGCTCGCGCGCGGCGGGGGCGGACAGCGAGGGCGCGGACATCGGGCTTTCCAGTTCATCAGGTAGGATGGCTCACCATCGACTATCGGCGGGGCCGGGCGCCCGGTCAACCCGACCCCGCCGCAACGCAGCGTTACCTATAGGTCAGCCTTGCGGTCACCGTTTCGTTCAGCCGAGCCTGGCCTCCGCCGAATAGCCGCTGCCGAACATGTAGGCCTCGCGGCTGCGCAACTCGTCCTCCAGCTGGGCGCGGACGACGGCGAACAGGTCGCGGATCGACACCATGCCGACCACCTCGCCATCGACCGCGATGGGCAGGTGGCGGTAACGGCGCTGTTCCATCAGGTCGAGCGCGGAGAGTGCCGTGGCCGAGGGTTCCAGCGTGTCGGGATTCTCGGTCATCACGGCCGACAGCGGCGTGGTGTCGGGGTCGAGTCCGGCGGCCACCACGCGTACGGTCATGTCGCGTTCGGTGACGATGCCTTTCAGCGTCCGCCCTTCGGTGACCAGCACCGCAGCGATGCGCTTCTCTGCCATCAGCGTGGCGGCATCGCGGACGGTGGCGCCCGACGGCAGGCAGGACAGCTCCTGGTTCTTGATGACGTCCGGCATCAGTCGGCGTGTCGGCATGTGTCCCATCTCCCTCGTGATTGCAGGTTTTGTGGACGAACGATGCACTCGACCGCGATTTCGCAACGCGGTAATGCCGATCCTGTCAGCTTGATGCTCTGATAGTCAATAGAACTGATTGTTAAAAACTATGCATGTTTCCGGATTGGTTTTCGCTTCCACCGGTTTTACTGCGGGGAATCGAGCCGCTTGCGCAGGCCTTCGAAGCCGCTCGTGTAGATTCCGGCGATGGTCTTGCGCGCCTCCGCATCGGGGGCACCGCTGGCCTCGAAGCTGGAGGACCAGGTGATGCGGGTGGTGCGGGCGTCCACTGCGCTGAGCCGGATGGTGGAACTGTAGTTCTTCACCGGCAGCGGTCCGCTCAGCAGCGTATAGCGCAGGCGGTGCTTGGCGGCGGAGACGGCCATCAACCGTTCCTGGATGGCGCCGCCGCCCTTCAGGGCGAGGTCGCGCTCCTGTGTGCCGCCGGTCTTGCGCAGGGTGCAGCCCTCCACGGCCGGATGCCAGTCGGCGATGGCGCAGAAGGGCGCGATCTGTTTCCACACCTGCTCGATCGGCGCCTTGATCGTCGCCTGCTCGCGCACTTCCAGCGCCATGGCCGGCGCGGTCGCCGCCACCATCACCGCACCCAAAGCCGACACGCCCAGCATCGCCTTCATCGCCCATCCTCCCATTCTGCGCCGCGGCGGGACGGCCGCGGTCTTGGCCGGGAGTATGGGCGGGCAACGGCGAGGGTCGCTATTGTGCGAAAGACTGACTATCCGCAAATGTCCAAATGAGAGGCGCCGGGATCAGGCCGGAGTCACCGCCTCTTCCAGAACGGCGCGGACGGCGGCGGCATCGACGTCGCGGCGGGTGAAGGCGTTGCCGATGCGGTCGGCCAGGATGAAGGTGATGCGGCCGTCCTGCACCTTCTTGTCCTTGGCCATCGACCGCACCAGCCCGTCCACGTCCCAGGCGACGCCGGGGATGTCGGCCGGGCGCACCGGCAGCCCGACCTCGGCCAGATGGGCGCGGGCGCGCCGCGCATCCTCCGCCGGGCACAGCCCCAGCCGGACCGACAGGTCGAAGGCCAGCACCATGCCGATCGCCACCCCCTCGCCATGCAGCAGGGTCTGGCCGAAGCCGGTCGCCGCCTCCAGCGCGTGGCCGAAGGTGTGGCCCAGGTTCAGCAAAGCCCGGTCGCCGCTCTCGCGCTCGTCCACGCCGACGATGTCGGCCTTGGCGCGGCAGCTGACGGTCACGGCATGGCGCCGGGCATCGCTGTCGCCGTCCACCACCCGCCGGCCGTTCCGTTCCAGCCAGTCGAAGAAGTCCGGCTGGCGGATCAGGCCGTACTTCACCACCTCGGCATAGCCGGCCAGCACCTCGCGCCGCGGCAGGGTGTCGAGCGTGGCGGTGTCGGCGATGACCAGCCGCGGCTGATGGAAGGCGCCGATCAGGTTCTTGCCGTGGCGGCTGTTGATGCCGGTCTTGCCGCCGACCGAGCTGTCGACCTGGGACAGCAGCGTCGTCGGCACCTGGATGAAGTCGATGCCGCGCAGGGCGGACGCGGCGGCGAAGCCGGTGATGTCGCCGATCACCCCGCCGCCCAGCGCCAGCAGGACGGTGGACCGTTCGATGCCGCGGCCCAGAATGTCGTCCATCAGCTGCTGGAAATGGCCGAAGTCCTTGGTCTTCTCGCCGGCCGGCAGGACGATGGCCGGCTGCGGCGCGATCCCCGCCGCCAGCATCGCGGCGTTCAGCGTATCCAGATGCAGCGGCGCCACGTTGGCGTCGGTCACCACGATGGGCGCCCGGCCGCGGGTGACGGCGGCGATGCGCTCGCCCGCATCGGCCAGCACGCCGTCGCCGACCAGGATGTCGTAGCTGCGGGCGCCCAGCTCCAGGCGAACGGTGTCGAGTGCGGCCGGGGTGGTGGCGGAGACGGAGGTCATCGGGGCAGTCCGCGAAGCTGGAGTTTCAGGAAAGGGCGTGTGGACCGGCCTTCAGGGGGCGTCGGCCTTGGCGGTCCGGCCGCCGCGCGGGCCATGACCCGTGCCCTGGCGGTGGGGGAGCTGGACGCCGAAATGGGCCTCCAGCGCGTCGATCACCAGTTCAACCGTCACGTCGGGCGGGCGTTCGTCGCTGACCACGGTCAGGTCGGCCTCGGCATAGACGGGATAGCGCTGTTCCATCAGCCGGCCCAGGATGGCGCGCGGGTCTCCCTGGTTCAGGATGGGGCGGTGGGTGCGCCGCGCGGTGCGGGCGACCAGGACGTCCAGTTCGGCGCGCAGCCAGACCGAAAGGCCGTACTGCCGGATGGCGGCGCGGGTGTCCGGGTCCATGAAGGCGCCGCCGCCGGTGGCCAGGATGTGCACCGGCTCGTCCTTCAGCAGGCGGGTGATGATGCGGCGCTCGACGGAGCGGAAGACCGGTTCGCCGTCGCGGGCGAAGATCTCGGCGATGGTGCAGCCGGCCGCGGCCTCGATCTCGGTGTCGGCATCGCGGAAGGGCAGGTGGAGCCGTGTCGCCAGCCGGCGCCCGATGGCGCTCTTGCCGGCGCCCATCAGGCCGACCAGCACCACGGTGCGCGGCAGCAGCGGTGCCTTGTCCTCCGCCGCTCCGCCCCCCGTCTCCGGAAGCAGGGCCGTCATCGCCTTGTGCAATCCCGTCACATCCATCTGATCCGCCACCCGTACCCGCAACTCCGCTGTCCGCCCGATCCAGCGGGACAGCCGTCATACCGCTGAAACAGACAACACTCATACCCGCCGAAAGCTGGCCGGCACAAGCGCGCTCCCAGGCGCCCTTCCTAAAAGCCGGCCCCGTTGGCTGGTCCGAAAAGCCGGCCCGAAAGCCGGGTGGGCGGGTTGCGCGGCGGTCCAACCTGTGGCTACACTGCGCCGCCGCCGAACGGTGTCTCCGTCGGCGGTGCTCCCGGTCGCCGGGTCCGCCTGCGGCCGGGGTGCGGATGCTTTAGCAGAAAAGCCATTGCTTGTCCCAAGCCCTGCGACCGCGGGGCGTGGTAGCTCCGCTCCGATCCGCTGTTTTCCGACACAACGCGTCCTTGGTGCCATGAGCCGGTTTCTCTCGATCCTCATCGTCCTGCTGTTGCTGGTGATCGCCGGTGGCATGGTTTTCCTCGCCTCGTGGGACCTGCCGGCTCCATCGAAGACGGTGGAGAAGGTTCTGCCGGATGAGCGCTTCCCGCGCTGAACCCCGACCATCGGCCGGGGCCGTTCCGCATTCGGGCCCCCCGCTTTCGGCCACCCTGCTGCTGGCCGGACTGCTGGCGGCCGGCTGGACGGCCACCGGCTGGATGGCGTCCGCCGCGGCACAGGTCGTCGGCCCGCCGATCCGGCTGACGCCTGATGCCGGAATGCAGGCGCCTGCTTCCTCCCGGTCTCCCTCTCCGACCCCTGCCGCGGCACCTGCGGCTGCGCCCGCCGTCGTGCCGGCCTACCCGCCCGCGGTCACTCCGCCGCCCGCCGTCTCCCCCGTGGTGGCGCGGCCGGCGCCGGTCGCCCGCGAGGCGCTGGGTGCACCCGATCCCGACGGGGCTGGCACGCTGGGTGGACTGCAGGGGTTGGGTGCCGACCCCTGGCGCGGCATCGGCCGCGCGGAGCTTCTGCCGCTGATCGCCGCTCTTCCTGTCGACACCCCCTCCCCCGCCGTCAAGGCCCTGGAACGCCGGCTGCTGCTGAGCGCCGGGTCGCCCGCCGCCGCGGAGGGAGAGGTGCCGCCACCCCGCCGGTTCGGCGCGCTCCGCATCGAAAAGCTGGCGCGGATCGGCGATCCCGCCGGGGCGGCCGATCTGGCGGCCCTGCTGCCCGCGGCGCTGGCGGCGGACGAGGCGGCGGCGAAGGCGCTGACCGATGCGGAACTGGTGCGCGGCGGCCTGGACTGCACGCGCGCGCTCGCCCGCGGCAAGAGCTTCGCCTCCGCCTACTGGACCAGGCTGGCGCTGTTCTGCCACGCCCGTGTCGGCAACCGCGCCGGCACGGACGAAGCGTTGACGACCCTGCGGAGCGGCGGCCGGCGGTCCGACCCGTTCCTGATGGTGGCCGACGCCCTGGCCGGCGCCGCCCCGCCCCCTGCCCGCACGCTGATCCTGCAGGGCGACCCCGAGGGGCTGGCGCTGACGCTGGCCGCCATGCGGACGGCGCGGATCGGGATTCCGCCCGACCGGCTGCCGCTGGACAACCTGCCGGCCCTGGCCGCCATCGCCACCAACCCGTCCACCGATCCCGCCACCCGCGCCGCTGCCGGGGAACGGGCGGCGGCTTCCCTGTTCCTCGACGCCCGCCAGCTGCTCGACCTCTATGTCCAGGTGCCGCCGTCAGGCGATGAACTGCTGCGGATCAGGGATATCGCCCGGCGCGACCGCGGCGCCCGCACCCGCGCCCTGGTCCATCAGGCGATGGCGGCGGCGATGGACGGGCAGCGCCGCCTCGCGCTGGCCTCCCTGGCGGTGGAGCTGGTCGACCCGCGCCTGCGCGCCGGGCCGGTCGGCGGCGCCGCGGCCGGGCTGCTCGACACCGTGTCGCCAAGCGGGGACGCCGCGCCCCTGGCCCCGGCGGCGGCACGGCTCTATTACGCGCAGGGCCGGCTCGATCAGGCGCGGCGCTGGCATGATCTGGCCCTGCGCAGCGGGCGGAGCGCCGACACCGCCTGGCTGTGGCCGCTGGCGGTCGTGGCGACAGGGCGCGGCGCCGAGGATCCGCGCGCGCTGGCCGCCTGGCTGGAGGAGGCGCTGCGCGGTGCCGATACGCAGGCCCGCAGCCGCATCGCCGGACAGCTCGCCCTTCTGCAGGCGACGGGCGTGATGGTACCGGACGAGGCCTGGATGCAGGCCACCGACGGCGCCGGTCCGCCCAGCGGCAGCGATGCCGGGGTCGATCCGACGCTGTGGCAGCGGCTGGGCGATGCCGCCGCCGGCGGGCGGGTCGGCGAGACGGTGGTCGCCGCCCTGCTCCTGCTGGGGGAGGCCGGGCCTGCCGGCCTGCCTCCGGTGGTCACCGCGCGGGTGGCGGCCAACCTGAAGGCGGTGGGGCTGGAGCAGGACGCCCGCGCCCTTGTCCGCGAGGCGATGGCGGCCATCGCCGGACCCGCCGCACCCGATCCCGCCCTTTCCGCCCCCGCCCTTTCCGACCGGGGCGCGCAATGACCTCATGCACCGAAAGCCTGCCACCACGATGACCGCCCCCAAGAGTCCCGCCAACAAGCGGCGGGGCCGGCCATGCAAGCCGCGCCCGCTCGCCACCTCCCCGCATCTGGACGCCTTCCTCGACATGCTGACGGCGGAGCGCGGGGCGGCGGTGAACACGCGGCTGGCCTATGAGCGCGACCTTGCCGACCTGGGACGTTGGCTCGCCCAGCGCAGCGTGGCGCTGGAAGCGGCGGGCACCGAGGATCTGCGGGCCTATCTGGCGGTGCAAAGCAAGGACGGCGCCCCGCGGACGGTGGCGCGTCGGCTGTCGGCGATGCGGCAGTTCTACCGGTTCCTGCTGTCGGAAGGCCGGCGGGTCGACGATCCCGCCTCCCCGCTCGACAGTCCCAAGCAGGGCCGGCCGCTGCCCAAGATCCTGACCGAGGCGGAGGTCGGCGCCATGCTGTCCACCGCCGAGGCGCGCGGCGGGCCGGAGGGGCTGCGGCTGGTGGCGCTGCTGGAGGTGCTCTACGCCACCGGCCTGCGCGTGTCGGAACTGGTCGGCCTGCCGATGGCCGCCATCATGCGCGACGGCCGCGGCCTGCTGGTGCGCGGCAAGGGCGGCAAGGAGCGGATGGTCCCGCTGTCCGACCCGGCGCTGGCGGCGCTGGCCGCCTATATTCCGCTGCGCGGCCACTTCATTCCGCCGGCCGCCGGTGCCGAGGCCGGGCACAGCCCCTTCCTCTTCCCGTCACGCATCTCCGCCGAAGGGCACCTGACCCGCCAGCGCTTCGCCCAGCTGCTGAAGCAGTTGGCCATCGATTCCGGAATCGATCCGGAGAAGGTCAGTCCGCACGTGCTGCGCCACGCCTTCGCCACCCATCTGCTGGACCATGGCGCCGACCTGCGTTCCGTCCAGAAGATGCTGGGCCATGCCGACATCGCGACGACGCAGATCTACACCCATGTGGTGACGGAACGGCTGAAGAAGGTCATGCACGACCACCACCCGCTCGCACGCCGCAGGGTGGAAGAGCCTTCGGAGGGGTGATGGAGGTAAGGATGGGGTGGGAGGTGCGGGCTTCGATTGCCCCCTCCTAACCTCCCCCGCTTCGCAGGGGAGGCACTGCCGCCGCCTTCCTGATCAAGCACTTGCTCCCTCCCCTGCCCGGCTCTCGCACAAAGCTCCGCTTTGTGCTGACGCGGCAGGCGGACCATAGGTCCGCTGAGAGCGGGGGAGGGTTGGGGTGGGGCATCGTCAGCCGACACCTCCCCCGCTCCTTACTTCTTCTCCAGCATCAGCGTGCCCTGGCGGGACACCTTGTTCTTGATCTTGTCGGCCAGCAGGGCGAGCGCCCAGGGCAGTTGAACCTCCATCTCGACGCTGTCGTCCAGCACGTCGATGTGGCCGGCGATGGTCTGGGCCAGCGCCACGACGCGGAAGTTCAGGCGGTCGTCGGTCCAGCTGTCGTCGACGCTGGCCGCCACGGCGCTGAGACGGGCCCTCGCCTCGCCCATGCCGTCGACCAGCCGGCGCTTGGCCTCCGCCCGGCCGAGCGAATGGGGGATGGACAGGGTCAGGGGCTTGGGCATCGTCGGCGGCTCCGCACTGCACGGGATCGGGTGGACAAGGATAACGCCGGCGGCGGGTCTTGGGTCCCGGTCACCCGGCCTTCACGCCGTTGGCGGGCGCGCGCACCGGCATGATGCAGCGGACATGGGCGCTGCGGTAGACGCCGGTGCCGCCCGATTCGTCCAGCTCCAGCCGGCCGCCATGCAGCTCCATCACGTTGCGCGCCAGAGAGACGCCGAGTGCGGCCGCGCCCTGCGGATCGGCGTCCGGCGGGGCGGCGCCGCTGACCGACAGGGTGATGCTGCCGTTCAGCCGTTCGCCGGCCAGCCGGATGCGGCGGTCGGCCGGCGGGTTGCGGATGGCGCCGACCACCAGGGTGAACAGCGCCTGCTTCAGCCGCTTGCCGTCGCCCTCGATCTCGCCCAGCGCCTCCGGCGCCAAGACCTCCATGCGCAGCCCTTCGCGCCGGGCCCATTCGCGGGTGAGGCTGGCCACCGAGTCGAGCAGGTCGGGCAGGCTGACCGTCTCACGCTCCAGCGTGGTCACGCCGGCCCCGAGGCTGGTCAGGTCGACGACGTCGTCGATCAGTTCCAGCAACCGCTCCCCGGCCGTCAGCATGCTGCGCACATATTCCATCTGCCGGGCGTTGAGCTCGCCGAAATACTGGTTCGCCAGAACCTCGGCGAAGCCGATGATGCCGTTCAGCGGCGTGCGCAGATGGTGGGAGACGTTGGCGATGAACTCGCTCTTCAGCTGGTCGGCGGCCTCCAGCGCCGCGTTGGAGGCGCGCAGCGCCGTCTCCAGCCGGGCGCCGTCGGTCACGTCCAGATAGCTGTTCAGCACCGCCCCGTCGGGCAGCGGCAGGGTGGAGAACTCCACCACCGACCCGTCGCTGCGCTCCACCCGGCCGGAGCGGACGCTGCGTTCCAGCGTGGCGCCGATCAGCTCCTCCTTCAGGGCTTCCCAGCCGGAGGCGGCCTCTCCCGGCTTGTCCGGCGGCGCGATCTCCAACAGCGGGCGCATGCGCTCGAAGACATCGGCGATGTGCGGTTCGCCATGCAGGTCGCCGTCCGCCAAATCCCAGATGCGGGCAAAGGCCGGGTTGGACAGCTTCAGCCGGCCGTCGCCGCCGAACACCGCGATGCCCTCCGCCAGATTGTCCAGCGTCTCCTGCTGCACGGCCATCAGCGTGTTGTAGGAGGATTCCAGCGCCAGCGTGTTGGTCACGTCCTCCAGGATGGTGATCAGCCCGCCCTGGGGGTGGGGGGCGGCCAGATGGCGCAGCGTGGTGCCGTCGGGCAGGTGCAGCATCTCCTCCACCGGCTCCACCAGATGGGTGTAGCGGGTCAGGCGTTCGCGCTTGAAGGTCTGGTAGTCGGCGTATTCCGGCAGTCGGCGGCGGGCGCGCAGCTCCTCCAGCAACTCGGCATTGGTGGGCTCGGTGCGCAGCCACGCCTCGTCCAGGTCCCACAGCCGGGCATAGGCCTGGTTGAAGAAGGTCAGGCGGGTGTCGGGGCCGAAAATTGCGATGGCGGTGCCCAGCCGCTCCAGCACCTCCGCATGCGCCGTCAGGTGGCGGTCCAGTTCGCCGCGCAGCTCCTCCAGCGGGGTCAGGTCCAGGGCATAGCCGACCACCAGCGTGCCGCCGCCGTCGGTCAGCGGCAGCGGCGCCTCCGTCACCTCCAGCAGGCGGCGTTCGGTGCCGATCACCACGGGTGCGCGGTCGGACTGGGCGAAGCCGCCGCTGCGCGCCCGTTCGGCCAGAGCCGGGCCGGTGGCGGTCAGTTCCCGCCCCTCCGTCACCACGCTGTCCGGATCGCTGTCGACGGCGCGGGCATAGGCGCGGTTGCACCAGGACAGCCGTAACGAGCGGTCGCGCATCCACACCGGGATCGGCAGGGCGTCGGCCATCGCCTGCAGCTCCGCAAGGCGGGAGCGGGCGACCCCGGTTTCCGTCTCGTGACGGCGGTTCGCGTCCTGAACGGCGTCGCGGGCGACGGTGACGTCCTCGACCCACACCACGTCGCAGCAGCTGTCGCCGGCACAGCCGCGCCGGCCGGTCAGCATCAGCCGCCGGCCATCCGGCGCCAATCCTTCGCAGCGGAAAGGCTCGCCATCGCGGCGCAGGCAGGCAAGGGCGGCGGCGAAATCGGGCGACGACACCGCGTCCGGCAGGGCGTCGGCCTTGGAGATGCCCAGCAGGGCCGCCGCCTCGTCCGACAGGGCGCCCCCGCCCGATTCGGTCCAGGCGCACCAGGGGTAGGGAGAGGCGGCGAGCATCGCCCGCCAGCGGTCGCGGTCTGCGGCTGCATGTTCGGCCTCGCGCCGGGTTTCCTTGTTCCAAAAGAAGCCAGCGAAACCGACCACGCTTTCCACCCCCGGATCGCCGGGGCTTGGCGATGGCCCGGCTGAATCAGTCGAAATGAATCAGGATATCCAGAGTAGTTCAGCCATACCCCACCGACAAGCAACTCGCGTCCACCGTGCGTCTTTTCGGGTTGCCGCTCCCGTCCAGGTAGATTTCGCCCCAACACGTCCGGTCACGCCATGCTCTCTTCCGGCTGGGGCACCGTCTCTTTCGTGTGGCGCAGCGCGTGAATCGCTTTTTCGACCTCCGGGAAGGCCGCTGCCATCGCGTGGGCATGGCGTTCCACCTCCTCCAGCTGCGCGTTCACGATCGCGCGCTCCAGCGCGGTGCAGGCGGCGGCCAACAGCCGCGCGCCCGCGGTGCGTGCCGCCCCGGCGGCGGAATGGGCGGCCGCCCGCGCCTCCTCCATCTCCCCGGCGTCGAGCGCCTGCCGCACCCGGTCCAGGGTGGGCCGCGTCGTTTCGATGAAGAAGTCCATCATGTCCAGCGTGCCGCCATCGATGCCGTCCTCCCGGCCTCCGCCGAAGGTCTCGCGCAGATGGTCGAGGTCGAGCACCGGCAGGGCCGATTCGTCCGGCGGACGGGTGGGTTGCGGTCCCTGCGGCTCCTTCGTCTCCGGCGGGCGGGGAGGGGCGTCGAGCCGCCGGGCCAGAACCTGCGACAGCTGGGCCAGCGTCACCGGCTTGGCGAGGTAATCGTCCATGCCGGCGGCCAGACAGCGCTCCATCTCGCCGGACAGCGCATTGGCGGTCATGGCGACGATGGCGGTGCGCCGGCCGGTCCCGTCCTCCTCCGCCCGAATGCGGCGGGCAAGCTCGTAGCCGTCCATCACCGGCATGTGGCAGTCGGTGATGACCAGCCGGTGGCGGCCGGCGCGCCATGCCGCCAGCGCCTGCTCCCCATCGGCGGCCAAATCCACCGCGCAGCCCAGTCGGCGCAGCTGGCGCAGGACGACCTGCTGGTTGGTCGGATGGTCTTCCGCCACCAGGACCGGGCCGTGGGCCGGCGGACTGTCCCGCTCTCCCGCTCCGGTGCGGGCCGGGATAAGGAGCGGCGGACCTGACCGCTCCACTTCGGTATCCACGACACCGGCCCGGTCGGCGTCGGGTGCGGCACGGCCGGTCAGGAGGGCGGCGGCGCGGATCAGGGCGGCGCGGTGGACCGGCTGGGCCAGCCCGCCCGGTCCGCCGTGGGGCGAAGCGACCGCGGGGCCGTTCCCCCGTCCGTCGCCCAGCAGCAGCCGCGGCAGTCCGGGTCCGCAGGCACCGGCCAGCGGTTCCAGCCGTCCGGCCATCGCCCCGCTTGTGACCAGCAGCCCCACCCCCCCGCGTCCCAGGCGGGAGGCCGCATCGGCCACCGTGGCGGCGTCGGTCACCGTCGCCCCGCCCTGCTCCAGGTAGCGGGCCAGCACGTCGCGCTGCACCTCGTCCTCGTCGGCGACCAGCACGGCCAGTCCGGCCAGCGGCGCCGGGGCCGGCAAGGTGGGATCCTCCCCCCGCGGCAGGTCCACCGTGAACCAGAAGGTCGACCCTCGGCCGGGCACCGACTCGACACCGATCCGTCCGCCCATCCGTTCGATCAGCCGGGTGCAGATCGCCAGCCCCAGCCCGGTGCCGCCGAAGCGCCGGGTGGTGGAGCTGTCGGCCTGGCTGAAGGGTTGGAACAGCCGGGCCTGCCCCTCCGGCCCGATGCCGATGCCGGTGTCCTCCACCGCCACATGCAGGCGCACTTGGTTTTGGCATGTGGACCCGGCGGCATCGACGCGCAGCACCACCCGGCCGCGGTCGGTGAACTTGATGGCGTTGCCAGCCAGGTTGAACAGGATCTGGCGCAGCCGGCCGGAATCGCCGCGCAGCCGCGCCGGCACCGACCGGTCGATGTCGCAGATCAGCGCCAGCCCCTTCTGGTGGGCCTGGGGCGCCAGCAGGTCGGCCACCCCCTCCACCAGTTCGGCCGGGCGCAGGTCAAGTTCCTCCAGGTCCAGCTTCCCGGCCTCGATCTTCGACAAATCCAGGATGTCGTCGATGATCCGCAGCAGTGCGGCCCCGCTCTCCCGCATGGTGGAGACCAGCGTGCGCTGCTCCTCGTCCAGCGGGGTCAGCGCCATCAGCTCCAGCATGCCGAGCACGCCGTTCATGGGCGTGCGGATCTCGTGGCTCATGGTCGCCAGGAATTCCGCCTTCGAGCGGGCGGCGATCTCCGCCTGTTCCTTGGCGGCGCGCAGCGCCTCTTCCGCCTGCTTGCGCGCGGTGATGTCGTAGCTCCAGGCCAGCACCGCCGGCTCACCTTCGAAGCTGGTGCGCTGGAGCGTCTGCAGGGCCCAGACCCGGCTGCCGTCCGGCCGGTCGACCGCGACCTCCGCGTCGCGCACCACCACGCCGCCGGCCTCTGCCTCCACCTCCTGCCCTGGGGACCGCCCCGCTCCGCCCCGGCTGATGCTGGCGCCCGGCAGGGCCAGCGCGTGGCGGCTGCCGATGAACGCGTCCAGCGGCCGGCCGGCCAGCTCGGCGGCGCGGGCGTTGGCGAAGGCGACGGTCCCGTCGGTGCGGCCGATGGAGACGCCGACCGGGCTCTGTTCCAGAATGGTGCGCAGCCGCCGCTCGCCGTCGGCCAGTGCGCTTTCGCGGGCGCGGATGGTGGTGACGAAATAGGCCAGCGCGCGCGCCATCTCGCCGATCTCGTCCCGGCTGCCGGACGGGGTGGCCGGGGGCAGGTCGAGGTCGGGCATCGCCGCCGGCTCGGCCGTCTCCACCGCCTGCATGGCGCTGCGCAGCCGGCGCAGCCGCGCCACCACGTTGCGGTGGATGTAGGCGAAAATCGCGGCGGCGCCCAGGATCGACAGCAGCGCCATGGCGACCACCGCCCGCTCGCCGTCGCGGATCACCCGCTCGAATTCGGATGAGCGATGGGCGACGTCCTGCTCCACCGCCAGGAAATAGTCGGACACGATGCCGACCAACTGGTCCGACACCGCCTGATTGCGGGCCGCGGACCGCTTGACCGCCCGCTGCAACGACAGCTCCGCCGCGCGCAGGGTGAACAGGGGGGATCGCCCGAAGGCCGCCTCCTCCACCTCGCGCTGCAGCGGCTGCAGCCGGGCGGCGCGGTCCGGCGGCAGCAGGGCCAGCGCCGCGGCGGCATTGTCCAGCGCCATGCGGGTCTCGGCCTGGAATCCGTCCAACTGGCCGTCTCGGTCGGCGCGCAGGGCGGCCAGCAGCGTGGTGGCCGCCGCGGTCAGGTCCCGGCGCCAGCGTTCCAGCGCGTCGCGGCTGCGCTCCGCCGCCTCGGCATCCGGAAGGCCGGAGCGCGTCTCCATCGGCCAGGGCGCCTCCTCCTCCCGCGACTCGGCAGCGCCGAGCCGGCCGGTCAGGGCGGCCAGGGCCTGGGCGCGGGCGTTGGTCTCTGCGGTCAGGGCAAGTTGCTGCCGGACCTGGGCGTTCAGGGTCAGCAGCGTGCCGACCAGTTCGTTCTTGCGGCGGTCGAGTTCGCCCAGATCGGCCTGACCGCCATTTGTCTGGCCGGCATTTCCCTGGCCGCCGCTCCCTTGCCCGCCGTGTGCGATCAGCCGGGCCATCAACTGTTCCAGCCGGACGATCTGGTCGCCCATCCGCGCCATCACCGCCTCGCGCGCGGTCTGGTCCGGGGCGGCGACCAGGGCGGGGGCGATGGCGGCCACGGCGCCGCTCTGCTGCACCAGCTGCGCGGCGGCGACCAGCCCCGGCACCTTGGCCGTGGCGATCTGCTCGTACCCCTGGTGGAAGCGGGAAAACAGCGAGACGGCGACGACGCTGGTCGCCGCGGCCAGCCCGCCGATGACCGTCAATCCCGCCAGGATGCGGAACGCCACGCTCCGCCGGGGACTCCGCATGACCACCCCCTCGCCCGCCGCCAGTGCCGGAGGGGGTGCTTCGCCCGCTGCGTCATACCCCTTCCGGCGCGGCGATCATGCCACAGAAACGAAGGCGGGGGATGGAGTTCTCAGGCGACGCCGGTGGACCCGAACCCGCCGGTGCCGCGCGCGGTCTCGTCCAGAGATCCGACCTCCACCAGCGCCGCCTGGGGGGCCTGGGCGATCACCGCCTGGGCGATGCGGTCGCCACGGGCGATGGTGAAGGGCTCTTCCCCCAGATTGATCAGGCAGACGCCGACCGGCCCGCGATAGTCGCAGTCGACGGTGCCCGGCGTGTTCAGCACCGTGACGCCGTTCTTCACCGCCAGACCGGAGCGCGGCCGGATCTGCATCTCCCATCCCGCCGGCAGCCCGACGGCGAAGCCGGTCTGCACCAGCATCCGCTTGCCAGGATCCAGAACGGCGGGCTCATCCGCCGGCACCGCGGCGCGCAGGTCGAACCCCGCCGCTCCCTCGGTGGCATAGGAGGGGAGCGGCAGGTCGTCGTTGCCGGGCAGGCGGAGGAAGGCGACGGTGGGGGACATGGGGGATCCTGTGGTTGGTGAGGTTCAGGCTTACGATGCCCCACCTAACCTCCCCCGCTCTCAGCGGACCTACGGTCCGCCTGCCGCGTCAGCACAAAGCGAAGCTTTGTGCGAGAGCTGGGCGGGGGGAGGGTCGGGGAGGGGGCACTGGGTAGACGCTACTTTCCTGCGAAATGCCCCGCCACCGCCTCGGCGAGCCGGGCGGCGACGGCGTCCTTGGGCATGGTGGGCCAGGACTCGACCCCGTCGGCGCGGATCAGGTGGACGGTGTTGTCGCTGCCGCCGAAGGTGCCGGTGCCGGGGGAGACGTCGTTGGCGACGATCCAGTCGCAGCCCTTCCGGGCGCGCTTGGCGGTGGCGTAGGCCAGCACGTCGCCGGTCTCCGCCGCGAAGCCGACCACCAGCACAGGGCGGCGCCCGCCGGGCCGGGACAGGGTGGCAAGGATGTCGGGGTTCTCGGTCAGGGCCAGCGCCGGCGGGCCGCCGCCGTCCTTCTTCATCTTGCGGTCGGACGCGCCCTCGACGCGCCAGTCGGCGACCGCGGCGGCACAGACCGCGATGTCGGCGGGCAGCGCCGCCTCGCAGGCCGCCAGCATCTCGCGCGCCGTCTCGATATGGACGACGCTGCAGCCGGGCGGGTCGGGCAGGCGGGTCGGGCCGCTGACCAGCGTCACCGCCGCCCCCAGCTTCGCCAGGGCGGCGGCGATGGCATGCCCCTGCTTGCCCGACGAGCGGTTGGCGATGTAGCGCACCGGGTCGATCGGCTCGTGCGTCGGGCCGCTGGTGACGATGGCCCGGCGCCCGGCGAGGGGGCGGTGCGCGTCCTCCGCGAAGATCTCCGCGATGGCGTCGATGATCTCGATCGGCTCGGCCATGCGGCCGGGGCCGTATTCGTTGCAGGCCATCACACCCTCGTTCGGGCCGACGCTCCGCACGCCGCGGCTTTCCAGCAGTGCCATGTTGGCCTGGGTCGCGGCATGCTGCCACATGCGCACATTCATGGCGGGGGCGACCAGCACCGGCTTGTCGGTGGCCAGCAGGACGGTGGCGGCCAGATCGTCGGCCATGCCGGCCGCCATGCGCGCCAGCAGGTTGGCGGTGGCCGGCGCCACCACCAGCAGGTCGGCCTCGCGCGACAGGCGGATGTGGCCCATCTCCGATTCGTCGGTCAGCGACCACAGGTCCCGGTAGACGGTGTCCTCGGTCAACGCCTGCACGGACAACGGCGTGACGAAGCGGGCGCCGGCCTCGGTCAGCACCACGCGCACCGTCACGCCCCGTTCGCGCAGGCGACGGATCAGGTCCAGGCTCTTGTAGGCGGCAATGCCGCCGGCGATGACCAGCAGCACGCGCTTGCCGGCCAGAATGGCGTGATCGGCCATGGCCACCCCCCCTCTTCCCGACGCCCCTTCCGGACGCCCTGATGCCCGCTGCTGATAGTTCATCGCGCCTCCCCCGGCAAGCGGCGGCACCGCGACATATCCGGTCCGGCAGAGATATCCCGGCGGTGATATCGATGCACTCACCGGCCCGCGCATGCGCGTGGGGGTGGGATTTTCAGAAATATCTGTTAGACAATACGGGCAGCCCCGCCCCTACCTCTGCGTGTCGACCACAGCATGCCGCCCGGTTCCATCCCCGTCCTGCTGATCGAAGACACGCCGTCGCTGGCCCGTGTCTATGCGGAATACCTGAAGAAGGAATCCCACACCGTCATCTCGGTGGAGACGGGGGCCGACGCGCTGGCGCAGCTGAACGACGGCGCGCCCAAGGTGGTGCTGCTGGACCTGCAGCTGCCGGACATGAACGGGATGGAGGTGCTGAAACGCATCGACACCCAGGCCCTGCCCTGCGCGGTCATCGTCATCACCGCCCACGGCTCGGTGAAGGCGGCGGTGGAGGCGATGCGCTACGGCGCCTATGATTTCCTGGTGAAGCCCTTCTCCGCCGACCGGCTGGTGGTGACGGTCCGCAACGCCATGGAGCGGCTGCGGCTGGCCCAGCTGGTCGACACCTTCGAGAAGGATCTGAACCGCGCCCGCTACCACGGCTTCATCGGTTCGTCGCTGGCGATGCAGGCGGTCTATCGCATCGTCGACAGCGCCGCCTCCTCGCGCGCGACCGTCTTCATCACCGGCGAGTCGGGCACCGGCAAGGAGGTCTGCGCCGAGGCGATCCACCGCCAGAGCCAGCGGGCGGCAAGGCCCTTCATCGCCATCAACTGCGGCGCCATCCCGAAGGATCTCATGGAAAGCGAGATCTTCGGCCATGTGAAGGGCAGCTTCACCGGGGCGGTGTCCGACCGCGAGGGCGCGGCGGCGCGCGCCGACGGCGGCACCCTGTTCCTGGACGAGATCTGCGAACTGGCGCCCGACCTGCAGACCAAGCTGCTGCGCTTCATCCAGACCGGCACCTTCACCCCCGTCGGCGGGTCGAAGCTGGAGAAGGTCGATTTGCGCATCGTCTGCGCCACCAACCGCGACCCCCTGCGCGAGGTGGAGGAGGGGCGGTTCCGCGAGGATCTGTACTACCGCCTGCATGTGATTCCCATCCACCTGCCGCCGCTGCGCGAGCGCGAGGACGACGTGCTGGAGATCGCCCGCCATTATCTGGCGGAATTCGCGAAGGAGGAGAAGAAGGGCTTCACCAGCTTCTCCCCCGAAGCGCGACAGGCGCTGCGCCACTACCACTGGCCGGGCAATGTCCGGCAGCTGCAGAATGTCGTGCGCATCGTCGCGGTCCTGCATGACGGCGACACGGTGACGCCGGAGATGCTGCCGCCGCCGCTGGGCGCGCCGCAGCCGCTGGTTCCCGCCGCCGCGCCCGTCCCGGCCACGGCCGGTGCCGCCCCTGCGCCGCGCCCGCATGTCCCGCCCTCTCCGGATTCCATCAAGCCGCTGTGGGAGGTGGAGAAGGACGCCATCGAGGACGCCATCGCCGCCTGCGAGGGCAACATCCCGCGCGCCGCCGCCCTGTTGCAGATCAGCGCCTCGACGATCTACCGCAAACGTCTTGCCTGGCAAGCCGAAGGAAAACTCTAAGCCTTTATTTCGGCAAGGATATGCGGCCGGCTCTCACGGCCCCCCAAGAAACGGGCTAATACCCTTCGACAAAGCACCGTCGCCTTGGTCGTAATTCCACTCCGGACTTGGCCGTCGTTAGTCCTATGCCGTGAGATGGAATTGCCCGCAACCACAGCATGCGGCTAGCCTCCCCGCACAATGTCTTGGTTCCGCTTGCCCGGCAGACCTCATGGCGCGGCCGATGCCGGCGATTCCGGACCAATCCGTTTTGCTAAAGACTTGTCTCGCAGTGACTAGGGGGAGGCTCATGACCAACGGCACCGTAAAATGGTTCAACACCACCAAAGGGTACGGCTTCATCGCGCCGGAGGCCGGTTCGAAGGACGTGTTCGTGCATATCACCGCGGTCCAGCGCTCCGGCCTGCATGCCCTGTCGGAAGGCCAGCGCGTTCAGTTCGAGGTGGAGCGCGGCAACAACGGCAAGGATTCCGCGGTGAACATCAGCGTCGTCGAGTGACGGATCCCCGCTGAGTCAGACCGGATACCCGGCGGCGCGGTAGGCCGCGATGGCGTCCCCGGCCAGCCGGGGAATCTCGCCGCGCAGCCTCTCCACCGTGTCCGCCGCCCCGTCTCCCTCCCCGCCCCCTTGCCCTTCCGCCCCTTCCGCACCAAGCGAGGCCCGGCAGGCCATCTCCAACGCACGGGCGGCGCTGCACAGGGCGCGGGCGCCGAAGGTCCCGGCGGTGCTTTTCAGCGTGTGCGCCTCGCGTGTCAGCACGGCGCGGTCGGTCTCCTCCGTGATGCGCGCCACCCGTTCCTGCGTTTCCTCCACGAACTGCCGCAGCACGTCGGCCAGCAGGTCCGCCTCCAGATCCTGGGCCAGCTGGGCCAGCACCTCGCGGTCCAGCACCTCGCCCGCCGCTTCGGGAGCTGCCGCTGCGCAGGGGCCGAAGCCGGCCGATCCGTCGGCGGACGGCTCGGAGCGCTGGGACGCGCGCAGCCATTTCTCCACCGTCTCCAGCAGCAACGCCCGGTCCACCGGCTTGGCGACATGGTCGTTCATGCCGGCGTCCTGGCAGCGGACGCGGTCGGCCTCCTCGGTGTCGGCGGTCATGGCGACCACCGGCACCCGGCCGGCCGGCCCCGGCAGGTCGCGCAGCAGCCGCGTGGCGGTCAGCCCGTCCATCTCCGGCATCGACAAATCCATCAGGATCAGGTCATAGCCGCCGGCCTGCGCCGCCATCACCGCTTCCAGCCCATTGTTGGCGGTGTCGGCGCGGTGGCCGGCCTGGGCGAGGATGGCGGTGACCAGCATCTGGTTCAGCGGACTGTCCTCCACCACCAGAATCCGGCGGGGAACCGGCTGGAGCTCCGTGGGGAGAGGCGATGGCGGCGTCCGCTGCGTCATCGGAAGCATGCTCCGCAATAAAGGAGGCGCCAGTGTAAGGGCGCGGCCTTGTCCATGCAAAGCCCCGCTCCATGTTTGCGGACGGGTGGAAATCACGGATTTCCGTGGCCCGGCGCTTCAAATCGGCGCGTCCCACCGGTATGGTGGCGCGCTTGGCCGGCGTCCGGACCCGATGCCGCCCGCAAGACCGAGCCCTATCCCGGCTTTCCTTCGACTTCAGGCAGTGCCGCAGACGATGACCAAACTGAACACCTACCGCTCCGGTCCCGACGAGCGCGGGCATTTCGGAATCTTTGGCGGCCGTTTCGTCGCCGAGACGCTGATGCCCCTGATCCTGGAGGTCGAGAAGGCCTATCGCGAGGCGCGGGCCGATCCCGCCTTCGAAGGCGAGATGCGCCAGCAGCTGAAGCAGTATGTCGGCCGCCCCAACCCGCTCTATTACGCCGAGCGCCTGACCGAGCAGCTGGGCGGGGCCAAGATCTACTTCAAGCGCGAGGAGCTGAACCACACCGGCGCGCACAAGATCAACAACTGCATCGGCCAGATCCTGCTGGCCCGCCGCATGGGCAAGACCCGCATCATCGCCGAGACGGGCGCTGGCCAGCATGGCGTGGCGACCGCGACGGTCTGCGCGCTCTACGACATGCCCTGCGTCATCTACATGGGCGAGACCGACATCGCCCGCCAGCAGCCCAACGTCTTCCGCATGAAGCTGCTGGGCGCCGAGGTCCGCCCCGTGACATCGGGCAGCGGTACGCTGAAGGACGCGATGAACGAGGCGCTGCGCGACTGGGTCACCAATGTCGCCGACACCTTCTACATCATCGGCACCGCCGCCGGCCCGCATCCCTACCCCGCCATGGTCCGCGACTTCCAGTCGGTGATCGGCGACGAGGTGCGCACCCAGATGCAGGAACAGGAAGGCCGCCTGCCTGACAGCCTCGTCGCCTGTGTCGGCGGTGGGTCCAACGCCATCGGCCTGTTCCACCCCTTCCTGGACGACTCGTCGGTGCAGATGATCGGCGTCGAAGCCGCCGGCCGCGGGATCGAGAAGGGGCCGCTCGACCATGCCGCCTCGATCAACGGCGGCCGTCCCGGCGTGTTGCACGGCAACCGCACCTACCTGCTGCAGGACGACGACGGCCAGATCCTGGAAGGCCACTCGATCTCCGCCGGCCTCGACTATCCCGGCATCGGGCCGGAGCACAGCTGGC
The DNA here is from genome assembly GCF_031455875.1 of Azospirillum sp. BE72. Taxonomy (NCBI): domain Bacteria; kingdom Pseudomonadati; phylum Pseudomonadota; class Alphaproteobacteria; order Rhodospirillales; family Azospirillaceae; genus Azospirillum; species Azospirillum sp. BE72. The sequence goes on from NZ_JAVDTO010000001.1 coordinate 197,330, forward strand.
TGCATGACGTCGGCCGCGTCGAATATGCCTATGCCACCGACCAGGAGGCGCTGGACGCCTTCCAGCTCTGCGCCCGCACCGAGGGCATCATTCCGGCGCTTGAATCCGCCCACGGCCTTGCCGAGGTGATCAAGCGCGCACCGAAACTGCCCAAGGACCACCTGATGGTGCTGTGCCTGTCGGGCCGCGGCGACAAGGACATCTTCTCCGTCGCCAAGCATCTGGGAGTGGAACTGTGAGTGCCGACATCCTGGCCGATGGCCGCATCGCCCGCCGTTTTGCCGCGCTGAAGGCGGAGGGCCGCGCCGGTCTGGTCACCTTCATCACCGCCGGCGACCCCGATCCCGCCGTCTCGCAAGGACTGCTGAACGGCCTGCCGGCGGCCGGCGCCGACCTGATCGAACTCGGCATGCCCTTCACCGACCCGATGGCCGACGGCCCGGCGATCCAGGCCTCCTCGCTGCGTGCGCTGAAGGCCGGGATGACGGTGCGCAAGACGCTGGAGATGGTGCGCGGCTTCCGCAAGCAGGACGCCGACACGCCGATCATCCTGATGGGCTATTTCAACCCGATCCACGCCTATGGGGTGGAGCCCTTCCTGGCCGCCGCGCGCGAGGCCGGGGTGGACGGTCTGATCGTCGTCGACCTGCCGCCGGAAGAGGACGAGGAGCTGTGCATCCCGGCGGTGGAGGCGGGCATCAGCTTCGTCCGCCTGACCACGCCGACCACCGACGAGGCGCGCATGCCCATGGTGATGCGCAACACCTCCGGCTTCGTCTATTACGTGTCGATCGCCGGCATCACCGGCACTGCCAGCGCGTCGAACACCGCCATCGACGCGGCGGTCGCCCGGTTGAAGCGCCACACCGACCTGCCGGTCGCCGTCGGCTTCGGCATCAAGTCGCCGGACCAGGCCGCCGAGGTCGCCCGCGTCGCCGATGCCGCCGTGGTGGGCTCGGCCATCGTCACCCGTCTGGCCGACAGCCTGGCCGCCGGGGTCGACGGGGCGGTGGCGGTCGAGGACGTGCTTGGCTTCGTCGGCGAACTGGCGGCCGGGGTGCGCGCGGCGCGGGGGTGAGGGACGGACGGTTTACAACGACGACAAACAGCTTTACGACACCTGCAACACGATCGCTCATGGCGACGAACGGCTGAAGAGCCCGGTGCGGCACGGACCCGATGTCCAGCCGGCGCCGGGCTTCGGCATACCGCCATGTCGTTGAAAGGCGTTCCATGAACTGGCTTACCAACTACGTCCGTCCCAAGATCCGCGCGCTCTACGCCCGCAAGGAAGTGCCCGACAACCTCTGGCACAAGTGCCCGAGCTGCGAGTCGATGCTGTTCCATCGCGAGCTGGAAGAGAACCTGCACGTCTGCCAGCATTGCGGCTTCCACATGCGGCTGGACCCCATCAAGCGTCTGGAGTCGATGTTCGACGACGGCGCCTACGAGGGTGTCGAGCTGCCGAAGTCGGTCGCCGATCCGCTGAAGTTCCGCGACCAGAAGCGCTACACCGACCGCCTGAAGGAAGCCCAGACCAAGACCGGCCGCACCGACGCCATCGTGGTGGGCGAGGGGCGGATCGGCGGCCATGCCGCCGTGGTCGCCGCCTTCGACTTCGGCTTCATGGGCGGGTCGATGGGCATCGCCGTCGGCGAAGGGTTGCTGACCGCCGCCCGTCTGGCGGTGGCGAAGAACGCGCCGCTGATCGTGGTTCCGGCGTCGGGCGGCGCCCGCATGCAGGAAGGCATCCTGTCGCTGATGCAGATGCCGCGCACCACCATCGCCGTGGAGATGGTCAAGGAAGCCGGCCTGCCCTACATCGTGGTACTGACCGACCCGACCACCGGCGGCGTCACCGCCAGCTTCGCCATGCTGGGCGACATCCACATCGCCGAGAAGGGCGCGCAGATCGGCTTCGCCGGTGCCCGCGTGATCGAGAGCACGATCCGCGAGACCCTGCCGGAAGGCTTCCAGCGCTCCGAATATCTGCTGGAACACGGCATGGTCGACATGGTCGTCCACCGTCGCGACCTGCGGCCGACGCTGGTCCGCACCATCGGCCTGCTGATGACCCCGCGCATCGACGCGGTGGTGGAGGACCTCGACCTGACTGCCGTCCAGGCGGCCGACGGCGAGCCGGCCCAGATGCCCCAGTTGGCGACGCAGCCGGCCACGCAGGCCACCGCGGCCCAGCCGGTCGCGACGCAGCAGGCGTCTTCCCAGCCGGCGGCTCCGGTCCAGGCCGGCGACGACTGACCGCCAACCCCCAGTCCCCGACCAGAGACGATCATGACCGACGCCTCCCTTCCGCTGGCCAATCCGCCCGCCCGGCCGGCCGCGACCCGTTCCGACCCGGTGTTGGACCGGTTGAAGGGGCTTCATCCCAAGGTCATCGACCTGTCGCTGGATAGGGTGCACCGTCTGCTGGCGGCGTTGGACCATCCGGAGCGGAAGCTGCCGCCGGTGGTCCATGTCGCCGGTACCAACGGCAAGGGATCGACGGTCGCCTTCCTGCGCGCGATGCTGGAGGCGGCCGGTTACCGCGTCCATGTCTACACTTCGCCGCACCTCGTGCGCTTTCACGAGCGCATCCGGCTTGCCGGGCGGCTGATCGACGACGACCATCTGGCCGCCCTGCTGGAGGAGTGCGAGATCGCCAATGCCGGCAACCCGATCACCTTCTTCGAGGTGACGACGGTCGCCGCCTTCCTCGCCTTCGCCCGCGTCCCGGCCGACGTGGTCCTGCTGGAGACCGGGCTGGGCGGGCGGCTGGACGCCACCAATGTGGTGGCGAAGCCGGCGGTGACGGCGATCACCCGCATCTCCTACGACCACCGCCAGTTCCTGGGCGACTCGCTGCTGGAGATCGGCAGCGAGAAGGCCGGCATCTTCAAGCCGGGCGTCCCGGTCGTGCTGGCCCCGCAGCCGGAGGCCGACGCGCTCAGAGCGCTGAAGCTGCGCGCCAACGCCATCGCCGCCCCCATCCAGAGCTGGTCTGTGCAGGAGCGACCGGACGGCTTCCGTTTCGAAAGCGCCAAACGGCAGCTCGACCTGCCGATGCCGGGGCTGGCCGGCGTCCACCAGATCACCAATGCCGGCGTCGCCATCGCCTGTCTGGACCACCTGCCGCTGGCCGTGGACGACGAGGCGGTGCGCAGGGGGCTCGCCACCGTCGAATGGCCGGCCCGGCTGCAGCGCCTGACCCGCGGCCCGCTGGCCGAAAGCCTGCCGCCGGGCTGGGAACTTTGGCTGGACGGCGGCCACAACGATTCGGCGGGTGAGGTGCTGGCCCGGCAGGCGGTCGACTGGTCGCGCGGCCAGCCCGGCAACGGTCGATCGGAGGACTTTCCTGCCCTGCCGTTGTTCGTGATCTACGGCATGCTGTCCAGCAAGGACCCGTTCGAGTTCCTCGGCCCGCTGGCTCCCTTCACCCATTCCCTGCGCGCAGTGGCGATCCCCGGCGAGGAAGCCAGCTTCACCGCGGAGGAGTCCTGCGAGACTGCCAAACTCTGCGGCATCCGCGACCATGCGGCCGCCGATGGCGTGGAGTCCGCCCTGGCAGACCTCGTGGCCAATCGTCCGGGACCGGCGCGCGTCCTGATCTGCGGCTCGCTCTATCTGGCCGGGACGGTGCTGGCGGAGAACGGCTGAGATCCGTCATTGTCGGGAGGCGGGTTTTTCCAGCCACCGGACGGGTGAAGCTCCCATGGTTCGAACAGGTTCGACGACCGCGATTCTGGCTGCCGTGCTCTTCGGCGTCAGCACGCCGATGGCGAAGCTGCTGGTCCATGACCTGTCGCCCTGGATGCTGGCGGGCCTGCTGTATCTCGGCTCCGGAACCGGCCTGGGGCTGGTCCGGCTGGTCCGTGGGCTGGTGGTCTCGGCGGAGCGGAGCGAACGGAGCATCCGCGGCACCGAGTGGTTCTGGCTGCTGGGTGCCGTCTTGGCCGGGGGGATCGCCGCACCGGTGCTGCTGATGTCCGGCCTGGCGGCCACGCCGGCATCGAGCGCTTCGCTTCTGCTCAATCTGGAAGGGGTGTTCACCGCTCTCCTGGCGTGGTTCGTCTTCCATGAAGGCTTCGACCGGCGGCTCGTCGCCGGCATGATCGCCATCGTCGCGGGGGCGGTCGTGCTGTCCTGGGGCGGACCGGTGGACATCGAAAGCGGTTGGGCCGGCGGATGGGGAGCGGCCGCGGTCGCCGCCGCGTGCCTGATGTGGGCGGTGGACAACAACCTGACCCGCAAGGTCTCGCTGGCCGACCCCATGGACATCGCCGCGATCAAGGGGCTGGTCGCCGGCGGCGTCAATGTGGGGATCGCCCTCGCGCTGGGCGACGGGATGCCCGCCGTGCCGACGATGATCGCGGCCATGCTGGTCGGGCTGCTGGGCTACGGCGTCAGCCTCGTCCTGTTCGTGTTCGCCCTGCGGCACATCGGCACCGCCAGGACGGGTGCCTATTTCTCCACCGCCCCCTTCGTCGGAGGCATCGCCTCCCTGGCGATGTTCGGAGAGCCGCTGACGGCCGGGATGATCGCCGCGGCGGTCCTGATGGGAATCGGTGTCTGGCTGCACCTGACCGAGGATCACGACCATGAGCATGTGCATGAGGAGATCGAGCACGACCACCCGCATGTCCATGACGCGCATCACCAGCATGGTCACGACGGCCCGGTGACCGAGCCGCACAGCCACCGGCACCGTCATGGACGTTTGCGGCACCGCCACCCCCATTACCCGGATGCGCACCACGTCCATACGCACTGAAGCGTGGGCCGGAACACCGGCGGGGAAGCTTATGGGAAGCGCGGGAGCGTCGGCTTGCCGTCGGGAACATTGTCGGGGCGGACGCAATCGGAAAAAACAAAAAAGCGGGCCAGATGCCGTTCCCGGCAACGCCCGCTGACAACCAATAAACTTGTCTCACCCTTCCAGCAAAGGGAAAAATGGTGGAGCCGAGGAGGATCGAACTCCCGACCTACGCATTGCGAACGCGTCGCTCTCCCAGCTGAGCTACGGCCCCACACTCACACCGTGGCGTCTTCGTTGCCCCGGCGTGGCGCGGATATTGTCCATGACGGGGGGTGCTGTCAAGCGCTTGATTCAGAAAAAATGAAGCGCCGGCGCAAGGGCCTGGCCCGACCCCTGCGTCGGCGGCGTACCGGTCTATGCGCCGCAGGCCACCCGGCCTATCGGCGGGCCGCCGTACTGGACAGGTCTCTCCGCTTATGCTTAGGGTGCCCGGAAAAGGCTGGCGCCCGCTTCGCACTGCGTTGCGCGCGGCCATCCCAAAGAACCGCTATGGAGCTGGGCCGGCATGATCGCGCTGTATATGCTCATCAACACCATTCTGGACCTGTTCTTCTGGGTCCTCATCCTGTCGGCGATCCTCAGCTGGCTGGTGGCCTTCAACGTGGTGAACACGCGCAACCGCGCGGTCTATGTGATCGGCGACTTCCTGTATCGCATCACCGAACCGGTGCTGCGCCCGATCCGCCGTGTCCTGCCCAACATGGGCGGATTGGACCTGTCGCCGATCGTGGTTCTGCTGGCGATCTCCTTCATCCAGAACCTGATGGCCCAGTACTGGCCGCGCTTCTGACCGTGGCGGCGTCCTCTCCGCTCGAGGCGGTGGCCGACGGCCTGCGGGTGGCACTCCGGGTGACGCCCAAGGCGTCGCGCAACGCGGTGACCGGCACGGCCGAGACCGCCGGAGGCGGGAAGGTTCTCAAGCTGGCGGTCACGGCGGTGCCGGAAAACGGCAAAGCCAACGAGGCTGTCATAAAACTGTTGTCGAAGGCATGGAAACTGCCCAAGACCAGCCTGACGGTGGTGGCCGGCGCCACCGACCGGAACAAGATACTGCATGTGGCCGGCGACCCGGCGGCTCTGCTGCCGCGGCTGTCGGCCCTGATCGACGATGTGGGCACCGAGGGTGGAGAGTAGCATGGCGGACGCGAATATCATCGACGGCAAGGCCTTTGCGGCTGGCCTGCGGTCGCGGGTGGCGGACGGTGTGGCGGCGCTGAAGGCCAGCCATGGCGTCACCCCCGGTCTGGCCGTCGTGCTGGTGGGCGAGGATCCGGCCAGCCAGGTCTATGTCCGCTCCAAGGAACGGGCCCTGGTCGAACTGGGCATGAACAGCTTCGACCATCACGAGCCGGCCGACATGGCCGAATCCGACCTGCTGGCCCTGATCGACCGCCTGAACGCCGATCCGGCCGTGCACGGCATCCTGGTCCAACTGCCGCTGCCCAAGCACATCGACAGCCAGAAGGTGCTGGCCCGCATCGTGCCGGAAAAGGACGCCGACGGCTTCCATGTCGTCAATGCCGGCCTGCTCGCCACCGGCCAGCCGGGCGCCATCGTGCCCTGCACGCCGCTGGGCAGCCTGCTGCTGATCCGCGACGCGCTGGGCCGCGACCTGAAGGGCAAGCGCGCCCTTGTGCTGGGCCGCTCCAACATCGTCGGCAAGCCGATGGCGCAGCTCCTGCTGCAGGCCGACTGCACGGTGACCATGGCCCATTCCCGCACGGCCGATCTGCCGGAGGAATGCCGTCGCGCCGATATCCTGGTGGCGGCGGTCGGCCGGCCGGAGATGGTGCGCGGCGACTGGATCAAGCCCGGCGCCACCGTGATCGACGTCGGCATCAACCGCGTCGCGGCGGCGGAGCCCGGCAAGACCAAGCTGGTCGGCGACGTCGCCTTCGACGAGGCGGTGAAGATCGCCGGCGCCATCACGCCGGTGCCCGGCGGTGTCGGCCCGATGACCATCGCCTGCCTGATGCTGAACACGCTGGCGGCCGCCTGCCGCGCCGCCGGCGCGCCGGTGCCGGAAGAGGCGGCCCTTTGATCACCGTCCATGCCCGTGCCGAAGACGGGCGGGTGGTGCGCCAGCCGCTCGAACTCGGCGAGGATTTGCCGGTCGGCGCGGTCTGGATCGACCTTCTGCGCCCGACGGAAGCGGAGCGCGCCCATGTTGGCGCGCTGACCGGCTTCGATCTCCCGACGCGCGAGGAGATGAAGGAGATCGAGGCCTCCAGCCAGCTCTATGTGGAAGGAGAGGGGATCTACATGACCTCTCCCATCATCTCGCGCGCGACCTCGCCCCATCCGGAGCAGGGCGAGCTGACCTTCGTGCTGACCCCGCGGCACCTGATCACGTTGCGTTACACCGAACCGCTGCCGGTCATCACCTTCGCCGCCCGCTGCGTTCGCCAGCCGGAACTGCTGGCGACGGGGGAAAGCGCGCTGTTCGGCCTGCTCGACGCCGTGATCGACCGGGTGGCTGACGTGCTGGAACTGGTCGGCGGCCGCATTGACGAGTTGTCGGCCCGCGTCTTCGACGATTCGCTGGACGGCGGCGGCTTCGGCAAGGCGGCCAAGAAGCCGGACGAACTGCAGGATGTGCTGCGCGGCATCGGCCGCGCCGGCGACTTGACCCACAAGGTGCGCGACAGCCTGGCCGGGCTCGACCGGCTGGTGGTGTTCATGACCTCGGTCAGCGGCGGCCGGCTGAACAAGGAACAGAAGACCGCGCTGAAGACGATGACGCGCGACTTGCGGTCGCTGACCGAGCATGCCGGCTTCCTGGCGCACGAGGCGAATTTCCTGCTGGATGCCACGCTCGGTCTGATCAACATCGAGCAGAACGCCATCATCAAGATCTTCTCGGTCGTCTCGGTGGCACTGATGCCGCCGACGCTGATCGCCTCCGCCTATGGCATGAATTTCAAGCACATGCCGGAGCTGGAGTGGAGTTTCGGCTATCCGCTGGCCATCCTGCTGATGGTGCTGTCGGCGGTGGTCCCGCTCTGGTACTTCCGTCGGCGCGGCTGGCTGTAGGTAAGGATAGGTTGCCTGCGCTCCTCACCAAATTCGACGCCGGTGGGGGCGCCCGCGACGGCAGGTCGCAGTCACCGGAATTCCTGATTTTGAGAGTGAAAGCGCTTCCGCAATACCTATGCGTGCGCCACAGTTGCGGCGCGGACGGGATGGCGGACTGGCCGCCATCCCCGCTGCGCACAAGGAGAACAGAGGATGAAGGAAATCCTCCAACTCCTGATCCTGGCGTTGGAGATCGTCAAGCGCTTGCTTGATCTCTTCAGCTAGCATCGGGCAGGCGGGCAGGGGGGCGGAATCCCCCTGCCCGCCAAGCCTGATATTGCCCTATCCACGCTCTTAGTCAACCGCCGGTACACGGGACGCTCAGGCCGCCAGCCCGCCGCCTAGTTCGATGCGGACCTCCACCACGCCGGGCTCGTCCAGGTTCTCCTTGCGGACGAAACCGAGCGCGCGGCACATGTTCAGCATGTTGGTGTTCTCGCGCAGAACCTCGCCATAGACTTCCCGGATGCCGCGCGAGCGGGCGTAATCCAGGATCTTGTTCATCAGGATATAGCCCAGCCCCTGGCCCTTCATGTCGGACCGCACCATCACCGCATATTCGGCGCGGCGGTTGTCGGGGTCGGCGGTGATGCGCACCACGCCGTACATAATGGTGTCGCCGGTCTGCGGGTCTGGACCGACGGCGATCAGCCCCATCTCGCGGTCATAGTCGATCTGGGTCAGGCGCGCCGCCGCCTGGTGCGACAGGCGCTTCAGCGGCGCGAAGAAGCGCAGGCGCAGATCCTCGGCCGTCTGGTTCTCCACCAGATGATGCACCAGCGGCTCGTCCTCCGGCAGGATCGGGCGGACGAAGAACTGGCGGCCGTCCTTGATGGTGATGCGGTCCTCCAGCGCCTTCGGATAGGGCCGGATTGCCAGCCGGGCCGCGCCGGCCAAGGCCGGTACGCCGACCTTGATGCGGGCGTCCAGCGCCATCACGCCGTTGGCGTCGGCCAGCAGCGGGTTGATGTCCATCTCCGCGATCTCGGGGAAATCGACCACCAGCTGGCTGACCTTGTTGAGCGTCAGCGCCACCGCGTCGAGATCGACCGCCGCGCGCGAGCGGAAGCCCTGCAGCTGCCGGTGAATGCGGGTGCGGCTCATCTGCTCGGCCGCCAGCTTCATGTTCAGCGGCGGCAGGGCCAGTGCGTAATCCTCCACCACCTCCACGCCGATGCCGCCCTCGCCGAACAGCAGGACCGGGCCGAACATCTCGTTCTCGGTCATGCCGACGATCAGTTCGTAGGCGTCGGGGCTGACGGCCATCTCCTGCACGGTGAAGCCCTCGATCTTCGCATCGGGCGCCAGTTCGGCGACGCGGGCCAGCATGGCTTCGGCCTCCGCCTTCACGTCCTCCGGGCTGGTCAGGCCGAGAGCCACGCCGCCGACGTCGGACTTGTGCGTGATGTCGTGCGACAGGATCTTCAGCGCGATCGGGCCGCCGATGACGCGGGCGGCGTTCGCCGCCTCCTCCGGCGTTTCGGCGACACGGGTGTCGACCACCGGAATGCCATAGGCGGCAAGCACGCGCTTTGCCTCATACTCGCTCAGCCACTCGCGCTTCTCCGCCATGGCGCGGGAGACAACCTTCTTCACGGTGATCTCGTCGGGCTGGAAATCCTCCGCCACGGACGGCGGGGTCTCCATCAGAAGCTGCTGGCTGCGGCGGTAGCGCACCAGATGCATGAAGGCGCGCACCGCGTCGGACGGGCCGTTGTAGGTCGGGATGCGGGCGTCGGCGAACAGCTTGCGCGCCTCCATCGCCGACTGGTCGCCGATCCAGCTGGTCAGCACCGGATGGCGGCGGGCCTTGTTGGCCTGCACCGTCTCCGCCACCGCTTGGGCGATGGCCTCGCTGTCGGTCAAGGCCGACGGGCAGTGCAGGACCAGAACCGCATCGTTGCCGGTGTCCTGCATCAGCGCGTTCAGCGCCTCTGCATAGCGCTTGGGCGTGGCGTCGGCACCGATGCGCAGCGGATTGCGGAAGGGGGCGCCACCCGGCTGCGGACCCAGAGCCTTAGCCAGCGCCTCCTGCGTCTCCGGCGCCATGGCGGCGAGTTGGCCACCCGCCTGGATCAGCTTGTCGGTGGCCATGACGCCCATACCGCCGCCGTTGGTCAGGATCGCCAGCCGGTCGCCGGTGATCGGCACCCCGGTGCCCAGCGTGCCGGCGGCGTCGAACAGTTCGGCCAGATCGTTCACCCGCAGCACGCCGGCGCGGCGGAACACCGCGTCATAGACCGCATCCGATACGGCCAAGGCGCCGGTGTGCGAGGCCGCCGCCTCCTGCGCCTCGTCGGAGCGGCCGGCCTTGATGACGATGACCGGCTTCTGGCGCGAGGCGGAGCGGGCGGCCGACATGAATTTGCGGGCGTGCGTGATGCTCTCGATGTAGAGCAGGATGGCGCGCACCGTGACGTCCGAGGCCAGATAGTCCAGCAGGTCGCCGAAATCGACGTCGCCGCGGTCGCCCAGCGACACCAGATGCGAGAAGCCGATCCCGCGCGAGGTCGCCCAGTCGGCGATGGAGGTCAGCACCATCGAGCTTTGCGCCACCAGCGCAACGTCGCCCTTGCGGGGAGCCACCGGCGCGAAGCTGGCGTTCATGCCGCGGCCCGGCACCATGGCGCCCAGGCTGTTCGGGCCCAGCACCCGCATCAGATAGGGCTTGGCCGAGTCCAGCATCGCCTGCGTCTGTTCGGCCGACATGCCGTTGGTCATGACGATGGCGGCCTTGGTCCCGCGCTTGCCCAGCGCGTCGATGGTTGCCGCCACCGTGTCGGGGGCGGTGCAGATGACGCCCAAGTCCGGCGTGATCGGCAGGCTGTCCACCGTCTTGTAGGTCAGCACCCCTTCGACCGCCCGCTCGGACGCGTTGACCGGCATCACCGGCCCGTCGAATCCGGCCTGGAACAGGTTGCGGGCGACCACGGCCCCCACCGTTCCGGGCTTTCGGCTGGCGCCGATCAGGGCGATCGAGGCGGGCTTGAACAGCTTGTCGAGGTTGCGAACGGTCATGACCGGATCCGGTGCTGGGAAAAGGCGCCGGCCCCAGTCTGCCACGGGTCGCCGACGGTTTTGATGACGAACAGCGCCGGCCCGGACTTTCATCCTCGCCATTTGCTGCGCCGCAACATTACGGGCTGGTATGACCATTGGGCAAGGGGCGTTTCGTCGCGCCTATGCAAAACCGCCCAACCGACGCGATGCGCACTTGCGGCGGGACGCCGACCGTCGCCAAGCTGTCGGCCCACCGGACGCCAACTTGCGTAAAGGAGCCTGTTCATGAAGGTCGGAATCGTTGGGGCGGGGTTCGTCGGCAGCACCGCGGCCTTCGCCATGGTGACCACCGGCGCCGCGAGCGAGGTCGTGCTGGTCGACATGAACGAGGCGCTGGCCCAGGCCCAGGCCCAGGACATCGCCCATGCCGTGCCCTTCACCCACGCGGTCACCGTCCGTGCCGGCTCCTATGCCGCGCTGGAGGGGGCAGGGGTGGTCGTGCTGTCGGCCGGCGTCGCCCAGAAGCCGGGGGAAACCCGGCTGGAACTGCTGGAGCGCAATGCCAAGGTGTTCGGCGCCATCATTCCGGAGGTGCTGAAGGCCGCCCCCGACGCCGTTCTGCTGGTCGCCAGCAACCCGGTGGACGTGATGACGCAGATCGCGACGCGGATCAGCGGCCTTCCGCGCAACCGGGTCATCGGGTCGGGCACGGTGCTGGACACCGCGCGCTTCCGCGCCCTGTTGGCCGAGCAGCTGGCGGTGACCCCGCGCTCCGTCCACGCCCATGTCGTCGGCGAGCACGGCGACTCGGAGGTTTTGCTGTGGTCGAGCGCCACCGTCGCCGGCCTGCCCGTGGAGCAGGCGGCCGACCAGTTCCGCCGCAGCCTGACGGCGGAGGACCGCGCCGCCATCGACGAGGGGGTGCGCCGCGCCGCCTACCGCATCATCAACGGCAAGGGCCACACCGCTTTCGGCATCGCCGGCGGGCTGGCCCGGCTGGTATCGGCCATCGGCGCCGACGAACGCATGGTGGCGACCTGCGCGATGCTGACCGACGATGTCTGCGGGGTGCCGCAGGTGGTGCTGTCCCTGCCGCGCGTCATCGGCGCCGGCGGCGTGCTCGACACCGTGCTGCCCAACCTGTCTGCGGAGGAGCAAGCGGCCCTGCGCCGCAGCGCCGAAATCCTGAAGGAGGCCGCCGACGGGGTGGAGCGCCGCATGGGCTGGACCAGTTGACGCTACGTCACGTGATTCGCTGACACATGATCCATCAGGCCCGCCGCCAACCCGTCGAAGACGGCACGGCAGCGGGGGGTGGTGCGCAGATCCTCGTGCATGGCGACCCACACCCCCATAGGCAACTCGAAGCGGTCGGCCAGCAGGCGGACCAGTTCAGGGTTCCGCCGCGCCAGCGGGACCTGACAGATGCCGATGCCGAACCCGGCCTCGATCGCCGCCAGCTGCGCCAGATGGCTGTCGGTGCGCAGCGCGAAGCGGGGCAGGCTGAGGCCCGGCACACGCTGCATCAATGCGCGGATGTCCGGCGTCTCGCGGTCGAAGCCGATCAGGCTGTGGCTGTCGAGCTCCTCCAGGCTGCGTGGCGTGCCGTGGCGCTCCAGGTAGCGCCGATGGGCATGCAGACCTAGCGCGATGCTGCCGACCCGCCGCACCAGAAGCGCTTGCTGGTCCGGTTCCACCATCCGCACCGCGACATCGGCATCGCGTTGCAGCAGATTGTCGATGCCGTTGGACAGCACCAGCTCGACCTCCAGCGCTGGGTGGCGGCTCCGAAGGCCGGCCAGGATCGCCGGCAGGAGGCGGGCGCCCACCACCTCGCTGGCGGTGACCCGCACCGTGCCGCGCACCTCCGCTCCCCAGCCTGACGCCGTGCGCCATAGGCTGGCCGCCGCCGCGTCCAATGCCTCCGCCTGCGGACGCAAGGCCAGCGCCGCGTCGGTCGGATCGAGCCCGCGTGGAGAGCGCACGAAAAGCGTGCCGCCGACCGCCTCCTCCAGCGCCGCGACATGGCGGGCGAGGGTGGGTTGCGTCAACCCCAGGGCGCGTGCCGCCGCAGACAGCGACCCTTCACGGATCACCGCCAGGAAACTGCGGTAGAGGTCCCAACTGGGTGGTGGTTGGTTCATCGATTTCAGTATAACGATTAGCCGGAGTTCGACAATTCCGTTTATCCGCTACCGGCCCCATCCTTCTGCCATCATGAAGCGAGAAGCGATGGAGACAGCGATGGAGCGGCAGGCGACCGGCACGGGCAGGACTGCCCTGGTTCTGGGTGCGACCGGCGGAATCGGCGGCGAGATGGCGCGGGCGCTGGGGGCACGCGGCTGGACGGTGCGCGGTCTGCGCCGCAAACCGGCGGAGCGGCTGCAACGGGACAGAATTCAGTGGATGTTCGGCGACGCGATGAATGCCACCGACGTGGCGGCGGCAGCCAAGGGCGCCGCGCTGATCGTCCATGCGGTGAATCCGCCGGGCTACCGGCATTGGGACCGGTTGGTTCTACCCATGCTCGACAACAGCATCGCCGCGGCCCGTGCCAACGATGCCCGCATCCTGCTGCCCGGCACCGTCTACAACTACGGCCCCGACGTCTTCCCGCTGATCCCGGAGACTGCAGCGCAGAACCCGCTCACCCGCAAGGGTGCCATCCGGGTAGAGATGGAGCGCCGCCTGCATCGCGCGGTGGGGCAGGGGACGAAGCTGCTGATCCTGCGCTGCGGCGACTTCTTCGGTCCGCAGGCGGGCAACAGTTGGTTCAGCCAGGGATTGCTGACACCCGGCAAGCCGCCGACCCGGATCAACCAACCGGGCCGGCCGGGGATCGGCCATCAATGGGCCTATCTGCCCGACGTGGCGGAAACCGCGATGCGCCTGCTCGACCGCGAGGCGGAGTTGGGCGACGACGCGATGTTCCACATGGATGGACACTGGGATGCCGATGGCGGCCGGATGGTCGCGGCCATCGTCCGCGCATTGGGCGAGCCGGATCTGCCGGTGCGGCGGATGCCCTGGTGGGTGCTGCGGCTGGCCGGTCTGGCAGTGCCGCTGTTCCGCGAACTCAGCGAGATGCGCTATCTGTGGCAGGAACCGGTGCGGCTCGACAACCGCCGCCTTCTTACCTTCCTGGGCGAGGAACCGCACACCCTGCTGGATCTGGCGGTGCGCAGGACGCTTGCCGGGTTGGGGCATCTCGAGCTGGGGCATCTCCCCGCACAGCCGGCGGGATCGCCGGAGGCAGGGAGATGCATACCCGACCGCGTGGCCTCAAGCCGCCTGGGCTGAGACCACAGGGTTCAAACCAATCCTCAGACCACCGGACCCGGGATGCCCTTGTTGGCTTCCTGGGCGCGGGCCAAGCCTTCCTCGATCTTCTTGGCGGCCTCGTTGGCGTCGCCCCAGCCGCGGACCTTCACCCACTTGTTCTTCTCGAGATCCTTGTAGTGCTCGAAGAAGTGGGCGATCTGCTCGATCACGATCGACGGCAGGTCGGTGTAGTTCTTCACGTCGGTGTAGAAGGGGTGCAGTTTGTCGACCGGAACGGCCAGCAGCTTCTCGTCCTCGCCGGCCTCGTCCTCCATGTACAGGACGCCGATGGGACGCGAGCGCAGGACCGCACCCGGGACGACGCCGTGCTGGCCGACGACGCAGACGTCCACCGGATCGCCGTCACCCGACAGGGTGTGCGGGATGAAGCCGTAGTTGCAGGGATAGAACATCGCGGTGTGCAGGAAACGGTCGACGAAAACCGCGCCCGATTCCTTGTCGACTTCGTACTTCACCGGCTGGCCGCCGATCGGAATCTCGATGACGACGTTCACGTCCCAGGGGGCATTCTTACCCGCGGCGAGCTTGCTCAGATCCATGTATCGCGTTCCTTCGACTGGCGTATTCAGGGCACGTTCTTGTTTCGGCGCCGATGCCCGGTCCGGCGCCACGCGGGGCCGGAGTTTAGGCGGAACGCCGATCAAGGCCAAGGAACTTGCGTGGGCTCTTGCGCAGGTGCGGCAAAGGGGCAACCCTGCCGGGCATGGCCCGCCCGATCATCCTGCTCCTCATCCTTCTGGCTCTGCCGGCGCTCCGTTCGGCCAGCGCGGAGGCCCCCGAACACGGCACGCCGACGCACGGCATCGCCACGCACGCCGGTGCAACGCATGGCATAGCCATGCATGGCGATCTGGCATTGCCGCCGGATTTCACCGCCTTCCCCTATGTCGACCCGGCCGCGGCGAAGGGCGGGACCATCCGGCAGGCGGTGACCGGCAGCTTCGACAGCCTCCACCCGCACATCGTCAAGGGCGTCCCGGCGCTGGGGCTGGGCTATGTGTTCGAGACGCTGCTGACGCGGTCGTGGGACGAGCCCTTCTCGCTCTATGGCCTGCTGGCCGACCGGGTGGAAGTAGCCGGCGACCGCTCCGCCGTCACCTTCCGCATCAATCCCAAGGCGCGCTGGCATGACGGGACGCCGGTGACCGCCGACGACGTGCTGTTCTCCCTGGAGATGCAGCGGCGGCACGGCACGCCCAACCGCCGTTTGTTCTACGCCAAGGTCGCGGTGGCCGAAGCGCCCGATCCGCAGACCGTCCGCTTCGCCTTCGCCTCCAACCCGGACGGAGCCATCGACCACGAGATGCCGCTGCTGATGGGGCTGATGCCGATCCATTCGAAAGCCTTCTGGACCGGCCGCGACTTCAACCGCACGACGCTGGAGCCGATCCTGGGCAGCGGTCCCTACCGCATCGCCGCCGTCGATCCGGGCCGCCGCATCGTCTACGAGCGGGTGCGCGACTATTGGGGCCGCGACCTGCCGACCCGCGTCGGGCAGTTCAACGCCGACCGGCTGGAATTCGACTATTACCGCGACGATTCCGTGGCGCTGGAGGCGTTCAAGGCCGGGCAGGGCGATGTTCGTTACGAGAGCGATCCGGCCAAATGGGCCACCGGCTACGACGGTCCGGCCCTGCGCGACGGCCGCATTGTGCGGGAGGAACTGCCGAACCGGCGGCCGGAACCGGCGCGCGGCCTAATCTTCAACACCCGCCGGCCGATCTTCGCCGATCTGCGGGTGCGCCGGGCGCTGGGCATGGCGACCGACTTCGACTGGATCGGGCGCGGCCTGTTCCACGGCCTGCTGACCCGCACCGCCAGCTATTACCCCAACTCCGACCTTGCCGCCCGCGGCCTGCCGGAGGGGGAGGAGTTGCGGGCGCTGGAGCCTTTCCGCGACCGGTTGCCGCCGGACCTGTTCACCCACTCTTTCGCCCTGCCGGATGGCGGGACCGGCAACGGCCCGGCCGGCCTGCGCGCCAGCCGGCGCGAGGCGTTGCGGCTGCTGGAGCAGGCCGGCTGGCGGGTGCGCGACGGCCGGCTGACCGATGCGGCCGGAAATCGTTTCGACTTCGAAATTCTTCTTGCCGATACGTCGGAGGAGCGGGTGGCGCTGGAGTTCGCCCGTTCGCTGGAGCCTCTGGGCATCGACGCGCGCGTCCGGACGGTGGACAGCGCCCAGTTCCAAGGGAGGCTGGACCGTTTCGATTTCGATATGACCATGCGCTGGTGGGCGTCCAGCCTGTCTCCCGGCAACGAGCAGCTCTATTATTATGGCTCCGACGCCGCCGGGCAGGAGGGCAGCCGCAATCTGGCCGGCATCCGCGATCCGGTGGTCGACGCGCTCGCCCGCTCCATCGCCGCGGCCACAACGCGGGCGGAACTGGTCGGTCGGGTGCGGGCGCTGGACCGGGTGCTGTTGTGGGGGCACTACATGGTCCCGCTGTTCCACAGTCCGGTGGACCGGATCGCCCGCCGGTCAACCCTGCACCGTCCGGCAAACACACCGCTGTACGGGCCGATGGTGGAAAGCTGGTGGGTGGCGCCCTGACTCCTTGCCGATCGCGCGGGCGTCCAAATGGATTTCGGCGCAATCTCTGGCGGACGGGCGATCAGGATGGCCCCTGACTGATGTTCGGTAATAGATCATTGCTATTGTCGACCCTGATTGCATACGTCGCGCCGCGCAGGGGACATAGGATGAATATTCGCACGAAAATTTTGTGCGCAAATGTTCTGATCGCCGCCTTTCCGATCTGCATGGCTGTCGTTCTCGCCTGGAACGCCGTGGGCGATCTCCGGCAGCGCCACCGGACGGAGAACTCGCTTTCGGCATTCGAGGCGACGCTGCAGGTCGGCCCCCTGCTGGCGAGTGAACGGGGGCGCTGGGCGGTTGCCTTCGACAGCGACAAGCCGCTGGACGCCGCCGCGGCCCAGCCGCTGGAGGCCGCCATCGCCGCCAGCGATGCGGCTCTGACCAAGGCCCGCGAGCAAATTGAAGCCTCGGGCTTGGCCCCTACCCCGATCGTCACCGCCGCCAACCAGTTGAAGGCGGCACGGACGGCCGCCCGTCAGGCGGCGGAGCAGGCCAAACCGGCCCGACCGGCGACCATCGCCGCGGCCACGGTCGATGCCATCGCCGCAGCCAACCAGAATGTCGGCAAGGCCATCGACGAGACCTACCGCTCCACCATCGTCAACGGTCCAGACCTGTTCGGGCACGTCAATCTGGCGCGGCTGGCCCAGGACATGCGCGACGTCGGCGGCACCCGCTCCGCCTCCGTCGGGCTGTTCGTCGGCGGCATGGTCTTCGGGCCGGAGCGGCTGCAGGCGGCGACCGAGATGACCGGCAGGATCGGCGGGCTCTGGCAGATGATGCAGCAGGCGGTGCTCAACCTCGGCAACCCGCCGGAGCTGACCAGGGCGCTGGACCATGTGCGCGCCACCATGATGACGGAGGGCGAAAAGCGCTTCCAGAGCGTGATCGACGCCGTACGCAAGGGCGCGCCGCCACCCCTGCAGCTTTCCGAGTGGCGCCCCTGGGTGACGCCGATGCTGAACAACATCCTGGTGATGCGCGATGCCGCCCTGGCGGTGGCGCACGAGTCGAACCGGGAGAGCGTGTCCCAGGCCTGGACCCAACTGATCCTCGCCGCGGTGGTCCTGGCCGCGGTCTGCATCACCTTCGGCATCGTGCTGATCGTGCTGTCGGCCCAGGTCACGCGGCGTCTGGGCTCCCTCACCTCCACCGTCGTCCGGCTGGCCGACGGCGATCTCGGCGTCGACATCGCCTATTCCAAGCTGCCGGACGAGATCGGCGCGATGGCGCGTGCGATCCAGGTGCTGAAGGAAAGCGCCATCGAACGCGTGCGGCTGGAGTCCGAACAGGAGGCCCAGCGCGCCGCCCGCGAGAAGCGCGCCGCCGCTGTCGAGCGGATGGTGCAGGGCTTCGACCGGACGGTGTCGGCCATCCTGACCAGCGTGTCCGGTGCCTCCGCCCAGTTGAGCGAGACGGCCGAATCCATGGCGGCGCTGGCGGAGGAGACCAGCCGTCAGGCCTCCGCCTCCACCTCCGCGGCGGAGCAGACCTCGGTGAACGTGCAGACCGTGGCCTCGGCGACAGAGGAGATGACCGCCTCGATCCGCGAGATCAGCGAGCAGGTCTCCCGCTCCAACGGCGTCGCCGCCCAGGCGGTGCGCGAGGCGCAGGAAACCACCGGCTCCGTTCGCAATCTGGCCGAGGAGGTCGCGCGCATCGGCGAGGTGGTCAAGCTGATCCAGGACATCGCCAGCCAGACGAACCTGCTGGCGCTGAACGCCACCATCGAGGCGGCGCGGGCGGGTGAGGCCGGCAAGGGCTTCGCCGTGGTGGCGAGCGAGGTGAAGCAACTGGCCAACCAGACCGCCAAGGCGACCGAGGACATCTCCGCCCAGATCAACAGCGTGCAGAACGCCACGCGCGGCACGGTGAACGCCATCGAGGGGATCGGCGGCACCATCGGCACGATGAACGAGATCGCCGCCACCATCGCCGCCGCCATCGAGGAGCAGAGCGCCACCACGTCGGAGATCTCGCGCAACGTCCAGCAGGCGGCCCAGGGCACCGGCGAGGTCAGCGGCAACATCGCGCAGGTGCACGAGGCCGCCGCCCAGACCGGCCGGGCGGCGTCGCAGGTGCTCGACGCTTCCACCGGTCTGTCGCGTCAGGCTGATGACCTGCGCCGCGAGGTGGAGACCTTCCTGGCCGGCATCCGCGCCGCCTGACCGTCGTCGGCCTTTCTCTCAAGGCGGGCCCTTCTCCCAAAGGCGGGAGAAGGGCTTTTCATTTCGGCCCTACCGGTCGTGCAGCGGAGCCATCTGGTCCAGGCGGTGGGCGAAGTCGATGTCGGCCGGGGTCACGGCGTCGGCGCTGCGGGTGTAGAGGATCACCTCCACCCGGCCGAGGTCGTTGAACCATTCGGGGTGATGGCCGGTCTTCTCGGCCAGCAGGGCGACCTGGTTCATGAACCCCCAGGCGGCCGGAAAATCGGCGAAATGGTAGGTCTTGCGGATGGCGTCGCGTTCCAGCACCTCCGACCAGCCGTGCAGTTCCTTCAGCGCCGTCTGGCGATGCGCGCCGACCAAACGATCGGACATGATGACCTCCCTTTCTTCCGTCCCTACTTTTGCCGCCCGCAGCTTCTTGGCGAACGGACGGCGGTCCGCTACCTTCTGCGGCATGATACGGAAACCTTCAGGTCCCCATACGGTTCCGCCCACGGTCGAAGACCTGGAGCGCATGGCCGAAGAAGCGCTTGAAACCATCCCGGCGGAGCTTCTGGCCCCGGTCGGGAACCTCGTCATCCATGTCGAGGATTTTCCCGATGAGGATACCGAGCGGGAGATGGAGCTGGAAAGCCCATTCGACCTGCTGGGGCTGTACCGGGGGGTGGATCTGACGCGGCAAAGCGTCGCCGACCTGCGCGGCGGGCCGGACATGATCTTCCTCTACCGCCGTCCGATCCTGGATTACTGGTGCGAGACGGGGGAGGAACTGCCGGCCATCGTCCGCCATGTCCTGATCCACGAGATCGGCCACCATTTCGGCTTTTCCGACGATGACATGGAGCGGATCGAGACGATGGAGTAGGGGGGCGGAGTAGGGGGGCGGAGTAGGGGCGTCGCGCCTCAGCCCTCCAGCGCCTCGGCCACCCGGCGGCGCAGCGCCGGCACCAACTCCTCCTCGAACCAGGGGTTCCGGTTCAGCCAGGCGGTGTTGCGCCAGCTCGGGTGCGGCAGCGGGATGGTGGCCGGGCCGTAGTCGCGCCAGTTCGCCACCGTCTCCGTCATCGTCGCCTTGCGGCGGTCGCCCAGATAGCGCGCCTGGGCGTACTGTCCGATCAGCAGGGTCAGCCGCACGCCCGACAGCGCCTCCAGCACAGGTGGGTGCCACAGCGGGGCGCATTCGGGCCTCGGTGGGTAATCGCCGCCCTTCGGCATCGTTCCGGGATAGCACAGCCCCATCGGCACCACGGCGATGCAGGATTCGTCGTAGAAGGCGGTCCGGTCCATCGCCAGCCACTTGCGCAGCCGGTCGCCGGACGCGTCGTCCCAGGGGATTCCGCTGGCATGAACCCGCGCGCCGGGTGCCTGCCCGACGATCAGCAGGCGGGCGGTGGGGGTGCCGCGCAGAACCGGGCGGCAGCCATGCGGCAGGACGCCCGCACACAGCGTGCAGGCGCGCACCGTCGCGAACAGGCGGTCCAGGTCGGAACCGCCCTCAACCATGTCATCAGACAAGCGTCAGCAAATCCTGAACGAAGGCCGGCACCACCTGGGTCGCCGGACCGTTGATCGAGCTGTGGAAATAGGAAGCTCCTTCCGACGGTTCCAGGTTCAGCTCGACCGTATAGGCGCCGGCCGACCGCGCTTCCGCCACGAAGCCGGCGGCGGGGTAGACATGGCCGGACGTGCCGATCGACACGAACAGGTCGCATTCCTCCAGCGCCCGCTGGATGCGCTCCATCTGGTAGGGCATCTCGCCGAACCAAACCACGTCCGGCCGCATGCCGCCCTTGCGCCCGCAGGTCAGGCAATGGTCGTGCACCGACAGGTCGCCCTGTACCTCCGTCACCGTGCGGCAATGCAGGCAGAAGGCCTTCAGCAGCTCGCCATGCATGTGCAGCGGCGCCGTCGATCCGCCGCGCTCGTGCAGGTCGTCGATGTTCTGGGTCACCAGCAGGACATCGCCCTTCCAGCGCCGCTCCAGCTCCGCCAGCGCCCGGTGTGCGGCGTTGGGCTGCACCGCCGGGTCGGCGAGGCCGTGGCGGCGGTCGTTGTAGAAGCGGTGGACGAGGTCGGGGTTGCGCGCGAAGCCCTGCGGCGTCGCCACATCCTCCAGATCGACCTGGCTCCAGATGCCGCCGGCGCAGCGGAAGGTGTCCAGCCCCGATTCCTTGGAAATCCCGGCCCCGGTCAGGATGACGATGGAGTCGGTCGGACGCAGGCGGTTGGTCAGCGCGGGTGAGGGCATTGCATCCCCTTAGCGGTTCGGAAACCGGTCATGTGGAAAACTGCTGCGGCGTACGCTCGTCGCGCCCGGAAGTAAAGCCGCTGAAAAGAAAGAAGGGGGATACCGCAGGTGGTCAAGGTCCTGTTCGTCTGCACGGGCAACATCTGCCGCTCGCCGACTGCCGAGGGGGTGTTCCGCCATCTGGCCGAGCGCGCCGGCCTCGGGCCGCATGTGATCGCCGATTCCGCCGGCACCCACAGCTACCACGTCGGTGAGCCGCCCGACCAGCGCACGCAACGCGCGGCGCTGGCCCGCGGGGTCGACCTGTCGGCTCTGCGTGCCCGCAAGGTGGTTGTGGCCGACTTCACCGGCTTCGACCATATTCTGGCGATGGACCACGGCCATCTGGCCCAGCTGCGCCGCATCGCTCCGCCGGGTACCACCGCGGCGCTCCGCCTGTTCCTGGACGATTCAGTTGGATTGGCGGGAAGCGAGGTTCCCGATCCCTACTACGGCGGCCCCGACGGCTTCGAAGAGGTGCTGGACCTGTGCGAGGCCGGGTCGCGCGGCCTGTTGGACCGCCTGATGCGCGAAAGCAAGTTTCCGATTCGCGAACGCATCGGTTAACGTCTCGCTGTGCCCCGGTTGCTTGGTTTATGCTGCCGGGATTAGCCCTTTCGGAGCATCCGTCCGCCATGACCAGCGCAGCCACCGGCACCACCACGCCCGGCGGAATCCTCGACGGCATCGTCCTGTTCGAGGCCTTCTCGCCGGAGGAGCGCGCGGCAGTGGCCTCGCGCGGGCGGGTGTTCGATGCACCGGCCGGCACGGTGCTGATGCGCGAAGGCGACGGCGCCAGTTCGCTTTACGTGCTGTTGGACGGCACGGTGCGGGTGGTGCGCAACGACCAGTTCGGCGGTCAGGTGGAGGTCGGATTCCGCCGCGCCGGCGACTGTTTCGGTGAGATGGCGCTGATCGACGGCGGCGCCCGCTCCGCCTCGGTGATCGCCGCCACGCCGGTGACGGTGTTCGAGCTGGAACGCGAGCTGTTCCTGGCGCTGATCTCCCCCTCGCCCGATCTGCTGGCGAAGCTGCTGCGCGAACTCAGCCGGATGATCCGCGAGGTGTCGGAACGGGTGGTGCGCGAGGATCTGGAACGCCGCACCCGCATCGCCGAATCGGCACTGGCCCGCCAGCGCGCCATCACCCAGGCGGTGACCGGGCTGGCGCACGAGTTGAACACGCCGCTCGGCGTCTGCGTCACCACCGCCAGCCACCTGCAGGAGTTGGCCCGTCCCGGAAACGGCCCGCTCGCGACCGAGGAATTGCGGGAGCCGGCCGCCCTGCTCGACGCCAACCTCGCCCGCGCGGTGGACCTGGTGGAGGCGTTTTCCGCCATCGCCGCCTGCCAGAACGCCGAACCGTTGGAGGCGCTGGACCTGCGCCAGACGGCGGCCGACATCGCGGCGTTGTTCGCCGTCCAGCATCCGGACCTGCCGCTGGCCTTGCGGGTGATGCCGGGCGCCCCCTGTCCCTGGCTAGGCTGCACCCAGCCTTTGGAGCGGGTGCTGCACCACCTGTTCGCCAACGCCGCCGCCCATGGCTATTCCGGCGGTCCCGGTGTCGCCGAGGTGGCGGTGGAGCCGGCGACGCTGGATGCGGTGCCGGCCTGGAACCTGATCGTCCGCGACCGAGGCGCCGGCATCCCGGCGGAGCATCTGCCGATCCTGACCGACCCCTTCTTCACCACCGCCCGCGCCCGCGGCCACAAGGGTTTGGGTTTGGCCGTCGTCTTCAACACGGTGACCGGCCCGCTCGGCGGCCGGATCGCCTTCGACAGCGCGCCGGGGGCCGGCACGACGGTGACGATCACCCTGCCGCAGGAGCTGTGAGGGCGGAAAAGGCCGTCGTCTCCTATCCGTGCAGGGCGAGCCCCTTCACCGTCTTGTCCATCGCCTTCTTCGGCCCGCGCAGGGCCAGCCCGACCAGATCGGGGGCGGCCGGGTCTTCGGCCCGGAAAGCGGTGCGGTTGGCGGCATCGTGCCCCGTGGCGAACATCGCGGCGACATAGGGCACCAGTGTCAGTCCCCGTTCCAAGGCGCCGTCGCGGACGGCCCGGAGTTGGTCGCCATCGGCTGCGAAGATCAGGATCGGCTGGCCGAGCATCCGGCCATAGCGGCGGTCGGCACCGTCGACATAGGGCTCGCCCAGCGCTTCAGGGGCCGCGGCGGCGATGCCGGTGGCCAGGAAGGCGGCGACGTTCAGCTTCTGCCATACGGCCAAATCGGCGCGGATGACCAGCGCGACCTTGGTGTCGAAGCGGACGGGTGCGTCGGGGGGCGTGGTTTCTGTCATCAGGCTGTCGAACATCGAACTGTCGGGCATCATGGGAGGTCTCCTTCGCCCATCCAGATGCCGGATGATCGCGTCTCAGTCTGGAACGTTCGTGCACAGATCGCGGTAGGCGGCGGGCGTCATGCCGTAGGCGCGGCGGAACCAGCGGCCGAGATGGCTCTGGTCTGCGAACCCGACCTCTGCCGCGACCAGGGCCGGTGCCTCGCCGTCGGCCAGCCGGCGGCGGGCGGCGCGCAGGCGCAGCCGGACCAGATAGGCATGCGGCGACAGGCCGAAGGCGGCGCGGAAGGCGCGGTTCAGACGGAAGCGGTCGACGCCGGCCGCGGCCGACAGCACGTCCAGACCGACATCCTCGGCCATCCGGGCGTGCAGCAGGTCGCGTGCCAGTGCGGCGGCGCGGTCGGGACGCAGGCGCTGGCGGTCCGGCGGCGGGGCGAGATGGCCGGCCAGCCTCGCCGCCAGACGGTCCACCGACAGGTCGCGGGCAAGCCGCCCCTCCCCGCGGTGAAGGGCCAGGAAGGCGGACAGGATCGTCGCGGCAAGTCCGGGATCGTCGGCCAGCGTGTCGCGGAAACCCAATGAACCTGCGGCGCGCGGCAGCAAGCCGTTCAAGGTGTCGGTGCGCGCGGTCAGCAGCGGCACCGGCAGGTAGAGCATGGCGTAGGTGAAGCCGTCCTCTTCCGGGCTGTGGCCGTCATGGGCCTCGCCGGGTTCGATCAGGATGACGCGGCCGGGGGTGCTGGTGTGCAGCCGCCGCCGGCAGCGGAAGGCCTGCACCCCCTGCTCGGTGACGCCGACCAGCAACTCGTCATGATCGTGCAGGTCATAGGCATGGCCGCGGAAATGGGCGCGGATGGTCTCGATGCCGGTCTCCGCATCGCGGCGGACCGCCACCCAATCCTTCTCGCCGCCCGCCCTTTCCGCCATGCGGCACCTCCCATAGCCGGATCGCCGGTCAGTAGATCAGCTCGTTCTCGCCGCCGCCTTCGGAGATGACCAGCTCGCCGCGGGCGGCGAGATCCTTGGCCAACTGGACCATGTACATCTGCGCCTCGTCCACGTCGCGGACGCGGACCGGTCCCATGGCGGCCATGTCCTCGCGCAGGATCTTGGCGGCGCGCTCGGACATGTTGGAGAAGAACAGGTCCTTCAGCGTTTCCGACGCGCCCTTCAGCGCGGTGCCCAGCTTCTGCTTGTCCACCGTGCGCAGCATCGTCTGGACGCCGCCGGGGTCGAGCTTCGACAAATCCTCGAAGGTGAACATCAGCGACTTGATGCGTTCGGCGCTGTCGCGGTTACGCTCCTCCAGGGCGGCCATGAAGCGGTGCTCGGTGGTGCGGTCCAGCCCGTTGAAGATCTCCGCCAGCATCTCGTGGCTGTCGCGGCGGCTGGTGCGGGCGAGGTTGGTCATGAACTCGGTGCGCAGCGTGCGCTCCACGTCGTCCAGAACCTCCTTCTGCACCGCCTCCATGCGCAGCATGCGCATGACGACTTCCATGGCGAAGCTTTCCGGCAGTTGGGTCAGCACCCGGCCGGCATGTTCGGGACGGATCTTGGACAGGACGACGGCGACGGTCTGCGGGTACTCGTTCTTCAGGTAGTTGGACAGCACCGACTCGTTGACGTTCGCCAGCTTGTCCCACATCGTACGGCCGGCCGGACCGCGGATTTCCTCCATGATCTGGTCGACCTTGTCCTTCGGCAGGGTCTTCATCAGGAGGCGCTCGGTCGAATCGAAGGAGCCTACGAGCGAACCGGTGGCCGACATCTGCTCGGCGAACTCGACGAACAGGCGCTCGATCAGGTTGGCCGAGACGGTGCCCAGGTTGGCCATCACCTGGGACAGTTCCTTGATCTCCTCGTCATCCATCAGCGAGAACAGCCTGGTGGCATGCTCTTCGCCCAGAGCCAGCATCATGATGGCGGCCTTTTCCGGGCCGGTGAGGGTCCGGTAATCCTCGCGAACCTTCAACGCCATCTGTCCGCCTCCACCAATCCGCCCACCTCGCGCCTGGGGCGGGCGGTTCATTCTTACACGTCAGGTTTCCTATTCTTCCGTTTTAATACGATCCGCTTGGGCATTCCATCCCTTCAGGGGGAGAGGGGTGGGGACAAATTCAGCCAACTCCCCACCCTTCCTGCCGCCCCTTGCCTCCGCCGGCTGTAACCTCAGCCGAACCGCTTGGCGATCACGGCATAGGCGGCGCGCAGGCCCAGCGCCTCGCCGCCCTCCGGCCGGCCGGGACGGGCGGAACCGTTCCAGGCATAGGTGTCCAGATGCGCCCAAGGCGTGCCCTTCGACACGAATTCCTGTAGGAACAGCCCAGCGGTGATGGCGCCGGCGAAGCCGTTGCTGGTGACGTTGTTGATGTCCGCCACCTTGCTGTCCAGCCCCTTGCGGTAGGGCGCCCACAGCGGCAGCCGCCACATCGGGTCGTCGACCGCGCTCCCGGCCTCCGTCAGGTCGTTGGCCAGCGCGTCGTCGTTGCACATCAGCGCCGGCAGGTCGGGGCCGAGCGCCACGCGGGCCGCACCGGTCAGGGTGGCGAAGTCGATCAGCAGATCCGGCTTCTCCGCATCCGCCTCGGCCAGCGCGTCGCACAGGATCAGGCGGCCTTCGGCGTCGGTGTTGCCGACCTCCACCGTCAGGCCCTTGCGGGTCTTCAGCACGTCCTGCGGCTTGAAGCTGTCGCCGGACACGACATTCTCCACCGCCGGCACCAGCACGCGCAGCCGCACCGGCAGCCCGGCCATCATGATCATCCGGCCGAGCGCCAGGGCATGCGCCGCCCCGCCCATGTCCTTCTTCATGATCAGCATGGCCGAGGACGGCTTCAGGTCCAGCCCGCCGGTGTCGAAGCAGACGCCCTTGCCGACGATGGTGACCTTCGGGTGCTGCGGGTTGCCCCAGCGCAGGTCGATCAGCCGCGGTTCGCGCGGGCTGGCGCGGCCGACGGCATGGATGGCGGGATAGTCGCGGTCGAGCAGGTCCTGCCCGACGATCACCTCGACCGCCGCATCGAACTCGGCGGCCAAGTCTTGCGCCGCCTGGGCCAGCTCGGCCGGACCCATGTCGCAGGCCGGGGTGTTGACCAGATCGCGCACCAGCCAGGTGGCGGTCGCCGCCCGCTCCACCTCGCCGCGGTCGGCCTCCGCCGGCCAGACCAGATTGGCGAAGCCCTTCTCCGGCGGCTTCCTGTAGCGGCTGAAGCGATAGCTGCCGAGCGCCCAGCCCAGCGCCGCCCGCGTCGCCGTCCGCGCATCCAGTGTCGCGTCGATCCTGTAGGAGCCGGCCGGAAGCGAGGCGGGCAGCCCGGCGAAGGCCCACAGATCGTCGATGGCCGACACGCCGGCCAGCACATGGGCGACGCCCCCGTCCGGTCCCGGCAGGAAGACGGTCGATCCGGCCTCGCCGGTAAAGCCCACCGCCTTGACCCAGGATGCTGTGGCCGGCGACTGAGCGGCCAGCCAGTCGGGCAGTCCGGCCTTGGTCACGGGGGTGAGGGCGACGGTGTCCGGACCGTCAACGGCAAGCAGGGTGGCGAGCAAGACTGGGGAATCCTTCTCACGAGATCACGTCACGCATCCGACACGGATGCCCATCCCTCAAGGATGGCGCGCCGGGCGGCGGCTGGAAAGGGGCGGCATGCGCCGGGCAGGCATGGGCGGGCTGTGAAAGTCGGCGGATGGAACAGAGTGGAACGGTTTTCCAGCCATGTTCCGCTGTTCCATCCGGCCGCCATACTCCGACCGTAGCGCCGTTTTCGACGCGGGATGGAACAAATGGAACAGAGTGGAACGGCTTTCCGCCGATGTTCCAAGCTCCCCTGCGCCGGTCGGGCGATGCTGCCGGAAAGGCGGAGCGAACGAACGGCTCCAATGGAGCGACCCATCGAAGACATGCCACCGCCTCCCCAGCCCTGTAGGTAGATTATCCTACCATAGGGAGTGAAAGCTGCCAGCGGTTGAATGAACCATGACGGCGCAGGAGGGCGGGCGCGCCGAGTCCGGGCACACTGCGAGCGTCCCTTGCCGACCACCACGGGATGCACGCAACTCAGAGCGATATTAAGCCACTGGAATCATGGCATCCATTCGGCCGTCATTCCCGCGAAGGCGAAGGATGAGCGTCGACCAGCGCGATCTCGATCCGCTCCTTGCCCTTGCCGGTGTTGCGACGCTTGAGGGTCAGCGCGCCGATCTCGCCGGTCCGGCGCAGGTGCGTGCCGCCGCAGGGCACCCTGGCGAAGCCGGGGATCTCCCAGAAGCGACGCTCGGCAGCCTCGTCGCTGAAGCCGCTCAGGATGGGGGTGTCGGCGGCGACGATGCGCGCCGCCTCCGCGGCGAATTCGGGCAGCAGCGGGGTCAGCGGCTCGTTCCAGGCGAAGTCGATGCGCGCCTTGTCGGCGGCGATATGGGCGCCGACCTTGTGGATGCCGGGCAGGCGGCCCATCACCAGCTCAAGCACGATCTCGGCTGCGAAGTGCAGGCGCATCAGCCGATAGCGGCGCTCCCAGTCGATCTTCAGCGCGACGGCATCGCCGGGGGCGAGGCCGTGGCCGGGCGCAAGCCTGTAGCGGATCTCGCGACCGTCCTTGCGGGCCTCCAGCACCTCGAAGCCGCCGATCGTGCCGGCATCGCTCTCCTGCCCGCCGGAGAGCGCATAGAGGATGGTGGCCTCCAGCATAACCTCGTCGCCGTCGACCGCGGCTATGCGGCTATCCAGGCGGGTGCGGTAGGGATCGTCCCAGAACATCTTCCGGGTCATGGCGGACCTCGCGTACCGTAAGAGAACGATTTGTGTCGCGGATGGACGGTTCACCCCGCCGATCCGGCCGTACACTATATCCGATCCGATGAGATATCCGGAAAAGCACTGTCGCGCGGGCGCGGCAAATGCTTGCCCCGGCACAACCGGATGGCTTGCTATGGTCCAGGGTGGCAGGTCATGCTCACGCCCCCGCAGATTGCGTGTCCTGAAAGGTGCAGCCCGATGTCCGACCTGACTCTGGTGATGGGAAACAAGGCTTATTCATCCTGGTCGCTTCGCCCCTGGCTGGCGATGAAGCAGGCGGGTCTTGCCTTTGCCGAGACCGTCATTCCCCTGCGCCAGCCGGACACCGCCGCCCGGATCGCCGAGCATTCGCCGTCGGGCCGCGTGCCGTCCCTGATCCATGCCGGGCTGACCGTGTGGGATTCGCTGGCGATTTGCGAGTATGTGGCGGAACTGGCGCCCGAGGCAGGGCTGTGGCCGGCGGACCGGGCGGCGCGGGCGGTCGCGCGAGCGGTGTCGGCGGAGATGCATTCCGGTTTCGTCCCGCTGCGCACCAGCATGCCGATGAACCTGAAGAGCGACCGCAAAGGGCAGGGCATGACGGACGCGACCGCCGCCGACATCGCCCGCATCGAGGCACTGTGGGCCGATGTCCGCAGCCGCTTCGGCACCCCGGCGGGCGGGCCGTTCCTGTTCGGCGCCTTCACCATCGCCGACGCGATGTTCGCCCCGGTGGTGACGCGGCTGGAGACCTATGGCGTCGCGGTGTCGCCGGAGTCGCGCGCCTATATGGACGCGGTGCTGGCGCTGCCGGCGATGCGGGAGTGGATGGCGGCGGCCAAGGAAGAGCCGTGGGAGTTCGAGCCTTGAGCGCTGCCGGCTTCACCATCCGGCCGGCGGGGCCGGAGGATGCCGAGGCGGTCGGCGCGCTGCTCCGGGCCTCATACCCGCCGCTGATGGCCGCGGGCTATCCGGCGGACGTGCTGGAGCGCGCCCTGCCGGCGATGATGAAGGCCAACCCGCTGCTGCTGCGGTCGGGCACCTATCATCTGGCGGTGGCGGAGGACGGCGCCGTCATCGGTTGCGGCGGCTGGACCCGCGAGCCGCCGGGGCCGCCCTGCCAGCCGGTCGACCCGACGGTCGGACATATCCGGCATTTCGCCACCCATCCCGGTTGGTTGCGCCGGGGTGTCGGCAGCGCCCTTCTCGGCCGCTGCATCGCGGAGGCCAGGGTTGTCGGTGTCCGCCGGCTGGCATGCCTGTCGAGCCTCGTCGCCGAGCGGTTCTACGCCTCGGCCGGCTTCCATCCGGTTGGAAAGCGGTCGGTGATCCTGGCGCCGGGCGTCCAGTTCGACAGCATCGTCATGACGCTGGAACTGTCCTCGGCCGAAGGTTGACGCAACCCCGAATGAGAAACGGCGCGCCGTCCTGCCGGATGGCGCGCCGTTTTCATGTCCGTCCCTCGATTACCCCCTCTCCCGGGGGGGGGGGAGAGGGGATGCTCCGCTCCTTGTGGGAGAGGGTGAAGAGAGGGCAGCTTTACTCCGCCGGGATGGCGCGCGGCAGGGTCACCGGCACGGCCAGACGGTGCAGCATCTCCTTCGGGACCACCTGCCAGAAGTGGCCGAGCTCGCGCTGCCAGTCGTTGAGGATCTCGGCGGCGAAACGGCTCTGCGTCTCGGCGACATGCTCCTCGATCAGGGCGCGGAGCTGGGCCTCGTAATGGGGCACCTCGATCCGCTGGAAGATGACGCTTTCCTCGTTGATGTGCAGCGGCAGCGAGTCCTCCGGGTCGTACAGGTAGGCCATGCCCCCGGTCATGCCGGCGGCGAAGTTGTCGCCGACCTTGCCCAGGATGACCGCCGTGCCGCCCGTCATGTACTCGCAGCCGTTGGAGCCGCAGCCCTCCACCACCACGGTGGCGCCGGAGTTGCGCACCGCGAACCGCTCGCCCGCCTGACCGGCGGCGAACAGCTTGCCGGCGGTGGCGCCGTACAGCACCGTGTTGCCGATGATGGTGTTCTTGTTCGACTCCAGCGGGCTGCTGGTCGCCGGACGGACGACGATGGTGCCGCCCGACAGGCCCTTGCCGACATAGTCGTTGGCGTCGCCCATCACCTCCAGCTTGATGCCCTGGACCGCGAAGGCGCCCAGCGACTGGCCGGCGGTGCCGCGCAGGCGGACGGTGATGTGGCCGGGCTGCAGCCCGAACATCCCGAACTTCCGCGTCACCATCGAGGACAGCCGCGTGCCGATGGCGCGCTGCGTGTTGCGGGCGTTGTAGGCGAGCTGCATCTTCTCGCCTTCCTCGAACAGCGGGCGGGCATCGGCGACGATGCGGGCGTCCAGCGTGTCCGGCACCTCGTTGCGGCCCTGCAGCGTGCAGTAGCGCGCGTTTTCGCCCGGATCGACCTGAGCCAGCAGCGGGTTGAGGTCGAGGTCGTCGAGATGGGCGCCGCCGCGGCTGACCTGGTGCAGCAGGTCGGTGCGGCCGATCACCTCGGTCAGCGAGCGGAAGCCCAGCTTGGCGAGGATCTCGCGGACCTCTTCGGCCAGGAAGGTGAAGAGGTTGACGACCTTCTCCGGCGTGCCGACGAACTTCTCGCGCAGCTTCTCGTCCTGGACGCAGACGCCGACCGGGCAGGTGTTGGAATGGCACTGCCGGACCATGATGCAGCCCATGGCGATCAGGCTGGCGGTGCCGATGCCGAACTCTTCCGCGCCCAGCATGGCGGCGATGACGATGTCGCGGCCGGTCTTCAGGCCGCCGTCGGTGCGCAGCCGCACGCGGTGGCGCAGCTTGTTCAGCGTCAGGACCTGATGCACCTCCGACAGGCCCATCTCCCAGGGCAGGCCGGCGAACTTGATCGAGGTCTGCGGGCTGGCGCCGGTGCCGCCGGAGTTGCCGGAGATCAGGATGATGTCGGCGTTGGCCTTCGCCACGCCGGCGGCGATGGTGCCGATGCCCGACCGGCTGACCAGCTTCACCGTGACCTTGGCGTCCGGGTTGATCTGCTTCAGGTCATAGATGAGCTGGGCCAGATCCTCGATCGAGTAGATGTCGTGGTGCGGCGGCGGGCTGATCAGCATGACGCCCGGCGTCGAGTGACGCAGCCGTGCGATCATCTCCGTCACCTTGAAGCCGGGCAGCTGGCCGCCCTCGCCGGGCTTGGCGCCCTGGGCGACCTTGATCTCCAGCTCGCGGCACTGGTTCAGGTACTCGGCGGTGACGCCGAAGCGGCCCGACGCCACCTGCTTGATGGCGGAGTTCCAGTTGTCGCCGTTCTTGTCGGGACGGAAGCGCGCCGGATCCTCGCCGCCCTCGCCCGAGTCGGACTTGGCGCCGATGCGGTTCATGGCGACGTTCAGCGTGCCGTGCGCCTCGGGCGACAGGGCGCCCATCGACATGCCCGGCGTGATGAAGCGCTTGCGGATGGAGGTGATGCTTTCCACCTCGTCCACCGGAACGGCGGCCTTGGTGGTGCGGAACTCCAGCAGGTCGCGCAGCTGCATCGGCGGCCGCTTGTTCACCTGCTCCGAATACTTCTTGAAGGTGGTGTAGCTGTCGTTGGTGACGGCCTGCTGCAGGGTGTGGATGATCCCACCCTCCCAGCCATGGCGGTCGCCCGACTTGCGGAAGCGGTAGAAGCCGCCGACCGGCAGCGGCAGCGCTTCGCCGGCATAGGCCAGCGCGTGCTGCTCCAGAACCTTCTTCTGGATGCCGTTCAGGCCGATGCCGGAGATGCGGCTGACCATCGCCGGGAAATGCTCGGCGACCAGGGCGCGGCTGAGGCCGATGGCCTCGAAGTTGCCGCCGCCGCGGTAGCTGCTGATGACCGAGATGCCCATCTTGGACATGATCTTCAGCAGGCCGTCGTCGATGGCCTTCTTGTAGTTCGTCATCGCCTTTTCCAGCGACAGCGAGCCGAGCAGGCCGCGGCGCTGGCGCTCGGCCACCGCTTCCTGCGCCAGATAGGCATTGACGGTGGTGGCGCCGACGCCGATCAGCACCGCGAAGTAATGGGTGTCCAGGCATTCCGCCGTGCGCAGGTTCAGCGAGGTGAAGGTGCGCAGGTTGGAGCGGATCAGGTGGGTGTGCACCGCACCGGTCGCCAGGATCGCCGGGATGGCGGCACGGGCCGGGCCCATCGCCTCGTCGGTCAGGATGACGTGGTTGGCACCGCCGCGCACGGCGTCCTCCGCCTCCTGGCGGATGCGGCGGAGCGCATCGCGCAGCGCGTCCGGACCGGCATTCACCGGGAAGGTCGCGTCGATCTCCGCCGCCGTCTCGCCCATATAGGCGCGCATGGCGCGGAATTCGGCGGTGGTCAGCACCGGGCTGTCGAGTTGCAGCAACCGGGTCTGGCTCTCATCCTCGTCCAGGATGTTGCCGAGGTTGCCCAGCCGCGTCTTCAGGCTCATCACCCGGCGCTCGCGAAGCGAGTCGATGGGCGGATTGGTGACCTGGGAGAAGTTTTGGCGGAAGAAGTGGTGCAGGCCGCGGTACTTGTCGGACAGCACGGCGATGGGGCTGTCGTCGCCCATCGAGCCGACGGCTTCCTTGCCGTCCTCCGCCATCGGGTGGAGGATCAGCTCCATGTCTTCCATGGCGAGGCCGAAGGCCATCTGGCGACGGCGCAGCTCCTCCTTCTCCATCTCCGACGCCTCGCCCTTCAGCGCGGCGGACTTGACCAGCTCGTCCAGATGCGTGGTGTTCTTGACCCACTGGCCCCAGGGCTTCTGGGTGGCCAGATGGTCCTTCAGCTCACGGTCGTTGAACAGCTTGCCGGCCTGGAGGTCGACGGCGATCATCTCGCCCGGGCCGAGGCGGCCCTTCTCGACCACCTGGTTCTCTTCGATCTTGACCATGCCGGTCTCGGACCCGCCGATGATCAGGCCGTCGGTGGTGATGGTGTAGCGCATCGGGCGCAGGCCGTTGCGGTCCATGCCGCCGACCACCCAGCGGCCGTCGGTCATGGCAAGCGCGGCCGGGCCGTCCCACGGCTCCATCACCGAATTGCAGTAGGCGATCAGGGCCTTGTGGTTGTCCGGCGTGGTCTGCGAGCTGGTCAGCGCCTGCGGCACCAGCATCATCTTGACCATCGGCGCGCTGCGGCCGGCGCGGACCATCACCTCGAACACGGTGTCGAGCGCGCCCGAATCCGACAGGCCGACGCCGATCACCGGCTTCAGGTCCGCCATGTGGGTGCCGAACACCGGATGCTCCATCCGGGTCTCGTGCGCCTTCATCCAGTTGACGTTGCCCTTCAGCGTGTTGATCTCGCCGTTGTGGGCGAGCATGCGGAAGGGCTGGGCCAGCGGCCAGGTCGGGAAGGTGTTGGTCGAATAGCGCTGGTGGTAGATGGCGAAGGACGACTCGAAACGGTCGTCGGTCAGGTCCGGGTAGAAGGTGGACAGCTGTTCGGCCAGGAACATGCCCTTGTAGATGATCGAGCGCGCCGACAGCGAGCAGATGTAGAAGTCGTTGATCTGCTCGCCATGCACCGCCTTCTCGATCCGGCGGCGGATTATGTAGAGGTCGAGTTCGAACTGCTCGTCCGACACGCCCTTGCTGTTGCCGATGATGATCTGCTCGATCTCGGGCCGGGTCGCGTTGGCCTTCTCGCCGATGATGTCGACGTTGATCGGCACCTGACGCCAGCCGTAGA
Organism: Azospirillum sp. BE72; assembly: GCF_031455875.1. Taxonomy (NCBI): domain Bacteria; kingdom Pseudomonadati; phylum Pseudomonadota; class Alphaproteobacteria; order Rhodospirillales; family Azospirillaceae; genus Azospirillum; species Azospirillum sp. BE72. The sequence continues at coordinate 231,349 of NZ_JAVDTO010000001.1, forward strand.
TGTAGTAGCCGAAGGCCAGGATCTCGGTCTCGACGATGCAGCGGCAGGCTTCCTGGGCGTCCAGGCTGATGCGCGGCAGGAAGACCTGACCGACCGCCAGATTGTTCTCCGGCGGGATGTGGCCGATGATCTTGACGTGGTCCTTGAAGAACTTCTGCGGCACCTGGACATGGATGCCGGCGCCGTCGCCGGTCTTGCCGTCGGCGTCCACCGCGCCGCGGTGCCAGACCGCCTTCAGGGCCTCGATGCCTTTCTCGACCACCGAACGGCGGGGCTTGCCGTCGATCGCGGCGATGAAGCCGACGCCGCAGGCGTCGTGCTCGTCGGCCGGATTGTAGGCGTGCGCAGTGGTCAGCGCCGCGGCGTTGGCGCGGAAATCGGCGACGAACTGCTCACCCTGGTTCAACTCGGTGGTCATGGAACGACCCTTTCACAGTCTGGACGTTGACCTGGGGGGCAGAAGGGATGGCCCCCTGGGGTAGACAAGGTCTTGGAGGCGGTGCCCCCACCCTAACCCTCCCCCGCTGGGCGGGGGAGGGGACTGCCGCTGCTCCGCCCCAAACTCCCTCCCCCGCCCAGCTCTCGCACAAAGCCTTGCTTTGTGCTGACGCGGCAGGCGGACCCTAGGTCCGCCGAGAGCGGGGGAGGGTAGGGGTGGGGGCACGGGTGAAGCGGTGGAAAGGAAGCTTTACTCGGCGGCCACGGCCAGCTTGGGCGCGCCGACGGTCTGGGCGTAGGCGTGCATCGCCTCGGCGGCGTCGCGGCCGTCGCGGATGGCCCACACCACCAGCGAGGCGCCGCGGACGATGTCGCCGGCGGCGAAGACGCCATCCAGGCTGGTCATCTTGGTGCGGTGGTCGACCAGCAGCGTGCCCCAGCGGGTGACGGTCAGGTCCGGCGAACCGAACATGCCCGGCAGATCCTCCGGCTCGAAGCCCAGAGCCTTGATGACGAGGTCGGCCGGCTCGGTGAACTCGGAGCCCTCGATCACCTGCGGGGTCTGGCGGCCGGTGGCGTCGGCGACGCCCAGATGGATGCGGACGGCGCGGACGCCGGTGACGACATCGTTGCCGGTGAAGGCCTCGGGAGCGGCCTGCCAGACGAACTCGACGCCCTCTTCCTCGGCATGTGCCACTTCGCGCTGCGAGCCCGGCATGTTCTTGCGGTCGCGGCGGTACAGGCACTTGACGGAGGTCGCGCCCTGGCGGATCGCCGTGCGCACACAGTCCATCGCGGTGTCGCCGCCGCCGAGCACCACCACCTTCTTGCCGGCGGCGTTCAGCGAACCGTTCTCATAAGCCTCGACGGAGTCGCCCAGGCCGACGCGGTTGGAGGTGGTGAGGTATTCCAGCGCCGGAACGATGTTCTTCAGGCCGGCGCCGGGGGCCTCGATGTCGCGGGCCTTGTAGACGCCGGTGGCGACCAGGATCGTCACATGACGCTCACGCAGCTCGGCCAGCGAGGCGTCGCGGCCGACCTCGAAGTTGGAATGGAAGATGACGCCGGCATCGGCCAGACGCTGGACGCGGCGGGCGACGACGTCCTTCTCCAGCTTGAAGCCGGGGATGCCGTAGACCAGCAGGCCGCCCATGCGGTCGTAGCGGTCGTAGACATGGACCTCGTAGCCCTTGGCGCGCAGCTCCTCGGCGGCGGCGAGGCCGGCCGGGCCGGCGCCGATCACGCCGACCGACAGGCCCAGCTCGCGGGCCGGCTTGCGCGGCTTGACCCAGCCGTTCTCCCAGGCGGTGTCGTTGATGTACTTCTCGACCGAGCCGATGGTGACGGCGCCGTGGGTCGACTGCTCGATGACGCAGTTGCCCTCGCACAGGCGGTCCTGCGGGCAGATGCGGCCGCAGATTTCGGGGAAGTTGTTGGTGGCCTGGGAGACCTCGTAGGCCTCCTCAAGGCGACCCTCGGCGGTCAGCTTCAGCCAGTCGGGGATGTTGTTGGAGACCGGGCAATGCACCTGGCAGAAGGGAACGCCGCACTGCGAGCAGCGGTTGGCCTGCTCGCCGGCGCGCTCGTCGCTGAAGCGGGCGTAGATCTCGGCGAAGTCCTGGCGACGGTCGGCGGCAGACCGCTTGTCGGGCATCTTCTGCGCGGTGTGCACGAAGCCCAACATTTTCTGGTTCGCCATGACGTCTGCTCCTTCGCTTCGCGGCCCCGTCGTCTGCTGCGGAGGCATCGCCTTGCTGGGCCTGACCGGGGGCTGCGGCGTTGGCCTACACCGACCGGCTGGGTTGAAATCGAACGTCCGCAAAGTGGCGGACGCTCGTCATATAACGCATGCGCGGGAGCGGCGGAAGCACAAAAGAACCGATAGGTCCGTTTTGTTGACCTTTTCCCCCGCAAGGCTGGAATGCGTGAGCGGTGCGGCATAGCGTCACAAAAACGAGACAGAAAATTAGTCCATAAATGAGACTATCTCGCAAATAGGGGTACCGACCCCTCGCCGTCGCCAAGCACCGGCACCGCCTGCTATAAGCACCGCAACATCCAACCGTGCCGAAGGCTCCGTGCCACGATGATGATCGATCAATATCTGGACGCCACCCTGATGGGGCTGGTGGAGGGGCTGACCGAGTTCCTGCCCGTCTCCTCGACCGGTCACCTCATCATGCTGGACGAACTGCTGGGCTTCCAGGGTCCGCCCGGCAAGGTGTTCGAGGTGGTGATCCAGCTCGGCGCCATTCTCGCGATCTGCGTGGTCTATTTCCAGCGGCTGTGGCATGTCGCCACAGGGCTGAAGGACGATCCCGGCGCGCGGCGCTTCGTGATGGCGGTGCTGATCGGCTTCCTGCCGGCGATGGTGCTGGGCGCCGCCCTGCACGGCGTCATCAAGACGCTGCTGTTCAACCCGACGGTGGTCAGCATCGCCCTGATCCTGGGCGGTGTCGCCATCCTGCTGGTGGAGCGGCTGATCCCGGTCGCCCGCTATCACAAGATCGAGAATTTCTCCGCCCCGCTGGCGCTGAAGATCGGCTTCTGCCAGTGCCTGGCGCTGGTGCCGGGCGTGTCGCGGTCGGGGGCCAGCATCCTGGGCGCCCTGCTGATGGGCGTCGACCGCAAGGCGGCGGCCGAGTTCTCCTTCTTCCTCGCGGTGCCGACGATGGCCGGCGCCACCGCCTACGACCTCTACAAGAACTGGTCGGTGATGAACCTGGACAGCGGCCTGCTGATCCTGGTCGGCTTCGTCACCGCCTTCATCGCCGCCGCCTTGGTGGTGAAGACGCTGGTCGACTTCGTCGGCCGCTACGGCTTCACCCCCTTCGGCTGGTACCGCATCGCCATCGGCACCGGCATGCTGGCCTTCCTGTATCTCTAAGCGTCATACCGGCTGCCGCGGCACCGCCCGCGCCGCGGCGATGGCCACGAACAGGGCGAGCACGGCGATCAGCGCGAAGGCGGTGGCGAGGCTGGTCGCCTGGGCGATGAAGCCGACCAGCGGCGGACCGGCAAGCACGCCGGTGTAGCCCATGGTCGACACCGCGGCGACGGCATGGTCGGCGTGGCCGCTGTCCACCGCGCCCGCCGTGCTGAACAGCACCGGGACGATGTTCGACAGCCCGATCCCGGTCAGCCCGAACCCGGCCATCGCCAGCAGCGGCGATCCATCCGCCACCACACCGGCCGCCAGGACGAGCCCCAGTCCGGCCGCGGCCAGCAGCCCGCCGCCGCTCATCAGCGTCGCCCCGCCGAAGCGGTGGCGCAGCCGGTCGCCGCTGAAGCGTCCCGCCGCCATGGCGGCGCAGAACACGCCGAACCCCATGCCGGCGAGCGAGGCCGGGGCGCCGAGATCGTCGCGCAGATGGATGGCGCTCCAATCCAGGATGGCGCCCTCGCTCATGAAGGACAGGGCGGCGAGCAGGCCGAGCAGCAGCGTCTTGCGGTCGGGCAGGACCAGCCCGCCGGTCGAGGCGTTGCGGTCGGGCAGGAAACGGCCCTGCAGCGCGAGGAACAGCGCGACCAGCCCGACCGACACCAGCGCGGCCTGCGCCGCCGGCGCCATCAGCGGCAGCAGCAGCCCGCCCAAGCCGGCGCCCGCCAGCCCGCCGAGACTCCACATCCCGTGCAGCGAGGACATGATCGGCCGGCCGAGCCGCCGCTCCACCAGCGCGCCCTGCGCGTTCATGGCGACGTCCATGGTGCCGCCGGATGCGCCGAACAGCGCCAGCACGATGCACAGCGTCACCACGTCGGGCACAAGTGCCGGCAGGGGCAGGAACGCGGCGAACAGCAGGGCGGTCACCCGCGTCACGGGGGCGCTGCCCAGCCGTCCCAACAGCGGACCGCTGGCGATCATCGCGGTCAGTGCGCCGACGGCAAGGCAGAGCAGCGCCACCCCCAGCACGGCGGGGCTGAGGTCGAGCCGGTTCTTCAGCAACGGGATCTGGGTCGCCCAGACGCCGAAGACGGTGCCGTTCAGGAAAAAGGCGGTGACGGTCGCCCAGCGCGCGGCGGCGGCCTGCTCCACCACCCGGCCCGCGCCGCCGCGGATATCCTCTGCCCCTGTCATCACCCGTCCCGTCTCTGTTGAACTGCCGACATGACGGCGGCCAGCGGGGAAATCAAGCAGGGAAGGGGCAGGCGTGCCATGCCGCAACCGGGCGGAACCCTGCGGAAGCTCTCAGTGCCGCCACATCTTGGCGGCGGACAGCAGCAGGATCGCCGACAGGACCGGCAGCAGGACCGACTCCGGCACGACGCCCAGCAGCCGGCCGCCGATGAAGGCGCCGGCCGCCGATCCCGCCGCCATCAGCAGCACGAACCCGCGGTTGCGGGCCAGCACCGACAGGCTGCGGTCGCGGGCGTAGCGGGAGAAGCCGGCGATCATGGTCGGCAGGCTGATCGCCAGGGACAGGCTGCCCGCCAGCTTGACGTCGACGCCGAATAGCAGGACCAGCGTCGGGATCAGCAACTCGCCGCCGGCCACGCCCAGGATGGAGGCGACCACGCCGATGGCGAAACCGGCGGCGGTCCCGGCGGCGACCAGCGCCAGCCCGTCCAACGGCGGTCCGCCGCCTGCGGCACCGTGGCCGAACAGCAGGGTGCCGGCGATCAGTATGAGAAGCAGGGCGATCACCCGGTGCAGCCGGGCAGCGTCCATCCGCATCGCCCAGCCCGCCCCGATCCAGGCGCCCAGCAGGCTGCCGGCCAGCAGGTTGAGGATCACCGTCCCGTTGGCGGCGACGAGGCCGAGGGGGACCGCTCCGGCCCGGAAGGGAAGGGCGGCGGCGACGACGACGAGGCTCATCGCCTTGTTCAGGATGACGGCGTCGAGCACGGCGAAGCGGAAGGCGCCGACCAGCAGGGGAAGCCGGAACTCGGCCCCGCCCAGCCCGATCAGGCCGCCCAGCGTGCCGATGACGGCGCCGCCGGCGAAGGAGGCAAGCGCACGCAGCCTCGTCACCACGAAAGCTCCAATGCGAAAGCCCCGGCGCGGGGGCCGGGGCTTTCGGCAGTCACGGAACCGGTCCCGCCGCTTAGTGCGCGTTGCCGGTCAGGCTGTTGTACTTGCCGCCGACGATGAAGCGCGACAGGTAGGTCGGCAGGATCACCTCGCAGGTGGCGAGCTCGGTGATGCCCAGATCCTTGAAGCCGAGCGCGTCCGGAGAGACGACGTTGTCGCGCCTCAGCAAGGCAACCTGATCGCGGGTCAGCGCCGGGGCCAGCACCGGGATCTTCTCCAGGAGGCCGGCCAGCGATTCGGCGATGTTCCAGGGGACCGTCACCAGCGGGCGGTGGCGCAGGATGTCCTTCTGCGTCAGCTCCAGCAATTCGCGGAAGCTGTAGACGCGCGGACCGCCCAGCTCATAGGTCTTGCCGCGGCTGCCGTCGTTCGCCAGCGCGGCGACGACGGCGTCGGCCAGATTGCCGACATAGACCGGCTGGAAGCGGGTCTTGCCGCCGCCGATCAGCGGCAGGGCAGGGGCCTTCTGCGCCATCGCGGCGAACTTGTTGAAGAAGTTGTCCTCCGGGCCGAAGACGATGCTGGGGCGCAGGATCGTCGCCGCCGGGAAGGCGGACAGCACCGCCTGTTCGCCGGCCGCCTTGGACCGGGCGTAGGAGGAGGGGGAATTGGCGTCGGCGCCGATGGCCGAAATCTGGATCAGCCGGTTGACGCCGCTGGCGGCGGCCAGACGGGCGATGCGGGCCGCGGCATCGACATGCACGCCCTGGAAGCTCTGGCTCCCGCGCTCGTACAGCACGCCCAGCAGGTTGATGACGACGTCCGCGCCCTGCACGGCGCGGGCGACCGACTCGTCCTTGGTGCAGTCGGTGGCGAAGGGGACGATCTGGCCGACGGCGCCGGCCGTCTTCAGGAACGTGGCCTTGCCCGGATTGCGGGTGGCGATGCGGATGAGGGCGCCGGACTTGGCGAGGCGCCGGATCAGGTGGCGGCCGATGAAGCCCGAACCGCCGAACACCGTGATAACCTGAGTGCGATAGGACATCGACCGTCTCCCGTGTCGTTGCGCGCCGTAACCGGGGCTTTCACGCGGCGGTTCTCCCGCCGTTGCCGCGCGCCCCCGCGCGTCGTCCGACTGTGTGTCGCCATGAGGACTGCTGGAACTGCGGGCATGCTTATAGCGAATGGGCCGCCGCCAATCTAGGGACTGCATTGCCGCGGCGACCGGCCGCGCGACGAAAACCCGCGATGCGACAAAAAAATGAAGGGGTCGGAAAAAAGCTGTTGACGCCCCTCGGCCGGATCATTAAACAACCGCCCACACACCGAGCACCGAGCCCAGGTGGCGGAATTGGTAGACGCGCAGGTTTCAGGTACCTGTGGCAGAAATGTCGTGGAAGTTCGAGTCTTCTCCTGGGCACCATTTCTTTCTACCCGGCTGCGCCGCATGCACAGCTCCTTCGATCGAGAGGGAGGCAGTGCAGAGCGGCGTTCGTCGTTTCTAGGGTCCGTGGCCGGGGGCCTGACCACCCGGGAAGCGACCATGCCCATCGACCTTCATGACGGCGACCTCCCCGACGGCCTCGACCTCGCCGCCGGCGCCCGCGACAACTGCGTTGCCATCGACACCGAGACCATGGGGCTGAACCCCCACCGCGACCGCCTCTGCCTCGTGCAGCTGTCGGCCGGCGACGGTGCCGTCCATCTGGTGCAGTTCCGTCCGGGCCAGTACGAGGCGCCGAACCTGAAGCGCCTGCTGACCGATCCCGGCGTGACCAAGCTGTTCCACTTCGCCCGCTTCGACGTGGCGGTGATGAAGGCCTATCTGGGCGTCGACTGCCGGCCGGTCTATTGCACCAAGGTGGCCTCCAAGCTGGTCCGCACCTTCACCGACCGCCATGGCCTGAAGGATCTGTGCAAGGACCTGCTGGGGGTGGAAATCTCCAAGCAGCAGCAGTCCTCCGACTGGGGCGCGCCCGAGCTGACCACCGACCAGATGAAGTATGCGGCATCGGACGTGCTGCACCTCCATGACCTGAAGGCGAAGCTGGACGTCATGCTGGCGCGCGAGGGGCGCACCCATCTGGCCCAGGCCTGCTTCGACTTCCTGCCGGCCCGCGGCGAACTGGACCTCGGCGGCTGGGAAACCCCGGACATTCTGGCGCACTGATCGCAGACTTTGTCGGAGCTTGAAGGGGGGTGAAGCCCCTCTCCCTCGATGGGAGAGGGGTTGGGGTGAGGGTGGCGCCGGCAAAAGCCGGCCAGAAGTCTGCTTCCGCCCTTGCAGGCCGGACAGCACCCCTCACCCCAACCCCTCTCCCGCAAGGGGAGAGGGGCTTTCCAAGCAGGAAAGCTCGGGCTGCTCGCCTCCCCTGACCGGCCGTGGATTTGACCCGGCGTCCGGGGGTGGGCATACTGCTTGACGCGCCTGCCGGGAGCCCTCCGGGCGGGCGCGTGTTTGTGAACGGCCTGCCTATCGGGCCTTTTGAATGGAAGGCATGACAGCCTTGACCAGCGTTATCACGTCCAGCCTGACCGCCAACCTGTCCGGCGGCTCCGCCGCCTCGACGGAGTCGAGCGCCGTGGAGAACCGCGACCTCGCCTGCGCCACCCGCGTCCTGCGGACGGAGGCCGATGCGCTGGTGGCGCTGGCGGACAGCCTCGACGGCGCCTTCCTGCGGGCGCTCGACCTGCTGCACGGCATCGAAGGCCGCGTGGTCGTCACCGGCATGGGCAAGTCGGGCCATGTCGCCCGCAAGATCGCCGCGACCATGGCTTCCACCGGCACGCCGGCCTTCTTCGTCCATCCGGGCGAGGCGAGCCACGGCGACCTCGGCATGATCGCGAAGAACGACGCCGTGGTGGCGCTGTCCAATTCGGGCGAGACGCACGAGCTGGCGGACATCATCGCCTTCACCCGCCGTTTCGGCATCCCGCTGATCGGCATGACGCGCCGGGCCGCCTCCTCGCTGGCCGAGCAGTCGGACGTGGCGCTGATCCTGCCGCCGGTGCCGGAGGCCTGCCCGCTGGGTCTGGCGCCCACCACCTCCACCACCATGATGCTGGCGCTGGGCGACGCGATCGCGGTGGCGCTGCTGGAGCGGCGCGGCTTCTCCGCCGCCGATTTCCGCGAGTTCCACCCCGGCGGACAGCTGGGCCGCGCCCTGCTGAAGGTGACGGACATCATGCACAGGGGGGATGATTTGCCCCTGTGCCGCCTTGACTCGCCGCTGTCCGACGTCATCTTCGAGATGACGGCCAAGCGGCTCGGCTGCGTCGGGGTGACCGACGAGGCTGGTGCGCTGGTCGGAATCATCACCGACGGCGACGTGCGCCGTCATCTGACGCCGGAGCTTCTGGCAGAGCGCGCCGACAGCATCATGTCGCCGCGGCCAAAGACCATCCGCCCGAAGGCGTTGATCGTCGAGGCGCTGCGGGAGATGAACGAGAAGAAGATCACCACCCTGTTCGTGATCGAGGACGACCGGCCGCTGGGCATCGTGCACATCCACGATTGCCTGCGCGCAGGTGCCGCCTGACCGCGTTCTTGTCCATTATGGAAGCCAAGCGCCGAGCCGGAGGGACAGAGAGTTGAGCCTGGACGACCTGCGCAGCCCCGACCGCACCGGAACCGCCCCGCCTGCAGCACCGTCTGCAGCCGGGCAGGACCGCCGCGCGTCCGCTCCTGCCCATGGCCCGGCGGAGCCGCCGGCCGTGCTGCGCGCGCACCGGCGGCGCGACACCCGTCCGGTCAGCCGGTTCCACAGCCGTTTCGTCTCGGCCCTGAAATTCGCGCTTCCGGCGGCTGCGCTGGCGATGATGGCGCTGCTGGCCGCCTGGCCGTCGCTGAACAGTCCGCCGACCCCGCGCATCTCCGCCGATGCCGGGCAGAGCGAGATGCTGAAGCCGCGCTACTTCAGCCTGGACGAACACAACCAGCCCTTCTCGCTGGTGGCGGCCAAGGCCGACAAATCGACCGACCAGCCCGACATCGTCCTGCTGGACGACCCGCAGGCTGAGATGACCGAGAGCACCGGCACCTGGGTGACCATGCGGTCCGACAAGGGCTGGTACAACCAGGTCACCGGCATCCTGCTGATGCGGGGCAACGTCCATGTCCTGCGCGACGACGGCAACGAGTTCACCACCAGCGAGGCCGAGGCCGACATCCGCAAGGGCAACGCCTGGGGCGACCAGGCGGTGGCCGGCCAGGGCCCGCAGGGCGAGATCAACGCCAAGGGCTTCCGCATGACGGACCGCGGCAAGAATGTCGTCTTCCTCAACCAGTCGAAGGCCGAGGTCCAGGCCGCCGAACGCCCCGGGAGCAAGAAGCCGTGACGTCCAAACGGTCGCCGTCCAGAACCGTCTTCTCCCTCTCGGCGATTCCGGCCGCCGCGGCGCTGGCCGCGGGGCTGCTGCTCGCCGCTCCCGCCATGGCCCAGGGCCTGCCCGGCATGGGCGGCAAGCAGCCGGTCGAGATCAACGCCGACCAGGCGATCGAATGGCACCAGGACGTGCGCGCCTATGTGGCGCGCGGCAACGCCTCGGCCAAGCGCAACGACTCGACCGTCTTCGCCGACGTGCTGACCGCCTATTACCGCGAGGTGCCCGGCAAGGGGAACGAGGTGTTCCAGCTGGTGGCCGACGGCAATGTCCGCATCGTCAGCCCGACCCAGCAGGTGTTCGGCGACCATGGCGTCTATGACGTCGACAAGCAGGTCGCCGTCGTCACCGGCAAGGATCTGAGGCTGGTCACCACCAAGGACGTGATCACCGCCCGCGACAGCCTGGAATATTACGAGGCGCGCGAGCTGACGGTGGCGCGCGGCGACGCAGTGGCGGTGCGCGGCACCGACCGGCTGCGTGCCGACGTGCTGATCGGCCGGCTGAAGAAGCTGCCGGACGGCACCACCCAGATGGAGCGGATCGACGGCTCCGGCAGCGTCATCGTCACCACGCCCAGCGATGTGGCGCTGTCCGACAAGCTGGTCTATTCGGTGGCCGACAATGTCGCGGTGCTGATCGGCAATGTCCGGATCACCCGCGGCGACAACCAGCTGAACGGCGAAGCCGCCGAGATGAACATGAACACCAAGATCAACCGCGTCATTGCCGGCCGCGATGCCGGCGGCCGGGTCAGCGGTCTGCTGATTCCCGCCGAGAAGGCCGGCGACCAGCCCGGCGCGGCAGGCAAGAAGCCGTGACCGTGCTGACCGCCAACGGACCCGGCGCCGCTCCCGCCGGCAGCATTTCCGCAGCCGCCGCCCCGACCGAGGGGCTGGTGGCGCAGCATCTCGGCAAGTCGTTCAAGAAGCGGCCGGTGGTGCGCGACGTCTCGATCAGCGTCCAGCGCGGCGAGGCGGTGGGGCTGCTCGGCCCCAACGGCGCCGGCAAGACCACCTGCTTCTACATGATCACCGGCCTGATCGCCGCCGATTCCGGCACGATCACGCTGGACGGCCAGGACATCACCGCGCTGCCGATGTACCGGCGCGCCCGGCTCGGCATCGGCTATCTGCCGCAGGAAGCCTCGATCTTCCGCGGCATGACGGTGGAGAACAACATCCGCTCCGTGCTGGAGGTGGTGGAGAGCGACCGCGACGCGCGCGAGGCGATGCTGGACGAACTGCTGGCCGAATTCTCGGTCACCCATCTGCGCCGCTCGCCTGCGCTGGCGCTGTCGGGCGGCGAGCGGCGGCGTGTTGAGATCGCCCGCGCCCTGGCCGGACAGCCGCACTTCATCCTGCTGGACGAGCCGCTGGCCGGCATCGACCCCATCGCGGTGAACGACATCCGCGAACTGGTCGGGCATCTGCGCGACCGCGGCATCGGCGTGCTGATCACCGACCACAACGTGCGTGAAACGCTCGACCTCGTCGATCGGGCATATATTTTGCACGATGGTGTGGTACTAATGGAGGGACAACCGGACGAGATCGTGGCGCACGAGGGCGTGCGCCGGGTCTATCTCGGCGACCGGTTCAGTCTGTAGCCCTCCGTTTCCACTGGTCCCGGTTCCACAGCCATGGCGCTTGCTCAACGTCTCGACCTTCGACAAGCCCAGACACTGGTGATGACGCCGCAGCTGCAGCAGGCGATCAAGCTGCTGCAGCTGTCGAACATCGAACTGTCGGACTTCGTCGACCGCGAGATCGAGCAGAACCCTCTGCTGGAGCGCGACAGCGGCCCCAGCGACGGCGGCAGCGACCCTGTGGGCGATGGGGCCGGCGGCGAGGCGCCCGGCGGGCTGGACGGTCCCGGCGGCATGGAGGCGAACGGCCTCAGCATCGACGGGCTGAACGGCCGCGACGACGGTCCCGGACTGGCCCCAAGCGACGGGCGCACCCGCGACACGGTGGAGATGACGTCCTCCGACACGTTGGCCTCTTCGTCCGAGGCGCCGCTCGACACTGATTTCGAGAATGTCTACGGCGACGACCGCTTTTCCGACGGCTCGGACGGCGGCAGCGAGGTCTACGGCTCCTACGGCGAGCGCGGCGGCCGCAGCGGCTTCGACGACGACGACAGCAACCTCGAAGCGACGCTGACCAGCGAAAAGAATCTGCGCGACCATCTGACCGAACAGCTGAAGATCGACCTGCCCGATCTCGGCGACCAGCTGATCGGGCTGGCCCTGATCGACATGCTGGACGAGGCCGGCTGGCTGGTCGGCTTCGACGCCCAGGCACTGGCCGAGCAGCTGGGCTGCGGGGTGGACCGGGTGGAGCGGGTTCTGGCCGCCTGCCAGCGCTTCGACCCGCCCGGCATCTTCGCCCGGTCGCTGAAGGAATGCCTCGCCATCCAGCTGCGCGAGAAGAACCGGCTGGACCCGGCGATGGCGGCGCTGCTCGACAATCTGGAGCTTCTGGCCGCACGCAACCTGCCGGCCATCATGAAGGTCTGCGGCGTCGATGCCGAGGATGTCGCCGACATGGTCGTCGACATCCGCAAGCTGAACCCGAAGCCGGCGCTGGCCTTCGACCACACCCCGGCCCAGCTGGTCACCCCCGATATCCTGATGCGCGCCAACCCCGGCGGCGGCTGGCTGATCGACCTGAACCCGGACACGCTGCCGCGGGTGCTGGTCAACCACCGCTATTTCGCCCGCATCTCCGACAGCGCCAAATCCAAGGCCGACAAGGAATATCTCTCCGAGCGGTTCCAGTCGGCGAACTGGCTGGTCAAGTCGCTGCACCAGCGCGCCACCACCATCCTGAAGGTGGCGAGCGAGATCATCCGCCAGCAGGACGCCTTCTTCATCCATGGCGTCTCGCACCTGCGGCCGCTGATCCTGCGCGACATCGCCGAGGCCATCGGCATGCATGAGAGTACCGTCAGCCGCGTCACCACCAACAAGTTCATGGCGACTCCGCGCGGCGTCTTCGAGCTGAAATACTTCTTCACCTCCGCCATCCAGGGTGCGGACGGCCAGGCTGCCCATTCCGCGGAAGCGGTTCGGCACCGCATCAAGACGATGATCGACGCCGAGAAGCCGGACGACGTGCTGTCGGACGACAAACTGGTGGAGATTCTCCGTGCCGAAGGGATCGACATTGCACGAAGGACTGTCGCGAAGTATCGTGAAGCGATGAAAATACCGTCATCGGTGCAGCGACGCCGTGCCAAGATGTCACGCATGTAGGCAGGTCGGGCGGGGGAGGGCTCGATTGACAGTCCGATAGCCCTTGCCTATCGTCCCGGCCCGCACGCGGTGGACCGCATCTCCACACGTCGTCTCTACACCGTCCCCAGCGGACCAATTTTTTGGAAACGTTCCACCATGCAACTCACCGTCAAAGGCAAGCAGCTCGACGTGGGCGACGCTCTGCGCACCCATGTGGCCGATAGCCTGAGCGCCGTCGTCGGCAAGTACTTCGACAAGCCGATCGAAGCGACCGTGATCCTGACCAAGGACGCGCACCTCTACAAGGCCGACATCCAGGCCCATGTGGGCCGCGGCATCATGCTGCAGAGCGCCGGTGACGCCACCGAGCCGTATCCGGCCTTCGACATCGCCTGCGAAAAGCTGGCCAAGCGCCTGCGCCGTTACAAGCGCCGCCTGCGCGACCACCACGCGGCCGAGAACGGCGCCGCCATGCCCGCGAACTACCGCGTGCTGGAGGCCGATGCCGACGAGCAGCATGACGAGGTCGAGACGGTTGCCGACGGCGCCCACCAGCCGATGGTCGTGGCGGAGATGGAGACGAGCATCGCCACCCTGTCGGTCAGCGAGGCGGTGATGCGCCTGGAACTGGCGCAGGCCCCGGCCCTGATGTTCCACAACGGTGCGCATGGCCGCCTGAACATGGTCTATCGCCGCGCCGACGGTAACATTGGCTGGGTCGATCCGGCGGAGAAGGCCGGCGCCTGACGGCGCCGACCCGTCCCCCTGGTCAAGAAGCGTCATGCTCGACCTCATCTCTCCGCACGCCATCCTCCCGAACCTGAAGGCCAGCAACAAGAAGCAGGCCCTGCAGGAGATGGCGCGCAAAGCGTCCGAGCTGACCGGTCAGCACGAGCGGGCGATCTTCGACGTGCTTCTGGAGCGCGAAAGGCTGGGCACGACCGGCGTGGGCCATGGCATTGCCATCCCGCACGGCAAGCTATCCAGCCTGGACCGCGTCCATGGCGTCTTCGCCCGCTTGGAGCGGCCCATCGATTTCGACGCGATCGATGAGCAGCCGGTCGATCTGATCTTCCTCCTCCTCGCCCCGGAACAGGCGGGAGCCGACCATCTGAAGGCTCTGGCCCGCGTCTCGCGCCTTCTGCGGGACCAGTCCATGTGCGAAAAGCTGCGCGGCGCCCAATCCGGCGACGCGATGTACGCGCTCCTCACCCAGCACGAGCCGAGCCCGTCCAACTGACGGACCGCCAGTGCGGGAACAGGATGCTGAAAGGGCCGTTGCACGGGCTGTGCGCGGCCCTTTTTCTTTCGGGCCGGATGCACCAAGTGGTGTGGGGCCGGGTGGGCTGGTACAATGCCGGCAAGCCGACACGACCGACGGGGGCCAAGGCCATGGCGGGCATATCGCGCAAGCCGTGGATTACGCCGCAGGACTATCTCGCCGCCGAGCGGACGGCCGAAGTGCGCCATGAGTATGTCGACGGCGAGATCTTCGCCATGGTCGGGGCGAGCCGCCGGCATGCGACCATCGTCGGCAACCTGTTCGTCGCCCTGCGGCAGGCCGCCCGCGCCCGCGGTTGCCAGGCTTGCGCCAATGACGTGAAGGTCCGGGTCGAGGCGGCGAACGCCTTCTACTATCCCGACCTCGTGGCGACCTGTGCCGGCGGCGGCGACGATCCCTATGTCGTCAAGGATCCGGTCCTGGTGGTGGAGGTGCTGTCCGACAGCACCGAGGCCATCGACCGGCGGGAGAAGCGGACCAACTACCAGAAAATCCCGTCTTTGCGCGAAATCGTCCTGGTCTCGCAGACCGAACGTCAGGTCGAGGTGTATCGCCGTGACGGAGCCGGCTGGACGGTCGATATGGTGCGCGAGGGTCCGGTCATGCTGGCCGCGTTGGACCTGACCATTCCTCTGGAGGCGGTGTACGAGGACTGAAAGCGAGGCCGTGCTTTGTAAAGCCGCACTCTCTTCGGCCGTCATCCCCGCGAAGGCGCTACGGGATGCACAGATCTCGCGCTTGCGGAAAAGCATGCAGCTTGGCGTCGAGGAAAGCCCCTCGCCCCTTGCGGGAGAGGGGTTGGGGTGAGGGGTCGTGTATCTAATTTCCACCGGCTTCCAGCCGGTCGCACCCCTCATCCCAACCCGCGGGTCGGCAAAACGCCGTTGGCGTTTGGCCGATCCCGCCCCTTGCGGGGAGAAGTGCTAATCGCTACCGGAGGCTGCTGTTCTTTCGCAGATGCGAGATGTGTGCATTCCATAGCGCGAAGGCGGGGATCCAGCAGGCTCCGCAATCAAGCGGCTGAGACGGCTGGATTCCCACCTTCGCGGGAATGACGGCCGAGGCGGTGAGGTTCCGGCCGCAGCTCCGGCCGCATTTCTCCCTCAACCCCGCTCCGCCCAGCCCATGTAGTTCACGTCCAGGTCGCGCGCGTTCAGGCGGAACTCGTCGCTCAGCGGGTTGTACGTGATGCCGGTCAGGTCTCGTACGCTCAGCCCGTACGTGCGTACGGCGGCGTTCAGTTCGGACGGGCGCAGGAACTGGCGCCAGTTGTGGGTGCCGCGCGGCAGCCAGCGCAGGATGTACTCCGCCCCGACGATGGCCAGCGCGAAGGATTTCGGCGTGCGGTTCAGCGTCGCCAGGAACAGGACGCCACCGGGGGCCAGCAGGTCGGCCAGCGACTTCACGAACAGGTTCACGTTGGCGACATGCTCGATCACCTCCATCGCCAGCACCACGTCGAACTTTTCGCCGCTGGCGGCGAGAGCCTCGGCGGTGGTGGCGCGGTAGTCGACGGTCGTGCCGGTCTCGGCGGCATGGGTGGCGGCGGTCTTGATGTTCTTCTCCGACGCATCGACGCCGACCACGCTGGCGCCCATCCGCGCGATCGGTTCGGCCAGCAGGCCGCCGCCGCAGCCGATGTCGACCACGCGCAGGCCCGCCAGCGGATTGGGCACCAGCGGGTCGCGGCCCAGCCGCTTGCAGACGCTGTCGCGGATGTAGGTCAGGCGCAGCGGGTTCAGACGGTGCAGCGGCTTGAACTTGCCAGTCGGGTCCCACCACTCGGCGGCGATGGCGGAGAAGCGGGCGACATCCTCCGGGTCCACGGTTCCACCCCCAACTCCACCCGCCGGAGCGGTTGCGGACGCATGCGGGAAGGCGGAGGATGAGGCGGTCATGGTGAAAATCCGTAAACAGGGTGGCGGGACGGGTGCGGGCAACTTGCCTCGCTTCCACTGACGGAGTATGGATACGCCGCCCCGCGCCGGCAACGGTGGAGCGGGGGTGCGCTCCGCCGACCCGCATGATCCAGATGTCATGACCGGGCGGCCAGACATGGTGTGAGGTATGGCGCGGATCGTCCTGAAGTTCGGAGGCACGTCGGTCGGCGACATCGACCGCATCAAGAACGTGGCCCGGAAGGTCGAGCAAGAGGTGAAGGCGGGGCATCAGGTCGCCGTCGTCGTGTCGGCGATGTCCGGCGTGACCAACCAGCTCGTCAAATATTGCAACGACATCGACAAGCTGCATGACGCGCGCGAATACGACGCCGTCGTCGCCAGCGGCGAGCAGGTGACCTCCGGTCTCCTGGCCGTCGCCCTGCAGTCGCTCGGCATTCCCGCCCGCTCCTGGGCGGGCTGGCAGATTCCGATCCGCACCGACGACACGCACGGCAAGGCGCGCATCGTCTCCATCGACACCAGCGAGATGGAAAAGTCCCTGCAGACCGGCGAAGTCGCCGTGGTCGCGGGCTTCCAGGGCGTGTCGAACGAGGGGCGCATCACCACGCTGGGCCGCGGCGGTTCCGACACCTCGGCGGTGGCGCTGGCGGCGGCGGTGAAGGCCGACCGTTGCGACATCTACACCGACGTGGACGGTGTCTACACCACCGACCCGCGCATCGTCGCCAAGGCGCGCAAGCTCGACAAGATCACCTACGAGGAAATGCTGGAGATGGCCTCGCAGGGGGCCAAGGTGCTTCAGACCCGCTCTGTCGAGATGGCGATGAACCATCGCGTGCGCGTGCAGGTGCTGTCCAGCTTCGAAGCGGCGGCGGGCAGCTCGCTTCCCGGAACCCTGGTTGTTGACGAGGACGAGATCGTGGAAAAGGAAGTTGTTAGCGGCATCGCCTACAGCCGCGACGAGGCGAAGATCACCCTGGTGGGCGTCGCCGACCAGCCGGGCGTCGCCGCCGCCATCTTCGGTCCGCTGACCGACAACGCCGTCAACGTCGACATGATCGTCCAGAACGTGTCGGAAGACGGCAAGTCCACCGACATGACCTTCACCGTCGGCAAGGCCGATCTGGCCCGCGGCGTGAAGGTGCTGGAGGACGCGCAGTCCACCCTGAACTACAAGCGCATCGTTTCCGATGCCAACGTGGTCAAGGTGTCGGTCATCGGTGTCGGCATGCGCAGCCACGCCGGCGTCGCCCAGCGCATGTTCAAGGCGCTGGCCGACAAGGGCATCAACATCCAGGTCATCTCGACTTCGGAGATCAAGATTTCGGTCCTGATCGCCGAGGAGTATGCGGAGCTGGCGTTGCGCGCCCTGCACACCGCCTACGGCCTGGACGCCGCCTGAGTGCAGGTGGGGACCCGGGTGCCGGGGACCGCAACAGCAGGAAAGGGCCGGCCATGACCGACGCCACATCATACGCGGCGGCAGCATCGGCCCGGCTCGATCGGCTCTGGCAGCGGGGCCGGGACTTCCTCGGCACCCGCACCGCCGTGATGGGCGGAGCCATGAGCTGGGTGTCGGAACGGCACTTGGTCTCCGCCATTTCCAATGCTGGCGGTTTCGGCGTGCTGGCCTGCGGCTCGATGGCCCCGGACCAGCTGGCGGTGGAGATCGCCGGCACCCGTGCGCTGACCGACAAGCCGTTCGGCGTCAACGTCATCAACATGCACCCGGCGCTGGACCAGCTGATCGACGTCTGCCGCGAGCAGGGCGTCGGCCATGTGGTCGTCGCCGGCGGCCTGCCGACCGGCGCCACCCTGCGCCGCATCAAGGACGGCGGGGCCAGGGCGATGGCCTTCGCCCCCACGCTGGGGGCCGGCCGCCGGCTGGTGAAGCAGGGCGCCGACGCGCTGGTGATCGAGGGAACCGAGGCCGGCGGCCATATCGGCCCGGTCTCCACCACCGTGCTGGCCCAGGAAATCCTGCCCGACCTGCGCGAGGTGCCGGTGTTCGTCGCCGGCGGCATCGGCCGGGGCGAGACGATCCTCTCCTATCTGGAACTGGGGGCGGCAGGCGTGCAGGTCGGCACCCGCTTCGTCTGCGCCACCGAATGCGTGGCCCATCCCAATTTCAAGCAGGCCTTCATCCGCGCATCCGCCCGCGACGCCCAGCCGTCGGTGCAGATCGACCCGCGCTTCCCTGTCATCCCGGTGCGGGCGCTGGCGAACGAGGCGTCGAAGCGCTTCATGGAATTCCAGCGCGACATCATCGTCAAGGTCGATTCCGGCATCATGAGCCGCGACGAAGGCATGCTGGAGATCGAGCATTTCTGGGCCGGCGCGCTGCGCCGCGCGGTCATCGAGGGCGACGTGGAGAACGGCTCCCTCATGGCCGGGCAGAGCGTCGGGCTTGTCACCCGCGAACAACCGGTGGCCGACATCCTCGCCGAATTGATCGCCCAGGCCGAATCGGCGCTGGCACGGCGGGCGATGGATGCGGCATCGTTAGACCTGATGGCGGAGCCGACGGTGGGAGCGCTGTAGCGATGACCGACACCCTCGACACGGCAGCCGGTGACGGCGGTATGGGCGGGGGAATGCATCCCCGCTTCGACGGCACCTCGTCGCGCCGGCTGCTCGCCCGGCTGCGCGACATCATGGCCGGGTCGGGGTCGGGGCAGGACCGGCTGGACAAGATCGTCACGCTGATCGCGGCGGAGATGAAGGCCGACGTCTGCTCCTGCTACATCATGCGGGCCGGCGAGGTGCTGGAGCTGTTCTCCACCGAAGGCCTGAACAAGACCGCCGTCCACAACACCCGCCTGCGGGTGGGCGAGGGCATCGTCGGCTACATCGCCGGCCATGCCCGCCCGGTGGCGCTGGACAACGCCCCCTCCCATCCCAGCTTCGCCTATCGCCCGGAAACGGGGGAGGACCCGTTCCAGTCGCTGGCCGGCGTGCCGATCCTGCGCGGCAGCAAGGTGCGCGGCGTGCTGGTGATCCAGCACAAGGACCGCCGCCGCTATGTCGAGGAGGAGGTGGAAACCCTCCAGACCATCGCCATGGTCGTCGCCGAGCTGGTGGCCCAGAGCGAACTGGTCAACCCGGTGGAGGTCACCACCACCGGCGATCCCGTTCTGCTGCCCGCCCGCCTGTCCGGCACGGCGATGAGCGCCGGGCTGGCCATGGGGCTGGCCGTCATCCACCGGCCGCAGCTGACCGTCCGCCAGATGGTGGCGGAGGACGCCGACGCCGAGCTGGAGCGCTTCAACACCGCGCTGCAGACCATGCACAGCGCCATCGACGACCTGCTGGAAGCGGCGTCGCTGGCGGGTCTCAGCGAACCGCGCGACATCCTGGAGACCTACCGGATGTTCGCCGAGGACCGCGGCTGGCTGTCGCGCATCCGCGAGGCCATCCGCGTCGGCCTGACCGCCGAGGCCGCGGTGCAGCAGGTGCAGAACGACACCCGCGCCCGCATGAGCCACCTGACCGATCCCTACATCCGGGAACGGTTGATGGATTTCGAGGACCTGACCAACAGGTTGCTGCAACATCTGGCCGGCAAGACCAGCGGCACCGACGGGGCCACCCTGCCCGACGACATGATCCTGGTCGCCCGCTCCATGGGGCCGGCGGAACTGCTGGATTACGACCGCACCCGGCTGCGCGGTCTGCTGCTGGAGGAAGGATCCCCGGCCAGCCATGTCTGCATCGTCGCCCGCGCGCTGAACATCCCGGTGGTGCAGGCGGCCGACGCGCTGAACCGGATCGAGCCGCTGGACCAGCTGATCGTCGACGGTGACCATGGGCAGGTCTTCATCCGCCCGGCCGAAGACATCCAGATGGCCTTCGCCGAGGCGGTCGCGTTGCAGCACCGCAAGGAGCAGATGTATGCGGAGATCCGCAACCTGCCCTCGGTGACGCGCGACGGGGTGCCGATCTCCATTCAGCTGAACTGCGGCCTTCTGATCGACCTGCCGCATTTGACCGCCAGCGGCGCCGAGGGGGTCGGGCTCTACCGCACCGAAATCCCCTTCATGGTCCGTGCGTCATATCCCGACGTGAAGGCGCAGACCGACCTCTATTCCCGCATCCTGGACGAGGTCGGCGACAGGCCGATCGTCTTCCGCACGCTGGATGTCGGCGGCGACAAGATGCTGCCCTACATGACCGGCGGCGAGGAGGAGAACCCGGCGCTGGGCTGGCGCGCGGTGCGAATCGGACTGGACCACCCGTCGCTGCTGCGCCAGCAACTGCGCGCGCTGCTGCTGGCCGCCGCCGGCCGGCCGCTGTCGGTGATGTTCCCGATGATCGCCGAGGTGGCGGAGTTCGACGGCGTCCGCCGCCTGCTGGACCTGGAGTTGAAGCGGCTGGCCGCCCAGGGCATCGACCCGCCCGGCAGCCTGCGTGTCGGCACGATGATCGAGGTGCCGTCGCTGTTGTGGCAACTTCCGGCGCTGTTGCCGCGGCTGGATTTCCTGTCGGTCGGCTCCAACGACCTCACCCAGTATCTGTTCGCCGCCGACCGTGGCAACCCGCGCACCTCCACCCGCTACGACCCGCTGTCGCCATCGATGCTGTGCGTGCTGCGGCGGCTGGTGGACGAATGCGCCAAGCACAAGGTGTCGCTGAGCATCTGCGGCGAGATGGCCGGCCGGCCGCTGGACGCCATGGCGCTGATCGGCGTCGGCTTCCGCACCCTGTCGATGTCGCCGCCGTCGGTCGGTCCGGTGAAGACCATGCTGCGCTCGATGGACGTCGGGGCGCTGCGGCAGTACATGAGCGGGCTCTACACCGGGGCCGACCACAGCCTGCGCGACAAGCTGAAGACCTTCGCCAAGGATCACGGGGTTCTGATCTGAGGGGGCAACTTCGCCCCCAGGCCACTCCCCAGGCCACTTGTCACGACCCGCAGCCCCCGACCCGCGGTCATTGCGGTTGCGCCGCGGGGGCGGCATGTCGTACCCATTCCGCTTGTTGCATCCGCACGGATGCCCCGGTTGCGCATGACTTTCGGCGTGCGCGCTAGTTGCGAGCAGATGGCGAACCCATGGCCAAGCGCAAGGTTTTCGACGATTTTGACCCGGCTTCGGCCGGCCCCTCCGTATCCGAGACCCTGCGCTCCACGCGCATGGCGCACGGCTATGACCTGCGCGACGTCGCGACGATGCTGCGCATCCGTTATCCGTACCTGCTGGCCATTGAGGAAGGGCGGTTCGAGGAACTGCCGGGCAGCACCTACGCCATCGGTTTCCTGCGGTCCTACGCCGAGTGCCTGGGGCTGGACCCCGACACCGTCGTCACCCGCTACAAGGACGAGGCGGCGGGCACCGTCCGCCGGCAGGAACTGTACCTGCCGACCCCGGCGGCCGAAGGGGGGCGCGCCTCGGGCGGGACGCTGCTGCTGGGCACGCTGGTTCTGGCCGGCATCGTCTATGGCGGCTGGTATTATCTGTCGGCGACCGACCGCACGGTGACCGATCTGGTGCCGACCCTGCCGGACCGGCTGGTCTCGCTGCTGGACGGCGTGCCGTCCAAGCCCGCCGCCCCGGCGCCCGAGCAGGCCGGCACCGCGGCGCAGCCGGGGGCGGAGCCGTCGGTTCCGGCGCCGGTGATCGCCGCCGCGCCGACCGCACCGCCGCCCGCCGCGGCCCCGACTCCCGCTGGTCCCGCCCCCGTCGCCGGAGCTCCTGCTCCGGGTACAGCGGCGAAGCCGCAGCAAGGGACCGCTCCGGCGCCGGCCGCTTCGACGGTTGCCGGCAAGCCGCCGGCCGTCGCGGCCGTTCCGCCCGCGGTTCTGCCGCCGGCCCAGTCGCCGCTGCCGTCCGCCAACGCGCCGTCCACCAATCAGACTGCCGGGCAGGTCCCCGCACAGTCTGTCGTCAACGTTCCGGCCCCGCCGCCTGAGGATGACGAGGAGGCGTCGCCCCAGGACCCGACCCCGCTGAACGCCGCGGCCAATCCGCCCGCCGCACCGGCCGCCCCGACGGCGACGGTGCCAGCCAACGGCAAGGTCTATGGCACGCTGAACACCAATGCGAAGCTGGTCCTGAAGGCCACCCAGGAAAGCTGGCTGCAGGTGCGCGACGGCGGCGACATCGTGTTTACCCGCGTGCTGAAGCCGGGCGACACCTTCCGCGTTCCCGACAAGCCCAACGTGAAGATCCGCACCGGCAATGCCGGCGGTCTGGTGGTGATGGCGGATGGCGGCGAAAGCCCGCCGCTGGGCTCCGTCGGGCAGGTTCTGCGCGATGTCGCCATCGACAGCCATGGGGTGGTGCGGCGCTGAGACGTTGCGTGAGCGCCCTGCCATCCTGGATGGCCCACTTAAATGCATGGCTTGAATACCCGATCTTGAATCCGGGGCGCCGGACCGCACTTCTGGCCTGACGCCGGCTGCGCTAGGATGCGGCTTCCGGCCCCCATTCCCGGGATTGTTTCGCTGTCCAGAGGCTGACCTGAGATGACCGTGCGCGCCTACCGCCAGATCCTTCGCCGCAAATCGCGCCAGATTCGCGTCGGCAACGTGTTGGTCGGCGGCGACGCGCCGATCTCGGTCCAGACCATGACCAACACGCCGACCACCGACGTGAAGGCGACGGTGGAGCAGATCCAGGCGGCCGAGCGGGTGGGGGCGGACATCGTGCGCGTGTCCTGCCCCGACCGCGAGTCGGCGCTGGCGCTGAAGGACATCGTGCGACAGGTGAAGGTGCCGATCGTCGCCGACATCCATTTCCACTACAAGCGCGCCATCGAGGCGGCGGAGAGCGGTGCGGCCTGCCTGCGCATCAACCCCGGCAACATCGGCTCGGCCGAGCGGGTGCGCGAGGTGGTGAAGGCGGCCAAGGATCATGGCTGTTCGATGCGCATCGGCGTCAATGCCGGCTCGCTGGAGCAGGATCTGCTGGAGAAATACGGCGAGCCCTGCCCGGAGGCGATGGTCGAAAGCGCGCTGAACCACGCCAGGATCCTGGAAGACAACGACTTCCGAGAATTCAAGATCTCGGTGAAGGCGTCGGATGCCTTCCTGGCCGTCGCCGCCTATCAGGGGCTGGCCGAGGCCTGCGACTACCCGCTGCACATCGGCATCACCGAAGCGGGCGGCCTGCGCGCCGGGACGGTGAAGTCGTCGATCGGGCTCGGCATGCTGCTGTGGTCGGGCATCGGCGACACGTTGCGCGTCTCGCTGTCGGCCGATCCGGCGGAAGAGGTCCTGGTCGGCTACGACATCCTGAAGTCGCTGGGCCTGCGCCGCCGCGGCGTCACCGTCATCTCCTGCCCCAGCTGCGCGCGGCAGAACTTCAACGTCATCAAGACGGTGGAACTGCTGGAGCAGAAGCTGGCCCACATCACCACGCCGCTGACCCTGTCGGTCATCGGCTGCGTCGTGAACGGGCCCGGCGAGGCGCGGGAAACCGACATCGGCCTGACCGGCGGCGGCAACAACACCCATCAGGTCTATCTGTCCGGCGTCACCGACCACCGGCTGAAGGACCAGGACATCGTCCAGCATCTGGTCGGTCTGGTCGAGAAGAAGGCCGCCGAGATCGAAGCGGCGAAGGCCGCATCGGAAGCTGCCGAAGCCGAAACCACCCGAGACGTGGCCCCCGCCGCGGAGTAAGCTGCCCCCGTTTTAAGCAGGGACAGTGATCCGCGGCGTGACCACCACCTCCTACCTCGTCATCGGCGCCAGCCACCGGACCTGTTCCGGCGCGGTCCGCGACCGCCTGTCCACCGACGAGGCGGAAGTGGCGGGCATGCTGGAGCGGCTGCGCGCCGCAGGCGTGGGGCAGGCGCTGTGGCTCAGCACCTGCGACCGGGTGGAGGTGCAGGCGGTCCACGAGCGCCCGAACGAGGCGGCGCTGGCGATCGCCGAGGCGATGGCCGACCGCGTCGGCCTGCCCACCGCCGATCTGGCGCCGCAGCTCTACACCCGGACCGGCATCGACGCCGTGCGCCACCTGTTCGCGGTGGCCTGCTCGCTCGACAGCCAGATCGTTGGCGAACCGCATATCCTGGGCCAGTTGAAGGCCGCCCATCGCAGCGCCGCCGGCGCCGGGATGACCGGGCCGGAGCTGGAGGCGGTGCTGCAGGCCGCCTATGCCGCCGCCAAACGGGTGCGCAGCGAGACGCCGATCGCGGAGGGCGCCACCTCGCTGGCCGCCGCCGCCATCCAGGTGGCGCGCGACCTGCACGGCGACATCCGGCGCTGCGGCGCCCTGCTGCTGGGGCTGGGCGACATGGGCGCCCTGGTGCTGGAGGGGCTGCGCGATGCCGGGCTGCCGCGGCTGACGGTCGCGGCGCCGGTGGACCGGCGGGCGGAAGCGGCGGCACGGCGGCTGGACGGGCATTTCGCCCCCTGGGCCGATCTGGAGACGGCGATGACCGGCGCCGATATCCTGGTGGCCGCGGCCGGCCTCGGGCGCTATATCCTGACCGCTCCGATGATGGAGGCGGTGCTGAAGCGCCGCCGCCGCCGTCCGGTCTTCGTGGTCGATGCCGCCATTCCGGCGGACGTCGATCCCGCGGTGGCGGGCATGGACGGCGCCTTCGTCTATGATCTGGCCGATCTGGAGCGGGTGGCGCTGCAGGGCCGCGTCGGGCGCGAGGCGGCGACCCAGGCCGCCTGGATGATCGTGGACGAGGCGGTGGCCGCCTTCGCCCGCGACCGGGCGGAACGCGCCGCGGTGCCCGCCGTGGCGGCGCTTCGCAGCCATTTCGAGGCGGAACGGCGGCGCCTGCTGGCCGGGCACGGCGATCTGGACGCGGCGTCAGCGACGCGGCTGCTGGTCAACCGGCTGCTGCACGCCCCGTCGGAAGCGCTGCGCGCGCTGGCCGCCGACGGCAGCGGCGAGGGGCTGGCCGAACGGGCCGCGGCCGAACGGCTGATGTTCCGGCTGTTCGGGCTGGACAGGTTCGGGCGGGACGGTATGGCCTGTGATGGGGCCGAAGAGACTGAACGGGATAAGGACGAGCGACGTGAGCCTGGACGAGAAGTTCGATAAGGTGATGGCCCGGTACGACGAGCTGCGCGACACGCTTGCGGCCGGCCTTGCCGAGTCCGGCGACTTCGCCCGGCTGTCCAAGGAATATGCCGACCTCACCCCGATTGCCGAGGCCATCGCGGAGCTGAAGAGGGGCCGCGCCGAGGCCGCCGATCTGGCGGAGATGATCGCCGCTCCCGACGCCGATCCCGAGATGAAGGCGATGGCGGAGGAGGAATTCCACGTCCTGACCAAACGCATCCCGGATCTGGAGCGCAAGGTGCAGATCTCGCTGCTGCCGAAGGACGAGGCGGACGAGAAGAACGCCATCCTGGAGGTGCGCGCCGGCACCGGCGGCGACGAGGCCGCCCTGTTCGCCGCCGAGCTGTTCGAGATGTACCGCCGCTACGCCGGCCTGCATGGCTGGCGGTTCGAGGCGATGGACGTCAGCGAGACCGGCATCGGCGGCTACAAGGAGGCGACCGCCAACATCACCGGCCGCGGCGTGTTCGCCCGGCTGAAGTTCGAGTCCGGCGTCCACCGCGTCCAGCGCGTGCCGGCGACCGAGGCGCAGGGCCGCATCCACACCTCCGCCGCCACCGTCGCCGTGCTGCCCGAGGCGGAGGAGGTGGACATCCACATCGACGAGAAGGATCTGCGGATCGACGTCTTCCGCTCCTCCGGTCCCGGCGGCCAGTCGGTCAACACCACCGACAGCGCGGTGCGCATCACCCACCTGCCGACCGGGCTGGTGGTGAGCCAGCAGGACGAGAAGTCGCAGCACAAGAACAAGGCCAAGGCGCTGAAGGTGCTGCGCGCCCGGCTGTACGACCGCGAACGCGCGGAGAAGGACGCCGCCCGTGCCGCCGACCGCAAGAATCAGGTCGGCAGCGGCGACCGCTCGGAACGCATCCGCACCTACAACTTCCCACAAGGGCGCGTGACCGACCACCGCATCAATATGACGCTCTACAAGATCGACAAGGTGATGGCCGGCGAGGCGCTGGACGAACTGATCGACGCGCTGGTGTCCGAGGACCAGGCCGCCCGGCTGGCGGAGCTGGGGTGAGGGGCTTCAGGGGGCGTGCGCCTTAGTTCCCTCCCCCGCCCAGCGGGGGAGGGTCAGGGTGGGGGCAAGTGTCCGCACGTCGAACCCCTCCCAGAGCTTGCAGCACGCTCGTCGCCACCCCCTCCGGATTGCGCAGCACGTCGTTGTTCCAGAACCTGAGTACCCGCCAGCCGCGCTCTTTCAGAAACTTCGTGCGCGCCTCGTCATAGCCGGAGTCCGCATGCTGCCCGCCATCGACCTCTACCGCGATGCAGACCTCCAGGCAGGCGAAATCAAGGATATAGGGAGGGATCGGATGCTGACGCCGGAACCGCCAGCCGCCAAGCTGGCCGTTGCGCAGATATCGCCACAGGCGCCGCTCGGCGTCAGTCGGCAGCGTGCGCATGCCGCGGGCGCGGTGCTTGAGGACGGGGTCGCGCATGGGATGAGTGCGGATGTGTGGGAGGCTTGCCCCCACCCTAACCCTCCCCCGCTGGGCGGGGGAGGGGATGAGTTGTCGCGGGGGAGAGGAGTACAATCATGAACCTCCGCACCCTGCGCGCCCAGGCCGAGGCGCGGCTGCGCGAGGTTGGCGTCGATACGCCGGAACTCGACGCCCGCTACCTGCTCGAACATGCGCTGACCCTTACCCGGACCGATTTCGTTACGAAGACGGAACAACCTATCCCCGACGCCGATGCCGCCCGTGCCCTGGCTCTGGTCGAGCGTCGTGCCGCGCGGGAACCGGTGGGGCGCATCCTGGGACACCGGGAGTTCTGGACCATCGACCTCGCCCTCAACCCCGACACGCTGGAGCCGCGGCCCGACACCGAGACGGTGGTGGAGGCGGTGCTGGCCACCATCCCCGACCGGAAGGCCCCGCTGCGCCTGATCGATTTCGGAACCGGAACGGGCTGCATCCTGCTGGCGCTGCTGTCGGAGCTGCCGAACGCCACCGGCGTCGGCGTCGATCTCAGCCCGCTGGCGGTGGAGGGGGCGGCCGGCAATGCCGAGCGCAACGGGCTGGCGGACCGCGCCCGCTTCCAGACCGGCGATTGGGCCAAGGGGATCGAGGATCATTTCGACATCGTGGTGTCCAACCCGCCCTACATCCCCAGCGCCGACATCGCCACGCTGGAGCCGGAGGTGCGGGAGCACGACCCGCTCCGCGCGCTGGACGGCGGGCCGGACGGGCTGGAGCCCTACCGTATCCTCGCCGCCGAGCTGCCACGCCTGCTGGTTCCCGGCGGGGTGGCCGCCTTCGAGGTCGGGCAGGGTCAGGCGGAGGGTGTGGCGGCGCTGGTCGAGGCGCAAGGATTGGGGGAGACCGCGATCCTGTGTGACCTGGGTGGGGTAAAGCGCTGCGTCAGGGCGCGAAAGGCGCTGTGAGCCGGCCGCTTATCCAAAAAAACGGTTGGATCGCCGGGCTTTGCCGGGTAGTGTGCGGTACACGACCGCGAACCTACGGCCTGCGGAGCACGATTCTCGGATGGTTTTCTGCCGAGCGCTGACCGCCATGGCCCGCCGCACGCGATGCGGACGCGTCGTTTGAACCCCGTGAGCGACCCATGGAAATCGTCCATGGCAGACCGGGCGGCCGGGCCGGAAGGCCGGATGGCCGCCGGAGCGTTCCGGGGACTGCACTTCTCTTGCATGGGGCCTTAAGAGCCGAATGAGACAGGGACCGAACTCCAGGCGTTCGCGTGGTCGTGGCAACAGCGGCGGCGGGGGCAGCGGCGGTGGTGGTGGCGGGGGCGGCGGTGGTGCCGGCCGGCGCCAGAACGTTCCGCTGCGTCACCAGACCTTCGACAGCAACGGCCCGGATGTCCGCATTCGCGGCAATGCGTGGCAGGTGCAGGAAAAGTACCAGGCGCTGGCCCGCGACGCGATGTCGTCCGGCGACCGCGTGCAGGCGGAAAACTACCTGCAGCATGCCGAGCATTACCTGCGCATCATCAACCAGATCCAGGAATCGGAAAACCGCCAGCGCGGCGGCCAGCCCAGCATCGGGCACGGCCACCAGTCGCAGGGCTCCTCGCAGGTCGGCGACGATGACGACCAGCAGGGCGAGGACGAGACGGACGGCGAGGAGCGTGCGGCCGTCAACGCCTGACGCCTCGCGTTTTTGAGCCTGGATACCTGAAGCCTGGATACCTGAAGTTCAGGCCGGCGTGACCGGGTCGCCCACCGCGATCCGGCCGCCGCCGGTCACCCGGGCGCGCAGCAGGATCTGGCTGTGGCCGTACCCCCGCTCCATGATGGTCGGCAAGCTGAGGTCGGCGACGCCGCTGTCCGGGTTCACATCGTTGCCGGGCGTGCAGTCCAGCGCCTCCACCACCTCCAGCGTTGCGCCGCCGATGGTCAGGGTCCGGCCGATCCAGCCGCGTTCCGCCCACGGATCGATGCCGTCCAGCAGCAGGTTGGCGCGCAGGCGGCGGGGATCGACCGGCTGCTTGGCGATCCGCTCCTCCACATCGCGCAGGCTGGCGAGGTTCAGCAGGGTGACCGACGGTTCCTCGCTGTCGCCGAAGGCGCCGTGCTGCGCCTCGATCAGGCGGGGCATGCCGGGGACGATCCCGGCCAGATAGGCGGCGAAGAACTGTTCCAGCAACGTGCGGCCCATCGGCTGGTCCAGCCGGCCGCGCGACACCTGCCGGCCGCCGCGGCGGATGATCAGCGCGCGCGTCTCCTCATCGAACTCCGTCTGCAGCGCCGCCAGCTTTTCCGTGCGGTCCAGCGTGAAGAAGTCGGACGGCAGGCGCCAGCCTTCCGTCTCGGTGTCCAGCGCGGCCGGGCCGTGCAGCAGCCCGTAACGGCGGTCGAGCGGGATCGCCTGTCCGGCGGTCAGGTCGGTGGCGGTCAGGTCCTGGCCGCTCATGCCCTTGACGGGATAGCGGCGGATGGCGGTCAGTGTGGCGTTCATTGCACTGCACAATGAAAGGGCCGGAGCGTCCCTGTCAACCGATGCGGTGCCTGTTTCTCACCTTGCGGTTGGGGGAAAAGCGGTTGGCAGTCATCCGGACCGCCCGCTCCACCCGCATGATCTGGTGCCGCTACCAGCGTTCGGCGACGGGGCGGTGCCCTAGAAATTCCTCCAGCCGCCGCCCGGTGGCCGGCGACAGGTCCGCCGGAAGCCGGTCGATCGGGAAGAAGCGGGCCTCGACGATCTCCACCCCATCGGCCTTCGGCGTGCCGCTCCAGCCGCGCACGACGAAGACCGCCACATGGTCGCTCGCCCCGTTGCGGAAGCGGGCATAGATGCCGAAAGGCTGAGCGGGACGGTCGGCGATCAGCCCGACCTCCTCCCGCACCTCGCGCCGCATGGCGTCGGACAGCGTCTCCCCCCGCCCGACGCCGCCGCCGGGAAAGTGCCAGCCGCCGACATAGCTGTGGCGGATCAGCAGCACACGCGGGGTGGCCGGGTCCGACTCGTCGAGGATGATCGCCCGTACCCCCATGGTCAGCGGGCGCGCGATCCGGTGCCAGGCACCGCGCAGGCTCCAGGCGAGGCGCAGCAGCCGCGCCGTCATGGTCCGCGGCATGGCTTGGCCAGCAGGGGTTGCTGCGGGCTTCACATCAGGGGCGCTGCGCGTGGCGGGAGGTGTGGTGGAACTGGCCAGATCGGTCATGATGGGAATCCGGGGCGGGGAGACCGGCGGAAGGCGGGCAGGCGGCAGTCTAGCCGGGGCGGGCGGGCGCCGTGTAGGGGGGCAATCGGCGGGTGGCGTGCTACCCCTTTCTTACGGTCCTACGCGGTCGGGACGACGGGGGTGTGGCGGCGTTTCTCTCCCGATAACCTTTCTACGCCGATGGTCTTGCATGACTTCCCGGCTTGCCTACATCTCCCGCAGCATCCTTGCGGATCGCACTGTCATGTGGATCGAGTTGGCCGGGCTGCCTCGCGGACGGTCGACGGGAGATGAGGGGAGCATCATGGATTTCGAAAAATACACCGAGCGTAGCCGCGGGTTCATCCAGGCCGCGCAGACCCTGGCCGTGCGCCGCGGGCATCAGCGCCTGACCCCGGAACACCTGCTGAAGACTCTGCTGGACGACAAGGAAGGCCTTGCCGCCAACCTGATCCGTGCGGCGGGCGGCGACCCGAAGGCGGCCCTGTCGGCGGTCGATGCCGAACTGGACAAGCTGCCGAAGGTGGAAGGCAGCGGCGCCGGTCAACTCTACCTGACGCCCGAGCTTTCCCGCGTCTTCGAACAGGCGGAGAAGGTGGCCGAAAAGGCCGGCGACAGCTTCGTCACCGCCGAACGCATCCTGCTGGCGCTGGCCATGGCCGACGGCACCCCGTCGGGCAAGGCGCTGAAGTCCGCCGGCGTGACGCCGCAGGCGCTGAACACCGCCATCAACGACATCCGCAAGGGCCGCACCGCCGACAGCGCCAGCGCCGAGCAGGGCTATGACGCGCTGAAGAAATACGCGCGCGACCTGACCGCCGCGGCGCGCGACGGCAAGCTCGATCCCGTCATCGGCCGCGACGAGGAAATCCGCCGCACCATCCAGGTTCTGGCGCGGCGCACCAAGAACAACCCCGTGCTGATCGGCGAGCCCGGCGTCGGCAAGACCGCCATCGTCGAAGGTCTGGCCCAGCGCATCGTCAAGGGCGACGTGCCGGAAGGCTTGAAGAACAAGCAGCTGCTGTCGCTCGACCTCGGCGCGCTGGTGGCCGGCGCCAAGTATCGCGGCGAGTTCGAGGAGCGGCTGAAGGCCGTGCTGTCGGAAATCCAGGCGGCGGCCGGCGAGATCGTCGTCTTCATCGACGAGCTGCACACGCTGGTCGGTGCCGGTAAGTCGGACGGCGCGATGGACGCCTCCAACATGCTGAAGCCCGCGCTGGCGCGCGGTGAACTGCACTGCGTCGGCGCCACCACGCTGGACGAGTTCCGCAAATACATCGAGAAGGACGCGGCGCTGGCCCGGCGCTTCCAGCCGGTCTTCGTGTCGGAGCCGACGGTGGAGGACACCATCTCCATCCTGCGCGGCCTGAAGGAGCGCTATGAGGTGCACCATGGCGTGCGCATCACCGACAGCGCCATCGTGTCGGCGGCGACCCTGTCCAACCGCTACATCACCGACCGCTTCCTGCCCGACAAGGCCATCGACCTGATCGACGAGGCGGCGAGCCGCCTGCGCATGGCGGTGGACAGCAAGCCGGAGGCCATCGACGAGCTGGACCGCCGCATCATCCAGCTGAAGATCGAGCGCGAGGCGCTGAAGCGCGAGCAGGATGCCGCGTCGCGCGACCGGCTGACCAACCTGGAAGCCGAACTGGCCGATCTGGAGCAGGACTCGGCCGAGCTGACCGCCAAGTGGCAGGCCGAGAAGGACCAGCTGCAGGGCGCGCAGAAGATCAAGGAGGATCTGGAGAAGGCCCGCACCGAACTGGAGACGTCGCAGCGCGACGGCAACTGGGGCCGCGCGGGCGAACTTGCCTACGGTGTCATTCCGGGCCTGGAGAAGGCCTTGAAGGATGCCGAGGAGCATGCCAGCAGCCGGATGCTGAACGAGGAGGTGCGCGACGGCGACATCGCCGCGGTGGTCAGCCGCTGGACCGGCGTGCCGGTCGACAAGATGCTGGCCGGCGAGCGCGAGAAGCTGCTGGCGATGGAGGACAAGCTGCGCGGCCGGGTCATCGGCCAGGACGAGGCGATCGTCGCCGTGTCCAACGCCGTTCGCCGGGCGCGGGCGGGCCTGCAGGATCCGAACCGTCCCATCGGTTCCTTCCTGTTCCTGGGTCCGACCGGCGTCGGCAAGACCGAGCTGACCAAGGCGCTGGCCGAGTTCCTGTTCGACGACGAGACGGCGATGGTCCGGCTCGACATGTCGGAATACATGGAAAAGCACTCCGTCGCCCGCATGATCGGCGCGCCTCCGGGCTATGTCGGCTATGAGGAGGGCGGGGCGCTGACCGAGGCGGTGCGCCGCCGGCCCTATCAGGTCGTGCTGTTCGACGAGGTGGAGAAGGCCCATCCCGACGTTTTCAACGTGCTGCTGCAGGTGCTGGACGACGGCCGCCTGACCGACGGGCAGGGCCGCACCGTCGATTTCCGCAACGTCGTCATCATCATGACCTCCAACCTCGGCTCGCAGGCGCTGGCCGAGCAGCCGGAGGGCGAGGACAGCGGCGCCGTGCGCGAAGAGGTGATGGAGGCCGTCCGTGCCCATTTCCGGCCGGAGTTCCTGAACCGCCTGGACGAGATCCTGCTGTTCCACCGGCTCGACCGCCGGCACATGGGCGGCATCGTCAAGATCCAGCTCGGCCGCCTGACCAAGATGCTCGCCGACCGCGAGATCACGCTGACGGTGGACGAAGCCGCGACCGAATGGCTGGCCGAAGCCGGCTACGACCCGGTGTACGGCGCGCGTCCGCTGAAGCGGGTGATCCAGCGCGAGCTGCAGAACCCGATGGCGACCCTGATCCTCGAAGGCCGCATCAAGGACGGCCAGACGGTGGCGGTCGGCGCGGAGGGCGGTTCGCTGACCATCGACGGCCAGCCTGTCAGCGGGTTGGTTCGGCGGGGGTGAACGGGTCGATACCCTCTCCCGTCCCGGGAGAGGGAAGGGGCCCAAGCGAAGCTTGGGAAGGGTGAGGGGTGATCCAAGGATCAGAAATCCATGTTCGGATCACCCCTCACCCTCCCGCCTTCGGCGGGTCCCTCCCTCTCCCGGGGCGGGAGAGGGCTGCTCAATAATACGGCGCGCCCAGCCCTTCCGCTTCGAACGTTGCCTTCACCGCCGGACGTTCCAGGACACGGGCGAGATAAGGCCCGAGATTGCCCAGCGTACGTGCCGGGCGGCCCATGAAGCGGGTCCAGCGGCACAGCATGAACAGGTACGGGTCGACCGCGCTGTACGTGTCGCCCAGAAGCCACGTACGCCCAGCAAGCCCGCGGTCCAGGCCATCGAAATGGCCGTTCAGCCGGGCCTCGGTCGCCGTCTTGAAGGCTGCCTGCGCCCCGGCGCCCTCAACGTAACGCTCGGGGTAGAAGTACAGCAGCATCTCGGCCTGGACGCTGTTGGTCAGGTAGACCAGCCACTTGTAGAACTCCGCCCGCTCGGCCGTGCCGACCGCCGGGGCGAGCTTCACCTCCGGGTGCGTGTCGGCCAGATGCAGGCAGATGGCGGCGGCCTCGTACAGCACCAGATCGCCGTCCACCAGCGTCGGCACCCGGCCGTGCGGGTTCAGCGCCAGATAGGCGGCGCTCTTGTGCTCCCCCTTCTCGCGGTCGAGCAGCACGAGGTCGAAGGGCCGACCGATCTCGCGCAGCAGGATGTGCGGGGCCATCGCGGCGGTGCTGGGCATGCCATAGAGCGTGGGGCCATAAAGCGTGGGCAAGGCGGTCTCTCCCTCCGGTCGTTCGGGTCAAGCTGTCCCATCGGGTCGAACCTCCCGCCAGCGTCTTGCACGCATGGCACGGATGACCAGGAAGCAGGTTTGTGGAGTGGCCGAACTGTGCGTATGATCGGCGGTACTGTTTAACAAATCGAACACCCCCCGGCGGACCTCGACCGTGCGGCGGGGGGAACGAACCCGACAAGACCGAACAGGAAGACTCTTTCCATGACCGCTCCGGGCAGCACCGTCGGCAACTCCGCCGCCAGCCGCGACAAGGCCTTCATCCTCCATCCCTACACCAACCTGGACGTCCACGAGACGCAGGGGCCGATGATCATCGATCGCGGCGAGGGCATCCGCGTCTTCGATGACGGCGGCAAGGATTACATCGAGGGCATGGCCAGCCTGTGGTGCGTCTCGCTCGGCTGGGGTGAGGAGCGGCTGGTCCAGGCGGCGGCCAAGCAGATGCGGCAGCTGTCCAGCTATCACATCTTCGGCCACAAGTCGCACGAGCCGGGAATCGATCTGGCGGAAAAGCTGATCGGGCTGGCGCCGGTGCCGATGTCGAAGGTCTTCTTCGCCAATTCGGGTTCGGAAGCCAACGACACCGCGATCAAGCTGATCTGGTACTACAACAACGCGCTTGGCCGGCCGGAGAAGAAGAAGATCCTCTCGCGCCAGCGTGCCTATCACGGCGTGACGGTGGCGACCGCCAGCCTGACCGGGCTGCCCAACAATCACCGTGATTTTGACCTGCCGATCGCCCGCATCATCCACGGCGACTGCCCGCACCATTACCGCAACGGGCTTGAGGGCGAGAGCGAGGAGGCCTTCGCCACCCGCCTCGCCGAACAGCTGGAGGCGCTGATCCTGGCCGAAGGGCCGGACACCATCGCCGCCATGTTCGCCGAGCCGATCATGGGCGCCGGCGGCGTCGTGGTGCCGCCCGCGACCTACTTCGCCAAGATCCAGCCGGTGTTGAAGAAATACGACATCCTGCTGGTCGCCGACGAGGTGATCTGCGGCTTCGGCCGCACCGGCAATTTCTGGGGCAGCCAGACCATGGGCATGCAGCCGGACATCCTGACCTGCGCCAAGCAGCTGTCGTCGGGCTATCTGCCGATCTCCGCCGTCATGGTGACCGACGCCATCTATCGCGCCTGCGTCGACGAGAGCCGGAAGATCGGCACCTTCGGCCATGGCTACACCTACTCCGCCCATCCGGTGGCGGCGGCGGTGGCGCTGGAAACGCTGAAGATCTACGAGGAACGCGACATCGTCGGCCATGTCCGTTCGGTCGCCCCGGCCTTCCAGTCGCGGCTGAAGGCGCTGGCGGAGCATCCTCTGGTCGGCGAGGCCCGCGGCATCGGCCTGATCGGCGCGCTGGAACTGGTGGCCGACAAGGCGACCAAAACCCCGTTCGACCCGGTCGGCCGCGCCGGTGCGGTGGTCAACGGCCTGAGCCAGGACAACGGGCTGATCGTCCGCGCCATGGGCGATTCCATCGCGCTCTGCCCGCCGCTGGTGATTTCCGAAGCGGAGATCCACGAGACCTTCGACCGGCTGACCAAGGCGCTCGACGCCGCGGTTCCGGTTCTGCGGGGGTAAGGATAGACGGAGGGGGTGGGGCGCTTCGCGCCCTATCCCCTCCGCAGATGCATCTTGCCCAGGCCGCCCAGCGCGTCGAACAACTGGCGGAACTGGGTGAGGAATTGCTCCCAGGTCACCTTCGTCGTCGGCTCGATGGCGGCGTGCAGGGCGCCGAGGCTGGTCCTGCCGTCGATCCGCGACAGGATCGGGCCGGCCAGCCGGGGCAGGGGCAGGGCCACCACGCTGCCCATCAGATCGAATTCCAGGCTGCCGCCGGGCGGCACGTTCTTCGCCACCGTCGGGCCGTCGATGTCGCGTAGGACCGGGACCACATCCGGCCCGTCCGGCGCGATGCGCGCGGCGTCCAGATCGGCCGGACACAGCAGATAGGCGATGTGCTTGGTGAAGGCGCCGGTGATGCGTTCGGTCCAGGCGGCGCGTTCCAGCATGCCCATCCCCTCCAGCCGCTTCAGCACGCGGGCGTCCTTGACCCACAGCGACGGTTCGTAGCGCAGCGGGTCGATCAGCGTCGCGATGGCAAGGCCGGCGCTGTCCGCCAGTTCCGCCAGTTGCGGCACGCTGTAGGGACGGTCGCAGCTGTGCAGCAGCAGGTCGTAGAGGTTGGCGTCGGCCAGCCGGTGGTCGCTGATGTGCGGGTTGTTCAGCAGCCAGTTGGTCGGCGGCAGCGCCTGGATCAGCCGGCGCGCCAGCGCCACCTTCTCGGCCGGCGGCAAGCCTTCGGTCATGCCGCGCAGCGCCTCCTGCATCGGGTAGACGCCGGTGCGGCCATAGGGGGCGTAGACCATGATGCCGATGCCGCCGCCGGGCGCCAGTGCGCCGGCCAGAGAGCGCAGGCCTGCCGCCGGATCGTCCAGATGGTGCAGCACGCCGCAGCAGTCGATGTAGTCGAACGGCCCCATTCCATCGAGTTCCAGCAGTGATCCACGGCGGAAGTCGATGTTGGTCAGGCCGCGCGCCTTGGCCCGCGCCTCGGCGACGGCGCGGCTGGCGTCGGACAGGTCGATGTAGGCGATGCGGCCGGGATTGCCGGCATCGGCCATCTGCTGCGCCAGCATGATGGTGCCGTCCCCCGTGCCGCCGCCGGCCACCAGCACGCGCAGCGGTTTGGAATGGTCGATCCGGCCGCCGAAGACATGCTGAACCAGCTCGTCCAGGTGGCTGGGCGAACCGGTGATCAGGCGCTTGGACTCGTCGGCCGGGTTGCGCGCCGGGTAGGGGTAGGCCTCGTACTGGGCGCGCAGGTCGTCGATGCTCATGGGGGACTGCTCATAAGAAACGGGCGCGGCGACCATAGCACCGCAGCCGCACCCGCCGCATCCGCCTGATGACGGCCCGTCTCAGCCGGGCCACGCCGCCGCCGGCCGCACCTCGCCCACCCGCGTGCCGGCACGGTTCAGCAGCGGCGTGGTCAGCAGGTGAGGCACGCGCGCCCATTGGGCGTCGGTCAGCACCTTGGTCGAACGGATCAGGGCGGCGAGCGCGACCTCGCGGGCGCGGGCGGCGCCATCCTCGATCTTCAGCGCGATGCCAATGCCCTGTTCCGGGATCACGGCGCAGCCGACACCCTCGGCCCCGCCCTTGACCAGGACGGCGCCTCCGGCCGCTTCCATCAGCGCGGTGTCGAAGGTGCCGGTGCCGCCGATCAGGAAGGGGTGCTTGCCCCAGGCGGCGGCGATGCGGGTGACGGCCGCGGCGCGCGCGTCGGGCAGGTCGACCGGGTCGGCGATGCGGGCCATGGCATAGGCGATGGCGCCCAGAGGAATGCCGATTGTGGGGATGGAACAACCGTCGACGCCCCAAGGCGCGCCGAACAGGTCCTGGCCGGTCATCTGCTCCATCACGCCCAGGATGCGCTGCTGCACCGGGTGTTCGTAGCGAACATAACCCTTCAGCCGCTCGCCCTTGTGCTTCGCCGTGGTCAGGAAACCGCTGTGCTTGCCGGAGCAGTTGTTGTGGAAGGCGGTCGGCGCCTCGCCGCGGCGGACCAGATCCTCGGCGGTGGCGGGATCATAGGGGATCTGCGCGCCACATTCGTAATCGTCGATCCGCAGCCCGACCCGCTCCGCCCAGGACCGCACCAGTTCGGTGTGGCGCGCCTCGCCATTGTGGGAGGAGCAGGCGAGCGCCAGTTCCTCGTCCCCCAGCCCGAAGGCGTCGAGCGCGCCGCTTTCCACCAGCGGGATCGCCTGCAGCGACTTGATGGCGGAGCGCGGGTAGACGGGGGCGTCGATGTCGCCCCAGCGCGCCAGCACATGGCCGCCGGCATCGACGATGCAGGCGCGGGCGCGGTGGACTGACTCAACCAGGCTGCCGCGTGTCACCTCGACGATGATCGGGCTTTCCGCCGGGCCGGACAGGTCGGCTCGGCCTTCGGCGCTTTCACCATGATGGTGGGAGTGGCCATGATGGTGGGAATGGCCGTGGTGGTGATCCCCACCGCAGCAGGCGTGATCTTGCGTATGGTCTTGGCTCATGCCGGCAAGCTTGCCTCGGGCGGGCGGCGGCGGCAAGCTCCCGCCCGGTCATGTCCTTACCTAGATCAGCGGGTTCTTCATGCGTGGTTATTTCGGAATCGGGGTGGAGCGGATCAGCAAGCCGGGCAATGTCGGCAACCTGATGCGCACCGCCCATGCCTTCGGCGCCTCCTTCTTCTTCGCCATCGATCCGGAGCCGGATCTGCGGGAGACGAAGCTGGTCGACACCTCGGGCGCCACGCTGCACCTGCCGCTCTACATCCACGAGCGGGTCGCCGACTTCACCCTACCCAGGGACTGCATGCTGGTCGGGGTGGAGCTGACCGACGACGCGGTGGAACTGCCCAGCTTCCGCCACCCCTCCCGCGCCGCCTATGTGCTGGGGCCGGAGCGGGACAGCCTGTCGCCCGCCCTGCTGGCGCGCTGCGACCATGTGGTCAAGATCCCGATGTCCTTCTGCATCAATGTCGGCGTCGCCGGGGCGCTGGTGATGTATGACCGGATGATCTCGCTCGGCCGCTTTGCCGAACGGCCGGTCCGTCCCGGCGGCCCGTTGGAGGGGCCGGCGCAGCACAAGCATGGCAAGCAGATCATGCGCAAGGAGGACCGCCGCCGCCGCATCCGCGGGGAGCAGAAGCCGGTTCCCGACGACAGCGACGAGTAAGGATGCCTCAGAGCGGCAGCGGATCGTCCCCGGCGACGGCGCAGATCCGCTGCACCACCGCGGGCTTGGGCAGCGATATCTCTCCCTGTTCGAAGGCGACCACCTGAAGCGTGCCGCGCACCGCCTCCAGCAACTCGCCGCGGCGCAGCAGGAAGTCGGGGGAGGACGGGCGGCCGAAGCGGGCGTTGCCGTCGGCGAAGGTCTCGTAGATCAGCACGCCGCCCGGTTCCAGCGCCGCCAGGATGGCGGGGAAGAGCGGGCGGTGCAGGTAGTTGGTGACGACGATCCCGGCGAAGCGGCCGGCGGTTGGCAGGGAGGGGGTGTGGCTGCCCGAGGCGCCGTTCTCCAGATCGGCCTGGATCAGGGTGATGTTCGCGCCGCCTTCCAGGTCGGCGACGCCGCCGAGATCGCGGTCCAGCCCGACCACCGGATGGCCGCGCCGGTGGAACAGCCGCAGATGACGCCCGCCGCCGCAGGCGAGGTCGAGCACCGGGCCGCCCGCCCGCACCAGCGGGGCGAAGCGCTCCACCCAGGGGGAGGGCGGTGAAAGCGGGTGGGGCGTGGGCATGGTCGGATTTCCCTTCGCGGACTTTCCTTTGGCGGTCGCGGGAACGATATCACAGGTGGTATGGACGACAGGACCGGGCGGCGTTTGACGGCGCGGCCCGGCCGTGCTGAATTAGGACAAATCCCGAGTCGCGCCGCAACCCGGACCGGCGCACCGGGGCGGACCTTCCTGCTGCGGGTTAGTTTGGGGCTTGTGGGGATATGATCCTCTTCGCGTTGAGATGCTCGGCCGACCATCGGTTCGAGGCGTGGTTCCGCAACGGTGCCGCCTATGACGAACAGGCGGCGGCGCACCAGATCGCCTGCCCGATCTGCGGTGACACCGTCGTCGGCAAGGCGCCGATGGCCCCGCGCATCGCCAAGGGCGTCGCCAAGGCCGCCGACCGTGCGCGCGAACAGGCCGAAGCCGTCGCGGCGAACGCCCCGCCGGCGTCCGTGCCCGCCGCCATTCCCGGCCATGCCCCTTCCCTTGCGCCCGCCACCATGCCGGCGCCGATTCCCGCCCCGGTTCCGCTGCCCAGCGCCGCCGACATGGTCGCCGCCCTGCCGCCCAGCCTGAACGACGCCCAGCGCGAGGCGGTGGCCGAGGTGATGCGGCAACTGACCGAGGTGCGGCGCAGCGTGGAGAAGAACTGCGATTATGTCGGCGACCGCTTCGCCGAAGAGGCGCGGCGCATCCATTACGGCGAGACCGACCCCCGCGGCATCTATGGCGAGGCGTCGGACGACGAGGTCGCCGAACTGCACGAGGAAGGTGTGACATTTCACCGCATTCCGTGGATCCCACGGAGCGACTCCTGAGGGATGCGACCGCCGCGCCGGATGCGGCAGTACCACTGATTCCCAACGAAACCATTTGAAAAGCTGACTGTTTGTAAGGCGCGCCCGGAAACCGGCGCGCCTTTCTCATATGCCGCTGCAGCCCTGCCCAGGCCCGGGTTTCCGGGGGATCGTCCCCGGCCGGCGCGTCATCCCATCGACCAAGGTAGGGGGTGCGCCCAACAATGATCTGTATCAAACAATTGGGCAGGTCAAGGGCGTACGAATTACGGGGACAAGCCCGGACGCGATCGCCCGGACGGAAAATGCCCGAGTGTCTTAAAGACCGTCGAACAATCGCCGGCACTCGATGAGGGGACGCACATGACTCCAAATGCAACACGGATCCTGAACAATCCAAAGTTCCAGGAACTGGTGGCCAAACGGTCCGCCTTCGCCTGGACTTTGTCGATTGCCATGCTGGTCATCTATTTCGGTTTCATTCTTCTGGTGGCGTTCGGGAAATCGTTCCTGGGCACGCCGATCGGCTCCGGCGTCACGACCTGGGGCATTCCGGTCGGCGTCTTCACCATCGTGTCCGCCTTCATCCTGACCGGCATCTATGTCTACCGGGCGAACGGCGAATTCGACGAGCTGAACCGCCAGATCCTGGAGGAATCGAAGTGATCCGCGCCGCCACCACCCGCATCGCCGCCCCGGCCGCCGCCCTGGCCGCCATGGCGGGCGCGCTGGTTCCCGCCTCCGCTTACGCCGCCGCCGTCGAAGGCGCGGTGACCAAGCAGGCGACGAACTGGTCCGCCATCATCATGTTCCTGATCTTCGTCCTCCTGACGCTGGGCATCACCTTCTGGGCGGCCCGCCGGACGAAGTCGGCCAAGGACTTCTACGCCGCCGGCGGCGGCATCACCGGCTTCCAGAACGGTCTGGCCATCGCCGGCGACTACATGTCGGCCGCGTCCTTCCTGGGCATCGCCGGCCTGGTGTACGCCAACGGCTTCGACGGCCTGATCTTCTCGGTGGGCTGGCTGGTCGGCTGGCCGATCATCCTGTTCCTGATCGCGGAACGGCTGCGCAACCTCGGCAAGTACACCTTCGCCGACGTCGCCTCCTACCGCTTCCAGCAGACGCCGATCCGCACCCTGTCCGCCTGCGGCTCGCTGGCGACGGTCACCTTCTACCTGATCGCCCAGATGGTGGGTGCCGGCAAGCTGATCCAGCTGCTGTTCGGCCTCGACTATCTGGTCGCCGTGATCATCGTCGGCGTGCTGATGATCGGTTACGTAACCTTCGGCGGCATGCTGGCGACCACCTGGGTGCAGATCATCAAGGCGGTGATGCTGCTGTCCGGCGCCTCCTTCATGGCCTTCATGATCCTGGCGAAGTTCAGCTTCAGCCCCGAGGCGATGTTCAAGGCCGCCGTCGACATCCACCCGAAGGGTCTGGCGATCATGTCGCCGGGCGCGCTGATCAGCGACCCCGTCTCCGCGATCTCGCTGGGCATGGCGCTGATGTTCGGCACCGCCGGCCTGCCGCACATCCTGATGCGCTTCTTCACCGTCGCCGACGCCAAGGAAGCCCGCAAGTCGGTCTTCTACGCCACCGGCTTCATCGGCTACTTCTACATCCTGACCTTCATCATCGGCTTCGGCGCCATCCTGATGATCCTGGCCCCCGACGCCAACGGCGCCTATCCCTTCCTGACGGCGGCCCCGCTGGCCGGCGCCAAGGCGGTGATCGCCAACGTCATCGGCGGCACCAACATGGCGGCCATCCACACCGCCCATGCGGTCGGCGGCGACCTGTTCTACGGCTTCATCTCGGCGGTCGCCTTCGCCACCATCCTGGCGGTGGTCGCGGGTCTGACGCTGGCCGGCGCCTCTGCGGTCTCCCATGACCTGTACGCCTCGGTCATCGCCAAGGGCCGTGTGAACGAGGCCGACGAAATCCGCGTCTCGAAGATCACCACGGTCGTCATCGGCATCCTGTCGATCGTCCTGGGCATCGCCTTCGAGAACCAGAACGTCGCCTTCATGGTCGGCCTGGCCTTCGTCATCGCCGCTTCGGCCAACTTCCCGATCCTGCTGATGTCGATGTTCTGGAACAAGATGACCACCCGCGGCGCCGTCATCGGCGGCACCCTGGGTCTGGTTTCGGCGGTCACGATGCTGGTCCTGGGTCCGACGGTGTGGAAGGCGGTTCTGGGCAACCCGGCCGCGCTCTTCCCCTACGACAACCCCGGCCTGTTCTCGATCGTCATCGCCTTCGTCGGCATCTGGTTCTTCTCGATCACCGACAACAGCGCGCAGGCCCAGAAGGAGCGCAAGGACTTCGAAGCCCAGTACATCCGGTCGCAGACCGGCCTGGGTGCCGAAGGTGCCTCCGCCCACTAAAGCCACCTGCCGAAAGAAGAAAACGGGTACAGCGGCAAGAAGAAGAACGGAAGGGATCGCGTCTCGCACCGCATCCCTTCCCCCTTGGGGGAAAAGCTCCAGCCCGTGCGGTGAGCGAACCACGCCGCCAAATGTCGCACCCGCTTCCGGCATCACGCCCGGCGGGTGTATCCTGAAAAGCGCCTCCGGATCCGATCCGGGGGCGCTTTTTTATGCCCCGCCCTCCTGTGACGGAGCCCGCCCGTGCAGCACGCGACGCCGACCGCCTCCCCCGACTTCGATTTCGGCCGGCACCCCTTCGATCTGCTGACGGCGGATCAGCGCGCGGCGCTGGCCGGCGCGCTGGACATCGCGCTCTATCCGCGCGAGGCCGTGATCCTCTGCCGGGAAGAGCCGACCGACTCGCTGTTCGTCGTCCTGCGCGGGACCGTGCAGGAACGCCGCGGCGGCGATGTGGCGGCGCTCCATGGGCCGGGCGACCGCTTCGGCCTGCAGGCACTGTATGGCTCGGCGGGAGGGGACGGCGCCGGCGCCCGCCGCTTCGTCGCGGTCGAGGAGTGCGTCTGCCACCTGATCCCGCGCGCGGCGCTGGAGGCGCTGGCCGCCGAGAATCCCGCCTTCGGCACCGCCATCCTCGGCGACTTCGCCCAGCGCATGCGCGATCTGGCGGCCGAGCGGTCCAACCGCGAGATGGCGGCGCTGACCATGGCCCGCATCCGCCAAGCCTACCTGCACCCGCCGCTGTTCGTGGAGGCCGCCGCCAGCCTGCGCGAGGCGGCCGAGGCGATGAGGCAGAACCGTGCCAGCAGCGTCCTGGTGCGCGGGGCGGACGGGCAGACCGGCATCCTGACCGGCACCGACCTGCGCGATCTGGTGGTGCTGGATGGCCGGCCGGTGACCGACCCGGTCGGGCCGCTCGCCCGCTATGGTCTGCTGACGCTGGACCGTGACGACCTGCTGTTCAACGCGCTGGTTCTGATGACCAAGCATGCGGTGCGCCGCGTCGTGGTGACTGAGAACGGGGCCGTCGTCGGGCTGTTGGGGCAAAGCGACCTGCTGGCGGTGCTGTCCAACCATTCCCAGGTCATCGGCGTGCAGGTGGAGCATGCGACCGGGCCCGACGACCTGCGCCGGGCCAGCCGCTCCATCGTCGAGCTGATCCGCACCCTGCACGCCACCGGGGTCAAGGTGTCCTTCATCGCCGATCTGGTGACGGAGCTGAACCGCCGCATCTTCCGCAAGCTGTTCGAACTGCTGGCCCCGCCGGAGCTGCTGGCGAACAGCTGCCTGATCGTGATGGGCAGCGAGGGGCGCGGCGAGCAGCTGCTGAAGACCGACCAGGACAACGGCCTGATCCTGCGCGACGGCTTCGACTGTCCCGATCTGCCGCGCATCGCCGCCGAGTTCACCCGCCATCTGGTGGAGTTCGGCTATCCGCCCTGTCCGGGCAACATCATGCTGTCCAACCCGGAGTGGACGCGGCCGCTCGCCGGCTACAAGGATGCGATCTTCAGCTGGATCCACCGCCCGGACGAGGCGGCGCAGATGAACCTCGCCATCTTCTACGACGCCGCCCCGGTGGCCGGCGACGCCACGCTGCTGCAGGATGCGAAGGACTATCTGCTGGGCCGGCTGCAGGACAACCAGATGTTCTTCACCCAGTTCGCCCGTCCGACCCTGTCCTTCGACACGCCGAGCGGCCTGTTCGCCGCCCTGTTCGACCGGCGGCGGGGGGAGCCGGTGGACATCAAGAAGGCCGGAATCTTCCCAATCGTCCATGGCGTGCGGGCGCTGGCCCTGGAGAAGCACCGGGCGGAGACCAACACGGTGGAGCGCATCCAGGTGCTGGCCGAACTGGGCGCGCTGGACCGCAAGATGGCCGGGGATCTGGTGGAGGCCTTCACCATCCTGTCGACCATCCGGCTGAAGGCGCGCGTCGATCTTCCCGAGCCCGGATCGGAGGAGGGGGCGGAGCTGGCGATCGACAACCTCGTTTACCCCGACCGGCTGGGCAAGCTCGACCATG
The DNA here is from genome assembly GCF_031455875.1 of Azospirillum sp. BE72. NCBI lineage: Bacteria > Pseudomonadati > Pseudomonadota > Alphaproteobacteria > Rhodospirillales > Azospirillaceae > Azospirillum > Azospirillum sp. BE72. Next base: position 275,458 of record NZ_JAVDTO010000001.1, read on the forward strand.
ACCAGTTCAAGGACTGTCTGGCGCTGGTGAAAAGCTTCAAGGAGCTGATCGCCCATCATTTCCGCCTGAACCACTGAGGCGGCGATGGCCCACTCCGCACATACCGACATCGACCGCCACAGCGATAGGCGCGAACGCGTGGCGATCCATTGCGAGGCGACCAGCTTCGACCTGGAGACTGCAAGGCCGCTGGCCTTCGCCGCCATCCGCATCCGGGGCCCGCGCATCCTGACCGGCAGCGCCCTGCTGCTCCATCCCGGCAGCGACAGCGGGCTGGGGGAGGCCGGCGACCGGCTGCATGCCTTCATCGGCGACCGGCCGCTGGTCGGCTATTACCTGGACTTCTCCGTCGCCATGGCGGAACGGCTGACCGGCCGTCCGCTGATGCAGGAGCGGGTGGAGGTGTCGGGCCTCTATTACGACCGCAAGATCCGCAACGCGGTGAAGCATGCGGTCGACCTGCGGCTGGACAGCATGATCCGCGACCTCGACCTGCCGGTCCGCGCCGAGGGCGCTCTCGGCACCGCGCTGGCGGTGGCCATGGCGTGGCTGCGGCTGACTCAGGAGGGGCGCTGAGGGATCGGAACCGACGCCTCAGAACCCCACCCGCTCCACTTCGAAGGCGCGGTCGTGGGTCAGCGACGGGACCATGCCGCGGGCTTCCGCCACGCGGTCGAGGTCGAGGTCGGCGGTGATGAAGCCGACGTCGGTTCCGGCATCGGCCAGCACCTCGCCCCAGGGGGCGATCAGCAGGGAATGGCCGTAGGTCTGGCGGCCCTGGTCGTGGCTGCCGGTCTGGGCCGGGGCGATGACGAAACAGCCGGTCTCGATGGCGCGGGCACGCAGAAGCGTGTGCCAGTGGGCGCGGCCGGTCGGGACGGTGAAGGCGGCCGGCACGGTCAGGATCGACGCCCCCGCCTTGGCCAGTGCACGGTACAGATAGGCGAAGCGCACGTCGTAGCAGACGGTCATGCCGATGCCGCCCCAGGGGCTGGAGGCCACCACCGCCCGCTCGCCCGGCCGGAAGCTGGCCGATTCGCGATAGGATTCGCCGTTCTTCAGCGTGACGTCGAACATGTGGATCTTGTCGTAGGAGGCGACGATCCGCCCGCCGGCGTCGAACAGATAGCTGCGGTTGGCGGCGCGCCCGTCGTCGAGCAGGACATGCAGGGTGCCGCCCAGGATCCAGGCCCCGGTCTCCCGCGCCAGATCGGCGAAGAAGGGGATGCCGGGATGCTCCGCCTCGGTCCGGACGCGCTGCATGGTCTTGTCGCGGCCCTGGACGATCCAGCCGACATTCTCCGGCAGCGCGATGAAGTCCGCCCCGGCATCGCGGGCGCGGCGGACGAGGTCGCCCGCCGCCCGCAGGTTCGGCTCAAGCTCCGTGCCCGCATTCACCTGGACGCAGGCGGCCTTCAGCATGCCGCTGCCGACGATGCCATCGCTCATGCGGCGATGCCGAGCAGCGGATCGAGCTTGCCGGCGCGGTCCAGCGCGTGGATGTCGTCGCTGCCGCCATAGGGCTTCCCGTCGATGAAGATCTGCGGGACGGTGGTCCGGCCTTCCGACCGCTCGATCATCTCGCTGCGGCGGCCCGGCTGGGCGTAGAGGTCGATTTCCTCGTATGTCACGCCCTTGCCGTCGAGCAGGCTCTTGGCCCGCATGCAGTAGGGGCAGAAGGGCGTGGTGTAGATGACGACGTCGGCCATGCCACTGGGCTCCTTTTGGACGTGGAGAAACTATAGGGTCAACCTGCGAGAGGCGCCAGACGTTGCAACCCGCGCGCAACGCCGGTCAGCATCGCCGGATCCGGCCCTTTTCAAGCGTCAGCGGAGCACCACCCGGGCCAGCGTCAGCACGTCCACCCTGGCCGCCCCGGCACGCAGCAGGACGCGCGTGCATTCGGCCAGCGTCGCCCCGGTGGTCAGCACGTCGTCGACCAGAACCAGCCGCTTGCCCGCGACCGAGTGGCCCGGCCGCAGGCGGAAGGCGCCCTTGACGTTGCGGTGGCGTCCCTGGCGGTCCAGCCCGCCTTGGGTCGGGGTGGCGCGCCGCCGCTGCAGCAAGTCGGGGATGGCCGGCACGCCGCTATGCCGCGACAGCGCCTGCGCCAGCAGGGCGGCCTGGTTGTAGCGGCGGTGGAACAGCCGGCCGCGGTGCAGCGGCACCGGCACCAGCCAGTCGGCGTCCTCCAGCAATTCCCGCCCGGCGCGGGCCAGCCAGACGCCGTAGGCCTTGGCGGCATGGATGCGGTCGCCATGCTTGAAGCCCAGCACCAGCGGCCGGCTGCCGTCGTCATAGACCAGCACGGCGCGGGCGCGGGCGAAGGGCGGACGGGCGGCCATACAGGCACCGCACAGGGCGCCCTCCTGGGCCTCATACTCGAAGGGCACGCCGCAGCAGGCGCACAGCGGCGGGGCGATGAAGCTCAGGCCGGTCCAGCAGCGCGCGCACAGTCCCCCCTGCCGGTCCACCGCCTCGCCGCAGCTGAGGCAGCGCGGCGGCAGAAGCGCGTCCAGCAGTCTGGCGGCCGCACCTGCGGCGGCGCGGCCCAATCCGGCAAGGGGGCCAGCCAAGGGGGCGGGTGTCTGCATCCGGCCGGTCCCGTCACTGCAGCATGGCGATGCGTTCGAAGATCACGCCGGTGTAGTCGCGCAGCGCCAGATAGATCGCCGGCCCGGTGACGAACAGGATCAGCAGCGTGGCGAAGAACTTCGAATCCTGCTGCAGCGAGGGCTCGTTGATGTGGGTGGCGCTCTGGAACAGCATGATCACCGCCGACAGGAGGGCGGTGATGCCCAGCGGCGGCAGCGAGATCTTCAGGATGACCATCAGCGCTTCGTGGCTGACGGCGATGGCCTCATCGATGCCCATGCTGATGCCTGTCCGGTTGGAAGTCCGGTCGGGCTCGGCCGATCGGAGGTGGTGGTGCTGACAATGTGGCTGGGCGGCGAGTGTAGCACGGTTGTGGTGCCGCCGGGCTGGGGTATAGTGCGGCCATGACAAGCCCCGACAGCATGACCGTCTTCGACCGTGCGCTGGTCCGCCGCCGCCGCGACCGCGCCGTCGCCGAATTCTCCGACCACTCCTTCCTGTTCGAGGAGATCGCCGACCGGCTGGCCGACCGGCTGGAGGACGTGATCCGTCCCTTTCCGCTGGCGCTGGACGTCGGTTGCCACGACGGGGCGATGGGCCGCATCCTGAAAGGCCGCAAGGGGATCGAGCGGCTGGTCGCCTGCGACCTGTCGCCGGACTTCGCCCGTGCCGCCGGCGGTCCGGGCAACTCCGTCGTCACCGCCGCAATCGCCGCCGACGAGGAGTTCCTGCCCTTCGCCCCCGGCAGTTTCGACCTTGTTGTCAGCAATCTCAGCCTGCACTGGGTCAACGACCTGCCGGGCGCCCTGGTGCAGATCAGGCAGGCGTTGAAGCCCGACGGCTTCTTCTGCGCCTCCATGCTGGGTGGCCAGACGCTGGCCGAACTGCGCCGCTGCCTGTACGAGGCGGAGATGGAGGTGGCCGGCGGCGTCTCCCCCCGCGTGTCGCCCTTCGCCGAAATCAAGGATGCCGGCGGGTTGCTGCAACGTGCCGGCTTCGCCCTGCCGGTGGTCGACAGCGACGTCATCACCGTCACCTATTCCGACGCCTTCGCCCTGATGCGCGAACTGCGCGGCATGGGCGAGACCAACGCGGTGCTGGCGCGGCGCAAGGTTCCCGCCACGCGCGCCATGCTGTTCGATGCGGCCCAACGGTACGCCCAGCTCTATGCCGAGCCGGATGGGCGGATCCCGGTGACCTTCGAGGTGCTCTATCTCGCCGGCTGGTCGCCGCATGAAAGCCAGCAGCAGCCGCTGAAGCCCGGCAGCGGGCAGATTCCGCTCGGCGACGCGCTGAAGGGCGGCGGTATTCACTGAAGCACGCCGAGGGGGGTGAGGGGCTGGTTTACGCAACCAGCTTCCACGCCATCCAGCCCAGCACCCCGGCGTTCACCAGCATGATCGCCGGGGCGACGCGGGCGACGGCGGTCCGCCAGGTGCGGCCGGCGACATGGCCGGCCAGCCCCACCGCCAGCAGGCTCGGCACCGTGCCGAGCGCGAAGGCGGTCATCCCGAGCGCACCGGTCAGCGCGCTGCCGCTCGCCGCCGCCACCGCGATGGCGCCATAGAGCATCCCGCAGGGGATGAAGCCCAGCGCCACCCCCAGCCCATAGCCGCGCCAGCCGGTCGGGTTGCCGAACAGCGGCCGGGCGAGGCCGGACACCCGCTCCCCCCACCAGCGCTGAACGCCGCCGCTTCCCAGCGACGGTGCTTTCGGCAGCCAGGACAGCACGCTGCGCGCGGCATAGCCGAGGAAGAACAGCGCCGCCAACGCCAGCAGCGCCACCGACAGCCAGCGCAGGCCGGGCAGTGCCCCGATATGGCCGGCGACCGAGGCCGACAGCGCGCCGATCAGCGCATAGGTCGTTGCCCGGCCGGCATGATAGGGCAGCACCGCCGCCCCGGTCAGGCGCCGCAATTCCGACATTGCCGACAGCGGCACCCGCTCCAGCCGCGCCGAGACCTGCGCCAGCACGAAGGGGCCGCACATGCCGGTGCAATGGGTGGTGCCGCCGACCAGCCCGGCGGTCAGCAGGGCCAGCAGCAGTCCGCCGTCACGGTCGATGACCACGGCGCACTGGTTCAGTCCGGCATCCAGCAGCGACAGGGCGTCCAAGGCGGACCTCTTCGATTCGGGAACTTGTGGCGATCTTAGGGGGGAGGGGAGGGTGGCCCAATGACGTGGGTCAATGGATTTGGTGCGCTTTGGGGTGTGGGGGGAAGCGACCGGTGCCGGGTGCTTTGCGACGTTAGAACCCCCACCCTAACCCTCTCCCGCTCTCAGCGGACCTACGGTCCGCCTGCCGCGTCAGCACAAAGCGAAGCTTTGTGCGAGAGCTAGGCGGGGGAGGGAATTGGCGCTCGTTCGGGAGAGCCGCGGCAGTCCCTCCCCCGCCCAGCGGGGGAGGTTAGGTGGGGGCATTCGACAGCCAACACGCGGTCGCTTAACCCCACGCCATCATGCCTTCACGCCAGCAGGCGGGCGATGGGCGGGCGGCTGGGGTGGAGGACGACGCCGTCGTCGGCCGGTTCGACCTTGGCGTCCGGGTAGGCGGCCAGGGCATATTGCAGGGCCTGCACGAAGCGCGGCTTGAAATGCTTCATCTGGTCGTAGCCGGCGCCGAACTGGGCATAGAGCGACGGCCAGGAGATCGGCTGCGGCCGGCTCAGCGAATGCAGCCGGTAGGCCAGCCAGACATAGAGGTCGAGGCTGAGGGAGCGGTCCTTCAACTGCCGCACCGCTTCCTCCAGCAGCGGGACCGGGTGGTCGCGCAGGGCCTGGAAGAAGGTCTCGTCCAATTGTACCACGTCGTTCCACAGCGTGCCCTGGCGGTCGTCGCCGAGGTCGTCGTGGAAGATCAGGCCGCGCTTGACGATGCCGCCCTTCTCGAACACGTCGGCATTCTCGCCGTCCCAGAAGAATTTCAGGGTGCAGGCGGAGATGCGCAGCGACTGCTCGCGGAAACCGCGGAAGGTCTCGCCGCCGACGCTGATGCCCATGCGGGTCAGCCAGTCGCGCATCGAGCGGCCAAGCTCCACCTCGCGCCGGCCGGTGCGCACCGCCTGGGTCTGCAGATAGATCAGGATCATCCGCGCCCGCGCGCCATAGGGCACGCCGAACAGCTTCACCTTGCCGTTCACCTTCAGCCGGCCCGGTTCGACCAGCAGCGTCACCTGATGGCCGCGCTTTTCCCAGGGGGCGTCATCGGCCAGCTTCTTGTGCGGCAGGCTGGTCAGGCAGAAGCCGCTGTAGGTGATGCCGAGATGCTGGTTTTCGTCGGCCAGGATGTCGGCGGCGATGTCCACCAGCGTCCGATCCTCGGGACGGACCAGGGCGCGCGCCTTGTCCCGTCCATGTTCGATCACCAGCCTGTGTATGTCGCCCATCGCCGCCCCGCCCGGATGTTGTGGCATCCTGGTGAGCGGCGGGCGGTGGAGTCAATGTGGGGTTAGGCGACCGGGCTAATCGACGGTTAGTTGTTAGACTTATTAGTTGAGTCGCCGCTTAACCCCATGGGGAAAGCCCGAGTCGCGCCGCTTTTCCCCACGAATCCGCCGCTTTGCCCCACGGGGCACGGCGTGGACAAATGGGGGCGGTCGCTTTTCCCCACGGGTGCCGAGGGGCGACTCGCGGCGGTTGCGGAGGGACTCGGGAGGCGGGTGGTCGCTTAACCCCACGGGCAGGGGCGTCGGCAGGCGACGCCCCATTCACCCTCAATGGCTCATCAGCACCGGAACCGTCATGTGCTGCAGCATGAAGCGGGTCATGCCGCCCAGCACCAGTTCGCGGAAGCGGGAGCGGCCATAGGCGCCCATCACCAGCAGGTCGCAGCTTTCGTCGGCGGTCATGTTCAGCACGGTGTCGCCGGGCTCCACCACGTCGGTGGCGACGTGGGTGGCCTCCACGCGGCAGCCGTGGCGGGACAGATGGCGGGCGATGTCGGCGCAGGGCTCGTCGCCGAGACCGTTGGGACCACGCTTCGGATTGGCGGCCATAACCACGACGCGCTTTGCGGCGCTCAGCAGCGGCATGGCGTCGCCGACGGCGCGCGCGGCCTCGCGGCTGCCGTTCCAGCCGACCAGAACCCGTTCGCCGATGGAGGAGAAGCGTCCGGCATAGGGCACGACCAGAAGCGGCCGCCCGCATTCGAACAGCAGATCGGCCGGCTGCGCGACGGGCTGGTCGCGGTCGCGGTCCGGATCCGGCTGGCCGACCACCACCAGATCGGCGTAACGGCCGCGCACCGCGGCGGCGATGGTCGGGTCGCCTTCCTGAACCAGCCATTCCGAACGATCGGTCAGGCCATTGTGGCGCATGGCGTCGTTGAAGGCCGCAGCCATTTGGGCCGTCTGGTCGTTGCGCGACTGACGGCGGCTCTCACGCAGTTCCTGCGGAAACTGGGATTCGATATAGCCGGGGAACACGACGTCGGTGAAGGCGTAGAGCGCGGTCAGATGCGCATCGCACCGGGCCGCGAGCTGGGCCGCGAGGTCGAGACGCGCTGCGGACGCGGGCGTATCGTCGACGACCACCAGAATGTCCTTGAGAGCCATGGCGTAATTCCTGCCCATTGATTGTGATCGTTGCCGCCATCGCCAATCGAAGCCGGGGGCGATGCACGGGCGGGGCGGTGCCGGGCGGGATAACCTCACTTGCGGTGGCCCGCACGCGTTGGCCCCACTTGCCTTGGCAGTATAAGGCCGTCGACGGTCGCCGATGTCTTTCCTTTACAGGGCACAGCCATGCCCTCTTCGCGTTCCTGCACCGCACACAAACGACTCCGGAGCGGATGGCTGTGCAAGGATACAATCCCAGGCCGCAAGGAGTGTGGCAAGGAGCGCTGCCGACATATCGATCTTCCCCGAACGAATGTGCCGGACGATACAAAAAGCCGGGATTGAGGTTCGATTCAACCTGCAACCCGGACTTGAGTGAATACTATAATATGCGGCTGTGTCTTCGTCGCACCGGCTGTAGAAACCTCCAAGCTCTGCTGCCGCCGGGCGCCTTTGGTTTTGACGTGCGGGTGACACTTCGCGTAAGTGTTGGGGATCGATTTCCTGATGAGTACCCCGCTCTAACCTCGCCATGAGTCCAGATCCCCGAATCTCCGCGCTGGCCGACGCTCTGTCGGGTGCCGCCTCCGGTGCACCGGGGCTTGACGCCCTGCGTCAGATTCTCGACGCCATGACCGTGAGGGTGGCGTTGATGGATCCGCAGCGGCGGCACATCTACGCCAACCGTGCCTATCTGGAGATGATGGGGACCAGCCTGGAAAAGGCGGTCGGCACCACCATCGGTCAGCATCTGGGACCGGAACTGCAGCGCAGCACCAAGGCGCTGGCCGAACGGGCGCTGTCGGGCGAGACGGTGCAGACGGAGGGGTGGATCACCCAGGCCGACGGGCAGCAGCGCTATGTGACGCGGCTGCACGCCCCGCACCGGTCGGACGGCGGCGCCATCTCCGGCTATTTCGTCATCCTGCAGGACATGACCGAACGCCGGCAGGTGCAGGACGACCTGTTCCGCCTCGCCTACTACGATCCCGTGACCGGGCTGGCCAACCGCCTGATGCTGCTGAAGCACATGGCGGACTACCGCAACATGGGCGAGCCGTTCACGCTGGTCATCCTGGACATCGACCGATTCGCCGAAATCCGCAGCAGCATGGGCCAGGGCTTCGCCAACGAGCTGCTGGACGATCTGGCGCAGCGGATGGGCGCGCAGGCCGCCGCCTTCGATCTGATCGCGCGGGTCAGCGACCATGCCTTCGCCTTGCTGGCCGGCGGCACCTGCGACCGGCCGGCGCTGGAGGCCGCCATCGACGAGCTGGCGGCGGTGGTGCGCTCCGCCCGCTCCAGTTCCGGCGGTACGGTGTTCCTGTCGGCCAGCATCGGCGTGGTGGAGGCCCAGCCCGGCCACGAGCGGCCGGAGGACGTGCTGCGCGACGCCGAGATCGCCACCGCCCGCGCCCGCGAACAGGGCGGCGGCCGGCAGGCCTGGTTCGATCCGGCGATGCATTCCCATGTGGTCGAACAGGTGCGGCTGGAGCATGACCTGCGCGGCGCGCTGGCCAGCGGCAGCGACCTGTGGGTGGCCTATCAGCCGATCGTGGAGATGGTGACCGGCGGGCTTGCCGGGTTCGAGGCGCTGATGCGCTGGAACCACCCGGAACGCGGCAACATCCCGCCCGGCATCTTCATCCCCATCGCCGAGAGCACCGGCCTCGTCGTGTCGCTCGGCACCTGGGTGCTGCGGCAGGCCTGCCTGCAGATCGCGGCGTGGCAGGACCGGCGCGAACCCGGCTCCGCCCCGCTGTTCATGAGCGTCAACCTGTCCACCCACCAGCTGTCCGACCCCAACTTCGTCCAGGTCGTGCGCGATGTCCTGCGCGAGACCGGAGTGGAGCCGTCCTGGATCAAGCTGGAGCTGACGGAAAGCGCCGTCATGGACAAGGCGGAGCAGTCGATCCGCCTGTTGCGCGACCTGCGGGCGCTGGGCATCAAGCTGTCGATCGACGATTTCGGCACCGGCTATTCGTCGCTGTCCTACCTGCACAAGCTGCCCATCGACAGCCTGAAGGTCGACCGTTCCTTCGTCTCGGCCATGCACCAGTCGGAGGAAAACCGCGCCATCGTCCGCATCATCATGGACCTGGCGCGCCTGCTCGGCTTCGACGTCATCGCCGAAGGCATCGAGACCAGCGCCGACGCCAATCTGCTGCGGGCGCTGGCTTGCGACTACGGCCAGGGCTACCACTTCGCCCGCCCGCTGCCGCCGGACGAGGCGGGCAAGCTGGTGGGCGGGGAGTTGCCGTGGCAGATGCCGCGGTGAGGGGTGGTTTAGGGCGCCGGAGTTAGGCCCCCACCTATCCTCCCCCGCCCAGCGGGGGAGGATTAAGGTGGGGGTTCTAACGTTACCATCCCCGAACTCACTTCTCCCGCCCCTCACTTCCCCCGGACGAACTTCGGCGTTCCCGCCGCGCTGGGCAGCAGGCGGATGGCGTAGGGGCTGGTGCGGCTCTGCGCCACCGCCTGGGCCGGGCCGGGAACCGTCTCGCGGTAGCCGACGACCAGATCGGCGCCCTTCTGCTGCACGCTGTCGATGGTGACGCCGTAGCCCGCCGTGTCGCGGGGGCCGAGGAACACCGCAACCGCCATCCGGCCGCCGGGCAGGGAGGTCGGGGCCGGTTCGCCGACCCGCGCCCACAGCGCCGTCCATTCGGTGCCGTCGCGGGCGACCACATAGGCGCGCTCGGCGGCGCCGCTGTGGTTGCCCTGCCAGACGGTGCCGGCCTCCGCCTGGACCGGCAGCAGGTTGCCCTCTGCGCGGTCGGTGCCGGTCTGGCAGCCGGCCAGCAGCAGGGTGGGAACGAGAACCAGCGGGATCAGGCGGAGACGGGACGGCAGCTTCATGGGACGGTCAGGCGCTCCGCGGCAGGATCGTCTCGACCAGCGAGGCCCAATAGCTGGCGCCGGTGGTCAGGATCGCGTCGTTGAAATCGTAATGCGGGTTGTGCAGGCGGCAGGAGGGACCGCGGTGGCCGCCATGGCCGAGCCAGATGTAGGCGCCCGGCCGTTCCTTCAGCATATAGCCGAAGTCTTCCGCCGCCATGGTCGGGGCGGGCGCCCAGACCACATTCTCATCGCCCACCACCCTGGCCGCCGCCGCCGCCGCGACGCGCGCCTCCGGCTCGCTGTTGACGGTGGCTGGGTAGCCGGGGCGGAAGCGCAACTCGGCCTTGGCGCCCAGCCCTTCGGCGATGCTGGAGACGAGGCGGGCGAACTGCTCCTGGATGCGGCGGTGGTTTTCTTCCGTGAAGGTGCGCATGGTGCCGAGCATCCGCGCGCCGTCGGGAATGACATTGGCCGCGGTGCCGGCCTCCACCACCGTGATCGACACCACCGCGCTGTCGGCCGGGTTGGTGCCGCGGCTGACCAGGCTCTGCGCCGCGGTGATGATGTGGGCCGACACCAGCACCGGGTCGATGCCGCGGTGGGGCATGGCGGCGTGGGCGCCGTGGCCGGTCACATGGATCTCGAACTGGTTGGCCGCGGCCATCACCGGGCCGGGATGGACGGCGATCTGGCCGGCCGGCAGCTCCGGCCAGTTGTGCAGGCCATAGACCTGCTCGCAGTCGAACTGACGGAACAGGCCGTCGTCGATCATCCGCTTCGCTCCGCCGAGCCCTTCCTCGGCCGGCTGGAAGATGAAGTGGACGGTGCCGTCGAAGTTGCGCGTCTCCGCCAGATAGCGGGCGGCGCCCAGCAGCATGGCGGTGTGGCCGTCATGGCCGCAGGCGTGCATCTTGCCGGCATGGCGCGAAGCATGGTCGAAGTCGTTGGCTTCCGGCATCGGCAGCGCGTCCATGTCGGCGCGCAGGCCGATGGCCCGGCCGCTGCCGGTGCCCAGCCCCTTCAGCGTGCCGACCACGCCGGTTCCACCCAGGCCGCGATGCACCGTGATGCCGAATTCCGCCAGCTTCGCGGCGACGATGTCGGAGGTGCGCTCCTCCTCGAACCCAAGTTCCGGGTGGGCGTGGATGTCGCGCCGCCACGCGGTCATGTCGTCCTGGAAAGCGGCGATGCGGTTGTTGATCGGCATGTCTCTAACGCTGGTTGGAACGGCCGGATGCCGTTCTGGGAAGGTGGTGCAATTGTCGTTACGGGAAAGGAATGGCTAACCGGGAACGGCCATCTCGGGAACCGCCATGCCGCGCCGCACCGCCGGCCGGCCGGCCATGGCGTCGTGCCAGCGCTTCAGGTGGGGGAAGCGGTCGAGCAGCCCGCCGCCGGCCACCGCCGCGGCGGCGATGAAGGGGAAGCAGGCGATGTCGGCGATGGAGTAGGTGGTGCCGCCCAGATGCTCCGCGACGCCCAGCCTGTCCTCCAGCGCCGAATAGCAGCGCATCAACTCGCCCTTGTACAGGTCGATGGCGTGGGGGATGCGGTCGGGCGCGCGGGCGGCGAAGCGCTGCATGTCGATGGCGGTGGGGCCGAGGTCGCTGACGCCCAGCATGAACCAGCTCATCGCCTCCGCCCGCTCGTCCTCGTCCTCGGGCAGCAGGCGGCCGGTGCGCTCGGCGAAATGCAGCAGGATGGCGCCGGAGCCGAACAGGCGACGCACCCGGCCGCCCGGCAACTCCTCCACCAGGGCGGGGATCTTGGTGATCGGGCTGATCGCCAGGAAATCCGGCCGCTTGTTCTCGCCGGCGGCCAGATCGACGCGATGGACGGCGTAGGTCAGCCCCAACTCTTCCAGCAGGATGGAGGCCTTGCGTCCGTTGGGCGTGGGAAAGCTGTAGAGCGTAAGCATGCGGTGACGGTCCCTGCGCTCTGCACGGGGCGATTCCCCGCGAGCGATGGCACAGTCTGGCCGATTTGCGCGGCGAACGCCAGCGACAGCGCTGGCAATTCGGGGGACTCAGAACAGAGGTGCGCAGCCGTCCGGCTTCACGATGCGGGTGGCCGAGGGCGGGTTGGCTGCCAGCTTCGATGCCGGACGGATCGGCCGCCGCACCAGCTCGCCCCCGCAGTTCGGGCAGCGCTGCCCCGGCAGACGGGCGCGGCAATCCGCGCAGAAGGTGCATTCGAAGGAGCAGATATAGGCGTTTTCCGCCGCGGGCGGCAGGTCGCGGTCGCAGCATTCGCAGTTGGGGCGCAGGTCCAGCATGGCGCGGTCTCCGGTTTGGGATGCGCCATGAGGATAGCCGGGGATGCGGCGGGCGGGGAGTGGCGCGGATGCCCTTGGGCGTGAAGATCCTGCCAAAAGCGATGGGCCTTCTCCGGACGTGCTTACATCGCCTCCGCCCGGCGGCCGAAGAGCGCGCGGAGCTTGCGGCCGATGGCGCCGCCCAGCATGCCGTGACCGCTGCCGGCCTTGGGGAACCAGCCGGGATCGTCGGTCTGGAAGCGGCGGATGACATGGACGAAGGCGTCGACCACGTCGGGGTCGAAGTCGCGCCCGGCCCGCTCGACGATCCAGGAGATCGCGTCCTCCACCGGCCATGCGCCGCGGTATTGGCGGCTGGTGATCAGCGCATCGAACACGTCGGCCACCGCCATGATGCGGGCGCCGATCGGGATGGCGTTGCCCTTCAGCCCTTCCAGATAGCCCGACCCGTCATAGCGTTCATGGTGGTAGCGGGCGATCTCCGCCGCGATCGACAGCAGCGACCGCCCGCGCAGGGGCACTGCCGCCTCGGCTAGGATGCGGTGGCCGATCTCGGTGTGGCGCTGGATCATCTGCATATCGATGCCGGTCAGCTCGCCCGGCATGCCCAGCGTCTCGTCCGATACGCTCAGCATGCCGACATCGTGCAGCAGGGCGGCCAGCCCGACCTTCTCGACGAAATCGGCGTCCAGCTCGTCACCGAACTTGCCGCGCTGGTGCAGCTCGCGGGCGATGGACCCCACCAGCCTCTCGATGCGCTGCAAATGGCCGCTGGCGGCGTTGTCCTTGTATTCGGCGAGCGCCCCCATCGCCAGAACGGTGGCCTTCTGCGAGGTGTTCAGCTCCTCGATCAGCAGGGCGTTCTCGAAGGCGATTGAGCATTTGTTGCGGAACAACTCCAGCAGCTGCCATTCGCGGGCGGTGCCGTCGTTGCGGCCCTCGACATAGATCATGCCGGTGATGCCGCCGTTGGCGCGCAGGCGCAGTGCGCAGAAATCCGGCTCGATGATGGTTTCGCTGCTGGGCGACAGCCGTTCCAGCGCCGCCTCCACCCGCGGTTCGCCGAGCGCCGAAACCTCCACGTCCTTCCATTTGGCGAAGCGGCCGGTGGAGGCCCGCACGCGGATCTTGCGGTCGCGCGGCAGCGTGTCGCCCTGGATGCACAGGAGCGCATGGTGGCCGATGCCGAGCAGCCCGACCACGCGCGGCAGGATGTTGGGGAACAGCACGTCGGGCGTGCGCATCTCCAGGAGGCCGGTGGTGGCGACCAGCATGCGGGCCAGCCCCTTGCGCCCGGCGGCCAGTGCCTGGAGGCTGGCGAAGGTGCGCAGCTGTCCGGCCACGGCGGCACGGAGCGCTCGCGGCGTCAGCTCCGCCTTCACGCGCCAGTCGCCGACGTCGTTGGCGGCGATCGCCTCATCCTCCGCCGTCATCCCGGGATTGCCGGCACAGACCAGGATGCGGGTGCGCTGGTTGCCGAGCTCGCGGCGCAGGTGGGTCACCAGATCCAGCCCGGCCCGTTCGCTTTCCAGCGCAATCTCCAGCAGGATCAGGGCGGTGTCGGGATGCTGCTGCAGCGCGTTGCGCGCCTCGGCGGCGGAGGCGGCGCCCAGCAGCGCGATGCCGGCGCCTTCGATGGACAGCCCGTCCAGCGCCGACCGGGATGTCGCCAGCAGCGACGGGTCGGGATCGACGACCAGGACCTTGAAGGGCGGCTTGGCGACCGGACCGGCCATCTCCGGCCGTGCATCGTCGTGGAGCATGGCATTCTCAGCGGTTGCGCGTGCGTGCTGCGCGTCCGCCAAAGTAATCCCATACGGACATTCATTCAACCGATGACGAAAGGTCGGCCGGCGATATCCATGCCTGCGACGATGTAACCACGCCCGCGGCGCCGTGCCGTACCGCCCGACCGGAAATGTCAGCCCGCGCCCTCACCCTGCGACGAGGGCGGCCACCACCTCCGACGCGAGAAGGGTCGGGTTGACCGGCTTGGAGATGACGCGCGTCACGCCCAGCTTGGCGAAGGCGGCGGCGGCCAACTCGGACGGAACCTTGTCCTCGATGGCCGACAGGATGACGACCGGCATCTCCGGACGCAGGGTGCGCGCGGCCTGTATCACCTCGAACCCGTCATGGTCCGGCATGATGATGTCGGTCAGGACGAGGTCGAACTTCTCCACATAGAGGATGCCGATGGCTTCCGGGGCGCTGGCGCACAGGGTCAGTTCATGACCATCGCGGGTCAGGATCGTGCGGATCAGGTTGCGCGTGACCGGATCGTCATCCACCACCATTAGCTTGGCCATGCCAGTCCCCGTCGCGTTCATGCCGGGCGCAGGTATAGCGTGAACCTCAGGTTACGCCAGCGGCAAGTTTGTGACCGCTCATTGTCCTCAAGCGTGTCGAAATGTCACGTGGCGTGCACTGCCGGCTGTGAGAAACGGGCCGGTTCAGGCCTGCCGGTCTTGGAATGGTCTGTCCGTTTGGGGTAGTGTCCGCCCGCACCCCACGGACCAACAACGAGCAGACGCAAGACCGATGTTGCTTCCCAACGCCGTCCGCCGATTTGCCGGGGCCGCCTTTGCCGGTTCTGTCCTCTCCGCGCTTCTTGCCGCCGGCCTGACTGCCGCGCCGGCCGCCGCCGCCGACCCGCGCCATCTCGGCACCTTCAAGGATTGGAACGCCTTCGCGTTCGAGGAGAAGGGGCAGAAGGTCTGCTACATCTCCAGCCAGCCCAAGAAGACGGAGCCGAAGGCCAAGCGCGGCGACATCTATGCGCTGGTCACCCACCGCCCGTCGGAAAAGACCCTGGACGTCGTCAGCATCATCGTCGGCTATCCGTTCAAGAAGGGCAGCGAAGCCGAGGTCTCGGTCGATGGCAAGGAGTTCAAGCTGTTCACCGATGGCGAGACCGCCTGGGCCCGCGATGCCGAGAGCGACCGCGCGGTGACGGCGGCGCTTCGCGACGGCAGGCAGATGGTGGTGAAGGGCGTGTCCGGCCGCGGCACGAAGACCACCGACACCTACAGCCTGGCCGGCGTCGGGCAGGCCTATGATGCGATCAACGAGGCCTGCGGCGTGAAGCGCTGATCGCCGCAGCGGTTTACTCGGGTTTTTCCCCTCGAGTCTTTTGACTCCGCACGCTCATGGCCCTATGTAATGGGGCCATGAGCGCCTCAAATCATGCTTCCGCCTTCGTTCTGCCGGCGACCGACGCCGACGGACGCAAGAACCTTGTCGGCCTGTCCCGCGAAGAGCTGGAAGCCGAGATGCTGGCCGTCGGCCTGGAGAAGTTCCGGGCACGCCAGCTCTGGCACTGGATCTATCACCGCGGCTCCACCGATTTCGCCGAGATGACCACGCTGGCCAAGCCGGTGCGGGAAAAGCTGGCCGACGCCTACATCGTGGCGCGGCCCACGGTGGTGAAGGACCTGAAATCGGCGGACGGCACCCGCAAGTGGCTGCTGCGCATGCCCGACGGGCAGGAGGTGGAGAGCGTCCATATTCCCGAGGAGGATCGCGGCACGCTCTGCGTCTCTTCCCAGGTCGGCTGCACGCTGACCTGCCGCTTCTGCCACACGGGCACGCAGCGTCTGGTGCGCAATCTGGATTCGGCGGAGATCGTGGCGCAGGTGATGCTTGCGCGCGACATGCTGAACGAATGGCCGGCGCCGCCCGACGGGCGCATGCTGTCCAACATCGTCATGATGGGCATGGGCGAACCGCTGTTCAATTACGACAACGTCGCCAAGGCGCTGAAGATCGTGATGGACGGCGACGGCATCTCGATTTCCAAGCGGCGCATCACGCTGTCGACCTCCGGTGTCGTGCCGATGATGGAGCGCTGCGGCGAGGAGCTGAACGTCAACCTCGCGGTCAGTCTGCACGCGGTGACCGACGAGCTGCGCAACCTCATCATGCCCATCAACCGCAAATACCCGCTGCGCGACCTGATGGAGGCCTGCCGGAACTATCCCGGCCTGTCCAACGCCCGGCGCATCACCTTCGAATATGTGATGCTGAAGGGTGTGAACGACACGCCGGCCGATGCGCGGGCGCTGGTGAAGCTGCTCGAAGGCATCCCGGCCAAGATCAACCTGATCCCCTTCAACGAATGGCCGGGCGCTCCCTACGAGCGGTCGACCGCGCGGGCGATCCAGGTCTTCGGCGACATCGTCAACAATGCCGGCTACGCCAGCCCCGTCCGCACCCCGCGCGGCGAGGACATTATGGCCGCCTGCGGCCAGCTGAAGAGCGCCAGCCTGCGCATGACCGCCGCCGAACGCGCCGCCATCGCAGCCGTCATCGCGGAGAAGGACGCGGCGCTGGCGTCGTGAAGGCGAATTGTTAGGCACCGGCGTCGCCGGGCAGGATTGACCCGGATTTCAAGGTCTTGTTCTTGCTTTCGGATCGTCAATCTCCATGACTTGGGGAATGGCTGACATCCATGTGGCAGGCGTTGAAATCCGGGCAATCGCCGTCCATCTCTTCTTCATATCAAGGCTTTCCAAGAAGCAGCCCGCCGCTGCGCGGGGCAATTGCGGACCGCGCCGTGCTGTGACAGGGTGTCGGCACTTCCGCCAACAGCCCTGGCCCCAGCATCGGCATGCCCGCCCCCATCGAGGACATCATCGCCAAGGCGATCAAGGACGCCGACAAGTCCTTCTTCAACGAGGATTATGCCAAGCAGGCGAAGGCGGTGACCGCCGCGCTGAAGAAGGCGGGGTACGAGGTGGCGCCGGTGAAGCCGCCGCCGGGCTTGGTCGAATGGGCCAAGGACAACATTCCGTTCGGCCGTCTTCGTCCGGCGGAACTGATTACGCAGATGTACTCGATGATGGTCGAGAACGTGCGCCGCTTCGACAAGTAGCGGCGGCTCAAGCTGGACAGCCTCCGACTGGCCCCATTCGCTGGTATTACCACAGGACTGGAAGGCCGTTTCTTTTCAGCCACTTCCCGCGCTGCGCCAAAATCGTCACACCAGCACTTTCGGCCACCCCCCGCCGTTGACTCGGCTGCTGCGGGAGCGTAATTCATTGCGCCAACCAATAGGACGGACAGCCGTCCCAAAAGGGCACGCACCACCCAGCCGCCGCGGCAATCGTCATGTTGCGCCGCGCCCGGCCGCGAACAGAGGACGACGCAATGGCAAACGGCAGCGGTCGGCCGCTCTCCCCGCACCTTCAAGTCTATAAACTCCCGTTGACCGCAGTCATGTCCATCACGCACCGCATCACGGGCGTCGGGCTGGCTGTGGGCACGCTTCTGCTGGTCTGGTGGCTGGTCGCCGCCGCCGCCGGTCCGCAGGCGTTCGCACGCGCGCAGGGGTTCATCGGCTCCTTCTTCGGCCTGCTCCTGATGTTCGGCTGGACGGCGGCGCTGTACTACCACCTGTGCAACGGCATCCGCCATCTGGTCTGGGACGCCGGCAAGTCGTTCGAACTGACCGACGCCGACCGCAACAACAAGGTCGTCCTCGGCGCGACGGCGGTGCTGACCGTGCTGACCTGGATCGTCGGCCTGGCCGCGTGGTGAGGAGATAAGACATGGCGTCCAATAGCAAGACCCTCCGTTCGCCGCTGCAGGTCGCGCGCGGTCTGGGTTCCGCCAAGCACGGCACCGAACATTGGTGGTCACAGCGCCTGACCGCGATCGCCCTGGTCCCGCTGACCGTCTGGTTCGTCTTCGGGGTCATCGGCCATCTGGGTGCCGACCACGCCGCCTTCGTCGCCTGGATGAAGTCGCCCTTCTCGGCCGTCATGATGGTCCTCACCGCCGTGGTCACCTTCCACCACGCCCAGTCCGGGCTGCAGGTGGTCATCGAGGACTACGTGCATGTCGAATGGCAGAAGATGGCGCTGATCATCGGCGTCAAGTTCCTGTCCTTCGCCCTGGCGGCCGCCTGCGTGCTGGCCGTCGTGAAGATCTTCATCGGAGCCTGACGACCATGGCGACCGCCTACAACATCATCGACCACACCTATGACGTCGTCGTCGTCGGCGCCGGCGGCGCCGGTCTGCGCGCCACCTTCGGCATGGCCGAAAAGGGCCTGAAGACCGCCTGCATCACCAAGGTGTTCCCGACCCGCAGCCACACCGTGGCGGCGCAGGGCGGCATCTCCGCCGCGCTCGGCAACATGGGCGAGGACGACTGGCGCTACCACATGTACGACACCGTGAAGGGGTCGGACTGGCTGGGCGACCAGGACGCCATCGAGTACATGTGCCGCGAGGCCATTCCGGCGATCATCGAGCTGGAGCACTACGGCGTGCCCTTCTCGCGCACGCCCGAAGGCAAGATCTACCAGCGCGCCTTCGGCGGCATGACCGCGCAGTACGGCAAGACCCAGGCCTACCGGACCTGCGCCGCCGCCGACCGCACCGGCCACGCCATCCTGCACACCCTCTACCAGCAGTCGCTGAAGCATGAGGCGGAGTTCTTCGTCGAATACTTCGCGCTCGACCTCATCATGGAGGACGGCGTCTGCAAGGGCGTGCTGGCCTGGAACCTGGACGACGGCACGCTGCACCGCTTCCGCGGCCAGCTGGTGGTGCTGGCGACCGGCGGCTATGGCCGCGCCTATTTCTCGGCGACCTCGGCCCACACCTGCACCGGCGACGGCGGCGGCATGATCCTGCGCGCCGGCCTGCCGCTGCAGGACATGGAGTTCGTGCAGTTCCACCCGACCGGCATCTACGGCTCCGGCTGCCTCATCACCGAGGGCGTGCGCGGCGAGGGCGGCTACCTGACCAACTCCAACGGCGAGCGCTTCATGGAGCGCTATGCCCCGTCGGCCAAGGATCTGGCGTCGCGCGACGTCGTGTCCCGCTCGATGACCATCGAGATCCGCGAAGGCCGCGGCGTGGGTGAGCACAAGGACCACATCCACCTGCACCTGGAGCATCTCCCGCCGGAGATCATCCACCAGCGCCTGCCCGGCATCGCCGAGACGGCCAAGATCTTCGCCGGCGTGGACGTGACCAAAGAGCCGATCCCGGTTCTGCCGACCGTCCACTACAACATGGGCGGCATCCCGACCAACGTTCACTGCGAGGTGCTGTCTCCGACCGCCGAAAACCCGGACCAGGTGGTGCCGGGCCTGATGGCGATCGGCGAGGCGGCCTGCGTGTCGGTGCACGGCGCCAACCGCCTGGGCTCCAACTCGCTGCTCGATCTGGTGGTGTTCGGCCGTGCGGCCGCCATCCGCGCCGCCGAGATCGTCCAGCCGGGCAAGGCCCCGTCGGTCAAGCCGGATGCTTGCGACAAGGCGCTGGAGCGGTTCGACCGCATCCGCAACGCCAAGGGCTCGATCAAGTCGGCCGACCTGCGGCTGGACATGCAGCGGACGATGCAGAACAACTGCGCCGTCTTCCGCACCGGCGAGGTCCTGGACGAGGGCGTGAAGAAGATCGACGCGGTCTATGCCAAGAAGGGCGAGATCGCCATCTCCGACCGTTCGCTGGTCTGGAACTCCGATCTGGTCGAGGCGCTGGAACTGGACAACCTGCTGGGTCAGGCGGTCGCCACCCTGCATTCCGCCCAGAACCGTCCGGAAAGCCGCGGCGCGCATGCGCGTGAAGACTATCCGAACCGCGACGACGAAGGCTGGATGAAGCACACCGTCATCTGGGTCGCGGACAACGGCGAGACGAAGATCGATTACCGCCCGGTCCACATGTACACCCTGACCGACGAGGTCGAGGTCTTCCCGCCCAAGGCCCGCGTGTACTAAGGCCCGCCGGATAAAGGAAATCAGCCATGGTTGAATTCAACCTGCCAGCCAACTCCAAGGTCGGCGTCGGCAAGACCGTCAACGTCGCGAACGGCGCCAAGCGGGCCAAGAGCTTCAAGATCTACCGCTGGAACCCGGACGACGGCCAGAACCCGCGCGTCGACACCTATGTGGTCGACCTCGACAAGTTCGGGCCGATGATCCTCGACGCGATCATCTACATCAAGAACCAGGTCGACAGCACCCTGACCTTCCGCCGGTCCTGCCGCGAGGGCATCTGCGGGTCGTGCGCGATGAACATCGACGGCACGAACACGCTGGCCTGCCTGAAGGCGATCGACGAGGTTCCGGGCGACGTCAAGATCTACCCGCTGCCGCACATGCCGGTGGTGAAGGATCTGGTCCCCGACCTGAAGCACATCTACGCCCAGCTCGCCTCGATCAAGCCGTGGCTGCAGTCGCAGTCGCCGGCCCCGAGCCGCGAGCGGCTGCAGTCGCCGGAGGACCGCGCCAAGCTGGACGGCCTCTACGAGTGCATCCTGTGCTTCTGCTGCTCGACCTCCTGCCCCAGCTACTGGTGGAACGGCGACCGTTACCTCGGCCCGTCGATCCTGCTCCAGGCCTATCGCTGGATCGTCGACAGCCGCGACGAGATGACGGGCGAGCGCCTCGACAACCTCGAGGACCCGTTCCGTCTCTATCGCTGCCACACCATCATGAACTGCACCAAGGCGTGCCCGAAGGGTCTGAACCCCGCCAAGGCCATCGCCGAGATCAAGAAGCTGATGGTCGTGCGCCGCTGATCGCGGGCAGCGTCTGCGACAAGGAAAAAGGCGTCCCTCCGGGGGCGCCTTTTTCGTTTTGCGGCCTCAGACGAAGTCCGGGTCGGTCGGGCGCGACGGCGGCAGATCGTTGCCGGGGGCCGGACTGTCGGTGGTGCCGGGGCCGCCGGGGTCGGGCAGGTCGGGAGCGTCGGTTACCGGAACGTCGACGACGGGGGTATCCTCGTGCGGGCCGGGGAATGGACCGCCGGACAGGATGGACGGGGCGGCGCTGAGGCCGGGGGCGGTGATCGGCATGGGATGCTTCCCCTCTGCTGGTCGTTGGCGGTCGCTTGCTCTTCCCTATCAACGGGCGAATCCGCAATCCGCTCCCTCGCACGGGACAATTGCGTGCGGACCGGTTGACCGGCGGCGGCGAGGGGGTATGCTCTTCGGAGATCACCAACGACGACGAACCACCAATGGGCGGCGCGAACCGGCGTCGCCCAGCGGGCGAACACATTTCTATCCTAGGGAAGGACCAATCATGGGCGGCATGGCAGGCCAGGCGTGGAGCTGGATCCAGGGCGAGTGGGTGGAGGGCAATCCGCCGATCGTCGGACCTCTGTCCCACACGCTGTGGCTCTCTTCGACGGTCTTCGACGGCGCGCGCGCCTTCCAGGGCGTGGCCCCCGACCTGGATCTGCACTGCGCCCGCGCCATCCGTTCGGCCCAGGTGCTGGGCCTGGAGCCGATGGTCACCGCCGGCGAGATCGAGGAGCTGTGCTGGGACGGCATCCGCCGCTTCCCCAAGGACGCGGAGCTGTACATCCGCCCGATGTTCTACGCCGATGACGGCTTCGTCGCCCCGGCGCCGGAGAGCACGCGCTTCGTCCTGTCGATCTACGAGGACCCGTTGCCGCAGCCGACCGGCTTCGCCGCCTGCATTTCCACCCGCCGCCGCCCGATCCCGACCATGGCCCCGACCGAGGCCAAGGCGGCGTGCCTGTATCCCAACGCCGGGCTGGCGCTGACCGAGGCGCGCAAGCGCGGCTTTCAGAACGCCATCATGCTGGACGCCATCGGCAATGTGGCGGAGTTCGCGACGTCCAACATCTTCATCGCCAAGGACGGCGTGGTGCGCACCCCGGTGCCGAACGGCTGCTTCCTGAACGGCATCACCCGCCAGCGCGTCATCGCCCTGCTGCGGGGCGACGGCGTGACGGTGGAGGAATGCACCCTGACGCCCAAGGATCTGCTGGAGGCCGACGAGGTCTTCTCCACCGGCAACCACGCCAAATGCGTGCCGGTGACCAAGGTGGAGGACCGCAGTTTCGCGGCCGGTCCGATCTTCCAGCGGGCGCGGGCGCTTTACTGGGAATACGCGTTCCGCTGATCGAGCAGAGCAACCGCTGCCCGGCGGTGGTGGGCCAGCGTGGCGGCCAGACGGGCCAGCCACGCATCGGTCCGGCATGTCGCGGCGGTCAATGCGCCGCGGCGCCGGGCGGTGGCGAGGCGTGCTTCGGCCGCGAGCGTGCTGTGCAGGCGGAGCGTTGCGGCGCGTTTGACGGCGTTGGCACGGGCGGCGCCGCCGAGCAGGGCAGTGCGCAGCTCGGGCGTCGGCGGTCGGGCGTCATGGGTGCGGTGAAGGCTGTCCAGGCTTGCGGCGCGATCCATGGAATAGACGGTAGCGCCTGCCGGGGTGGGCGGTAAAGGGAAAATTTCCTAGGAAGGGTTGGCGTGCGGAGAAGGATTTTCCCCCACCCTAACCCTCCCCCGCTGGGCGGGGGAGGGTTAGGGTGGGGGTCTAACGTCGACAAAAGCGAGGTCTATCCCCGCACCCTCACTGGCTCGCCCAGATGATCCGCGCCATCCAGGCGACATCCGCCATCGGGATGATGCGGTCGGAGTGGGCGCGGTTGATCGACAGAAGCTCGATCTTGGTCGCGGTTTCGCGGATCAGTTGCTTGGCCATCACCTCGCCGCCCTTGGTGCGGACGACGACGCGGTCGTTGCGGCGGATTTGTGCCGCGGGGGAGACGATGATGGTGTCGCCGTCGCGATAGACCGGTTCCATGCTGTCGCCGGAAATCTCCAGCGCATAGGCATGCGGGTCGCCCAGACTGGGGAACAGCAGCTCGTCCCAGCCGCTGCCGGCGGGGAAGCCGGCGTCGTCGAAATAGCCGGCGGAACCCGCCTGGGCATAGCCGATCACCGGAACCCGCTGCAGCGGGGTGGTGCCCGCGCCGTCGCCGACCAGCGACACGAATTCCGACAGGGACGCGCCGGTGGCGTCCAGCACCTTGGAGATGCTTTCCGTCGATGGCCAGCGCAGCTTGCCGTCGCTGGTCGTGCGCTTGCTCTTGTTGAAGGTCGTCGGGTCCAGTCCGGCGCGCCGTGCCAGCCCGGAGGCGGAGAGCCCGTGCTGTGCCGCGAGGCGGTCGATGGCCCGCCAGATGTCCGTATGTTTCAGCATGGGACGATAATCTCATAAAGTGGCGACAGCGTCCCTAGGAACTTTTTCATAAATCTATTGACCGCGCTCATCGGCCGGAACATAACGCAAACAGATGGCGCGGCCGCAATCCTGGCCCGGCGCCGCTCTCTTTCAAGAATCCAAAGCCGCAAGGAGACCAGCATGCTGAGTCCGGCCGCCCCCGCTTTGCCCGCCACCCGCCTGTCCCACGTCGTTCGGCTGCAGGCCGAGCCTTACCGCGCCGATGGCGAGCCCTTCGCCGGGGCGGAGGAGGCGTGGTTCTGGGCGGTGCAGGCGCAGGATGCCAAGGCGGCCGGCGCGCGGATCGTCGCCGGGCGCGGGCTGGTCGAGCGGCCCTGCGAACCGCAGGACGTGCTGCGCGTGGTCGACCGGCTGTACCGGACGCGCAAGCTGCTGCGCGACCACCTGCATGTGCTGGTCCATTACGGCCGCCGCCAGAGCGCGCCGGAGCCCGACCGCTTCCGCGAACAGCGCGCCCATTCCCTGTGGCAGGAGGCCTTCGAGGTGATCGCCCCGGCCCTGCGCGAGAAAGGGATCGCGCGTTGACCGCCACCACCTGGACGGCGGCCTGGGTGGTCTATCGCGGGGAGGCGCCGCTGTGGTGGCTGCGGCTGCTGAAGCCGGGTTTCCGCCATTGCCTGGCCCTGCTGAACGACGGGCGGCGCTGGGTGGCGGTCGATCCGCTGGCGGGCTTCACCGACGTGGCGGTGCTGGACCTGCCGGCCGACTTCGATCTGCCGGGCTGGTACCGCGCCCGGGGGATGACGGTGGATCCCGCCCCGCTGCGCCGCCCCGACGGCCCCGCCCCCTGGGGACCCTTCACCTGCGTCGAGGCGGTCAAGCGCCTGATCGGCCTGCGCGCCCGCTGGGTGCTGACCCCCTGGCAACTGCACCGCCACCTGACCGGAGGAACCCGCGAATGCCCGCATCCGCAGCCGTGAAGCCCGCCGCCCGCCAGAGCAAGGACCTGTCCGAGCCGGAAGCCCTGCTGGAGCGCTACCGCGGCGCCCGCGAAAGCCGGGCCGTCTGGGAGAGCCACTGGCAGGACTGCTATGACCATGCGCTGCCCAACGGCCGGCCCTTCCGCGGCGGCGGAACGCCGGGCGAGCGGCGCGTCGACCGGCTGTTCGACGGCACCGCCCCCGATGCGGTGGAACAGCTGGCCGCCAGCCTGCTGTCGGAACTGACGCCGCCCTGGTCGCGCTGGTTCGGTTTCCAACCCGGTCCGGCACTGGTGGGGGCGGAGCGCGACCGCATCGCTCCGCTGCTCGACCGAGCCGCCGGGATCGTCCAGGCCCATTTCGACCGCTCCAACTTCGCGGTGGAGGTCCATCAGGCCTTCCTCGATCTCGTCACCGTCGGCACCGCCAGCCTCTTGATGGAGGAGGCCGCACCCGGCGCCCCGTCCAGCCTGCGCTTCACCGCCGTGCCGCTGGCCGAAGCGGTGCTGGAAGAGGGGCCGGACGGCCGGCTGGACGCCACCTTCCGGCGCAGCGAGGCGACGCTGGCCCAGATCCTCCGGCGCTTCCCCGGTGCGGATCTGCCCGACGAACTGCGCAAACAGGCGGCCGACGAACCCGACAGCCGCTTCCCCCTGGTCGAGGCGGTGCTGCCCGACGGCACGGCCTATCGCTGGGGGGTGGTGCTGGACAGCGGGCTGGCCGAGCCGTCCTGGCTGGCGCAGGGACGCTTCGCCCAGTCGCCCTTCGTCAATTTCCGTTGGCTGAAGGCGCCGGGGGAAACCTATGGCCGTTCGCCGGTGATGAAGGCACTGCCCGACATCAAGACCGCCAACAAGGTGGTGGAGCTGGTGCTGAAGAACGCCTCCATCGCCGTCACCGGCATCTGGCAGGCGGAGGATGACGGGGTGCTGAATCCCGCCACCGTCCGGCTGGTGCCCGGCACCATCATCCCGAAGGCGATGGGGTCGGCCGGGCTGACGCCGTTGGCCAACCCCGGCCGCTTCGACGTGTCTCAGCTGGTGCTGGACGACCTGCGCGGGCGCATCCGTCACGCGCTGCTGGTCGACCGGCTGGGGCCGGTGGAATCGGCGCGCATGACCGCGACCGAGGTGCTGGAGCGTTCGGTGGAGATGGCCCGGCTGCTCGGCGCCACCTATGG
This sequence comes from Azospirillum sp. BE72, assembly GCF_031455875.1. Lineage (NCBI taxonomy): Bacteria > Pseudomonadati > Pseudomonadota > Alphaproteobacteria > Rhodospirillales > Azospirillaceae > Azospirillum > Azospirillum sp. BE72. Next base: position 300,839 of record NZ_JAVDTO010000001.1, read on the forward strand.
CCGGCTGCAGGCGGAGCTGATGACGCCGCTCCTGCTGCGGGCGGTGGCGATCCTGCGACGGCGCGGCGAGATCCCCGACATCACCGTGGATGGCCGTCTGGTGGAGTTGCAGCACCGCTCCCCGCTGGCCCAGGCGCAGGCGCAGCGCGACGTCCAGGCGACCCTGCGCTGGCTGGACAGCGTCAAGGCGCTGGGGCCGGAGGCGGAGACCGCGGTAGACGCGGCGGCGTCCGCCCGCTGGCTGGGCGAGGCCTTCGGTGTGCCGGCCAAGCTGATGCGGGCGGAACCCGCGGCGGCACCCGATGCCGCGGTTTCGAATGGTGCGGCACCCGATGCCGAGTTGTCCAATGGCTGAACCGCCGATGGTCGAACGGGCCGGCTGGGATTGGCTGGAGGCGCCGCCCCTGACCGGTCCGATCCCCGCCGCGGCGTCCGAATCCGATCCGGCGCCCAGCTTCGCCCGCTGTTTCGCCGGGGGCGACGGCGCGCGGGTGCTGGCGGTGCTGCGAGCGATGACGCTCGACCGCGCGCTGGGAGCCGACGCGCCGGAGGCGGCTCTGCGCCACCTCGAAGGACAGCGCCAACTGGTCGCCACCATCCTCGCGCTGGTCGCGCGCGGGCGGGCGGGCTGAACCGGCGGCATGTCCTTTCCCTTTTCCCCATCCTGCAGGAGTTGATGATGGCCGACACTTTGCTGACCGAGGCACCCGCCGCCGCACCCGCCGCCCCGCCTGCCGCCGCGGTCCCGCCGCTGCCGATTCCCGAGAAGTTCCGCGATCCCAAGACCGGCGCGCTGCGCGTCGAGGCGCTGCTGAAATCCTATCTGGAGCTGGAGCGCCGGCTTTCCCAATCCCAACAGCAGCCGGCCGAGTCGGCCGTGGTGCCTCCCGACCCCGTGTCCTTCGATCCGGCCAGCATCGATTTGTCCAACATCGATCCGGCGCAGCTTCGCCGTCTGATGGGTGCGCCGGAGTCGGCGGAAGGCTATTGCATTGCCTGCGACCATGGGCTGTTCCAGCCGGACCCGGAGATCAACGGTCGCCTGTTCGAGGCCGGCTATACCCCGGCGCAGGCCCAGCTTCTGTACGACCTTGCCGCCGAGCGGATGGTCCCGCTGATCCAGACCGTCGCCGCCGAGTTCCAGGCGGAACGGGAGGTCGAACGGCTGGTCGCCCGTTTCGGCGGCGAGGAGCGCTGGCGCGAGGTGTCGCGGCAGCTGCTGGGCTGGGCCGGCAAGACCTTGCCGCCGGCCGCGGTCGAAGGGCTGGCAACCTCCTACGAAGGTGTCATGGCGCTCTATTCGATGATGACCGGCAGCGAGCCGTCCGCCCTGTCGATGGCGGGAACCCGCCCCGGCGGCGGGGATGGCGAGGCGGAACTGCGCACCCTGATGCGTGATCCCCGCTATTGGCGCGACCGCGACCCGGCACTGATCGCCCGTGTCACCGAAGGCTTCCAGCGGCTCTATCCCAGCCAGGGATGAGCCGAGGACCGGACCGGTAAGGCTCTGACCGTCAACGCCGATCGCCTTTTGCCCGGCCGTCTTTCCGCTTTTGTGGAAGGAGATGGCCGGGCAAGTCCGCTTGAAACATCTCTTCCCACGATCGGTAATAATGCTGCCTGTGGGGCAAAGCGTCGCAGCCTGCAACCTTCGTATCGGTTGGACAGCTGTCTGTTGCGCATGCGAAGAAAAAATTGCATTGCGCGATTGAAATGAAGTCGCCACTTTCCACAAATGACTAACCGTCCGTTAACCTAACGGACAAGAGAGCGACGCCAGGCACGATGACGCTGCGCCGCAAAATTCGCTGGCTGACCTGGATCGGCCTGATCGGCTGCCTGATGGCGGCGATCCCGGCGCTTTACCTGCTGCGCCAGGGCATGATCGCCGAACGTGGACAGGTCGCGGCCGCGCTGGTGGATTCGGCGGGCGGGCTTCTGCGCGATCTGGACCGGTCGGCAGCGTCGGGCGCCATGTCGGCCGAGGAGGCGCGCGACCGGGCGCGGACGGCGCTGCGGGCGCTGGCGGCCAAGCCTTTCCATGTCACGATCTTCACCGACGGCATCGTCCCGCCCGGCTGGCCGCCGATGGATCGCTCCGTGACCGCCGAAGGCCGGTTCGAGCCCTGGGGCTGGGCCATCGCCGCCGCCGGCGACGTCGGCGATCTCGACCGGGCCTTCCTGGTGGAGGCGTCGGGATTCCTGCTGTTCCTGGCGGTGTTGCTGGTGCTGAGCTGGCCCGGATCGCTGTTCCTGTCGCAGCATGTCGTCGGCCCGCTGGAAATGCTGTCGGACCGCATGCGCCTGCTGACGGAGGGGCGGACCGACATCGACATCCCCGGCTGCGAGCGTCGCGACGAGTTCGGCGCGATGGCCCGCGCCATGGAGTTCTTCCGCCGCGCCGCCATCGCCCTGATCGAGCGGGACGAGCGGCTGGCCGGCATCATGAACAATGTCAGCGAGGCGATCCTGCTGGTCGATTCCCGCGGCCGGATCGAGGAGCACAATCCCGCCGCCGTCGCCCTGCTCGGCGTTCCAGCCGAAGACCTGCGCGGGCGTCCGCTGTCGAGCCTGTTCGCTGCCCCCGACCGCGCCCGGATCGATTCGCTGCTGGCCGATTTGGCCGTCGACCTTATCGGTGACGCCGCGACTGCTGCGCCGGTGCGGGAGCATGCGCTGGGGATCGAACGTCCCGGAGGCGGCGACCGCATCGACGCCTCGCTCAGCGTCTCGCCGCTGGTGGTGCGGGGGCGCCGCGGCTTCGTCTGCGCGCTGGCCGACGTGACCGACCGGCTGCGGCATGAGCGCGAGCTGATGCGGCTGGCCACCCGCGACCGGCTGACCGGACTGCCCAACCGGGCGATGATCGAATCGCTGCTGGAGACGGCGGTGGAGCGCAGCCATCGCAACCGCCGCCCCTTCGCCGTGCTGTGCCTGGACCTGTCGCGCTTCAAGCTGATCACCGATACGCTGGGTCATCAGGCGGGTGATGCGCTGCTGCAGGAGGTGGCCCGGCGGGTCGCCGCCGCCGTCCGCCCGGACGATCCGGTCGGCCGCATCGGTACCGACGATTTCGCCGTGATCATCGAGGAGATCGGCGGCGCCCAGGAGGCTGCGGCCATCGCCGAACGCATCCTCGATTCCTTCGACGCTCCGGTCACCCTGCCGGGCTGCGAACATTATGTCCGCCCGGCGGTGGGCATCGCCGTCTACCCCGACAATCTGGCGGGTGCGGCGGGCTGGGACGCGACGGGCGACATCATGGACCCGCAGGCGTTGCTGCGCGCCGCCGAAACGGCGCTCTATGCCGCCAAGCGGATGGGCGGGCGCCGCTATGCCTTCTTCCGCCCCGAACTGGCCGAACAGGCGCGGCGTCAGCTGGCGCTGGACGGCGACCTGCGCGCGGCGCTGGCGCTGAAGCAGTTCCGCCTGCACTACCAGCCCAAGGTGTCGCTGATCGACTTCTCGCTGGAGGGTTTCGAGGCGCTGCTGCGCTGGGAAAAGCCGGGGGAGGGGCAAGAGCGGGGAGTGATGATCCCGCCCGGCGAGTTCATTCCCGTGGCGGAGGAGACCGGCTTCATCGTCCCGCTCGGCGATTGGGTGCTGGACGAGGCCTGCCGGCAGATGCGCGAGTGGCTGGATGCGGGCATGGAGCCGGTCCCGGTCGCCGTCAACATCTCGCCCAAGCATCTGCGCAACCGCAGCGCCGATGATTTCCAGCGCATCATCGACCGTCATGGCCTGCCTCCCGGCCTGATCGAGCTGGAGATCACCGAGGGGGCCGTGATGCAGGACCTCGACCATGCGCTGGGCGTGCTGGCGGCGCTGAAGGCGATGGGCATCCGGGTGGCGGTGGACGATTTCGGCACCGGCCATTCCAGCTTGAGCTATCTGAAGCGGCTGCCGATCACCACGCTGAAGATCGACCGTTCCTTCATCAACGGCGTGCCGAACGAGCGCGAGGACGCCGGCATCGTGTCCACCATCATCGCCATGGCCGACATGCTGGGCCTGCATGTGGTCGCCGAAGGGGTGGAGAAGACCGAGCAGGCCAATTTCCTGCGCCACCACAACTGCACCCAAGTGCAGGGCTGGCTGACCGGCCGCCCGGTGCCGGCGGACGCCGCCTGCGGCCTGCTGACGGAGCGGCTGCGCCAGACCGCGTAGTCAGGAGGGAGCTTGGTCCTCAGGCGCCTTCTTGCGCCGCGGACGCGGGACCGTCAGTTCGGCCAGGGTGACGGGACGGAAATTCCAGACATCGACGCCGACGTCGATCTGCCGCGGCTGCGGCTTCAACTGGCCGTGGCTGTGGCCGTGCAGGTTCAGCGCCTTGCGGTGCATGCCGTTCCAGGTGCGGAAGGCGTAATGGCACATCACCAGATCGACGCCGTCCAGCGTCAGTTCGGCGTAATGCTGCACGCTGGCCCAGCCCGGCAGCGCAAGCGTGGCCGTGCCGTCATTGTTGCCGGCGACCAGGTGCTTGGCGCCGTTCAGCCGGCCGAGCAGATCCGCCATGGCGTCCGGCCGCATGTGCAGGGCGAAGTCGCCGAGGTGCCAGACCTCGTCTTCGGGGCCGACGATGGCGTTCCAGTTGGCCTCCATCGCCGCGTCCATCTCGGCCATGGAGTCGAAGGGGCGGCGGAAACGCCCGCGGGCGCCGCCATGGCCGAAATGGGTGTCGGAGGTGAAATAGACGGTCATCGACCGGTCAACGCCGCTGCGCGGCGGGCGGTTCCCCGCACCAGGGTCTCACCCGCCGCGCGCCGGTTCGAAGGCTTTAGTGCTTGTGATCGTCCGCCGCCGGATCGAGGAAGCGGTGCAGGTGGACGATGTAGTAGCGGGTGTGGGCGTCGTCGATGGTCTGGCCGGTGGCACCGCGCCATGCCTTGTAGGCGTCCTCGTAGCTCGGGAAGATGCCGACGATGTGCAGCTTCGACGGATCGACGAACTGGTCCGTGTCCGGACGCACGAGTTCGCCGCCGAACACGAGGTGGAGGAGCTGTTTGTCGGGCATGGCCTTTGAGTCCTTGTAACCGGGGGTGAAGGGGAATTACGGCTGTCTTTGCGCCGGCAGGCCGGCTGATGCGTCGCATTCTCATATCCGCCGGCCGGGCGGTGCTTCAAGCCTGTTGACAGGCCATTCGACCGATGCCACCACGGGACTGCGGCATTTCCAGGATCAGGACAAAGAATCCGTCCCTTTGCCGCAGATGACAAGCGCCGAAAATACGGCTGAACACTGCGAGGATCGAGCGATGGCAAGTGGTCATACCGCGACTCGGGAGAAACATGGGCGTGAGGTTCGGGTCTGGGACCTGCCGACCCGGCTGTTTCATTGGGGGCTGGTCGCCGCGGTGGCTGTCGCGATTCTGTCAGCCGAGCTTGGTATGCTTTCCATTCATATGTTGGCGGGGGAAACAGTTCTGATACTGGTGCTGTTCCGGCTGGGCTGGGGCGTGGTGGGCAGCCAGACCGCGCGATTTGCCGATTTCGTAAAGGGGCCGGGCGCCATCCTGGACTATCTGAAGCGATCGCGGGCAGGTGGGGAAGCCGCCTTCACCCTGGGCCACAACCCGCTGGGCGCACTGATGGTGGTGGCGCTGCTGCTGATCCTGCTGGTCCAGGCGACGAGCGGCCTGTTCACCAGCGACGACATCCTGGTCGACGGTCCGCTGGTGCCGATGGCCTCCGGCGCCACGGTGGCGGCGCTGAGTTCGGTCCACCGCCTGCTGGCCAACGGCATCTTCGTGCTGATCGGTCTGCATGTGGTGGCCGTGTTCTTCTACCTGCTGATCAAGAGGGACAATTTGATCCGGCCGATGGTGACCGGCCGCAAGAGTCTGCCCGGCCGTGTCGCGACGTCGGAACCGCGGCGTGCCCCGGCGGCGCTGGCGCTGGCGATCCTGGTCGCGTCGGCTGGATTGGTCTTTCTGGTGCTGCGCGCCGCCGGCTGATCCCGCGTCTTCGCCGGGCGTTTTCCCCGGGCGTTTTTCCCATGGGGCAGCCATATGCCATTGGTTGTGTGCGACAACTCGTCGTCTATGGCCGGACGCCTGCTTGTCTAGAATGACTCCAGATTGATCCGAGCCAAACCTCAACGAACCAATGACGCCGGCCCGACTTCCGGGATCGATCGACCTTTGCCTGATTGAAGCCGAAGGTTGTGGAGGATGTCGGCCGTGCCGGGGGACAGCCAGCCATGCACGCACAATCCGGACATCGCCCGACCGCAGCGCTGAAAGGCCTGCTGATCGGGACCGCCACAGCCCTGGGCATCCTTGCCGCGACCGCCGGTGCCGCACCGGCCGCCGATCCGCCCGCGGCTGGCGACGCCCTGATGGGCCGTGCGCGCGAAATGTTCAAGCCGCTGCCCGCCACCCTGCCGGCGATTCGCAACAATGCGGTCACGCGCGAGAAGATCGAACTCGGCAAGATGCTGTTCTTCGATCCGCGCCTGTCGGCCAGCGGCATCTTCTCGTGCAACAGCTGCCACAATCTCGGCCTCGGCGGCGTCGACGGGCTGGAGACCTCGGTCGGCCATGGCTGGCAGAAGGGTCCGCGCAACGCGCCGACCGTGCTGAACGCCGTGCTGAACGTCGCCCAGTTCTGGGACGGCCGTGCGGAAGACCTGAAGGCCCAGGCCAAGGGGCCGATCCAGGCCGGCGTGGAGATGAACAGCACGCCTGACCGCGTCATGGCCGTGCTGAACAGCATCCCCGCCTACAAGGCCAAATTCGCCGACGCCTTCCCGAACGAGAAGGATCCGGTGACCTTCGACAATGTCGCCATGGCGATCGAGGCGTTCGAAGCGACGCTGACCACCCCCGCCTCTCCCTTCGACCAGTATCTGGAGGGCAAGGCGGACGCGCTGACCGGCACGCAGAAGGCCGGGCTGGAGCTGTTCATCGACAAGGGCTGCGCCGGCTGCCACAACGGCGTCAATGTCGGCGGCCACGATTACTTCCCCTTCGGCGTCGTGACCCGTCCGGGGGCGGAGATCCTGCCGCCGGGCGACAAGGGCCGCTTCGCCGTCACCAAGACCGCCGACGACGAATATGTCTTCCGCGCGCCCACCCTGCGCAACGTCACGCTGACCGCCCCCTATTTCCATTCCGGCAAGGTGTGGGATCTGCGCCAGGCGGTGGCGGTGATGGGGTCGAGCCAGCTCGGCGCCACCCTGTCCGACCAGGAGATCGACAAGATCACCGCCTTCCTGACGACGCTGACCGGCCAGCAGCCGCGCGTCGAGTATCCGTTGCTGCCGGCCAGCACGCCGGCCACGCCGCAGCCCGTGTTCAAGTAAAGGCTCGGGCAGGGTTCCGGTAATGGAAAAGCCCTTCCCCAGGTCGGTGGGGAAGGGCTTTTTCCGTCTGGCCGGCGTCCTTCGGAGCTGCCGCTTATTCGGAGCGGTAGCGCTGGTGGCAGGCCTTGCAGGTGTCGGCCATGGCGCCGAACGCAGTGCCCGTCGCGGCCTTGTCACCCGAGGCGGCGGCGACCTTCAGCGCCTTGGCGGCGGTCTGCGTGTCCTGCGCCTTGGCGGTGAAGTCCGGGAAGTTCGCCCAGATCACTTCCTTGGCCGCCGTCTTGCCCTTGTCGGAGCCGGGCGGGAACAGGCCGGGGATCTTGGCGGCGAAGGCGTCGATGCGGTCGGCCACCGGACCGATGGCGGCCAGATCGCCCTTGCCCACCGCGTCCTTGATCTCGCCCATCGCCTTCTTGTAGTCCTCGAACCCGGCCTTGCGGGTCTGGATGACGTCCTGAGCGAAAGCGACGCCGCCGGTCAGCATCAGCGCGGCCGAGGCCGCAAGCACTATACGGGAAAACACGGTTCTTATCCCTTCTTTGAATTCAGTTCCCCACGCCAGACTTTACACACGGTTAGGCCGAAAATGTCAAGTGAAGTAGGAATGAAATGTTTTGGACCATCATGGTATTCATTTGTATCGTAAGAAATTATGCTGCGCATGGTGAGGGTGGTATTTGGTAATTTCGCAGGCTCCATCCGAAGGATGTCGGGAATACCGGTGGAGCCGCGCAAGGCTGCGCGCCGACGATGACCCGATACGGCTTGGTCAATGCGCCGGTACGGAGCGGCCACAGGGTGGAAAATCCGCGGAACCGGGCGGTTTTCACCGGCCGACCGGCCTTGCAACCGGGGTGGAGCGGAAGTAAGGTCCCGCCTCGCGCCTTCCACCCGGAGGGGCAGGCGTCGCACGACGTCTCCGCCACACCGTCACCATAGCCCTGAGGGGGCCCGCCGCCATGTCGATTATCGCGTCCCGTCTCTCGCGCATCAAGCCGTCGCCGACCATCGCCGTGACCAACAAAGCCCGCGAACTTAAAGCGGCCGGTCGCGACGTGATCGGCCTGGGCGCCGGCGAGCCGGACTTCGACACCCCCGACAACATCAAGGCCGCCGCCATCAAGGCGATCGAGGCCGGTGACACCAAATACACCGCGGTGGACGGCACGCCGGCCCTGAAGAAGGCGATCTGCGCCAAGTTCGAGCGCGAGAACGGCCTGAAATACACGCCGGAGCAGATCACCGTCGGCGTCGGCGGCAAGCAGGTTCTGTACAACGCCCTGATGGCGACGCTGAACCAGGGCGACGAGGTCATCATCCCGGCCCCCTACTGGGTCAGCTATCCCGACATGGTGGAGCTGGCGGAAGGCACGCCGGTCTTCGTCTCCTGCCCGGCCGAGCAGGGCTTCAAGCTGCAGCCCGCCGACCTGGAGAAGGCGATCACGCCGAAGACCAAGTGGCTGATCCTGAACTCGCCGTCGAACCCCTCGGGCGCCGCCTACACCCGCGCCGAGATGAAGGCGCTGACCGACGTGCTGGTCAAGCACCCGCATGTCTGGGTCATGACCGACGACATGTACGAACACCTGCTGTATGACGGCCTGGAGTTCGTCACCCCGGCCCAGGTCGAGCCGTCGCTGTACGACCGCACCCTGACCGTCAACGGCGTGTCGAAGTCCTACGCGATGACCGGCTGGCGCATCGGCTATGCCGGCGGCCCGAAGGATCTCATCAAGGCCATCGGCGTCATCCAGAGCCAGTCGACCTCCAACCCGACCTCCATCGCCCAGGCCGCCGCCGTCGAGGCGCTGAACGGTCCGCAGGACTTCATCAAGGAGCGTGGCGAGGCCTTCCGCCAGCGCCGCGATCTGGTGGTGTCGATGCTGAACCAGGCCACCGGCATCAGCTGCCCGAAGCCGGAAGGCGCCTTCTACGTCTATCCGTCCTGCGCCGGCACTATCGGCAAGACGACCCCGGACGGCAAGGTGATCGAGACCGACGAGGATTTCGTAACCTATCTGCTGGAGTCGGAAGGCGTCGCCGTCGTCCAGGGGTCGGCCTTCGGCCTCGCCCCGCACTTCCGCATCTCCTACGCGACCTCGACGGAAGCGCTGGAAGAGGCGTGCAAGCGCATCCAGCGCGCCTGCGGCAACCTGCGCTGACCGCACCGCCGCGGTGAGTGAGTAAGGAAAGGGCCGGCGCCGTGAGGCGCCGGCCCTTTTCGTTTTGGTGGGCGGAAGCGAGGGCCACCCTTACCGTCATGCCGCCGGGTGCGGTCACGGCGTCCTTAGCCTAAAGAGAAGCTGCAATGCTCCGTTCTTCGCTCTATGTGGGAAAGAGCAATCCTGGTGCGTCGAAGAATGGGAAGGAACGGAATGGCTCTGGTCCCCTGCGCTGCGTGCGGGCACAAGATTTCCGCTGAAGCGCCGACTTGCCCATCCTGCGGGCACCCCGGTGCAAATGCACCTGGGGGTGGGCGTGACGGAGTGGCACGGATCGCCGGTACGGTCGCCGGCTCCTACATCTCGGCGCAGATGCTCGCCAGCATCATCGTCGGTTCGGTCTCCATCCTCAGCTTTGCCGGCATCATGATCGCCTTGATTTTGAAGGGCTGAGACTTCGAGAGGCTGAGACTTGGCCTTCCGATATCTGGCAGGGTTCTCGCGTTCCGATCGACGGTTCAGTCCCCTTCACCGCCCGATGCCGGAGCGGTGAAGGGGACAGGCTTTCACTGCACCGCCAGCATGTCCTTGCGGATTTCCACCGCGCGGTCGGCGGCCTTGCCGACCACCTCCTGCAGGCGTTCGAACTCTGCGCTGTAGCTGCCGACGCCGAAGGTCAGCGACCGCAGTTCCACGATCAAATCCTGCATGTCGGCCTGCGGCATGCACGCCTTCACCTCGTCCCAGCCGGGCCAGCCCGGCCGTGTGTCGAAGCCCAGCAGCTGGCCGCGCCGGCCGCTGACCAGACGCTGCACCTTGGGCGTGAAGGCGCTGGGCACCGCGATGGTGACGGTCAGGATCGGCTCCAGCAGCACCGGCTCGCAGGCCGGCAGGGCTTCGGCCATCGCCTGCCGCGCCACCGTCTTGAAGGCCATGTCGGAACTGTCGACGGCGTGGAACTGGCCGCCGGTCAGCCGCACGGCGAAGTCGACCACCGGGAAGCCCAGGGGGCCGCGGACCGCCGCCTCGCGCACGCCGGCCTCCACCGCCGGGATGTACTGGCGCGGCACGGCGCCGCCGACCACCGCATCCTCGAACTGGATGCCCGATCCGCGCGGCAGCGGCCTGATTTCCACATGGATGTCGGCGAACTGGCCGTGGCCGCCGGTCTGGCGCTTGAAGCGGGCGTGGTGGCCGGTGCTCTTGCGGATCGTCTCCTTGTAGGGAACCTGCGGCGGCTGGCCCTTCACCGCGACGTTGAAGCGGCTGCGCAGCCGGTCCATCGCCAGCTTCAGATGCACGTCGCCCTGGCCCCACAGCACCAGCTCCCCGGTTTCAGGCGACTGGTCGAGCGTCAGGGACGGGTCCTCCTCCCGGAGCTTCTGCAGGGCGGCGGACAGCTTCACCTCGTCATTGCGGTTCTCGGCGCGCAACGCCAGCCCATGCACCGGCGGGACGGCGGCCGGCCAGTCGGCGGGCGGGCCGAGATTGGCCTTCTCGGTCAGGCGGTCGCCGGTCGCCGCCTTCTCCAGCCGGCCGAGCGCCACGAGATCGCCCGCCGCCGCCTGCGGCACCTTGGTCTGGTCGCGGCCGAACAGCTGGAAGATGCCGGACACCCGTTCCCCGCCCAACGTCATGCCGTCGGTGACGGTGCCGCGCCAGATGCGGGCGAGGCTGAGCTTTCCGGCATGGGAGCCCATCATCGTCTTGACCACCTGGGCTGTCGCCGTCGTATCCGACGGGACATCGAGGCGGGCGGCGGTGACGCCGACCTCCGGCCCGTCGTGGCGCAGGGCCTTCAGCAAGCGGCGGATACCGTTGTCGTTCTCCGCCGACCCGAAGAAGACCGGGACGATTAGGTCGTCGGCCAACTCATGCGCCAGCGTCTGGTACAGCTCCGCGCTGTCGGGGGCCATGTCCTCCAGCAGTTTTTCCAGCAGGGCGTCGTCGAAGTCGGCGGCCGATTCCAGCATCGCCTGCCGCGCCTCGGCTTCCCAGTCGCGGACGCTGTCGGGCAGGGCCACCAGATCGGACGGCTTGTGCGGGTTGAAGCGCCAGGCGCGTTCGCTGACCAGATCGACCAGCCCGGTGATCTGGCCGTTCTCGCGCAACGGCACCTCGCGCAGGACCAGCTTGCGGGTCGAGACCTCCTGATAGGCGGCGACGACGTCGCGCACCCGCAGGTCGCCCAGCGTGTCGATCTTGTTGATGAACAGCAGATGCGGGATGCGGTGGTCGTCCAGCACCTTGAACAGCGGGGCCAGCAGGACCGCCTTTTCCGGCGCCGCCTCCGCCACCACGATGGCGATGTCGGCGGCCATCAGCGCCGCCTGCGCCTCGCCCGCCAGTTCCACCGAGCCGGGGCAGTCCAGGATCGACCAGCGTTCCCCCAGGTAATCGAAGGAGGCGACGTTCAGCTCGGTGCTCATCGACCGTGCCTTCGCCTCCGGCGACGTGTCGCCCACGGCGTTGCCGTCCCGCACGCTGCCCTTGCGGGTGACGGCCCCCGCCGCGAACAGGAGGCTTTCGAGCAGCGTCGTCTTGCCGGCGAGATAGGGGCCGACCAGCGCCGCGCAGCGCGCCGTCCGGATTTGCGTATGCGGCATTCACACCTCCCGTGGAAGCTTCGGGCCGTCCTGGCCGGGCCGCGCCGGGGATGGGGCGCTGGTGCCGGCCGCCGTGGCGGCCCGTTCGCGTGTGGCTCTAGACAGGCACATCCGGGTGGGGCGACGGGCGGCGGCGGACGGGTGCGGCGATGGCGCATCAGGTCCGGGGCCGGCGGAACGCCCGCATCGGACTTTCGATGCTCCACCGGAACGGCGCGGCTGTCGATGGAAAAAAGGGGCGGCAAACCGTCACGCAGCCGCTGTCTGCACCGGGGATTCGACAGCGCAGGCATGGCAGGGGAGGGTGCGTTCAATGCGTCGATAGGCCGCATCGGTGTGCGGCAGCCATGCCAACTCCGGTGCCGATCGGCGGCCTGCGCGGCTAAGGCGTTCAAATTAAATAGAATACGTCTCAAAGATGTGTGCGGCGGAGAGTTCGCCGCAATATTGCTATGGTGCAATGCGATATGACCGCGACGAAATGGGGCGGACAAATGCATGAAACCTTCTGCTAGTAGCTTGATCCGAAAATGGCTGCGCGCAAAAGCGACGACGGCCGGACAACAATCGACGGGCCGCCCGGCGTCCGCCGGCAGGCCTCCAGTCCTTGGGGAACATGCATATGCGCCTGTGGTTTCGTTTGCTGGTTGCCGGCCTGATCGCCGCCGGTACTGCCGTTTCCGCCCCGCTGTCCACCCCCGCCGCGGCACAGGCGGCCAAGCCGACGCAGGAGGATGCGAAGTCCATCACCCTGAAGGCGGCAGACCTGATCGCCGCCCAGGGACTGGACGAGGCCACCAAGGCCTTCAACGCCGACGGTCCGTTCAAGTACGGCGAGATCTACGTCAACGTCATCGACTTCGCCGGGGTGTGGAAGGTCTATCCGCCGCGTCCGGCCGGCGTCGGGCAGAGCGTCATCAACGTCAAGGACCCGGATGGCCGCTACATCGTCCAGGACGTGCTGGCCGTCGCCAAGGACAAGGGCGAGGGCTGGGTCGAGTACCGCTGGCTGAATCCCGCCAGCAACAAGATCGAGCCGAAGATCACCTACGTGAAGCGCGTGCCCGGCCAGGAACTGGTCGCCTATGTCGGCATCTACAAGTGACGACGGCAAATGACGGCCGCCGCGTGACGCGGTGACCGTCCGGCGACGCTGATGGGGGAATGAGGATGAGCGGCGGTGTCTTTGCGCGTCTGTCGGGCCTGTCGGTGGCGGGCCGGGTGTTCGCTGCGCCCCTGATGGGGATCGTCCTGACGGTGGCGGCTCTGGTCCTGGCCGACCGCGAGTCGGAACAGGCGCTGACCGCCGTGGACGGCATCCACAGCGTGGCGGCGGAGCGGCTGGGCCGTATCGACCGGCTGGTCGCCATCGCCCATGTCATCCACAGCGACGTGTCGCGGCATCTGGCCCTGTCCGGGTCGGGCATCGAGGAGGCGAAGCTCCAGGCCATGCGCGATGCCATCGCCGCCAACCTGGGCAAGGCGCGCACCGCGATCGCGGAACTGCGCGCCCTGCCGCTGACCGAGGCGGAGCGCGCGATGCTGGACGAGGTGTCGGTCCGGCTCGGCGCCTATGCCAAGGCGGTGGACGAGATGAACCAGATGGCGGCCATCGACCGCCTGATCGGCATCCCGATGATGGCCCACACCGACACCCAGTTCGCGGCCCTGACCGCAAAGGTGATGGAGACTCAGGCCGCCATCGGCCGGTCCACCGCCGCCGCCACCCAGGCCACCCGCGACGCCACCGCCGCGGCGCGGCGCGACTTCGCGCTGGTGATGGGCGGGCTGCTGCTGGCGATGATGGCAGCGGGGCTGCTGCTCGCCCGCTCCATCACAAGGCCGTTGCAGCAACTGTCGCGCACCACCACGGATCTCGCCGCCGGCAAGCTGGACGGCGAGGTCGAGGGCGGCTGGATGCGCAACGAGATCGGCGCCATGGCCCGCGCGCTGGAGGTATTCCAGACCAACGCCCGCGAGGTGGAGCGGTTGACCGCCGACCAGCAGCGCCAGAAGGCGGAGGCCGAGGCGGAGAAGCATCGCGCCATCCGGGAACTGGCCGACCTGTTCGAGGCCCGCGTGTCCGAGGTGGTCCAGCAGGTGGGGGCCGGCGCCCATCAGGTGCGCAGCAATGCCGCCGGCATGCTGGAGCGCGCCGACAGCGCCAACCGGCAGGCCGCCACCGTCGCCGCCGCCAGCGCCCAGGCAGGCTCCAGCGTCCAGACCGCCGCCGCCGCGACGGAGGAGATGTCGGCCTCCATCGCCGAGATCGGCGCACAGGTCCGCCGCTCCTTCGACATGGTGCGCGGCGCCGTGCGGGCGGTCGAGGAGACCAACGGCCATGTCGTCGGCCTGTCCGACGCCGCCCACCGTATCGGCGAGATCGTCGGCCTGATCAACTCCATCGCGGCGCAGACGAACCTGCTGGCGCTGAACGCGACCATCGAGGCGGCGCGGGCGGGGGAGGCCGGCAAGGGATTCGCAGTGGTGGCGAGCGAGGTGAAGAACCTCGCCAACCAGACGGCGAAGGCCACCGAGGACATCGGCACCCAGATCGCCGCCATGCAGCAGGTGACCGGCGCCGCCGTCGCCGCCATCCGGGGGGTGGGCGAGACGGTGGTCGGCATCGACGAGATCGTCGGTTCCATCGCCGGCGCCATGGAACAGCAGGCCGCCGCCACCGGGGAAATCACCCGCAACGTGCAGGAGGCGGCCGCCGGCACCTCCGAGGTGTCCCGCACCATCGCCACCGTCTCCGCCAGCGCCGGCGAGACCGGCAGCGCCGCCGGCGAGGTCCTGCGCGCGGCGGAGCTGCTCGACGGGCAGGCGGTGACGCTGAGCCGCGAAGTGAAGCACTTCATCGGGCGGCTGCGGGCAGGGTGAGGAGGGCGCCGGTCCTGCCACTCTCCTTTCGTTGGTCTGCCTTGTCTTCCGCGAGGGTTGCCCGCGAAGTTTGGTCGCATCAGCCTTGAAACCATTCGCCCGCGCCCAAGCTGATGTCCCGGACGGCGGGTTGGGGGCCGGTGACGGCCGTGCCAACGCCGGGGTATGATGCAGGACCCAACAAGAAGGATCGAAAGATGAAGATCGACATCGGGATCTCGGACGCAGACCGCAAATCCATCGCCGAAGGGCTGAACAAGGTTCTGGCCGACACCTTCGCGCTCTACATCAAGACCCATTCGTTCCACTGGAACGTCACCGGGCCGATGTTCAACACGCTCCACACCATGTTCATGACGCAGTACACGGAGCTGTGGACCGCGCTGGACGAGATCGCGGAGCGCATCCGCGCGCTGGGCTATCCGGCGCCGGGCAGCTTCTCGCAGTTCGCGGAACTGGCCTCGATCAAGGAGGAAGTGGGCGTTCCGAAGGCGAACGACATGATCCGACAGCTGGTCGAAGGCCACGAGGCCGCCGCCCGCACCATTCGCAGCGTCTTCCCGGCGGCCGAGCAGGGCAGCGACGAGCCGACCGCCGACCTGCTGACCCAGCGCCTGCAGATCCACGACAAGACCGCCTGGATGCTGCGCAGCATGCTGGAGTAGCCGCTCCATTTCGAATGCCCCTCTCCCGCAAGGGGAGAGGGGCTTTGACTGCATGAGTCATAAAGGGCCTCCCCGTCGGATGGATGGGGAGGCCCTTTCCGTTCGGGCTCCGGCCGCTTCCCGCCTTACGCCGCGTTCCTGGCCTGCTGGCGGACCGGCAGGTTGGGGATGGTCAGGGTGAAGATGGTGCCGCCGTCGCGCTCGATCTTCAGCGTGGCGCCGGCCTGATGCGACAGGGCCTGCACCAGGTTCAGGCCCAGCCCGCTGCCGGCTCCGCCGCGGCTCGGCCGCTTGTGCTGGCTCGGCATGCCGGCGGGCAGGCCGACGCCGTTGTCGCGCACGATCAGCCGCATTCCGTTCTCCTCGCGCTCCAGCATCACGCGCACGGTGCCGGGATGGCCGTGCGGGAAGGCGTGCAGCAGCGCGTTCGACACCAGTTCGCTGGTGGCGATGGCCAGCGGCGTGGCGCGGTCGGCATCGACGATCCAATCCTCCGTCTCCAGTTCCAGCCGGGCGGCGGTCGGATTGTCGGAACGCACCAGCCCGTCGCACATCTGGCGCAGCGCTTCGGCGAAGTTGATGTGGGCCGGCTCGTCGGACCGGTGGAGCAGCTCGTGCAGCAGGCTCATGGTCTGGATGCGGCGCAGGCTCTCGTCGAAGCCGCGGCGGGCCTGCTCGTCGATGCGGGCCGCCTGCAGGCGCAGCAGGCTGCAGATGACCTGAAGGTTGTTCTTCACCCGGTGCTGGACCTCCTTCAGCAGCACCTCCTTGTCGGTCACCGCGGCTTCCAGCTGGGCATTGGCGCGCTCCAGCTGGGCGGTGCGCTGGTGGACATGCTCCTCCAGCGTGTCGTAGGCGTGCTGAAGGGCGTCCTCCGCCTCGCGTTCGCGCCGGGCCCGCTGGATGGCGAGCGCGCCGATCACCGCCACGGTGGCGCAGGCCGCCGCGGCGAAGGCGGCGTAGATCCAAAGCCGCTCCGTCCAGCGTTGCAGAACACTGCCGGTGGCGATGGTCACCACCGCCGACAGGCCGGTGTCGCCGATCGGGCGCGTCACGGTGATGTCATCGGCGTGGCTTGCCGTATCGTCGTCGCCTTTGCGCCCGCCCATGGTGCCGCCGCCCTCCGGCTCGCGCAGCAGCGGCGTGCCGTCCCGCTTAAGGATGGAGATGCTGTGGCCATAGCCGACGTCGAGCGCGCGGTAGACGTCGCGGAAGGCCCGGGCATCCAGACCGGCGACCGCCCAGCCGCGCGGCGTGTTGCCAGGAAGCGGCTGCGCCAGCGTGACCACTGCCCGGCCGCCCATCCGGCCGTCGCCGATGGCCCGGCCATCGGGCCTCAACGCCGGTGCGGCGGTGGGCGGCGCATCCGGCAGGCTGGACAGGCGCAGGGCGCCGGACGCGTCGCGGATCTCCAGCCCCACCATGTGGGGGGCGCTGGCCGCCAGCAGGGCCATGCGGTCGCGGGTCGCCTGATCGTCGGGCAGCGGTGTACCGGCCGCGCCGGCCAGGGTCGCCGTCTGGGTCAGCAGCAGGTCGCCCGACTCGATCAGCCGGGCGGCATGTTCCGCCGCCAGAAGCCCGATGTTGCCGGCGACCCCGGTCGCCTGCTGCACCGCCTCGTTGCGGTCGCGCCAGGCGAAGACGGCCGACAGCCCGACGGTCAGCAGAACGGCCGCCGTGCAGGCGATCAGGACCAGCGCCGAACCGGGCAGCCGGTAGAGCGGGGAGGATTGGGAACGCAGCGCGCGCAACGGCATCGTATCGGAAACCATGTGGGGGTGCGGCCATTCATGCTTGGCCGGAAACGGTAACACCGCCCGGCGGGTGACTGTTCCGCCGAACGCTACCCGTGTTGAAGCGGCAGCGGCCACCACCTATTGTGAGGTGCCGACAAAGTCATCCTGCTTTGTCAGGTGTAATGGCGGGTAGCTGGAGGATGGTGTTATGCGAATCGACGGGACGGCCTATCGCACCATCTGGCCGGAAGGCGGGGGAACCGTCGCCATCATCGACCAGACCCGGTTGCCGCATGACTTCGCCGTCGTCCGCCTGACCAGCCTGGAGGAGGCCGCCCACGCCATCCGCGCCATGCTGGTGCGCGGCGCCCCGCTGATCGGCGCCGCCGCGGCCTATGGCGTGGCGCTGGCCCTGCGCGCGGATGCGAGCGACCGGGGGCTGGAGCGCGCCTGCGCGATCTTGCTGGCGACCCGGCCGACCGCCGTCAACCTGCGCTGGGCGCTGGAGCGCATGCGCGGCCTGCTGGAGCCTCTCCCCGAGTCGCAGCGCGTCGATGCGGCCGAGGCGGAAGCGGCGGCCATCGCCGACGAGGATGTCGAGATCAACCGCGCCATCGGCCTGCATGGCGCAGCATTGATCCGGGCCAAGGCGGAGCGCAAAACACCGGGAGAGCCGGTCAACGTGCTGACCCACTGCAATGCCGGCTGGCTCGCCACGGTCGATTGGGGCACGGCGCTGGCCCCGGTCTATGCCGCCTTCGAGCAGGGCATCCCGCTGCATGTCTGGGTGGACGAGACGCGCCCGCGCAACCAGGGCGCCAGCCTGACCGCCTGGGAGTTGAAGCATCACGGCGTTTCCCACACCGTCATCGCCGACAATGTCGGCGGCCATCTGATGCAGCACGGCAAGGTCGACCTGTGCATCGTCGGCACCGACCGCACTACGGCGACCGGCGACGTCTGCAACAAGATCGGCACCTATCTGAAGGCGCTGGCGGCCCACGACAACGGCGTGCCCTTCTATGTCGGACTGCCGTCACCGACCATCGACTGGACCATCGCCGACGGCGTGCGGGAGATTCCCATCGAGGAGCGCGACGGCCGCGAGGTCAGCGAACTGACCGGCCGCACCGCCGACGGCCGGATCGAGACGGTGCGCGTCACCCCCGACGGCAGTCCGGTCGCCAATTACGCCTTCGACGTGACGCCGGCCCGGCTGGTGACCGGCCTGATCACCGAACGCGGCGTCTGCGCCCCGTCGCGCGACGGGCTGCTCGGGCTGTTTCCGGAGCGGGCGTAGGCCGGACAGGGGGAGGGCGAAGCGTCAGCGGCGGTCGGAGAGCAGCCGCCGCCACAGCGGCTGCGGCGTGTCTTCCGCATTCTTGGCATCGAGCCACTGGTCCGCCAACTCGCGGACCTGCCAGTCGCCGAGGAAACGCTCGCAGTCGATGGCGGTATAAAGGCGCACGCGCTTTTTCCCCAGCCGTTCGAAATAATCCAGCGTTCTTTGGCGGTCGATGTCTTCCATGGGCCTCAATGAAACGGAGATTGTGGACAGTCCACACCAGATGTTTGTCCGCACTCCGGATATTGGAAGAAGCCCCCTGCCCGTGCAACTGTCCCTTCGTCGCGGTTCCATCCCCCGGAAGGGGTGGAGCCCGTCCCTCTATCGGGAGTCGGCGTCGAGGCGTCCGGTATGGACCACGACGTCCGACAGCGGAATGCCGGCCTGGACCGCCGCCCGCTCCAGAGACTGGCGGTCGGGCCAATAGAGGCGGCCGCCGACCTCCGTCAGCACACCCTGCCGCTTGATCACCCACAGGCCGCTGAACGCCATCTCGATGATCCGGCCCATTGGACTGGAGTGGGCGGAGGATTGGTTCCGGTCGGGTGGGCGGCCGTTGTCGTGGTGTCTGTCGTTGAACGTCATCTCTGCTCTTCCCTGTGCCGGCCTTTCTTTGCGTGGCTTCGACATGCCCGCGCAAGGAGCCGATCTCTGTCTCCCCATGAGCACGATGCTTCAAAGGGAAAGCAATGTCCTAACCAAGTCGCGCCGAAATTTCATTCGGAAAGTTGTAATTATTTGTTGTCGAACGGAAACAATTCAAATGGTCTTACCACATTCTTTGGTAACCATATTGAAAACAGGGAAAAAGATCGTTTTGGCTCCGGGAAGTCTTGCCGTCCATTCCCCGTCGTCTTCGCAGATCATTCTTACGCGAACGAAGTAGGTTTTATCGAACGGGTGGCTTCGTTACCTCGAAATGGTCACAGCACCGCCCGGCGCCGCTCACCAAACATAAGCATGGCCGCAGAGGGGCCTGGGAAGGGCACCCGACGGCCACGCCTGTGTTTGAAGGAATAGAGCGATGAAGACGACCATGCGGACATTCACCACCAGGGCCACTACCAGGGCCGCCACCGGGGCGATGGCGCTGCTGATCGGTGCGACTCTGCTCGGCGGCTGTTCGAACCTGAACCACCGCGAGAACCGTGCCCTGACGGGCGGAGCGATCGGTGCCGCCGGTGGTGCCGCCATCGGTGCGGTCACCGGCGGCAGCGCGGTCTATGGCGGACTGCTGGGCGGTGCCGCCGGCGCTGCTGTCGGCGCCCTGACCGCGGAGGACGGGAAAAAGCATCGCCGCTGAGGCATCGGCGGCGAGCGGCCGAGGGCGCGGCACTGCCGCCCCCTTGAGCGCCCTTTGGGCCGCCCCCTTGGCCACCCGGTTGGCCGCTCACTCGTCCTCGTCGTCCTCGAACTGGTCGAGGCTCAGCGACCGGACCTCGGTGCTGGGGTTGGGAGCAGGCGGGGCGGCGGGCGGCATGCCGGCCGGCCGTGGCGCGGCCGGCCGGGCGACGCTGCGGCCGGCGGGCATATGGGCGTTGGGGCCCTTCAGCGGGCTGTTCAGCGTGCCGCGCGGGCCGATGCTGGGCTCGTCGCCGAAGTCGGGCAGCGGCGGGATACGGTCCATCACGCGGCGGATCAGGGCGGCGATGCGGTCGGTCTCGGCACGCAGGGCCTGCCCGCGCTCCCCCTCATAGAGCGGATCGTCGAGGAACTTGCGGATTTCCAGGACGCCGCGCAGTTCCACCCCGCACATCTCGTGAGTGCCGATGGGCAGGGCCTTCACCCGGGCGAAGCTGGAGAAGAAGCCGGCGCTGCCCTCCACGAACTGGACCACCATGCGGGCGTGCAGACGTTCCAGCGCGGTGGTCATGGGATCGATCAGATCCTCCATCTCCTCCGGCGCGGCGTCCAGCCGTTCCTGTGTCAGCGCCGCCAGCGCGAAGAAGTCGCGCACCCGCCGGCTGAAGCGGCGGTAACGGGCCAGCCCGCCGACCGACACCCGCTCGCGCGCCGTCTGGGCCAGCTCCGCCGACTGCTTCAGCATGGCGTCGAGCCGCATCAGCAGCGTCGCGATTTCGCGCTGGCGCTGGGCGGCGCTGCGGCCGGGCGTGGGTGCCGGCGGGGCGGCCGGACGGCGGGGTGGGTTGGAACGCATCATGCCGGTACGGGGTGGCTCCTCTGCTGTCCGCGACCCTGCACCGGGCCTCTGCCGGTCAGGCCCTAGCGCTGGGTGCGGACGGTCACCGACTTTTGCCCGCCGTTGCGCACCACCGTCAACTGCACCGGCGTGCCGACGCGCAGAAGACCGATGCGATTGCGGAAATCGGTGGCGCTGCGGATGGCGCGGCCGTCGACCGCCACCACCACGTCGCCGCTGCGCAGGCCGCCGCTGTCGGCGGGCGATCCGCGTTCGATCTTGGCGATCAGCGCGCCCTCATCGCCCTTCAGGTTCAGGCTTTCCGCCAGATCGGGCGTCAGGTCCTGGATGGCGACGCCCAGCCGGCCGCGCCGCACCTCGCCATATTCGCGCAGCTGCTCCATCACCGAACGGACGATGGTGACCGGAACGGCGAAGCCGATGCCGACCGATCCGCCGGCCGGACCGATGATGGCGGTGTTGATGCCGATCAGCTCGCCCTGGAAATTGACCAGCGCGCCGCCGGAGTTGCCGGGGTTGATCGAGGCGTCGGTCTGGATGAAATCCTCGTACCCCTCGATCTTCAGCCCGCTGCGGCCGAGCGCCGAGACGATGCCGGAGGTCACGGTCTGGCCCAGCCCGAACGGGTTGCCGATGGCGACGACGAAATCGCCGACCTTGGCGCGGTCCGAGTCGCCGAGCGGCAGGGCGGTCAGGCTCTCCGCCTTGATCTGCAGCAGCGCGATGTCGGTGGCGGCGTCGCGGCCGATCAGCTTGGCGCGCAGGCGGCGGCGGTCCTTCAGCGTGACGGCGATCTCCTGCGCGTTCTCCACCACATGGCTGTTGGTGACGACATAGCCGTTGGCGGCGTCGACGATCACACCGGACCCGGCGCTGACCTGCGGGCGGCCCTGCGGCATTTGGTCCGGCAGGTTGAAGAAGCGGCGGAAGAAGGGGTCGCGCAGCAGCGGGTTTTCCGCCTGGGGCGCCTGGCTCAGCACCGAGATGTTCACCACCGCCGGGGTCACCTGCTCCAGCATCGGGGCGATGGTGCCGCCGCCGACCGCACCCAGCGGCAGCGCCGCCGCGGCGGGCGAAGCGCCCAGCCCGACCGCGGACCCGGCCCGGCCCAGCGCCGAATCGGCCGGTGCGACCAGCGCGCCGCCGGCCAGCGCAGCCATCCCGACCGCAGCCGCAAACACCACCGGACGCACCACCGCTTTCATGGCTTCTTCCTTTCTTGGAGGGGAATTTTTGTCAAAGACCGTCATCGACCGGGCTGATTTGGGACAAAAGGGAAGGGGGTTCAAGCCTGTCCGTCCCATGGCGCCGCCGACGCCCGCCAGCACTCCGATCCGTTCGGAAGAATGATAGCGTGGCGGCGGCGGAAACTCCCGGTAAAGAAATTGGGTGGTATAGGACAGGGCTGGCGCAGCCCCCGGCATGGCGGGGAGGCGTGGCTGCTGGAAAACGGGTTGAGCGCGATGAGCGGCGGGTCACTGCTCGAACTGACCGAGCAAGAGTATCTGCAGATGGAGGAGGCCCTGTCGCAGACGGCGCGGGGCCGCGCCTTCCTGCGCATGCGCGACCGGCGTAGCCGCGTCGTCGCCTCCGACGATTTCCACCGGCTGGTCGGCAAGCTGGAAACCCAGGTCGACCGGCTGAGCGGCGCCTCTCCCAGCGCCTTCACCGCCTTTGCGCCGGGCGAGGATCCGCGCATCCAGCAGGAACTGACCGCCATCACCCAGGTGGTGCGCGAGGCGCGCAGCGACATCGCGGCGCTGAAGGCCACCGACACCGGATCCAATCGGATCGAGGCGGCGACCGGCGAGTTGGACGAGATCGTCGCCGCCACCGAACGCGCCACCACCGACATCCTGAACGCGACGGAGAAGATCCAGGAAATCACCATGTCGATGCCGCGCGACGACGACGATCTGGCCGAGCGGATCGACGCGATCGAGGCGTGGTGCATCGAGATCATGACCGCCTGTTCCTTCCAGGACATCACCGGCCAGCGCACCACCAAGGTCGTCAACACGCTGCGCTACATCGAAGAGCGCGTGAACACGATGATCGAGATCTGGGGCGTCGAGCGGCTGGCCGTCGCCCCGGAGCAGCACCATGGCGAGGTCGCCTCGCACCGCAAGATGGGCGACACCCGCCCCGACGCCCATCTGCTGAACGGGCCGCAGCTGGGCGGACCGGAGGTCAGCCAGGATGCCATCGACGCGCTGTTCGCCAGCGTGCCCGAGGTGGCGGAACGGGCGGAACCGCTGCCGGCCGACGTGGCGCCCTCTCCGCCGCCTCCGCCTCCCCCGCCATCCCCTGTCGCGAAGCCGGCCCCGCCCCCGCCCCCGCCTCCCGCCGATCCCGGCGGCGGCGATGGCGGCGGTGCGATCTCCCAGGCCGACATCGACGCCCTGTTCGCGTGACCGGCCATGGCGCAAGACGGCAAATCCCGCATCCGCCTGACCCAGGACCAGCTCGACCGCGTGTGCGAGCGCCATGTCCGATTCGCCGAAGGGCGCCCGAACGGCGCCCGCGCCAACCTTCCCTTCTTCGACCTGTCCGGCCTGTCGCTGGCCGGCCGCAACCTGACCGGCGCGCATCTTGCCGGCGCCATCCTGCGCGACGCCGACCTGCGCGGGACGGTGCTGGACCATGCCGATCTCTATGGCGCCGACCTGCGCGGGGCCGATTTGTCGGAAGCGCGGCTGTTCCGCACCGACATGCGCGGCGCCAACGTGCGCGGTGCCAAGCTGGACGGCGCCACCATGGTGGAGGTCGACCTGCGCGACGGCAGCATGGTCAACCGCAACAGCGCCGGCGAGTTGAAGGTGGTGGGGTTCGACCCCGGCCCGGCCGACATGGCGTCCGCCCGGCTGACCAACGCCGACATGGCGCGGGCCAAGCTGTCGGGCAGCTTCGCGCGGGCCGCCGACTTCACCAACACCCGGCTGGCCGGCGCCCGGCTGGACCGCACCGACCTGCGCGACGCCAATTTCTCCGGCGCCGACCTGCGCGGGGCGGACCTCAACGGCTCCGACCTGCGCGGCGCCATCCTGGACGGGGCCAGCCTGGACGACGGCGGGCTGGAGCAGGCGATCCGCACCGACGAGCAGGCCCATGCCGCCCGGCAGGCGCAGCCGCAGGCAGCGGCGGCCGAACCGGAACCGGAAGAGTCTGCCGCCGCCGAACTTCCGGCCTTGCCGGCCGAACAGCTGGACGGCATGCTGCGCCAGCACATGATCTGGCTGGGCACCAGCGGCAAGCAGGGATGCCAGCTCGACCTGACCGGGTTGAACCTGGAGGGGGCCGACCTGACGGGCAAGATCCTGACCCTGGCCAAGGGCACCGGCGCCCGGCTGCGCCATGCCCGGCTGAACGGCGCCCAGTTGCAGGCGGCCCAGTTCGACGGCGCCGATCTGCGCTCCGCCGACCTGCGGTCCGCCGACCTGCGCGGGGTGAAGCTGGACCGCGCCATCCTGATCGACAGCCGGCTGGACGGCGCCAACCTGGGCATGCTGCTGGTCAGCGCCGGGGCCAAGGTGATGCGGGCCTCGCTGGTGCGGGCGCGGCTGGCCGGCGCCTCGCTGGCCGAGACCAACCTGAAGGGCAGCGACCTGACGCTGGCCGACCTTAGCGGCTGCGACCGCTCGTCGGCGGTGCTGGAGGGCGCCATCCTGGAGGGGACGCGGCTGGGCGGGGCCTGATCCCTTCGGCGGAGCGTTCCGACCGGCGGGATTTCTTTCGCGAAGCCGTTGATCGCTTTCAAATTTCCGTCACGATCCGTACCGGAGATTGCCGCCGCTGCCGCGGACGGCACTGTCCGCAAGAGGCTGCTTCTTCCCTGACCGGGCAGGCGGCGGACTGAAAAAGGGTTGTGCTGTAACGGTTTAGCGCCACGGGTGGGGCTTGACGCCTTGGCAGGCCGGTGGCACGCTGATGCTCAAGCGCGGCGCACCGCGATCATAAGCGCCCGCACCGAATGGGGGAACGTCAACGGTCATGACCAAGTCGGAACTGATCCAGCGGCTGGCGGAACGCAATCCGCATCTCTACCAGCGCGACATCGAGAAGATCGTCGGCACCATCTTCGATGAGATCACGGAAGCGCTGGCGCGCGGCGACCGGGTGGAGTTGCGCGGCTTCGGCGCCTTCTCCATCAAGAAGCGGGACGCGCGCACGGGTCGCAACCCCCGGACCGGAGAATCGGTTGACGTCGGCGAGAAATGCATTCCTTTCTTCAAGACCGGCAAGCAACTCCGGGAACGTCTGAACACGGACTGAGCTCCGGGCCGGCCGTCTCTCCCCGCCGCATTTTTGAGGAACCTTCGCTTTGCGCCATATTTCCTGGATCGTCACCCTGCCGGTGGCCCTCGTCGCGATCCTGTTCGCGATCTCCAACCGCGGCATCGTGACCCTGTCGCTGTGGCCGCTGCCCTTCACGCTCGACACCCCGGTCTATCTGGCCGCGCTGGTGGCGCTGCTGCTGGGCTTTCTGGCCGGCGGCTTCATCGTCTGGAACAGCCAGCGCCGCCACCGCCGCCGTGCCCGGCGCGAGAGCAACCGCGTGCTGTATCTGGAGCGCGAACTGAAGGAGGCGCAGGCCCGCGCCGCCGCCGCCGAGAAGCGGCTGGCCGAGAGCACCCGTCCGGTTTCGGGCCCGCTGCCGGGCTCCAGCGGCGGGTTGCCGGTCCCGGCCGCCGAGAACAGCGCGCCGACGGTGCATTGAGGCCGGCGTAACCGGACGTCGTTTTTCCCCTCTCCCAGCCCGTCTTGATGCGAGGGGGGCGGTGTCGATCGGCGGGAGGAGGTCCCATGCGCACGGTCAGCGCCGCCGAGCTTCGTTCCGTCCTGCACCACCGCATGCTGATCGAACGGCTGCGGCAGAGTTTCCGCGCCGGCGTGGAAGCTCCGCCGCCCCATCGCCACCGGGTGGAGACCTACGGGTCCAACGATGCCACCCTGCTGCTGGCGCCGGCCTGGCAGGTGAACCAGTCGATCGGCTTGCGGATCGACACGGTCTTTCCCGACAATGCCGGCGGCGACCTGCCGCAGACCCAGGGCGTCTATCTGCTGGCCGACGGCAAGACCGGGGTGCCGCAGGCGCTGCTGGACTCCTCCGCGGCGCTCGCCCGGCGCAGCGGTGCCGCGTCCTCGGCGCTCGCCGCCTCCTATCTGGCGCGGCCGGATGCGGAGCGCCTGCTGGTGGTGGGCACCGGCCCCCTCGCCCTGGAACTGGTGGAGGCCCACACCGCCGTGCGGACAATCCGCCATGTGCTGGTCTGGGGCCGCGACCTGCAGAAGGCCAAGCGCCTCGCCGCCCGGTTCCACCGGCCGAAGTTCCGGATCGAGGCGACCGGCGACCTTGAGGGCGCGGTGCGCGGCGCCGATATCGTCGCCTGCGCCACCACGGCGCGCGAGCCGCTGATCCGCGGCGACTGGCTGCGGCCGGGCCAGCATCTGGAGCTGTTGGGCGGGGTGACACCGGAAATGCGCGAGGCCGACGACGGCTGCATCCGCCGCTCCCGCGTCTTCGTCGATTGCCGCGACCGCACACCGGTGGAGGCCGGAGACATCGCCCAACCGCTGGCATCCGGTCTGCTGACCGTGGATGACATCGCCGGCGACCTGTTCGACCTCGGCCGCGGCGAGCGGGCGGGACGGCGCTTCTACGATCAGATCACCCTGTTCAAGTCGGTGGGCACGGCGCTGGCCGACCTCTGCGCCGCACAGATGGCTGTGGAGATGGTGCTGCACAACGATTCGATCCGCTGAGCGGGCAGGACAGGACTGCCCGGCATCGGGACCTCCGTCTCCGAAAGACAGGGTTACCGGCGGTCCGTCCTGCGCTACTATTCCGCGATTCTTGCCGCTTGTCCGCCGTCCGGCGCGGCGATCCGCAGCTGCGGAAAAGGAACAGCCGCTTTCATGGTTCCGCCTGCCCAGTCATCTGACGAGCCCGCCGGGAGCCCGACTCCGGCTGCGGACATTGTCCATCCCTACCGCAAGCCGCGGCTGGAGGCGGCCATCGGCTGGCTGGCGGCCTGCGGCTTCCTGTTCCTCGCGGCGGTGACTGCGGTGGTCGGGGTGCAATCGCGCGAGCGGGCGCTGAACGGGGCTCAGGAGCGTGCCGAGTCCGCCGTCCGGGTGCTGGCGGAACATGCGGCCCGCCTGTTCGACGCCGCCGACCTTCTGGTGGAATATGCCGCCCAGGAAACCGCAGGGCGCCCGTGGGACGAGATCGCCGGGTCGCGTGCCCTGTGGGACAAGCTGAACGGCCAGCGCGCCCGCCTGCCCTTCCTGGATGCGATCTGGCTGAACGATGGGGCGGGGTTGCTGCGGCTGACGACGCTGGCCTTTCCGGCGCCGTTTTCCGATGCGTCCGACCGCGATGTCTTCCTGTTCCACAGCCGGGCGAGCGGGGTGGGCAATGCGGTGGACCAGCCCCATATCGGCCCGCGCATCATCGGGCGGGTGACCAACAAGGCAACCTTCCTGCTCAGCCGCCGGCTTTCGGAACCGGACGGCCGTTTCCGCGGCATGGCCTCTGTCACCATCGATCCGTCCTATCTGTCGGGATTTTACAAGGAACTGGACGTCCCCCATCGGCCGGTGACCATCCTGGTGCGGTCCGGCGATCTCGACATTCTGGTGCGCGAGCCCGACAATGCCGCCGATCCGGTGCCGCTGTCGGAATTGGCCCGCCGTGCGATCCAGGCGCAGCCGGAGGGCGGGGCGGCGCGCGACGACACGGTCATCGTCGCCCATCGCCGGGTCGACAGCTGGCCCGTGCATGTGGTCGTCCGGCTGGATACGGCTCCGGTGCTGGCGGCGTGGCACCGGCTGATCGCACCCTATGCCGGGCTGGGTGCGGCGGCGGCGCTGGCGCTGGCGGCGCTGTCGGTCTTCGGCTTCCGGCAGGCCGGCGCCGCCCGGCAGGTGCAGCGCGAACTGGAGCGCCGGGTGGTCGAGCGGACCGCGTCGCTCCAGCGCACCATCGGCGAGCGCGACGTGGCCTTGGCGCAGAAGGACCTGCTGATGCGCGAGGTCAACCACCGCATCAAGAACAGCCTGCAGGTGGTGTCCAGCCTGCTGGGCTTGCAGGGGCAGGCGGTGGGCGATCCGCGGCTGAGCGACCATCTGCTGGAGGCGGGGCGGCGCGTACAGGCCATCGCCGATATCCACCGGCTGCTCTACCGCGTCGACGACATCCATTTCATCCCCTTCCACGACTATCTGACCGAGCTGTGCCGGGAGCTGGAGCGTTCCGCCCGCTCCGAAGGCGGCGACTGGCGGCTGGAACTGGCGGTGGAGCCGATGGAGGTGCCGACCGATCATGCCGTGCCGCTGGGCCTGCTCGCCAACGAGCTGGTGATGAACGCCATCAAGCATGCCTATCGGCCGCTCGCCGTCCCGGTCTCTGCCGCAGCCGGCGCAGCAGGTGGCGGCAACGGTGACGGCCTGCCGGATGGGACCGGCCGCGACGCCGCCAACGTCATTTCCGTGAGCCTGCGGTCGGATGGCGACGCGTTGTGCCTGATCGTCGGCGACCGCGGCGTCGGGCTGCCGCCCGACTTCGACTGGCGCCGCAGCCGCAGCCTGGGCATGCGCCTGATCCACACCCTGTCCAAGCAGCTGGGTGCCATCCTGACGGTGGAGAACACCAGCCCCGGCGTTCGGTTCACCATCTGCCTGCCGCACCGGCCGGTCCAGTCAGGCTCCATATTGTGAAGACAGCCACACGTCATACGGGAGTTTAGCCGTAGGGGTCGGTTGCATTTCGCTTGCGTCACCCCGGTTATCGTCGGAGGATCATCGCCTCGGCACCGGAGGCGGGGGTTGTTCTGCGCGGTTCGTGTTTGCGCTAACGCGCCAGACGGCGGACCGGCCCGGACCCTGCTGCCGCAACTGGCCCCAAACAGCTTCCACCGAACGCCTTCCACCAAAACGGCTCTCCAGGGACGACTGACCGTGACCGTCTCAGCCTCTCCGCCCATGAATGCGGGGCCCGGTCTGCGGGCGCCGGCGAACCGGCTGCTGCTGGGCGCCGGCTTCATGCTGCTGTCGGCGCTGCTGTTCGGGATCGGCAATTCGGCCGTGCGCTGGGCCTCCACCGTCATGGACCCGCTGGAGGTCGTGTTCTTCCGAAACCTGTTCAGCCTGCTGTGGATGCTGCCCTGGGCGCTGACGGCGGGGGCGCCGGCCTGCCGGTCGGTGCTGGCGGAGCGGCGGCTGCGGCCCTATGTGACGCGGGCGGTGACCAGCCTGTGCGCGATGGCCGGCTGGTTCTATGCCATCGCCCATATCCCTTTGCCGACCGCGACATCGGTCAGTTTCGCCATTCCGCTGTTCGTAACGGCGGGGGCGGCGCTGCTCCTGGGCGAGCGGGTGCGGCTGCGGCGCTGGGCGGCGGTGTGTGCCGGCTTCGCCGGGGTGGTGATTGTGCTGCGGCCGGGTGCCACGCCGGTCGATCTGGCCTTACTGGCGCTGTTCGCGCACTGCCTCGCCGCCGCCGCCACCGTGCTGCAGATGCGGATGCTCAGCCGCAGGGACAGCGCGCCGGTCATCGTCACCTTTCTCGGCCTGCTGGTCACCCCGATGGCGCTGGTGCCGGCGCTGTTCGTCTGGACTTGGCCAAGCTGGAGCGTGCTGGGTGCGCTGGCGCTTCTGGGCGGGCTGCTGACCGCGGGCCAACTGGCGATGACGAAAGCGCTGTCGTTGGCCGAATCCTCGGCGATGATGCCCTACGATTACGCCCGGCTGCCCTTCACCGCGCTCGTGGCATGGCTCGCCTTCGGCCAGACCATGGATCCGTGGGGGTGGGTGGGTGCGCTGGTGATCGCCGGTTCTGCGCTCTACACCATGCACCGCGACGCGGCGGACGGGCGCAAGGCGGCGCGCAAATCCACAGGGGCGGCGGCCGGTTAGCCGGTCCTTTCCGAATTACCGACCGCCTCGGCGCGCAGCGTCTCCTTCGCGCGGGTCCAGTGCGCCGGGGTCAGGTTGGCACGTACCGTCTGGATGGCGGCGGCCAGCACCGCGGCATCGTCGGTGAAGCCGGCGATCAGCAGCCAGTCGGGCACGACATCCACCGGCAGCACGAAATAGGCCAGGGCGGCCAGCAGGATCCCCTTCGCCCGGTAGGGCGTCGCCGGATCGGTCGCGCAGAAATAGGCGGCCAGCAGCTCTTCCAGGAAGGGAATGCGGTGCAGGTTGGCGCGCAGCTTCGGCCAGAAGCGGCCGCGGACCAGCCGCTCGTCCCGCTCGACCCGCTCGGGATCGGGGATCGTCAACTCGGTGCCGGTGGGAATGGATGCTGTCATGGACGCTGAAACCCTCCGGGATCTGGTCCCTTCTTGAGAAAACCGCCGGCGTCAAAGCCGGCGCGGATCGCCACCCTGATGCGTCCCCACCATACGGTGTGGTATGGTTGGGCGGCCATCTGGTAAACAAAGCCATCCGGCAAACAACAAGTGCGATCACAGCCTGTTGGACACAAGGCCGGCGCCCCATACGGACCGGCCGCAATTAAGGAGGAGATGCCATGAACATCCAAGGTCTGTCCGCCATCGTCACCGGCGGCGCCTCGGGCATGGGGGCGGCGACGGCGCGTCATCTGGCCGGGCTCGGCGCCAAGGTGACCGTGCTGGACGTCAACGAGGACGCGGTGCTGAAGACCGCGCACGAGATCGGCGGGCTGGGCCTGGTCTGCGACGTCACCGACGGCGCTTCCGCCGAGCGGGCGTTCGATCAGGCGCGCTCCGCCCATGGGCCGGCCCGCATCGCGGTGAATTGCGCCGGCATCGCGCCGGCCCAGCGCATCGTCGGCCGCGACGGGCCGATGCCGCTGGAGAATTTCCGCTCGGTGATCGAGGTGAACCTGATCGGCAGCTTCAACATCCTGCGGTTGGCGGCGGCCGACATGGCGAAGCTGGACCCGCTGGACAGCGGCGAGCGCGGCGTGATCGTCAACACCGCCTCCGTCGCCGCCTATGAGGGGCAGATCGGGCAGGCGGCCTACGCCGCGTCGAAGGGCGGCATCGTCGCCCTGACCATCTGCGCGGCGCGCGACCTCGCCCGCAACGGCATCCGCGTGATGACGGTGGCCCCCGGCCTGATCGGCACGCCGATGCTGCTGAACATGCCGCAGGAGGTTCAGGACAGCCTCGCCGCCACCGTCCCCTTCCCCAAGCGCTTCGGCAAGCCGGAGGAGTATGCCCGTCTCGTCCAGCACATCCTGGAGAACGAGATGCTGAACGGCGACGTCATCCGCCTGGACGGTGCCATCCGCATGGCGCCGCAGTAAGGATCGGGGCCGCAGTTCAAGGGGCGGTCCCGTGCCGGGGCCGCTCCTTCGCAATTTTGAAAGCTCAGCTTTCGGCCATGGCGGCTTCGTCCGCCCGCTCCGCCTCGCCCAGCAGGTCGATCAGCAGGGTGGTGCAGTGCTGGAGCCGCTGGTCGGCGGTCGCGGTCGCCATGTCGCGGCCGGTCTGCTCCTGCCAATCCTGCAGCATCAGCGCCAGATGTTTCCGGACGTGGTCTTCCCGATCCAGTCGCCGCGTCGCCATGTCGCCTCCCGTCTCCGCTCCGGTCGAACCTGCCGTCGATCCATTCGGTGCCCGCCGGCGTCGGCGGGGCACCCTTCGTGTAATCTCAAATTAGGTAGCCGTCGCCTCGATCAACAGTCGGAGCCCAAGATGGTCACAGCCGGTCCGGCATCGTCCGCGCAGGCCTCCGGCGTGCAATCCGCCTATGAACTGTTGGAAAGCCGGGACCGCCAAGCCCATGTCAGCGCCATCATCGAGGAGGCAACCATGAGCACCACAAGCAACGGCGTCAGCAGGACGGGATTGCCGACCCGCCGTTTCGGCACCACCGACATGGCGATCACCCGCGTCGGCTTCGGCGCCTGGGCGATCGGCGGGCCGGATTGGGCCGCCGGCTGGGGCGCGCAGGACGACAGCCAGTCGGTCACCGCCATCCGCCATGCGGTGGAGCGCGGCATCAACTGGATCGACACGGCCGCCGTCTACGGCCTTGGCCATTCCGAAGAGATCGTGCGCCGCGCCCTGGCCGAAATCCCCGAGGCCGAGCGCCCCTATGTCTTCACCAAATGCGGTCTGGTGTGGGACGAGTCCGACCGCAAGGCGATGCCCCGCCGGATCGGCAAGCCCGACAGCATCCGCCGCGAACTGGAAGCGTCGCTGAAGCGGCTGGGCGTCGAGCGTATCGACCTCTACCAGATGCACTGGCCGGCCGAACATGAGGCGGTCGAGGAGTATTGGCAGACCCTGCTGGACCTGAAGACGGAAGGCAAGGTCCGCGCCGTCGGCCTGTCCAACCACACTGCCGCCCAGTTGGAGACGGCGGAGCGGCTGGGCCATGTCGACACGCTGCAGCCGCC
This sequence comes from Azospirillum sp. BE72, assembly GCF_031455875.1. Taxonomy (NCBI): domain Bacteria; kingdom Pseudomonadati; phylum Pseudomonadota; class Alphaproteobacteria; order Rhodospirillales; family Azospirillaceae; genus Azospirillum; species Azospirillum sp. BE72. The sequence continues at coordinate 333,092 of NZ_JAVDTO010000001.1, forward strand.
CTTCTCGGCAATCCGCCGCGACGTCGCCGGATCCGAGTTGCCCTGGTGCCTGTCGCACCGGACCGGCGTCATCGTCTACAGCCCGATGCAGGCCGGCCTGCTGACCGGGCGCTTCACGGTGGAGCGGGCGAAGGCCCTGCCGGCCGACGACTGGCGGTCCAGCAACGCCAACTTCACCGGAGAGGCGCTGGAACGTAATCTGGCGCTGGCCCAGTCCTTCGGCCCGATCGCCGAGCGGCACGACACCACCATCGCGGCCGTTGCGGTGGCCTGGGTGCTGTCCTGGCCGGCGATCACCGGGGCCATTGTCGGCGCCCGCACGCCGGCCCAGGTTGATGGCTGGCTGGACGCCGCCACCCTGACCCTGACGCCGGAGGATCTCGACGAGATCGCCGACTCCATCGCCCGGACCGGGGCGGGCAGCGGCCCGTCGCACCCCAACCGCGCCTGATATCGACGGGTTCGACCATAAGAGGAAAGGCAACCGCTTCATGACCGATGCAACGGTGCGTGCCAAACTGCTGGGCCTGCCCGGCAGCCTGCGCAGCAACTCCAACTCGCTGGCCGTCCTGCGCGGGCTGCAGGACGCCCTGCCGGCGGGCCTCAGCATGGACATCCGCGACCTGCGCCTGCCGCTCTACGACCAGGACATCGACACCCCCGACGCCCCGGCGGAGGTCCAGGCCTTCCGTCAGGCCATCGCCGAGGCCGACGGCGTGGTCATCGTCACGCCGGAGTATAATTACGGCATGCCGGGCGTGCTGAAGAACGCGCTCGACTGGGCATCGCGTCCCTACGGCAAGTCGGCGCTGAACGGCAAGCCGGTGCTGGTCATCTCCAACTCCCCCGCCTTCACCGGCGGCGTGCGCGCGCATCAGCAGGTGAACGACACGCTGCTGGCGATTCCGGCCAAGCTGGTCGGCGGCGCCCAGGTGGTCATCGGCACCGTCGGCGAGAAGATCAAGGACGGCAAGCTGGCCGACGAGGCGGTGCTGAAGTTCGCGCTTGGCGCCATCGACAAGGTGGTTGCGGCTGCGGGGAAGTGACCGAACAGGGGTGCCGGGTGTCTTCACCGTCATGGTGCCCGGAACCTCATCAATGATGGGCCGTTGCCTTCTCTTGAAAGAAATGCAAGTATTTCTTTCAAGAGAAGGAGGCGTGCCATGACCTCTCAGGTGCAGGCGACCAGGGCTCCCGCGGCGGCTTCCGTCGTCACCAAGGCGGCGCTACGGGCGGCGGAGCAGTTGCGCGTTTCAAACAGCGTGCTTGCCAAGGTCATCGGCGTGTCCGAACCGACGCTGTCGCGCATGCGGACCAGAGACCTGCCCTTGTCCGAGCGCAGCAAGGAATTCGAACTGGCGCTTTTGTTCATCCGGCTCTACCGCTCGCTCGACAGCATCGTCGGCGGCGAGGCGGAGGTCGCCGCGGCGTGGCTGCGGAACGACAACCGGGCGCTGGGCGGCAAACCGCTGGAGCAGATCCAGACCATCCCCGGACTGATGAATGTCATCGCGTATCTGGACAGCCGACGCGCTGTCGTCTGAGCGGCGCCCGCTGGCGGGCGAGGCATGGCGGCTGGTCGAGGCACAGCACAAGGTCTCCACCCTCAAGCTGGTCGACGACTGGGAGGAGCAGGGGCTTCTGGAAGAGCTGCTGGAGCAGACCAAGCCACCGGTGCCGGCCGCTTGCCGGGGGCTGCATTTCCTTCTGTCGTCGCCCTTCCGCTACGATGCGGAGTATCCGGTCGGATCGCGTTTCCGCAGGGCAGGGCGGACGCCCGGCGTCTTCTATGCCGCGGAGGCTGTGGCGAGCGCCGTAGCCGAACTGGCCTTCTATCGGCTGCTGTTCTTCGCGGATTCCCCCGGTACGCCGCTGCCGGCCAATCCGGGCGAATACACGGCCTTCTGCGTCCTGTATGGAACCGATGGCGGGCTGGACCTGACGGCGGAGCCGCTGAACGAGGACGGTGCCCGCTGGACCCATCCCACCGATTACGCGGCGTGCCAGGATCTGGCCGACACGGCGCGGGCGGCGGGCGTCCAAGCCATCCGTTATGCGTCGATCCGTGATCCTCGGGGAGGCGCCAATCTGGCGCTGCTGGACTGTGCGGTGTTCCGCAAGCCGGAGCCGACGGCTTGGCAGAGCTGGCGGCTTTTCCTTCGCCACGACAGCGTGCAGGCTTTGTGCGAATTCCCGCACCAGACCCTGCATTTCGAAAAATCCGGCTTCAACGACCCGCGCCTGTAAAGTCGGGGCCGCCCTGCATAAGGAAAACGGGCGCGGGAGAGCCACTGGCCCTCCCGCAACTCTCTTGACTTACCCGATCTTCTGCTTGGCCATCGCGCCCAGGCGCAGACGGAGCGCGTTCAGCTTGATGAAGCCTTCCGCGTCCTTCTGGTTGTAGACGCTGTCCTGCTCGAAGGTCACATAGTCCATGCGGTACAGCGAGTTGGGCGACTTGCGGCCGACGACCGTGACGTTGCCCTTGAACAGCTTCAGACGGACCGTGCCGTTGACCAGCGACTGGGTCTGGTCGATCAGCGCCTGGATGGCCAGACGCTCCGGGCTCCACCAATAGCCGCAATAGATCAGCTCGGCGTAGCGCGGCATCAGCTCGTCCTTCAGGTGGCCGGCGCCACGGTCGAGGGTGATGCTCTCCATCGCGCGGTGCGCCACCAGCAGGATGCTGCCGCCCGGGGTCTCGTAGACGCCGCGCGACTTCATGCCGACATAGCGGTTCTCGACCAAGTCGAGGCGGCCGATGCCGTTCTCGCCGCCCAGGCGGTTCAGCTCGGTCAGCAGGGCCGCCGGGGACAGCGCCTTGCCGTCGATGGCGACCGCGTCACCGTTCTTGAACTCGACCTCGATGTAGGTCGGGGTGTCCGGCGCCTTTTCCGGGGCGACGGAGCGGGTGTACATGTCCTCGTCCGGCTCGACCCACGGGTCCTCCAGCGCCTTGCCCTCGTACGAGATGTGCAGGAGGTTGGCGTCGGTGGAGTAGGGCGCCTCGCCGCGCTTGTCCTTCGCGATCGGAATCTGGTTCTTCTCGGCGTAGTCCAGCAGCGTGGTGCGGCTGTTCAGGGTCCACTCGCGCCACGGCGCGATGACCGTGATGTCCGGGCGCAGGGCGTAGTAGCCCAGCTCGAAGCGGACCTGGTCGTTGCCCTTGCCGGTGGCGCCATGGGCGACGGCATCGGCGCCGACCATGTTGGCGATCTCGATCTGGCGCTTGGCGATCAGCGGCCGGGCGATCGAGGTGCCGAGCAGGTAGGTGCCCTCATAGAGCGTGTTGGCGCGGAACATCGGGAAGACGAAATCCCGCACGAATTCCTCGCGCAGGTCGTCGATGAAGATGTTTTCCGGCTTGATGCCCAGAAGCTCGGCCTTCTTGCGGGCGGGCTCCAGTTCCTCGCCCTGGCCGAGGTCGGCGGTGAAGGTCACCACCTCGCAGGAATAGGTCTCCTGCAGCCACTTCAGGATGACCGAGGTGTCGAGGCCGCCCGAATAGGCGAGCACCACTTTCTTGATCTGTTTGCCGGACGCGCCGCTCATGGGACTGCTCTTGCAGTAGAGAAAGATAAGGCCGCGACCGTACGGCCTTTCCCGCCCGCCTTCAAGCCCCGCGGGCGCCGGTCGGGTGCCGAACGGCTATGGGGAGCGCCTACTCGATCTTCTCGCCGGCGTAGGTGCCCCAGAAATCGGCGCGCTTCATCCAGCCGCGATAGCCTTTCAACTCCACCTCGCACCAGTCGTCGCGGCATTTCTTCAGCGATCCGATGACGCCCGGCTCGGCCCGCGCCACCACCGCGCTGTCGCTGCGCGGCGCCTCGTGCACGCTGCGGGTCTGGCCGATGATCAGGACGCCGCGGCGGCCGGACAGGGCGCTCTGGTGCACCCAGCCTTCCGCCCCCTCCCAGTCGCGGATGCGGCGCCAGGTATCGAATTCCTGGATGATCTCCACCGGCATGTCCTTGCGCCGGAAGACCCATTCGATGGGGTAGCTGCCGTTGGGACCGGAGCGCAGGTTCACCTCGCCGACGCGCACGGTGACGAAGCGGGGGATCGGCAGGCCCGACGCGTGGGTGGGGTCCTTGCGATTTTCGGTGCGGTTCTCCGTGCTTTTCTCCGCGGCCCAGGCCGTGCCGCCATAGGCCGCGCTGCCGCAGGCCGCGCCCAGCCCCATCATCAGGGCCAGCATGGCGAGGACGGAGCGGCGGACGAGCATGACGGCACCGGTGTTGACGGAAGGGAGCGGCGAAATCGGGCCGCACTATAGAGACCACCCGTTCGATAGGGCAAGCGCCGCCACCCCCAATCGGAGGATGCGGTCCGACCTTCGCACGTCCTGTCGCGGGACGGGCTTTCGTGACGGACTTCTGGACAGTCCAACGACCGCTTGGTATGGCAACCATGGACCGGAGCAGCCGCGCAGAACCTGGGATGCGGGCGGGCCGGGGCAAGGGAGGACCAGCACCGATGACCGACAAGAAGAAGCCGCTCGTTGTCGTCACCCGCAAGCTGCCGGACGTCATCGAGACGCGGATGATGGAGCTGTTCGACACCCGGCTCAATCCGGACGACATTCCGCTGACCCCCGCCCAGATGCAGGAGGCGATGGCCGTCGCCGAGGTGCTGGTGCCCACCGTCACCGACCGCATCGACCGCGCCCTGATCGAGTCCGCCGGCCCGCAGCTGCGGCTGATCGCCTCCTTCGGCACCGGCGTCGACCACATCGACCTGAAGGCGGCGCGCGAGCGCGGCATCATCGTCACCAACACCCCCGGCGTCCTGACCGAGGACACGGCCGACATGACCATGGCGCTGCTGCTGGCCACCGCGCGGCGCGTGGCGGAAGGCGAGCGGCTGGTCCGCTCCGGCCAGTGGACCGGCTGGGGCCCGACCACCATGCTGGGCCACCGTATCAGCGGCAAGCGGCTGGGCATCCTGGGCATGGGCCGCATCGGCTCGGCCCTGGCGCGCCGGGCGCGCGCCTTCGGCATGTCGATCCACTACCACAACCGCCGCCGCGTCCATCCCGAGCTGGAGCAGGAGCTGGAGGCGACCTACTGGTCCAGCCTGGACCAGATGCTGGCGCGGATGGACATCGTGTCGATCAACTGCCCGCACACGCCGGCCACCTACCATCTGCTGTCGGAACGCCGGCTGAAGCTGCTGCGGCCGCACTGCTACATCGTCAACACCTCGCGCGGCGAGGTGATCGACGAGGTGGCGCTGACCCGCATGCTGTCGAAGGGCGAGATCGCCGGCGCCGGCCTGGACGTGTTCGAACATGAACCGGCCGTCAACCCGAAGCTTCTGCGGCTGGACAACGTCGTGCTGCTGCCGCACATGGGTTCCGCCACCATCGAGGGCCGCATCGACATGGGCGAGAAGGTGGTGATCAACATCAAGACCTTCATCGACGGCCACACCCCGCCCGACCGCGTGCTGGAAGCGCTTCTGTAAGAGGGGAACGGGCAAGCGGCGCATCATCGGCCGTCATTCCCGCGAAGGCATGTATTTGCTTTTGCAGGAATGATGTCCAAGTGAAGATGTGCCTGCTGCCGTCGAGCGGCCAAGGCATTCGTCAGGACGCGGAGGTTTCCAGCGCCGGCATGTCCTGCAACTCCGCCTCCAGCCTGGCCTTGGCGGCGGCGGCGAGTTCCTCGTCGGCCTGGATGCGGCTCATGTCCTCCGGCGTCACCGCACCGGCGGCGATCACCAGTTCGGCGAAGTCAGACAGATAAACGCTGCCCTTCACGGTGCGCTGGACCAGCACGTTGCGCTTGTCCTCAGCATCGCGCTTGCGCTTGACGAAGCCCAGCACCGAAAGCCGGTCGAGCGCGCGGGTCACGGCGGGCTTGGAGATGTTCAGCAGGGATGCGAGGCCGCGCACGGTGTGCGGCGGATCGGTCAGATAGACCTGGAGCAGGATCGCCAACTGTCGCGCCGACAGGTCGGGCCCGTCCTGGCGGACGCTGGCGACCAGCGCCGTGCGCCACAACCCAAGCGCCTTCAGGTTCCGTGCCATGCCTCCCCCCGGAAAGCCGCGCCCGGCTCCGCAACCGGAGCACGCGCCGCGAAGTGTCGCCTACCCGAACGATGCAGGCAAGAGATTCGCGTTCACCGGGCAGGAGAAGCCGCGTGGCCAGCCGCGCTACTTCCCCTCGCGCTTCAACAGCAGCGGCTTGGCCGTGCCCGTGACCAGCACATTGCCTCCAGCCAGCGGGACCATGGTCAGGCTGAAGCCGGCCGAAACGGGCGCGAGGCTGACCGCCTGCTTCGCCGCGTTGGGGGCGGCGGCGACACCGGCCGCCTTGACCTCCTTCGGGTCGAAGGGGGCGTCCTCGCCCAGGCCGGCGACGTCATAGCCGCCGCACTCGCTGCCGACGCAGATGCCGGTGGCATCGATGCGGGCCTTGCCGGCAGGGCCGCCGAAGGGCGTGTCCTCCGCACCGCCGGTCCAACTCCAGCTGCCGCGCAGCCAATCGGGAAGGCGGGTGTCCTTCTGGAGTTCCAGATTGTCGGCGATCAGCCCGATGCTGCCGCCCAAGCCCTGGGCCGCCACCGCTTCCGCGATGCGGCGGGCCTCGGCGGTGCCGATGGAATAGCGGCCGGCGATCTGCGGCGTCCAGGCCGTCACCGCCCCGTCCACCGCGGCGCGGAGACGCTCGCCCCAGCCCGGCGCGATCCAGCGCGGGTTGGTCCAGCCGGCGGTATCCTTGACCAGCGCGGCCAGTTCTGGCGCGTCGGCGAGGAACAGGCGCGGGTCGACCGCCGACTTCATGCGGTCGATGCCCATCTGGCGGTAGGTGGCGAAGCGGATGGTGCCGGTGCGGTTGGACGCGGCCTCCAGCATCGGGGCGAGCAGGTCGTCCACCGCCTTCCAGGCGGGGGAGGCGAGCAGGGCGTTGTCGTCCGGACAGGCGGGATGGGCGCCGAAATTGTCGCGGCTGCTGCCGTAGAGCGGCTCCATCGCCTTCCAGGCCGCCGCGCCGCGCCGCTCCATCACCGAGCAGGGCCACGCCATCTCGACATCGTCGCTGACCACCCGCAAGGCGGTGAGAAAGCCTTCGTCGGTCGTCAGATCGACACCCGACGCGGTTTCGCGCGAATAGGGATCCTCGATGCCCTCGACGGCTTCGCGCAGCAGGGCGTCGGCCTTGGCGCGGTCGGGGGAGGGGCCGAAGCGCAGTGCATAGGCGGCCCACCCCTTGCCCAGCCCGCCGCGAAGCTCGGCCAGCCGCTTCCCGGCGGCGGCCGGATCGGCGGCGATGCCGTCGACGATGGACGACACCGCGGCGACCGCCTTGGGCACCGACTCGGCCAGCGCGGTGCGGCGGGCGTCGAGGACCGGAGCGAGGCAGGTGGCGAGGCCGGATCCCGCCGCGGCGCACTGGTTGCGCTGGGCCAGCCATGCCTTCTGCTCCGCCCGCAGCCGTTCGCGGTCGGCGGTGCCGGACAGGGCCTGCAGCGTCTTGTAGGCGTCGGCGATCCCGGTGTCGGCATCGGCCAGCTTGGGATCGGCGCAGATCGCCTTTTCCACCGGCGTGGAGGCCGCCTTGCAGTCGAAGGACGGCTGTGCCCGGGCCGTACCGCCTGCGACCATGACCGAAAGGGCCAGTGCCGCGCCGGCGAGCGCCATCCGTCCATGCGGCGGCAGCGTCAAACGGATCGACGGTCCCGTAAGGTCCAGCTGGCCCATCATGTCTCCCTGGGATTGTGGCCCGGGGAAGATACGGAATCCCCCGCCATTTGTCCCGTCCCAGGGCAGGAAGATCTCAGGGCAGGAAGGCGACCGCGACGGCGGCGAAATGGCAGCTGGCGGCGGCCAGCACCAGCAGGTGCCAGACCGCGTTGTTGTAGGGCATCCGCTCCATCAGGTGGAAGACGACGCCGACGGTGTAGATCAGACCGCCGGCAACCAGCAGCCACAGCGCGGGCGCCGACAGCACCGACCCCAGCGGTTCCAGCGCGGTGACGATCGCCCAGCCCAGCCCGAGATACAGCGCCAGCCCCAGCCGGTGGAATCGTCCGGGAAAGCGCAGCTTCAGCGCCGCCCCGAAGGCGGCCCCGCCCCATACCGCGCCGCCCAGCACGACGCCCTGGCCCAGCCCCAGCGTGAATGGGGTGTAGGTGCCGGCGATCATCACGAAGATCATGGCATGGTCGACCCGCCGCAGCAGGGCCTTGCCGAAGCCGGGCGGGGCTAGGTTGTAGGCGGCCGACGCGGTGAGCATACCGACCAGCCCCAGCCCATAGATCGCCAGGGCAAGGGCCGTTCGGGTGGGCAATGTGCCGGAGAGGACCGCGGTATTCAGCAGCCAGACGAATCCGGCGATCCCCGCCGTGACGCCGACGGCATGAACGGCCGCATCCGCCCGCCGCTCGCCGACGCTGTATATGGGAAACTGGTGGGCATCCGGCATCGGCACATCACCTCGATCGACGCGTGGAGGGAAGGCGGCCGCCGGAAAGGGGCCCTGCGTCGAAAATGGTGTGCCTGCCGCACCTGCGCCACCGTCCGATGGTGGGATGCGGGCGTGGTGTGGTTCGGCCAACCGCTTATGCGGGAAGATGCGGCTGGCTTCCCGGCGTCGTTATTCAGTGTCGTTATTCGGCGGCGTAGGCGATGGTTTCCGGCGCGCGATGACGCGGCATCGGCTCCGACAAACCGGCGGCCTTGCGGAAGTAGCAGAGCGCGTAGACCCGGACGCAGCCGGTGAGATTGTCGCAGTCCTGGCGTTCGGCATCGATCTTCGACACCAGCTCGCTCATCGTCATGTGCTCGCGGGTGCAGATTTCCTCCAGCGACTCCCACTCCACCGGCATCAGCTTCATGCTGGTCCGCTTGCCGTTCACCCTGATGTTGCGCATCTGCATGTGGGAGCCCTCCGTTGCTGGTGCATAAACAGGTATGCGAAACCGCTGCGACCTTGCTGTGAAGTTTTTCACAGGCGAGAGAACGACGGTGGGGCTGGACACGTTAGAGGAGCAGCGGACAGCCGGACGGATGCCGGCCCGCTCCATTGGATCGGAGGTTGCGATGACCCGACGTAATGCCCTGCGTTCCATCATGGAAGAAGCCGCCGCAGCGCGTTCGGCCCTGTGCGAGAACGAACTGGTCATCCGCCTGGACAACATCCTGTCCATCGCGCGGGCGGCATTGGAGGAGGGCGAGGAGGACGAAATGCCGCAGCCCGCCCAGAGTGTCCGCCGAACGCCCCGCCCATAAAAAAACCGCCGCTAACCCGATGGATTAGCGGCGAGTTGAACAGGGAGGCTTCACGTCTGGGAGACGCTGGGTCCGAGGACCCAACCCCGGAGGGGAGACCTCCGGGACGAAACATCGGGTGCTGCGTCGCAGCATCCAACGGTCAAAATTTGACCATTCCGCTGCCAACTTTCCAGGCACAAATGAATAAATCTACCATGCAAGCCACGCATGGCTTGAAAGAACGCTTAGAAGGCTAATAAAAATGCCGAAATCGGCCGGGCTGCCCCTGAAAGATGGTGCGGCGCGGTCGATTTCGGCAATTCTCTTGCAAACTGTCGGAAAGTGTCCCGGATCAGAACGGCGTTTCTGCCACTTTTTTAACCAGGAAGTCGCGGAAGACGGCGATGCGCTTGGAATGGCGCAATTCTTCGGCATAAACGAAGTAGGCGTCGACCTTCGGACCGTCGACATCGGGCAGGACGCGGGTCACGTCCTTGGAGAAGCTGTCGACCAGGAAGTCGGGCAGCGCGCCGATGCCCAGCCCGCTCTCCACCGCGCGGTAGATGGCGTAGACGCTGTTGACCTGCAGGATCGGCTTCCGGTTGGGCGAGGGATCGCCCATCTCCATGATCCAGTTGACGTTGGGGATCGGCGCCCGCACGTCCGGCGGATAGGTGATCAGGTCGTGGCTGTCCAGTTCCGCCGCCGTCTTGGGCGTACCCTTCTTCTTCAGGTAGCTCTGGCTGGCATAGAGATGGAAGCGGATCGACATCAGGTGCCGCTGGATCAGGTCCGGCTGGCGCGGCGTGTTCATGCGGATGGCGATGTCCGCCTCCCGCATCGCCAGGTCCAGCTCGTCGTCGTCGATCAACAGAGTCAGCTGGATGTCGGGGTAGATCGACATGAACTCGTTGATGCGCGGCGTCAGCCAGGTCGATCCGAAGGCGACGGTCGTCGTCACCCGCAGCGGCCCCTTGGGATGCTCCCGGCTTTCGGTCAGCATCGCCTCGGTCATCGACAGCTTGGCGAAGACGTCGCGGGCGGTGCGGTGAAGCAACTCGCCCTGTTCGGTCAGGATCAGCCCGCGGGCGTGGCGGTGAAACAGCGGAACGCCCAGGCTTTCCTCAAGCGCGCTGATCTGGCGGCTGACCGCCGATTGGCTGAGGTTCAACGTCTCGCCGGCATGCGTGAAGCTGCCGGCTTCGGCCACCGCGTGGAAAACCCGCAGCTTGTCCCAATCCATCATGCTGTCCCGCCCCGGTGCGCAGCCGCCCGGAGCCTCCCATTATCTTGAGGACGGCGCATGGCCGCCATGCATGTTTATAGCGGGAACGCGCCCGGAACGCACGCGCTACCAACCCTGACTCGCACGAAAATTAATCATGATCGCCGGAATTATTCTCATCCGAAGTCTCAGCGATCCGGCTATATCCGCAGAATGGATAGGGCTGTTGCCGATGCTCGGAAATGGCCGGCCGGCGGTTCGACCCAGTTTTGCTAATCCGCGGCGCCAGTCAGGGCGGCGCTAATCCGCCGCATCGGTCAGCGCGGCTGCCTTGACCGTCGCACCGCGGGAATCCCCTTCGGCCACGGCCGACTTGCCGCCGCCGCCGATATGCCCGCTGATCTCGTCGCCGGCATCGGCGGGCAGGCGCCAGAAGGGCAGGCTGGATGCGCAGGCCATCAGCCCCACCGTCAGGAAGGCCGGAACGAAGGAGGCCGGGGTCAGGACGCCGCCGCTCCACTGAACGGTCAGGTGCAGCGCCGTGGCGCCGACGGCGACACCGAGGCTCAGCGACAACTGCTGCATCACGCTGGCCAGCGTATTGGCCCGGCTGGTCATCGCCTGCGGCACCTCGGCGTAGCTCAGCGTGTTCATGCCGGTGAATTGCAGAGAGCGAAAGAAGCCGCCCAGCAGCAGCGCGCCCAGGATCACCAGATGCGGCGTGTCGGGCCGGAAGGCGCCGTAGCCGGCCAGGATGACGCCGCTGACCAGTGCGTTCAGCCCCAGCACCAGACGAAAGCCGAAACGGCGCAGGATCGGGCCGGCCAGCGCCTTCATCGTCAGCGCTCCGGCGGCCCCGGCGAAGGTGAGGGCGCCCGACTCGAAGGCGGTCAGGCCGAAGCCGATCTGCAGCATCACCGGCATCAGGAACGGCACGGCCCCGATGCCGATGCGGAACAGCGTGCCGCCCAGAACCGAGGCGCGGTAGGTCGGCAGCCGGAACAGCGACGGATCCAGCACCGGCCGCACCACCCGGCGGGCATGGCGCAGATAGGCCAAAGTCGCCAGCAGGGCCGCCCCCAGCAGCCCCGCCACGGCATAGGCCGGCAGCAGGTCGCGCCCGACATTCTCGAAACCGAACATGAAGGCGGCCAGTGCGATGGAACTCCACAGGAAGCCGCGGGCGTCGAAGGGGTCGCGCTGTTCCTCCTTCAGGTTGGGGATCAGCGCCAGAACGAGCGCGATGCCGATCAGCCCGATCGGCACGTTGATGAAGAAGATCCAGCGCCAGGAGGCGTAGGTGGTGATGGCGCCGCCCACCAGAGGACCCAGCGCCGGGCCGATCAGCGCCGGCAGGGTCATCCGCGCCATGGCCGTTACCAGTTGGTCCTTGGGCACCGTGCGCAGCAGGATCAGCCGGCCGACCGGCACCATCATCGCCCCGCCGATGCCCTGGACGATGCGGGCGGCGACAAGCTCCGCCAACCCGTTCGACAGGCCGCATGCGATGGAGCCCAGCGTGAAGACGCCGATGGCACTGGCGAAGACGGTGCGCGCGCCGTAACGGTCCGCCGCCCAGCCGCTGACCGGCAGGAACACCGCCAACGCCAGCATGTAGGAGGTCATCGCCAGACTGAGCCGCAGGGGATCCTCGCCCATCGACCGTGCGATCGCCGGCAGCGCGGTGGCGATCACCGTCGCGTCGAGATTCTCCATGAACAGGGCGCAGGCGATGATCAGCGGGGTGACGCGCGACATGACGGACCGTCAGGCAGGGAGCGGAGCCCTACGAATGTGAGTCGCTCCGCCACTTTGACCATCGCCCGTGCGAAAGCCCTGCCATGCGTAAGCCGGAACCTACCGTCGGATCGGCGGCCGGACTCAGCGCCCCGTGAACACCGGCTTCCGCTTCTCCAGGAAGGCGCGGTAGCCCTCGCGGAAATCCTCGGTGCCGAAGCAGCGGTAGCATTCGGCGATCTCCGCCTCGGTCAGCGGGGCCGGGTCGGACAGGCGGCGGACATAGCGCTTGTGCAGGGTGGCGGCCAGCGGTGCGCCGGCGGCGATGCGCTGGACGGTCGCGGCGATCTCCGCTTCGAATCCCTCGTCGGGAACGACTCGGTGGACGAGGTTCTTGTCCTTGGCCTCCGCCGCACCGAAGACGCGGCCTTCCAGCAGGATCTCCAAAGCCGCCGGGCCGCCTGCCACGTCGGCGACCAGCTTCAGCTCCGTCGGTCCCATGGAAATGCCGAGCCGGCTGACCGGCACGCCGAAGCGGCTGCTCTCCGAACAGACCCTGAGGTCGCAGGCCAGCGCCACTGCCAACCCGATGCCGCAACAGGGGCCGTCGATGGCGGCCAGCACCGGGTGGCGCAAACGTCGCAGGCCGTCCAGCCCCTCGTCCATCAGGTCGCCATAGTCGGCGCCCTGTTCGGGGCTGTTGCGCTCGCTCTCGAACTCCGAGATGTCGGCGCCGGGGGAGAAGGTGCGGGCGCCGGTGGAACCGGGGCCGCCGCGCATCACCACGACGCGGGTTTCCTCGTCGGCCTCCAGATCCCTCAGATGGCCGATCAGGGCGTGCCACATCGGCTTGTCGAAGGCGTTCAGCTTGTCCGGGTTGGACAGGGTCAGGGTCGCGACGGCTCCATCGCGGCCGAGGGTGATGGTGCCGGCCATGCCGCACTCTCCATCCGTTGCCGTATGGCCGCACACCATAACGCCCCGCCGAAGGGACGCAAGACGCCCGGTGCCGCAGCGCGGCAAAGCGGGCCGAGGCGTCGGCGAAAAAAGTGACGGAGCCGTGAATTTTCCTCTTGCGGCCGCGGCCGTGTTTCCGTAGAAAGCGGCTCCCGGACGACGGGAGCGCGGGCGTAGCTCAGGGGTAGAGCACAACCTTGCCAAGGTTGGGGTCGAGGGTTCGAATCCCTTCGCCCGCTCCAGTTCTCCGGTAAAGCGAAGACCAAAGGGCCGGGCGGCAACGCACCGGCCCTTCGCTTTTTCCGATCCGGTCTTTTCCTTTCCGCAGCCCGGAAACGCGCTGTTTGGAAACACTGTTTGGAAACACCGGGCATCCCGTATCGACAGTGGCCGTCCGGCGCGCTAGATCCTTATCCATGACCGACACTTCCCTCGCCGCCCGCGGCGTTGCGCTCGACTTGCTGCGCGACGTGCTGCGCAAGTCCGTTCCCTTCGACGACGCGTTCGACGCGCATCCCGAACTGGCGGCGCTGCAGCCGCGCGACCGCGGCTTCGTCCGCCTGCTGGTCGCCACCGTCCTGCGCCGCCTGGGCCAGATCGACGAACTGATCCAGTCGAGCCTCGCCAAGCCGGGCCTGCCCAAGGCCGCCATCCACGACATGCTGCGGCTGGGAACGGCGCAGCTGGTGTTCCTGAACACCCCCGCCCATGCCGCGGTCGACACCGCGGTTGAACTGGCGGCGGCGCGCAATGCCGCTCCCTACAAGGGGCTGATCAACGCCGTGCTGCGCCGAATCGGGCGTGAGGGGGCGGAGATGGCGGCGCGGCAGGATGCCGGGCGGCTGAACACGCCGGACTGGCTGTGGCTGTCCTGGCGCTCCGCCTACGGCACCGCCCGCACCCGCGGCATCGTCGAGGCGCACCTGCACGAGGCGCCGCTGGACATCACGGTGAAGTCCGACCCTGAGGGCTGGGCGGAGCGGCTGGGCGCCACCCTGCTGCCGACCGGATCGCTGCGCCGCCCGCCCGGCGGGTCGGTGATCGAGCTGCCGGGCTTCGAGGACGGCGAATGGTGGATCCAGGACCTCGCCGCCTCGCTGCCGGCCAAGCTGTTCGGCGATCTTCGGGCCAAGCGGGTGTTCGACCTGTGCGCCGCCCCCGGCGGCAAGACGGCGCAGCTGGTGGTCCAGGGTGCGCAGGTCACCGCCATCGACCGCTCGGCCCGCAGGCTGGAACGGGTGGCGGAGAACCTGAAGCGCCTCAAGCTGCAGGCCGAGGTGCTGGCCGCCGATGCCGCCACCTGGGAGCCGGAGGAGCCGGCCGACGCTGTGCTGCTCGACGCGCCCTGTTCGGCGACCGGGGCGATCCGGCGCCATCCCGATATCCTGCGCGTCAAGTCGCCCGACGACATCGCCAAGCTGGCGCGTGCCCAGGCGCGGCTGCTTGCCCGCTCGGTCGAGCTGGTCAAGCCCGGCGGCACTCTGGTCTACTGCACCTGCTCCATCCAGCCGGAGGAGGGGGAGGCGCAGATCGCCCGCCTGCTGGAGCGGGACAAGCGGGTGGAGCGCTGGCCGGTCACCGCCGAGGAACTCGGCGGCCTGTCGGAGCCGATCAACGAGGCCGGCGAGGTCCGCAGCCTTCCGGGTATGCTGGCCGATCTCGGCGGGATCGACGGCTTCTTCGTCGCACGGCTGCGCCGTCGCCCGGACTGATGGCGCCCGGACTAACTGCGCCCGGACCAAGGCCGTATCCGTTCCGCAGCGAGGGATAAATCCCAGGCCCGTCTTGCGGTGCGGGCGGCGAATTGATACGACACGACCTATGCTTTCGTCCGTGTTCTCCCGCACCGCATCATCACCCTCCGCCGGCTGCCGACGCCGCTCGCGGTCCTGAAGGAGTCGGCGCTGATGGGCGACGGGAACGGACGGTTTCGCAGCGGCATGGCGCGCCTTGCCTATGGGAATCCCCTCTACGCCCTGATGCTGGGCGGCAAGGCGCCGGGGGCCCTGGCAGTGGTCCCGCCCGATCCCTGGCCGGGCGACACCGGCAACGGCAACGCCATGCTGGCCGGCCGGATGGGCTTCGCCGGGCAGGCGGTCATGGTCGATCCCAACGGCGCACCCAACTGGCGGCCCCAGGGCGTCAGCCCGGGCTGGCTGCGCACCGCCCACGGCTTCGAATGGCTGCGCGACCTGCGCGCGGTCGGCGGCGACACGGCGCGGCGCCGGGCGCGGGTGCTGGTGTGGTCGTGGCTGGACCAGAATGGCGGCTGGCATGCGCAGAGCTGGGCGCCTGACGTGCTGGGCGCGCGGCTGGCCAGCTGGATCGGTCTGCATGACTTCTACTGCGCGTCCGCCGACGACGAGTTCCGCGCCCGCGTGTTCGAGAGCATGGCGCGCCAGCTTCGCCATCTGCTGCGGGTGGCGCCGGCCAAGCTGGACGGCGAGCGGCTGATCGGCGCGATCAAGGGGCTGCTCTATGGCGGCTATTGCCTGCCCGACCAGGACAAGGCGGCGCGGGAGGCCCTGCGCCTGCTCGACAAGGAACTGCCGCGCCAGATCCTGCCCGACGGCGGCCATGTGGAGCGCAACCCGTCGATCCAGATGCGGGTTCTGCGCGACCTGATCGACATGCGCGCCGTCCTGCGCGTCGCGAAGGAGGAGGTGCCGGAAAGCCTCCAGCATGCCATCGACCGCATGACGCCGGCGCTCCGCTTCTTCCGCCACGTCGATGGCGGGCTCGCCCTGTTCAACGGGGGGCGGGAGGAGGATCCGGCGCTGATCGACACGGTGTTGGCCCAGGCCGACGCCCGCGGCCGTCCGCTGAAGAGCGCGCCGCACACCGGGTTCGAGCGGCTGCTGGCCGGGCGCACCCTGGTGCTGCTCGACACCGGCGCGCCGCCGCCGGTAGGGCTGGACCGCAGCGCCCATGCCGGCACCCTGTCGATGGAGGTCTCCGTCAACAAGGAGCGGCTGATCGTCAATTGCGGCAGCCATCCGTCCCAGCGCGGCGCCTGGCGCGCGGCGCTGGCCGGCACCTCCGCCCATTCGACCATGGTGGTTGCCGACACCAACTCCTCGGAAGTGCTGGAGAAGGGCGGACTTGGCCGCCGGCCGACGAATGTCAATTGCGAACGGCAGGAATCGGACGGCGCCATGCTGGTGGTCGCCAGCCACAACGGCTACAGCAAGGGCTTCGGCCTGCTGCACCGCCGCCGCGTCTATCTGGCCGACAACGGCGAGGATCTGCGCGGCGAGGACACGCTGGAACCGGTGATCGGCGCCACGCCGCAGCCGCAGCCCTATGCCATCCGCTTCCACCTGCATCCGAATGTCGAGGTCGTGCCGGTCCAAGGACAGGGCGACGGGCGCAATGATCAGGTGCTTCTGCGCCTGCCCAGCGGCAATGCCTGGCGCATGCGGGTGACCGGCGCCGTGCTGGAGGTGGCGGAGAGCGTCTATCTCGGCAGCGGGGAGGAACCGCGCCGCACCCGGCAGATCATGATGCAGGGACAATGCGGCCCCGAAGGGCTGACGGTGAAATGGGCCTTGCGCCGCGAGCGCAAGGCGGCGTAAATCGCGCGCATCCGCGGTGGCCGGGCCTATACCCTTCGGGAGAGGGCGTGGAAACACGGATGAACACGGGATTTGGAGCACGGACGACCACGGGACTCTTCACGCCGTGCTTATCCATGTCCGTCCGGACCGGCATCGTCGGGGGCGGGCAGGGATAAGCACAGCTGAGCGGCATTTCCGTGGGCGTCCGTGCTTTTCTTCTTCCGTGCTTGTCCGGGTCTCCCCGGTTGCCTGCGGCCTTGCGCAACACCCGCAGCGATCAGGATGACGCCATGAGCCCGCCCAAAGCCAACCACGCCCCCGCCCCCGACAAGGTCCGCATCGCCCGCGCCCTGATCTCCGTGTCCGACAAGGCCGGTCTGGTGGAACTGGGCAAGGCGCTCGCCGCCCGCGGCGTCGAGATCCTGTCGACCGGCGGTTCGGCCCAGCGTCTGGCCGAGGCCGGCGTGCCGGTCAAGGAGGTCTCCGACCACACCGGTTTCCCGGAGATCATGGACGGCCGCGTCAAGACGCTGCACCCGCGCGTCCATGGCGGCATCCTGGCCCGCCGCGACATCCATGCCGACGCGATGGCCCAGCACGACATCCCCGGCATCGATCTGGTGGTGGTCAACCTCTACCCGTTCGAGGCGACGGTCGCCAAGGGCGCGGCCTATGACGACTGCGTCGAGAACATCGACATCGGCGGGCCGGCTATGATCCGCGCCGCCGCCAAGAACCACGATTTCGTCGCCATCGTCACCGAGCCGTCCGACTACGAGGCGGTGATGGACGAGCTGGCGACCCATGACGGCTGCGTCACGCTGGCCCTGCGCCGCCGGCTGGCCCAGCGCGCCTATGCCCGCACCGCCGCCTACGACGCCGCCATCTCCACCTGGCTGGCCGGCCAGCTGGGCGAGACCTTCCCGCCGCGCACCACCCTGTCGGGCGCGCTGGCCCAGACCCTGCGCTATGGCGAGAACCCGCACCAGCAGGCGGCCTTCTACGTCACCGGCGAGAAGCGTCCGGGCGTCGCCACCGCCGTGCAGCTGCAGGGCAAGGAGCTGTCCTACAACAACCTGAACGACACCGACGCCGCCTTCGAACTGGTGGCGGAGTTCGAGCAGCCGGCCGTCGCGATCATCAAGCACGCCAACCCCTGCGGCGTGGCGCAAGGATCCAACCTGCTGGAGGCCTATCGCTCGGCCCTGCTGTGCGATCCGGTCAGCGCCTTCGGCGGCATCATCGCCGTCAACCGCAGCCTGGATGCCGAGACGGCCGAGGAGATCTCCAAGCTGTTCGCCGAGGTGGTGATTGCGCCCGACGCCGATGAGGCCGCCCGCGCGCTGCTGGCGACCAAGAAGAACCTGCGCGTGCTGCTGACCAAGGACGTGCCGAACCCGGCCGAGCCCGGCATGATGATCAAGCAGCTGTCCGGCGGCTTCCTGCTGCAGAACCGCGACAGCGGCCGCGTCAACCCGGCCGAGCTGAAGGTCGTCACCAAGCGCGCCCCGACCGAACAGGAACTGGCCGACCTGCTGTTCGCCTTCCGCGTCGCCAAGCACGTCAAGTCGAACGCCATCGTCTATGCCAAGAACGGCGCCACGGTGGGCGTCGGCGCCGGCCAGATGAGCCGCGTCGACAGCGCCCGCATCGCCGCTATCAAGTCGGCCGAAGCCGCCAAGGCCGCCGGCCTGTCGGAGCCGCTGACCAAGGGCTCGGTCGTTGCGTCGGACGCCTTCTTCCCGTTTGCGGACGGCCTGCTGGCCGCTG
Source organism: Azospirillum sp. BE72 (assembly GCF_031455875.1). NCBI lineage: Bacteria > Pseudomonadati > Pseudomonadota > Alphaproteobacteria > Rhodospirillales > Azospirillaceae > Azospirillum > Azospirillum sp. BE72. The sequence continues at coordinate 351,555 of NZ_JAVDTO010000001.1, forward strand.
CCGAGGCGGGCGTGACGGCGGTGATCCAGCCGGGCGGCTCGATCCGCGACAACGACGTGATCGCCGCCGCGGACGAGAAGGGTCTGGCGATGGTGCTGACCGGAATGCGGCACTTCCGGCATTGAGGTGATAGGGGGGTGGGAGGTTAGACCCCCACCCTAACCCTCCCCCACTGGGTGGGGGAGGGAACTCCGCCGCCCATTCGCAAAAGTCCTAGCTCCCTCCCCTGCGAAGCGGGGGAGGGTCGGGGTGGGGGCAACCGACGCTGGGACTTCACGCCTCCGCCAGCAGGTCGTCGGAATCCTCGACCCGCTTCAGCATCGACTGGCGCAGTTTCAGCAGCGCCCGATGCTCCAACTGGCGCACGCGTTCCTTGCTGACGCCCAGTTCGCGGCCCAACTCCTCCAGCGTGGCGCCTTCCTCGCGCAGCCGGCGTTCGCGGATGATGGTGCGTTCGCGCGGGCTCAGTTCGCTCAACGCCTCCGCCAGCCATTGCGAGCGGGTGTTGGAGTCGCGCATGCCGATCACCACATCCTCCGGCGAGGGGCGCTGGTCGGCCAGGAAATCCTGCCAGTCATCGTCGGAGCCATCGGCCACCGGCGTGTTCAGCGACTGGTCGGAGCCGGACAGCCGCATCTCCATCGCCTCGACCTCGGCCACATCGACATTCAGTTCGCCCGCGATCCACTCGCGGCCTTCCCTGGTCAGCGGCGCACCGCTGCCGTTCCGGGTGGCGCTGTCGATCTTGGCGCGCAGGCGGCGCAGGTTGAAGAACAGCGATTTCTGCGCGGCGGTGGTGCCGGTCCGCACGATCGACCAGTTGCGCAGGATGTAGTCCTGCATGGCCGAGCGGATCCACCAGGCGGCGTAGGTGGAGAAACGCACCTCGCGGTCGGGCTCGAAGCGGCTGGCCGCCTGCATCAGGCCGACATTGCCCTCCTGGACGAGATCGCCCATCGGCAGACCGTAGTTGCGGAAACGCGACGCGGTGGCCACCACCAGACGGGTATAGGCCCGAACCAGCTGATGCAGGGCGCGTTCGTCGTTGCCCTCGCGCCATTTTCGGGCGAGTTCGAATTCATGGTCGCGCGACAGCAACGGTTCGCGCATGGATGCCTTGATGAAGCTCAGATTTGCACGCTGAGTCTCCGGATCGTCGATGTAAGCCATCCGTCCCTTCCTTCCCGTCTGGGCGGCATCGTGTTCCTTTGCATATCCCCGTACTATGGGTCTTCGCCGCTTTGCCGCCTGCCCCCGGTCGATGCCGTCGGGTTAAACAACAAGCATGAGCGCGCCCTGTTGCGGAATCATACGCAGGTGTAGGAACAACGGATCACAAGGGATGGATGATTTTTGCCGGAGGCCTATTCCATGGCATTCCGGAGGGTGGCGGGAGCGGTATGCGGGGACAGGATGGACGGGCGGAAAGTGGACGGGCGGAAGGTCTGGGCTGGACCTAAGGGTGGGTCACACCTGGAAAAGGTCCAGCATTTCGCCGAAAGAATCGAAGCAGGCGCAAACGAGGTGCCCACCGCGGCCGCAGCCGCCGTCCAGCGTCACCGTCACCGGGCCGACATTCACGCTGGGGTCTTCGGGCGACCAGAGAGGGTTGTAGCCGCGCACGAGGCGGCGGAAATTGCCATAGGGCTGCTCCAGCCGGGCGAAGGCGGCGCCGCCCCACCAGAAGGCATCGCCCTGACCCGTCAGCGGACGCCGCGGGTCGATGCCGGCGCTGACCAGAAGCAGGCTGCCGCCGCCCCGGCTGCTGGCGCCGGGAGTTGCGTCATCCGTCCCGTCGCCGCCCGGGGTTCCAATCGGGCTTCCGACCGGGCCGCCGGTGTAGGCGGCACGGCGCAGGGCGTTGAACAGCGCCTCGTGCCCGGGATGGGCGGCCATCGACTGGCGCAGTTCGCGCGTCCAGCGGCCGAGCATCACCGCGCCGCCGCGCGCCGCCGCCATGCCCGCCTCCAGGTTGCCGCCATAGGCCGCCAGCGTCGGCGCCACGCCCTGGCGCAGCATCCAGTCCAGGACGGTGCGGGGATCGGGAGCGAAGTGGAGTTGCTGCAACTTCTGCCACATCTCCTCCTGCTGGCCGCGGAGGTAGACGATGTCCGACGCGATCATGCCCGGCATCGCCAGCAGCGCGATGCGGAAGGCCAGAAGCCGGTCGATGGTCTCCACCACCTCGTCGCCGAAGCCGATCATGTTGCCGAGATAGACCAGCCGGTCGCCGGGGCGGAAGCGCTGGGCGATGGCATGGTGGATCACGTCCAGCCGGTCGGGCTGGGCATGGATCGCGCCGATGGCCCAGACGCGGCGCGGACGGCCGAGCGATGCGAAGCGGCTGTCGTCCTCGACGGCGGCGACGATGGTCCCGGCATGGCGGGCGGGATGACCAAGGCGCGGCGGCAGACCCAAACTCGATCCCCTTCGACGTCGTTCGCGAAGCCGGTGTCAGCGGCCCGTCCGGTGGTGCCGGCAAGTGCCGGGGCCGGAAGGCGGCGGGGAGTTTAGGCGTGTCATGCCGCCGAAACAAAGGTGAAAAAACGAGACGGGCGCGCGGCTTGACGTAGCAGCCGCGCGCCCGTTCGTGTCACGGACGGATTTTCGGGACGTATCCCGGTCCGGCGTCAGGCCGCCTTGGACAGCACCGACTCCAGACGCTCCGTCGCCTTGGTCTCGTCGATCTTCTCGACGGCAGCCAGTTCGCGGGCCAGACGCTCCAGGGCGGCCTGATAGATCTGGCGCTCGCTGTAGGACTGGTCGGACTGGTCGGCGCCGCGGTACAGGTCGCGCACCACCTCGGCGATGGACACCGGGTCGCCGGAGTTGATCTTGGCCTCATACTCCTGGGCGCGGCGGCTCCACATGGTGCGGCGGACGCGCGAACGGCCCTGCAGGGTCTCCAGCGCGACCTTGATGCGGTCCTTGGAGGACAGGCGGCGCAGGCCGGCGTTGCGGGCCTTGGTGACGGGAACCTTGAGCGTCATCCGCTCTTTCTCGAACGTGATCGCGTAGAGTTGAACCTCGAGTCCGGCGATGCTGTGGGTCTCGATCCCTTCGACCCGACCGACGCCATGAGCCGGATAAACGACGAAGTCACCGGCTTCGAAGTCAAGCTTGTTCGACATTTGGATTGGCTCTCACTTCTCGCGATCACGCCATTTTGCCGTCCCGGTGGAAGGGACGAAAAAGGACCCCGGACAGTTATGGCGCCGTGGGGATGGGGCCCATCCACGACGATCACAAAAGCCACGAGTCCTTGAGCGAAGGGAAAACCGGCAATGGCGCGGAGGCCGGCTTCGGGCGCGCATTATAGCGATGTTACGGCCGAGTTACAAAGGGAACGCGCAAGCACCCGGGCGGAAATCGTCCATCGCCCGGCCATGGCCGACCCGTCGATTTTGCATGGCAACATCGGCGGGTGCAATCGGTTGATGCGGCCCGACTCGGAAGAGTCGCGGGTTTCCCCTGGGGGAAGCCCGGCGAGCCGGGCCGCATCCGCTGGTCTGGTCTCAGCCGCCCGCCTTGGGCGAGAAGAACTTCTCGAACTTGCCGTCCACGCCCTTGAACTCGTCGGCGTCCGCCGGCGCGTCCTTCTTGCGGGTGATGTTCGGCCACTGGCCCGAATAGTCGCGGTTCAGCTCCAGCCACTTGGTCGCGCGGTCGTCGGTGTCGGGGACGATCGCCTCGGCCGGGCATTCCGGCTCGCACACGCCGCAGTCGATGCACTCGTCGGGGTGGATGACCAGCATGTTCTCACCCTCGTAGAAGCAATCCACGGGGCAGACTTCGACGCAGTCGGTGTACTTGCACTTGATGCAGCCGTCGGTGACGACGTAGGGCATGATCTCTTCTCCGCTGTTCCGGCCTGCGGTGTCGGCCGCGCGTCGCTGTTCCGGTATCGCCCGAAAGGGCGGATCGAAGCCGTTTCCAAAAGGTCACGCGCGTGGCACCGGGCCGGATGGCCAACCCGCGCCTGCCTAGCACGCCGCCGACAAGCCGTTCAACCCTGCGCGTGATGTGGGCGACCCTGTCGCACCACCAATGGCGTCATTTACGGGGGCGCCGTCCGACACCGCCGCCAGGAAGGCGCGCAGGCTGCCCGTCTCGATGGAATCGGCGCGGCGGACGAATTGGGTGGGCATGCGCGCCAGCGCGTCGGGCAGCGGCCGGGCCGCCAGCAACTCGCGCCAGGGATCGCGCTCCACCACCGACCGCGGCATCACCGTCACCCCCATGCCGGCGCCGACGCAGCCCAGGATGGCGTCGAGCGCACCGAACTCCATGACGCGGAAGGGCACGCGTCCGGCCTCGCGCATCGCCATCTCGGCCCGGCCGCGATAGGCGCAGGCGCGGCCGAAGACGATCAGGGTGCGCCGCGCGCTGTCGGTGGTCAGGCCGGCGGCGGGTTCGGCCAGCACCAACTCCTCGTCGAAGATGCGTCGGGCTATCAGGTCGGGATGCTCCACCGCGCCGCCGACGAAGGCGCCGTCCAGCCGCCCGGCCAGCACCTCGGCCAGCAGGGTCTCGGTCGGGCCGGGGGCGATGGTCAGCTCCACGTCGGGATGGTCGCGGTGGAAGCGGGCCAGGATCGGCGGCAACCGCACCGCGGCGGTCGATTCCATGCTGCCCACCGCCAGCCGCCCGCCGCGCCCGGCGGCCTCCGCCACCGCGTCGCGGGCCTGGGCGACCAGCCGCAGCACCCGGTCGGCATAGCCGGCCAGCACGCGCCCGGCCGGCGTCGGCTCCATCCCGCGGCTGAGACGCAGGAACAGGTCGACGCCCAAATCCTCCTCCAGCCGCTTGACCCGCGCGGTGACGTTGGACTGCACGCAGTTCAGCGCCTCGGCCGCCCGGCTGACGCTGCCGGTATCGGCCACCGCCTTCACCACCCGCAAACCGGCGAGATCCATCGCGACGCCTCCTGCCCGCTGCTCCCATGCCAGCGCATGGCACCCATCACTGGAAGTGGAGCTTATCATCAGAACAATTCATTGGAAATGAGGGTGGGGCCGCAGCCATGATGGGCGATCAAATCAATCGGCCAGCCGAACCTTTTCTTCCAAATGAGCCGGCCGAAAACCGAGAGGGCGTGGATCATGGTTCGGGTGCTGGTCGGCGGCGTGATCGGGCTTGCCATCGCGATGGGGGTTGCGCGCTTCGCCTTCACCCCGATCCTGCCGGCGATGCAGGCGGCCACCGGGTTGGAGGCCGACGGCGCCGGGCTGCTCGCCTCGCTGAACTATCTGGGATATTTCGTCGGCGCGCTGGGGATGGGTCTCGTGCCGCATGGCGCCGCGCGCACCGCCGTGTTCCGGCTGTCGCTGCTGCTCAGCGTCGCCATCACCGCGGCGATGGGGCTCGACCTGGGCGATGCCGGACAGGCGATGCCGGTCTGGCTGGTCCTGCGCTTCCTGTCGGGGGTGTCGAGCGCGGGCATCTTCATCCTGGGCATCGCCATGGTGCTGGACACGCTGGCACGCCAGGGTGGGGAACGCTTCGCCGGCTGGCTCTACACCGGGGTGGGGCTCGGCATCGCTTCGTCGGGGCTGTTCGTGGCGCTGTTCGGCGGGCGGCTGGGCTGGGCCGGCGACTGGCTGGCGCTGGGGGCGATCTGCGCGGTGCTGGGGCTGCTGCCCGGCCTCTGGGTGCGCGATCCGGCGCCGCAGACGCAGGCCGCCGCGGCCGGGACGGCGGGGAACGCCGCCGCGGCGCGGGTGGGCGGGCTGTCGGCCCCGCTTCTGCTGCTGACTCTGGCCTATTTCCTGGAGGGCGGCGGCTACATCGTGTCAGCCACCTTCCTGGTGTCGATCCTGAAGACCGATCCCGGCACCGCCGCGGTGGGCGAGGCGGCCTGGATGGTGGCCGGGCTGGGGGCGATCGGCGCCGGGGTGTTCTGGGCCGCGGTCGCCCGGCGGACCGGCAGCTGGTGGGCGCTGATCCTGGCGCACCTGACGCAGGCCGTCACCATCCTGCTGCCGATGACCGGTTCGCCGACGGTCGCCGTCATCTCCGCCCTGCTGTTCGGCGGCACCTTCGTCGGCATCGTGTCGCAAGCCTTCGCATTGGGGCGGCAGCTGTCGGCCGGCGCCTCGGCAAAGGTGGTGGGAGCGCTGACCGCCGCCTATGGGCTTGGCCAGATCATCGGGCCGCTGCCCGCCGGGCTGGTGGTGACGCACACCGGCAGCTTCAACGCAGCGCTGTTGGGGGCCGCCGCCGCCGTGCTGCTCGGCGCGCTGCTGCTAGCGGCCGGCATGGTGATCGCCGGGCGGCGGTCGTCGGCAGGGCCGACGCTGGCGGCCTCCAATGCTTCGCCCAATGCTTCGTAAGTATTCGTAAGGTTTGCCTGCGACAATCGGCGCCGCGCCCGCAGCAATGCCGCTGTTCTCCCGGATCGTCCGCTTTGGCTACAGTCTGGCCCACAACAACCAGACCCCGGGGGATTCCATGAAACGCAAGCTGGTTCCGGACGTCGTGAAGGCGCAGGAACTGATCCTGGTGCCGGAGGATACCTCCGTCGCCACCGTGTCGAAGATGATGGCCGACAAGAACATCGGCGCGGTGCTGGTGGTGAACCATGGCGCGCTGATCGGCATCGTCACCGAGCGCGACCTGAACAACAAGGTCCTGTCGAAGGATCTCGACCCGTCGGCGGTGGAGGTGGGGACGGTGATGACCCGCAACCCGGACAGCCTGCCGCCCGACGCCGACGCGGTCGATGCGCTGAAGCTGATGCACGACAAGCATTACCGCCACCTGCCCATCACCCAGGGCAAGCGCGCGGTCGGCATCGTGTCGATCCGCGACCTGTTCAAGGTCGCCTACGAGCACATGATGGCCGAACGCGCCGAGGCGTGATGGAGGAAGGGGGCGCCGCGCCAAGCGCGTGCGCCCTTGACCTCAATGCGTCCTCAATTCCCGGCGTTCGCCTTGCGCCGCGCCAGCAGGTTCAGCGCCTCCACCAGGGTGGAGAAGGCGATGGCGAAGTACAGGTAGCCCTTGGGGATGTGGAAGCCCAGGCCGTCCGCCACCAGCGCCACGCCGACCAGCAGCAGGAAGGACAGGGCCAGCATCTTCACCGTGACGTGACGGTTGACGAAGTCGCCGACCGGGCCGGAGGCGAACAGCATCACCGCCATGGCGATGACCACGGCCGCGACCATCACCGGCAGATGGTCGGACATGCCGACGGCGGTGATGACGCTGTCGAGCGAGAAGACGATGTCCAGGAACATGATCTGGATGACCACCGAGGTGAAGGTGGCGTGCTTCGGCGCCGTGCCTCCCTCCTCATGGCCTTCGACCGTGTGGTGGATCTCCAGCGTGCCCTTGGCCAGCAGGAACAGGCCGCCCAGGACCAGGATCAGGTCGCGGCCCGACACATCCCATCCGGCGACGGTGAACAGCGGCTGGGTCAGCTGCGCCACCCAGGCGATGGAGGCGAGCAGGGCCAGGCGCGTCAGCAGCGCCAGCGCCAGACCGACTTGGCGGGCGCGTTGCTGCTGTTCGGGCGGCAGCTTCGACGCCATGATCGAGATGAAGATGATGTTGTCGATGCCCAGCACGATCTCCAACGCGGTCAACGTCAGAAGGCTGGCCCAGACATTCGGGTCTGCGAGCAGGTCGAGCATGAAGAAGCGGGGCTCCGGCGGTCGGTGGGCGCTGTCAGGGGAATGTGCGCCGGCACCGCAAGGCGCCAGCGTGACCGCGCGCAGATGAGGTCGCTTCCCGCCCGCTGCAAGAGGGGCGGGAGCAATTTCGCCGCAGGAATTCGGTTATAGCCGCTCCGGCAGAGATGGGAGGCCGGGGGGCCGACGCAAGTGGGCTGATGCGGGGGCCGTTCAGGATCCGAAGGCCCGGTGCCCCCAGGCCGCAGCCTCCGTCCGGTTGGTCTCCCTCCGTCCGTTGTCGGTCCTGCCGGCCTCCATCCGGGGTGTCCAGGCGCGGCGACGCACCGCCATCTGCAGGCGGCAATCCTGAGAACAGTAGCGCGGCGCCGGGCCACGGGCGGACGCGCGGACGAACGGCCTGCCGCAGCAGGCGCAATAGAGAGTGGTCATGGTCGTTTCCTCCGAAACGGGCGGCCGTTTGCCGGCCTTGCCCCCGCGCCGCGGGATTGAACGTCCCCGCAGCCTTGCTGATGCGTTGGCTGTATTGTGTCCAGGGGGTGCGGGCGCTGCCAGCGTTCAAAGGGCATAAGCCGCGGGAGAGGAAAGTATTCGATTCGGAAAATCCGAGCAGAGGCAGCGGCTTAGATGATATTGCGCGTCAATTCGCCGCGTCGTGTCTGTCGGGGGGCGGCATGGCCGTCCCGGCGGTCACCGACATCTGAAGCCGCAGCGGTTGAAGGCCGCATCGGTTGAAGATTGTCGGCAAGGATATCTGGCCATGGTATTTGTTTGGGGCGCGAACTTTGCGCGTCGCGTGCGGAACCCGCGGGGGCGGTGACGGGTTCTTCCCTTGCGGGGATTCGCGCGTCAGGCGCGGGACCGACTGATCGGGGGACTTGCGATGATCGACGCCATCCGCACACGCCGACGCGACCTTGCCGAGGACCTCCCGCCGGGCGGTTCCGGCAGCAGCGTCCCCATCGATTTCCAGCGGCTGGAACGGCTTCGCCGCCTGTCCCGGCTGATGGACAGCCGCTGGCGCATTCCCTTCACCCGCATCCCCATCGGGCTGGACGGCATCGCCAGCATCGTGCCGGTGGCGGGGGATACCGCGACCGCCGTGGTCTCCGCCTACATCATCATGGAAGCGGCCCGCTTCGACCTGCCCAAGGCGCTGCTGGCCCGCATGGCCTTCAACGTCGCGCTGGACTGGGCGGCCGGGTCGATCCCGGTGGTGGGGACCGTGTTCGACATCGCCTTCAAGGCCAACCGGGCCAACCTGAACCTTCTGCACGAGCATCTGGAGCAGCGTCTGGCCGCAGCCGCAGCCGGGGCGAAGCGCTGAAAGCACCGGCCCCTGCGGTCTTGACGTGGATCAAGGCGGGGGTGGGGTGGCTGCGGCACTCTGTCGCTCATGAACGCCATCACCGCCCTGGCCGTACAGCCGGCCCCCGCCAATCCGTCCCATTCCCATGGTGTCGATGCCGCGCTGCTCGCCAAGTATGACGGGCTGCGGGTGCCGCGCTACACCAGCTACCCGACTGCGCCGCACTTCACGCCCGAGGTGAACGGCGACGTCTATGGCGGCTGGCTGGAGGCGATCGATCCCGCGCGCTCCGGGTCGCTCTACCTGCATGTGCCCTTCTGCCAGAAGATGTGCTGGTACTGCGGCTGCCACACCAAGATCGTCGCGCGCTATGAGCCGATCGCCGAGTATCTCGGCCATATGCGGCGCGAGATCGCCATGGTGGCCGACCGAATTCCCGGCCGGCTGGCAGTGCGCCACATCCATTTCGGCGGCGGCACCCCGACCATGATGGCGCCCGGCGATTTCGAGGCGATGATCGCGCTGCTGCGCACCCGCTTCGATGTCGCCGCCGATGCGGAGCTGGCTGTGGAGATCGACCCCCGCACCCTGACGGCGGAGATGGCGGCGGCACTGGGCCGCGCCGGGGTCAACCGCGCCTCGCTGGGCGTGCAGGATTTCGACGAGACGGTGCAGCAGGCGATCAACCGCGTCCAGCCGCGCGCCGTGACCGAACAGGCGCTGGCTTGGCTGAAGGAGGCCGGCATCACCAGCGTCAACCTCGACCTGATGTACGGCCTGCCGCACCAGTCGGTGGAGAGCGTCGCCCGCTCCGCCGAGATCGCGCTGGAGATGGTGCCCGACCGGCTGTCGGTCTTCGGCTACGCCCATGTGCCGTGGATGAAGACCCATCAGAAGAAGATCGACGAATCCGTGCTGGCCGGCTCGCTCGGCCGCTGGGAGCAGTTCGCCGCCATCGGCGAAACGCTGGCCGCCGCCGGCTACAGCGCCATCGGTCTCGACCATTTCGCCCGTCCCGGCGACGAACTGGCGGTGCAGCAGGAGGAAGGGCGGCTGGGCCGCAACTTCCAGGGCTACACCACCGACGATGCCGAGGTCCTGCTGGGCTTCGGCTCCTCCTCCATCGGCGCGCTGCCGCAGGGCTATGTGCAGAACGCCGTGCCCTTCGACCACTATGCCGCCGCCGTCGAGGAAGGCCGCCTGCCCACCGGCAAGGGCATCGCGCTGACCACGGACGACAAGGTGCGGCGCGACCTGATCATGCGGCTGATGTGCGACCTGTCGGTCGACACCGCCGCCATCGCCCGTGCCCACGGGTTGGCCGAGTCCGCCTTCGACGCCGAGCTGGAGGGCATGGCCGATCTGGTCGCCGACGGCGTCGCGGTGGTGGAGGGCCGGCGCGTCCATGTGCCGGAGAGCGCCCGCCCCCTGATGCGCATCGTCGCCGCCCGCTTCGACACCCACCTGTCCAAGGGCGCCGGCCGGCACAGCCGGGCAGTTTAAGGGCCGGACAGTTTGAGGGCCGGGCGCTCTGACGGGCGCTCTTCAAAAGAAAAGGCGGCCGGCGCCACCCGCCGACCGCCTTCTCCCGTGCCGCGCATCCGAACCCACACGTCTACGCGGCAACCTCGTCGATGCCCTGTATCGAAGTCCGCTCTGCGACATGGCCGCCCGGCCGGTGTCGGAGATGTCCCGATTGTCGAGATACGCAGGCCGGGGGTGAACTCCTGCGCACCGGCTCCGGGGTCGGCCGCCCCAAAAAGCGCATAGCGATCCTGGTTGCGCTGCGGTGGCGAAAAGGAGCCCGCCTCCTGTATGGTCGCGCCGAAGGCCCCGGCGGCCTTTTCCTGCCTTCACCCTGCCCCCTCCAAGGTGAGCGATGATCCGGCGTTTGCGTACCCTTCCGCTGATGGTGGCTCTGGTCACGCTGACGGTTCCCGGCTGCATGCCGTACCAGCGCGTTCCCAACCCCCCGACCGTGCGCACCGCGCCCGACAGCGGGGCCGGGCTGGAGCCGATGTATGGGGAATGGCAGGTGGACAGGTCGACCCCGGTCTATGCAAAGCCCGCCGCCGGGTCGGGCGTCGTCGCCACGCTGGGCGCCGGGCAGGCGGTCAGCACGCTGGGCCGGGTGCGCAACAGCGATTGGGTGGCGGTGAAGGCCGGCGGCTCCACCGCCTATGTCCGGCTGCACCTGCTCAGCCTGAAGGGCAACACGCCGCGCGGCAGCCGCGGCACCTCCACCACCCTGGAAAAGCCCGTCGACAATGCCGGTCCGACCATCAAGGCGGCACCGCGCGGCAAGATCGGCGCCACCCCCATCGCCAACTGACCCGAGCGATCTGAGTCCCGGCACATCCGGTCCCAGAACGAGACAGGAGTCGCAGACTCCCCCTCGACAAGGCTCCATGATAGAACATATCAGGAACATATGCCTGCCGAGCGGAGCCGAGTCATGTCCACCCTGCCGTCCCCTTCCGTGCCTGCGGACTCTGTGCCGCGCGACCGTGCCGGCGTGCTGGCCGACCTGCGCGCGCGCATCCGGCGGATCGAGGGAGCGGGCGGTGAGGGCGGGTGGACGCTGCCGTTCGGGGTGGAGGCCATCGACGCGCATCTGCCCGACGGCGGCTTGCCGCTGGGCTGCCTGCATGCGGTGACGGCGGAGGATCCGGGGGCGGGCACCGGCTTCGCCGCCACTCTGCTGGGCCGGCTGGCGACGCCGAAGGCTCCGGCATTGTGGATCCTGCGGGGACGCGACCTCTATGCGCCGGGTCTGGCGGCCTATGGGCTGACACCGGACCGGCTGGTGGCGGTGCGGGCGGTACGGGCGGTCGATGCGCTGTGGGCGATGGAGGAGGCGCTGCGCTGTTCCGCCCTGTCGGCGGTGCTGGGCGAGTTGGAGGGGCTGGACCTCACCGCCAGCCGGCGGCTGCAGTTGGCCGCCGAGTCGTCGGGGGTGACCGGTTTCCTTCTGGATCTCGGCGCAGGTATGTCGAGCCGCAGGAGCGGAAGGCCGGAGGGGCTCAGCGCCGCGGTGACCCGCTGGCGGCTGGATGCTGCACCCAGCCAGGATGAGGAGGAGGATAGGGCCCCGCGCCCGGCCGGAGGCCTGCCGGGATTGGGAGCGCCGCGCTGGTCCGTCGCGCTGGAACGCTGCCGTGGCGGCCGTCCGGGCCGCTGGACCCTCATCCGCGAGGAGGAGGGCTGGCGCGACACCGGAGATCCCGACACCGGAGAGCCCAGGGCCGGAAACCGGTGGCAGATGTCCGACACCCGACAGTCAAGCCGGGAAAGCGGCCTGTCGGGTCACCGCCCGGCTGCCGCCGGCCGGTGAGTGCCGTCAGGAGGTGCCGCTCAGTAGTCGGTCGCCCAATCGGGCTCGCGGCGGGCGGCCTGTTCCGAGTCGTCGGGCTCGGTCATCCAGCGCGGGTCGTCAGCGTCCAGCGGCGCGTAGAGCGGCAGCTGGCGGGCGAATTCCGCCGTGTCGGCATCGCGGCGCTGCTTCAGCAGGCGGTCGGCAAGGTGGGCGGGCAGCATGGCAGGTCTCCTTCTGAGCGCCGGATGGCACCGCGGATCAGCCTGACAAAGGCCGGTCCTGGCCCACCCGTCGTCCTGTTTGCCTGGATATTAACTACGCAAGTTCCAGGCCAGCTGTTAAGCGCGTCACACGAGGTCCATGACACACGAATAAGTCTCTACAAACGGTTTATACGAAGCCACTTTGAACCCAGATGAACCGGTATGACACGGGGTGTGGTTGGGGGGATCTGTCGTACATGCCGTGGCGGCGGTCACCGTTCGGTTGGCAGCCGTCGCTCTGCGAGTGAGATGTGTTTCCTTCCGCGCCATTCCAACCCATATTCGCGGCCAATCCTCTTCAAGGAATGCGTACCTCCCATGCACAGCGCCCCCGCCCCCGAATCTTGCCCCAACTGCCTAAAACCTAATCACCTGTGCATTTGCGAGGCAGTGCAGCCGATCGACAACGGCGTGTTCCTGCTGATCCTGCAGCACCCGCAGGAGAAGCGGGAGAATCTCGGCACCGCCCAGATCGCCCATCTGCAGTTCGCCAATTCGATGGTGAAGGTCGGGCTGAGCTGGCCGGGGCTGAAGCGCATCCTGGGGCGCGAGGTCGATCCCAAGCGCTGGGGCGTGCTGTATCTCGGCCCGGTGAAGGAGGGCGGCGCCCCGCGGGCCGAGGTGGCGGTGGTCGACAAGAACGGCCAGCCGCTCCGCGACAGCGCCGAGATCCTGGACGATCTGGAGGGCGTCATCGTCCTGGACGGCACCTGGAGCCAGGCCAAGACCCTGTGGTGGCGCAATGCCTGGCTGCTGAAGTGCCGCCGCATCGTGCTGAACCCGCAGTTCCGCTCGCTCTACGGGCAGGCGCGCAAGGAGCCGCGGCGCGACAGCGTCTCCACCCTGGAGGCCGGCGCCTTCCTGCTGTCGCGGCTGGAGGGCGATCAGGCGATCCTCGACACTGCGCTGAAGCCCTTCTCCCTGCTGCTGAAGAAGCTGCGCCAGCCCCGTCCGCGCCCTGCGCAGCCCCCGCGCGACGACGCGGGTGGCAGTGCGGATGGCGGTGATGCGGATGGCGCTGATGGAGGCGGGGAGGACTGATCTCCTTCGGCGCATCTCTTTATCAGTCGGTCGCGCCGCTGCAACGAACCGGCGGCTCGGCCGTTGATGATGGATGAGAGGGCCGGTACCGGACCGGCCGCGACATCCATCAGAGCGAAGGAAGGAGACGCGCCATGAAAGGCATCCTGCTGTGGCTGGTCGGCATTCCGATCCCAATCATCATCCTGCTGTACCTGTTCAACGTGTTCTGATCGGGCTTATCCGGGCGAAGTGGCCCGTATACGAACGGTTGCCGGGTTGACGGGGGCGCGGCGCGGGGTGCCAAATGCGGCCCCCAGCCCCGCGCCTTCCCCTTATCCGCAATCGAACGAGAGAATGATGGCCAGCGATTTCGTTCCCTTCGGCCTGACCGTCTGCGGTCTCAGCGAGCTTTGCAATTTCGGCGGCGGCAAGGTCAGCCATGTGCTGTCCATCCTCGATCCCGAGATGACCGAGCCGAGCGACTTCGGCGATTACGGCGAGCATGAGCGGCTGGAACTGCGCTTCCACGACATCATCGAGCCGACCCGCGGCCAGATCGCGCCCGAACGTTCGGACGTGGAGCGCATCCTGGCCTTCGGCCGCGACCTTCTGGCCGAACCGGTGGACTGCCGCCATCTGCTGGTCCACTGCCATGCCGGCGTGTCGCGCTCCACCGCCGCCCTGACCATGATCCTGGCCCAGGCCCAGCCCGACCGCCCGGCCGCCGACGCGGTCGCCGCCGTGGTCGCCATCCGCGCCCAGACCTGGCCCAACCTGCGCATGACCGAATTCGCCGACGACATCCTCGGCCGCCGGGGCGAACTGGTCGCCGCCGTGCGCCAGCGGCACTTCACATTGGGCAAGCAGCGCCCCGAACTGGTCCAGTTCATGATCGACAACGGCCGCGTCCGCGAGGTTGAGGATTTGATCGACTGAGGGCTGTACCCACCGCAGGGGCGGATCACCGCAAGACGATGATCCGCCCATGTGGGGTATGCGGGGATTGTGTTAAACTGACCGGATGGAACGGCGGCGGTGTCGAAGGTCCGGGCAGTGGAACTTATGGTAACTGAGAAGACTCCGAAGCAGGACGGCATGGCGATCGCGTTGGAGCGCATCGCCGAGGAAGCGGAGCAGCGGACCGGTCGGCTGAGCCTGCGGAACCTGGAGCTGGAATGGCTGCCGGAGGAGCTGTTCGCCCTGACACATCTCCAAGAATTGGATTTGGGGGCGGATTGGTGGAACGATTATGTTGGTAACAAGATTTGTGCCCAGCAACATAGGTTTTCATCTTTCGGATTTCTCAGGACTTTAATAATTAATGCGTCGGACATCGCTGATTTGGTTCTGTTCGATGGTCTGACTGGTTTGCAGCAGTTGGATTGTTCCAGAACGTCTGTGAGTGACCTATCCCCGCTCAGAGGTCAGAGCGGCTTGCAGCAGTTGGACTGTTCCGACACGTCTGTGAGTGACCTATCCCCGCTCAGCGGTCTGAGCGGCTTGCAGCAGTTGGACTGTTCCCACACGTCTGTGAGCGACCTGTCCCCACTCGGCGGTCTGACCAGCTTGCAGGAGTTGGACTGTTCCGTCACGTCTGTGAACGACCTGTCGCCACTCAGCGGGCTGAATGGCTTGCAGGAGTTGGACTGTTCCCACACGTCTGTGAGCGACCTGTCGCCACTCGGCGGTCTGAGCAGCTTGCAGGAGTTGGACTGTTCCGTCACGTCTATGAACGACCTGTCGCCACTCAGCGGGCTGAATGGCTTGCAGCAGTTGAACTGTTCCCACACGTCTGTGAGCGACCTGTCCCCGCTCAGGGGTCTGAATGGCTTACAGCAGTTGGTCTGTATCGGCACGTCTGTGAGCGACCTGTCCCCGCTCAGGGGTCTGAATGGCTTGCAGCAGTTGGTCTGTATCGGCACGTCTGTGAGCGACCTGTCCCCGCTCAGGGGTCTGAATGGCTTGCAGGAGTTGGACTGTTCCGACACGTCTGTGAACGACCTGTCGCCACTCGGCGGGCTGAATGGCTTGCAGCAGTTGAACTGTTCCCACACGTCTGTGAGCGACCTGTCCCCGCTCAGGGGTCTGAATGGCTTGCAGCAGTTGGACTGTACCGGCACGTCTGTGAACGACCTGTCGCCACTCGGCGGTCTGAGCAGTTTGCAGCAGTTGAACTGTTCCAACACGTCTGTGAGCGACTTGTCCCCGCTCAGCGGTCTGAGCAGCCTGAAGCGATTGTATCTTTGGAATGTAGAAATTCCCGGCATTCCCACGGCTGGGGTCTTGTCTCAGAGCCGTTTTAACAACTGCCTGGATCGGCTGCGTGCCCATTGGGCGGACCTAGCGGCCGGTGAGGAGGCCGTCCCAACGGTGAAGCTGCTGCTGCTCGGCAATGGCCGGGTCGGCAAGACGCAGATCGCCCGGAAACTGGCCGGCTTGCCGTTCGAGTCCGATTCGGTCTCGACCCACGGCATCCGGATCGGGCGGATTGATCTGGACGGGGGGTCGCAGATCCGTCTGCATGTCTGGGATTTCGGCGGCCAGGACATCTATCACGGCGCGCATGCGCTGTTCCTGAGCAGCCCGGCCTTGCTGGCCGTGGTGTGGGCGCGCGAGGTCGAAGACGAGCCGACCCATGAGTATGGCGGGCTCGAGTTCCGCAACCAACCGCTGCCTTATTGGTTGGCGGTGGCGCATCACCATGGGCACCGCTACAGCCCGCGACTGGTGATCCAGACCCGGTGCGAGCGTAAGGAGCAGGAGGAGGCCCGTCCCCCCGCCCCGGACGCGTTGCTCAATGCCCCGGACCGCTACTGCGACATCCTGAAGGTCAGCGCCCAGACCGGACGGCGTTTCGATGCCCTCAAGGAGTGTCTGCGCGATGCCGTCGACTGGATGCGCGATCCAGAACGGCTAGGGGTGGCGAAGGTCGGTGCCGGTCGTTTGCGGGTCCAGCGCCGGCTGGAGCAGATGCGGGACGAGGACGAAGCCCGCCCGCCCGCCGAACGGCGCCACCGCCTGCTGACCATGGAGGCGTTCACGGCCATCTGTGCCGAGAAGGACGACGTGTCCTCGCCGGAGGCTCTGCTGGTGTGGCTGGACGCCGAGGGCACCGTGTTCCATCGGCCCGGCCTGTTCCACAACCATGTCGTGCTGGACCAGAATTGGGCGCTGGAGGCGATCTATGCCGTCTTCGACCGCGACCGCGGTGCCTTGCAGCAGATCCGCAACAACAACGGCCGCTTCACCCGCGACCTGCTCGACCGGCTGGTGTGGGCGGACCATCTGCCGGCCGACCGGGAACTGTTCATCAGCATGATGCTGTCCTGCGGCATCTGTTTCAAACACCGCGAGATCCCGGACGGACGGGAGCGGGTCGTGGAATACATTGCCCCCGACCTGCTGCCGGCGGAGGACAGCGTCCGCGACGACCTGGGCGGGCTGTGGGATGAGGACCTGCCGACGGAGCAGGCGGTTTTCCGCTATCCCCTGCTGCATGACGGCCTGATCCGCACCATCATGGCGGAGATCGGCGAAAAGGCCGGCGACCGCGCGCTCTACTGGAAGGGCGGGCTCTGCGGCTATGAGAAGACCTGCGGCAGCCGCCTGCGCATCGAACAGGTGCCGACCGGTCCCGAGTCCTGGCAGGGCGAAATCCGGGTGCGGACCCAGAAGGGTCAGGCCGCCCTGCTGCTCGACCGCCTGATCGAGGTCGTCGAGCGGGCGCAAAGCCGCATCGGCCTGCGGGCCGGGGATGTGGACCATCCCAAGCCCAGCAAACCCGAACGGGAGGAAACACCCTTGGTTTTCGACAAGCCGCCGCAGCAGGAAACCGCGCCTGCCGGCCCCAACTGGTATGTTTCCTATGCCTGGGGTGACGACAGTCCGGAAGGCAGGGAGCACACGACATTCATCGATGATCTGTGCGCGAAGGCCAAAGAGCGTGGGCGCATCATCCGGCGCGACAAGGAAGAATTGAGGGTCGGCGATAGCCTTACCGCCTTCATGCGCCGGATCGGTGGGGGCGACCGCATCTTCGTGATTCTCAGTGACCGTTACCTGCGCTCGCCCAACTGCATGTTCGAATTGAGCGAGATATGGCGGACCAGCCGATTCGAGGGCGCGGCCTTCCTCGACCGTGTTCGGGTCTATGTTACGCCCGACGTATCGCTACGAGCAGCGAAAGACCGGGCCAAGTGGGCGATCCATTGGAAAAAAGAATATGACGAACTGAACGACATTGCCCAAGCCCATGGACCGACCGCATTGGGCGAGGACGGCAACGCCGAACTGCGCCGGATGCAGACCTACTACCTCAATGTCGCCGATATCCTGGCGACGATGAACAGCATCCTGCGGCCGGGCAATCTTGAGGAGCTGCTGGCCTACGGCTTCGACGATCCGCCGGCCTGACGCTCCGCCTCACCGCAGCGGGTAGGTCACCACGTCGACCGAGGTTTCGGCCACCGTGCCGGCGATGTCCACGGCGGTGCCGGCGAGGCTGGCAGCGCCGCTGGCCACGCCGGTGACGGCGCCGCAGCCGACCAGCGGACCGCCGAGCAGCAGCAGGGCGGCGAGGGGGAGAAGGCGGTGCCTGATGGGGCGGCGGGACATGCTGTCCTCCAGGGACGAGAGCGCAAAAACGAAATCGGTGGGAATTGCAGCACGCAATCCCCACCGATTCGTTAATTCAGGCTTTTAGCGCAAAGGCCGCTTTGTCCCCGCCGCTCAGAACTCCTTCCAGTCGTCGTCGTCGCTGACGCTGTGCTTCAGCACCGGGACCGCCGTCGCCGTGCCGCGCGCCGGGGCGTCGGTGCGGGCCGCAGGCTTGGCCGCGACATGGCCGTGGGCGGTGCCGGCGCCGCGGGCGGCAGGCTTCGCCGCCGGCTTGGCGGCCGTAGCGCGGGCCGCGGCCTGGGTGGAGGTCTGGGCCGGGGGGCGGCGGGTGGTCGGGGCGGAGTAGGCGCCGGTCATGGCATGGGGTGCCGCGGCATAGCCGGAACCGACGGCCTGATCGAACTTGAAGAAGCCGACCAGCGCCTTCAGGTCGCCGGCCTGACCGCTCATCGCCTGGGCGGCGGCGGTGGTCTCCTCCACCAGGGCGGCGTTCTTCTGCGTCATCTCGTCCATGTTGGCGACGGTCGAGTTGATCTCGTCCAGCGCCGTCGCCTGCTCGGCCGAGGCCGAGGCCATCTCGGCGATCAGGGTCGCCACCTGCTGCACGCCCGACACGATGCCCTGGAGCGCGTCGCCGGCCTTGCTGACCAGATCGACACCGTCCTTGACCTGCGCGTCGCTGTCCAGGATCAGCCCCTTGATCTCCTTCGACGCCTGGGCGGAGCGCTGGGCGAGCTGCCGCACCTCCTGCGCCACCACGGCGAAGCCGCGTCCGGCATCGCCGGCCCGCGCAGCCTCGACCGCCGCGTTCAGCGCCAGCAGGTTGGTCTGGAAGGCGATCTCGTCGATCACCCCGATGATGTCGGTGATCTTGCGGCTGGATTCCTCGATCCGGCGCATCGCCTCGATGGCGGAACCGGCGACGCCGCCGCCCGACTCGGCGGAGCCGCGGGCCTGGGTCGCCATCACGTTGGCGCGCTGTGCATTGTCGGCGTTGGAGCGCACGGTCGCCCCCAGCTCTTCCATGCTGGCCGCGGTCTCTTCCAGCGAGGAGGCCTGCTGCTCGGTCCGGTCGGCGAGGTCGGAGGAGCCGAGGGACACCTCGGCGGCGGCGGCGGCGATGGTCTCGGCCGCCTGGGTGATCTGGCCGACGATCTCGGCCAGCCGAGTGGAGGTGGCGTTGACGTCGGTCTTCACCCGCTCGAAGGCGCCCTGGTAGTCGCGGGTAACGCGGCGGTTCAGGTCGCCCTGGGCCAGCGCGCTCAGCACCTCGCCCAGGTCGGCGATGACCGCCTCCACCGTGTCGGTCAGGCGGTTGATGCCCTCCGACATGGTCTTGTAGAAGCCGTCCTTGCCGGCCAGATCGATGCGGCGTTCCAGGTCGCCCTTCGACACGGCGTCGATCAGGGTGGCGATCTCCTCGCCGATGGCCTGCTCGCGGGCGCGCTGGGCCTCGGCGGCGCGGCGTTCGGCCTCCAGCCGTTCGCGCTCGGCCTCGTCCATCCGCTTCTTCTCGACGGCGTTCTCCTTGAACACCAGGACCGCCTTGGCCATACGGCCGATCTCATCGCGGTTCTCCAGGGCGGGAACGTCGACGGCGAGGTTGCCGGCGGCCAACTCCGTCATCGTGCCGGTCATCTGGACAACCGGACGGACGATGGAACGTGCGGTGACCAGGGCGATCAGGATGCCGATGGCGAAGGCGCCGACCGCCATGCCGATCAGCAGGGTGGTGGTGCGCTCCATGTCGGTCTGCGCGCCGGTCAGCACCGCCTTGCGCGCGTCGGTCTGGGAGGCGACGGTCTTCTCCACCAGTTCGCCGAACTCCTCCGCCTCCTTCACCATGGTGACGAAGGCCAGCGTCTGGGCATCGCCGACGGCGGTGACGACGCGCTTGAAGCTGTCCAGGTAACGGCTTGCGGTCTGCACCGCATCCTCGGCGGCGCGCTTCTGCGCCGGGTCGGTCAGACGGACGGTCAGTGCGGTCGCGGTCTTGATGAACGCCTCTACGCGGGTGCGCACCTCCTCCTCGGCCTTTGCCGTCGGGTCGGTCAGGAAGCGCTGGGCGCTGAGGCGGGCGAGGATCAGCGATTCCTGCGCCTGGCCGGCATAGGCGGAGGATTCGAAGTCGCCGGCGGCGATCCCGCCGGCCATCACTTGGCTCAGGCCCTCGCGCGCCTTGACGCCCAGCGGCACCAGCTCGTCCGACACCAGCCGGTCACGCTGCTCGCGCAGCTTCACCAGCTGGGCGAAGTTGGCGCTGTAGCTGTCGACCTTCTGCGACATGCGGGCGATGAGGGCGCGGCGCCCTTCATCCAGCGTGGCGTCCCGCGAGGTCCGCAGCATTTCGGACAAGGTCCTTTGCTGCGCCTGGATCGGCGCGACCAGGGCGTTGTTCCCGGAGAAGGAGTAGTTGACCACGTTGCGCCGCATGTTCGCGACAAGGCTGTCGATGTCCGAGATTTTGATCGAGTTGTCGGAGATCGACGCATAACGGGTGAAGCCTTCCTCCACCGTCCACAGCGACCGGACGCCCAGTGCGGCCACCAGGGTGAGAAGGGCGAGGATCAGAAGGAAACCCACCTGGATGCGGGTGCCCACCTTGAATCGGCCGGCGAAACTGGCGTTCTGCATGGTCAAATGCCTTGGTCTGCGGTGCGGATCGAACGCGATACGCCCGGCAGGGTAGAGGAAGATGGTTTCCAGTCCGTTGCCATGGCGACAGGAAATGCACCGCAGGCTGCCCAGGGCCGCGCCAAAAACGTGCCAAAGAGGTGACATGCCCCTTTGACGACGCTGCACGGATCCCTAGGTTAGGTCGCCTGACCCCAATCCTTTGCGACGGCTCTTCGGAACGGCGCCATCCCCGCCACGATGTCCCGAACAGTCCCCGAGACCTGAACAGACCGATGCGCCGCAGTCTTCCGCCAAGCCCCCCGGCCAGCTCCGATTCCAGCGCCTTCTCCCGTCCTTCCGGCGATCTGCGCGCGGCGATCCGCTCGCTGGCCCCCTACATCTGGCCGCAGGATTCCTTGGAAACGCGGGTGCGGGTGGTGCTGGCGATGCTCCTGCTGGTGGGGGCGAAGGTCGCCAACGTCTATGTGCCGATCTTCTACAAGCATGCGGTGGACGCCCTGACGCCGGCCGGCGGGGCGGGGGCGGGGGCGGCCGTCGCCATCCCCCTGGGACTGATCGTCGCATACGGCCTTGCCCGCGTGACCTCGCTGGTCTTCGCCGAGCTGCGCGACGCCGTCTTCGCCACGGTGGCGCAGCGCACCATCCGCAATGTGGCGCTGTCGGTGTTCCGGCACCTGCACGCGCTGTCGCTGCGCTTCCACCTGGAACGCCAGACCGGCGGCCTGACCCGCTCGCTGGAGCGCGGAACGCGGGCGATCGAATCGCTGCTGCGCTACACCCTGTTCTCCATCGTGCCGACGCTGGTGGAGATCGCCCTGGTCTGCGCCATCCTGTGGAAGCTGTTCAGCATCTGGTTCGCGCTGGCCACCTTCGTCACGGTGATGGGCTACATCCTCTACACGTTCTTCGTGTCGGAATGGCGGATCAAGTTCCGCCGCATGATGAACGACACCGACAACAAGGCCAACACCAAGGCGATCGATAGCCTGCTGAACTACGAGACGGTCAAGTATTTCGGCAACGAGGAACATGAGGCCCGCCGCTATGACGGCGCCCTGCAGAGCTATGAGGCGGCGGCGGTGCGCAGCCAGCAGAGCCTGTCGCTGCTGAATGTCGGCCAGTCGGCGATCATCTCGCTGGGGCTGGCGGTGGTGATGGGCATGGCCGCCAAGGGCATCGTCGACGGCAGCATGTCGCTGGGCGACTTCGTTCTGGTGAACACCTATCTGCTGCAGCTCTACCAGCCCCTGAACTTCTTCGGCGTCGTCTATCGCGAGATCAAGCAGTCGCTGATCGACATCGAATCGATGGTGACCCTGCTGGCGGTCGACCGCGAGGTGGCCGATGCACCCCATGCCAAGCCGCTGGAGGTCGACGGGGCGGAACTGCGCTTCGAGGCTGTGGAGTTCGGCTACGATCCGCGCCGGGCGATCCTGAAGGATGTCAGCTTCACCGTGCCGGCCGGCAAGACGGTCGCCATCGTCGGCCCGTCCGGGGCGGGCAAGTCCACCATCAGCCGGCTGCTGTTCCGCTTCTACGACGTCAACGGCGGCCGGGTGATGATCGACGGGCAGGATATCCGCGACGTCACCCAGGCCTCGCTGCGGGCGTCCATCGGCATCGTCCCGCAGGACACCGTGCTGTTCAACGACACCGTCTTCTACAACATCGCCTACGGCCGCCCCGGCGCCAGCCCGGCGGAGGTGGAGCGGGCGGCGAGGCTGGCCCACATCCACGACTTCATCATGGCGCTGCCCGACGGCTACCAGACCACGGTGGGCGAACGCGGGCTGAAGCTGTCCGGCGGCGAGAAGCAGCGAGTCGCCATCGCCCGCACCATCCTGAAGGATCCGGCGATCCTGCTGTTCGACGAGGCGACGAGCGCGCTGGATACCCACACCGAGCGGGAAATCCAGGCCAACCTGCGCGAGGTCAGCCGCGGCCGCACCACGCTGGTGATCGCCCACCGGCTGTCCACCGTGATCGACGCCGACGAGATCCTGGTGCTGGAGGCCGGCCGGGTGATCGAGCGTGGCCGCCACGCCGACCTGCTGGCCGCCCGCGGCGCCTATGCCGCCCTGTGGGCGCGGCAGCAGGAATCCAGCCAGGGTCCGACGCCGCTGCCCGGCGTGCTGGCACCGACCTGACCGGAACTGGGAAACGAGGAAACATGGGACCGGCAAGGCAGGCGCTGCGCGCCGCGACGCGGGAAAGCCACGACCGGCTGGATAAGGCGGCAGTGCTGCAGCCGCTGGTCCGGCCGGACATCACGGCCGACCGATATGCCCGCGCGCTGGCCGTGCTCTACGGCTTCAACGCGCCGGTCGAACGGGCGCTGGGGGAGGCTGGTTCGGCGCGGATGGCGCTGCTGCGCGAGGATCTGCGGGTTCTCGGCACCGAACCGGACGCCCTGCCGGAGATGGCCGGCCTGCCGCCGCTCGACAGTCCACCCGCCCGGCTGGCGGCGCGCTACGTCCTGGACGGCTCCGCCC
Organism: Azospirillum sp. BE72; assembly: GCF_031455875.1. Classification (NCBI taxonomy): domain Bacteria; kingdom Pseudomonadati; phylum Pseudomonadota; class Alphaproteobacteria; order Rhodospirillales; family Azospirillaceae; genus Azospirillum; species Azospirillum sp. BE72. The sequence goes on from NZ_JAVDTO010000001.1 coordinate 374,843, forward strand.
ATGGCGGGCGGGCGATGCTGCCGGGGATCACCCGGGCGCTGGGGTTCGACGCCCGTCGCGGCGCGCGCTTCCTGGCGTCCGACGGGCTCGACATGGTCGGCGCCTGGAAGGCGCTGATGGTCCGCCTGGAGGAGGATCTCGCCGATCCCCCGGCGCTGGCCGTCGCCTGCGCCACCGCCGCTGGGCTGTTCGCGGCACTGGAGCGGTGGACGGCGGAACACGCCTGAGCAGGGTCCAGGCGGGGAGCCGGGGACAGATGCCATCCCCCGCTCTAGCGCATGGCCCCATCCCTTGCTAGGGTGCCGGACCATCCGCATTCGGGTTTCTGGAGACCGCCTGCCCATGACCGCGCCAGCCTCGCGCATCTATTGCTCCGTCGACACCACCGAGATCGACGCCGCCCGCCGCATCGCCGGGCAGGTGGCCGGGGCCGTCGGCGGCATCAAGCTGGGGCTGGAGTTCTTCATCGCCCAGGGGCCGGCCGGCGTCCGCGCCGTGGTGGGGGAGGACGGGCCGCCGCTGTTCCTCGACTTGAAGCTGCACGACATCCCCAACACGGTGGCCGGCGGCGTGCGCGCGGCGCTGCCGCTGAAGCCCGCCTTCATGACCATCCACAGTGCCGGCGGGCCGGCGATGATGCGCGCGGCGGCGGAGACGGCGGCGACTGCCGGTGCGGATCGTCCCAAGATCCTGGCCGTCACCGTGCTGACCAGCCTGGACGAGGGCGACCTCGGCGCCGTCGGGCAGTCGGTGCCGGTGGCGGACCAGGTGGTGCGTCTGGCGAAGCTCGCCAAGGCGTCCGGGGTCGACGGCGTCGTCTGCTCCCCGGCCGAGGTGGCTCTGGTGCGCGCGGCCTGCGGTCCCGATTTCATCCTGATGGTGCCCGGCATCCGCCCGGCCTGGGCCGCCACCAACGACCAGAAGCGCATCATGACCCCGGCGGAGGCGCTGGCCGCCGGTGCCGACCATCTGGTCATCGGCCGGCCGATCACCGCCGATCCCGACCCGGCCGCCGCCGCCCGCCGCATCGTCGCCGAAATCCATGACAGTTTTGGGGGGGCCGCATGACCGTCGCCGCCAAGATTTGTGGCCTGACCGAGCCCGAGAGCCTGCGCGCCGCCGTGGCCGGCGGGGCGCGCTATGTCGGCTTCGTCTTCTATCCGCGCAGCCCGCGCGCCATCGCCCCACCGATGGCGGCGGAACTGGCGCGGCTGCTGCCGACCGGCGTGCGCTCCGTCGGGCTGTTCGTCGATCCCGACGACGAGTTCCTGGAGCATGTCACCGGGCAGGTCCCGCTCGACCTGATCCAGCTGCATGGCGCCGAGACGCCGCGCCGCATCGCCGAGATCAAGGCCCGCTATGCCCTGCCGGTGATGAAGGCGATCCGGGTCGGCGGGCCGGAAGACCTGACCGCGGCGCTGGAGGCGGCGGAGGTGGCCGACCGGCTGCTGTTCGACGCCAAGCCGCCGGCCAAGGTGTCTGCGCTGCCCGGCGGCAACGGCATCGCCTTCGACTGGACGATCCTGGCCGGCCGCAGCTGGCCGCGCCCCTGGATGCTGTCGGGCGGCCTGACGGCCGACAATGTGGCGGAGGCGGTGCGCGTCACCGGCGCCACCGAGGTCGACGTGTCGTCGGGCGTCGAGGACCGCCCCGGCCACAAGGATCCGGCGCTGGTCCGCGCCTTCCTGTCGACGGTCGCCGGGCTTTAGGGACGTTTTGCCCGAAAGCGATCTGTTTTAGACGAATGCTTCGGCTTATCTTGATCGCATGGCGGGACCTTGCGCCGTCGGGTAGGATGCGCCCATGAGCGATTCGACCACTCCGTCCACAACCGAGGCGCTCGGCGCCGTGCTCGACGAGCATCTGCGCTGGATCGGCCAGTGGCAGCGCGCCGTTTTCTACCGTGAGGGCCGCGGCGGGGAACGGTCGTCGGCCCCGGCCTCCTTCCAGGCCTGGTGTCAGGCCGCCAGCCGCGACGACCTGCTGCAGCAGCCGGCGGTGCAGAAGCTGGCGACCCTGCACGAGCAGATGCACCGGCAGGCCAAACTGATCCTGCTGAAGGTGTCCGGCGGCGAGTTGCCGACCGAGGCCGAGTTCGAGGGGGTGATCGGCCGCTTCGAGGAGTTCATGCTGCATCTGCGCCGGATGGAGCGCGCCTTCGCCGCCGCCGCCTCCGGCCTGGACCCGCTGACCGGCCTGCGCACGCGGCGCGGCATGGGCGAGGCGCTGGAGCGCGAGCACAACCGCTACCGCCGCACCGGCCAGCCCTTCTGCGTCGCGCTGTGCGACATCGACAAGTTCAAGGGCATCAACGACAGCTACGGCCACGACATCGGCGACCGGGTGCTGGCCGCAACCGCCGCCGTCATCAGCCGCGGCGTCCGCAGCTTCGACGAGGCCTTCCGCATGGGCGGCGAGGAGTTCCTGGTCTGTTTGAAGGAAACCGGGCTGGACGAGGGCTATGCGGTGATCGAGCGGCTGCGCGTCGATTTGATGCGCTCGCCGGTGATGCTGCCCGACGGCCGGGTGATCCCCGTCACCGCATCCTTCGGGCTGGTGGAGGCGGTGGCCGACCTGACCGTGGACGATCTGGTGGTCTGCGCCGACCGTGCGCTCTATCAGGCCAAGAATTCCGGCCGCAACCGCGTGATCCGCTACGGCATCGACCGGCCGGAACCGAAGCCCGTTCCGGTGAAGGCGGGGCGGGGGTAGGGGCAAGCAGAACCTGTCCGGTCAGCGCCCTTGGCCCCGACACCCCTGGCGCGCTAGGATCGGCCCAACCCAACCGTCAGCCTCGATCCGGATTCCATGCGCACTCAGCCCGAATTCCCCAACCTGTTCATCCTCGACCATCCGCTGATCCAGCACAAGCTGACCCATATGCGGAACAAGGAACGGTCGACCGGCGGGTTCCGCACCCTGCTGCGCGAGATCTCGCTGCTGATGGGCTATGAACTGACGCGCGACATCCCGCTGACCACCGAGCGGATCGAGACGCCGCTGCAGCCGATGGACGCGCCGGTGATCCTGGGCAAGAAGCTGGCCGTCGTGCCGGTGCTGCGCGCCGGGCTCGGCATGTCGGCCGGTCTGCTGGAGTTGGTGCCGTCGGCGCGCGAGGGACATATCGGCCTCTACCGCGACCATGAGACCAAGCAGCCGCACGAATATCTGGTGAAGCTGCCCCCGGCCGAAGGGCGGCTGTTCATCGTCGTCGATCCGATGCTGGCGACCGGCAACTCCGCCGCCCACGCCTGCGACGTGCTGAACCGCCATGGCGTGGACGACCACAACATCCGCTTCATGGCGCTGGTCGCGGCACCCGAAGGCGTGCGCCGCTTCCACGAGTCGCACCCGGACGTGAAGGTCTTCACCGCCGCTCTCGACAGCCATCTGGACGAGAACGCCTACATCGTCCCCGGTCTTGGCGATGCCGGCGACCGCATGTTCGGCACCAAGTAAGGATAACCCCGTCCGCATCCGCCGGGCTTGCCACCCAGGGTGGCAGGACCGGCGGTTGCGCGCGATGGGAGCATTTCGCGCAGGCTTCTCGCGTCCGGCGCCCTGTTGCGGCAGGAACCATGGCTTCCAGCCGGCATGGACCATCCTGCAACCCTTTCCAGTGACCGGTAGGCCAAGGCAGGCCCGCGCACGTATTCCCGGACTGCGTCCATGGTCATTGTGAAAGTACAGCCTTTATTTGCGCTGTCGGCCTCAAGTCATGGCGGCTTGCCGGCCTGACGGCGGGAAGCGGCCATGCGCCATCCACAGGGCATGGGACCATCCCACTTGTGCGAAGGTTCCATGCGACGGCGGCTTGATTTCGATCAATGCCAGGTGGCGTATCGGAAAGGATCATGCCATTCTCTCGATGCGCCGGACGAATGGCCTAGCCCATATGCCTTGAGCGGTGCAGCCGACCGTGTGGACGAACGCGAACGGAAACGCGCGATGGATTATGAAACTTTCTTCCGCAACCAGATTGCGACCCTGAAGCAGGACGGCCGCTATCGGGTGTTCGCCAACCTGGAACGCCATGCGGGCAACTTCCCGACGGCGACCTTCCGCGATTCCAACGGGCGCGAGCGTCCGGTCACGGTCTGGTGCTCCAACGACTATCTCGGTATGGGCCAGCACCCGAGCGTGCTGAAGGCGATGCATGACGCGCTGGACCAGGTCGGCGCCGGTGCCGGTGGCACGCGCAACATCTCCGGCACCAACATCTACCATGTGCTGCTGGAACGCGAACTGGCCGACCTGCACCACAAGGAAGCGGCGCTGCTCTTCACCTCGGGCTATGTGTCGAACGACGCGACGCTGACCACGCTGGGCAAGATCCTGCCCAATTGCGTGATCCTGTCGGACGCGCTGAACCACAACTCGATGATCACCGGCATCCGCAACTCGGGTGCCGAGAAGCACATCTTCCGCCACAACGACCCCAAGCACCTGGACGAACTGCTGTCCGGCATCGCTCCCGGCCGGCCCAAGGTGGTGGCGTTCGAAAGCGTCTATTCGATGGACGGCGACATCGCCCCCATCCACGACCTGTGCGACGTCGCCGACAAGCACGGTGCCATGACCTATCTGGACGAGGTGCACGCGGTCGGCATGTACGGCGCCCGCGGCGCCGGCGTGGCCGAGCGCGACGGGGCCATGGACCGGCTGACCATCGTCGAAGGCACGCTGGGCAAGGCGTTCGGCGTGCAGGGCGGCTACATCACCGGCTCCACCGCGCTGATCGACTGTGTCCGCAGCTTCGCCGCCGGCTTCATCTTCTCCACCTCGCTGTCGCCGGTGCTGGCGGCGGGCGCGCTGGCCTCCATCCGTCACCTGAAGAGCAGCGACACCGAGCGGACGAAGCATCAGGAGCGTGCGGCCACCCTGAAGCGGATGTTCGCCGACGCCGGCCTGCCGGTGATGCCGTCGGTCAGCCACATCGTTCCGCTGATGGTCGGCGATGCACACCGCTGCAAGCGCGCGTCGGACGAGCTGCTGGAGCGGCACGGCATCTATGTCCAGCCGATCAACTACCCCACCGTCCCGCGCGGGACGGAGCGGCTGCGCTTCACCCCGACCCCGCTGCACACCGATGCGCAGATGGGCATGCTGGTGGACGCGCTGCTGGACGTGTGGAGCCGGCTGGATCTGCGGCTCGCGGCCTGAGGCGAAAGCTCCTCCTCAAAGGCCCCTTTGGCGGCAGGGACATTTTGCCCTCTGGACATATGGATCGGCCATCCCTAACTTAGGGATAGTGTTGCGACCGGTTCGCAGTTTCTTCGCTGCGGGTCGGCCGTGACCGTGCCGTCCTTTTGTCTTTCCGGGGCATCGCCCAGGGGGTTCGCCATGTACCGTGACAACTCGCTGATGCCGAAGGAGGCAGTGCGCCTCGTCGTCCTGGGCACCCTGATCCAGGGCGGGCCGCTGCGCTACGCCGATCTGGCCGGCTCCGTGCGTCATTTCCTCGACCGCATCATGGGTCCGTCGCTGGATCTGATGGGCACCTCGCTGGAGATGCTGCGCTACGAGGGGCTGATCGAGGCGCTGGATGGCAGCGGCATGGAAGACAACGCCCTGCTGGGGCCGACCGAGACCGGCCGGGCGGAGTTCGAGACGCTGATGCGCGCCAATGTCCGCGCGCCGTCGGCCGATGGGCTGAACAAGCTGGTCATCGCGCTGAAGCTGCGCTTCCTGCACCTGCTGGACGTCGAGTCGCAGCGCGACCAGATTGACAATCTCGTGGCGCTCTGCGAGACCGAACTGGCCCGGCTGGGCGACCTGAAGCGGGCGGATGTCGGCAGCGACATCGGCCGCGACACCCACTTCGCCTCCTGGCTCGATCTGGACATCGCCCAGGCCCAAGACCGTCTGACCTGGTTCCAGGGGCTGCTGGCGCGGCTTTGACATCTTACACCACCCGGTAATTTCATTACGCGCGGCGCGCCCTTGCACATAGGGGCGCGCCGCGTCTGTTTTGGCGCACGGTTTTGGTGTACGTTCGGAGTACCTCTTTCCCCGCGCCGGAATCCGCTCCATGGCCTCGTACCTGTCGACCGACGACCTCGAAGACCGCTTGCGCATGGAGTTCGTGGACGACGCGCGCGATCGGCTGGAGCTGATGAACGCGACGCTGGCGGACCGCGTGAAGGGCCAGCGCAGCGACGCCGAAACCATCGGCGTCCTGCGGCTGGAGGCCCACAACTTCAAGGGCATGGGCACCAGCTTCGGCTATCCCACCGTCAGCCTCGTCGCCCACCGTCTGGAGGATTACCTCAGCGGCCTGAAGCGGCTGGACGAGAAGCAGCTGATCGACGCCCAGATCTTCATCGACCGCATCTCCGAACTGGTCGACCGCGCCGAACAGCCGCTGCTGGCCGAGACCAACCGGATCATCCGCGCGCTGCCGGTGCGCTACGAGTTCCAGGTCACCGACGTCGAGGTCCGCAACGTCGAGATCATGCTGGTCACCCCGTCCAAGGTCGTCGCCAAGAAGCTGGGGACGGAACTGGCGGCCTGCGGCTTCCGCACCATGACGGTGACCGACCCGATCGAGTCGATCAGCCTCGCCGTCCGCGTTCCCCCGGACATGGTCATCGCGTCGATGGTGATGGACGGCCTGTCCGGTCTCGACCTGATCCGCGGCCTGCGCGCCATGAGCGTGACCCACCATGTGCCGATGGCGCTGCTGACCTCGCTGAACCTCGACCACCCCTCGCTGAAGGAGATCCCGCACGGCGTCTCCGTCATCCGCGTCGGCGAGCATTTCGGCGACGATTTCGCCGCAGTGGTGGCCAAGCACAATCTCGGCTGATCGGGCGGCCATTCGGTCGCCCCTCATCTGAACGTCATCGTCATATAGCCGCGCTTGCGCCGGCGGGAATCCTCATGATAGGCGTCGGACCGGTCCAACAGGCTGGAGCAGCGCCCGAATGACGGAGGTTCTTCGCCGGTATGGCCCGGTCCTGACCGGGGTGATCCTGCTGGCGGTGGCGCTGTGGCTGGCGCTGCTGGTGGTGCTGCCGCAGCTGATGATGATCGGCTTCTCCTTCCGGCCGTCGCTGCCGCCGTCCAAGCTCGGCGGGCCGGAGGACGTGTTCACGGTCAAGAATTACCTGACCCTGTGGACCAACCAGATCCATCTGGCGATCTTCCTGAAGACGATCTGGGCCAGCGCCCTGGTCACCGCCACCACTCTGGCCGTCTGCTATCCGGTCGCCTTCTATCTGGCGCAGGTGGCGCCGAAGCGGCGACTGCCGCTGCTGATCCTGATGCTGGTGGTGCCCTTCTGGATCAACGAGCTGCTGCGCACCTTCTCCTGGTACATCATCCTGGCTTTCAACGGGCCGCTGAACGCGATCCTGCTGGGGCTCGGCATCATCGACGAGCCGCAGCGCTTCCTGGGCGGCGACGGCGGGGTGATCGTCGGCATGGTGTATGTCTACATCCTGTTCATGGTCTTCCCGCTCTACAACGCTATCGAATCGCTGGACCGCAATCAGATCGAGGCGGCGCGGGACCTGGGCGCCGGCTGGCTGCGCATCCACCGCCGCATCGTGCTGCCGCATGCCAAGCCGGGCATCGCCGTCGGCTGCATCATGACCTTCATGCTGGCGGCCGGCAGCTATGCCGTGCCAGCCCTGCTGGGCGGGCCGAACAGCCGCTGGTTCACCGAGATCATCTACAACTGGTTCTTCGAGGGCGGGAACTGGAACCAGGGGGCGGCCTACGCCTTCATCCTGCTGGTGCTGTGCATCGGCTTCATCCTGGGCGCGATGCGGCTGTTCCGCGTCGGGCTGGCCGATATTGCGAAATGAGCCGTCGCGACATGAGTCCGCAACCATGACCGCCGCCCGCCTCCGCCGCCTGCTGACCGGCGCCTATCTGGTGCTGTTCTTCGGCTATCTGTTCCTGCCGCTCGGCATCATGGCGGCGGCGACCTTCAACAGCAGCCGCTTTCCCACCGTGACGCCGTGGATGGGCTTCACGCTGAACTGGTTCCAGGCGCTGTGGGACGACCAGCGCATGTGGGCGGCGCTGGGCACCAGCCTGATGGTGGGGGCGGGGGTGATCGCGCTGGCCGTGCCGCTGGGACTGGCGGCGGCGCTGCTGCTCGACCGGCTGCACAGCCGGGCCAAGACCTTCCTCTATGCGCTGATGGTTTCGCCGCTGCTGACGCCGGGGGTGATCGTCGGCATCTCCACCCTGGTGTTCTGGCGGGAATGGTTCGGGGTCAGCGGCGGCCTGTTCCTGACCGTGGTCGCGCAATCGAGCTTTATTGCCGCCTATGCCATGCTGCTGTTCTCGGCAAGGCTGGAGCGGTTCGACCCGGTGCTGGAGGAGGCTGCGCTCGACCTCGGCGCCACGCATGGGCAGGTGTTCCGGCGCATCACGCTGCCGTACCTGATGCCGGCGATCCTGTCGGCGTCCCTGCTGGCCTTCCTGCAGAGCTTCGAGAACTACAACACCACGCTGTTCGTGCGCGGGCTGGACACCACCCTGACCGTCTACATCGCGACCAAGGTGCGCACCGGCCTGACCCCGGCGGTCAACGCGCTGTCGCTGGTGCTGATCGCGCTGACCATCCTGGGGGCCGTCGCCTACGAGATCCTGCGCCGGCGCGAGGCGCGCCGGCAGGCAGGGTCCGCAGCAGCCTTGGAGTCGGCCTGAGGCTCAGTCCTCTTCCGCCTCGTCGGCGTCCGCCTCGATCTGGGCGGCAAGGTCGCGCAGCATGTCGATCACGTCTTCGTGGCTGGTCTCGTCCACGGCGGCGTTAACCGCGGCCTCGATCATGGCGACGGCGATGTAGGGGCCGAGCGGGCCACCTTCCTTGATCGCCTCATCCAGATGCTTTTCGGCGATCGACAGCGCCTTTTCGAACAGCGCCTCGGCCGTCTGGTTGGTGGTGTCCTTGCTCATCGTCCGGTCCGTTGCGGAGGGTTGGTTCGACTCCAATAACACGCCCAATCGGCGATTGGCGCGGGAATTCGCGGGGGCCGCCGCAAATAGCGACCGTAAACGGGAGGCCGGGCTTGCGCCACCCCCCGACCATACGCCACAGTCCGGAAGCGGATTGACCTATACGGCAAGGGAACAGCATGACCGGCACGCCCGACCTGACCAGCCCCGACCTCTATCGCTTCTGGTGGGAGGAGCGCGTGCGCTTCAACGACCTCGACGCGGTGGGGCACGTCAACAACAACGCCATCGGCGTCTATTTTGAACAGGCGCGCATCGCCCTGCTGCACGGGGCCGGCGGATTCCGCGAGGACGACCCCTGGACCGTCGTGCTGGCCCGCAGCCTGATCGAATACAAGGCGGAGCTGCTCTACCCCAACACGGTGCGGATCGGCGCGCGGACCCTGCGGCTGGGAACCAGCTCCATCACGCTGGGCTGTGCCATCTTCCTGGGCGACCGCTGCATCGCCACCCAGGAGGCGGTGGCGGTGATCGTCGACAAGGCGGCCCATCGCCCGACCCCGATCCCGGAACCGTTGCGCGCCAAGCTGCTGGAGGCGTAAAGGGGGCGCTGTAGACCCGCATCCAACGGACCTTCGACATGACGCGCCCCGCAAAGCGCCCCTTCACCAAGGGACGCCCGCCCGCCCGCAAGCCCGCCCATGCTCCCGCCGAAACGCGGGAACTTGAGGTGACCATCACCGATGTCGGTGCGCGCGGTGACGGGATTGCTTTTGCCGAAGGCTTGCGTCTGTTCGTTCCCTACACGGTGACCGGCGACCGCGTGCGTGTACGTGCGGCCGATGGCGACGGCAAAGGGGAGGGCGTACGGGCGGACCTGCTTGAGGTTCTTGAATCCGGCCCCGATCGCCAAACGCCGCCCTGCCGCCATTTCGGCCGTTGCGGCGGCTGTACGCTTCAGCAGATGGACGATGCCGCCTACGCCGCCTGGAACAGCGGGATGGTGCGCGGGGCTCTGGAACGGGTCGGGCTGGGCGATGTCGCGCTGGAATCGCTGGCGCGTACGCCCGCCGGTGCCCGCCGCCGCGCCCGCTTCGCGGCGCTGAAGCGCGGCAAGCGGGTCTGGTTCGGCTTCAATGAGCGGCAGAGCCACCGGCTGGTCGACCTGGAGGAGTGCCCGGTCCTGGCGCCCCGCCTGTTCGCCTTGGTGGAGCCCTTGCGCGGTGTACTGGCGGAGATCCTGCCGGACGGCGGCGACGCCGACGTGGTGCTGACCGACCTGGAGGGTGGTGCTGACCTGCTGCTGGTCGGGCCGCGCAGCCTCGACCGTGCCGCGCGTGAGGCGCTGGTCGCTTTCGAGCCGGAGCGCATTGCCCGCATCGCGTGGCAACCCACCGACCGCGCGGCAGCGGAGCCGGTGGCGAACCGCCGCCCGGCCTTCATCCGTTTCGCAGGCGTTCCGATCCAGCCGCCACCCGGCGCCTTCCTCCAGGCCAGTGCCGAGGGCGAGGCTGCCCTGGTCGCCGCGGTGCGTGAGGGGGTGGGGCCGGCGGCCCGCATCGCCGACCTGTTCGCGGGCATCGGCACCTTTTCCATTCCGCTTGCGCAGCAAGCCTCGGTTCATGCGGTGGAGGGCGACGAGGCGGCGGTGACGGCGCTCGGCCGCGCGGTGCAGGGGCTGCGGCTGACGGTGGAGCGTCGCGACCTGTTCGAGAATCCGCTGAGCGCCAAGGACCTCAATCGTTACGATGCCGTGGTGTTCGATCCGCCGCGTGCCGGCGCGGCAGCCCAGGCGGCGGCGCTCGCCGGCAGCAAGGTGCCGCGGGTGGTGGGGGTTTCCTGCAATCCCGCCAGCTTCGCCCGGGACGCGCGGGTGCTGGTGGATGGCGGCTATCGTCTGGTGAAGGTCTGGCCGGTCGACCAGTTCCTGTGGTCGGCCCATGTCGAGGTGGTTGGCCTGTTCGAGAGGTGAGCGCCTGATGCCCCCTCCCTAACCCTCCCCCTCTTCGAGGGAGAGGGAACTCCGCCGTATTCGCACTTAACTCCCTCTCCCGCGATCGGACCGGCCTTCGGCCGGCCGAGAGCGGGGGAGGGTCAGGGTGGGGGCAATCCGAAGCCTGAACGCCTTCAATCCAACTGCAGCACGATCGCCTTGAGATAGGCCGACTCCGGGAGATGCGGGTGGACCGGGTGGTCGGCGCCGGCGCCGGCGCTACGCAGGATGCGGCCGGTGCGGCCCGCATCGTGCAGGCCGCGGGCGACCTGTTCGGCAAAAGTCGGCGGATCGACATTGTGGCTGCACGACCCGCAGAGCAGAAAGCCACCGGGCGCCGTGATCTTCGCGGCCAGACGCGCCATCTTGCGATAGGCGCGGCAACCGGCTCCCAGATCCTTCTTCGATTTCACGAAGGCCGGCGGGTCGGCCACCACCACCTGGAAGGTCTCGCCGGCGGCGCCCAGCCGCTCCATCTCCTGGAAGGCGTCGGCCTTGCGCGCCTCGAAGCGGTCGGCGACGCCGTTGGCCTCGGCGGCGCGGGTTGCGTTCTCCAGCGCCAGGGCGGAGCGGTCGACCGCAACCACATGGGTGGCGCCGGCCACCGCGCACTGGATGCCGAAGCCGCCATTGTAGCTGTAGAAGTCGATGGCCCGCCCGCCCTTGGCGAGCGAGGCGATGAAGGCGCGGTTGTCGCGCTGGTCATAGAACCAGCCGGTCTTCTGGCCATCCAGCGGGTTGGCGAAGAAGGTCACGCCGTTCTCTTCCAGACGGATCGGGCCGTCGAGTTCGCCCTTCGCCAGCCGGGTCTCTTCCGTCAGGCCCTCCAGCGCGCGCTGGCTGCCGTCGTTGCGCAGGATGACCGCGCGCGGCGCCATCACCTCGTCGATGGCGGCCAGGATGTCGTCGATCCGGTTGTCCATGAAGACCGAGTTGGCCTGCACCGTCACCACGTCGTCGAAACGGTCGACGATCAGTCCGGGCAGCCCATCGGCCTCGGCATGGACCACGCGGTAGAAGGGACGGGAGAACAGCCGCTCGCGCAACGCGACCGCGCGGCGCATCCGGTCTGTGATGAAGACGTGATCCACCACGGTCGCCGGATCGCTCGACAGCAACCGCGCGGCGATCAGCGTGTGCGGATTGAAGGTGTAGATGCCCAACGGCGTCCCGCCGGGGTCCAGAAGCCGCACCGGACTGCCGGGCGGGACCGCCTTGGCGATGGTGTCCATCTGGACTTCGTTGGAATAGACCCAGGGATGCCCCTGCATGACGCGCCGCTGGCGGCCGGCCTGCAGGTGGATCGGCGGGTACTTCTTGACGGGTTTGGTGCCGGTGTCGCTCATGGGGCCGCATCCTAACGGCAAATCGCCGCCGCGCAACGGATCCCTGGCAACGGATCCCTGAAAGTGTTGGAGACCGGGCGGCTACTCCACCCCGCGCAGGCCATCCGCGACGGCAGGGGCATTGTCGTTGACCACGGCCAGATCCTTGCAGAAGCGGATCGTCTCCTGCCGGTGCCCTTCGGTGCGGAAACAATCGGGGATCGGGCTGCGCCGGGCATCCAGCGGGATGGTGCGTTCCGGCAGGGTGGTGTGGATGGCGGCGCAGCCGAGCCGTCGGGCCAGCGCCTCCATCGCCCGCAGCAGGGTCTCGGCGATGCCGGCCACGTCGAACAGGTCCAGCACCACGAAGTTGTCGACGCTCAGCACCCGGCCGTGGCGCAGGTGCGGCTCCACCGCGTAGGAAAACAGGCCGTGCATATAGCCCTGGGCGTTCTGCACGGTGATGATGCCGGCATCGGCGGGCAGGCCGGAGCGTCCGGCGCCACTACCCTTGGATGCGGTACCCAACACCGCTGCGGCAAATGCGCGCCATTGGTCGACCCCCAGTCCCGGCGAGATTGCGCAGACCAGCGGGTAGGCCTGGTCGATCTGGCGTCGACCAAGGGGTTTCGCGATGAAACTGTCGTCCATTTCAGTCCGGCCGATTGCAAGGACACTGAACGATGGCAGGGCGGGCCCGCCAGGGTCGTTGACGTAGATCAATGTTGTACAAGCCCCCCCTACACATAGTGGGGCCCATTGGAGACAGGCGCGCCCGGCGTCCCTCTTGGCATTCCCGAGTGCAACCTGTCCCGCTCCTTAACAGTACGTACCCAGTGGTGGTGCAACCCAGACGGTGCGGCCTCACGGCCGCCCGGGGCAAACGGGAGAGATTGTATGACATCAGCGACTCTGACTTCAGGGGCCACCCTGGGCAGCCAGCGGGTGTCGGAAGACGTGCGTTACCATGAGGACGCCATCCGACTCTTCGTGATCGCTGCAGTGTTCTGGGGCGTGGTCGGTTTCCTGGCCGGCACCTTCATCGCTCTGCAGCTGGCCTTCCCGGCGCTGAATCTCGGGCTGGAGTGGACGAGTTTCGGGCGCCTGCGCCCCGTCCACACCTCGGCCGTGATTTTCGCGTTCGGCGGCAATGTGCTGTTCGCCACCTCGCTCTATTCGGTTCAACGGACTTGCCGTCAGCATCTCTTCGGGGGCGAAGGGCTGGCGAAGTTCGTTTTCTGGAACTACAACGTCTTCATCGTGCTCGCGGCGCTGAGCTACGTCCTGGGCTACACCCAGGGCAAGGAATACGCCGAGCCCGAGTGGATCCTCGACCTGTACCTGACGGTCGTCTGGGTGCTCTATGCGGTCCAGTTCATCGGCACCGTGATGACGCGGCGCGAGTCGCACATCTATGTGGCGAACTGGTTCTTCATGGCGTTCATCCTGACCGTCGCCATCCTGCACATCGGCAACAACGTCAACATCCCGGTGTCGCTGTTCGGCATGAAGTCCTACAGCTTCGTGTCGGGCGTGCAGAGCGCGATGGTGCAGTGGTGGTACGGCCACAACGCGGTCGGCTTCTTCCTGACCGCCGGCTTCCTGGGCATCATGTACTACTTCGTGCCCAAGCGCGCCGAGCGGCCGGTCTATTCCTACCGCCTGTCGATCGTTCACTTCTGGACCCTGATCTTCCTCTACATCTGGGCCGGCCCGCACCACCTGCACTACACCTCCCTGCCGGACTGGGCGCAGACGCTGGGCATGACCTTCTCGGTCATGCTGTGGATGCCGTCCTGGGGCGGCATGATCAACGGCATCATGACCCTGTCGGGCGCCTGGGATAAGCTGCGCACCGACCCGGTCCTGCGTTTCCTGGTCACCTCGGTCGCCTTCTACGGCATGTCGACCTTCGAAGGCCCGCTGATGTCGGTGAAGCCGGTCAACGCCCTGTCGCACTACACCGACTGGACCGTCGGCCACGTGCACTCCGGCGCTCTCGGCTGGGTCGCCTTCGTCTCCTTCGGCGCGATCTACTATCTCGTGCCGGTGCTGTGGAAGCGCTCGCAGCTCTACAGCATGCGTCTGGTCAGCTACCACTTCTGGACCGCCACCATCGGCATCGTGCTCTACATCACCGCCATGTGGGTGTCGGGCATCATGCAGGGCCTGATGTGGCGCGCCTACGACAACCTGGGCTTCCTGCAGTACTCCTTCGTGGAGACCGTCGCGGCGATGCACCCGTTCTACGTGATCCGCGCGATGGGCGGCGTCCTGTTCGTCATCGGCGCTCTCATCATGGTCTACAACCTGTGGCGCACGGCGAAGGGCGATGTCCGCATCGAGAAGCCCTATGTCACCACCCCGCACAAGGCGGCGGTCGGCGCGGCCTGACGCTAGGGAAGGATGCGAGAAATGGCTCAGGAAAAAAAGGGATTCAGCCACGATCTGATCGAGCGGAACACGCTTCTTCTGATCGTGCTCGTGCTGATCACCGTGTCGATCGGCGGTCTGGTCCAGATCGTTCCGCTCTTCACCATCGAATCGACCATCGAGAAGGTGGAGGGGGTCCGTCCCTACTCCCCGCTCGAACTGGCCGGGCAGAACATCTACTACCGTGAAGGCTGCTACAACTGCCACAGCCAGCAGATCCGTCCGTTCCGTGACGAGGTAGAGCGTTACGGCCACTACTCGCTGGCTGCGGAGTCGATGTACGACCATCCGTTCCAGTGGGGCTCCAAGCGCACGGGTCCGGACCTGGCCCGCGTCGGCGGCAAGTACTCCAACGACTGGCAGGTCGCCCATCTGGTGGACCCGCGCGCGGTCGTGCCGGAGTCCATCATGCCGGGCTATGCCTGGATGAAGGACCGTCCGCTGAGCTACGGCGACATCGCCGACCACCTGAAGGCGCTGAAGATCGTCGGCGTTCCCTACACCGACGAGCAGATCGCCAACGCCAAGGCCGACCTGGAAGCGCAGAAGAACCCGGACGGCGACACCGCCGGCCTGGCCAAGCGCTATCCGAAGGCCGTGGTCGCGAACTTCACCGGCAACAAGACCGTCACCGAAATGGACGCTCTCGTCGCCTACCTGCAGGTGCTGGGCACCATGGTGGACTTCACCAAGTACCAGTCGCCAAAGCAGCTGCAGCAGTAATCGGGGGAGGAATCCATGGACTTGGATTCGATCACGGTGATGCTTCGGTCCTTCTGGACGGTGTGGTTGATGCTGCTGCTGACGGGCATCCTGGTTTACGCCATGTGGCCCGGCAACCGCCGCACCTTCGACGACGCCGCCCAGATCCCGCTCAAGGATGATGGTCAGGAGCTTTAGACCATGGCACAGAATTACAAGGACGAGCTGTCCGGCGTCGAGACCACCGGCCACGAGTGGGATGGACTGCGCGAACTGAACAACCCGCTGCCCAAGTGGTGGCTGTACCTCTTCTACGTCTGCATCGCCTGGTCGCTGGTGTACTACGTGTTCTACCCGGCCTGGCCGCTGGGCAAGACCTACACGAAGGGCATCCTCGGCTATTCGCAGCGTGAAGAACTCGACACCAGGATGGCGGAGGCGAAGGCCGGCCAGGCCAAGTTCCTGACCGCCATCGCCGCCAAGTCGGTCGACGAAATCCAGAAGGACAAGGACCTGCTGGGCTTCGCCATGGCCGGCGGCCGGTCCTACTTCAACGAGAACTGCGCCGCCTGCCACGGCGCCGGCGGCCAGGGTGCCAAGGGCTTCCCGACGCTGGCCGACGACGTTTGGCTGTGGGGTGGTTCCTCGGCCGACATCTACAAGACCATCCAGCACGGCATCCGTTCGGATGACGGCGACACCCGTGGCGTGCCGAACGTCGGCATGACCGCCTTCGGCAAGGACGGCATCCTCAACCGCGACCAGATCGATCAGGTCACGGACTATGTGCTGTCGCTGAACGGCAAGACCGCCGACGCGGGCAAGGTCGCCAAGGGCAAGACCGTCTATGACGAGAACTGCGCCGCCTGCCATGGCGACGCGGGTCAGGGTTCGGTCGCCGCCGGTCTCGACGGCATCGGCGCTCCTCCGCTGAAACAGGCCAACTGGCTCTATGGCAGCGACAAGGCCACGCTGATGGACACGGTGACCAACGGCCGTGCCGGCATGATGCCGGCCTGGTCGAAGCGTCTGGACGACGCGACGATCAAGTCGCTGGCGGTCTACGTCCACAACCTGGGCGGCGGCAAGTAAGGCGATCCCGATCCGGGGACAAGTTCGGAACCGACCGGGAGGGCGTCGGGGAGTTCGCTCCCCGGCGCCCTTTTCCTATGGAAAACGGCCTGCCGGCTGGCGGTTCCGTGAACTTCCTGTCATTTGATCCAGCGCAATGTACCTGCGGCAATCGGTCGCCATAGTGCCCCGACCGGCCAGCAGGATTTGCCGACCAGAAGCCGCCGACCAGTCGAAGGGCAGCCAGCGACCATGACCATCAGCACGACCACCGGAAACCGCCCCACCGCTCCGAAGCGTGTCAAGCCGCCGCGCCAGAAGGGATGGTACATCCCCTGGATCTTCGTCGGCCTCTTCATGATCGTCCTGACGGTGAACGCGATCATGGTCCATTTCGCCATGTCGAGCTGGACCGGGGTGCAGACCGAGAACCACTTCATCAAGGGTATCAGCTACAACAAGGATCTCGCCGGTGCCCGCGCCCAGGCCGAACGCGGCTGGCAGGTGCAGGCGGAATTCACCAGCACCGAGCCTCGCAAGGCCCTGGTCGCCATCACCGCCCGCGACAAGGAAGGCCGCGTCCTGAAGGATGCCGGCGTCACCGTGTCGATGATCCGTCCGACCACCGTCGGCCACGACAAGACGCTGACCCTGCCGTATCTGGGCGAAGGCCGTTACGGCGCTCCGGTGGAACTGGACCTGGAAGGCCAGTGGGACATGCGCTTCGTCATCACCCACTCCACCGGTGACTATCAGGACCAGAAGCGCGTCTGGGTGCAGTGAGCTTTGAAGGGGCCAATCGGCAGCGACTGCCGGGCCGGGATCATCGGGGTGATGTGAGATGAGCGTCTGCCTCCATTGCGGACAAGAGTTGGGCGAGCAAGCCGCTGCTTCAAACTCCAACTCCGCCACGACGGCCACCGACGGGGCCGGCCCCTTCTGCTGCACCGGCTGCGCCGCCGCCTACGATCTCGTCCGTGGCCTGGGGCTGGAGCGCTATTACGAGCGCCGCAGCGTCGATCCCACCGCGCGCCCGCTGCGCCCGGACGACGCCCCGACGGTGGATTACGAGCCGCACGCGCGCGAGGAGTCCGATGGCAGCCGCAGCCTGCACCTGATGGTCGACGGCATGCAGTGCGCCGCCTGCGTCTGGCTGATCGAATCGGCGCTCAGCCGCCAGCCGGGCGTCGGCCACGCCCGCATGAACATGACCACGCGCCGGCTGACGGTGCGCTGGGACCCCAAGGTCACCGATGCCAACACGGTGGTCGGCACCGTCGCGCAGCTGGGCTATCGCGCCGTGCCCTTCGATCCGGACCGGCTGGGCGGTGCCCAGGCGAGGAGCGAGAAGGAGCTTCTGCGCGCCATGGCGGTTGCGGGCTTCGCCATGGGCAACGTCATGCTGCTGTCGGTGTCGGTCTGGGCCGGCCACAGCCAGGGCATGGGCAGCGCCACCCGCGACCTGATGCACTGGATTTCTGCGCTGATCTGCATGCCGGCCATCGCCTATGCGCTGCGTCCCTTCGCGCGCTCGGCTCTGTCGGCCCTGCGCCATGGCCGCACCAACATGGACGTGCCGATCACGATCGGCGTCCTGCTCGCCACCGGCATGAGCCTGTTCGAGACGATCCACAGCGGCGAGCACGCCTATTTCGACGGCGCGGTGATGCTGCTGTTCTTCCTGCTGATCGGCCGCTATCTCGACCAGCGGGCGCGCGGCCGGGCACGCTCGGCGGCGGAACAGCTGCTGGGCCTGCGCGCCAACGCCGTCACCATCCTGCGCGAGGACGGCACCAGCGCCGTCGTTCCGCCGGAACAGGTTACCAGCGGTACCACCATCCTGGTCGCGGCGGGCGAACGCATCCCGGTGGACGGGCGGGTGTCCGACGGCATCTCCGACCTCGACACCGGCCTGATCACCGGCGAGACGGTGCCGGGCACCGCAAGACCGGGCGACCAGGTCTTCGCCGGAACGCTGAACCTGACCGCGCCGCTGCGCCTGACCGTCACCGCGGTGGGGGAGGGCACGCTGCTCGCCGAGATCGTCCGGCTGATGGAGGTGGCGGAACAGGGCCGCGCCAAATATGTCGCCATCGCCGACCGGGTGTCGCGGCTCTATGCCCCGGTGGTGCATCTGGCCGCCTTGAGCACCTTCGCCGCCTGGATGCTGCTGGGCGGGGCGATGTGGCAGGACGCGCTGATGAACGCCATCGCCGTGCTGATCATCACCTGCCCCTGCGCGCTGGCGCTGGCGGTGCCGGTGGTGCAGGTGATCGCCAGCGGCCGGCTGATGCGCCAGGGCACCCTGTTGAAGAGCCCGACCGCGCTGGAACGACTCGCCGCCATCGACACGGTGGTGTTCGACAAGACCGGCACCCTGACCGAAGGGCGCCCGGTGCCGCAGCTGGACGGGCTGGCGGCGGAGGATCTGGCGCTGGCGGCCTCGCTCGCCGCGGCAAGCCGCCATCCGCTGGCCCGCGCGCTCGCAGCCGCCGCGCCGCAGGTGCCGGTGGCCGCAGGCGTGCGCGAGATCGCCGGTGCCGGCCTGTTGCTGCAGACCCCTGATGGGGAGGTCCGGCTGGGCAGCCGCCGTTTCACCGGCGCGCCGCTGGAGGCGGAGGACGCCGCCGGTCCGGAGCTGTGGCTCGCCCGTCCGGGCGAGGAGCCGCGGCGGATCGTGTTCCTCGACGCTCCGCGGCCGGATGCCGCCGCCGTGGTGGCGGCGCTGAAGGCCCGCGGGCTGGAGATGCGGCTGCTGTCGGGCGACCGCAAGGGGGCGGTGGCGGCGGTGGCGGAACGGCTGGGCATCGCCGACTGGCGCGCCGAGCAGACCCCTGCCGACAAGACCGCCGTGCTGGCCGAACTGGCCGCCGAGGGACGCACGGTTCTGATGGTGGGCGATGGGCTGAACGATGCCCCGGCGCTGGCCGCGGCGGCGGTGTCGATGTCGCCCTCCACCGCGGTGGACGTCAGCCAGACCGCGGCGGACGTGGTGTTCCAAGGCCGGCTGCTGCGCCCGATCGTCGAGACGGTGGAGGTCGCCCGCCGGTCCGGCCGTCTGGTCCGGCAGAATTTCGGCATCGCGCTGGTGTATAACCTCTGCGCCGTGCCGCTCGCGATGGGCGGCATGCTGACGCCGCTGCTGGCGGCGCTCGCCATGTCGTCGTCGTCGCTGATCGTCATTCTCAACGCGCTGCGGCTGGCCCGCGGTGCCGTCGTCAAGGATGTTCCCGTCCAGGATATGGCTGTGCGGGATCTGCCGGGTAAGGATTCGGGTGATGGACGAGCTTCTCTATCTGATCGCGATCGCGCTCAGCCTGGGCGGTCTGGGGCTGGCGGCCTTTCTGTGGGCGCTGAAGTCCGGCCAGTTTGACGATCTCGACGGCGCGGCGCACCGCGTCCTGTTCGACGACGACCTGCCGGCGGCCCCCCGGTCCGGGACCGAGCCGGCCGCCCCGGAGGCTGTCCGCAGGCAATAGTGCCAAAGCCCGTATGGGCAAAGAAAAGGTTGTATGCGTGCGAGGTTGCGATTCTCAGCGATTGCCACCAATATGAGCCCATGCGGAATGAAAGGCTGGGTTCGTCCATGCCACCTTTTGATACGGTTCGCGCTCGGGAAAAGAGCGCTGCGACGGAAATGAATCCCTGCGGGGCATGTCCCGTGCGCAGCCTGACGGTTTGCGCCGCGCTGGAACCGGAGGAGCTGCGCCGTCTTGCCGACATTCTGCAGAATGTGCGCATCGATGCCGGCCACACCCTGTTCGCCGAAGGCGACGCGGCCGACGCGCTCTACAACGTCACCTCCGGTACGGTGAAGCTGTACAAGCTGCTGCCGGACGGGCGCCGCCAGATCACCGGCTTCCTGGTGACCGGCGACTTCCTGGGGCTGGCCGTCAACGACAGCTATGCCTACACCGCGGAGACCGTCACCAGCGCCTCGCTCTGCCGCTTCCCGCGCAAGAAGATCGACGCGCTGCTGGAGGAATTCCCCAAGATGCAGCGGCGCCTGTTCTCCATGGCGTCGAACGAACTGGCCGCCGCACAGGACCAGATGCTCCTGCTGGGCCGCAAGACGGCGAAGGAGAAGATCTGCTCCTTCCTGCTGATGCTGTCCCAGCGGGCCGCCCGTCGCGGCCACAAGGAAAACCCGGTCTTCGTGCCGATGAGCCGCGCCGACATCGCCGACTATCTGGGCCTGACCACCGAGACGGTCAGCCGCACCTTCACCCAGCTGAAGACCGCGGGCGTGATCTCGTTGCAGGAAGGCAACAAGGTCCTGATCGCGGACATCGACGCGATGTACGATTTGGCCGAAGGGGCGTGACGCGGGCTGTCACGCCTTAGCTCAGGACCGTTACTGCTTCCTTGCGAATCACGGACGGAACCGGCACAGCGGGGGCGCTGCCGAAAGCCTCCCGCGCGTTACTCCCGCCGCACCGGCCGCAGCTCGAACTGCAGCCACACCAGCATCGACACCACCAGGATGGCGCCGGCCTGATGGGCGGCGGCGACGGGGAGCCACACCACGGTCAGCAGCGTGACGATGCCCAGCGCGATCTGCAGCAGGATCATGGCGGCCGACGCCAAAGCCGCGCGGCCGGCGCGGCCGGGCAGGCGGGCGGTCAGGACGCGGGCGGACAGCACCAGGACCACGACTCCGGTCAGGATCGCCAGTGTGCGGTGGATGAGCTGGATCGCCGCGGTGTTCTCGAACGGATTGAGCCACCAGGGAGTCAGCGTGTTCACCTCCGGCGGAATCCAATGGCCGGCCATTAGCGGGAAGGTGTTGTAGGCGAGGCCGGCATCCGACCCGGCGACGAAGGCGCCCCAGACGATGGTGACGGCGACCAGCCCAAGCGCCCAGCCGGTAAGGCGGCGCAAGCCGGCAGCCTCCGGACGCCACCCCGCCAGCGGCAGCGGGTCGAGCAGCCCCAGCGCAGTGCGCAGCAGCAAGGCATAGATCAGGATCGCGGTGCCGAGATGCAGGGCCAGCCGGTAATGGCTGACATTCGGCGCATCGACCAGTCCGCTCTTCACCATGAACCAGCCGATGCCGCCCTGCAGCCCGCCCAGCAGGAACAGGCCCATCAATTTCGGCCACAGTTCGGGCGAGATGCGGCCCTGCATCCAGAAGCGCAGGAAGGGGATGAGGAAGACGAAGCCGATCAGCTGGCCCCACAGCCGGTGGAACCACTCCCACCAGAAGATCGACTGGAACCCCGCCAGATCCATGTGGCTGTTGTAGATGCGGAACTCCGGCGTCTGCTTGTAGAGGTCGAAGACCCGGTTCCACTCCGCCTCCGACAAGGGCGGCAGGATGCCGATCAACGGTTTCCATTCCACCATCGACAAGCCGGATTCGGTCAGCCGGGTGATGGCGCCGATCACGGCCATGGCCAGCACCATGGCGGCGCAGACCAGAAGCCAGACGGCGATCGGCCGATTCGGATTGGGGCGGGCGGAAGAGGCGAGGCTGTCGGAGGCAAAGGCGGTCACGGCGGTAATCCGGAGCACGGCGGTGGGATGTTCGCCAATGTGGTGCGAACATCCCGCTCCGTCAAACGCCTCTTGTCCCGTATGGGGCGGGCGGTGTCCGCTCAGGCGGTTCCGTCGGCCGTGGCGATGCCGCCTTGGGCCTGCGCGGTCTGGCTCTGGAACAGTGCCGCCTCGGCCGCACGGCGGGCGACGAGGCCCGGCAGTTGGGTCGGCTTGCCGTTCACCGTCGCGTAGACCCAGCGGCCGAACTGGCCTGCGGCCCCGGCATAGTCGCCGGCGTTCAGCAGCTTCAGCAGGGTCGAGCTTTGCAGGCTGCCGGCCCCCAAATTGAAGACGAAGGAGGACAGAGCGCCGCGCTGGTCGTCGTTGAGGGGCACCTTCACCAACGCGTCGACGCGGCCGGCGGCATCCGTCAGGTCGGAGGCGAGGAAGCTGTCGGCCTGATCGGCGGTGATGGTCTGGCCCATCTTCACGCCCGCCGTGTGACCGTAGCCGATGGTGGGGACGCCCGCCGGGCAGAGGTAGGCTTTGAGATACAGACCTTCGAAATGCTTCACGAGGTCGACCGCGGCTTGGCAGACCGGCTTGGTGGTCATGATTGGAAACTCCCGCTTCGCGCACTAGGTGGGCGATATCCGCCCTCAAAGGAGGCAATCCTAGACGCAACACCCGCGCAACGGGAAGTGTAGATTTCAAATTGTCGTAAACAGTTACCTGGGCGAGGCGTGGGGCTCAGGGCGTGAGGGTGTGGGCCGCCCCGAACAGCACGAACAGGGCGAACAGGAGCGCGAACAATCCGGCGATGGTCGTGCATTCCAGCAGCGCCTCCACCAGCCTGCCCTCGCGATCCTGCCAAGTCGGAGGCCTAAAACTCGGAGGCTTGCAAATCCGCTGCCCGATGGCCGGACTGGCGTCGGTGCCGTTTGCCGCCTTGTCCGCCACCTCGCCGGACAGGCTGCCGGCTGCATCACGATCGCTCCAGCCTTCGTTCCAGGACTTTGTCCTGCGCTCCGCCATCATCGCGCCCTCCGTAAACTCCGCCGCCGGAATTCGCTAAAATTTTAACGATCCGGGATGGCGGGCGCTGTGACGGCTGTCACAGGGGCGCGGAGGGCGTGACGTCGGGGGCCGCTGCAAAAGCCCGGAAGGGCGTCAATGAATACGGAAATCCACGGCGGCGTGACGCAGAGCGCCGGGGGTGATCAGGGTCTGGGTCGCCAGCCGCACCGAATGCAGCTTGCCGTCGAGGTTGCGCTGCCAGAAATCGAGGAAGCGCCGCAGGACGGGATACTCCGGCGCCTGATCCAGATCCTGCCAGAGATAGCACTGCAGAAGGCCGGGATGATCCGGCATGTGATAGAGGATCTCGGCCGTGGTCAGGCGGAAATCACGGAGCTGGAGGACGAGATTGGCCATGCGCGGTCTCCCATGCGGTTGGCTGATCGGTCGGGGATGTGCGGTGTCAGGTTCCTCTCATGCGATCCCGGCGGTGGTGCGCCGACACCGGGAAGGTCGGATCCCCATGTGACCCTTTGAAGAAATCTTGCCCGGCGGCGATCACTCTCGCAAGACA
This sequence comes from Azospirillum sp. BE72, assembly GCF_031455875.1. Lineage (NCBI taxonomy): Bacteria > Pseudomonadati > Pseudomonadota > Alphaproteobacteria > Rhodospirillales > Azospirillaceae > Azospirillum > Azospirillum sp. BE72. The sequence continues at coordinate 398,349 of NZ_JAVDTO010000001.1, forward strand.
GAAAATCGTTATTTGACAATATGTTAGCAGCATTGAAAGAGGAGTGCTGCCGGCATTTGCGCCAAATTCCGCAACGAGCCTCTTGAATCCCCAAACTGCTTCGATTAGCTGTCTGGCACTCGCCGGGTGGGAGTGCTAACAGCCGCCGCCCGCGCCAATTCACGTCAGTCAGAACCAAGCCTTGATCCAAGGAGGCATTCCATGAAGTTCCGCCCGCTGCACGACCGCGTCGTCGTCAAGCGTCTGGAGTCCGACACCAAGACCAAGGGTGGGATCATCATCCCCGACACGGCCAAGGAAAAGCCGCAGGAAGGCGAGATCATCGCCGTCGGCCCCGGCGCTCGTGACGAGGCCGGCAAGGTCGTGGCGCTGGACGTCAAGGCCGGCGACCGTATCCTGTTCGGCAAGTGGTCGGGCACGGAAGTGAAGATCGAAGGCGTCGATTACCTGATCATGAAGGAATCGGACATCATGGGCGTCATCGAGGCCTAAGTCCTCCGCCCGTATCCTTCGAAATTTACAAGTTAAAGGAATCGAGACATGGCTGCCAAAGACGTCAAGTTCGGCCCCACCGCGCGCGAAAAGCTGCTGCGTGGCGTTGACATCCTCGCCGACGCCGTGAAGGTCACGCTGGGCCCGAAGGGCCGCAACGTCGTGATCGAGAAGTCCTTCGGCGCTCCGCGCATCACTAAGGACGGTGTGTCGGTCGCCAAGGAAATCGAACTGTCGGACAAGTTCGAGAACATGGGCGCCCAGATGGTCCGCGAGGTCGCCTCGAAGACCAACGATCTGGCCGGTGACGGCACCACCACCGCCACCGTTCTGGCCCAGGCCATCGTCCGCGAAGGCGTGACGAAGGTCGCCGCCGGCCTGAACCCGATGGACCTGAAGCGCGGCATCGACATCGCCGTCGCCGCCGTCGTCGCCGACATCCAGGCCCGCGCCAAGAAGGTTACGACCAACGACGAGATCGCCCAGGTCGGCACCATCTCCGCCAACGGCGAAGCCGAAATCGGCAAGATGATCGCCCAGGCGATGGAGCGCGTCGGCAACGAAGGCGTCATCACGGTGGAAGAGGCCAAGAGCCTGGACACCGAGCTGGACGTCGTCGAGGGCATGCAGTTCGACCGCGGCTACCTGTCGCCGTACTTCATCACCAACGCCGACAAGATGATCGCGGACCTCGAAAACCCGTTCATCCTGCTGCACGAGAAGAAGCTGTCGGGCCTCCAGCCCCTGCTGCCGGTCCTCGAGGCCGTCGTCCAGTCGTCGCGTCCGCTGCTGATCATCGCCGAGGACATCGAGGGCGAGGCCCTGGCCACCCTGGTCGTCAACAAGCTGCGCGGCGGCCTGAAGATCGCCGCCGTGAAGGCCCCGGGCTTCGGTGATCGCCGCAAGGCGATGCTGGAGGACATGGCCATCCTGACCGGCGGCCAGGTCATCAGCGAAGATCTCGGCATCAAGCTCGAGAACGTCACCCTCGACATGCTGGGCACCGCCAAGAAGGTCGTGATCTCCAAGGAGACCACCACGATCGTCGACGGCGCCGGCGAGAAGGCCGACATCGAAGCCCGTTGCGGCCAGATCCGCGCCCAGGCCGAGGAGACCACCTCGGACTACGACCGCGAGAAGCTGCAGGAGCGTCTGGCCAAGCTGGCCGGCGGCGTCGCGGTCATCCGCGTCGGCGGTGCGACCGAGGTCGAGGTGAAGGAGCGCAAGGATCGCGTTGACGACGCCATGCACGCCACCCGCGCCGCGGTGGAAGAGGGCGTGGTCGCCGGTGGCGGTTCGGCCCTGCTGTACGCCGGCAAGGCGCTGGACAAGCTGGTCCCGGTCAACGACGAGCAGCGCGTCGGCATCGACATCATCCGCCGCGCCCTGCAGGCCCCGGTCCGTCAGATCGCCTACAACGCGGGCACCGACGGTTCGATCGTGGTCGGCAAGCTGCTGGACCAGAACGACCCCAACTTCGGCTACGACGCCCAGAAGGGTGAGTTCACCGATCTGGTCGCCGCCGGCATCATCGATCCGGTGAAGGTGGTCCGCACCGCCCTGCAGGACGCGGCCTCGATCGCCGGCCTGCTGATCACCACCGAGGCGATGATCGCCGAGAAGCCGGAGAAGAAGGCTGCTCCGGGCGGCATGCCGGGCGGCATGGGCGGCATGGACGACATGGGCTTCTAATCAGCCCGCAGTCCGTCTATCTGCCGACCGTTCCACGGTTCGGGAAAGGGGCGCCTCCGCAAGGGGGCGTCCTTTTTCTTTTGGGGTCGTGGATGCCCCGGGGATGCGCGGGAGATACGTTGGCAGGTTGCAGCCACCCTCCGCCATCCGGAAAAGTCAAGGCGAAGTCCGCCTTGCTTTGGCGCGGGCGCCTCCCAATAATCCGCCCCTCTCGCCGGGCGCCCCAATGCGGGGCGCCGGCCTCTGACTTCCGTATTTTTCAACGAGGGCCTGTTCCATGCGCTCCTTCGAGGGCCAGCATTCCGACAACGTCGCCATCAAGCGCACCCGCGAGCAGAAGCAGCGCCAGCTGGTTCAGCTCAAGGAGCAGCTGGCGACGCTGAAAGCCCACGCGGCCCCCGCCATCCGTGAAGCGCTGGTCAAGCGCATCGCCGAACTCGACGCCGAACTGCGCCAGCCTGCCAAGCCTCCCCGCGAGGGCCGCGAGGGCCGCGAGGACGCGCCGCGTCCCCCCCGCCGCGAATCGCGTCCCAGTGTCTTCCGTGCCGAAGACAGTGCCGACCGCAGCGCCGCGGTGTCCGCATCCAGCGTCTTCGCCTCACCCCGCCGCCGCAGCTGAGGACGGACAGCGCCATGCCTGCCGATCGCACCGCTCCCGTCAAAGGATCCCGTCTCGCCGATCAGGCCTGGCTGCTGATGATGCTGCCGCCCCTGTTCTGGGCAGGCAACGCGGTCCTGGGGCGTGCGGTCGCCGGGGCCGTGCCGCCCATCGGGCTGGCCTTCTGGCGCTGGTGCCTGGGCGTGCTGATCGTGCTGCCCTTCGCCTGGCCGCACCTGCGCCATGACATCACGCCGATCCTGGCGCGCTGGAAGAGCGTGCTGCTGCTGGGCACGCTGGGCATCGGCATCTACAACACCTTCCAATACATCGCGCTGAACACGACGACCGCGCTGAACTGCGTGATGCTGCAGTCGTCGATGCCCGTGATGATCGTCCTGATGAGCCTCGTCCTGTTCCGCGACCGGATCGGGGCGATGCAGGGGCTGGGCATCGCCGTCTCGCTGGTCGGTGCGATGACGCTGATCTCCCATGGCGATCCGGCGACGCTGCTGGGGCTGGAACTGAACGCAGGCGATGTCTGGATGCTGGCGGCGGTGGTGATCTATGCCGCCTATACCACGCTGCTGCGCCGCCGGCCGGCGATCCATGGCCTGAGCTTCGTCGTCGTCACCTTCGCCATCGGTGCCGTGGAGCTGCTGCCCTTCTACATCTGGGAAAGCCTGAGCGGAAATCCGGTGCAGGCGAGTGGCATCACGTTGCTGGCGGTCGGCTATACCGTGCTGTTCCCGTCCATCGCCGCCTATCTCTGCTTCAACCGGGCGGTGGAACTGCTCGGCCCCAACACGGCGGGCCTCGCCATCCATCTGGTGCCCGTCTTCGGCAGCCTGCTGGCCATTCTGTTCCTGGGCGAGCAGCCGCATCTCTACCACGGGATCGGCATCGCCCTGATCGCCGCCGGCATCGTCCTGGCGACCCGCCGCCGCGTCTGACGGATTTCCAGATTATTTCCAGTGGCGGGTAATTTTCCTCATCACGTGCTGAAATGATGTTGTTTGAGGGATATTCTCGCTCGCAAGGCAGCATCGGTGCGGCGTAGTCTTCGATCGGTTCTTCAGGATATCTGGATTTTGGCGAATCTGTTCTTGGAACTCGCCAACTGGGTTTTCAACATGTGGTGGGATAGCGCTCTGATAAGGCGTATGCAGCGGATGTTCGCGCGTATACTATCCCCGATATCCTTTTAGACACATCCGCTATCCTTCGCGCCAGCGGCGGTCAATAAGGGATGACCGCTAAAATGCAGGTCATGGCGGCGGTTCGCACACCGATCGTCGCCATGAGGAGCCGGCGCTGTCCGCCGGTCCGCTGTGGTGGAGGTCCCAAGATGCCCCTGCAAATGCCTGTGCCGGTTTCCGTGAATACCGCCTGCCTCGTTCACATCGTCGACGGCGACCTGCTGTCGCGCAGCACGCTCTCGCGGGCATTGGGTGCCGTCGGCATCGCCTGCCGCGTCCACAGCACCGGCGCCGACGCGCTGACCGTGCTGGGCACCGCCTCCTCCTGCATCGTCGTGCGCAACGACCTGCCGGACATGACCGCCATCGAATTCATGGCCGAAGCCTCGCTGCATGGCCATGACCTGCCGGTTCTGGTGGTTACCGAACAGGGCGACGTCGACGCCGCCGTGGCCGCGATGAAGGCCGGGGCGTCCGATTGCATCGCCCATCCCTTCGCCGTTCCCGCCTTCCTGGACCGGCTGCGCGCCTGTCTGGCGTCTGGCAACCCCCATGCCGAGCAGCGCGACCGCGGCCGCGACGCCGTCCGCCGACTCGCTCTGCTGAGCCGCCGCGAGTCGGAGGTGCTGGAGCTGATCGTCGACGGCAAGCAGAGCAAGACCATCGCCTGGGAACTGGGCATCAGCATCAAGACGGTGGAGGTCCACCGCGCCCGCATTATGGAGAAGACCGGCAGCCGGTCCATCGTCGGGCTGGGCCGCCTGTGGGAAGCGGCGGAGATGCTGCGCGGTCGCGACCTGCCGCGTGCGCTGCCCATCCGTCAGACGGCGATGATGGAAGCGATCGCATCCTGACAGTCCATCCGGGTGCGGCTTTCCAGGCGGAATGACGTTACCGGGACCGAAGCTTCGAAAATCGGTGCCGGTCCGGTCCTTCTCGTTGGGATCGGCGGCCAGAGGATTGTAAAGTTCTGGAGAAGAGCAACCAGAACGCCGACAGGAGCGGTCCGATGTTCCCCGACCATGGTCACCGTCGCATTTCCGTGGCGTCGCCCGACGATATCGCCACGGCGCGGCGGATCGCGGCGGAGCGGGCCGACGGCGTGCTGGCTGCCGAAGAGGCCGCCCGTTTGGACCGCCTTGTGGCGGCGCTGTGCGGACATGCGCTGAGCCGTCCCGATGGGACGCTGCTGATCGCCCGCATGCGGTCCGGAGCCGGGGTCGAGTGCCTGGCGTACGACCGCGATCCCGCAACGGCCGAACTGCCGCCGGACCTGGTCCAGGGGCTTGGCGCCGATCTGGAGGCGGCGCGGCGGCTGGCCGACCGTTTCCACATCCATGCCACGCCGGGCATCGGGTCGGCGCTGCTGGTGCGCGTGCTGCGCCCCGGTGCCGACGATTCGCCGCCCGCCGACGCCATGGCGGAGGCCGGAGCGGTGATGGTCGAGCGACCGGGTGGCGAAGCCGTCCGGCGCGGGCCCTTCATCGACCATTGGTTCGTCCGCTGCTCCCCCGCCCGCGGGCCGGACGGTCCCTGTGGAATCGCGCTGATGATCGACGGCGAGACCGAGCCGGATGATCAGGCGGCCGATCAGGAGGCAGGCGGAGCCGGTGAGAAGGCGCCGTCCGGGCCGTTCACCAGGATGACGCCGAAGGTGATCGCGCAGGTCGAGACGGTGGTCGCCGCGACGGTGCCCGATCTGCCCGCCCCCGTGGTCGTCAACGCCATCCGGCGCGACCTGAGGGTTCGGCCCGAGTTGGGGCTGTCCCACGATCCGGTCCTGAAGCGGATCGGCCGGTCCGCCCTGGCGATCCTGCGATTCGACGGCAAGGCGGTCGATTACACGGCGCTCGGAACCCTGGCCGGCGCGGTGGTGCGACCGCAGGAGATCCTGGCGCTTGGTGCCCGCTGGGCAATGGTGGGATTCAATCCGCTGGCTCCGGCGTCGGTTCATCTGCTGTGGGGACCGGGCGATCATGTGGTCCTCTACACCAGCGGATGCGCCCGGCTGCCGGCCCTGTTCATCCACCGCGACCTGCACAAGGTCGACCCCACCCTGGCGGCACTCGTCCTGCTTCGCGACGGTGTCGTGCGCGACGACGACCACACCATCCTGGTCCTGCGAAACCGCGTCGACCGCGTTCCCGCTTCCGCCGGCTGAGTGACCGTCAGCGGCCCCAGCCGTGCGGGCCGCCGGGGCGTTCCCACGCATGCGGGTCGCCGTTATGGTCGCCTCCGCCCCGGTTGCCCCAGTTCCCCCGGTTGCCCCAATCTCCTCGATTGCCCCGATCCCCGCGGTTTCCCCAATCCCTGCGATTGTCCCACCCCCGCCGGCGCCAGCCGCGGTCGTCATCCCATGTGCGATAGCGGTAGCCGGGCTGCACGACGACCGGAGGCGGCACCACCACGGTCTCGCCATAGGCCGGATAATAGGGATCATACCCACCCGTGGCGACGCAGCCCGACAGTGCGGCGGCGCTCGCGGCCAGGAGCAGGGCGGTCAGGATCTTGGGGCGGAGGATGCTCATGGCCTTGCTTTCCGTAGTGCAGGGACCGGACTCGGCGGTGAGGCTGGTCATCGGTACAAACACCTCGGCCTGCCCGGCTATTCCATACCCCCTTGGCGTCAATCCGTTCGCCCACCGACTCATGGGGCGATGCATAGGGCGACCGATCATGGAAATGGATGGATGAAACAAGAACTATGAATTTAACATATCCTGTGGACGCCGCCATCCTGCGCTTCGACTTCTTCTCCATCCTTGAAGGCGAGGCCATCATGAAAGCCATCGGTTACCGCAAGAGCCTGCCCGTCACCGACGCCGACGCGCTGATCGACGTCGAGATCGACCGCCCGACCGCCACCGGCCGCGACCTGCTGGTCCGGGTGGAGGCGGTTTCCGTCAATCCCGTCGACACCAAGCTGCGCCGCAACGCCGCTCCCGCCGATGGCGATCTGCGCATCCTGGGCTTCGACGCCGCCGGTGTCGTCGAGGCGGTCGGGCCGGATGTCACCCTGTTCCGTCCGGGTGACGCCGTGTTCTATGCCGGCGCCATCGACCGCCCCGGCACCAATGCGGAATTCCATCTGGTCGACGAGCGCATCGTCGGCGCCCGTCCGGCCAGCCTGAGCGTCGCCGAGGCCGCCGCCCTGCCGCTGACCGCCATCACCGCCTGGGAGATGCTGTTCCACCGGCTGGGGTTGCAGCGCGATGGCGGTGAAGGCAAGTCGCTGCTGATCGTCGGCGGGGCCGGCGGCGTCGGCTCCATCGCCATCCAGCTGGCCCGCCGGCTAACCAAGGTTCGCGTGCTGGCCACCGCCTCGCGGCCGGAGACCGCCGACTGGGTGCGCGAGTTGGGCGCCCATGACGTGATCGACCATAGCCGGTCGATGGCGGAGCAGGTGAAGGCGCTGGGGCTGTCCGGCGTCGAATACATCTTCTCCACCACCGCGACCGACCGCCATTTCCAGGATCTGGTCGAACTGGTGGCGCCGCAGGGCCGCATCGGCCTGATCGACGATCCCGAGCCCATCGACGTCCGCCTGCTGAAGCGCAAGAGCGTCTCGCTCCATTGGGAGCTGATGTTCACCCGCCCACTGTTCCAGACCGACGACATGATCGCCCAGCATGAACTGCTGAACGAGGTGTCGCGTCTGGTCGATGCCGGCACCTTGCGCACCACGCTGACGGAAACGCTGGGCCGCATCGACGCCGCCACCCTGCGCAAGGCCCATGCCCTGATCGAATCGGGCAAGGCCCGCGGCAAGCTGGTGCTGGAAGGCTTCTGACCCGCCGCTCGACCCGCCGCTCAACCCGCCAGGGCAAGCGGCGGGCGGGTCGGGCGCATCGCCGCCAAGCTCTCAACGATGAAGCCGACCAGAGGTTCGGTGAGGCGGCGGTTGCGCGCCGTCTCGCCGAAGATCGCCATTTCGACGTTGCCGAGTTCGGGCAGGCCGTCCTCCACGCCCAGCCGGCGCACGCCCTCCGGTATGGAGGATTCGCTCAACACCGCCACGCCCAGCCCGGCGCGGACGGCGGCCTGAACCCCCATGACGCTGCCGCTGGTGTAGACCACCCGCCAGGGGCGTCCGGCCTCGCCCAGCGCCGCCAGTCCACGGTTGCGGAAGACGCAAGGAGCGGGCAGGGCGCAGAAGGGCAGGGGACCGTTGGCAGGGATCTCCAGCCCGGGGGCCGCGACCCAGCGCATCGGTTCGGTCCAGATGCCGCGTCCCCGGCTGTCGCCCGCATCGCGGCGGGAGATGACGAGGTCGAGGTCACCCCCATCCAGTGCCGAGACCAGTTCGCCGCACAGGCCCACCCGCACGTCGATGTGCAGGCGCGGGTGCAGCTTGGCGAAGCGGCGCAGGACATGGGGCAGATGGTCGGACAGGAAATACTCCGCCACGCCCAGGCGTAGTTCGCCCTCCGCCGCCGGTTCGGCGAAGCGACGCACCGTCTCGTCGTTCAGGTCCAGCAGGCGGCGGGCATAGCCCATCAGCAGTTCGCCGTCATGGGTCAGCGCCAGCGACCGGCTGGTGCGCTCGAACACCCGGCGGCCGAGCGTGTCCTCCAGCTTCTTGATCTTGACGCTGATCGCCGACTGGGTCCGGCCCAGCCGTTCGGCCGCCGCGGTGAAGCCACCAGCCTCCGCCACGGTGACGAAGGCGCGCAACGCGTCGATCTCCAGGTCTGGCAGGGGCATGAGAAATTCATTCCGGTTTATGATCGATGGCGATCATCCTATCTCGGATGCTCATGGATGGCGAGCGGCGCATTGGGACGAGCCGTCGGGACATGGGGGCCGGGCCGTTGAAGCGGGACGTGGGCATTCTCATTGTCAGCCCTCCGGGCCTCGCCGCCCGGATGCCTGACGATCCTGAGGAGAGAGAGACGTCCGATGACCCGTTTTTCCGCGCCGGCCCCCAGTTTGGCCCTCGCATTTGCCGCTGCGGTGCTGCTCGCCGGTTGCCAGATGCCGGGCCTCATGCCGCCGCCGCAACAGACCGCCGCTCTTCCGCCGCCGGCAGTGCCCAAGCCCCCGCCCGAGGCCCGCGGCATCTGGATCGTCGGCAGCCCGGCTCTGCGCGGCGCCATCGATCAGGCGGCAGGCAAATATGACGGGGGTCCCGACACCAAGCCGCGCCTGGATGCCCGCGGCACCGCCGCCGGCTTCCGCGCCTTCTGCGGCGGGGTCGGGTTGGACCATCCCGACATGGTGGCCTCCGACCGTCCGATCAGTGCGGCCGAATACCAGCGCTGCCGCACCGCCGGCATCACGCTGACCGAATACGCTTTCGGGCCGAAGCGCTTCGTCTACGTCAAGGACTCCCACATGATGGCGGTGCCCGGCGTCAACGACTTCGTCACCAGCTGGAGGCAGAGCGGCAAGCCGGTGAGCGCGCCGACCGCGGGGAGCTGAGGGGCGGGACGCCGAGGGAGGATCATCCCGCCGCGAACAGCCCGCCCTCGTCGGGGGCGTCGGCCGCGTCGTCGGCGTTGGGGTCGCCCAGCGCGGTTTCCCATCCCAGCGCCGGCAGGCTGATGGCGCGGGTGTTGCCCAGGCCGCTGCGGCTGGTGATGAAGCCGCGCTGTTCCATGTAGGTCAGCAGGCGGCGGCCGCGTCCCTTGGATCGGCTGCCGCAGGCGCGCGCCACATCGGCGTCGGACGGGCAGGGGGCGTGGTCCAGCGCGGCGCGGGCCAGCAGCAGGAAGACCGGCTGGATATCCTCCGCCAGGGTGGCGGCAACCTCCGTCGCGCGCTGCCAGGCGGGATCGTCGCCGCTGCCGGCCCCGGCGCGGGCGGTCGCCAGACGGCGGCGGAAGGCGGGCAGGGCCAGCCGGTCGCCATCCACCCCGCGGCCCCGGCAGCGCACCAGGAAATCCTGGTACAGAACGGCCAGCGAGCGGTAGGGCGCCTCCGGGTCGGCCAGCACCTCGGCCAGCACCTCGTCATAGCGGGCTTCGCGTTCGGCGGCCTGCTCGGGCGTTTCTTCCGGTTCCAGCGGCAGCAGGGCGGGCTGTTCGGCCTCGACTTCGCCGAGTGACGGCGGCGGGGAAGCGGGGCGGCCGCGCGCCAGCTGCGCCATCAGGTCGGCGCTGGCCGAGGTGGAGGGGCGGCGCACGTAGCGCGCCGGTTCCGGCTCGGTGCTGGTGAAGATCAGGTCGCGGGCGTCCTCCACCGGGGTGGTGGGCGGCGGCATCAGCTTCGGACTGCCGGTGCGGCCCTGGGTCTCCACCGCACCGATGCGCAGCGGCAGCGGCCGGCGCGAGAGTGCGGGGCCGAGCGCGATGAAGTGGCCGCGCTCCAGGTCGCGGAACATCTCCGCCTGCCGGCGCTCCATACCCAGCAGGTCGGCGGCGCGGGCCATGTCGATGTCGAGGAAGGTGCGGCCCATCAGGAAGTTGGACGCCTCGGCCGCGACGTTCTTCGCCAACTTCGCCAGACGCTGGGTGGCGATCACCCCGGCCAGCCCGCGCTTGCGCCCGCGGCACATCAGGTTGGTCATGGCGCCGAGCGAGACCTTGCGCGCCTCGTCCGACACCTCGCCGGCGGCCGAGGGGGCGAACAGCTGCGCCTCGTCCACCACCACCAGCATCGGATACCAGTAGTCGCGGTCGGCATCGAACAGCCCGCCCAGGAAGGCGGCGGCATGGCGCATCTGCATTTCCGCGTCCAGACCCTCCAGGTTCAGGACGACGGAGACGCGGTGCTGGCGCACGCGGGCGGCGACCGATTGCAGCGCGGCCTCGCTGTGCTCGTCGGCTTCCACCACCACATGGCCGAAGCGTTCGGCCAGGGTGACGAAGTCGCCTTCCGGGTCGATCACCGCCTGCTGCACCCATTGGGCGCTCTGTTCGATCAGCCGGCGCAGCAGGTGCGACTTGCCGGAGCCGGAATTGCCCTGGACCAGCAGACGGGTCGCCAGCAGCTCCTCCAGGTCGAGCGTCGCGGCGCTGCCCGCGTTCGTCGCCCCCATGTCGATGCCGACCTTCATCCCGCTCGCCTCCCACTCGCCCGAACCGCCTCCAACGCTGGCGGGGCCTTCCTATAGCGCAGGCGGGCGCGGCGATACGAGGATTCGATTCGGGACGGGCGGGCGGCGGAGGGGGAACCACTCTCCGGCCGATTGAGCGGCGATGGCCCGGATGAGCGTTCCGGTGGTGGGGCGGGTCTTGCGGCGGAGGGCGGTTTGACCATATTGTGGCTGACAGGAGGGTGCGGTGCCAGCCGCACCCCCCGTCCGGTCCGGTTACTTCAGCAGATCGAGGATCGCCTTGATCAGCTGAAGCACCAGGACCAGGAGGACGAGTGCTTTTTCCACTCCGTGCTCCCAGGTAGGTGGGACGCGGGCGGTGGCCTGTCCGCCGCCCGGTTCCCACCATTGCATGCATAGCGATGTGCAGTGGTGCGGGCAATGCGTATTCTACCGCACCGTGTCCAGACCCCATCTGTGATCAACCCGCGTTTTGGCGCGACCGAATCCTCCGCGTTCCCGACGGGTGGCGGCGTCGTGCGACAACGCCGGGCTGTGGTCATGAAAACGCAAACAAGCTCTGTTACAAGCAGATGCCGATTTACTGCGGGATCGGCGCTGGCGGACCGAGCGATGACTGTGCTGACCACCACCATAGCCGGGACCAAAGCCGGACTGACGGAAAGCGACCACGTCGAGTCCCATGGCGCGAGCTGGAGCGCCGTTCGCTCCGCCGATGGCGATGTCGCGGCGTTCGATTGGGCATCGGCCGTCGGCGCCCTGCGTTATGCCTTCCAACCCATCGTCCAACTGCGGTCCGGCCGCTGCCATGGCTATGAGGCGCTGTTGCGCGGGTTCGAGCGCACCGGCTTCGCCAATGCGGGCGAATTGCTGGACGCCGCCGAGGCCGCGGGTTTGCTGGCGACGGTGGAGACCGCGCTGCACGCCAAGGCGGTTGCCGCCTACCGCGCGCTTGCGGGCTGGAGCGAGGCGAAGCTGTTCCTGAACCTGGACGCCCGGCTGATCGGCCGGCCCGACTCGCCCTGGCTCGCCCGCGATCCGGCCACCGCGCGCAGCAGCGGCATCGTGCTGGAACTGTCGGAAAGCCGGCCGGTGCCCAGCGGCATTGCGGTGGATGCGGCGGTGGACCGCTACCGCCAGAGCGGGGCCGGCATCGCCATCGACGATTTCGGCGTCGGCCATTCCGGTCTGCGGACGCTGTACGAGGCGCGGCCCGACTATGTGAAGATCGACCGCTTCTTCATCGCCGGCATCGACGCGGATTCGCGCAAGCGGGCGCTGGTGGCGGCGTTGGCCGGCCACGCCCACGCGCTGGGCATCCAGATCGTGGCGGAGGGGGTGGAGACCGTCGCCGAGTTCTACACCTGCCGGGATCTCGGCTGCGACTTCGCCCAGGGCTTCCTGATCGCCCGGCCGCGGGTGGATTTAACCGGGCTGCCCAACCGCTATGCGATCGTCGAGGATCTCAACCGCCAGGACCGGCGCCAGCCCAGCGAATCGCACCGCCGCCTGTCGGAGGTGATCGAGCGGCTGCCGCCGCTGCGGGTCGATTCGCGCAAGACCGAGCTGCTGGACTATTTCCGCCGCGACGGCAGCGCATCCATCGCCCCGATCGTGGACGAACAAGACCGGCCACTGGGGCTGATCCGGGAACGCGACCTGAAGCGCTTCGTCTATTCACGCTTCGGCGGAGAGCTGCTGCGCAACCGTGGATTGGGCGACCGGCTGGACGATCTGGTCATCCGCTCGCCGGTCTGCGACATCTCCATGCCGCTGGACCGGGTGATCGAAGCCTTCTCCACCGAATCCGCCGCCGACGGCATCGTGATCGTGGAGGGCGGCGCGTATGCCGGCGTGTTGTCGGGCGGCGCACTGCTGCGGCTGGTGCATGAGCGCAACCTTGCGATGGCGACGGACCAGAACCCGCTGACGCGCCTGCCCGGCAACGCCGCCATCCTGCGCCACATCGAAGGGGCGCTGGCCGATGGTGCGCGCGGCCATGTGCTGGCCTATCTGGATTTCGACAACTTCAAGCCCTTCAACGACAATTTCGGCTTCCGCCAGGGCGACCGCGCCATCCTGATGTTCAGCGAGCGGCTGAAGGCCTGGGCCGGCAGCGCCGGGGCATCCATCGACGCCGACGCCTTCGCCGGCCACATCGGCGGCGACGACTTCTTCCTGGGCGTCAGCGGCGGGGAGGAGGGCGAGGTGCTGGCCCGGCTGGCGGAACTGCTGGCCTTGTTCCGCTCCGACGCCGAAAGTCTGTACGACGCCCAAACGCGGGTCAGCGGTGGGTTCCTGGCCAAGGACCGTTACGGCGCGCTCCGCCGTTTCCCGCTGCTGGCGGCCAGCGGCGTCGCCGTGGTGATCCCGCCCGGCTGCCACGGCCTGACCCCGGACGCCGTCAACGCCGCCATCGCCGACCACAAGGCCGCCGCCAAAGGGGCGGAGGACAAGCTGTGCGTGGTGCGGCTGGCGTGAGGGGAGTCAGGGTGCGGTTGCCCCCTCCCTCACGCATAATCCCGGAAGCTCTCCGCCGTCGCGCGGTCGTAGCCCAGGCTGGCACGCAGGAGCTGCAACGTGTAGGGCTCGCGTGCCGCACCGCGGCGCAGTTCCTCCACCGTCATCTCCTCCACCAGCCGCCCGCGGTTCATCACCGCCAGCCGGTCGCACAGATTGGCGACGACGGCGAGATTGTGGGTGACCAGCACCATGGTCAGGCCATGTTCGGCCCGCAGGCGGCGCAGCAGGTTCAGGATCTCCGCCTGGACCGAGACGTCGAGCGCCGAGGTCGGCTCGTCCAGCAGCAGGACGCGAGGCTCCAGCACCAAGGCGCGGGCGATGGCGACGCGCTGGCGCTGGCCGCCCGACAACTGGTGCGGGTAGCGGAAGCGGAAAGAGGGGCCTAATCCGACATCGCGCAGCACCCGGTCGATGCGGGCATCGGCATCGCCCAGCCCGTGGATGGCGATCGGCTCGGCCAGGATGCGGTCCACGGTGTGGCGCGGGTGCAGCGAGCCGTAGGGGTCCTGGAACACCATCTGGCAGAGCTTGTAGAAGCCCTTATGCCGCTTCGGTCCCTGCTCCGTGCCGGCGACGGCGATGCGGCCGGTCCAATCGTCGTTCAGGCCGCTGACCGCGCGCAGGACGGTGGACTTGCCGGAGCCGGACTCGCCGACCAGTCCGAAGCTTTCCCCCTCCCGCACCGACAGGGTGACGCCGTCCACCGCGGTGACGGCGTCGGCGCCATCGCCGAAACTGACCCGCAAATCTTGGATATCGATCATCATCCTACGCCTCCAACCAGGCGGGGTCGCGGCTCAGCACCGGCAGGTCGCCCGGCGGCTCGTCGATCTTCGGCAGGCTGGCCAGCAGGCCGCGGGTGTAGGGGTGTTGGGCGGCGTGCAGCTCCGACGCGCGGCAGCTCTCCACCACCCGGCCGGCATACATGATGAGGATGCGGTCGCAGAAGGAGGCGACGAGGTTCAAATCGTGGCTGACGAAGATCATGCCCATGCCGCGCTGGGAACAGAGGTCGTCCAGGATCGCCAGCACCTGCATCTGCACGGTGACGTCCAGCGCCGAGGTCGGCTCGTCGGCGATCAGCAGGTCGGGGTCGGGGATCAGCATCATCGCGATCATGATGCGCTGGCCCATGCCGCCCGACACCTCGTGCGGATAGCGGTCATAGACCCGCTCCGGATCGCGGATGCGCACGGCGGCCAGCATCTCCAGCGCGCGGCGCTTCGCCTCGGCGGCGCCGGCCTTGCTGTGGACGCGGTAGGCCTCGGCGATCTGGCGGCCGACGGTCATCACCGGGTTCAGCGAGTATTTCGGATCCTGCATCACCATGGCGATGCGCCGGCCGCGGATGTCGCGCATGCGCTTGGGTGACGCCGCCAGCAGATCCTCGCCGTTGAAGGCCAGTCGGTCGGCGGTCACTCGGCCCGGCGGCGGCACGAGGCGCAGGATGGAGCGGCCGGTCATCGACTTGCCGGAGCCCGACTCGCCGACGATGCCCAGCTTCTCCCGGCCCAGCGTGAAGGAGACGCCGCGCACCGCCTCGGCCATGCCCGTGCGGGTGGGGAAGGCGACGCGGAGGTTGGAGACTTCCAGAAGGGGAGTGTCGTCGGCCATCGCTCAATCCCCCTTCGGGTCCAGCACGTCGCGCAGCCCGTCGCCCAGCAGGTTGAAACCCAGGCTGACGATGAAGATGGCGAATCCCGGCATGGCGGCGACCCACCATTGCTCCAGCACATATTGCCGGCCGCTGGCGATCATCGCCCCCCATTCCGGCAGCGGCGGCTGGGCGCCGAGGCCGAGGAAGCCTAGTCCGGCGGCGGTCAGGATCACCCCGGCCATGTCCAGCGTCGTCCGCACGATCAGCGACGCGACGCACAGCGGCATGATGTGGCCCAGGATGATGCGCAGGCTGGACGCGCCCTGCAGCCGGGCGGCGCTGATGAAGTCGGCGCGGCGGACGGTCAGCGTCTCCGCCCGCGCGATGCGGGCATAGGGCGGCCAGGAGGTGATGGCGATGGCGATTACCGCATTCTCGATGCCGGGGCCGAGTGCGGCGACGAAGGCCAGCGCCAGGATCAGCTTGGGGAAGGCCAGCGCGATGTCGGTGATGCGCATCAGCACGGTATCGACCCAGCCGCCGAAATAGCCGGCGACCGTGCCGATCACCAGCCCGGCCAGCGGCGCCGTCGCCGCCACCAGCGCCACGATCATCAGCGTCAGCCGCGCGCCGTGGATCAGGCGGGAGAGGATGTCGCGTCCGAAGGCGTCGGTGCCCAGCCAATGGGCGGCGCTCGGCGGCAGCAGCCGGTTGTTCAGATCCTGGGCATAGGGGTGGTAGGGCGCCAGCACAGGGGCCAGCGCCGCGACAACGACCAGGGCCAGCACGATCAGCAGCCCGGCGACGGCCAGCCGGTTGCGGCGGAAGGACGTCCAGCCGGCCCAGGCGCGGCCCAGCCGGGCCTGTCCGCGGGACTGCGGCGTGTCGGTGGTCAGCCAGTCGCGCCAGCCGGCGGATCGGGTGTCGGTGCGCGCGGTCATCGGGCTCGGGGATCCAGAAGGCGATAGAGCAGGTCGGACAGCAGGTTCAGCGCGATGAAGACCGCGCCGACCACCAGCGTCCCGCCCAGCACCGCGTTCATGTCGGCGCTGAGCAGCGAATTGGTGATGTAAAGCCCCAGGCCGGGCCAGGCGAACACCGTCTCGGTCAGCACCGATCCCTCCAGCAGCCCGGCATAGGACAGGGCGATGACGGTGATCAGCGGCACCGCGATGTTGCCCAGCGCATGGCGCCAGACCACACGGGTCTCCGACATGCCCTTCACCCGGGCGGTGGTGATGTATTCCTGGCGCAGCTGGTCCAGCATGAAGCCGCGCGTCATCCGCGCGATGTAGGCGACGCTGTAGAGGCCGAGGATGGCGGACGGCAGAACCAGATGCTGGACGGCATTCCAGAAGATGTCTGTTTCGCCGGCCAGCAGGGCGTCGACGGTGACGATGCCGGTCACCGCATCGACCATTCCCTCATAGAAGACGTCGACCCGGCCCGGTCCAGGCACCCAGTCCAGCTTGGCGTAGAACAGCAGCAGCGCCATCAGACCCAGCCAGAAGATCGGCAGCGAATGACCGATCAGGCCGAGCAGGCGGATGGCATGGTCGGGCCAGCGCCCGCGATTGACGGCGGCGAACACTCCCGCCGGCACGCCCAGCACCGCGCCGATGACGACCGCGACGGTCGCCAGTTCCATCGTCGCCGGGAAGACGCGCAGCACATCCTCCAGCACCGGGCGCGAGGTCAGCACCGAGGTGCCGAGGTCACCCTGAGCCACGTCGCCGACATAGCGGAGGAACTGCTGCCACAGCGGCAGGTCGAGGCCCAGCTGCGTGCGCATCTGCGCATAGCTTTCGGCATTCGCCCGGTCGCCGAGCGCGGACAGCACCGGATCGATCGGCACCACGCGCCCGATCAGGAATGTGACCAGCAGCAGGCCCAGCAGGGTGGCGGCCACCGTGACCAGCAGGGTCAGGCCGCGTTTCAGCGTAGGCAAGACGACTCCCTCGCGGTTGGACGCGCCCAGTCGAACGCGCTCAAGGGAATCACAGTCGGGGCTTTGTGCAAAGCCCGTCAAGGGCATAGGGGGGGTGGGAGGTGGTCGTACATGCCCCCTCCCCGACCCTCCCCCGCTGAGCGGGAGAGGGAGTCGGTTGCAGAGCGGCGGAGTTCCCTCTCCCGCTCAAGCGGGGGAGGGTTAGGGAGGGGGCACCCGCCGCTGGAACTCAACCCTCAGATCACCACGTCCCCGCCGGGCTGGGATCGCCATGGGCGCCGGCAGCCGGCTCGTGGTGGGCGAGCCAGCGTTCGGCCTCCAGCGCCGCCATGCAGCCCATGCCGGCGGCGGTGACCGCCTGACGATAGACCTTGTCCTTCACGTCGCCGGCGGCGAAGACGCCGGGGATGTTGGTGGCGGTCGAATCGGGCACCGTGACGATGTAGCCCGATTCGTCCATCTCCACTTTGCCCTGGAAGATGCCGGTCGCCGGCACATGGCCGATGGCGACGAAGACGCCCGCCACCGGAATGACGCGTTCCTCGCCCGACTTGACGTTCTTCACGCGCACGCCGGTGACCGCGCGCGGGTTGCCCATCGTCCCGTCGCCCTCGCCGACGATCTCCTCGACCGTGCTGTCCCACACCACTTCGATCTTCGGGTGGCGGAACAGGCGGTCCTGCATGATGCGTTCGGCACGGAAGCTGTCGCGGCGGTGGATGACCGTCACCTTGGTGGCGTGGTTGGTCAGGTACAGCGCTTCCTCCACAGCGGAGTTGCCGCCGCCGATGACCGCCACCTCCTTGCCGCGGAAGAAGAAGCCGTCGCAGGTGGCGCAGGCCGACACGCCGAAGCCGCGGTAGATCTCTTCCGTCGAGATGCCGAGCCAGCGCGCCTGGGCACCGGTGGCGATGATGACGCTGTCGGCGGTGTAGGTGTCGCCGCTGTCGCCCTTGCAGACGAAGGGGCGCTGGGTGAAGTCGACGTCGGTGATCAGGTCGAACACCATCTTCGTGCCGACATGCTCCGCCTGCTTCTGCATCTGCTCCATCAGCCAGGGGCCCTGGATCGGATCGGCGAAGCCGGGGAAATTCTCCACATCGGTGGTGATCATCAGCTGCCCGCCCGGCTGCATGCCCTGGACCATCAGCGGTTCCAGGTTGGCGCGCGCGGCATAGATGGCGGCGGTGTAGCCGGCCGGGCCGGCGCCGATGATGAGGACCTTGGTGTGGTGCGTGGTGGCCATGGGTCTGATCCCGCAGTGATCGGCAGAAGGGAGTTTGCGATTGGAACGGTTCTAGAAACCGAACATATGGTCGAGGCTGAAGGCGCTTTCACCGGCAGCAAGGCAGCCATGGTAGCCGAACAGGCGACAGGTGGTGTCGCGGATCAGCACATAGGCGTGATCGCCCGCCGCAATCCGTTCCGCTTCCGAAAATATCTCGTGATAGCGCCAGAAACGTGAGCCGCCACAGGGGATTTCCAGCCGCTTCCGCGCCACCTCCACGCCGTCGCGGCGCCGCAGGATCAGCTTGGTGTCCGACAGGGCATGCCATGGCGTCGAGGCAGGGTAGACGAGGTGGCAGAGCGTGTCCCACGGATCGGTGCCCAGCCGCAGGAACAGGCGGGTCGACAGGCCGGGCGCACGGCCATGGTAGCTCTGCGGTTCGTCGCGGTAGACCATCGCCATGTTGAACATGTGGCTGCCGAAGCTGGTCTCCGCCACATGGCCGGTCCTTACGTCCTCGTAACGGACCAGCGCGTGCAACCAGCCGTCGGCAACCGTTCCGGCTTCGAAATCATAGACCAGTTCGACATGGCCCCAAGCATCGACGACCGTCCGGTCGGCGACCAGCCCGGTGACGTCCAGCGCCCGGCTGTCGGAGCGCTTGAGGTTGCCGAAGCGGTGTTCCGCCACCGCCTCGCCGTTGCGGTCGTAGACCACGGCCTTCACCGGCAGCTCGGTCTGCGCCGTGCTCATCGGGGTGGGCAGCAAGGTGGTGCGCCAACGGCCCATCGGCAGCAGCGGCGCCGGCAGGATGTGACCCTTGCCGACCACGCCCTTGTCCACCGCGCCGCCGGTCAGCAGCGGCAGCTTGGGGTCGGGCTTCAGGTCGGTGCGCTCCACATTGGCGTGGGCCATGCGGCGGCGGCCGTCTGCGGCGACGATCTCGTAGCGCGGGCGGACGAAATGCTTGCCGGCCTGCACCTCGAACTGCTGGGGCCAGCGGGCTTCGGGGAACAGGCTGGCGATGTCCAGTTCGATGGTGGCGAAGGCCGGGACGGCGCGGTCGAGCACGCGGATTTCCGGCGACCCCATCAGGTTCAGCCCGACGGCACCGGCCGGGATCGGGGTGGGGTGGCTGTTCTGGATCCACAACGACACCCGCTCTCCCTCGCGCGGGGCGGGCAAGCCGGCGTAGAGGTCGGCCGGCCAGGCGTTGGCGTCGTGGGTGCAGGACAGCACCGTGTCGTCGTCGCCATAGGTGTCGAGGGCGTATTTGACCACGTCATGCCCGGCGGCGCCGATGATGTGCAGGAACAGCGACCCGCAGAAGGGGGACAGGTTGAAGCGCTCGCGAACCTGTCGGCTGTCGATCACCACGGTTCCGTCCGACGGCGGCATCGGCTCCGTCCAGTCGGCGATCGGGCGGCCCTCGCCATCGAACAGGCAGGCCCACAGCCGGGTGCCCTTGGCGCCGTAGCGCGGCCAGTAGTTGGCAGACACCACGCGGGTGTGGTGGCCGTCGCCGTCGCGGAACCAGGCGAAATTGGTCGCCCAGTTGAACTTCGACAGGTAATGGCCGGGGTCGTTCAGCATGTCTTCCGGCACGCGCATGGCGTCCAGCGAGACGACCCCCGCCTGTTTCGGGATCAGGTGGGCGATGTGGCCTTCCAAGCGCTGCGAATCGAAGGCGACGATGAAGACGGTGCGGGCGCCGCTGGCCGGCAGGTCGGTCACCGGGCGGGCGGCGTGGCCGAACACCTCTTTCCCCACCTGCTCCACGTCCTGGACATAGATGCCGCAAACCGGCACTGCCGACAGGTCATAGAACTCCGCCAGCCCCGACAGCAGGCCCATCGGGTCATAGACGGCCACCGGGCCGTATGAGGCCAGTCGCGCGATCAGGATCGCAGCCTTGGGCGCCGCCAGCGGATGGCCCACCGCCTTGAAGAAGCTGGAACCGCCGGTGACGTTGGAAAAGGTCTCGATCCGAAGGGGCATCAGGGCACACACGCGCGATAGCAAAGCCAGGGCGTCGGTTATAGCCCCTTCGGCCGGGTGGGCGACAGTGATTTGCAGGCGACCGGATTATGTCGGAGCGCATGTGCGTTCCCCGGAGCGCACCCCTTGTCGAAGAGCGTGTTTCGATATATCTAAGTTTTCGTTATATCGAAACTGCATCAAAAGAGGGTTCCATGCTTCGGCATCTGTTTTGCGGCCATGGGCGCCGCTTCTCGCGTCCGGATTTCGACGACGAGGCGCAGGACGGACGTGGGCGCCATGGGCGTTATGGTCATCGCGGCGGCTGGGAAGGTTGGGGCGGTCATGGCCGGGGCGGCCGGGGAGAGCGGCGTGTCTTCGACCATGGCGACCTGCGCCTTGTCCTGTCGTGGCTGATCGCGGAAAAGCCGCGCTCCGGCTATGACCTGATCAAGACGATCGAGGAGATGGTCGGCGGCGCCTACAGCCCCAGCCCCGGCGTCGTCTACCCGACGCTGACCCTGTTGGAAGAGCAAGGCCACATCCGCGTCGGTTCGACCGAAGGCAACAAGAAGCTCTACGAGATCACGCCCGAAGGGACGGAGGCGCTGAAGGCGGCGGAGCCCGCCGTGGCCGCGGTGCGTGAAAGGATCGCCCACGCGAAGGCCCGCCAGCAACGCGAATCCTCGCCGCAGATCGTCCGCGCCGTCGAGAACTTCAAGCTGGCCCTGCGGCTGCGGCTGTCGCGCGGCGACCTGACGGCGGAGCAGACCCAGGCCATCGCCGATGCCATCGACGCCGCCGCCCGCGCGGTCGAACGGACCTGACCACGGAGGAGAGGAAGATCATGGCTGCATCGACCACCCGCATCGCGACCTCCAACGGCCGCCGCTACATGACCCAGCTGTGCAAGCACTGGGCGCACAAGTTCGAGGTCGCCCATGACGAGAACCAGGGGCTCGTGCCCTTCTCTCCCGACCGTCGCTGCCGGATGGCGGCGGATGCCGAAGGCCTGACCCTGACCATCGAGGTGGAGGATGCCGAACACATGGAGCGCATGCAGGGGGTGGTCATCGACCATCTGAAGCGCTTCGCCTTCCGCGAGGATCTGGGGGAGGTGGCCTGGACCGCCGTACCGTGACGACGCCCATGCCGGACGTGCCGTGTGTACAGGAGGGCTTTTTCCCGAATCTGTCTGCGACAAATCCTGTTGTGAATTCCCGTGCTGGAGGTGTAAAACGCCTTTAACCAACAGGCGGGAATGGGGGAGATGACGGCGTTTCCACCTGCGGACCGGTGCGAGGCCGGTGCCGCCAGGATCCGTCGGTTCTCTTGCTGCCGCGGCACGCACAGTCAGAATACCGGGAGTCGCTCGTGATGCTCCGCATCTCCAAGAAGCTGATGTTCGCCATCGAGGCGGTCCTCGACATCGCCTACAACGCGGGCACCGAGCCGGTGCAGTCCGGGGAGATCACCCGGCGCCAGGGCATCCCGAAGCGTTACCTGGAGCAGGTGCTGCAGCAACTGGTGCGCGAAGGGGTGCTGGCGGGGGTGCGGGGTCCGCGCGGCGGTTACCGGCTGGCGCGCGAGCGGCGGCGGATCACGCTGGGCGAGATCGTGCGGGTCGTCCGTTCGATGGAAACCGCCACCGATCCGATCGAAGAGCCGGCGGGCTCCATCCTCGGCCATCAGGTCGTGCGTCCGCTGTGGGGCGAGCTGCAGGAGGAATGCATGGCGAAGCTCGACACCATCACGGTCGAGGATCTGTGCATGCGCGCCCGACGCGCCGGCGTGGAAAGCGAAACCGAGGACCGGATCGACTTCACGATCTGAAGCTTCGGCCGGGGCTTCAACGGAAATCAGCGGGGTCGCATGAACGGCCCGGCGACCCCACTTCCCGTTTGAAACCTACTTCCCGTTTGACAGGCCACCCGCGCTGGATAATGCTCGGCCTGGGGTGTTGAACTCACTTATAACACAAATCTCAGAGGTGGAATCATGGCTGCACCCGAATTCCGTGGCAAGATCTATGACAGCATCCTCGATACGATCGGCGCCACGCCGCTGGTGCGGCTGAACCGCCTCGCCGAGGATGCCGGGGTCAAGGCCCAGATCCTCGGCAAGCTGGAGTTCTTCAACCCGCTGGCCAGCGTCAAGGACCGCATCGGCAGCGCCATGATCGAGGCCGCGGAGGCCGCCGGCACCATCGCCCCCGGCCGCACGACGCTGGTCGAGCCCACCTCCGGCAACACCGGCATCGCGCTGGCCTTCGTCGCCGCCGCCAAGGGCTACAAGCTGATCCTGACCATGCCGGAAAGCATGTCGGTCGAGCGGCGCAAGATGCTGAAGCTGCTGGGTGCCGAGCTGGTGCTGACGCCTGCGTCGGAAGGCATGAAGGGCGCCATCCGCAAGGCGGAGGAGATCCTGGCCGCCGACCCGAACGCCTACCTGCTGCAGCAGTTCAAGAATGCCGCCAACCCGGCCGTCCACCGCGCCACCACCGCGGAGGAGATCTGGAAGGACACCGACGGTCAGGTCGATTTCCTGATCTCGGGCGTCGGCACTGGCGGCACCCTGACCGGCACCGCCGAGGTCATCAAATCGCGCAAGCCCTCCTTCAAGGCCGTGGCGGTGGAGCCGGAGGACAGCCCGGTCCTGTCCGGCGGCATGCCGGGCCCGCACAAGATCCAGGGCATCGGCGCCGGCTTCGTTCCCGACATCCTGAAGAAGGAGCTGATCGACGAGGTGGTGCGCATCTCCAACCAGCGCGCCTTCGAAACCGCCCGCAAGGTCGCCCGCCTGGAAGGCGTTCCGGTCGGCATCTCGTCGGGTGCGGCACTCGCCGCGGCGCTGGAGGTCGGCGCCCGTCCTGAGAACGAGGGCAAGCAGATCGTCGTGATCCTGCCGTCCTTCGCCGAGCGCTACCTGTCGACCGCCCTGTTCGAAGGGCTGGAGTAACCGTCGACGCCGCGGGGCGGGGGCGGTTATTGCTCCCGCCTCGCATCCTATCCGCGAAATTCCGGCCCGAAATTTGACGGAATTGGCGGTTCGCGCTACTCTTCCCGGTACCAGCAGAGCCTTTTCCGTCCGCGCCGCCGGGGAGTGACCGCCATGTCGGATGTGACCGCCGCCACCTATGTCCCGAACCTGTCCAGCAGTTCCTTCTCGCAGTTGAAGGGACAGACGACCAAGATCGGGACCGACGGTGCCAACGCCGACACCCAGACCTTCACGGTCAGCAAGGCCGGCGAGTTCAATTTCAAGGTCAACGACACCTTCACCAACGTCGAGATCCGCAACGACCGGAACGAGGTGGTGACGACCATCCGGTCGAAGGAGTCGGCGTCGGACGCCACCGCGCGGCTGGGGCCGGGCACCTACACGGCGACCATTTCGCAGGCCAACCGGGCGGCGGGCGTGCGCGACTATTCGCTGGACGTCACGGAACGGCAGAACATCCTGGTGACCGGTGGCGGCGCGACGCTGAAGGGCACCGCCCAGCCGCCGGGCAACGGCGATACCGGTATCCAGAAGCACACCTTCAACGTCCTGCAGGGTGGCACCTTCACCGCCAACATCTCGCTTCCCAACACCCGTTGGGCGATGATGGACAAGGACGGCAAGGTCGTCGCCGCCAGCGACTCGGGAAAGCCCGATTCCCAGCAGACCTTCCTGCAGAAGCCGACCTACAAGCTGGAGCCCGGCCAATACACGATGGTTGTGGTCCCTCCGTCGAGTTTGAAGTCGCCGTCCGATTTCATGCTGAGCCTCGTGCCGCGCAATACGGAGTTGTCCGAGACGGGACTGAACCAGGAAAGTGCCATTTCCAAGACTCTGCGCGAACGGCAGACCCGGCTGCGCCAGTGGGCGTCGGAAGCGAAGCCCACCTCGACGAGAGCCTGACCGTCTTCGAGGTGCCGGGCTGCGTCCGCGGCTCGGAAAATGCCGCATCGAATGTTGCCGCAACCGCGCATCCTTGCGCTATGCTGCGCGCCATGGACTTCACGGACACCCAGCTTCACCGCTATTCCCGCCACATCGTGCTGCCGGAAGTCGGCGGCATCGGGCAGGAGCGGCTTCTGCGATCCAAGGTGCTGGTTGTCGGCGCCGGCGGCCTTGGCGCACCCCTTCTCCTCTATCTGGCGGCGGCCGGCGTCGGCACCATCGGCATCGTCGATGACGACACGGTCGACCTGTCGAACCTGCAGCGGCAGGTGATTCATGACGAATCGACGCTCGGCCACCCGAAGGTGGAGAGTGCCGCCGCCCGCATCCACGCGCTGAACCCCGATGTCCGGGTGGAAGCGCACCGGATGCGGCTGAACCGCGACAATGCGATGGATCTGATCGGACGCTACGATCTGGTCGCCGACGGGTCTGACAATTTCGCCACGCGATTCCTGCTGAACGACGCCTGCTTCCTGGCCGGGAAGACGCTGGTGTCGGCGGCGATCCTGCGGTTCGATGGCCAACTGAGCACCTACAAGGCACATCTGGGCGCGCCGCACCCCTGCTATCGCTGCCTGTTCCCGGAACCGCCGCCGCGCGGCACCGTGCCGTCCTGTTCGGAAGGCGGGGTGCTGGGGGCGCTGGCCGGTTTCGTCGGCTCGCTGCAGGCGACGGAGGTGCTGAAGGAACTGCTGGGATTGGGTGAAAGCCTGTCGGGCAGCCTGCTGATGATGGACACGCTCTATGCGTCCTATCAGCGCATCGCCATCAAGCGGGATCCCGACTGCGCGCTTTGTGGCGATCATCCGACCATCCACGACCTTTCCGCCCACTGACGGGCGCCACGGGAAAGACGGGAGGCGGCCCACCATGTCCACCACCATGTCGCAATCCTCGGTCGAGAGCACCTCGGCCCTGTCGATCGTCCTGTTCGCCGGCGGCTTCGACCGCGTCCATTACGCGCTGGTGATGGCCAGCGCCGCGGCGGCCACCAACCGCAAGGTCACGCTGTTCTTCACCGGCCGCGCTCTGCGCGCCCTGGTGCATGAGAGCGAGCCGGGGGTGCTGGGCTGGCACGATCTTGACCCCGCCGACGACGGCAGCTCGCCGGTGGCGCGCGACCGCTATTTCGCCACGCACGGCCTCGCCACCTTCGAGGAACTGCTGGAGGCCTGCGTCGCCATGGGCGTGACGGTGATGGCCTGCGAGATGGGGCTGCGGGCCCTTGGCCTGCCGCCGGGCGTTCAACTGCGCGCCGACGTGCCGGTCGCCACCGGCGGCGTCGTCACCTTCCTGAACGACGCGCCGAAGGGCGGCGCCATGCTGTTCATCTGACACCAATCTCCGATCTGGCGGAAAGAGCATGAACGACAACCGCGAGATCCTCGACCTCGCCAACCGTTTCGAGTCGATTGCCACCGATGGGTTCGAAGGGCGCCCTTACCGGACGGCGCTGGCCGGTCTTGCCCGCCATGTCCGGGGCCATGCCGGGCTGGCGCCGCAGGTCGCCCATGCCCTGGGCGTGATGATCCGGCTGATCGGTGAAAGCGATCCCGAAGGCCGCTTCGCCGCCAAGATCGTCATCCTGCAGGAAGCGGTGGAATTGCTGACGGAGAGCTGAGGACCGCGATGGCAGCCTTGATCGGGGCGCGGGGCTGCTATGCGTCACGCCGGAGCGGCTCGTCCCGTCATGGGGGCGATGACACTCCATACGAGGATGCGAACCATGGCTTTCCGTTTCACCGTCGCCACCGACGCGCCGTCCCTGTTCGCCACGCTCTATGCCACCGCCAAGACCATCCGCGGCAGCGGCCTGCCGACCGGCTTGATCCACCTGATCGACCTGCGCGTGTCGCAGATCAACGGTTGCGCCTATTGCATCGACATGCACAGCAAGGAAGCCCGCCACGACGGCCAGTCGGAACAGCGCATCGCCGCGCTGGCGGAGTGGGAGCGGTCGGATCTGTTCCTGCCCGACGAACGCGCCGCCTTCGCCTGGGCCGAGGTGCTGACCCGCGCCCAGCATGACCGCATCGACGAAGCGTACCGGGCGCTGCAACGCCATTTCAACGCCGAGCAGATTGCCCAACTGACGGTGACGGCGGCGCAGATAAACGCCTGGAACCGCATCGGGATCGCCCAGCACATCGAGGGCACCGCCGTGGGTATGGCGGCGTGACGGCGCTGGCCGACCCGCACACCGCGCTCGCCGCCTTCGCGGGCGAGCGGGCGCGGCTGCGCGCCCTGGCCTACCGGCTGCTCGGGTCGGTGGCGGAGGCGGAGGATACGTTGCAGGACGCCTGGCTGCGCTGGTCCGCGGTGGCGCCCGGCAGCGTCGGGTCGGCCCCTGCCTTTCTGACCACCCTGGTGACGCGGCTGGCGCTCGACCGGCTGCGCTCCGCCCGGGTGGCGCGGGAACGCTATTACGGGCTTTGGCTGCCCGAACCGGAGGTTTCCGGTTGGGAGAGCGACGCGCAGGACGGGGCCGATCCCGAGTCGGTGCCGCTGGCGATGCTGCTGCTGCTGGAACGGCTGGCGCCGGACCAGCGCGCGGTCTTCGTCCTGCG
The DNA here is from genome assembly GCF_031455875.1 of Azospirillum sp. BE72. Classification (NCBI taxonomy): domain Bacteria; kingdom Pseudomonadati; phylum Pseudomonadota; class Alphaproteobacteria; order Rhodospirillales; family Azospirillaceae; genus Azospirillum; species Azospirillum sp. BE72. The sequence continues at coordinate 425,115 of NZ_JAVDTO010000001.1, forward strand.
CGAGGCGATGGACCTGGATTACGCGGAAATCGCGGCGACGCTCGGCAAGTCGGTGGAAGCCTGCCGCCAGATCATGCGGCGCGCCCGTGCCCGGCTGGCGGAACCGGCTGCAACGATCAGCGATCCGGATGCAGGTCGCCGTCTGGCCGACGCCTTCGCCGATGCCAGCGTTCGACGCGACTATGCGGCCATCGTGGCCCTGCTGTCGGACGATGCCCAGTGGCTGAGCGACGGCGGCGGCATGGTGAGGACGGCGGTCAACCCGCTCTTCGGTGCCGACCGCATCGCCCGCTTCCTGATGGGCGTCCAACGCAAGCGGGGCGTCGGATTCGGCTTCGTGCCGGTGCGGGTGAATGGCGGACCGGGGCTGCTGGCCGAACTGGGCGGCTCCTTCCGCAGCGTCCTGGCCTTCGATATCGCACCATTTGGCGACACTGGCGGCCGCATCCGGCGAATCTATCAGATCGCCAACCCGCAAAAGCTGGAGCATGTGCCGGGCCTCGGGGGCACCAGCGTCCAATAAGAAGGCGGGATGGCGTGCTGCCGGGTCTATTCCGTCGCCTCGTCCAGCCAGCGGTCGAGTGCGGTCAGGTCGACGGGGCGGGGCAGGATGGGGAAGGGAGCGTTCTGCATAAGCTGGCCGGTCATCAGGATGCGCGTCTGCGGATAGAGCATCGCCGCCAGCGCCGCGGCACGGTCGCCCTCGTCGCCTTCATGCTCCAGCGGAAGCAATGCGACGACCGGCGCCTCCGCACCGATGATGGTCAGCGCCTCCAGCGCATCGTCGGTCTGCGAAACCTGGAAACCGCGGCCGGACAGATGGCCGGCCAGCGCCTCGCGCTGGATGCGGTCGGCATCGGCCACCACGGCCCGGCGCCCGCCATAGCCGGGCATCCGGATGTCGGCATCGATGCTGAAGCTCACGTTTCCCCTCCGTCCATCATGTTTTCTTTATGGACGGGTGGGAGTATGCGGGGCTGCAGACAGGTTGTAAACGGCTGCTACCTGCGGTTCGACCTTCGTCGAATGCGGATCACTTCGCCCTTGTGCATCAGCGCCAACATCGGCAGATCGCTGGGGTGGTTGCCGTAGCCCCAGGTGGCGGCGACCGGGCCGTTGCCGGCGATCCAGGCGGTCACCCGCTCCGCCTTGTCCAGGCGCACGCAGTTGGCGGTGCTGAGGCTGCCGGTCAGCTTGCCGTCGACCACCTCCATCCCCGTGGCCAGCAGGTCGTCCACCTCCAACCCGCGCAGAAGCGCGGGCATGTAGAGGTCGAGCGCGCCCGTCGCGACCACCACCCGGCGTCCCTGCCGGCGATGGTCCTTCAGCACCTCCAGCATGGGCTGGTGCCAGCGGACACGGGGCACCATCCGTTCCGCCGCGGCCAGCGCGTCGGCCACCGGCAGGCCGCGCAGGGTACGCTTCAGATAGATGGCCTTCACCGATCCGGGAAAATCGCAGCCCGGCCCGCGGCCGCGGACATGGCGGTGCATCGCGGAGCGGATGGCGTCGGCCAGAGCCAGCGCGGCGCGCCGCCGGCCGATCACCTCGCCGACGAACATCGGCAGGCTGTCGCCATGGATCAGCGTGCCGTCGAAGTCGAAGAACGCGACGCCGGACGGACCGCATACCGGCGAATCGGAGGCCTGCAAATCGGAAGCCGGCAATTCGAGATGCTGCGCCGGCAGGAGCGCCGGCGGCGTGAGGCTGGTCCGGGGCGCGGGATCGGGAAGGTGGGTGGTCTGCATGCGCCGTTTATCCGGCCGCCGTGGCTCGGCGGGCAAGGTCTTTTACGGCAACCCTGGGGACGGATCCCGGTCTGCCGCGAACCGCAGAGCCGTCAATGCAGCATAGTCGGGCCGCAGGGCGTTTCGAACAGCGGGCCGTCCTCAGCCCCGTCCTCGTTCACCTCATCGCCCTCTGCGGCATCCTCAGCGTCCTCAAGCTGTGCGATCAGGTCGCCGGAGGCCTCCTCCAGACCAGCCTTGACGGCAATCAGCAGGTTGATGATCTCGCCATTGTCCTGCTCCAGGCTGCGGACGCGCTCCTCCAGCCGGTCGATGCGGCGCAGCAGCAGGTCCGACAGGCGGTCCAGCCGTTCGAGAACGGGATCCGGGCCAACAGGAGTCGGGCCAACAGGAGCCGCGGCGGTGATTTGGGCGTTGATCGGTTCAGCCCCGGACGGGATCGGCAGGCTTTCGGGCCGGGTGTCGGGGCGGTCGTCGTGGCGGTCATCCATGGTGCGGCCGGTTCCGGTCAGTGAGGTTTGCTCCTCGCCTAACCTTGGGCAGTCGGCCCGCAAGGTCCAGCCCGGCACCCGATGCACCCCGCAAGCGATGGCCGCCTGACCCGCCCGTTGCGCGTGTGGCGATTCCGGGTGGGGGCGAAATCAGCCGCCACCCCTTGTGCGCAACGCCGCAGAGCCCGGTGTATAGTTAAGACTCAGATTTATCGGCACGTCGCTTGCGCGGGACGCCGTATAGTTCCAGCCGATGGCCAATCAGGTCATAGCCCAATTCGCGGGCAATGCTTTCCTTCAGCCGCTCCATTTCATCATTGGTGAACTCTATGACTTCACCGGAATCGACATCGATCAGATGATGGTGGTGATCGGTTCTTGCTTCCTCATAGCGCGCGCGTCCATCGCCGAAATCTAGGCGGTCGATCACATGCGCTTCCTCGAACAGCCGCATCGTCCGGTAGACGGTGGCAATGGAAATGCGCGGGTCGATGGCGGATGCGCGGCGATGCACCTCCTCCACGTCGGGATGGTCCGTCGCTTCCGACAGCACGCGCGAGATCACGCGGCGCTGGTCGGTCATCTTCAATCCCTTCTTCACGCACAATTCTTCGAGGCGCGAGGGCATGGACATCCCCTGTAATCCTGTTCTGTGTGACGGGCGGCGGATCGCCCCTCCGGGTCTCCCTGATGCCCGGGATGCCGACAGCGAAGGCCGGCCGGACGGACAAGCCCGGTCGGCCGAACGCGGCACCCCGAATACCCGACCATCATACTGTGTTTCGGAACCATTCTCAAATGCCCAGGTCACAGCCGGACGGCCGAACGTGCAAAAGCCTTTCCTTCCATGGTTATAGGACTTTTGTATAGGTCTGTGGCGGGGTGGATGGCCGTAGCGGAAACCAATTGCTCATAATCCGCTGCTAGGTTTTGCCGCTGGAGCGCCGCGCATCCTGCGACCGGTGCCGACCGGGCATGATCGCGCCGAAGACGGGAGGGGGTGAGACGACGTGACGCCATTCGATCCGCCGCTTCCCGCCGCGGCCGCCACGCCGGAGGCGCACATGGACGAACCCGCCTTCACCGCCGCCGGGCTGGCGGTTCCGGTGCCGCCGCTGGCACCCGGACAGGATTGTGCGGCAGCGGCTGCCCGCTTCAACCGCCAGCCTGATTTGCCTGCCCTGCCGGTGGTCAATGGCGAGGGGTGCGTCGTCGGCCTGCTGGAGCGCAGCCGTCTTCCGCCGGACGGGGGAAAGGATGCCTCGACTGTGGAGGTGTCCGCTCTCATGGACCCGCATCCCCTGCTGGTGGAGGGGACGACCCCGCTGGCGGAGATCGGGCGGCGGCTCGCCCGGCTGAAGCCTGCGGCCCTGGTGACCGGCTTCCTGGTGGTGGACCAGGGCCACTATCTGGGCGTCGGCACGGTGACCGGGCTGATGGCGCGCTCCGCCGAACAGACGGATCTGCGCGCCCGCCAGCTGGAGGAGGCACGCCGGCAGGCCGAGCGGGCGATCCGGGCCAAGACCGCCTTCCTCGCCAACATGAGCCACGAGATCCGCACGCCGCTGACCGCGATGATGGGATTCGCCGAGCTGCTGGAGCAGGAGGTGGCGGGGCCGCACGCCATCCCGCTCTATCGCGACTATGCCCGCGACATCGCCGAGAGCGGCCGCCACCTGATGGAGCTGATCAACGACCTGCTCGACCTGTCCAAGGCCGATGCCGACCGGTTGGATCTGGTGGACGGGACGGTGGACGTGGTGCGGGTGGCGATCGGCACGGGGCGGCTGCTGGCCGAACGGGCGGCGCGCCATGGCGTCCGCATCGTCACCGCCGTGCCCACGGAGTTGCCGCCCTTGCGGGCGGATGAACGCAAGCTGCGCCAGATGCTGCTGAACCTGCTGTCGAACGCGGTGAAGTTCACGCCGGTCGACGGGGTGGTGACGCTGGGCGCCCGCGTGGCGGCCGACGGCATGCTGTGGCTGTCGGTGCACGACACCGGCATCGGCATGACAGGGGAGGAGTTGGCGAAGGCGCTGGAACCCTGGGGCCAGATCGACAGCGCGCTGGCCCGCACCCAGGTCGGCACCGGGCTGGGCCTGCCGCTGACCAAGCGCCTGATCGAACTGCATGGCGGCCGCCTGGATGTCGTCAGCCGCCGTGACGAGGGCACCACCATGTCGCTGGTCTTCCCGCCGGAGCGGGTGGGGCGGAGATAAAGGAAAAGCCCTCTCATCCGGGGAGGAGAGGGCTTCTTTTTCAGGCTTTCCTGCTGGTGGAGTTCCTTACGCCAGCCCCTTCTCCATCGCGCTCGCCAGACGGCGGGCGAAGGCGGCGGGGTCGGGCAGGGGTTCGCCCTCGACGATGCGGGCCTGGTCGAGCAGCAGCCACGCCGCATCCTCCAGCGCGTCGGTGGCGCCGCTGCCCTTGGCCCGTTCGGCCAGACGCTTGATCAGGGCGTGGGACGGGTTGATCTCCAGGATGCGCTTGCCGACCTCGCCGTTCAGCTGCTTGTGCTGCTTCAGCAGGCGTTCCAGGTGCATGTCCATGTCGTTGTCGTCGGCCACCAGACAGACGGCGCTGTCGGTCAGGCGTTCGGACTTCCGCACATCCTTCACCGCGTCGGACAGGGTCAGCTTCAGCAGGGCCAGCAGGTCGGTCAACTCGCCTTCCGGCGCCTTCTCCTCCGGCTTCTCGGTCTCCTCGCCCTTGATCTTGCCGAGATCGGCGCCGCCGCGGGTCACCGACTTGAACGGCTTGCCGTCATAGACGCCGACCGACGGCATCCAGAACTCGTCCACCGGATCGGTCAACAGCAGGACCTCGACGCCCTTGGCCTTGAAGCCCTCCAGCTGCGGGCTGCGCAGCAGGGTGTCGATGTCGTCGCCGCTGATGGTGTAGATGGCGTCCTGGCCTTCCTTCATGCGGGCGACATACTGCTCCAGCGACACCAGTTCGTCGCCGGCGGTGGTGCGGAAGCGCAGCAGCTTCAGCAGTTCGTCCCGGTGCTCGTAGTCCTCATAGAGGCCTTCCTTCAGCACCGCGCCGAAATTCTCCCAGAAGCTGTCGTATTCGGCCGCGTTCTCGGTGTCCTTGGCCTTCTTCGACAGCTCCGACAGGACGCGGCGGGTGATGCCGGCCTTGATCTTGGCCAGCATCGGGTTGTGCTGCAGCATCTCGCGGCTGATGTTCAGCGGCAGATCCTCGCTGTCGACCACGCCGCGCAGGAAGCGCAGATAGGGCGGGATCAGCCCTTCCGCCGCGTCGGTGATGAAGACGCGCTTGACGTACAGCTTCACCCGGTGGGCGCGCTTGGGGTCGAACAGGTCGAAGGGCTTGGTCGAGGGCACATAGAGCAGGTTGGTGTATTCCAACGCCCCTTCGGCCCGCCAGTGCAGGGTCAGCCACGGATCGTCGAAGGCGTGGCCGACATGGTGGTAGAATTCCTTGTACTGGTCGGCGGTGATCTCCGACTTCGACCGGGTCCACAGGGCCGACGCGCTGTTCAGCGCCTTGGCGTCGTCACCCTCGCCGAACAGGATCGGGATGGCGATGTGGTCGGAGTACTTGCGGACGATGCCGCCCAGCCGGGCCTCGTCGAGATACTCGTCGTCGCCGTCGCGCAGATGCAGGACGATCATCGTCCCGCGCGACAGGCCGTCGGCCTCGGCGATGGTGAACTCGCCCTTGCCGTCGGATTCCCAGCGCCAGCCGGTGGCCTCGCCGGCCTTGCGGGTCAGCACGGTGACCTTGTCGGCGGCCATGAAGGCGGAATAGAAGCCGACGCCGAACTGGCCGATCAGGTTGACGTCCTTCTTTCCGTCACCCTTCTCCGCACCTTCCAGCGACTTCATGAAGGCGGCGGTGCCGGAGCGGGCGATGGTGCCGAGATTCTCGACCAGATCCTCGCGGTTCATGCCGATGCCGTTGTCGGCGACGGTCAGGGTCCGCGCGTCCTTGTCGACCAGCAGGCGAACCTTGAGATTCGGATCATCGGCCGAGAGTTCCGGCTGGGTCAGGGCCGCGTAGCGCAGGCGGTCGCAGGCGTCCGACGCGTTGGAGACCAGTTCGCGCAGGAACACTTCCTTCTCGCTGTAGAGCGAGTGGGCGACGATGTCGAGCAGACGGCTGACCTCGGCTTGAAAACTGAGCCGTTCCTCGGTCATGGGGGCACCTTCGTTGGTTTTGCACGGGTGGGCGTCAAGACGGCGGAGATATGTGAAAGCGTCCCGGCCGTTCAAGAGGCTTGTGCCGTGCAACCGCGGGAGGTGTGCGGTGAGGTGTCGCGGCGGGGGAGGTGTCGGGCGACGATGCCCCCCACCCTGACCCTCCCCCGCTGGGCGGGGGAGGGGACAAGTGCTGATACGGGAGAGTGGCGGCAGTCCCTCCCCCGCCCAGCTCTCGCACAAAGCTATGCTTTGTGCTGACGCGACAGGCGGACCGAAGGTCCGCTGAGAGCGGGGGAGGTTAGGTGGGGGTCTAACTTTCCCTTACTTCTTCTTCGGAGCCGGCGTCGGGGCCGGAGCCGGTTCGGCGCCGCCGGCCAGCAGCGGGGTCATGTCGGCGCCGTTCAGCAGGAGCTGGCCGGCCTCCGTCACGTCGATCTTGTAGCTGCGGATCTCGGCGCCGCTGTCGTCCTTGCCGGCTTGGCCCAGGGCCTGGACCATCGCCAGACCGGCCAGCAGATCCTGCGTCTCCTGGTCGGGCTTGGTGCCCGGCGCCGGCTGCATCGCCTTCACCGCGGCGTCGATGCCGCGCAGCAGGACGGTGGCGCCGCCGGTGACGCCGAAGGCGGCCTGGGTCGCGACCTTGACCGCCCCGGTGGCGGTGCCGGCGGTGGCGGGGGTGTCCAGGTTCAGCGCGTCGATGCGCAGCTCGGTCCCGGCCTCGCCCATCGCGGCCATCGCCTGCTGCATGATGACGTCCGACGACGGCGGCGGCGGCGGGGCCTTGGCCGGCTTGGCGCCCTTCTTCGGCGGCGGAGCCTCTTCCGCCTCGGCGGTCTTGGCGAGCTCGGTGAAGGCCTTCCACAGGGCGCCGTTCGGCAGCTTGGCGACCGACAGCTTCATCTCGAAGGCGCGGGGGGTGAAGGCGGCGGGGGCCGGCGACGGCGTCATGACGAAGTCGCGGGCCTCGATGCCCATGCTGACGGTCGACTGCGCCTGGTCCAGATCGGTCAGGCCGCTGCGGAAGGCGAGCTGGCCCAGCGTGATCGTCATGCCGTCCTCGGGATTGACGACCGACAGGTTGGACAGGCGCATCGCGCCGGTGATGCCGCCGAACATGCCCTGCATCTTCGGCAGCAGCTCCGAAGGCGTCGGCGGCACGCCGCGGGCGGCGGCCTGCTCCGACAGCTTCTGCAGCGCGCTGACCTTGGTCAGGTCGACGCGGCTGTAGGCGGCCTCGGCAGTGACGCCGCCGATCTTCACCAGCTCCTTGTTCTTCTCGTCCAGCACCGACAGGCCGCCGAAGGCGAAGGCGGCCGGGCCGCTCCACAGCGTGGCGCCGCCGGCGCCGGCCTCCGGCTTCAGGTCCTGAACCATGGTCATGGAGGCGATGGAGATCTTGCCCTTGCCGTCGGCGGCGCTTACGGCGATGTCGTTGAAGGCGCCATCCACGGCCAGCAGGGTCTCCAGCGTGCCCGACCAGGTGCTGGTGAAGGACTGCTTGCCGATGGAGATGGTGGCCGCGTCGACATACTCGTCTTTGTCGTCCAGGTTCTGCACCTTGATCGCGCTGGGCAGCGTGATCGAGACGCCATACTGGCCGTCGTCCTTCGGCGTCACCGACAAGAGGACGGTGCCGATGTCGAACAGGGTGCCTTCGGCATCCTCAGCCGACAGGCGCGGCAGGGCGACGTCGTAATGGTCGCCGGCCGGCTTGACGGTCGGGTCGCCCTGCCATTCGAAACCGATGCCCTCGCCTTCCTCGGTGGGCGGCGGGAACCAGCGGGGCAGATCCTTCTTCAGCGACGCGGCGAGCGCCTTGGCGCCGGCCTCGTCGACCGCGGGGGCGGCGTGGGCGGCCTGGGAGAGTGGCCAGCCGGCCACCAGCGCCAGCATGCCGCCGGCGATCAGGGCAGGCCGCAGGGAACGGACCGGTAGGGCAGGGACGGACGAAAGACGGCGCAGGCGCATCGAGGAACAACTCCCAACTTACGATTTTGGGAGCACGTTAAGCCTGATACGCAAGGCCGGTCCATGCCTCTGATGCGTCAGTTCCTAAGATGGCGTTAAAAATCCAGATCGGCGTAGTGCCGGGGCGGCGGGCAACCGGTGATGTTGTCGGCCAGCAGGGCGCGGAAGCTGGGGCGCGACTTGATCCGGGCGTACCAGTCCTTGGCTTCCGGGCTGCGGTCCCACGGCACGTTGTCGATATAGTCCAGGCAGGACAGCTGGGCCGCGGCGGCGATGTCGGCCAGCGTGAAGGCGGTTCCCGCCAGCCAGGGCCGCCGTTCCGACAGGAAGGCGATGTAGTCGAGATGGTAGGTGATGTTGGCCAGACCGGCGCGAATCGCCGGCGCGAAGGGATGGCCCTGGCCGGACAGCCGCTTGATCAGCTTCTCGCCCACCAGATTCTCACCCACCTCGCGCTCGAACTTGTGCAGGAACCAGTCGGCGATCCGTCGCACCTCCGCCCGCGCCGCGACCTCCCGCGGCAGCAGGGGGGTGTCGGGATAGGCCTCCTCCAGATATTCGATCACGGCGAGGCCGCCGGCGACGACGGTCCCATCCTCCTCCACCAGCACCGGCACCTCGCCGGCGGGGTTCATCTTCAGGAAATCGCTGCGCCTCTCCCATGGCTTTTCGACCACGGGTTCGAAGGGAAGGCCCTTCTCGGCGAGCATGACGCGCGCGACGCGCGACAGGGGGTGGATCGGGTGGTGGTACAGGGTTCGCATGGCGGCGGGACTTTACCGCAACGCGGCACGCGAAAACAGTCTGCGCATCGGTGCTTGCGCGTCTCGTTGGGGGAGGGTTGACGGGGATTCCGGCAACAGGGGGGGCAAGGAAAGTTGGCGGAAGAGCGGGCGCCTCATCCCGCCCGCGACAGGCGGTAGAGCACCAGTGCATCCCCTTCGTTGGACGGCGCGGCCACCGGCGTCCAGCCGTTGCGTTCGTAGAAGGCACGGGCGGCGGCGTTGCGGGCGGCGCAGGCAAGTTCGGCCGGGCGCTGGCCGCCGCGCAGCAGGCCCAGAGCCTCGCGCAGCAGGGCGGAACCGATGCCGCGCTTGTGCCATCCGGGGTCGATGAACAGGTTGTGGATGATGCGGGCCTGCGGATCGAGGGAGACGAAGCCGACCACCGTCCCGTCCGCCTCGGCGACCAGCACCGCATCCTCGCGCACGCAGTCGTAATAATCGTCCAGTCTGAAGCGGTCGGCGGGCTGCCAGGAAAAGGCTTGGCGGCGGCCATGCAGGAAGATCTCGGCGCAGCGCGTCGCGTCGGCGCTGCGGACGGAACGGATCGCGATGCCCCTCCCTTCGCCGGCCGGCATGCCTTCCCCCTTCTGCCCGTTGCGGTCGATCGCCTGGATCAACCGGATGGGAAACAGGATATTCCCTCGGTGGGGCGGCGGGGAACGCTCCTTTCGTCTCGTCCCGAGAACGGAGCCTCAGCGTGCCGTCTTCTCCCCGGCCGGCTTTTCTCTGACGGCTTTATCCCCGGTGCCGGCGCCGTTCTCCGGCGTGGATGCGGGCGTGCGGTTCTCCTCGTTGGCGGCGTTGCCCAGCAGGCCGGCCTCCCGGTAATAGCGCTCCGCCCCCGGATGCAGGGGAACCGAGACGTTGGCGACCGCGCGGGCGGGGTCGAAATTGCGGCCCTGCGGATGCCCGTCGGCCAGGATGCGGCGGGTGTTCTCGTGCCACAGCGCCCGGACGATGCCATGGATCAGATTTGGGTCGCGGTCGGCGCGGGTCAGCAGCTCCGCCCCCAGGCTCAGGGTCGGGGTGGCGGCGCTGCCGGGATAGGCGTTGGCGGGGATCTCGTCCTCGATATAGAAGCGCTGGGTCCGCAGCAGCCGGGCGGCCGGCTCGCCATCCAGCGGCACCAGCCGGATCGGCACGCGCGCCGCCACGTCCGCGACCGCCGACACCGGATAGCCGCCGACCATGAAGAAGCCGTCCAGTTCGCCCTTCGCCAGACGGTCGGCCGCCATGCCGGGCTTCAGGTAGTGCGGCGTGATCGTCGTTTCCGACAGGCCGTAGGCGTCCAGGATCAGCCGCGCCTCCACCAGCGTGCCCGACCCTTCCTCGCCCAGCGAGATGCTGCGGCCCTTCAGGTCGGCCATGCGGTCGATGAAGCCGTCGGACCGGACGACGATCTGGATCGCCTCCGCATAGAGCATGCCGAGCGAGCGCAGCTCCGCGAAGGGGCGCTTGCCGGTGAAGTTGCCGGTGCCGCTGTAGGCCCAGAAGGCAACGTCGGCCTGGGCGAAGCCGGCCTCCACCGTGCCGGCGCGCAGCAGCTCGACGTTGTCGACGGAGCCGTTGCTGGCCTGCGCCACCACGATCAGGCCGGGGATGCCGCAGCTTCCGCCCTTGTCGCAGGGCCGGGATCCCGGCGGGTTGGAGATGGCGTTGGCGATCAGCCCGCCGATCGGGAAATAGGTGCCGGCGGTGGTGCCGGTGCCGATGCGGAAATAGCGCAGGTCCTGCGCCGCCGCCGGCCGTCCTCCGCCCAACGCCAAGCCGCCGGCGGAAGCCAGCAGCGGCGGCAGCGCCAACCCGCCCAACAGGCGGCCCAGCAGTCGCCGGCGGGTCAGTTGGCTGATCGGGGGGGCCGCATCGGAATGCGTCTGAAGCCCCGGAGAGGGGAGCCCCGGCGGGGTAAGGCAGGCTTTGGCGGCTGCGCGGGGCACCGGGGCGTTCCGTTCGTCTGGCCCGGTCATCCGGGCTGGGAAGAGGGGTGCCTTCAAAGATTTCCGCGCAACCCCCTCATTTCAAGGCGCAACCGGTCAAATCACGCCGACGAGGTCGAGAATGCCCGCGACTGCTACCGCACCGCCACACACGCGCACCGCCCGGTCCGACTCGGCCTGGGTCACCGCGATCGACAGGCCGAGCCCGCCGCAGGCCACCAGCATCAGCCCGGCGGCGAAGCCGGCCCAGTAGAGCGGCGGCCCCTGGTGGGCGTGGCCGTGGAACACCGCGGCGACCGCGGCGACCAGAACCGCCAGAACGGCCGGCGCCCGCACCCCCAGCGCCACCAGCGATCCGATCACGACCAGCGAAGCCGCCAGCCCCGGCCCGGCATAGGGCAGCCGCAGCCCCATCTGCGCGGCGAAGCCCGCCGCCAGCGCCGCGGTCACGGCGGCGGCCGGCACTTGCCAGACCGCGGTGCCGCCGGCCTGTCCCGCCCACATGCCGATGCCGAGGATGCCCAGCAGATGCTGCAGCACCCACACCGGCGTGGTCAGCCCGTTGCCGAAGGCCCCCGTCACCGTCGTCATGCGCCCGCATCCTCCGTCCGTTCCGAATCACGGGGCCGGTATGGCGGCAGAGCGGGTGCGGGGTCAAGCCGCCAAGGCGGAGGTTGCCGGGAGGATGCTGCCGAAGGGATGCTGCCAGGAGACTAGCGTGCCAGCGGGTCGCCCCATTGGCGCAGGTCGTTCTCGCGCTTCATCAGATCGCGCTGGCCCAGCGGGTCGAGCCGCCCCATGGCGTCATCGGTGCGCATACGGTCCACCTCCGGCCGGATCAGGTCGCGCTTGAAGGCGTCGGTGGCGCTCTGCGACGAGGGCGGGGGCGGTACCGGGATCGGGCGCGGCGGCTGCGGCATGGCGGCCGGGTCGGGTGGGGGCGACGAACTGCCGCGGGGACGTTTGGGAGGCGGCCGGTCGGTGTCTCTCGAGTCGGTGTCTCTGGAGTTGGCGCGGGGCTGCGGCTCCTCTGTCTGCCGTGGCCGGGCGGTGGTGCCGGGCCTTGCGTCGTCACGCGACTGCTCCGCCTGGATCTGGCTCCATGTCCGCCGTTCCCCGCCTCCCGGACCGAATGTCTGGTTGTAGACCGGCGGGAAGGCCTGGGCGCGGCCGGGGGTATCGTCGCGCAACTCCGAGGGTGCACAGGCGCCTGCTGCCAGCAGAAAAGCCAGCGGTGCCAGACGGCGGACGACGAGAGACGGGAGATGTGGGGTCATGAACGGAATGTCGGCATTGCCGAACGTTTCGGCAAGGTGACCCTAAAGGAGGGACTCCCCTCGCAGCCAAGCTGGCGCTAGAGTGTTCTTTCTTTGTTCCGATTGTTGGTTCCCGCATGACGCGCCCTTTCTCACACCCGGACCTGCCCCCCTCTCCCCGGGGGGAGAGGGGATTGGGTCGTTGGGGAGGAAGGCGCCGCATCCTCGCCCTGTGGCTGCCACGCCTCCCGACCGACGCCCGCGAGCGGACCATGCCGTCCGAGTTGCGGGCCCGCCCCTTCGCCTTGCTGCGGACGGAACGCCAGCGGCGGATGGTGGTTGCGGTCAACCGGGCGGCGGCATCGACCGGCATCGCTCCCGGTCATACCCTCAGTGACGCCCGCGCGCTGGAACCGGCGCTGGAGGTGGCGGAGGCGACGCCGGAGGCCGATTCGGCCCTGCTCGGCCGCATCGCCGACTGGGCGCGGCGCTACAGCCCCTGGACCGCGGCGGACGAACCGGACGGGGTGGTGATCGACATCACCGGCTGTGCCCACCTGTTCGCCAACCATCTATGCGAGGGCGAGGCGGCGCTGGTCGCCGACCTGACCGGCCGGCTGCGCGCCGCCGGCTTCAGTTCCCGCGCCGCCATCGCCGACACCCCTGCCGCCGCCTGGGGGCTGGTCCGGTTCGGCAGCCCGGAGGACCGGCGGCAGGAGCGGTTGGACGGTCTGCCTCTGGCCGCCCTGCGCCTGCCCGCCGAGACGGTGGAGGGGCTGCATGCGCTGGGATTGCGCCGGATCGGCGATCTGCATGCCATGCCGCGGGCCGGCCTTGCGGCGCGGTTCGGGGGCAGGTTGCTGCAACGATACGATCAGGCCTTCGGCCGGCTGGATGAACCAATCTCCCCGCGCCGGCCGGTGCCGGAGCACCGCGAGCGCCTGACCTTCGCCGAGCCGATCGCCACGCCCGAGTCGATCGCCGGGGCGCTCCGCCATCTGCTGGGCCGGCTGTGCAAGGGGCTGGAGGCGGCGGGGCAGGGGGTGCGCCGGCTGCGGCTGGACGCCCACCGCACCGACCAGCGGGTGGACGATGAACCGCAGAGCCTGACTCTCGGCACCAGCCGCCCGACCCGCGATCCGGCGGCACTGGTCCGGCTGGCAGCCCCGCTGCTGGAGCGGATCGACCCCGGTCCGGGGCTGGAGACGCTGGTGCTGTCCGCGACGGAGACCGGGGCGCTCATCGCCATCCAGACCGGCATCGACGGCGAAGGAACAGATGGCGGGTTGGCCGAACTGGTCGACCGGCTGGCTCTGCGGCTGGGGGAGCGGGCGGTGCTGCGGCTGGTGCCGCGGGAAAGCTGGTTGCCGGAACGCTGCGTGGCGCCCCTGCCGCCGGTGGAAACCTTGCCGGTGCCCAAGCCCTGGCCGGCCGGCCGGCCGCGGCCCCTGCGCCTGCTGACCCCGCCCGAACCGATCGAGGCCACCGCCCCGCTTCCCGACGACCCGCCGTTGCAATTCGTCTGGCGCGGCCTGCGCCACCGCGTGAACCGGGCCGAGGGGCCGGAACGGATCGAATGCGAGTGGTGGCGTCCGGAGGGATCGCTGGGGCTTGCCGTGCGCGACTATTATCGCGTGGAGGATGGCGCCGGCCGCCGCTTCTGGCTGTTCCGCGCCGGACTGTACCGGCCGGGGGAATGGCCGCGCTGGTTCCTGCACGGGTTTTTGGGGTGAGGGTGGTTTTGGGATGAAGGCGTTAGGCCCCCACCTAACCTCCCCCGCTGGGCGGGGGAGGGACTGCCGCTTTTCTGTAAAACGACAGGTTTCCGAACAAGCGGATGTCCCCTCCCCCGCCCAGCGGGGGAGGGTTAGGGTGGGGGTAAATCACCCCAGCCCCTTCTGCCCCATCTCCAGGAACTTCTCGCGGCGCTTGGCGCGCAGCGTGACGCCGTCCAGCCCGTCCAGTTCGCCCAGCGACTCCTCGATGCAGTCGCCGAGCTTCTTGATGGTCTCGGCCGGGTCGCGGTGGGCGCCGCCGATCGGCTCGCTCACCACACGGTCGATGACGCCCAGCTCCTTCAGGTCCTGGCTGATCAGGCGCAACGCGATGGCCGCCTCGCCCGCCATGTCGGAGCTGCGCCACAGGATCGACGCGCAGCCTTCCGGCGAGATCACGGAATAGATGGCGTGTTCCAGCATCAGCACGCGGTCGGCGGTGGCGATGGCGATGGCGCCGCCCGAGCCGCCTTCGCCGATGACCGAGGCGACCATCGGCACGTTCAGCCGCAGGCAGCGCTCGATGCTCTTGGCGATGGCCTCGGCCTGGCCGCGCTCCTCCGCCTGGACGCCGGGGAAGGCGCCGGCGGTGTCGACCAGCGAGACGACCGGCAGCTTGAAGCGCTCGGCCAGATCCATCAGGCGCTGGGCCTTGCGGTAGCCTTCGGGCTTCGCCATGCCGAAATTGTGGCGGACGCGCGATTCGGTGTCGTTGCCCTTTTCCTGGCCGATCACCACCACCGAGCGGCCGCGGAAGCGACCCAGCCCGCCGATGACCGCGCGGTCCTCGGCGAAATGACGGTCGCCGGCCAGCGGCGTGAAGTCCTCGATCAGGCCGTGCACATAGTCCAGGCAATGCGGACGATTGGGGTGGCGGGCCACCTGAACCTTCTGCGCGGGCGTGAGCTTGGCGTAGGTCTGCCGCAGGAGCTTGTCGACCTTGGCCTGCAGCTTTGCGACCTCGTCGGCGATGTTGATGTCGCCGGCGTTGGTCAGGTGCCGCAACTCCTCGATCTTGCCTTCAAGCTCGGCGATCGGCTTTTCGAATTCCAGGAAGGTCTGCATGCCGGACACGGGTGGTTGGCGGGGCGCACGAAAAAGCGCGCGCTTGGTTAGCACGCCCGGCGCGCCTGCGCCACAGCGGAAAGATGCGGGACGGCCTGGGAAGGGTTCCGCGACGAACCCACAGGGTTTATCCTCATCCGCCGCGGAATTCCAACCCTAATCATTCCGGGGCGACTCCAGACCGATGACCTCCTTCAAGGACCATTTCTCCGGCCATGCCGACGATTATCGCGCTTTCCGGCCGACATACCCGGATGGGCTGGCGGTGGCGCTGGCCGATGCGGCTCCGGCCCGCGGGCTGGCCTGGGACGTCGGGTGCGGCAACGGCCAGTTCTCAGTCGCGCTCGCCGCCCGCTTCACGACGGTCCACGCCACCGACGCCAGCGCGGAGCAGATCGCGCAAGCCGAACCGCATCCCAGTGTCCGCTACGCCGTCGCCCCGGCGGAGGACGGCGGCCTGCCCGACAACTGCTGCGACCTGATCGTCGCGGCGCAGGCGGCGCATTGGTTCGCCCTCGACCGCTTCTATGCCGAGGTGCGGCGGGTGGCGAAGCCGGGGGCGGCGGTGGCGCTGGTCTGCTACGCGTTGCAGCAACTGGACGATCCGGTGCTCGACCCGGTGGTGGAGCGTTTCCACAACGGCACGCTGGGACCCTACTGGCCGGCCGACCGCTGGAAGGTGGTGAACGGCTACCGCGATCTGGATTTTCCGTTTGCGACAGTGCCGGTGCCGCCGCTGGCGATGGAGGCAGTCTGGTCGCTGCCCCGGCTGCTCGGCTACATGAACACCTGGTCGGGTGTGAAGGCGGCGACCCGGGCGCTCGGCCGAAACCCGCTGGAGGCGTTCGCGGAGGAGATCGCACCGCTGTGGGGCGAGCCGGAACGCGAGCGGCGGATCCGCTGGCCGCTGACGGTCAGGCTGGGGCGGGTGGAGTAGAGTGGAGGCATTGCACTGCCCCCACCCCCGTCCGTATCGCGGTCCTACATCGGGTCCAGTTCCGAATCCCAATAAAGAAAATCCCGCCAACTCTCGTGAAGGAAGTTTGGCGGGAAGGCGCGTCCGTTCTCTTGCAACTCGTAGGCGGTGGGCTGGAAGGGCGGACTGAGCGGGATCATGCCGCAGACATGGGGAAGGCGGTCGCCCTTCGCCAAGTTGCAGGCGGAACAGGAGGTGATGACGTTTTCCCACGTCGTCCGACCGCCGCGGGACCGCGGGATCACATGGTCGAAGGTCAGATCGTGGGTGGGGAAGGGGCGGCCGCAATACTGGCAGGTGAAGCGGTCGCGCAGGAAGACGTTGAAGCGGGTGAAGGCCGGGCGGCGCGTTGCCGGAATGAACTCTTTCAGAGAGATGACGCTGGGCAACCGGACTTCGAAACTTGGGGATCTGACGACCCGGTCATAGTGCGATACGATGTTGACCCGTTCCAGAAAGACCGCCTTGACCGCTTCCTGCCAGGACCATAGCGACAAGGGGAAGTAACTGAGCGGGCGGAAATCCGCGTTCAGCACCAGAGCCGGACAGTGATCGGGTGGTGGAGCCAATGGCCACTCCCTTGTCTGAAACCGTGTCTGGATCCCGGCACGCGACACTGAGGCGGCTTTGTGCGCGGGGGCGTGTCTACTCCGCCCCGGCGGCCGGCCCAACTGCTGGATCGCCGATCCGGGACAACGAAATACATAGTGGATCGGCGGCCCGGACTCAACATCTTGACCCGGTGAGGCCGAATTTCTTCACCGTTGTGTAACCTTTTTCGCGCTGTGGGCATCGCCGGCCGACGCGGGAACCGGTCATTCGGCACCACCCGCGGCGGCTGTGACATCGGGAAAAAAGACTCGCGCTTGCCTTGTGCAGTTACTCCTCGTTAACCATAGCGGCGCCATGGTGGGTCTCGTTGATCCAAGACGATCAGATCGAACACGATCCCGCCGGTCCGAGCCGGCCGGAAGCGACCCCGAGGAAAGTCCGCCATGACCGCCGTCATCATCGACCTCGCCCAGAAGCGCCGTGAACGCGAGGAGCGTGAACGCCAGATCCGCATCGACGCTTTCGACCGCGAGCTGCGCCGCCGTCTGGCGCTGTATCTGGAAGGCGAAGAGATCCCGGTCGAGCCGATCCGCGACAATCCCTACATCTGAGACCAACCAGATCGTTACATCCCGCGCCCCGTCCGGCGCGCGATCCGCTATAAAGCGGGAATGAGCGATCTCGTCACCCGCTTCGCCCCCAGCCCGACCGGGCACCTGCATCTGGGGCATGCCCATTCCGCGCTGTTCGGCTGGACCACCGCCCGCAGCGCCGCCGGCCGCTTCCTGTTGCGGATCGAGGACATCGATCCCAACCGCTGCCGCCCAGACTACGAGCGCGACCTGATCGAGGATCTGGCTTGGCTCGGCCTCGACTGGGACGGTCCGGTCCGGCGCCAGTCCGACCATTTCGACGATTTCCGCGCGGCACTCGCCCGGCTCGAGTCGCTGGGCGTGCTCTACCCCTGCTTCTGCACCCGCAAGGACATCGCCGCGGAAATCGCGCGGGCCGGTGCAGCGCCGCACGGCCCCGACGGTCCCCTTTATCCCGGCACCTGCCGCCACCGCTCGCCCGAGGAGCGGGCGGAGCGGATCGCCCGTGGCGATGCTTGGGCACTGCGGCTCGATGTGGCCGCCGCCTGCCGGCTGACCGGACCGCTGCGCTGGCACGACCGGGCGCAGGGCTGGCAGGAGGCGACTCCGGAACTGCTGGGCGACGTGGTGCTGGCCCGCAAGGACACGCCGACCAGCTATCACCTCAGCGTCACCGTCGACGACCATCTGCAGGGCGTGACGCTGGTCACCCGCGGCGAGGATCTGTTCTTCGCCACCCACCTGCACCGCCTGCTGCAGGCTTTGCTGGGCTACGATCCGCCCGACTACCACCATCACGGCCTGCTGCGGAACGCGGCGGGCGAGCGGCTGGCCAAGCGCGACCGTGCCCAGACCCTGCGCTCGCTCCGCGACGAAGGCCGCAGCCCGGCGGAGGTCCGGGCGATGGCCGGGTTTGCCGGGGCCGGGTTTGCGGGATAGTAGGGCTCACCCCATCTGCGCCACCGGCAGGGTAGACGCGCAGGCGGCGCTCCGCCCGGCGGCGTTGCGCAGGGACTCGGGCGTCAGGCTCTCCTTGCCCAGCAGGGCTTCGGCGGCCAGCCGGCCGGAGATGACGCAGGCCTCCACGCCGGGACCGGGGAAGACGCCGGCGCCGGTCAGGCACAGGCCGGGGATCGGGCTGCGGCGGGTCAGGCGTTGCTGGTCGGGAGCGATGCCGTAGATGCTACCGGCACTGGTATGGGCATAGCGGGCGAAGGTGGCGGCGCTGGCCTCCTGCCGGGTGGTGATGTGCCGTTCCAGATCGGGGATCAGGCGGGACGCGGCGGCGATCATCGCGTCGCCCTCCGCCCGCTTGCGCGCCTTGTAGGACGGATCGGCGCGGTTCCAGCCGGCATCGGCCGGGGCCAGCCGCAGCAGCGCCACCGCGGCATGCCCTTCGGGTGCGAGGCTGCGGTCGTGGGTGGACGGGACGGCGATGGCCATGCCGAAGCCGGTCCGATCCCGCGGCAGGAAGGTCATCGCCGGCAGGTCGGGGACCATGTCCAGCCCAAGCGTGACCATGAAGGCCGAGGTGGACGGACGCAGCGCCGCGCAACGGGCAGCGTAGGCGGCCGGCAGATGCTCCACCCCCACCAGTTCCAGCATGGTCCGCCGCACGTCGGCGTTTGAGATCACGGCGGGAGCGCGGACGGTGCGGCCATCTGCGGTCTCCACCCCGGCGGCGCGGCCGTTCTCGATCAGGATGCGCGTGGCGGCGCTGCGCAGCCGGACCTCACCGCCATCGGCGCGGATCGACTGGGCCAGCGCGTCGGCCAGAGCCTGCGACCCACCGGCGGGATAGAAGCCACCGGAAAACCAATAGCCGAAGATCGGCGCCATCTGTCCGGCCGTCAGCAGTTCCGCCCGGTTGCTGAGATAGCCGGTCAGCACGGTCAGCAGGCGCTGGCCGGCGCGGTCGGGGATGTAATGGTCCAGCATCTCCTGGAACGGCCGGGCCATCCAGCGCATGGCGTGCGGGCTTTCCGTCACATAGCGCCGCATCGCCGCCACCGATTGCGGGATGTTGGGCAGGCCGCGTTCGGCGCAGCCGCGATACATGTCGTCATAGACCGCCCGCATCTCCGCCAGGAAGGCGGCGGCTCCGGCGGCGCTGGGCGGGTGGTCGGCGGCGATCTGGGCTGCCAGCCCATCGGCATCGTCGGCCAGTAGACGCAACTTGCCATCCAGCGCGACGCCGCGGTTCACCGGCTGCCAGTCCACCCGGTCCACGACCCCCAGAGAGCGCAGCAGATGGTCGACCGGACCGCCGGGATGGGCGCCGCTGATGTCGTGGACGCCGGCATCGAAAACGTAGCGGAAGGGCTCGGCGCCCGGTTCGCCGCGGTTGCGCGCCTTGACCGTCCAGGAGGTGCAGAAGCCGCCGGGGCGGTCATGCGCCTCCAGCACCGTCACCCGCGCCCCGGCCCGCGCCAGCAGCGCCGCCGCCGTCAGGCCGCCGATGCCGGAGCCGACCACCACCACGTCGCGCTCGTTCGGCGTTGTACGCGTGCGGTTCAGGATCGCGGGCGCCGGCCAGGGATGCGCATCGGCCTCCGCCAACCGCCGGCGCATTGTGCGCCCGACGATCCAATCCGGCAGCAGCCGGTTGGCGACCATGCCAAGTGCGCTGCTGCCGATGGAGAAAGCCGCCTCCCAGCCGGGCAGGGCGGCGAAGCCGAGACCGCCGATCAGGAACAGCACGCCCCAGACCGCCGTCATCAGCCGGTTGACGGCGACGAACTGCGGCAGGTGCCAATACTCGCGCGGCCAGTCGTCGCGGGCATATTGCAGGGTGAAGGGGCTGCCGGCTGCGATGCTGCCGAAGGCCATGGCCGACAGCGCCAGATGGATGGCGAGGCCGAGATTGTGGACCGGCCAGTCCCAGCCCAACGGACCGCAGACGGGCAGGATGGCGAAGAAGGCGGCGGCCACCAGCTCGGGCGCCTTGAGGGAGCCGCGCAGCCTGTCGAGGACGCAGAGGGCGAGGCTGGCCGCGAGCGCCGTTAGGGAGGCCGGCAGCAGCCCGGCGAGCGGCAGGACGGCGCCGAACAGCAGCCAGGGAGAGAAGCCCAGCAGGATACGGAACGCGATGGGAAGCTTGGCGGGCGTACGCATCGGGATGGTGCCTTCGCAGGTGGTGGATGTTGCGAAGGACCATTGTCGGCAGGCGGGTGTACGTGCCAGCGCAGGTACGCCGGGCGCAGTGTCGGCTTCGTGAATTGCGGTGTACGGCGGTTGGCGATGCGTGAAGTGCGGGAGTGTACGCTTCGGGAGGGTGTATGTGTGAGGAGGTGAGACCCCCACCTAGCCTCCCCCGCTGGGCGGGGGAGGGACTGCCGCCGCCATTCCGAACAAGCGCTTAATCCCCTCCCCGCCCAGATCTCGCACAAAGCTATGCTTTGTGCTGACGCGACAGGCGGACCATAGGTCCGCTGAGAGCGGGGGAGGGTTAGAGTGGGGGGTATCGCAGCCAACGCTACAGCGGCCGCCGTGCCTTCAGCGCCGCCGTCAACGTGCCGTCGTCGAGATAGTCCAGCTCGCCGCCGACCGGGACGCCATGCGCCAGACGCGAGACGGACACGTCGGAGTCTGTCAGGCGGTCGGTCACCACATGGGCGGTGGTCTGGCCGTCGACGGTGGCGTTGAGCGCCAGGATGACCTCGCGCACCGCCGGATCCTTGGCGCGTTCGGCGAGGCCGGCGATGTTCAGGTCGTCGGGTCCGACACCCTGCAGGGCCGACAGCAGGCCGCCCAGCACATGGTAGGTGCCGCGGAAGGCGCGGGTGCGTTCCAGCGCCCACAGGTCGCCGGCATCCTCCACCACGCAGATGACCGAGCGGTCGCGGGTGGAGTCGGAGCAGACGGTGCAGGGGTCGCGGCTGTCCAGGTTGCCGCAGACGGAGCAGGCGCGGATCGATTCGCCGGCCGCCGCCATCGCTTCCGACAGGGGCACCAGCAGGCTGTCCCGCCGCTTCATCAGATGCAGCGCCGCCCGCCGCGCCGACCGGGGACCGAGCCCCGGCAGCTTGGACAGCAACTGGATCAGGCGTTCGATTTCAGGTCCGATCATGAATGTGCAAATCCGCCTCTCCCCTCCGGGGAGAGGGGATTTTCACAGGTGCTGTAGAATCAGAACGGCAGCTTCATGCCCGGCGGCAGCTTCAGGCCACCCATCATCTTCGAGGTCTCCTCGGCGACATGCTGCTCGACCTTCTTCTTGGCGTCGTTGAAGGCGGCGACGATCAAGTCCTCCAGCACCTCGACGTCCTCGGGATCGACCACCGACTTGTCGAGCTTGACCTTCTTCATCTCGCTCTTGCCGTTGACGGTCACGACGACCATGCCGGCGGCGCTCTGGCCGGTCACTTCGACCTGCTCCAGGCTCGCCTGCATTTCCTGCATCTTGGCCTGCATCTGCTGGGCCTGCTTCATCATGTTGCCGATATTCTTCATCGGTCAGTACTCTCCTTCGTCGTCGAGGGGGTAGTAGACCCCGTCGTCCTGCTGCTGAACCATGAAATCGGGTGTCTCGCCGTCATCCGCAACCGCCGCACTCTCCGCTGCGGCAACTTCTGCGAGGTCGCGGATGTCGATGATCTTCGCACCGGAAAATGCGTCGAGCACGGCGCGCACCACCGGGTTGGCCTCCGCCTCGGACAGCGCGCGGCGCTTTTCGGCCTGGCCCTGCTCGGCCAGCGTCGGCTGGGCGTGGCCTTCGGACAGGGCGACGATCCAGCGATGGCCGGTCCATTCGGTCAGGAACTGCCCGACCTTGGCCGGCAGCGTCGGCGGGGCGGCGGGGCGGAGCTTCAGCTCCAGCCGGCCCGGCTCCATGCGGACCAGTTGCACCGTCTCCATCAGATAGCCGTAAAGCGCGCCCTCGCGCCGGTCGGAGAACAGCTGCACCAGCGCACGGAAGTCGTGCGGCATCGGCGATAGCTCTTCGCCGGCCGGGGCGGCGGCCAGGGCAGGGTTGGCGGCGGTGGCCGCCTGTGCCACGGGCGCGCTCTGCGGCTGGGCGGAGCCCATGGAGCGGGCGACGGCGTGGGTCGCCATGGAAGGGGATTGGCTGGCGACGGCGACGGGGCCGCCGCCACCGCCGGGACCGCGGCCGCCGGGCGCACCCGCTCCGCCATTGGCCTGCTGGGCCTGGAACTGGCGGATCAGCTCGCCCGGCGTCGGCAGGTCGGCGGCGTAGGACAGGCGGACGATCACCATCTCCAGCGCCTGCTGCGGCACCGGGGCGGCCTGCACCTCGTTCAGCCCCTTCAAGAGAAGCTGCCAGGCGCGGGTCAGCGCCGGCATGCCGAGCTTGCCCGACAGGGCGGAGCCGCGCGTGCGCTCCGCCTCCGGCAGGGAGGGGTCGTTGGCGCTGTCGGGCACCACCTTCAGGCGGGTCAGATTGTGGACGAGGTCCAGCAGGTCCTGCAGGATCACCACCGGATCGGCCCCGACACGGTGCAGGTCGGACAGGATGTCCATCGCCTCGGCAGGCTTGGCGGAAACCGCGGCCTCGAACAGGTCGATGACGCGGGTGCGGTCGGCCAGACCCAGCATGTCGCGCACCTGCTGCGCCGTGACGGTGCCGGCGGCGAGCGCGATGGCCTGATCGAGCAGAGACAGCCCGTCGCGCACCGATCCGTCGGCGGCGCGCGCGATCAAGGCCGCGGCATCCCCCTCGATGTCGGCGCCTTCCATGGCGGTGACGCGGGTGAAATGCTCCTTCAGCACCTGGGCGTCGACGCGGCGCAGGTCGAAGCGCTGGCAGCGCGACAGCACGGTGACCGGGACCTTGCGGATCTCGGTGGTGGCGAAGACGAACTTCACATGGCTCGGCGGTTCCTCAAGCGTCTTCAGGAGCGCGTTGAACGCGCTCTTCGACAGCATGTGGACCTCGTCGATGATGTAGAGCTTGTAGCGGGCCGAGACCGGCGAGTAGCGCACGCCGTCGATGATCTCGCGGATGTCGTCGACGCCGGTGTGGCTGGCGGCGTCCATCTCCATCACGTCGACGTGGCGGTCCTCGGCGATGGCGCGGCAGTTGTCGCAGACGCCGCAGGGGCTGACCGTCGGCCCGCCCTTGCCGTCGGGGCCGGTGCAGTTCAGCGCGCGGGCGATGATGCGTGCGGTGGTGGTCTTGCCGACGCCGCGCACGCCGGTCAGCATGAAAGCCTGGGCGATGCGGCCGGACTGGATGGCGTTGGTCAGGGTGCGGACCAGCGCGTCCTGCCCGATCAGCTCGTCGAAGGTCTTCGGCCGGTATTTGCGCGCCAGCACCCGATAGGCCAGCCCGGTGGCAGGAGCCGTGGCGGGTGCGGAAGCGGGAGTGTCGACTGTGGTATCGGTCACGCGGCTGGCCTGTCGAAACGACGGGAGGGGGAATTTCGGGCCGCAGGATAGCGCCCCGGCGCCGCGCTGTCGCCGTCTGTTTCGTGCTGGCAATTTTTGAAGAGGGTGGGAGACTGGACGAACGACCCGAGCCGTAACTCGTTGCGGCTGCTTCCTTCCGGACCTGACCGGGTTGGCGAGGGACTCGTCCGACGCCAGTCTCCCGCTGCTGTTATGGGCATTCGCGCGTGCGGATGCAAGCCTATTCGAGTCCCGGTGCTTTCGAAGCCGCAACCGTTTATCCCCGGACATGCAAAAGGCCCCGGGCCGAAACCCGGAGCCTTTCGCGTCTGCGATCCCGTGGAACCGCTTACTTCTTCAGCGCTGCGACGCCCGGCAGTTCCTTGCCTTCCAGCCATTCCAGGAAGGCGCCGCCGGCGGCGGACACGTAGGTGAACTTGTCCTCGACCCCGGCATGGGCCATTGCCGCGACGGTGTCGCCGCCGCCTGCGACCGACAGCAGGCCGCCGGCCTCGGTGCGGGCGGCGACCAGACCGGCAACCGCGTTGGTGCCGGCGTCGAAGGGCTGGATTTCGAAGGCGCCGAGCGGGCCGTTCCACACGACGGTCTTGGCGCCCTGCAGCTTCACGCCCAGGAACTCGACGGTGGCCGGGCCGATGTCGAGAGCCATCTCGTCCGCGCCGATGGCGTCGAAGGCGACGACGCGGTTGGCGGCGCCGGCCTTGAACTCCTTGGCGACGACGAAGTCCTTCGGCAGCAGGATCTCGCAGTTGGCTTCCTTGGCGGTCGCCATGATGGCGCGGGCCTGGTCGGCCATGTCCTTCTCGCACAGCGAGGCGCCGACGTCGGTGCCCTGGGCGAACAGGAAGGTGTTGGCCATGCCGCCGCCCAGCACCAGCAGGTCCACCTTGCGGACCATGTTGCCCAGCAACTCCAGCTTGGTGGAGATTTTCGCACCGCCGACGACGGCGGCAACCGGACGCTCCGGCTTCTCCAGCGCCAGGGTCAGGGCCTTCAGCTCCGCTTCCATCAGGCGGCCGGCGGCGCTGGGCAGCAGGCGGGCGACACCCTCGGTCGAGGCATGGGCGCGGTGCGCGGCGGAGAAGGCGTCGTTGACGTAGAGGTCGCCCAGATCGGCCATCTGCTTGGCGAAAGCCGGGTCGTTCTTTTCCTCTTCGGCGTGGAAGCGGGTGTTCTCCAGCAGCACGATGGCGCCGTCATGCACCTTGGCGATGGCTTCCTTGGCCTTGTCGCCGACGCAATCCTCGGCGAAGGCGACCTTCTGGCCGACGGCGGCGCTCAGCGCGTCCAGCACGTTGCGCAGCGAGTTCTTGGCGTCCGGGCCGTTCTTCGGGCGACCGAAATGCGACAGGACGACGACCTTGGCGCCCTTGGAGGACAGCTCCTTCAGGGTCGGGGCGAGGCGGTCGATGCGGGTGGTGTCGGACACCTTGCCGTCCTGCATCGGGACGTTCAGGTCGGCGCGCACCAGCACCGTCTTGCCGCTGACCTCGAGGTCGTCGATCGTGTTGAAATCGGTCATCTTCACACTTCCCCTGATAATGGCCGTTTCCCGTCCGGGATCGGCCCTCGGTCGATTTGCCGGAACCCAATCACAGCGCCGACCGCATTGCAACGCCCCAAGGGTGGGGTGAAATGGGGCATATTGACCCTGCAACCCCTGTCAAAGCGCTACGAACGAAAGGAAGATGCGGGGAAGATGGGTACTGCAACCCCAGGCTTCTGCAACATTTCCGTAACTTGACCCTGTCCATGGCCTGTGCAAACACCCAACTGTAGGCCCATGGGCCGTAAAACGGGGGTTGAAGCGCAGGCGATGGCTGAGGCGGACATCAACCGCGAGACGGAATTGAAGCTGGCGGCAAAGCCGGAAGACTTTGACACGCTGCGTGCCGCTCCCGCCATTGCGGACCGGGCAACCGGACCGGCAACGGCGAAGACCCTGGAAAGCACCTATTACGACACCGAAGACCGCCGGCTCGCCGCGCGCAAGGTGACGTTGCGGGTGCGCAAGACCGGCGACGGCTATGTCCAGACGGTCAAGTCCGCGCCGGACGAGGACGGGCTGGGACGCGGGGAATGGGAATGCGCGGTGACCTCCGCCGTGCCCGACCTGACGCTGATCACCGACGGCGCCGCCATCGAACTGCTGGGAACGCTCAGCGAATCGGAACTGCAGCCGGTCTTCACCTCGGTCGTCGAGCGTACGATCCAGGACGTGACGCTGGGCGAGGGGGGTGACGCCGCCGCCATCGAGGTCGCCTTCGACCGCGGCCGGATCCTGCTGCCCGACGGTCGGTCCAGCGACCTGTGCGAGGTGGAACTGGAGTTGAAGAGCGGTTCGCCCACCGCACTCTACGATCTGGCGCAGGAGCTGACGAAGGCGGCACCGCTGCGGCTGGAGATGCGCACCAAGGCGGAGCGCGGCCACGCGCTGGCGAATGGGGCGACCGAGAAGGCGCTGAAGGCGGAAAAGCTGCTGCTCGACCCCGAGACGACGGTGGAAGGGGCGGTCGCCCGCATCGTGCGCGCCTGTCTTGCCCACATGGTCGCGAACGAAGCGGTGACGCTGGCCGGCGACGATCCGGAGGGCGTGCACCAGATGCGCGTCGCGCTGCGCCGGCTCCGCTCGGCCATCGCACTGTTCCGGCCCTTCATTCCGGCCGCGCAATATCTCTGGCTGGTCGGCGAGATCAAGTGGCTGGCCGGCAGCCTGGGGCCGGCGCGCGACTGGGACGTGTTCGGCGAGGAACTGCTGGCCCCGGTGCGCGACGCCTTTCACAAGGCCGACGGGCATGGCCGCTCGGCGGTGGAGGATCTGGACACGCTGGCGGCGGCGGCCGAGGCGAAGCGGCTGCGCGCCTATGAGGGCGTGCGCGAGGCGATCCGGTCGGACCGCTACACCGCCTTCCTGCTGGGCGTCGGCGGCTGGGTAGAGAAGCGCGGCTGGCGCGACCAGCCCGTCAGCGAGGACTCGGTGCGGCTGTTCCAGCCGGTGATCGGGCTGGCCGACCATCTGCTGAACAAGCGCCACAAGAAGGCCAAGCGGGCAGGACACGGCTTCGCCCATTTGCCGGTGGCCCAGCGCCACCAACTGCGCATCGCCCTCAAGAAGCTGCGCTATGCCGTGGAGTTCTTCCGCAGCCTGTATGACGACAAGCCGGTGCGCCGCTACATCCAACAGCTTGCCGCCTTCCAGGACGCGCTGGGCCACCTGAACGACGTGGCGACGGCGACGCGGCTTCTGCACGAGCTGCATGACGACGGCAGCCGCTCCGCCCCCGGCGAGCCGCGCGCCGCCGGCATCGTCATCGGCTGGCACGCCCGCGGCGTGGCCGACACCGAAGCGGCGCTGGTCGCCCTGTGGCATGATTTCCTCGACACCAAGCATTTCTGGTCGAAGCCGGACCCAGCGGTGTAGAGTCCGGCCCCATGCTGACCATCCTCGTCGCCAACATCAAGGGCGGCTGCGGCAAGACGACCGTCGCCACCCATCTCGCCGCCGCCTCCGCCGCGGCGGGCCTGCCCACCGTGCTGGCCGACGTGGACCGTCAGCACTCCTCGCTCGGCTGGCTGGAACGCCGGCCGGGACAGGCGCCGAACCTGGTCGGGCTCGACTGGGCCAAGGACTTCTCCGATGCGCCGCGTGGCACCAAGCGGCTGGTGATCGACGCGCCCGCCGCGCTGAAGACCAAGCAGATCGAGGATCTGGTGAAGATGGCCGACGTCGTCGTGCTGCCGGTGCTTCCCGGCGCCTTCGACGAGCAGGCCACCCAGCGCTTCCTCACCAAGCTCGATGAGTTGAAGCGCATCGCCAAGAAGAAGACCACGGTGGCGGTGGTCGGCAACCGCATGCGCGCCCGCACCAGGGCCGCCGACCGGCTGGACCGTTTCCTGGGCGGCATCGGCCATCAGGTGGTGACCCGCCTGCGCGACAGCCAGATCTATGCCGATGCGGCCGAAAGCGGCCTCAGCCTGTTCGACATGCCGGGCAAGCGCGCTGCCGAGCATCGCGGCGACTGGCAACCGCTGCTGAGCTACATCGACGGGGTTTGAGAGAAGGGGGCTGCATGCGGCCTCCCCTACACCCGCACCACCACGAACAGCCATTTGGTCGGGATCAGCGTGTTGCCGCTGGAGTGCTCCGGATAGGCGGCCTCCAGGCGGCGGCGGTAGGCGGCGAGGAAGCGGTCGAGTTCGGGACCGGTCAGGCGATCCATCACCGGGGCCAGCGCCGCCTGATGCAGCCATTGCAGAAGCGGAACGTCGCCGTCGAGGACGTGGAAATACTCGGTCTCCCACAGCTCGATGGACGCTCCTTCCGGGCCGAGCCAGTCGTAATAATCCTGGGCATCGTAACCCCGGCCCTCGGTCAGCGGAGCCGCGGGCCAAGCGCCATGCAGCCGGTCCGCCCAGGGCCCGTCGGCGGCGGTTTCCAGAAGCAGGCTGTGGGTGGTCTGGTCCTGCGGGCGGGGCAGGGCGACGGCCAGCACGCCGCCGGGGCCGAGCGATTGCAGCAGTTCGGGAAACAGCCGGTCATGCCCGGCCACATGCTGAAGCCCGCCGGCCGAGATGACGAGATCCGTCGGCCAGTGCGGACGCCAGACCGCCAGATCGGCGTGGAGGTAGCGCACGGGCGACGGCGTGTCGGCGGCCCAGCGCAGCATCGCCCGCGAATGGTCGACCGCCAGAACGTCGGCCTGGGGCCAGCGCGCCGCCAGCAGCCGGGACAGCTGCCCGGCGCCGCAGCCGAGATCGACGACCGAGCGCGGCGAGAAGGAGGAGGGAAGCGCCGCCGTCAGGTCGATGACGGGACGGCGGCGCAGGACATCGAGCGTCGCGAAGGCGTCAGGGTCCCATGCCATGCTGTGTGTCATGTGGCACCCGCTTTGTTGGGCTTACGCCCTCCAGCCTTCGCGTCGACTGTCGGGACTCCGCAGATCGGAGCCCGTACGGTCAGTGGGCGGAGCCCATGCGGTCGAAATAACGGCCGATCGACGCGAAGATGAAAAGCACGCAGCCGAGGAAGACGATCAGGCCACCGATGGCGAATGCGTCGTCCGCCGCGCGCGAGGAGGCGAGGAGGCCGACGAAAGCCATGAGGCCGGCGAGGATGGGATTGATCCAGTAGGAGAAGGCTTTCACGTCGCGAAGTCCTTTCAGAACAAGGCGTTGGTGGAGGGAAAGCGCCCGCCTCCCGCCCCGCCGGGCTTCCCGCGAACGCTTCGTCATTGAAGGGATTCTGCGGGACGGAACCCGCGGAATCAATGCGACACAAA
This sequence comes from Azospirillum sp. BE72, assembly GCF_031455875.1. Taxonomy (NCBI): domain Bacteria; kingdom Pseudomonadati; phylum Pseudomonadota; class Alphaproteobacteria; order Rhodospirillales; family Azospirillaceae; genus Azospirillum; species Azospirillum sp. BE72. Next base: position 454,078 of record NZ_JAVDTO010000001.1, read on the forward strand.
CGACTTGTGCCCTGCAACATCTACCGGATCGGTTTCCTTGTTGCCTTGCGGTATGTCAAGCGCGAAGACCGTTCCGGTCGCATCGCTGCGCACCAGCCGCAACTCCCCGCCATGGGCGCGCAGCACCTCCCGCGCGATGGCGAGGCCGAGTCCGATCCCGCCGGCCCTGGCCGATCCGGCGAAGGGGTGAAACAGGTTTTCCCGTGCCCGCGGCGCCAGTCCGGGGCCGTTGTCGGCGACAGTCAGGGTCAGCAGGCCCGCGGGTCCGGCCCCGGCCCCGGCCTCGGTTTCGACCTCGACCGCGATCCGCACCCGGCCGGCGCCGGCCTGCACCGCGTTGCGGCCGAGATTGATCAGGGCGCGGCCAAGCTGTGCCGCATCCACCGGCGCCGGCGTGCCGGCGGGGATGTCGTTGATCCACTCCGCTTCGACCCGTCCGCCGTCGGGGTGGACGGTGGCGAGCACTTCTGCGCCGGCCTCATCCGCCACGCGGTGCAGGTCGACCGCTTCAGGCGACAACGGCAGGACGCCGTCGCGGGTGAAGGACAGCGTCTGGCCGCACAGCTCAACCGCACGATCCAGCGAGGCGACCAGCCGCGGCGTCACCCGCCGCACCTCCGGATCCGTGCTCTCGGTCAGCCGTTCCGACAGGAGAGAGGCGGTGGAGAGGATGCCGCGCAGGTCGTGGTTGATCTTCGCCACCGCGGTGCCCAGGGTGGCGAGCCGTTCGCGCTGCCGCAACGCCGCGCGCACCGTGCCCTGCATGGCGGCAAGCTCGCGCTCCGCCACGCCGATCTCGTCGGCGCGGGTACCCGGCACCAGGGGCGGGGCGCCGTCGGGGTCGCGGCGGAAGGCGACGACCTCCGCGGTCAGCCGGCGCATCGGCCGCACCAGCAGCGCATGCAGGGTGAAATAGACCAGGAGCGCCGCGATCAGCGAGATGGCGACCGACACCGCCAGGATGCGGCGGGAGAACTCCACCATCGCGTCGATCAGCGGTCGCTCGTCCATCGTCACCTCGACGCGCTGGACGGGGTCGTTGGGCGAGCGGTCGATCACCCGGATCACCCGGTTGCCCGGCGGTCCGAAGGCGCCTTCCAGGGCCAGCAACAGAGCGTGGCCGGCATCGACGATCTGCATGCCCATGCCGGTGGTGCGCAGGTCGTACACGGCATCGACCTGCGGCGGCATCGGGCGCGACAGCATGTAGACCCGCGCGCCCGGCTGGATCAGGTCGATGACATGGGTGCCGGTGTAGGCCAGCAGCTTCGCCTGCAGCTCCTTCGTCACCATCAGGTCGGGGGCGGCCTCCACCGACAGGGCCGCGATGTGGGCGGCGGCCAGCCGCTCCTCAAGGTAGCTCATGCGGAAACGCGCGATGGAGGGGGTGTAGATCAGCACCTCCGCCAGCAGCACGAACAGGATGGTCAGCACCAGCAGCTTGGCCGACAGGCTGGTCGCGACGGTGGGGCGGGGCATGGGCGGAGGGACGGGGCGTGTGTTGCAGGAACGCCATCCTACGACGGTGACAAACGAGCGTCACCCCCGCCAAGGCCCCGATCCGCTGGCATTACCGCTTTGGCGTTGGTAAGACAGGCGCCATGAGCGACCTTGCCCGTCACATCGACTGTCTGTCGCGCGCCAACGTGCTGTGCCTTGGCGACGTGATGCTCGACCGTTTCGTCTATGGTTCGGTGGACCGGGTGTCGCCGGAGGCGCCGATCCCTGTCCTGCGCGTGGACCGCGATGTGCCCAAGCTGGGTGGCGCCGGCAATGTCGCCGCCAACCTCGTGGCGCTGGAGGCGGCCTGCCGCTTCGTCTCGGTGGTCGGGCGCGACGGCATCGGCACCGACCTGCTGGCCCTGCTGCGGCGCGAGGGCGTCAGCGACGGCGCAATCGTCGTTGAGGACGGGCGCCAGACCACGGTGAAGACCCGTTTCATCGCCGGCCAGCAGCAGCTTCTGCGCACGGACATCGAGACGGTGGTGCCGATCACCGTCGCTGACCGCGTGCTGGAACGGGTGCGCGAACTGCTGCCCGACGTGGGCGGCGTCATCCTGTCCGACTACGGCAAGGGCGTGCTGACCGACGATCTGGTGACGGCGGTGATCGCCGCCGCCCGGGAGGCCGGCCGCACGGTGGTGGTCGATCCCAAGGGGCGCGACTACCGCCGCTATCGCGGCGCCGATATCGTGACGCCCAACCGCAAGGAGCTGATGGAGGCCACCGGCCTGCCGGCGCGGACGGACGAGGAGGTGATCGCCGCCGCCCGCCACCTGATCGCCACTTGCGGCATCGGCGCCGTCGTCGCCACCCGCAGCGAACAGGGCATGTCGGTGGTCACGGCGGGGGACGCGGTGCATCTGCCGGCCGAGGCGCGTGAGGTGTTCGACGTTTCCGGTGCCGGCGACACCGTGGTGGCGACGCTGACCGCCGCGCTGTCGGTGGGGATCGATCTGGTGGATTCGGCGCGGCTGGCCAATCTGGCCGCCGGCATCGTGGTGGGCAAGGTCGGCACCGCGGTCGTCCGCTCGGCCGAGCTGCTGGCCGGCCTGCACGAGCAGGAGTGGCGCCAGGGCGAGGAGAAGGTGGCGACCCGCGACACCGCGGCCGAGCGGGCGGAGCGCTGGCGGCTGCGCGGCAAGCGCGTGGGCTTCACCAACGGCTGCTTCGATCTGCTGCACCCCGGCCATATCTCGCTGCTGAAGCAGGCGCGTGCGGCCTGCGACATCCTGGTCGTCGGGCTGAACAGCGACGAATCGGTGAAGCGGCTGAAGGGCGACAGCCGGCCGGTGCAGAACGAGACGGCGCGCGCCACGGTGCTGGCGTCGCTGGGCTGCGTCGATCTGGTGGTGATCTTCGGCGAGGACACGCCGGAAACCCTGATCCGCGCGCTGCGCCCGGACGTGCTGGTCAAGGGCGCCGACTACACCATCGCGACGGTGGTGGGAGCGGATTTCGTCCAGAGCTATGGCGGCAAAGTTGTGCTGGCCGATCTGGTCCAGGGCCAGAGCACGACCAACACCATCAAACGCATGAAGAGCTGAGACAATCCGGCGGGCCATCGCCGCCGGTATCGATTGTCACTTGTAAGCTGCCGATGCATGGCCCATCTATGGGTGATCGACGTTGCTCTGGGCTTTGTTATTCCGATCCCTCACACGGATTTGGGTCTCTTCCCCGAAGTGAAATTGATGCGCCTGCGCACTCTCGCGCAGGGCAACGCCAGGAAGGGAACTGACCCATGGCTATCGGTACCGTCAAGTTTTTCAATTCCACCAAGGGCTTTGGCTTCATTCAGCCGGAAGACGGCACGGCCGACGTGTTCGTCCACATCTCTGCGGTGGAGCGCGCCGGGATCAACAACCTCGGTGAAGGCCAGAAGCTGTCCTTCGATGCTGTTCGCGATCCGCGCCGCGGCAAGGTTGCGGCCGAGAACCTGCGCGCGCTCTGAGCGCAGCAGGTTCGAAGAGGAAGGGCGGCTCCGGCCGCCCTTTTTCGTACCGGAAATCGGGAGCGCCGCAGCCGGGATCACCGATCCCCGGCGCCGCATCGCCGCCTTTGGTGGCCCTGCCCGATACGGGACTTGCTTGATGGCCTGCCTGCGGGCACGGCCAAATCACGACCGAATTCACGAAATGGATGGATATGAACGGCTTTAAGAATGCAGGGCTTTCGGAGCGTCTGAGTGCGGCGGCCGGCGCGAAAAAGGCACTGCTGGAAAAGTTCAAGGCGCAGCCCGGGGTGAACGATCCGATCTTCGCCGAGCGCGAAGAGGCGCGGCTGGCCATCCGTGTCGCCCGTGAGGCCCGCGAGGCTGAACGCAACGCAGCGCGCGAAGCCCGCAAGGCCGCCGAACAGGAAGTGTTGCAGGCCGAACAGGCCGAGCGGGCTGCCCGCGAGGCTCTGGCGGTTCAGGAGCTTGCCGAGCAGGCCAAGCGCCAAGTGGCGACGGCCGCGGAGGCGAAAGCCGCCCGCGACGCCCGCTACGCCGCCCGCAAGGCCAGAAGCCGCTGAGTCGGGTCGCGGAAAGTCGGAAATCGATCTGAACCGCGAATCCGGTCGTCGAACAAAGCGGTCGTCGAACAAAGCCAGGGCCCCCATGCGGTTCGGATCGAACGCATGGGGCCCCTGGCTTTTTCATTGTCGGCTCCGGGTGGATCGGTTTCCGGAGCCGTCCTGGCTAACGACTCACATCTTCTTCTGGACGTTGTCGGCGCCACGCTCGATGGCGCGGCCGCCGGCCTGCACGTCCTGGCCGGCCCCTTCCATGGTGTTGCAGGCGGCCAGCGTGGTGCCCAGCAGCGTGCCCAGGACGGCGAGCAGGGCGAACTTCTTGACGGTGGTCATGGTGGTCTCCGTTGCGGTGGCTGTGTGATGTCCACTGGAACGCAAGCGGAGCCGTAAAGGTTTCCCGATCCGTTGGGGGAGGGGCCTTGCGCAGAAGGGGTGCCCTTCGCTTCAGCGCCGGGATGGATTACATTCGGGATGTTGCCGCAAGTCGCGCCCGGATCAGAGACAGCCATGCCGCTCGCCCGCCGCTTCACCCCGCTGACAACCGTCGACGAATTCCTGGCCATGGAGTTCCGTGACGATGCCCGATACGAACTGGTCGATGGCGAGATCGTGGGGCAGGCGCATTCAAGCCCGGCGCACAGCACCCTGCAGGTCGCCCTGGGCGGCGCATTGCGCGATGCGTTGCGGGAGAAGGGCATGCGGGACGGAACCCGCTGCCGCGCCCTGTCGGAGGCCGGCGTCCGTCCGCATTTCGACCCGACACACAATTACCGCGTCGCCGACCTCGCCGTGACCTGCGAGCCCTTCGATCCGGAGATCCCCTACACCACGGCGCCGGTGCTGCTGGTGGAAATCCTGTCGCCGACGGAGGAGAAGGCGCAGCGGGCGAAGTTGCACGCCTATGCCGCCATGCCGTCGGTGCGGGAGATCCTGTTCCTCGACTCGCGGATCGTCCGGGCGGAGCTGCATCGCCGCGACTCCGACAATCTCTGGCCCGCCGCACCCGAGGTGCTGGAGGAGGAGGGGCGGCTGGTGCTGGAAACCGCCGGCCTCGACATACCGCTGGCCGAGCTGTACCGCGACCTTGGGTTCTGACCTCGTCCATTAGGCGACCCTGCTTGCAGAGACGAAGTGTCCCGTTGCCACCGGGCGTGAGCGCGGGCATAAATCGCCCCGCGGATTATTCCGCGCGCCCTCCCCGCTGGATGGGACGGCTTTTGGCAACGAGCAAGAATGGCGAAAGGAAAGCCTCTCATGGCTGAAAGCACTTTTGACGTCGTTGTGATCGGCGGCGGCCCCGGCGGGTATGTCTGCGCGATCCGCGCGGCGCAGCTCGGCTTCAAGGTCGCCTGCGTCGAGAAGCGGGGGACGCTGGGCGGCACCTGCCTGAATGTCGGCTGCATCCCGTCCAAGGCTCTGCTGGCGGCGTCGGAGAAGTTCGAGGAAGCGGCCCGCGGCCTTGCCAAGTTCGGCATCAAGGTCGGCGGCGTCGAGCTGGACCTGCCGGGCATGCTGGCCCACAAGGACAAGGTCGTTAAGGACAATGTCGGCGGCATCGAGTTCCTGTTCAAGAAGAACAAGGTCACCTGGCTGAAGGGTGCGGGCAAGATCACCGCCCCGAACACCGTCGAGGTCGATGGCGTCGGCACCATCACCGCGTCGAAGGCGATCGTCATCGCCACCGGTTCGGACGTGACCCCGCTGCCGGGCATCGCCATCGACGAGAAGCGCGTGGTGTCCTCCACCGGCGCCCTGTCGCTGCCGGAGGTGCCGAAGCATCTGGTCGTCATCGGCGGCGGCGTGATCGGGCTGGAGCTGGGCTCGGTCTGGGGCCGGCTGGGCGCCAAGGTGACGGTGGTCGAGTATCTCGACCGCGTGCTGCCGACCATGGACAACGAGCTGTCCAAGCAGGCCCAGCGCATCTTCGCCAAGCAGGGCATGGACTTCAAGCTGAGCACCAAGGTGACCGGCGCGTCGATGACCGAGACCGGCGTGGCCCTGACGGTCGAGCCTGCCGCCGGCGGCGAGGCGCAGACCATCGAGGCCGACACCGTCCTGGTCGCCATCGGCCGCCGTCCCTACACCGAGGGCCTCGGCCTGGAGGCGGTGGGCGTCGAGCTGGAGCGCGGCCGCGTCAAGATCGACCACCATTTCCAGACCAACGTGCCGGGCATCTACGCCATCGGCGACGTGGTGGAAGGCCCGATGCTGGCCCACAAGGCCGAGGAAGAGGGCGTGGCGCTGGCCGAGCAGCTGGCCGGCCAGAAGAGCCACGTCAACCACGACCTCGTCCCCGGCGTCGTCTACACCTGGCCGGAAGTCGCCGCCGTCGGCAAGACCGAGGAGCAGCTGAAGGCCGCGGGCGTCGCCTACAAGACCGGCAAATTCCCGTTCACCGCCAACGGCCGCGCGCGTGCCGGCGGCAACACCGACGGCTTCGTGAAGATCCTGTCGGATGCCTCCACCGATCAGGTGCTGGGCGTCCACATGATCGGCCCGAACGTGTCGGAGATGATCGGCGAACTGGTGCTGGCCATGGAGTTCAGCGCGTCCGCCGAGGACGTCGCCCGCACCTGCCACGCCCACCCGACTTTGTCGGAAGCGGTCAAGGAAGCGGCGCTGGCGGTGGACGGGCGTCCGCTGCACATCTGATCCTCCGCAGACCTGATCTGCGGTCCGCGAGGTCCGTAACGACGAAAAGGCTCCCCCGCTGTCCGGCGGGGGAGCCTTTTGGTTTTCGCGGCTCCGCTCGGGCGGTCAGGCCGCGCGGATGGTCGACAGGAAGCCGTTCACCACGCTGCGCAGACGGCCGGCATCGCTGGCGAGCTCACCGGAGACGGACAGGACGTTCTCGGCGGAATGACCTGCCTCGACGGCGGCGCTGCGGACGTCGGCGATGGTCTTGGTCACTTCCTGGGTGCCGCTGGCGGCCTGCTGGACGTTGCGGGCGATCTCGGCGGTGGCCGATCCCTGTTCCTCCACCGCGGCGGCGATGGCGGTGGAGATCTCGTCGATCTGGGCGATGATGCCGCCGATCCCCTTGATGGCGCTGGCGGTCTCGTCGGTGACGCGCTGCATGCCGCTGACGTGGCCGGCGATGTCCTCCGTCGCCCGGGCGGTCTGGCTGGCGAGGCTCTTCACCTCCTGCGCCACCACGGCGAAGCCCTTGCCGGCCTCACCGGCGCGGGCGGCCTCGATGGTGGCGTTCAGCGCCAGCAGGTTGGTCTGGCTGGCGATGTCCTGGATCAACTGAACCACCGTGCCGATCTTCTCCGCCGCCTCGGTCAGGCTGAGGACCTGTCCGTTGGCCTGCTGGGCAGCCTCCACCGCCTCGCGGGCGATCTGGGCGGAGCGGTTGACCCGCTCGCCGATCTCCTGGATCGAAGCCGACAGCTCTTCCGTGGCGCTGGCGACCGTCTGGACGTTGCTGCTGGCATCCTGGGAGGCGTTGGCGACCACGCCGGCCTGCTGGCTGGTTTGGGTCGCGCTGGCGGTCATGGTCTGGGCGGTGCCGGTCATCGACTGGGCCGCACGGTCGACGCCGTCCACGACATTCATCACCTGAGCTTCCAGATTGTCGGCCAGCTGCAGCATGGCGGCACGGCGTTCGGCGTCGGCCTTGGCCTGATCCTCCGCCCGCTGATCGATCATCCGCTTCAGGTCGGCCAGCATCTTGCGCAGGGCGTCGGCCAGGGCGCCGACCTCGTCGGACTGGCGGATATCGAGCGTCTGGTCGAAGCGGCCGGCGGCGATGCCCTCGGCGAAGGCGACGCTGGCGCGGATCGGCCGGGCGACGCCGCCGGCGACCACCCACATCACCGCGACGGCGCCAAGCGCGACCAGGGCGCCGACGGCGATCTGCCACAGGATGTTGGAATTGGCACGCTCGCCGAGCGCGGAGGACAGCGCCATGCCGTCGGCCAGCACGATGTCCTTCGGCACCTGGACCAGCACCGCCCACGGCTTTTCGGTGTTGCCCATGGTGATGGGGGCGAAGCTGCGCAGCATGTTGGTGGAGGCTTCGATATCGACATGGGCCTTGCCGGCCTGGACATTCGCCAGATCGGCCTGCCACGAGGCGTCGAAGGTGGAAATCGGCTGACCGATCAAATCGGGCCGTGCGCTGTGGGCGACGATCAGGCCCATGTTGCTGATGATGACCACCTGGCTGCGGCCGTCGAACACGGCGGCGCTGACCTTGGTCGACAGCTGCTGCACGAAGTCGAGGTTGAAGTCGGCACCGGCCACGCCGCGGAACTTGCCGTCGATCACCACCGGCACCGAGAGGGTCGCCAGGAAGACCTGCTTGCCCTGCACGATGTAGGGCAGGGGGTCGAGCACGCTTTCACGCCCGTTCTCCTGCGGGCCGATGTACCAGCCGCCCTTCATGACGCCGTTGGGATGGCGCTCGCGGCTGTCATACTCGACCAGGGGCTGCATGGCGATGTGGCCGTTCCGGTCGCGATTCCAATAGGGAATGAAGCGGCCGGTGGCGTCGGTTCCGGTTTCGCGGCGGTTGCGGAACTCCTCGTCCCGGCCGTCGAGAGCGTTGGGCTCCCATGCCGAATAGGTGCCATTGAACAGCGGGTTCTGCTTGAGGACCGACAGAAGCACACCGTTGAAGGCGTCGCGGCGCTGGTCGGACGGGACATGGCCGCCCGCGCTGCCATCGGCGAGGCTGGAGAAGCTGGCGGCCATGGTCCGGGCGGCGTTCAACGCGGTGTCGAACTCCGACCTCAGAAGGCCGGCCTGGGTGGCTGCGAGATTCTGAAGCGACTCCGTCGTCTTGCTTTCAAGAATCCGCTCCACGTTGTCCGTGACGAAATCGTTGCTGGAGCGTGTCGACAGGATTCCGAAACCGACGAGTACGGCAACCGTGCCTGCCAAGCAAAGTCCCGATAGGATGGATATCTTCGATTGGATTGATTTTATTTGCATGTCGGTTTCCCCCGCGTGAGCTTCGCGCCGGGTTAACATTAACAAAGTCAAATGTTAAGCAACCGATAACGGTTTGTAAGGGGTGGCCGCCGATATCCTATACAAAAGTCTCAGAGCCACAGAGATTTTGATAATCATTATTATTGGATGTTCTGCATTATGCAGAATGCGTTTGATTGATGTCAAAGTGATTGCGGCAGTCTGATTGTTACGCGGTTTGCAGCGTGCCCGCGAATGCTTCGATGGTGAATTCGGCCAGACGTTGGGCAACATACTGGAATATGCTGATCCGGTTGCGCAATCCGGCGCCGGTCAGGCCTTCCGTGCCCGAGGATGGGCGTTGCGGTACACGTTCATCAGCTGCTCGCTCTCCACATCCGTGTAACGCTGGGTTGTGGAAAGCGAGGCGTGGCCGAGCAAGTCCTGGATGGCGCGCAGGTCGCCGCCGTCCGCCAAAAGATGGGTCGCGAAACTATGCCGCAGGGCGTGCGGGGTGGCGCTGTCCGGCATGCCCATCAGGGCGCGCAGCTTCTGCATCTGGTGCTGGGCCACGCTGGCGTTCAGCCGGCCGCCGCGGGTGCCGACGAACAGCGGGCCGTCGGGGGCCAGCGTGAAGGGGCAGGCGTCGAGATAGGCGCGCACCGCCTCCGTCACGGCCGGCAGGACGGGGATCATGCGGTCCTTGCGGCCCTTGCCGGTCACGCGCAGCGTGTCGCCCAGCGGCGCGTCCTTTCGGGGCAGACCCAGCGCCTCCGAAATGCGCAGGCCGCAGCCGTAGAGCAGGGTGAACAGGGCGCGGTCGCGCTTGCCGATCCATGGCTCCTCGCGGTCGCGCTCGGCCTCCTCCAGCAGGCGGTCGGCGTCGATCTCCGTCAGCGGGCGCGGGGCCGGGCGCTTGACCTTCGGCGTGGCGAGCGTGGCGACGGCGGGATTGTGCAGGCGACCGCTGCGGTCCATCCAGCGGAACAGATTGCGCACCGCCGCCAGTTTGCGCGCCCGGCTGGCCCCGACCAGACCGTCCATCGCCAGCCTGGACATCCAGGCGCGGAAATCCGCCGCCTTCAGGTCGCCCAGGTCGTTCAGCGAAGGCGGCGAGCCGCCGCGGAATTCGGTGAGGAAGCGCAGGAACTCGCCCACGTCGGCGGTGTAGGCCGACAGGGTGTGGCGGGAGACCGCCTTCTCGCTCTCCATCCAGCGCCGCCAGTGGGCCAGCACGTCCTGAACGTCGGGCTTGGCGGAAAACCCCAAAACAGGCTCGCTCACGCCGGCAGCTCCAGCCAGCCGCGGATCACCCGTTCGATCACGCGGGCGAGGAAGCCGACCAGTTCCGTGCCCTGGCCGCTGTGGAAGGTGTCGGGCTCGCGGCTGCCGAAGGCGAGCAGGCCGTCGGGCGTCTCGCTGGAGACCTGGATGCGGATCAGCGCCTCCGACCGGACGAGGCCGGCGCCGGGGCCGTAGATCTCCGGATCGCCCTGGATGTCGGTGTTCAGCACCACGTCGGCGCGGCCCAGCCGCTCGGCGATGGCGCCCGGCTCCACCACCCGCACGCCGGAGCGGTGGACATGGGGAATGTCGGTGCCGTTGGATTCGATGACCAGACAGGCGACATCGAGGTCGAGCAGGACCGCGAGATCGGTGGTGATGGTCTGGATCAGCTGCTCGAAACTCTGGGCGTCGAGCAGGAACAGCACCGCGGCATGGATGCGGTTCTGGCTGTTCAGGTTGGCCCGGCTGGTGCCGATCAACTCGCGCTGCTGGTCCTTGAGGGTGCGGACCTCGGCGCGCAGCCGGTCGACCATGAAGGCCTGGAGGTCCACCACCCCACGCCCGCGGTCGACCGACGGCGGAGTCAGGTGGTGGACCAGATCGGCGTTCTGGGCCAGGAAGTCCGGGTGGCTCCGCAGATAGGCGCGCACATCCTCCGAGGAGAGCGTCGACGCCTGACGCGGGGGGTGGCCCGGTTCGCGGCCCCTGTCGGCCATGATCGCTCCGGCCCGCCTTACAGGATCGACTGGCCGGTCTTCTTCCAGTCGTCGACGAACTGGGAGAGACCCTTGTCGGTCAGCGGGTGGTTGAACAGCTGCTTCAGCACCGACGCCGGCGCGGTCACCACATGGGCGCCCAGGCGGGCGGCCTTGACGATGTGCATCGGGTTGCGGATCGAGGCGACCAGCACCTCGGTCTTGAAGGCGTCGTAATTGTTATAGATCTCGCAGATGTCCTTGATGATGCCCATGCCGTCCTGGCCGATGTCGTCCAACCGGCCGACGAAGGGCGACACGAAGCTGGCGCCTGCCTTGGCCGCCAGGATCGCCTGGGCGGGGGAGAAGCACAGCGTGACGTTGACCATCGTCCCTTCGGACGAGATGATCTTGCAGACCTTCAGGCCGGCCGGGGTCAGGGGCACCTTCACCGCGACGCGGTGGGAGATCTTGGCGATCTTGTGGGCCTCGGCGAGCATGGTCTCGAAGTCGGTGGACGCCACCTCGGCGCTGACCGGGCCATTGACGACGTCGCAAATCTCGGCCACGAGGTCGAGGAATTGACGGCCGGACTTGGCGATCAGGGAGGGGTTGGTGGTAACACCGTCCAGCAGACCGGTATCGGCCAGATCGCGGATCTCGGCGATGTCGGCGGTGTCGACGAAGAACTTCATGACGAAGGGTCCATGCTTGCTGATGTTGACCGGAACCGGCCGCGCCGGAAAGCTGACCGACGCGCCGTCCCGCCCGGTGCCCGGGACATGAGGCCACTCTAGCCGATGCGTTCGACTTCCGCCAGTTCCGCCCCGGGCATTCAGGGGGATCTTCTTGGGGATGCGCCCGAAACCGGGCAGCCCGAAGGCGATTTTGTGCGTGAAACCGCCGAAGTTCCCGCAAAGACGCAGCTTGGCGGGCCGGACCGGCGCGTCGCCGTTCTGCTGCCGTTGCCGCTCCGAGAGGCATACGACTATCGCGTGCCGGACGGGATGGTGCTTGTCGCCGGCGATTACGTCGAGGTGCCGTTGGGGCCGCGCCGGGTGATCGGCGTCGTCTGGCGGCCGGGCGCCGGGACGCTGGAGTCCGGCCGGCTGAAGCCGGTGGTGCGCCGGTTCGACGTGCCGCCGATGACCGAGGTCGGCCGCCGCTTCGTCGACTGGGTCGCCGCCTACACCATGACGCCGCCGGGCTTCGTCCTGCGCATGGCAGTCAGCGTGCCGGCGGCGCTGGAGCCGGCCAAGCCGATGCTGGCCTATCTGCGTAAGCCAGGTGCCGAGCCGCCGCCCGGCTTCAAGATGACCGACCCGCGCAAGCGCATCCTGGCCTTGCTGGAGGATGGGCCGCCGCGCACGCCTGCGGAGCTGGCCGACGAGGCCGGCTGCGGCGTCACCGTGGTGCGCGGGCTGGCGGAGGCCGGGCTGCTGGAGCCGGTGATGCTGCAGCCGACCCGGCTCGGCCGGCCGGACTGGCAGAGGCCCGGACCCACCCTGTCGCCCGACCAGCGGGCGGCGGCCGACGATCTGCGCGAGCGGGTGGCATCGGGGCGCTACTCCACCGTGCTGCTCGACGGCGTCACCGGGTCGGGCAAGACGGAGGTCTATTACGAGGCGATCTCGGCGGCGCTGGAGCAGGGCAAACAGGCGCTGGTGCTGCTGCCGGAAATCGCGCTGTCGGCGCAGTGGCTCGACCGCTTCGCCCGGCGCTTCGGCGCGCCGCCGGCGGAATGGCATTCGGAATTGACCGGGGCGCAGCGCCGCGACACCTGGCGCGCGGTGTCCAAGGGCGAGGTGCCGGTGGTGGTCGGCGCGCGCTCCGCCCTGTTCCTGCCCTATCCCGACCTGGGCGTCATCATCGTCGATGAGGAGCACGACTCCGCCTACAAGCAGGAGGAGGGGGCGATCTACCACGCCCGCGACATGGCGGTGGCGCGGGCGCATCTGGGAGGCTTGCCCATCGCGCTGGTCTCCGCCACGCCGTCGCTGGAGACCAAGGTCAACGCCGACAGCCACCGCTATGCCCGCATCGCCCTGCCGGCCCGCCATGGCGGCGCGGTGCTGCCCGATGTCGAACTGATCGACCTGCGGCGCGACCGCCCGCCGGCCCGGCATTGGCTGGCCCCCAGCCTGCGCAAGGCGCTGACCGACACGCTGGCGGGAGGCGAGCAGGCGATGCTTTTCCTGAACCGCCGCGGTTATGCCCCGCTGACCCTGTGCCGTGCCTGCGGCCACCGCATGCAATGCCCGAACTGCACGGCGTGGCTGGTCGAGCACCGGCTCGCCCGCAAGCTGCAATGCCACCATTGCGGCCTGCAGCAGCCCTTGCCCCACGCCTGCCCGGAATGCGGGGAGGAGGGCACGATGGCCGCCTGCGGTCCCGGTGTGGAGCGCATCGCAGAGGAGGTGGCGGAGCTGTTCCCCGAGGCCCGCGCCGCCATCATGGCGTCCGACACCCTGCACGGCCCGCGCGCCATCCAGGAGATGGTGGAGAGCATCGGCCGGCACGAACTGGACATCATCATCGGCACCCAGGTGATGGCGAAGGGCCACCATTTCCCGATGCTGACCCTGGTGGGGGTGGTCGATGCCGACCTTGGTCTGAACGGCGGCGACCTGCGGGCGGCGGAGCGCACCTACCAGCTGCTGCATCAGGTCGCCGGGCGCGCCGGGCGCGGCGAGCGGCCGGGGCGGGTGATGCTGCAGACCTTCATGCCCGAGCATCCGGTGATGCAGGCGCTGGCCGCCGGCGACCGCGACGGCTTCTATCAACTGGAGGCGGAGATGCGGCTGGAGGCCGGCATGCCGCCCTTCGGCCGGCTGGCGGCGCTGATCGTGTCCGGCGAGGACTCGACGCTGGTGGAGCGGGTGGCGATGGCGCTGGGCCGTGCCGCCCCGCGCAGCGACGACGTCCATGTGCTGGGTCCTGCTCCGGCGCCGCTGGCCCTGCTGCGCGGGCGGCATCGCCGCCGCCTGCTGCTGAAGGCGCCGCGCAGCACCCAGGTGCAGCCGCTGATCGCGGAATGGCTGGACCGGGTGGAGATCCCGCCGGCCATCCGGGTGCAGATCGATGTCGACCCCTACAGCTTCCTTTAGGCGTCCTTAGTGCCGTCCGGCGAAGCTGCGGCGAATTGACCCGCATCGGTCGCCGTGAGGGCCGGGCATGGCACCTGTGACGTTTGGTCCATTGCGCGGCGGCGGTCACGGTATTACCACGGCCGGGATGGTTCCGAATCGAAACATCCTTCCCGGACCCAAACACCACAGGCACAGGTTCAGGCTGATGGTCGGCATGATCTCCAAGCTTCGTCTGCGCGTACAGCGTCAAACCCTGCTGACCGTGCTGCCGGTTCTTCTGCTGCTGGTGGTCATCGCCTTCGCCGCCGGCGCGCCGGCCCATACCCGCGGCACGGATGCCGAGGCGCTGACCATGATCGACCGTGCCCAGCATCTGCTGGAGCGGATCGGTCCGGATGCGGCGGCCGAAGCTTTTGCCGCCCATGATAGCGCTTACATCGACCGCGACCTCTACCCGATGCTGCTGGACGACAACGGCGTGATGATCGCTCATGGCTGGACCGCGACGCTGAACGGGTCGGACCTGCGGGATCTGCGCGACGTCGACGGCAAGCCCTTCATCCGCGAGGCGCTGGCCGGGGTGGCGCGCGATGGACGCACCGACGTCACCTATCAGTGGATCGATCCGCTGACCGGACAGGTTGCGCGCAAGACGATGCACGCCCGCCGCCTGGTGCTGAACGGCAAGCCCTACATGCTGGCGGTCGGGGTCTACCGATAGGCGGGGATGGCGCCGGCAGGTCGTCCGGTCCGACAGTGGAACCCATGCGGCGGGATGCCGCACGCCCTTTTTCTACATGGTGAAAATTGGAAGCCGCCCTTCCCGGGCCATCCGGCGGTCACGGCGTCCGCGGGCGGCGCGGGCGCCAGATCGACAGGCATTCCGCGGCGCTGTCGCCGGCTCCGATGCCGTACCAGCCGGAACGGTCGTGGAAGGACAGGCTGTAGCGCCCCTTGGCGTCGCGTTCGAAGCGGAAGACGGGGCGGTCCACCTCCGGCAGAAGCACCAGCAGGCGGTCATGGTCGCGGCCCGACTCGCGCAGCACGCCGGCCCAATGGCCGTGGCTCAGCTTGGGTTCGGCGACTGCGGAGAAGGCGTCCAGGTCTTCCGGAGTGAAACGGGCGCGGCAGAATTGGATGACGTTCGACGGCCGGGATCCGGTGCCGGCATCGGCGATCGCGGCGGTGTCGGCAACGGCATCGGCACTAGGATCGAACGTCGGCATGATGGTCATGGCGGAAGGGCCCCTGGTCTCTCTGGACCGGCCTCTAGCATGGCGAAACGACCGAAAACGGTGGCGGATCGGCCGGCTGGGCGGTTCGGTACGACCGTGGATCAGATTGGTTAACCTTGAATTAAGCCGAGATTGGGGCCACATCGAAGTCACAGCCGGTATGACCAGTCGAGCCCGACTCGAGTCATTGGCGAACGCAGTTGCGACCAATGATTCCGCAGTTGCTCAAAACGCCGCAGTCAAATTGTCCAGACCCCGTTGCGTAGGCGCGATTCCTGTGATATTGGACCGCTCGCTTTCGCGGCCGGGGTGTTTGTGCCTCGGGTTGACACCCTATAAGGCCGCCGAATTCACCGTCTACCGAACTCAATTCGAGGGATCAGGTGGCATCCGAAGGAACAGGCGTATCCGAACTCGCCGCGCGTTACTCCATCGCGCTGTTCGAGCTTGCGGACGAAAACCAGGCGTTGGACACGGTCGCGAGCGACCTGACCACGCTGAAGCAGATCCTGGCCGAGAGCGCTGACCTCCGTCGCCTCGTCCGCAGCCCCGTCATCAGCCGCGCCGATCAGGGCAAGGCCATGGCCGCTGTCCTGGACAGCGCCGGCGTGTCCGATCTGACCAAGCGCTTCATCGGGCTGGTGGCGGCCAACCGTCGCCTGTTCTCGATCGACGGGATGATCGACGGCTTCCTGGCCGAACTGGCCCGGCGTCGCGGCGAGGTCACGGCGCAGGTCACGACGGCCCAGCCGCTGAACGACGCCCAGCGCGCCGCCGTGATCGACGCGCTCAAGGCGTCCATCGGTTCCAAGGTGCTGGTGAACACCTCCGTCGATCCGGAGTTGATCGGCGGCATGATCGTTAAGTTCGGCTCGCGCATGGTCGATACCTCGGTGCGCACGAAGCTGAACAAATTGCAACTCGCCATGAAGGCCTCAGGGGGATCAGTCTGATGGATATCCGCGCCGCAGAAATCTCTGCGATCCTCAAGCAGCAGATCGCGAATTTCGGGACCGAGGCGGATGTCGCCGAGGTTGGTCAGGTCCTGTCGGTGGGTGACGGCGTCGCCCGCGTGCACGGCCTGGACAACGTCCGCGCCGGCGAAATGGTCGAGTTCCCGGGTGGCCTGCAGGGCATGGCGCTGAACCTCGAGACCGACAATGTCGGTATCGTGATCTTCGGCGACGACCGCGGCATCAAGGAAGGCGACACCGTCAAGCGCACCGGCACCATCGTCGACGTTCCGGTCGGCCGTGGCCTGCTGGGCCGCGTGGTGGACGGCCTGGGCAACCCGATCGACGGCAAGGGTCCGCTGGTCAACGTCGAGCGCAAGCGCGTCGAGGTGAAGGCCCCCGGCATCATCCCGCGCAAGTCGGTGCACGAGCCGATGCAGACCGGCCTGAAGGCCGTCGACAGCCTGGTTCCGATCGGGCGCGGCCAGCGCGAGCTGATCATCGGTGACCGTCAGACCGGCAAGACCGCCGTCGTCATCGACACCTTCCTGAACCAGAAGCCGATCAACCAGGGCGACGACGAGAGCAAGAAGCTCTACTGCATCTACGTCGCCGTCGGCCAGAAGCGCTCCACCGTCGCCCAGATCGTCAAGACCCTGGAAGACGCCGGCGCCATGGAATACTCCATCGTCGTCGCCGCCACCGCGTCGGAGCCGGCTCCGCTGCAGTTCCTGGCGCCGTACACCGGCTGCACGATGGGCGAGTATTTCCGCGACAACGGCATGCACGCCCTGATCGTGTACGACGATCTGTCCAAGCAGGCCGTCGCCTACCGTCAGATGTCGCTGCTGCTCCGTCGCCCGCCGGGCCGCGAAGCCTATCCCGGCGACGTGTTCTACCTCCACAGCCGCCTGCTGGAGCGCGCCGCCAAGATGGGCGACGCCCATGGCAACGGCTCGCTGACCGCCCTGCCGGTCATCGAAACCCAGGCCGGCGACGTGTCCGCCTACATCCCGACCAACGTGATCTCGATCACCGACGGTCAGATCTTCCTGGAAACCGGCCTGTTCTATAAGGGCATCCGCCCCGCCATCAACGTCGGTCTGTCGGTGAGCCGCGTCGGCTCCGCCGCCCAGATCAAGGCGATGAAGCAGGTCGCCGGCACCATCAAGATGGAACTCGCGCAGTACCGCGAGATGGCCGCCTTCGCCCAGTTCGCCTCGGACCTCGACGCCTCGACCCAGCGCCTGCTGGCCCGCGGCGCCCGTCTGACCGAACTGCTGAAGCAGGGCCAGTTCCAGCCTCTGCCCGTCGAAGAGCAGGTCGTGTCGATCTTCGCCGGCGTGAAGGGCTACCTGGACGCCATCCGCGTCGAGGACGTGAACCGCTTCGAGGCCAAGTTCCTGTCGGAAATCCGCGCCAAGGGCGCCGATATCCTGGCGGCGATCCGCACCGACAAGCAGATCACCTCGGCGACCGAAGAGAAGCTGAAGGCGTTCCTCGACGGCTTCGCCAAGGTCTTCGCCTGACCGACCGCGCGCGGGGGCGGGAAACCGCCCCCCACCGTCTTGTAGAGACGGTCACGGAACGACCTCGAGCGGAATTGAAGGGCCGGCATGCCTAACCTCAAGGACCTAAAGAACCGGATCTCGAGCGTCCAGTCGACGCGCAAGATCACCTCGGCCATGAAGATGGTTGCGGCTTCCAAGCTGCGCCGCGCTCAGGACCAGGCGGAAGCCAGCGGTCCCTACGCGGAGCGTATGGGCCGCATGCTGTCCTCCCTGGCCGCCAACGTGCAGGACAGCGGCAACGGCCCGAAGCTGATGACCGGGACGGGCGCCGACAAGGTGCATCTGCTGGTCGTCATCAGCTCCGACCGCGGTCTGTGCGGCGCCTTCAACGGCTCCATCGTCCGTGAGGCCAAGCGCCAGATCACGCGCCTGCAGAGCGAAGGCAAGACCGTGAAGCTGCTGACCGTCGGCCGCAAGGGCCGCGACCAGCTGAAGCGCGAGTTCGCCTCCCTGATCGTCGAGAGCTACGAGGATGTCGGCCGCCGCCGGCTCGGCTTCAGCGACGCCGACATGGTGGCGACGAAGGTGCTGGCGATGTTCGATGCCGGCGAGTTCGACGTCTGCTCGGTCGTCTTCAACAAGTTCAAGTCGGCGATCTCCCAGATCGTCACGGTTCAGCAGCTCATCCCCTTCGCCGTCGCCACCGAGGCCGCCGAGGCCGCCGGTTCGGAAGCCAAGGCGATGTACGAGTTCGAGCCGGACGAGGAGCAGATCCTCGCCGAACTGCTGCCGCGCAACCTGTCCATCCAGATCTACCGCGCCCTCCTGGAGAGCGCAGCGTCCGAACAGGGCGCCCGGATGACCGCGATGGACAACGCGACGCGCAACGCCGGCGACATGATCAACAAGCTGACGATCACCTACAACCGGACGCGCCAGGCCTACATCACCAAGGAGCTGATCGAGATCATCTCCGGTGCCGAGGCTCTGTAACGGCCGCATCCGACACGTAGGGCCCAGCCTATTTGCGCCGGCGACGGCATACCGACACTTACCGAGTTCCTAGGGAGCTTTACTCCATGGCCACCACCAATTCTGTCGGCAAGATCACGCAGGTCACGGGCGCCGTCGTGGACGTGCAGTTCGACGGCGACCTGCCGGCGATCCTGAACGCGCTGCACACCCAGAACGACGGCAAGACCCTCGTTCTGGAAGTGGCGCAGCACCTGGGTGAGAGCACGGTCCGCACCATCGCCATGGACAGCACCGACGGTCTGGTGCGTGGCGCCGAGGTGAGCGACACCGGCGCGCCGATCGCCGTGCCGGTCGGCCCGGAGACGCTCGGCCGCATCATCAACGTCATCGGCGAGCCGATCGACGAGCGCGGCGCGGTCAACGCCGCCCGCTCGCTGCCGATCCACCGTCAGGCCCCGGACTTCGTCGACCAGTCGACGGACGCCGAAGTGCTGATCACCGGCATCAAGGTCATCGACCTGCTGGCTCCCTATGCCAAGGGCGGCAAGATCGGCCTGTTCGGCGGCGCCGGCGTCGGCAAGACCGTGACGATCATGGAGCTGATCAACAACGTCGCCAAGGCGCACGGCGGCGTGTCGGTGTTCGCCGGCGTGGGTGAGCGTACCCGCGAGGGCAACGACCTCTACCACGAGATGATCGAGTCGGGCGTCATCAAGCTCGACGGCCCGGGTTCCAAGGTGGCCCTGGTGTACGGCCAGATGAACGAGCCGCCGGGCGCCCGCGCCCGCGTCGCGCTGAGCGGCCTGACGCTCGCGGAATATTTCCGCGACGAGGAAGGCCAGGACGTGCTGTTCTTCGTGGACAACATCTTCCGCTTCACCCAGGCCGGTTCGGAAGTGTCGGCTCTGCTGGGCCGCATCCCGTCGGCGGTGGGTTACCAGCCGACGCTGGGCACCGACATGGGCGCCCTGCAGGAGCGCATCACCTCGACCAAGAAGGGCTCGATCACCTCGGTGCAGGCCATTTACGTGCCCGCCGACGATCTGACCGACCCGGCCCCGGCCGCCTCCTTCGCCCACCTGGACGCCACCACGGTGCTGTCGCGCTCGATCGCCGAAATGGCCATCTTCCCGGCCGTGGACCCGCTCGACTCGACCAGCCGCATCCTCGACCCGCGCGTCGTCGGTGAGGAGCACTACGCGGTCGCCCGCTCGGTGCAGAAGGTTCTGCAGACCTACAAGTCGCTGCAGGACATCATCGCCATCCTGGGCATGGACGAGCTGTCGGAAGAGGACAAGCTGGTCGTGGCCCGCGCCCGCAAGATCCAGCGCTTCCTGTCGCAGCCGTTCCACGTCGCCGAGGTGTTCACCGGCACCCCGGGCGTGCTGGTCAGCCTGGAAGACACCATCAAGGGCTTCAAGGGCATCGTGAACGGCGACTACGATCACCTGCCGGAGGCCGCCTTCTACATGGTCGGCACCATCGACGAGGCGATCGCCAAGGCCAAGAAGCTGGCCGCCGCCTGATCCCGATCCGGGATTGCGGCATTCCGACCCGACTCCATCGGCCTTGTGAAGGGGCCTGAGAAAGCCAGGCGGAAATCGACATCAGCACACCCCCTCCCCCCGTCATCGGGGGAGGGGGTTCCTATGAAGAGGCACCAGGAAACCCATGGCCGATAAAGTCGAATTCGAGCTGGTCTCGCCGGAAAAGCTGCTGAAGTCGCAGCCCGTGGACATGGTCGTGGTGCCGGGTTCGGAAGGCGATTTCGGCGTGCTAGCCGGCCATTCGCCGATGATCTCGACCGTGCGTCCGGGTGTCATCGACGTCTATGAGGGCGACCGCGTGGTCGACCGCGTCTTCGTCGCCGGCGGCTTCGCCGAGGTCACCGAGGCCCGCTGCACCGTGCTGGCCGAGGAAGCGGTGGCGCTGACCGACCTGGACCGCGCCGCGGTCGAGAAGCAGATCAAGGACCTGTCCGAGGATCTGGACGACAGTAAGTCGGACGCCGAGCGTGCCGCCGCGGAGGCCAAGCTGGCCGTTGCACGCGCCAAGCTGGACGCGCTGAGCCAGTCCTCCGCTCACTGAGCGGAAAGTCCGTCGGCCCAGGGTTCTTCCGGCGCAGACGGCATACATCTCTTCGGTCAAACGGGCGGCTTGGGCTTCCAGGCCGCCCGTTTCCGTTGCGACTTGGTTGCATCGCCGAAAAGACGAATTACATTCGAAGGCCTGAACCGCAAACCCCGCCGCACCCCGACGGCACTGGTGGGGACACGGGAGCAGACCCTACCCGATACTGGACACGGCCGCCGTCAGGGCGGCCCAAGACGAGGCGGCAGAGCGGAACATGGCGCGTGCGCATTGGCGGATCGATGAGCTTCCCTGGGACCGTTTCGATGCCGGCCGGGTGGATCCCGACTTGGTCCCTCTGATCAAGGCGGCGGCTCTGGTCGAATTCAACGCCGACGACTACACGGCCTATCTGTGCAACGTCTTCAATGACGATCCGGAGTTCCAGGAGGTCGCCCGCGGCTGGGCGGTCGAGGAGGTCCAGCATGGCGAGGCGCTGGGCCGCTGGGCCGAGCTGGTCGATCCGACCTTCGATTTCCGGGCGGCGGTGGAGCGCTTCCGCGCTGGCTACCGCGTGCCGATCGATCTGGACGCCTCGGTCCGTGGATCGCGCACCGGCGAGATGATCGCCCGCTGCATGGTGGAAACCGGCACCAGCTCCTACTACGCCGCCATCGGCGACTCGACCGACGAGCCGGTGCTGAAGGAGATCTGCCGCAACATCGCTGCTGACGAACTGCGCCACTACAAGATCTTCTACACCTATGCCAAGAAATACCTGGACCGTGAAGGGCTGAACAAGGTCCAGCGCCTGAAGGTGGCGCTGTCGCGCATCGGCGAGTCCGAGGATGACGAGCTGGCCTACGCCTATTACGCCGCCAACGCTCCGGCCAATGCCGCGTACGAGCACAAGGTCTACAACGCCGCCTACAAGCGCCGCGCATTCGGCCGCTACCGCCGCAAGCACGTCGACCGCGCCATCGCCATGGTGTTCAAGGCCTGTGGCCTGAAGCCGCACACACGGCTGTGCAGCGTGGCTTCGCGTGGTGCCTGGTGGTTCATCGACCGCCAAGCCAGGAAGCTGGCTGCTCAAGCGGTCTGACCGCCTCGGCCCGCCGGTATCCCTAGCCCACCCCTGTCGACGCGATGCTGGCGTTCGGCTGGTGGGCTGGCATCAAACGGTTATTGTCCTTCAAAGAACTGGCCTGCTCTTTTCGCCTCTGTCACGCGATGTGGAAGAGGTCATCCGTCGCCATTGGGGGAAACACCAAGGGCGGCGTTGATGAAATACAAATTCCCCAGTCTGCACATTATTGCGCCCTGTTCCGTGAATGTGTTCAGCGCCGCAGATCATCCGCAACGATTGGGTTCGGATGCCGTCATAGGCATCATCCGCTTGGCACAGCCGCCTTGTTGCGGATCGAATTTTAGGCCAGGCCCGAGATCCAGGCGTGCAGGCGCTGCGTAACGGTCACTGTGAACAAATCCGATCGTATGCGCATGGATGTCTGCCGCCGATGATCCGTTCCTATCTTCCCGCCGTCCTTCTGCTGGTGGCCGGTGCCGCCGCCCTGCCGGTGGCCGCTTCCGGCGCGGGTGATCCGGCCGAGCCGGTCGCCGCGGTGTTCGCTCCCGGTACCACACTGGCCGAGGCGATGGCACGTGTGGCGGCGGCGGGTGGAACCCCGCTGCGTGGCGGCCCCTTCGCGAACATCGTCGTCGCACGGTCGGCCCACCCTGACTTCGCCGCTTCTCTTTACCGGCATGGCGCTTGGCTGCTGCTCGATCCGCTTCTTGCCGGATGCGCGGACCGGCGTCGTATGCCGTCCTGACCCGGAGCCACTCCATGAACAATCTCGACCGCCTGCGCGCCGCCAGTGAGCGGGCGATTCTCGCCTATCTGTGGAGCTATGTGCCGATCCTGGCCCTGTTCTCCTGGTCGATGGACAGGGGGTGGGTCATTCCGGCTCTGGCACTGCTGGTCACGGCCGGCGCGACGCTGGGGCGGCTCTCAGCCAATGGCGCCACGCGGCGCAGCCTGTCGGCGGTGGCGCTGATGCTTCAGAGCGCCTTGGTCGTCGCCGTGGGGCAGGGACAGCCCTGGCAGGTCGATCTGCATTTCCTGTTCTTCGCCAATCTGGCGGCGCTGATCGCCTTCATCGATGTCGGCGCGCTGGTGATGGCGACGCTGGCTGTAGCCGGGCATCATCTGGTCCTGAATTTCGCCCTGCCCTATGCCCTGCTGCCGGAAGGCGGGAACCTTGTGCGGGTGCTCTACCACGCGGTGGCGGTGCTGGTGGAGGTGACGGTTCTGGTGGCAGTCGCCTGGAAGGGGCAGGGCCTGCTGAACAGCCTGGAGGCGACGCTGGCCACCGCCGAGGAGGCCCGCCGCCGGGCCGAGTTGCTGGCGGCCGAGCAGCGGGCGACGGAGGAACGTGCGGCTGAGGAGCGCCGTCGGACCCTCGCCGATGTGGCCGGCAGGCTGCACGCGGTGATCGGTACCTCTGCCGACCAGATCCTGACGGCATCCAATGCGCTGAGCGGCGACTCTCAAGCCGTCGCCTCCACCATCGGCAGCACGCGCGTGCAATTGGGTGAGGCCTTGCGGTCCATCGGTGGGGCGGTGGAACGGGCGCATGACATGACGGTGGCGGCGGATCAGCTCGCCGGATCGACCGGCATCATCCGCGGACAGCTCGACCGCGCCACCGGCATCGTCTCCACCGCCAGCCGGCAGGCGTCGGCGACACGGGAGATCGTCTCCCTCTTGGAAGGCACTGCCGCCCAGATCGAGGACATCACTCGCCTGATCGGCGACATCGCCAGCCAGACAAACCTGCTGGCGCTGAACGCGACCATCGAGGCCGCGCGGGCCGGGGAGGCGGGCAAGGGCTTTGCCGTCGTCGCCGGCGAGGTCAAGCAACTGGCCAGCCAGACCGCGCGGGCGACCGACGACATCGCCCGGCAGGTGGCGGACATCCAGGCTTCGTCCCGGCGCACCGCGCAGGCCATCGGCGAGATCGTCGACACCATCGGCAGCATGAACGAGGTGACCGTGGGAATCGCCGGAGCGATCGAGCAGCAGGGCGTCGCCGCCCAGTCGATCATCGGCCGGATCCAGACCACGGCGGAGGAAGCCCGCGATCTGGCGGCGACGGTCGAGGGGGTGCGCGCCGTCGCCGATGGTTCCGGTTCCGCGGCAGAGGCGATGGAACGGCGGCTGGACGTCGTACGCCGGAGTGCCGCCCAACTGCAGAGCGAGGTGGCGTCGCTCGCCACCTCGATCCGGGCGGCGTGAAGCGGTGAGGAAGGGGCGGGGAGGGGGCTGGCGGCGGCCGGCGGACTGCGCTACCCCTTCCGCTCCAACCACCAACACCCAAACGGGGTTCCGGAGACATGAAGCTCTATTACAAGCCGGGCGCCTGCTCGCTGTCGCCGCACATCGTCCTGCGCGAGGCCGGGCTGCCCTTCGAGCTGGTGAAGGTCGATCTGGTGACCAAGACCCTGCCCGACGGCAGCGATTTCCGGGCGGTGAACCCGAAGGGGCAGGTGCCGGCTTTGGTGCTCGACGAGGGTGGTATCCTGACCGAGGGCGCCGTGATCGTGCAGTACATCGCCGATAAGGTGCCGGGCAGCGGCCTGATTCCGCCGGCCGGCACGATGGAGCGCTATCGTGTCCAGGAACTGCTGAGCTTCATCGGGTCGGAGTTGCACAAGGGCGTCGTGCCGCTGTTCCCGATGCTGAAAGACGTGGTGTCCGACACCCACCGCGAGTTCGCCGCCAAGGTGCTGAGCGGCAAGCTGTCGGTGCTGAACCAGCAGCTGGAGGGCAACGCCTACCTGACCGGCGACGTCTTCACCGTCGCCGACGCTTACGCCTACACGGTGCTGAGTTGGATGCCGCGCATCGGCTTCGATCTGTCGGCCGTCCCGAACCTGGTCGCCTTCAGCAACCGTGTCGGCGCCCGTCCGGCGGTGCAGGCGGCGCATGCCGCGGAAGCCCAGGGCTGACGACTGCGTTTCCGAACGGAAAAGGCCCCGTCTCGGCGAGAGACGGGGCCTTTTTCTTTCCTGGCGCTGCGCGGATCAGGCGGCGCTGGGCTTGCGGCGCATCGGCGTGTTGCCGCCGGGGGTTCCGGCCGCGCGCGGGGCCTGCTTGCCGCCCCCATGGTTGTTATTGCCATGGGTGTTGCCGTGCGAAACGGCATGCGGAGCCGGACGGCGGTCATGCCGGTTCTGGTCGTTGCGGGCGGCGTCCGGCCGCGGCGCGCCGGTCGGCTTGCCGGCCTTTTGCGGGACCTTGGCGGCCGACGCGACAGGCTTCGGCTGTGCAGCCTTGGCGGGGGCCGGCGGCTTCGGTGCGGCGTTGGAACCAGCGTTTCTGGGGCGGGCCTGCTGCTGGTTGCGATTGTTCTGGTTGCGGTTGCTGCCCGGCGCCTTGGGGCGGGGCGGCGGCTTGCTGGAGGCGTGGATTTGCGCCACGTCGACCGCGTGGTAGGGGTGGTCGGTGTCGGCCGGGATCGGCTGACGGATCGTCTTTTCGATGTCCTTCAGGTAACCGACCTCTTCATGGTCGCAGAAGGACACCGCGCTGCCGTCGGTGCCGGCACGGGCGGTCCGGCCGATGCGGTGGACGTAGCTTTCCGGCTCGTTCGGCAGGTCGAAGTTGATGACGTGGCTGATGCCGTCGATGTCGATGCCGCGGGCGGCGATGTCGGTCGCCACCAGCGCCCGCAACTCGCCGGCGCGGAAGCTTTCCAGTGCGCGGACGCGGGCCGACTGCGACTTGTCGCCATGGATGGCGTCGGCGGCGATGCCCGCCTTCTTCAGGTGGTCGGCGATGCGGTCGGCGCCGTGCTTGGTGCGGGCGAAGACGATGGTACGGGCCATCGCGGAGTCTTCGAGCAGGTCGGCCAGCAGGCGGCGCTTGTCGCTGCGGTCCACGAACAGGACGCGCTGGTTGATGCGCTCCACCGTGGTCGACTGCGGCGTCACCTCGATGCGCTCGGGATCGGTCAGGATGCTGTGCGCCAGTTCGACCACGGCGTCGGGCATGGTGGCGGAAAACAGCAGCGTCTGCCGTTCCTTCGGCAGCACCGCGACCACCTTCCGCACGTCGCGGATGAAGCCCATGTCGAGCATGCGGTCGGCTTCGTCGAGGACGAACACCTCGATCGCGCCGAGATTGACGTGGTTCTGCGCCATCAGGTCGAGCAGGCGGCCGGGGGTGGCGATCAGCACCTCGACGCCGCGGGCGATGGCGGCGACCTGCGGGCTTTGCCCGACGCCGCCATGGATGACGGTGCGGCGGATCGGCAGATGGCGGCCGTAGGTGGTGAAGCTGTCACCGATCTGCAGCGCCAGTTCCCGCGTCGGGGTCAGGATCAGCGTGCGCGGCGACTTGGCGGCCACGCGCTTCTTGTTCTGGAACAGCCGCTGCAGGATGGGCAGCGTGAAGGCTGCGGTCTTGCCGGTGCCGGTCTGGGCGAGGCCCAGAACGTCGCGGCCGGCCAGCAGGAGCGGGATGGCGCCGGCCTGGATCGGCGTGGCCGTGGAGTATCCCTCCTCCGCGACGGCGCGCAGAAGAGGCTCGATCAGGCCGAGGCCGGAGAATTCGGTCATGGAAGCGATGGTCCTGGTCACCAAAATGGGGGCCGCGCCAGGAGGGAGCGGCCGGGCTTGCGCGCTCCGCGGCGGGTTGGCGCGGAGCCGTCGGGCGGCGGGCGATCCGGGCGCGCGCAAGTCCTGCGCGGCGCCGGGCGCCGTCCGACCCCGGACAGATAGGGCCGGTGGCTTGATTTGGCAAGCAAACTCGGTGCGCGGCAGGGGTGCGCCGGTCAGGATGCGTGGGGGAGGGGCGCGAATCCCCGCCGCGACGCCGCGGCAAATGGTCGCGCCCCGGGGCGGTTCAGGAGGTGCTTACGGCTTCTTGATGACGCCGCAGGCGATGCGGTCGCCCGAGTTGCCGGCGGGCTGGCTGAGATAGTCGTCGGGCTGGGCATGGACGACGATGGAGGTGCCGCCCTGCTTGAACAGGCCGTCCGGCCCGTCGGTCAGTGTGACCATGTGGGTGATAGCCTCGAACCCGGCCTTGCCCGCCTCGTTGGCCCAGATGTTGGGAAGCTCGCCGTAATGCATCTTTTCGGCCTCGAGCCCGTGCTTGGAGCCCTGGGCGGCGAAATGGCCGCCGGCCGCCTTGAAGTCGGGCGTGCAGGCGCCGTTTTCGTGGATGTGGATGCCGTGCCAGCCCGGCGGCAGTCCTTCGAGCTGGCCGTGGACCAGGATGCCGTGCGGGAAGCGGGTGAAGGTGACGGTCCCCAGCGGCTTGCCCTGGGCATCGGCGACGGCGGCCTGGGCGGCGGGAGCGGGAGCCGGGGCCGACTGCTGGGCCAGGGCCGGGGCGGCGAACAGCGACAGGCCGGCGATCAGCAGGGCCTGCGTCGTCCCGATCCGGGGCGGGTGGGCACGGGTCATGCGGGTGAGTCCTCCAACTTGGCCGGGCCAGGGGTGGCGCCGGCGGGTTCAGCGACTTTCCGTCGCTGCGAAACCGCTCTGGGATTGCGAACGGTTTTCAGTATGATGGGGGTCTCGGGAAGCAAAGACCAGGGTTGGGGTGATGACGTCGCGTCTGGAAGCGTTGTGTATGGAGAAGGGGCTGAAGATGACCGGGCAGCGCCGCGTCATCTCGCAGGTGTTGTCGGACGCCGACGACCATCCCGATGTGGAGGAGGTGCACCGCCGGGCCGTGCAGATCGACCCGCGCATTTCGATCGCCACGGTGTACCGCACCATGCGGCTGCTGGAAGACGCGCAGGTGATCGAGCGTGTCGACCTGGGCGACGGCCGTGCGCGGTACGAGGAGGCGTCGGCCGACCACCATCACCACCTGATCGACACCCGCACCGGGCGAATCATCGAGTTCGCCAGCCCGGAGCTGGAGGCGCTGAAGGAGCGCATCGCCCGCGAACTCGGCTACAAGATCGTCGGCCACCGGCTGGAAATCTACGGCGTGCCCCTGGATGAGGAGGAGCGTCCATGACCGATCCCCGTTTCCCCGAGGCGGAGCAGCCGATCGTCGACGCCATCGCCTGCCGCGATGCGGTGCAGCGCTGCTATTCCGGCCTGTGCCGCTGCGGCCAGCCGGAACGCTATGCGCTGGAGGCGGCGGTCACCGTCTACCGCTACCACCATCCGGAAATCCCGCCGGCCCAGGCGGAGACCATCGTCAGCCATTGGGTGGCGGGGCCGGTTCGGCACTGAGGGGGGTGGGTCAGGGTGGGGGCGACCGCCAGCAGACACCTCGTGTGAAAATAGTCCTTGATTGCCCCCGCATAAAATCCTAGAATCAATCTCGTCAAGGCGACAGGTCCGCCCCTGGACCTCGATGCCAGACAGACCCACAGCTCTCCCCTCGCTTCGGTCCGAAAAGGGCCGGTTGGACACTTGAAAGTCCGGCCGGCCCTTTTCGTTTTTGCGTTTCGCCCGCGGCCGGCGCTGCGCCTTGCGCGCATCTCCGACAACCGGGTGGCGGAACGATTCCTCCCGCCACGCCGTCGCGGGATCCGCAGGAACGCGAAAGGAAAAAATCCTTATGTCGACCAGCATCGCCCAGGCGTTCGTCAAGCAGTTCGAGCGCGAGGTCCACGAGGCCTACCAGCGCATGGGTTCGAAGCTGCGCAACACGGTGCGCAGCAAGAACAACGTGCAGGGCGCCTCCACCGTCTTCCAGAAGGTCGGCAAGGGCGCCGCCTCCACCAAGTCGCGCCACGGTGCCGTCCCGGTGATGAACCTGGACCACACCCCGGTCGAATGCGCGCTGTATGATTTCTATGCCGGCGACTGGGTCGACCGGCTGGACGAGCTGAAGACCAACATCGACGAGCGGCAGATCATCGCCAATGCCGGCGCCTATGCGCTGGGCCGCAAGACCGACGAGCTGCTGATCGCCGAACTGAACAAGTCCGTCAACTATGCCGGCAGCGCCGCCGACGGGCTGACCAAGGCCAAGATCCTGGCCGCCTTCGAGATGATGGGCGAGGCCGATGTGCCGGACGACGGCCAGCGCTTCGCCGTCGTCGGCTGGAAGCAGTGGAGCCAGCTGCTGGGCATCGAGGAGTTCGCCAGCTCCGACTATGTCGGTTCCGACGAGCTGCCCTGGCGCGGCACCCAGGCCAAGCGCTGGCTCGGCACGCTGTGGCTGCCGCATTCCGGTCTGACGCTGAGCGGCAATGTCCGGCTCTGCCACTGGTATCACAAGACGGCGGTCGGCCATGCGGCGGGCGCCGACGTGAAGACCGACATCACCTGGCACGGCGACCGTGCGGCGCATTTCGTCAACAACATGATGAGCCAGGGCGCCGCGCTGATCGACACCACCGGCGTGGTGACCCTGCGCTGCCTGGAGAGCTGAGCGGGGGGCGATCCCCCCTCTCACTCGCATCCCCCACATTCCGGAGTCTTCGATCCATGGCCTATGCGTCCAAGGATTTGAGCGTGCTCGCCTACGCGAACGGCTTCACGCTCTGGCACTACACCACGACCGATGCGGCGACCGACATCGACACCGTCGGCTATTTCAACGGAGCGGCCGACCTGCTGCGGGTGGGCGACATGCTGCTGGCGAACTGCGCGGTCGGCGCCGCCACGCCGGCGACCGGCGTGCTGGTGGTGGCGGCCAGCGCCAACGGGGCGGTCGACGTCGCCAATCTGACGCCGTTCGGCAGCGCCAACAGCGACTGATCCGCCGAAGGGGAAGGGCGCCGCACGTCGACCATGGAGGGCGACCATGGAGGGCGGCGCCTTTCCGAAACCCTGGAAAGGGAGACCGTCCATGGCCCTGACCGCCATCGGCCTGTGCGGCCGCGCGCTGATCAAGCTCGGTGCCACCGCCATCGCTTCCTTCGACGACGGCTCCGCCGAGGCGGAGGTGGCCGCCGCCCTCTATGCGCCGACGCGCGACGCGCTGCTGTCGGCCAACGCCTGGAGCTTCGCCAGCGTCCAGGCGACGCTGCCGCGGCTGGCCGAACCGCCGGTCGCCGACTATGCCTGCGCCTTCCAACTGCCGGCCGATTTCCTGCGGGCGCTGGGGGCGGGCGGCGCCGGGCG
Organism: Azospirillum sp. BE72; assembly: GCF_031455875.1. Lineage (NCBI taxonomy): Bacteria > Pseudomonadati > Pseudomonadota > Alphaproteobacteria > Rhodospirillales > Azospirillaceae > Azospirillum > Azospirillum sp. BE72. The sequence continues at coordinate 483,932 of NZ_JAVDTO010000001.1, forward strand.
GGGGCGCGGCCTGTCCTATCGCATCAGTGGCCGGACGCTGTTGTGCGATGCCGGCGCCGTCACCCTGTCCTACATCGGCCGTCCGGCGGAGGAGGAGTTTCCTGCCTTCTTCGATCAGGCGCTGATCGCCCGGCTCGCCGCCGAGTTCTGCCTGCCGCTGACCGAAAGCTCGACACGGGCGGAGCTGCTGGCCCAGCTGGCCGAAAGCGAGTTCCGCCGTGCCCGCCAGATCGACGCCCAGCAGGACACCCAGCCCGGTTTCGAGGACTTCACGCTGATCGAAGCAAGAGTGTGATGGGGAGGGCGTGATGGGACGGCTGCATCAGGTCAAGACCAACTTCACCGCCGGAGAGGTGTCGCGCCGCCTGCTGGGGCGCGGCGACCTCAAGGCCTACGACAACGGCGCGCTGGCCCTGCGCAACCTGTTCATCGACCCGACCGGCGGGGTGACGCGGCGGTCCGGCCTTGCCTTCACCGCGCTGGCCCGCGGCGACGGGCGGCTGGTTGCGTTCGAGCGGAACAGCGAACAGACCTATCTGCTGGTCTTCACCGACCGCTGGATCGACGTGTTCCAGGGCGGGGGCAAGCTGGCGTCGGTTGCCGCGCCCTGGACGATGACGCAACTGGCGCAGATCACCTGGACGCAGAGCGCCGACACGCTGCTGGTCTGCCATCCCGACCTGCCGCCGCGCAAGCTGACGCGTGGCGACGACGGGGCCTGGACCCTGGCCGAGTGGGCCTTTGCGGTGGAAGGGGAACTGGTGCGGACACCCTTCCACCGCTTCGGCGATCCGGCGGTGACGGTGACGCCGTCCGGCACCGGCGGGGCGATCACCGTCACCGCCTCGGCCCCGGTGTTCGACCCGCGCCACGACGGCACCCGCATCCGCATCAAGGGCAAGCAACTGCAGGTGACCGGCGTGGTATCGGCCACCCAGGTCAACGCGACGGTCAAGGAAGCACTGGCCGATACCCAGCCGACGACGCAATGGGAGGAGCAGGCCTTCTCGGCATTGCGCGGCTGGCCGGTGTCGGCGGCCTTCCACCAGGACCGGTTGGTGATCGGCGGCTCGCGCGACCTGCCCAACCGGCTGTGGCTGTCGCGCTCCGCCCAGATCTGGAACTTCGATCTGGGCGAGGGGCTGGACGATCAGGCCATCGAGTTCGGCATCCTGTCCGATCAGGTGAACGCGGTGCGCGCCGTCTTTTCCGGCCGGCATCTGCAGGTCTTCACGTCGGGCGCCGAGTACATGGTGACCGGCGACCCGCTGACCCCGCAGAGCATGCAGGTCAACCGCCAGACGCGCATCGGCTCGCCGATGGACCGCGCCATTCCGCCGCGCGATGTGGAGGGGGCGACGCTGTTCGTGCCGCGCAACCGGCGCGAAATCCGCGAGTTCCTCTATACCGACACCGAGGCGGCCTATCAGGCGAACGATCTCGCCCTGCTGGCCCGCCATCTGGTGTCCAGCCCGCGCGACCAGGATTACGACCAGAACCGCCGGCTGCTGTTCGTCGCGATGGAGGACGGCACGCTGGGGGCGCTGACCGCCTACCGGGCGGAGAATGTCACCGCCTGGACCCTGCTGGAAACCGATGGGGCGGTCCGCTCCGTCGCCGCGGTGGGTGACGAAGTCTACACGCTGGTGGAGCGGCGCGGCGTGTGGTCCGTCGAGCGGTTCGACGATGCGCTGAATCTCGACGCGGCGATCACCGGCGAGCGGGTGGACGCAACCGCGGTTTGGGGCGGGCTGACGCATCTGGAGGGACGGACGGTCGCCGTCGTTGCCGACGGGGTGGTGCGCAACCCGGCCACTGTCCAGGCCGGCAGCATCACGCTCGACCCGCCGGCGCGCAGGGTCGAGATCGGACTGCCCTATACCCACCGGGTCGAACCGCTGCCGCCCAACCTGCTGGGGCAGGCGACCGGGGCCGACATCGTCCGGCTGGTCGCCATCACCTTCCGGCTGGAGGAGACGGCGGCGCTGCGAGTCGATCTGGGGCGTGGGTTGCAGGAACTTCCGCTTCACCGGCTGGGCCCGCAACCAGCCGACGGGGTACCGCCGCGCGTGTCGGGGGACCGCCGGTTGCGGGCGCTCGGCTGGCGCCACGACACCAATGTCCCGCTGTGGCGCATCGAACAGGATGCGCCGCTGCCCTTCACGCTGCTTTCCGTGACCATGGAATTGAAGGTGAACGACTGATGGGTGGAATTGCTCCCCTCGTGACCACGGCGCTGCCGCTGGCGAACTCGGTCATCGGCACCGTGCGCAGCGCCAATGCCGGCCAGTCCGGTGCCGCCGCACAGCAGGCCGCAGCCCAACAAGCCGCTGCCGAACTGGAATACAAGCGCCAGCAGGACGCGGCGCAGGCCGCAGCGGCACAGGCGGCCCTGGAACAGAAGTACCGCGAGGAAGCGGCGGCGGCCGAACGCAACGCCCAGGCCGCAGCCGTCGCCCGCCAGCAGCAGGCCCAGCTGGAGGCCGAAGCGCAGGCCCGCCAATGGGCGCATGATGCCGAGTTGCGTCAACGGGAGCAGGAGCTTCAGCGCCAGAAGGACGAGGAGGCCGCTGCTGCTGCGGCGGCGGCACGGGCGAAGGAAATGGACGATTTCCGCTCCTCCCAGGAGCAGACGCTGGCGCAGCTGCGCGCCAGCCAGGAGCAGGCCGTCCGCTCCAAGGAAACCGATACCCAAACCCAGCTGGCACAGTTGACCGCTGCGGCGGATTCCGCCGAGCAGCGTCGGCTTGCCGCCCTGCGGCAGGCGGTCGGCAAGACCCGCGCCGGGTTGGGCGCGCGTGGCGTCAGTGCGCAGGACGGGTCGGGCGAGGCGATCCTGCTGGGGCTGACCAACTCCAGCGAAACCGAACGGAAGAACGCGCAGGCGACCGACCAGCTGAAACGCGCCGCCATCCAGCAGAGCCTGGACGAAGCCAAGCGCCGCAACCTGCTGGAGTTGTCGCAACTCGCCGACCGTCAGCGGCTGGAATACATGAGCAAGTTCTTTTGAATCTGCTTGTGTCCGTTTTCGCGGAGACCCTTGATGTCCACGTCGCTTCTCATTCCGCGCGGGACCCCGCGCGTGCAGTATCTCGCCGACGGCATGCAGCGGGTCTTCACCTACCCGTTCCCGATCTTCGCCGACGAGGATCTGCAGGTCTTCCTGGGCGCCGCGCTTCAGAGCACAGGCTATGCGGTCGGCGGGGCCGGGGCCACCGCGGGCGGGGCGGTGACCTTCGCCGCGGCGCCGGCGGAGGGAACGGTGGTGCTGCTGCGCCGCCGGCTGCCCATCGAACGGCGCAGCGATTTCGGTGAAAGCGGGCCGCTGCCGGCCTCCGCCCTCAACGGCGAGCTGGACCGGTTGACGGCGATGCTCCAGCAGGTGGCGGGCAATCAGGAACTGATGCTGCGCTATGCCGACAGCGACCTGCCGGCCTCCCCCCTGCTGCCGGAACGGGCTTTGCGCCAGGGCAAGCTGCTGGCCTTCGACAGCGCCGGCAACCCCACCATCCGCCCGCCGGTGGACGAGGAGGCACTGGCGACCTATGTGCCGCCGGGGGCCGGGGCCACCGCGCGGCCGGTGCGCGACAAGTTGGCCGACCTCGTCTCCGTCAAGGATTTCGGCGCGGCGGGCGACGGGCTGGTCGACGACACGCTGGCCCTGCAGGCGGCGCTGACCTCGGCCCGCGCAGTTTTCGTGCCGCCGGGCACCTACCGCGTCGCCAACACGCTGACGCTCGGTTATGGGCAGACGCTGTATGGGGTGGGGCAGGGATCGGTGATCCAGGGAGCGTCCAACGGCTTCGACCTGATCCATCTGCCGGACGGTTACGCCACCCTGTCAGGCCTGCGGCTGGAGCAGGGCAGGGCGGGAGTGCGGCTGTTCGGGCGCGACGGGCCTTGCGTGCAGAACAGCCTGACCGACCTGACCCTGTGGGAGCCGGAGGTGGGGCTGCTGTTCGACGGCCATATCGACCCGAACCTGCCCTGCTATTGGAACAACATCGCCCGCGTGCTGGTGGCGCGGCCGTCGCGCCATGGGGTGTGGCTGACGCGGACGGGGGCGGGCGATACGCCGAACGCCAACCGGTTCCACGCCGTGCGGGTCTATTCGCTGTCGGCGCCGATGAGCGGCTGCGGCTTCTTCGTGGAGCAGGGGCGCTACAACAACGCCTTCTTCGACTGCGAGGCCAATCTGTGGCCGGAGGCGGAGGCCTGCTTCCGTGTCGGCTCCGTCACCGACAAGACGCTGATCGTGAATTTCTACGCCGAGTCGCTGGGCGCCCTGCCGAATCTGCAGCTGGATGCCGGGTCGGTGGAGACGGCGATCATCAACCTGTTCTCCGCCGCCGCCGGTCCGGCGATCCTCGACCGCTCCGGCGGGCAGTACACGGCGGTCAATGCCGGCTATCCGGAGAAGAACCGGCTGCAGCGCAGCCGCGTCACCGAACTGGTGGTGGAGGCGCTGCGTTACGACACCGACTATGTGGAACCGGCGACAGGCGGGGTGGTGGCGCTGGACCTGCGCAGCTCCGTCTATCTGGCCAGCGCCTATGGCGGGCCGGTGGAGTTGCGTCTACCGAAGGCCGAGACCGTCAACGGCCATGCGGTGACGATCAAGCGCACCGATGCGTCCACCAACCCGCTGACGGTGACGGAGACCGGCGGGCCGGGGCCGGACGGACGGGCGCTGTCGCTCGGCAACCGCTACGACTTCGTCACGCTGGTGTCGAACGGGGCGGGCTGGTGGATCGTCGCCGGCAACAGCCAGCCGGGCAACGCCCACTATCACGACACCCCCGGCCTGTTCGAACCTGACCTGAACCAGCAGCTCTATCTGGTCAGCGCCTGGAGCGGGGCGGTGGAGGTGCGGCTGCCGGCGCCGTCGGCGCCGCATGCGGTGGGGCGGACGGTCACCGTCAAGAAGTCCGACACCGGCGGCAACCGCGTCACCGTCACCCAGGCCGGCGGCGGCGGGCCGGACAGCGAGGCCATCGCGCTGGCCGCCCAGGGCCATGCGGTGACGGTGATGTCGAACGGCGCCGGCTGGCACATCCTGGGGCGGAATCCATGAGGGCGGGGAAGGAGGACAGCTTCTTCGGCTTCGTCGACGGCTGGAACAGGATGGTCGAACTGAAGACCCCCGCCCACCACGCGCGGATGGCAGGATGGCTGGAGGAGCATATGGCCGGGCAGAACCGGCGCATGCTGCTGATGGCCTTCCGCGGGTCGGGCAAGTCCACCCTGGTCGGGCTGTTCGCGGCGTGGCTGCTGCTGCGCGATCCCAACCGCCGGCTTCTGGTGCTGGCCGCCGACCTGAAGCTGGCGACGAAGATGGTGCGCAACGTCAAGCGCATCCTGGAGCGCCATCCCGGCTGCGCCCACCTGAAGCCGCCGGCCAGGGAGCGCGACCAGTGGGCGGCCGACCAGTTCACGGTGGTGCGGCCGATGGAATTGCGCGACCCGTCGATGGCGGCGGCCGGCATCGGGGGCAACATCACCGGCAGCCGCGCCGACGTGGTGATCTGTGACGATGTGGAGGTGCCGCGCAACGCCGACACCGCGGTCAAGCGCGCAGCATTGCGCGAGCGTCTGTCGGAGCTGGAGTATGTGCTGGTGCCGGGCGGGACGCAGCTCTATGTCGGCACGCCGCATGCGCAGGACAGCCTCTATGCCGAGGAGACCGACGACGGCAGCCCGCCCTTCTTGGACGGGTTCGAGCGGCTGGTCCTGCCGGTCTATACCGAGGACGCCGAGGGCCGCCGCACCTACACCTGGAAGGAGCGCTTCGGCGAGGCGCATGTTGCCCGCATCCGCAAATCCACCGGCCCCAACAAGTTCACCAGCCAGATGCTGCTGCGTCCGGTCAGCGTCGCCGACGGTATGCTGGATGTCGCCAAGCTCGGCCGCTACGACGCGGAGCTGGTGTATCGCGAGGCGCTGGGCCGTGCGGTGCTGACGCTTGACGGAGTGCGGATGGTTTCCGCCTCCTGCTGGTGGGACCCGGCCTTTGCCCGGCTGGAAGCGGACGGCAAGGCGAAAAGCGGCGACGGCAGCGTGGTGGCCGTGGTTTTCGGCGGTACCGACAACCGGTTCTACCTGCACCGGGTGTTGTATCTGGCGGTCGACCCGCGTTTGGAAGAGACGGAGGCCGATCAGCAATGCGGTCAGGTCTCCCGCCTTATCGCCGACAACCACCTGTCGTCGATCCATATCGAAATCAACGGCTTGGGCCGCTTCCTGCCCGGCCTGCTGCGCGAACGGCTGCGCCATGACCGGCTGGCCGTCGGCGTGGTCGAGCAGACCAGCCGCAAGCCCAAGGCCCAGCGGATCACGGAGGCCTTCAATGCCCTGATGGCCGACCGCCGCCTGCTGGCCCACCGGTCGGTATGGGACACGCCGCTGATCCGGGAAATGCGCGACTGGCGTCCGGACGGCCGCTACCGCGGGCCCGACGACGGCCTGGACGCGGTGGCCGGCTGCCTCAATGCCGAACCCTTCCGTTTCGAAGACGCGGCGGCCCCGCCCGAACGCCGCCCCGACTGGCGGGGTATCGGCACGGTGGTGGCGCCGTCGGATTGGGAGCTTTGAGTCGTTTCCCCACCTCAACCACAGGAGACCCCGATGCACGACACTCTGACCGGAGGCCTGGATCTCGCCTGGTGGATCACCGCGGTCGAACTGCCGGCGATGGGCGGGCTGTTCTGGCTGATCGCGCGGGTGCGCAAGGATGCCGACAGCGCGCTGGACGAATTGCGCGCCCGGGCGGAGGAGGCTCAGGCACAGGTGCGCGAGAATCTTGCCGCATACAAGCTGGAGGTCGCGAAGACCTACGTCTCCTTCGCGACGCTCAAGGACGTGGAACAGCGCCTGACCGACCATCTGCTGCGGATCGAGACCAAGCTCGATTCCGGCTTCATGCCCTTCGAGGGCGGACGGCGCTGACCGTCAACGGCCGAAACGGGCGAGTCGGCTCAGTCGGCGTGGTGGATCATCGCCTGGTAGATCTTCCAGGCCACTTCGACCGACACGCCGCCGGCGCGCGCGCCTGCCGCTAGCATGGTGGCGCTCGGCTTCAGCGGGACCGCGGTCTGACCCGGCTCGCACAGCGCGCCCATGGCGGTGACCGAGGCGCCCAGGTCCGTGTCGCAGGACTGGGTCTTCTTCATCAGGCTCATGGAAATCGCGTTCATGACGGGTCCTCCGTTGACTTGCTTCTGTCACAGCAAAAGCGGTGCCAATCTGCGAAGGCGGCTTCGGCCCTTGGAATCGCAGGGGTTGAACTGGATGGCCCGCCGTTTAGGCAGGAACGAAGGCCCCGGAAACTCAAAAATACCCGCAAAATGCCGAATAGTTTCGAGTGTGCTTTGCAAAATGCAACGCGCGACGCGTGCGTAATTGCATTCGGGGAGTCGATCTTGCGTTGTGATCCAGGGTTTGCCGGACCCGACCGCATGGGACGCCCCGCACAGTGGGTAACTGCGGCTTTCGGGCTGCGGCTTTGATGCGTCTGGCCGGTGGCCGCGCCTTGGGATAGTGTCCGACCATCATGACCGACCGAATCATCCACCACATGTGCCGCGCGGACGAGTGGGACGCCGCCCGCCCGGCCGGCAGCTACCCGGGTTCGTCGCAGGATGTCCAGGACGGCTTCATCCATTTCTCCACCGCCGGACAGGTGGTGGAGAGCGCCGCCAAGCATCGGGCCGGCCAGGACGGCCTGCTGCTGCTGACGGTGGACGCCGACCGGCTGGGTGCCGCCCTGCGTTGGGAACCCTCGCGCGGCGGACAGCTGTTCCCGCATCTTTACGGGCCACTGCCGGTGGATGCCGTGCTGCGGGTCGACCCGCTGCCGCTGGGGCCGGATGGGCGCCACGTCTTCCCGGCCGGCTTTCCCTTCACCCTCCAGGATCTCGTTCCGTGATCGACCTCTATCCGCTTGCCGGGCCGCTGCTGTTCCGCTTCGACCCAGAGACCGCGCATGGCCTGACCATCAAGGCGCTGAAGACCGGACTGGTCCCGCCGGCCCGTGGCAAGGACGAACCGTCGCTGCACACCCGCGTCTGGGGGCTGGACTTCACCAACCCGGTCGGGCTCGCCGCCGGCTTCGACAAGAATGCCGAAGTGGTCGACGCGATGCTGAACCTCGGTTTCGGTTTCGTCGAGCCGGGCAGCGTCACCCCGCGGCCGCAGCCCGGCAACCCGCGTCCTCGCCTGTTCCGGCTGGTGGAGCAGCGGGCGGTCATCAACCGCATGGGCTTCAACAACGAGGGGCTGGAAGCCTTCGCCCAGCGGCTGGAGCGCCGCCGCGCGGCGGCCAGGCGCGCTCCCGGCATCGTCGGCGCCAACCTGGGCAAGAACAAGGACACGGTCGACGCCGCCGACGATTACGTGATCGGCGTGCGCCGGCTGGCGTCGCTGGTCGATTATCTGGTCGTCAACGTCTCCTCCCCCAACACGCCGGGCCTGCGCGCGCTGCAGGGCCGGGATCCCTTGCGCGCCCTGCTGGAACGGGTGCTGGAGGCGCGGGCCGCCTGCGGCCTGACCCGCAATCCGCCGCTTCTGCTGAAGATCGCCCCTGACCTGACGGTGGAGGACAAGAGCGACATCGCGGCGGTGGCGCTGGAGTCCGGCATCGACGGGCTGATCGTCTCCAACACCACCATCTCCCGGCCCGACGGCATCCCGGCGGCGATGCGCAGCGAGGCCGGCGGCCTGTCAGGCGCTCCGTTGTTCGAACCCTCCACTTCCGTCCTGCGCGAGATCTACGCGCTGACCGGCGGCAAGCTGCCGATCGTCGGCGTCGGCGGCGTGGCGACGGGCGAGGACGCCTATGCCAAGATCCGGGCCGGCGCTTCGCTGGTTCAGCTCTATTCGGCGATGGTCTATGCCGGGCCGGCGGTGGTCCACCGCATCCGCCGCGAACTGGCGGAACTGCTGCGCCGCGACGGCTTCCGCTCGGTCGCCGAGGCGGTGGGGGCGGATCTCCGCTGAGGGATCACCGCTGAAACCGCGCAGGATGCGGCGTGCAGGGGCGTAGCATTAACGGATCGTCAAACGGGTGTCCCGACAGTGAGTGGGGATGCCCGCCCGGTCCGTGCCATGCCCGTGCCGAAGGCTCCGCATCCTAATGAAGGCCTTGACCGCCGACTTCCGCCCCGGCACTACCGTTTCCACCACCGTGGTTCCTGCGATGACCCTGCTGACGCACCTTGTCTATGCGCTGGCTTACCTGATCGCCGGAATTTCCGCCGGTGCCGCTCTATGGGCGCTACGCCCGGAGGCCGATCCGCTGCTGGCGTGGATGGCCGGCGCGCTGGTGGTGCTGGCCGGGGCGCTGGTCCATGACGTGGTGACCCGGCTGGAACGCGAGCGCAAGGCCGCCCGCCGCCTCGCCCGTCTGAACGACCGGGTGGAGGAACTGGCCCACCTTCTGGAGCAGCGGTTCGCCGCCGAACCCGGTGCCCAGTCCGACGGCGGGGGCCGCTACGACGCGGTGATGCAGGAGGTGAGGCTTCTGCAGTCGCTGGTCGCCCGCCTGACCGAACGGCGGGCTCCCCGTCCACCGGCCGCCAGTGCGGAGCGCCGTCCCGCGCCGGCCCCGTCCGCCACTGCGCCGTCCGCCGCTGCGCCGTCCGCGCCGATGGATGACGCCGCGGTGCTGGAGGCGGTGCGCGACGCGCTGAAGGCCGACCGCATCGACGTATATCTCCAGCCCATCGTCAGCCTGCCCCAGCGCAAGCACCGCTTTTACGAGGTGTTCTCGCGCGTGCGGGCCGCCGACGGGCAGCAGATCATGCCCGACCGCTATCTCGACATCGCCGAGCGCGAGGGGCTGATCGCCACCATCGACAACCTGCAGCTGGTCCGCTGCGTCCAGCTGATCCGCGAGACGGAGCGGCGCCAGCACGCCATCGGCTTCTTCGCCAACATCTCTGCCGCGACGCTGGCCGACGCGGAGTTCATGCGCCAGTTCCTGAACATGATGGCGCAGAACCACGCCCTGGTGCCGAAGCTGGTGTTCGAACTGAGCCAGCATGCCCTGAGCGCCGGCGGGGCAGTGACCATGGGCATCCTGTCGCAGCTGGCGCGGCTGGGCTTCCGCTTCTCGATGGATCAGGTGACGGATCTCGCCATCGACGTCGACCGGCTGCTGCGCCACGAGTTCCGCTGCATCAAGCTGGACCGCGCCCTGGTGCTCGACCCCGCCAATGCCGAACGCATCCGGGAGTTGCGCCGCCGCTGCGCCGCTGACGGTATCGACCTCATCGTGGAGAAGATCGAGACCGAGAACCAGCTGGTCGAGGTGCTCGACACCGGCTTCGACTTCGGCCAGGGCTATCTGTTCGGCGAACCGCGGCTGAGCCGGAAGCCGGAGTGAGGGTGGAATTCTAAAGCCCGATCAGCGCCGCGAGCTTTCCGCGCACCTCTGCCAGGATAGCAGATGGGATGCGTGCGCCGGAGAACAGCACCGGCCGGGCCATGGTGTCGATGCTGCGGACATGGCTGGTCAGGATTTCACCGGAAATCGGCAGACCCGGCGGCAGGACGGCACTGCTGGGAAATGGGCGAACGCGCGTGGTGATCGGGCATACGATTGCAAAGCGCGTCGCTTGCCAGAATGCACAGGGCGACACGATCAGTGCCGGTCTTCGCCCGCCTTGCTCGCGCCCCGTGCGAGGATCGAAGTCGGTCCAGATCAGATCGCCTGCTTCCGGTTGCCATTCTTCTTCGGTCATTCTTCGACGATCTCGCGGCCGACGTCAGGACCCCAGTCGAACGCATCCCGCATCGCCTCCGGCGTGACGCCTTTCATGAGTTCATCGAGGCTGTAACGGGGGCGGTCCGCGGTGATGACGATCCGGTCGCCTTCGGCGTGAATATCGACCCTTGCGCCATCTCGCAGCCCCACTTGACTGGCGATGTCCTTTGGGATGCGGATGCCCAGGCTGTTGCCCCATCGGGCGAGTTGGACCTGCATGGACGTGGCCTCCTTGACGCTGCGATATGGCATGGAAATGCCATCGAGCCGGATATTCACAGGATATACGGCAAGCGTGGCAAAAATAAAGCCATGAGTTGCCTGGAGGCCTTGATTTCGGCCACCGCGCTTGACATTCCCCCACGTGGCGATGGAAATTTCGCGTTCCCGGTCCTGTCCGGGCACCCGATGCGGGTGAGACCAACACTAGTAAATGGTGACTTCGGTGACGTCCAACATCGCCATCACGCTGCCCGACGGCAGCGTGCGGGAGTTCGACCGGCCGGTGACGGGGCTTGAGATCGCCCAGTCCATCGGTTCGCGCCTTGCCAAAGATGCGCTTGCCGTCAAGATCGACGGCACGGTGAAGGACCTCACCACCACCGTCACTACCAACGCCAAGATCGAGATCGTCACGCGCAACCACGCCGACGCTCTCGAGGTTATCCGCCACGACGCCGCCCATGTGCTGGCCGATGCGGTGCAGAAGCTGTATCCCGGCACGCAGGTCACGATCGGCCCGTCGATCGCCACCGGCTTCTACTATGACTTCGCGCGTGACGAGCCGTTCACGCCCGAGGATCTGGAGAAGATCGAGGCGAAGATGCGCGAGATCGTCGGGGCCGACATCCCGATCGTTCGCGAGGTCTGGGACCGCGACGAAGCCGTCGCCTACTTCAAGAATCTCGGCGAGCATTATAAGGCCGAGCTGATCGAGGCGATCCCGCAGGGCGAGCCGGTGTCGATCTACCGCCAGGGCGACTGGCTGGATCTGTGCCGCGGTCCCCACGCCATGACGACGGCCAAGGTCGGGCAGGGCTTCAAGCTGATGAAGGTGGCCGGCGCCTATTGGCGCGGCGACAGCCGCAACCCCATGCTCCAGCGCATCTACGGCACCGCCTGGCGCGACGAGAAGGAGTTGAAGGCCTACCTGCACCAGATCGAGGAGGCGGAGAAGCGCGACCACCGCAAGCTGGGCAAGGAACTGGACCTGTTCCATGTGCAGGAGGAGGCGGTCGGCTCGGTCTTCTGGCATCCGAAGGGCTGGACGCTCTACCAGACGCTGGAAACCTACATCCGCACCAAGCTGAAGGGCGCCGGCTATGTCGAGGTCAAGACGCCGCAGTTGATCGACAGCTCGCTGTTCAAGGCGTCGGGCCATTGGGACATGTATGGCGACAACATGTTCAAGGTGGAGGCCGACGGCGGCGAGAAGCTGCTGGGCATCAAGCCGATGAACTGCCCCGGCCATGTGCAGATCTTCCGCCACGGCCTGCGTTCCTACCGCGACCTGCCGATCCGCATGGCGGAGTTCGGCGCCTGCCACCGCAACGAGCCGTCGGGCGCGCTGCACGGCATCATGCGCGTGCGTGCCTTCACCCAGGACGACGCCCACATCTTCTGCACCGAGGATCAGGTGCAGAGCGAGGCGGCCGAGTATTTCAAGCTGCAGCTCGGCGTCTACAAGGATCTGGGCTTCGACAAGATCTCGGTGAAACTGGCGCTGCGTCCGGACGTCCGCACCGGCGCCGACGAGCTGTGGGACCGGGCCGAAGGAGCGCTCGCCCAGGCGCTGCGCGACGCCGGGCTGGAGTACGAGGAACTGCCGGGCGAGGGCGCCTTCTACGGACCGAAGGTCGAATTCCACCTGACCGACGCCATCGGCCGGACCTGGCAGTGCGGCACGCTGCAGTACGATCCGAACCTGCCGGAACGACTCGATGCCAGCTATATCGGCGAGGATGGCGCGCGCCACCGGCCGATCATGCTGCACCGGGCGATCCTGGGGTCGATGGAGCGCTTCATCGGCATGCTGATCGAGCATTACGCCGGCAAGTTCCCGCTGTGGCTGTCGCCGGTGCAGGTGACCGTCGCCACCATCACCAGCGAGGCCGACGGCTATGCCGAGGAAGTGGCCAAGCTGTTGAAGCGCAAGGGCCTGCGCGTCGAGCTCGACACCCGCAACGAGAAGATCAACCTGAAGGTCCGTGAGCACAGCCTGCAGAAGGTGCCGCTGATGCTGGTTGTCGGAAAGCGCGAGGCAGACGAGCGGACGGTCGCGCTCCGCGTGCTGGGCGGCAAGGATCAGGAAATTCTTGCCCTCGACGCTGCCGTGGCTAAACTGGTTGAGGAAGCGAAATCGCCCGCAGGCGAAACCGTGACCGACTCGCCGTTTTAACCGACCACGCGACGCCGCCGGCCGCTCCTCTGGACGGCCGGCCTCTGCGTGGTTTCAGACCATGGAGAAGCGTCCATAGCCAGGATCCCGTCCGAAGCCGCCCCGACCCGCGATGGCCCGCGGGTTAACCGGGAGATCTCGGCTCGTTCCGTTCGTCTCGTCGGTGCCGATGGCGAGATGATGGGGGTGGTGTCGTTGCGCGATGCTTTGCTGGCCGCTGAGGATGCCGGCCTCGATCTGGTCGAGGTTGCTCCCCAGGCCGAACCGCCTGTCTGTAAAATCCTCGACTATGGCAAGTTCAAGTACGAGGCGCAGAAGAAGGCGAACGAGGCCCGCAAGAAGCAGAAGATCATCGAGGTCAAGGAGATCAAGCTCCGGCCGAACATCGATGACAACGACTATGACGTGAAGATGCGCTCGGCGCGCCGTTTCCTCGAGGAAGGTGACAAGGTCAAGGTGACCCTGCGCTTCCGCGGCCGCGAAATGGCGCACCAGGATCTGGGTATGAACGTGCTGGTCCGCGTCCGCGACGAGCTTACCGAACTGGCGAAGGTCGAGCAGATGCCGAAGCTCGAAGGCCGCCAGATGGTCATGGTGCTGGCTCCGCGCTGACGCGGGGGTGATTGTTGCGAGAAAGGCCCGTCCGGGATGCCGGACGGGCCTTTTTCTTTGCCTGATGCGGCAGTGCGGGTTCCCCAACCTTTCCTCACCGCAGCGGCCGGTCGTCGACGATCACTACATAGCAGGTGTGGCGGGTGTATTTGGCACAGTTGTCCAGGGCACCGCGGCGGGCGGCGTCCTCACTGGACATGCCGGACTTCCAGCCGAAGGCGCCGTCCCGCGACACCGCAAAGGCCTTGCGGCCGGCCGCTTCAAGATAGGCGCTGAATTTCGGCCGGTTGGCGTCGGACAGCTCGGGAGGCGGCTCCAGCCTGACTTGCGTGCCGCGCGGTTCCTCCATCGGCGTGGCGGCCAAATCGGCACCGGCAGGGCGGTCGTTCAGGTAGGCGATGCGGCAGCTTTGGCGGGTATGCTTCGCGCAGGTCTCCAGCGCGCCCTCCTGCGCCGCGTCCAGGCCGCGCAGGCCGGATTTCCAGCCATAGGCGCCGTCGGGCGACACGGCGAAGGCCTTGTTGCCGCCGGCCGCGACATAGGCGGGGAACTTTGCCCGGTTCGCGGCGGACAGTTCGGGCGGCGGCGGCAGAGCCGGCAAGGTCAGCGCGATCGGCGTCCGGCGCGGGACCAGCCCGTTCTGCGCCAGGAATTCGTCGACCATCGGCGTCCAATCCGCAATCGCCGCGCTGAAGAAGGAATGCCCATCCTTGCCGTGCGGCGGTGCCGCGATGAACTCGCCCCGGCCGCCTTCATGGGTGAAAGCCTCCCAGAGGCGGCGGGCGAGATCGGGGCCGAAGAACAGGTCGTTTTCGGCATAGATCCACAGGGTCGGAACGCGCGAACTGCGGCCCAGCGTGCCGAAGGCGGCGACCAGCCGCTCCTCCCGGCAGACCTCGTTGTCGGCTATGGAGCCGCGCCCGCCGGCGAAGCTGATCGCCGCCTTCAGCCCGGGCGGGGGATCGGCGCTGAGCGCGATGCTGGCAAGCCCGCCGGCCGACACGCCCACCGCGATGATGCGGCCGGGATCGGCATAGGGTTGGGTCGCCACATGGCGGACGGCCTGACGCAGGTCCTCGGCGCTCTGCCGGGCGGAATGCAGGTAGTCGGGGTTGTTGCAGGCGCCGGTCGTCTCGCTGTAGGGACCGTCCGATCCGCCATAGCCGCGCCGCATCACCGCCACCGTCGCCCAGCCGCGCCGGGCGAACTCACGGGCTTCCGGCAGATAGCGCAACGGCGTCATCTGCGCCCGCTCCGCCGGGTCGCGCGGGGTGCCGTGGCTGATGATCGCGATGGGGTAGGGACCAGGACCGTCCGGCCGCAGCAGCATCGCCTCCAACGTTGCGGAGGATCCGTCGGGGAAGCGCGCGGGGATCGACAGCGGCGTTTGCACCAGCCCTTCGGCCAGCGCCGGTCCGCACCATGACAGCATGAACAGCAGGGCGATCAGGCGGCGCAGGGTCATGGCGGGCGCAGTCTCCGCAAGGGAAGGGGGGCTTGCGCTTTTGTACGCCATCTTGGGCTTGGCGTCAGTGGGAGAGGTGGCTGACGATGCCCCCACCCTAACCCTCCCCCGCTGGGCGGGGGAGGGGACAAGCGCTTATGCAGGAGAGTGGCGGCAGTTCCTCCCCCGCCCAGCGGGGGAGGTTAGGTGGGGGTCTAACTTCGCACCACGAGTCCCTCATTCCACCCCCTGCCGCGCCACCCGCAGCGCCTCGGCCAGGACCTCGGCGTCGCCGATGTGGTTGGCGAGCAGCAGGATCAGCTTGGCGTTCAGGCGGGTGCTCTGGTCGGGGGTCAGGTCGCGGTGGCTGTCGATCAGCAGTTGATAGACGTCGTCCGGGCTGGCGAAACGCTGCTCGGTCATCAGCTTGGCCATGGGAGGGCTCCAGAATTCGGGAATCAGCGGCCGGTGGCGCGGGCGAGCGCGGCGGACAGGGCGGCGGCGTCGAAGCGGCGCCAGCGGGCGGCGATGTGCTGGTCGGGGCGGATCAGATAGACGCTGCCGGGCGTCAGGTCGTAGCGCTCGCGCAGGCGGCCGGCGCTGTCCACCAGCTCTCCGGCGATGCCGCGGCGGCGCTCCGTCACCACATGCCAGGCAAGCGGCAGCGGTCCGGTGGCAAGGCCGTCCAGCGCCTCCGCCACCTCCGCCGGGACCACGCCGTCACCCGCGGCGTAGAGCACGGTAAAGCGGCCGTCCAGCGCCTCCATCAACCAGCCCGGCTGGCCGTCGCGTTCCACCGGCGCGTCGGTGGCCGGCGCGCCCGGCACCATCCTGCCGGCAAAAACGTCGCTGTCCGGCGTGTTCAGCGGGCTGTCGGTATAGGTGGTCGGCGTGGATAGCCGGCCGGAATTGACCAGAGAGCGGGCGAAGGGCTGGTCGACCGCAAGTTCCAGCACGGCGTCGCGGAAGACGCGGCTCATCTCGCTTTTCGGCGTGATGAAGTCGGTGGAGCGGGTCGAGTTCAGGATGTTCTCCTTCGCCGCCGCCACCCGTTCGTCGCTGTAGCTGTCCAGCAGCGACTCCGGCGCCTTGCCGTCCAGCACAAGCGCCAGCTTCCACACCAGATTATCGGCGTCGGGCACGCCGCTGTTGGCGCCGCGGGCGCCGAAGGGCGAGACCTGATGGGCCGAATCGCCGGCGAACAGGATGCGGCCATGGCGGAACCGCTCCAGCCGGCGGCACTGGAAGGTGTAGACCGACACCCATTCCAGCTCGAACGGCGTGTCGGCGCCCAGCATCGCCTGGACTCGGGGGATGACGCGCTCCGGCCGCTTCTCCTCCTCCGGGTCGGCGTCCCAGCCCAGCTGGAAATCCAGGCGCCAGACATTGTCGGGCTGCATGTGCAGCAGGGCCGACTGCTTGCGGTGGAAGGGCGGGTCGAACCAGAACCAGCGTTCGGCTGGAAAATCGGCCTTCATCACCACGTCGGCGATCAGGAAGCGGTCCTTGAACACCTCGCCCTGGAACTCCAGCCCCAGCATCTTGCGCACCGACGATTTGGCGCCGTCGCAGGCGATCACCCAATTGGCCTCGACCGCATGGACGCCATCGGGCGTTTCCACCTGAAGCACGACATGATCGGCTTCCTGCTTGGCCGAGATGACGCGGGAGAGCCAGCGCAGGTCGATCAGGTCGTTCTTGCGTGCCTCGGTGACCAGGAAATCCTCCAGATGATATTGCTGGAGGTTGATGAAGGCGGGGATCTTGTGGTCCGGCTCCGGCAGCAGGTCGAACTGGTAGACCATGCGGTCGCCGTTGAAGACCTTGCCGATCTTCCACACCACGCCCTTGTCGATCATGCGCCGGCCGACGCCCAGCCGGTCCCACACCTCCAGCGCGCGCTTGGCATAGCAGACGGCGCGGCTGCCGACGCTGACGGTATCCTCGGCGTCGAGTACCACCACCGGCACGCCCTTGCGCGCGAAATCGAGCGCGGCGGTCAGCCCGACCGGCCCGGCGCCGATGACCACCACCGGATGGCGCCGGACGGTGCCGGTGCGCTGTTCCTCCGACGGTATGAAGCTGTATTTGGGATAGCTGAAGGTCGCGTGCATTGGGCGTTTCCTCCTCCGGAAACCATGGTCGGGCGCTTTTGCGCGCCGGCTTGTAACGAACCGTTATGGTTGCCAACGATACAGTTTCAAATGATACCAATCAAGCGTTCAACGCGAGCGATTTGGAAGCGATACAGGTAAGGCTACTATGACGGAAAATCAGTATCGCGTACAGGGGGCGGCGGTGTAGCCTTGCGGCAAAAGACCGGATAGAGACACCGAGGAACGCCAATCATGACCGCTCCCACCATCACGCCCACCTTGCCGCGTCCGACCGTCTATGCCATCGACGGGGTGATTCCCGTCATCGATCCGACCGCCTTCGTCCATCCCTCCGCGGTGCTGATCGGCGACGTGGTGGTCGGCCCCGGCTGCTATGTCGGCCCCTGCGCCAGCCTGCGCGGCGATTTCGGCCGGATCGTGCTGCAGCGGGGCAGCAACGTGCAGGACAATTGCACGCTCCACGCCTTCCCCGGGCATGACGCCATCGTCGAGGAGGACGGGCATGTCGGACATGGCGCGGTGCTGCACGGCTGCATCGTCCGCCGCAACGCGCTGGTCGGCATGAATGTGGTGGTGATGGACGGGGCGGAGATCGGCGAGGAGTCGGTGGTCGCCGCGATGGCCTTCATCAAGGCCGGCTTCGTCGTGCCGCCGCGCACGCTGGTCGCCGGTCTGCCGGCCAAGGTGATGCGCGAGTTGCGCCCTGACGAGATCGCCTGGAAGTCGGAGGGGACCGACGAGTACCAGCGCTTGGCTCGCCGTTCGCTCGCCACCATGGTGGCCTGCGAAGCCTTGGAGGCGGAGGAGCCCGGCCGCGGCCGCGTCGATGCCGGCACGAGCCAGCCGCTGCACAAGGTGAAGGGAGGGTGATCCCTCACCCTCGGGGCAGGGCGTCCGCCGCGATCTCGTAGAACCCGCCACTGCGTTGGGTGAAGAAGCCCAGTTGGCGGTTGATCGCCAGCGTCGGCGCGTTCACCTGATTGTTGCCCGTCGTCATCAATTCCACGGTCGGCAGCGACTTCCGGACGTGCAGCAGCGCGGCGGCCTTGATCGCCTTGCCAAGCCCCTGTCCGCGCCGGTCCCGCCGAACCCCCATCAGATTGTGGCCGGCGCGGTCGGGGGTATCGGGGAACCAGAGCAGATCCGCCATGGCGGCAAGTTCGCCGTTCGCATCCGTCAGCGCCAGCAGATGATGTCGGCCATCCTGTTGGCCAATCCGTGCGTACCAGTCCTCTATCATCGAGGCGGAGTTTTCGATGACCGGGATGCTCATCCGGTCGCGCGGAATGTCGGCGATCATCGCGTTGATGGCCGGCAGCATCCGCTCGAACGCCGTCATCGGCACACGGCCGGCATAGGTCGTGAGCGAAAGATCGGCGGGAAGGGCGGCGTACCAGCGCTCCACCATCGTCCAATCGACCCGGTCGAGGCGCAGGTGATTTTCTTCGTAGCGCATCTTTTCCTCCCCACCGAAGTGACGCAGGAAGGCGTGACCGTCCTCCTGTTCGGTGGTGGACGTCACGAGACTGCGCCCGGCAGTTGCCGCCAGGGTGCCGACCTTGCCGAGAAGGCGGGTACCGATGCCCCGGCGGCGGAATTCCTTGCAGACGCTGCCGTGAACGAACATCTGGTTGCCGTTGGATGCCATTTCCGGATGATTCACGTCCGGCAGATCGGCATGGATGTATCCGACGATCCGCTCGCCGCCCCCTGTATCCTCCCAAGCCGCCCAACCCACATGCTGCCAATAGTGGCTCCGCTTGCGCCGAGACGCCTCGACCGCCGCATCGGGAAGCAGCGGTTCGTCACGGCAGGAGTCGGCGTGGCGGATGCGGCGGAACTGATGGAAGGCCGCCCATTCCGCCGCCGATGCGCTGTGCAGGTCGAGAGGGCGGATGCTGATCGTGGACCCAGTCATGCGGCCTCCGGCGGGCGATGGAGTGGAAGTGGGGACGAAGGCGGCCAGAACCATGCCGGCCACCTGCAGTCTTAGGCAGTCCACCAAAGCGCGTGAAGGAGGAGAAGTCGCCGGAGCTTCGCGACCTGTGGTCGCATCGGCTGCAGCGTGTCAATCTTCCCTGACCGGCGCTGCCTCCATCTTGGGTGCAATCGGCGCAGGGCGGGCAGCCAGTTGGTCGGCGCGGGCCTGCAGCCTCGACAATAGCGTGTCGAGCTGTGCGCGCTCGTCGATCGACAGGGCGTCGGTGACCTCTTCCTCATAGGTCAGAGCCATCGGGACGATCTCCGCATAGATCGCCAGCGCCTTGGGCGTCAGGGTCAGCAGGGCCTTGCGCCGGTCGGTGTCGCCCGATTCGCGGATGATCAGCGCGGATTCGAGCATGCGGCTGATGGCGCGGCTGACCTGCACCTTGTCCATCGCGGTGCGCTGCGCGATCTCGCCCGCGCTCATCGTCTCGCCGCCGCCCAGCACGGCGATGATCCGCCATTCCGGGATCGTGATGCCGAAGCGCTTCTCGTAGAGCTTGGCCAGCGTGTGGCTGACCGTGTTGGCCAGCACCGACAGCCGGTAGGGCAGGAAGCGCGTCAGGTGCAGCGCCGGCCGATCCGCCGGCCCGGATGCGGATTTGGATGATGCGGATGAGGCGGAGCGGGGTCGGCGTGCGGACGGCATCGGCGGGCATCGTCTGTGGGAAGAATCGCGGGTGTCCCCATCCTGCGCCGGAATTTGGCTCTTGCAACAGTTTCAAACGAAACTAAAATGACGCCAACGGAACAAGCCCGCCGGTGCCCGATACGGAAGCGGCCGGCGGAGTTGAAGGGGAAGCGCCATGAAGAACTGGATTTCGTTTCCGAAGGTCGAAGGCACCGCGTCGCGCCAGGCCCATGTCCGGCTTCCCGCCGGCACCTACGAGCGCGAGATGGGGCGCGAGGGCTTCTTCGGCCCGGCGACCCAGATGCACCATGGCCATCCGCCGACCGGCTGGACCAGCTTCGACGGGCCGCTGCGCCCGCGCGCCTTCGACCTGAACCATGTGGACCACATGCCGGATTGCCCGCTGGAGGCGCCGGCCCTGATGGGCAACGGGGCGACCCAGGTGCGGCTATGGCGGTTCAAGGGCAGGATGGAACATCTGGTCCGCAACGCTGATGGCGACGACCTGCTGTTCTTTCACCAGGGCGGCGGCCACCTTTTCTGCGACTACGGCCATCTGGAGGTGCGCGAGGGCGACTATGTCGTGCTGCCGCGCAACACCTGCTGGCGGCTGGAGACGGACGAAGCGGTGATGGTGCTGATGGTGGAGGCCACCAACGACGCCTACAAGCTGCCGCACAAGGGGCTGGTCGGCACCCATGCCATCTTCGACCCGGCGGTGCTGGACGTCCCGGCGCTGGACGACGCATTCCAGGCGCAGAAGAACGAGCGCGAGACTCTGGTCCGGGTGAAGAAGCGTGGGCAGCTCTGCGCCATGACCTATCCGTTCAACCCGCTGGACGCGGTGGGCTGGCACGGCGATCTGGCGCCGGTGCGGCTGAACTGGCGCGACATCCGGCCGCTGATGAGCCACCGCTACCACCTGCCGCCCTCGGCGCACAGCACCTGGATTGCCGGGCGATTCATCATCTGCACCTTCGTGCCGCGGCCCATCGAGTCGGACCCGGAGGCGCTGAAGCTGCCCTATTATCATTCCAACGAGGATTTCGACGAGGTGCTGTTCTATCACCGCGGCCAGTTCTTCTCGCGCGACAACATCCATCCCGGCATGGTCACCTATCACCCCTCGGGCTTCCCGCACGGGCCGCACCCGAAGGCCTACGAGGTGGCGCAGAAATTCGAGCGCAAGGAGACCGACGAGGTCGCGGTGATGATCGACACCCGCGATCCGCTGGACGTCTATCAGGCGATGGAAGGCGTCGAATGGGGCGGCTACGCCGACAGCTGGAAGGCGAAATGAGCGGCCAACCCGAAACAAGGGTCAAGGTCGCCGGACGCTGAATTCCAAGGAAGGGAAGAGACCAATGAAGCTGGCAAGTTTGAAGGCGGGCGGGCGCGACGGCACCCTGGTCGTGGTATCGCGCGACCTGACCCGCGCCACCCCGGTGCCGGAGATCGCCCGAACGCTGCAGGCAGCGCTGGACGACTGGACGGCGCTGGCGCCGAAGCTGGAGGAGGCCTATCGCGCGCTGAACGCCGATCCGGCGGCCGGCCGGCCCTTCGACCCGGCCGCGGCGGCTTCGCCGCTGCCGCGCGCCTACCAGTGGGCGGACGGCTCGGCCTACGTCAACCATGTGGAACTGGTCCGCAAGGCGCGCGGGGCGGAGATGCCGCCCAGCTTCTGGACCGATCCGCTGATGTATCAGGGCTGCTCCGACAGCTTCCTGGCGCCGACCGACCCGATCCCGGCGGCGACCGAGGCTTGGGGCATCGATTTCGAGGCGGAGATCGCCGTCGTCACCGGCGACGTGCCGATGGGCATCTCGGCGGAAGCGGCAGGCGGTCAGATCCGGCTGCTGATGCTGGTCAACGACGTCAGCTTGCGCAACCTGATCCCGGCGGAGCTGGGCAAGGGCTTCGGCTTCTTCCAGTCCAAGCCGGCCTCCAGCTTCTCCCCCGTCGCGGTGACCCCGGACGAGCTGGGCGACGCCTGGGACGGCGGCAAGCTGCACCGGCCGCTGGTGACGACGCTCAACGGCGAGGCCTTCGGCTGCCCGGATGCCGGGGTCGACATGACCTTCGACTTCCCGACGCTGATCGCGCACGCCGCCAAGACCCGCCATCTGGCGGCCGGCAGCATCATCGGGTCGGGCACGGTGTCGAACAAGCTGGACGGCGGCCCCGGCAAGCCGGTCACGGCCGGCGGTGTCGGCTATTCCTGCCTCGCCGAGTTGCGGATGATCGAGACCATCGAGCATGGCGCGCCGAAGACGCCCTTCATGCGCTTCGGCGACCGGGTGCGGATCGAGCTTTTTGACAATGACGGCGCCAGCGTGTTCGGCGCCATCGACCAGCAGGTGGTGCGGTACGACGGTCCGTAAAGTGTCCGAAGACACGCGGAGTTCGGCATCCTCCTGAAACGAAATCCCTGAAATGGAGCCCGCTGAAGCGAAGCCTGCCGGGTAAGGTTGTGGAACACGGCGCCGGCGGGGATGGCATCTGCCTTTCCGGCGCCCCTTTTTCGCAGTTGCAACAAGATCAGGCAATCGGTCGCGGTGATTTGGTTCGGCCGGTTCGCAAACTGCGGGGGGTTGAACCGGGAAGCTGGCAATCCCGAGAATTGACGTGCCTTTCGATCGTTATCGATTATAAAGTGCCGCTCCTTACCCCTATTTGGAGCCGCCTTTCCGTTCATTTCCGAACATTCGGCGGACCGGACGAAGGCTTGCGGCATGAAGGCTCGGTTCAGGACGAAGATCATCATCGGCGTGGCGGCGGTTCTGGCGGCGGGTGCCGCCGCGGTGACGACGGTATCTCTGTCCCTGTCGCGTGACGCCGGGCACAAGGCCGCCCTGACCTTGGCTGCCGAGATGGCGGACCGCCATGGTGCGCGGGTCTCCGCCGATATCTCCGCCGCTCTCGACGCTGCCCGTGCCACCGCTGCACTGGTGGAGGTGGAGCGCTCCACCGGAAGCCCGCGGCGTGAAACGGTGAACCGCTATCTGCGCCGCGTCGCGCAAGGCAATCCACTCTATGCGGGGGTATGGGTGGACATGGCCGACGACGGGTTCGACGGCCGGGACGCGGCCTTTGCCGAACATGACCGTTCCACCGAGATTCTCGGCCTGCCCAAGACCGGCCGGATGAGCCTGCTGTGGCTACCGGGCGCGCAGGGGGGGCAGGCCGACGATAGCGAAGGCTACCCCTTCTCCGACGTGCAGGAGAAGGAATACTACAAGTCGGCAGCCGTCGCGCGGAAGCCGGTGCTGACCGAGCCCTATCTCGACGACTTCACCAAGCGGCTGATGACCAGCGCCGCGGCGCCGGTGATGGATGGCGGGCGCGTGATCGGCGTCACCGGGGTCGACATGGCGCTGACCGGCCTGACCGATGTGGTCAGCTCGGTGAAGCCCTATGGCGACGGATTCGCCGCGGTGCTGACCGGGTCGGGCATTTATGTCGCCCATCCCGAAGAGGGCAAGCTGTCGAAGGCGGCCGACGATCTGCCGGAAGCGGCCCGACGCGCCGTCGCCGAGGGGCGGGCGTTCGACGGCATCGTGACACTCGCCGGAGCCCCCCATTACCTGCGGCTGGCCCCGGTGCGCTTCTCCGGCGCGGATGGGTCCTGGTCCTTCATGGTGGCGGCGCCGCAATCGAGCGTGATGGCCGACGCCAACCGGCTGACCCTGCTGACCGTGCTGGTCAGCCTGGGCTGCGTCGCGCTGGGTTGTCTGGTGGCCTGGAAGGTGGGTGACGGTATCGCCCGGCCGGTCGCCGCCGTCACCACCGCCATGGACCGGTTGGCGGCCGGCGATCTGGACGCCGCGGTGCCGGGCGCCGACCGCGACGACGAGGCGGGCGGCATGGCCCGCGCGGTCGAGGTGTTCAAGGAGGGACTGGTCAGGGCAAGGGAGCTCGACAGCCAGCAGCAGGCCGACTGGCATGCCAAGGAGGCCCGCGCCGCGGCGCTGGCCGAATTGCAGAAAGCGTTCGAGGCCCGCGTCGGCGGTCTGACCGGGGCGCTGGCTTCGTCCGCCCAGCAGCTCGAATCGACCGCCCGCGCCCTGACCGGCATCGCCGACCAGAGCCTCGGCCGGTCGGAGCAGGTGGCCGCCTCCGCCAGTGCCGCCGCCGACAGTGCGCAGACCGCCGCCGCGGCGACGGAGGAGCTGTCCGCCTCGGTTCAGGATATCGGCCGGCAGGTGGCGGATTCCGCCCGCATCGCCGATGCCGCAGTGTCCGACGTCAAGCGGGCCGACGAGGCGGTCGCCGTCCTGGCGGACAGTGCGGAGCGGATCGGTGCGGTGGTGGAACTCATCAACTCCATCGCCGGGCAGACCAACCTTTTGGCGCTCAACGCCACCATCGAGGCGGCGCGGGCTGGCGAAGCGGGCAAGGGCTTCGCCGTCGTGGCGTCGGAGGTCAAGAGCCTCGCCAACCAGACCGCGAAGGCGACCGAGGACATCGTCGGCCAGATCAAGGGCATCCGCGATGCGACGCAGGAGGCGGTGGCCGCCGTCCATGGCATCAGCGAGACCATCACCCAGGTCAGCCGCATCGCGTCGGGGATCGCCGCTGCGGTGGATCAGCAGGCGGCGGCGACCCAGGAGATCGCCCGCAGCGTGATCCGGGCCGCCGACGGGGCGCAGGAGGTCAGCGGCGGCATGGGCAACATCCGGGCGGGGGCCGGCGAGACCGGTGCGGCGGCCGACCAACTGCTCGCCGCCGCCGCCGCGCTCGCCGGCCAGTCGAAGGATTTGACCCGCGAGATCGACGGCTTCATCGCCGGTGTCCACAAGGCTTGAGGATCCTGCCTCCCGGTCATCCCACCGCCATCAGCCGGTCGGCCGGCAGCGTTTCCGGGATGTGCTGGGAAACGTAGCCTTCGCTGTGGATCTGGTCGTCCCTGGCACCGAGCGAACGGGCGGCGGTGACGCAGGAGTCGACGAAGGCGGGGCTGCCGGCGGTGAAGATGGCGTGGCCGGACAGGTCGGGGAACAGGTCGGGCAGGATGGCGGGGATGCGGCCCTTCAGATGGTTGGGAGCGTCCTCGCGCGTCAGGGTCACCTTGACCTTGAAGTTGCGGTATTTGGCCTGCCAGTAGCTGAGCAGCCCCAGCTCATACACATCCGCCCGGGTGCAGGCGGAGAACAGCAGGGTCACCGGCGGGCGGTAGCCGCGGCGCAGCGCCGCGTCGGTCAGCGCCAGGATGGGGGCAAGGCCGGAGCCGGCGGCCATGCACAGCACCGGGCTGTCCACCGAAGGGTCGCCGGTGAAGGTGCCATAGGGGCCGGACAGCTTCACCATGCTGCCGACGGTCAGCGTGTCGTGGATCCAGGCGCTGGTCGGACCGCCGTCGACGCGGGTGACCTGCAACACGATCTCGCCGTCCGGGCGGGGGGCGTTGGCGATGGAATAGCAGCGCGGCGGCGCGCCGGCCGAGGCATCGCCCAGCATCACATACTGGCCCGGCCAGTAGCGCAGCGGCTGGCCGAGAGGGCGCAGGCGCAGTTCCACGATGCGCGGCGTGCGCGGGATGCGGTCGGTGACGATGAACAGCACGTTCTCGCGGGGCGGGAACAGCTTGGGCTGGGCGTCGGCGGTGCCGTATTCGATCACCAGCTCGTCGGAGATCGGCTTGGCCATGCACATCAGGCCGTAGCCGTCCTTCCGCTCGCCCTGGGACAGCGCCATGTCCAGCACCATGCCCTGGTCGAACTGGCCGCTGAGGACCTTGACCTTGCATTCGCCGCAGGCGCCGGCGCGGCAGTTGTTGGGCAGGGCATAGCCGGCCTGTTCCAGCGCCGACAGGACGGTCTCGCCGTCACGGCACTCGACCGTACGGCCCGAGGGGTGGAGGCGGATGCGGCTCACCGGGGGGATCCTTGGGAATTGATCGGTCGGGAAACACTTGCCCCCACCCCGACCCTCCCCCGCTGGGCGGGGGAGGGGGACAGGAGCTTTGTCGGTATTCAGCGGCAGTCCCCTCCCCCGCCCAGCGGGGGAGGGTTAGGGTGGGGGCAAGTCGGACCGGCGCCTCAGAACACCGGAATGATCTCGTCCATGTCGACATCCCGCACTTCCTCGCCGGTGATGCCGACTTCGGGGATCGCCGGGAACGGGATGCCGTAGCGGTCCAGCACGCCCTTGAGGTTCAGCATGGCGTTGCGCCAGTTCTCCTTCTTCGCCTCGTAATCCGGGATGTGGAAGCCGGCGTTGCGGGCGATGGCCTCGGCCTCGCGCTGGGTGGCGATGAAGTCGTCGGGCAGGTCCCAGAACTGGGGCGGCGGTTCGAACAGCACGGCGGACAGGAACAGGTAGCCGGCGCGGATCTGCTTGGTGATGACGGACTTGTCCTCCACCGCCAGGTGGGGATAGTCGCGTTCCATCACCGACATGCAGATCGCCATGTGGCGGCCCTCGTCGCGGCCGATGTTGCGGAAGGCCTCCTTGAACACCGGCTCGCTGCAGCCGGCCGCCATCTGGTGGAAGATGGTCGCCGCCGCGATCTCCCCCATCAGGAAGGAGCTGAACAGAACGGCCAGCGAATATTTCGGAACCGCCTTCTTGTAGCCGTCCCAATAGCGCCCGCCATTGTAGTACAGCCAGTGGGCGTTCTTCTGCAGCCGGCGGCCGAGATCGGTCTTCGGCTCGTAGGTCAGCGGGCTGGTGGCCTCCAGCAGCTTGGTGATGGCCAGACCGCACATCTGCTCGTGATTCTGCTCGTCCCGGGTGACGGAGAAGAAGCAGCGGCGGACGGGATCCTCCTCATGCACCTCGTAGGTCTTGATCAGGGCATGGGCGAAGACCGGCGGGGCCGACGCGTCGAACACCGACAGGATGGTCCACCAATAGGCGATGGCCTCCCGTTCCTCCCAGCTGTAGCGCGACACGTCGAAGCTGTCCCAGGGCAGCTTGGCCGGATCCCAGTTCTCGCGCTGGGCGGCGGCGTAGACCTCTTCCAGCTTCTTGGTCTGCGACACCCAGGACAGCGGATAGACGTTCGGCTGCGGCGTGGCGGGGGGGAACTCCATCGTATTGGCGATGGGGGTGTAGTCCTTGGACATGGGGGCGTTTCCTCCGGGACATTTCGGCGGGCGCTCACTTTTCCATCGGCGCCCTGTGGTCTTTATATGACACGGAAAATAGACGTATTCAACGATTTATGTATCATATCAAGAGACGAGACCGGAGATCTAAAGTATTGATTTGTAAAGAAAGACATGCGGAAACGCCGAATTGATCTAAATCAATTCGTTCGACATGCGATCTTAATCCGGTCAATCAGTATCGAAATGGAGGGCTTCGTCGGGGGCTGCGTCAGGCCCGCGTCAACCGCCCACGAAGCAGGGAATGTTGCCGTGCACCAGTTCTCGGGTGGCGGGATCGACATCAGCCAGGATGCAGGCATGCATGTAGGCGCGGGCAAGCACGTCCAGCGCGAAGTCGGCATCGTGCGACCTGCGGCGGAACTCCTCGATCCGGACCGGGGAACCGAACACCGCCTGCCAGAAGGTCGGGGTGTCGAGCGGTCCGAAATTCATCGCCCAAAAGCCGAAATTGGGTTGGCCGGCCGAATTTTCGCGCAGGAGCAGTTCGACGTCGCGGTGGCGCGGATCGGCGGCGATACGGGCGTAAAGCCGCTCCACCACCTCGGCTTCACCTTCCAGGACCTGCAGGAATATGCCCTCGAACTCCACCAGGAAGCCGGTCACTCCCAACTCCCGGTTCTTGCGGGCGCTGAACAGGCAGATGTCGGCGAGGGCGCTGTAGGGCAGTCGGTCAACAGCCTCGCTGCGGTAGACGATGGTCAGCATGGCGGCATCCCGGAAAGGGCCGGATTGAACGGCGACGGTCCCAGCTTACCGTGATTCCTTGCATTTTATGTATACGCTTTCGGCCAGGGTGGCCGGTGGGACGGGCGCCCATTGTCGCAGGGTCATTGTCGGAGGGGGGCAGGTCAACCGGCCGGGATGCTCTCCAGTCCGCCGAACCTGCCCTGGAAGGCGGGCTGCGCATCGGGCAACGGACCGTTGGCGGTGGTCGCCGCCTGCATCAGGAAGGCTTCCGACGGACCGGCCAGCCGACGGTAGAGGTTGCGGGTGAGCATCCGCGATTCCTGACCCGGCCAGTCGGCCGGAAGCAGGTCGGGCGGCAGCATCGGGTCGCGCAGCAGGATGCGGCGGAAGTCGTGGATCATCAGCGTGCGCAGGACGAAGCAGGCCGCCGGATCCGGCGTGTCGGCGGCATCGACCGCCGCCCAGACCGGACGGAAGTGATCCAGAAACGCCGCATAGTCGTGCTCGAGCTGATCGACGTCCCAGCAGCCGCGCACCAGATCGCGCAGCGCCCCGAACCCCTCCGCCCGGTCCAGGCTGGCCTTCATGTGGACGATCTTGTCGGCGACCCCCAACTCCGCCAGCGAGCGGTGCATCGCCGCCTCGTCGCAGTTGGGGTGGGCGTAGACGGTGGCCGAGGCGGCGCCGAAGCCCTGCCAGGTCAGTTCCCGCCGCAGAGCGTCGCGCGTCTCCGCGTCCAGCGCGTTGGGCGGCACCATCAGCAGGTCCCATCCGCGGTCCCATTCGCGGGCCAGCGGCGCGTAGATTCGCCGCTCCGCCGCGGCGAAGCGTTCCTTCCCGCTGTCGGTGACGCGGTAGAAGCTGCGCCGGCCGATCTGGGTGTTGGTCAGCCAATCGTCCTTGCACAGCCGGAAGACGGAGGTGCGGATGATCCGCTCGCTCATCCCGAACAGGCCCATCAGGTCGATCAGGCTGCCCAGCCAGAGCGATCCGCCATGCGGCAGCACGGCGTCGCCATAGATGGTGATGATCAGCGACTTCGCCCGCGGCGCGATCGTCTCGGTCAGCTGGGCGGCAAGGTCTTCGGGGCGGCGCGGGCGGGCCATGCGGTGGGGACGTCCTTATGGATACGGCTTGCGATGCGGGTGGAGCCGGGCGAGGCGGCACGACGGAGTTGTATACGAAACCCGGACCCGGTTCGGCCAGTGCCACGACAGCGCGGACGACCGGAGCGGAAAGCGCAGCGGCGGCCGATAGGAGGCAATCCGGACTTTCCGTTTGACAATCATTAATGTGATACACTACGTTGGATCATCAAAGCAAATTTGTGTCATAAAACGAAACGACGATCCCCTGGGCCGAAGATGGAGGGATCGCAAAGGGAAGGGGAAGCGGACGGCAACATCCGTACTTCGATTGTGGTCACGGCGGCCAAAAATCTTCTTTCGAAACTGTTTCGTTTGAAACATTATGTGATGCAAATCGTCCCGCCGCGCCGGGATCGGGCCCCTGCCCGGTTCGGCGTCAAGGTGGGCAGCCCAAGGGAGGACATCATGCGCAATCGCTTGTTCGCCACCATCGCCTTCACCGCCCTGACCGCCATGACGGCGGTGTCCGGCCTGCTGTCCGGGGCGGCGCAGGCCGCGGACCCGATCAAGGTCGGCGCCATCGTCTCGGCCACCGGCCCGGCCTCCTTCCTCGGCGATCCGGAGAAGAAGGTGCTGGAGCTGTATGCCGACCGCATCAACAAGGCCGGCGGCGTCGACGGCCGTCAGGTGCAATTGACCGTCTATGACGACGGCGGCGCCGCCGATAAGGCGGCCTCCTTCACCAAGCGCCTGATCGAGAGCGACGGCGTCGACGTGATCGTCGGCGGCACCACGACAGCGGCGACCATGGCGGCGGTGCCGCTGGTGGAACGCGCCGGCGTGCCGTTCATCTCGCTGGCCGGCGCAGTGGTGATCGTGGAGCCGGTGAAGAAGTGGGTGTTCAAGACCCCCCACACCGACCGCATGGCCGCGGAAAAGGTGATGGAGGACATGAAGAAGCGTGGGTTGACCAAGCTGGCGCTGCTGTCGGAGGATTCCGGCTTCGGCAAGTCGGGCCGCGAGCAGACCGTCGCCGTCGCCAAGGAGCGCGGGATCGAACTGGTCGCCGACGAGACCTATGGCGCCAAGGACACCGACGTCACCGCCCAGCTGACCAAGATCAAGAACAACGCCGCGGCGCAGGCGGTGCTGGTGTTCGGCCTGGGCCAGGGGCCGGCGGTGGTGACCAAGAACTATCGCCAGCTCGGCATCTCGCTGCCGATCTACCAGTCGCACGGCGTCGCGTCGAAGGAGTTCATCCGGCTGGCCGGCGGTGCCGCCGAGGGAGTCCGCCTGCCGGCCGCCGGTCTGGTCGTCGCCGCGCAACTGCCCGACAGCGACCCGCAGAAGAAGGTCGTGACCGAGTTCACCAAGGTCTACGAGGACAGCTTCAACACCGAGGTCTCGACCTTCGCCGGCCATGCCTATGACGGTCTGATGATCGCGCTGGACGCCGTGAAGCGCGCCGGCGGCACCGACAAGGCCAAGCTGCGCGACGCGATCGAGCAGACCAAGGGCTATGTCGGCACCGGCGGCACCGTGACCATGAGCGCCAAGGACCACATGGGCCTGACGCTGGACGCCTTCCACATGGTGGAGGTCAAGCAGGGCGACTGGGCTCTGGTGAAGTAAACCGCCGATCCATATCCCCTCTCCCCCCTGGGGAGAGGGTTAGGGTGAGGGGGATGCATTGCGTGGCCTCACAAGAATGTGATGCCGCGATCATTCCCGCCAATCCACCCCACGCATCCCCCTCACCCCGACCCTCTCCCCGGGGGGGGAGAGGGGGGACTGTGCGCGGGAGAGGAACATCAGGAACCCAACGATGTTCGCGGAACTGCTGCAATACATGCTGTCGGGGCTGACCATCGGCGCGATCTATGCGCTGGCGGGGCTCGGCTTCTCGATCATCTACAACGCCAGCCATGTCATCAACTTCGCCCAGGGCGAGTTCATCATGGTCGGCGGCATGGCGTCGGCCACCCTGACCGCGTCGGGCGTGCCGCTGCCGCTGGCGATCCTGATCGGCTGCGGCGGCGCCATGCTGGTCGGCGTGCTGGTGGCGAAATTCGCGGTGGAGAGGGCGCGCAACGCCTCCACGGTCACCCTCATCATCATCACCATCGGCGCGTCGATCTTCCTGCGCGGCGTGGCGGAGCTGGTCTGGGGCAAGGATTTCAAGCGGCTGGATGCCTTTTCAGGCGAGACGCCGATCCAGATCCTGGGCGCCTCGATGCAGCCGCAGTCGCTGTGGGTGGTGGGCACCGCAGGCGTGCTGATCGTCGCCATCGGCCTGTTCTTCAACAAGACGCTGACCGGCAAGGCGATCCTCGCCACCTCGCACAACCGGCTGGCCGCACAGCTGGTCGGCATCGACGTGAAGCGGGTGGTGCTCGCCTCCTTCGCGCTGTCGGCGGCGCTGGGCGCCATCGGCGGGGCGGTGGTCGCGCCCATCACCTTCTCCTACACCGAGATGGGGATCATGCTGGGGCTGAAGGGCTTCACCGCCGCGGTGCTGGGCGGCCTCGGCCACGGGCCGGGCGCCGTTGCCGGCGGGCTGATCGTCGGCGTCGCGGAGGCGCTGGGCGCCGGCTACATCTCCTCGGCCTACAAGGATGCGGTGGCCTTCGTCATCATCCTGGCCGTCCTTCTCTTCATGCCGAACGGGCTGTTCGGCAAGCGCGGCACCGAACGGGTGTAAGGACAGTACAACCGATGAACGCACTCCTTCACGGGCGGCTGACCGGGCTTTTGGCACTGGGCGCGGTGATCGCGATCCTGCCGGCCTTCCTGCCCAACAACTTCTACCTCGACATCGCCATCCTGGCCGGCTTCAACGCCGTGGTCTGCGTCGGGCTGAACCTGCTGATCGGCTATGCCGGGCAAATCAGCCTCGGCCATGCCGGCTTCTTCGGTATCGGCGCCTATGCGTCGGGCGTGCTGGTCGGCAGCTATGGCTGGCCGCCGGTGCTGGCGCTGCTGGCCGGCGCCGTGGCGGTCGGGCTGCTGGCCTTCCTGGTCGCCAAGCCGATCCTGCGGCTGAAGGGCCATTACCTCGCCATGGCGACGCTCGGCATCGGCATCATCGTGTCGATCGTTCTGCGCACCGAAAGCGGCCTGACCGGCGGCCCGGACGGCATGATGGTGGAACCGTTCAGGATCTTCGGCGTCGAGCTGTATGGCGAGAAGGTCTGGTACTGGGTGGTCGGCGTGTTCCTGCTGGGCGTGGTCTGGCTTTCGCTGAACCTGATCGACAGCCCGATGGGCCGGGCGCTGCGCGCCGTCCACGGGTCGGAGGTGGCGGCCGAGGTGGTCGGCGTCGACACCGCCCGCTTCAAGGTGCTGGTCTTCGTGCTGTCGGCGGTGTTCGCCAGCGTGGCCGGCAGCCTGTTCGCCCATTACGCCGGCCTGATCACCCCGGCCAAGGCCGACTTCTTCAAGTCGATCGAGCTGGTGACGATGGTGGTGTTCGGCGGCATGGCGTCCACCTTCGGCGCGGTCGTGGGCGCGGTGGTGCTGACGCTGCTGCCCCAGGCGCTGACCGTCTTCCAGGATTACCAGCAGATCGTGCTGGGCGGCATCCTGATGGCGACGATGGTCTTCATGCCGAAGGGCCTTCTTCCCACCCTGGCGGCGCTGCTCCCGGCGCGGAGGCGGGCATGAACATGCTGACCACCACTGACCTTGCCCCCGATACCAGCGCGCAGGCGCGCCGCGTCGGTCCGCCGATCCTGCAGGTGGAGCATCTCAGCCGCGAGTTTGGCGGCGTGCTCGCCGTCGGCGATCTCAGCTTCACCATCGCGGCCGGCGACATCCATTCGATCATCGGGCCGAACGGGGCGGGCAAGACCACGCTGTTCAACCTGGTGACCGGCGTCTACAAGCCGTCGGGCGGCCGGGTGCTGTTCGACGGGGCCGACGTGTCGGGCATGGCGCCCTACAAGCTGGCCGCCCGCGGCATGTCGCGCACCTTCCAGAACCTGCAGATCTTCTTCAACATGACGGCGCTGGAGAACGTCATGGTGGGGCGGCACCTGCACCTGAACACCCGGCTGCTGCCGGCGCTGTTCCGCTTCCCCTCGCTGGTGCGCAAGGACCGCGAGGCGCGCGATCGTGCCGCGCAACTGATGACCGAGGTCGGACTGGAGAAGTACATCGACGCCGATGCGGCCTCCATGCCCTACGGCGCGCTGAAGCGGCTGGAGATCGCCCGCGCGCTGGCGTCGGAACCGAAGCTGCTTCTGTTGGACGAGCCGGCCGCCGGGCTGAACGCCACCGAAAGCCGCGAGATCGACGAGGTGATCAAGACCGTGGCCAAAAACGGCGTCACCATCGTCCTGGTGGAGCACGACATGAAGATGGTGATGGGCATCTCGCACCGGATCACCGCGCTGAACCAGGGCCGCATGCTGGCCGAGGGCACGCCGCAGGAGGTGGCGGCCAACCCGGACGTCATCGCCGCCTATCTCGGCGCAGCCCCGTAAGGAGAGCCCGAATGCTACTGGAGATCGAGGGCCTCAACAGCCATTACGGCCGCATCCACGCGCTGAAATCGGCCAGCCTGTCCGTGCGGGAGGGCGAACTGGTGGCGCTGGTCGGTGCCAATGGCGCCGGCAAGACGACGCTTCTGCGCACCCTGTCCGGCGTCCACCCCGCCAGCAGCGGGCGCATCACCTTCGACGGCTGCGACATCACCCGGATGAAGGCGTCGCGCCGCGTCGCCGAAGGGGTGGTGCAGGTGCCGGAAGGCCGGCAGCTGTTCGGCCCGCAGAGCGTGGAGGACAACCTGCGCCTCGGCGCCTTCCGCCGCGGCAGCGGCAAGCCCGACGACGACATCGATCGGCTCTACGAGATGTTCCCGGTGCTGAAGGTCAAGCGCGACCAGCCCGCCGGCACCCTGTCGGGCGGTCAGCAG
Organism: Azospirillum sp. BE72; assembly: GCF_031455875.1. Classification (NCBI taxonomy): domain Bacteria; kingdom Pseudomonadati; phylum Pseudomonadota; class Alphaproteobacteria; order Rhodospirillales; family Azospirillaceae; genus Azospirillum; species Azospirillum sp. BE72. Next base: position 517,681 of record NZ_JAVDTO010000001.1, read on the forward strand.
CAGATCGTGGCGCTTGCCCGCGCGCTGATGGCGAAACCGCGCCTGCTTCTGCTCGACGAGCCCAGCATGGGGCTTGCGCCGCTGCTGGTGGCGGAGATCTTCGACGCCGTGCAGCGGCTGAAGCGCGAGGGCACGACGATCCTGCTGGTGGAGCAGAACGCCCATGCGGCGCTCGCCATCGCCGACCGCGGCTATGTGATCGAGACCGGCGAAATCGTGCTGAGCGACAGCGGTGCCGCGCTGCTGAGCAACGAGCGGGTGCGGCAGGCTTATCTGGGGCTGTGATAGGGTGGCGACGTTAGACCCCCACCTATCCTCCCCCGCCCAGCGGGGGAGGGTCGGGGAGGGGGCAAGGCGCAGCATCAACCTAGCGGACCCACGCCCGTGAAACTCCACACCTACTTCCGCTCCTCCGCCGCCTACCGCGTGCGCATCGCCCTGAACCTGAAGGGGCTGGCGCCGGAGCAGGCCTTCGTCCATCTGCGCCGGGGCGAGCAGTCCAAGCCGCCCTTCGCCGACCTCAACCCGGAGCATCTGGTGCCGGCGCTGGAGGTCGACGGGCCGGACGGGCACCATGTGCTGACCCAGTCGCTTGCCATCATCGAGTATCTGGACGAGACGCACCCCGCCCCGCCGCTGCTGCCGGCCGATCCGCTGGGCCGGGCGCGGGTGCGGGCGTTGGCGCTGGCGGTGGCCTGCGACATCCATCCGCTGAACAATCTGCGGGTGCTTGGCCGGCTGAAGGCGATGGGCCACGGCCAGGAGGAGGTCGACGATTGGTACCGCCACTGGATCGCCGTCGGGCTGACCGGGCTGGAGGCCCAACTGGCCGGCGATCCGCGCACCGGCCGCTTCTGCCATGGCGACGCTCCGGGGCTGGCCGACATTCTGCTGGTGCCGCAACTGGCGAACGCCCGCCGGCTGGCCTGCCCGTTGGACGGCTATCCGACTCTGCTGCGCATCGACGAAGCCTGCCGTGCCCTGCCGGCCTTCGCCGCCGCCGCTCCCGACCGCCAACCCGACGCGGAGGCGTGAGGCGGAAGCGCAAGACGACATGCTTTTGTCCCGTTCAGGTCACATTCCTCCCGTCGGTGTTAGCGGTTTCGCGCCACCCTTCCGTGGTATAGAGGTAGCCGGGAATTGTGCGGGGACGACGGCCGGGCGATGTTGGGCAACTTTTCTTCGATGGCCTACGATCTTGCCGAGAACATCGCGGCAAGCGCCTTCGTCGTTCTCGCCTATACCTTCCTGATCCGACGGTCCGGCGGCTGGAACCAACTCACCCGACAGGTCGTCTTCGGCGCGGTGATGGCGCTGACCGCCCTGTTCTCCATGGTCCACCCGATCCATGTCGGACCGGGCATCTTCATCGACGCGCGGACCCCGCTGATCGGGCTGGCCGCCCTGTTCGGCGGGCCGGTCTCCGCGGCGATGGCGGCGGCGGGCGTGGCCGGCTACCGCTTTTCCCTGGGCGGCGTGGGGATGGAGGCCGGGGTCGCCAATGCCGGGCTGTCCTTCCTGGTCGGCGTCGGCTTCACCGTCTGGGTGAAACGGCGCCGCGTCGGGCTGGGGGTGCTGCCGCTCCTGCTGTTCGGCCTGCTTTTGACGCTGGCGTCGCTGTCCACGCTGGCATTGCTTCCCAACCTGGATCTGGCGTTGCAGGTGGCGGAGCGGACGGCGGCGCCCATGCTGGCGATCGTGCCGCTCGGCACCCTGTTCCTCGGCGTCCTGCTGCTGCGCGAGCAGCGCCATCACGGCTCCGAACAGCGGCTGGGCGAGAGCGAGGCGCGTTACCGCCTGCTGGCCGACAATGCCACCGACATGATCCTGGAGATGAAGGCGGACGGATCGGTCCGCTACCTGTCGCCGTCGGTGCGCGACATCCTGGGTCATGATCCGGCCGCCCTCGTCGGCCGCGCCCCCGCCAATCTGCTGCACCCCGACGATCTGGAAAGTGCGGCGATGGCCTTCGCCGGCATGCAGCCGGGGTCGCCGCCCGCCACTTTCACCCACCGGCTGCGCCACCGCGACGGCCATTACCTGTGGGTCGAATCCAGCATGCGCCCGACGGTGGGGGCCGACGGCGTGTTCGTCGTGGTCGGCGTCGTCCGCGACGTGACCGAACGCAAGCGTTATGAGGAGGAACTGTCCGCCGCCCGCGCGGAGGCCGAGGCGGCCAACCGCGTGAAGTCGGAATTCCTGGCCTCCATGAGCCACGAGATCCGCACGCCGCTGAACGGCGTCATCGGGTTCGCGGACCTGCTGCTGGGCACCGACCTGACGCCGGAACAGCGCCAGTATGTCTCGCTCCAGCGCGAGGCCGGGCGGGGGCTGCTGGCGATCATCGGCGACATCCTGGATTATTCGAAGATCGAGGCCGGCAAGCTGGAGTTGGAGGAACGCGCCTTCGACCTGCACCGGCTGCTGCGCGACTGCCGCGACCTGATGAGCAACGCCGCCTCGCAGAAGGGGCTGCTGCTGCAGCTGTCGCTGGGCGGCACGGTGCCGCGCTTCGTCCGCGGCGACGAGGCGCGCATCCGCCAGATCCTGCTGAATCTGGTCGGCAATGCCGTGAAGTTCACCGAACGCGGATCGGTGCTGGTCTCCGTCGGGTTGCTGTCGGGGGAGGAGGACGGCCGTGGCGAGGGCGTGCCGGCCCTGGTCCGCTTCTCCGTCAGCGACACCGGACCCGGCATTCCGGCAACCGATCAGGCGAACCTGTTCCAGCGCTTCAGCCAGGGCGACCGGTCCACCACGCGGCGCTTCGGCGGCACCGGGCTTGGATTGATCATCTCCAAGCAGCTGTCGGAGCTGATGGGCGGGCGGATCGGCGTGCAGAGCAGCCCGGGTGTCGGCAGCACCTTCCGGTTCGAGCTGCCGTTGCCGGTGGCGGAGGCTCCCGGCCTCGTGGCGGAGCGGCGGGCGGAGGGTGCCGCCGGGCGCAGCGCCCGCATCCTGCTGGCCGAGGATGTGCCGATGAACCAGATCGTCACCTCCTCCATCCTCTGCAAGGCCGGCCACACGGTGGAGGTGGCGGAGGACGGCGTGCTGGCGGTGGAGGCGGTCCGCGGCGGCGAGTTCGACCTGGTCCTGATGGACATGCAGATGCCCCGGATGGACGGCTTGCAGGCCACCGCGGCGATCCGTCAGCTTGGCGGACGGCGGGGTGCCGTGCCCATCATCGCACTGACCGCCAACGCGCTGACCGATCAGCTGCAGCTTTGCCTGGATGTCGGCATGAACGACCATGTGACCAAACCGATCGAGCGCGACACCCTGCTGTCGGCGGTCGACCGCTGGCTGGAAGCCAAGGCGGATGCAGACGCGAAGGCTGCGGCGGATACTGCGGCGGATACTGCCCGGCCCGGCGGCGACGCGGAGGAGGCGGCCGTGCTGGCCGGCGTCGCTCCGGTGTCCGGCGGCGCGCCTGTGCTGAACCGCGCCGCGCTGGACACGCTGGCGGATACGCTGGGCGGCGACGTGCTTCCCCGCTTCGTCACCGGCACGCTGGCGGAACTGGCCCTGCGCGCCGACCGCATCAGCGAGGCGGAGACCATGAAGGACGCCGCCACCGACGCCCATGCCATGGTGTCGCTGGCCGGCAATGTCGGCCTGCTGGAGCTGTCGCGGCTGGCCCGCATGCTGCAGCATGCCTGCGAACAGGATCGTCCCGAGGTGCCGGCGTTGAAGGCGCAGCTGCGCGACGCCGTCAACCGCGCCTCCGCCGCGCTGCAGGCGGCGCTGCCCACCCTGGGCGTCGCGGTCGAGGCGCGCTGAGGCTCTCTTCCATCTGTTGAGGGTCAGCGGTTCACGATCAGGGCGACGCCGGCAACGGCGACCGCGGCGCCGGCCCAGGCGCCCAGCGACGGGCGCTGACCTGTCATCAGCCACATCATCGGCAGGATCAGCACCGGGCTCAGGGCCGACAGGGTGGCGACCACCCCGGCGTTGCCGTGTGCCAGCCCGACCAGCAGAAGCGTCATTCCCAGACCGACGCCCAGAAGCCCGTTGCCGGCGACCTGAAGGGCCAGCTTCGGCGTCAGGCCCCGCGGCAGGAACAGGCCGCCGCCGGCCGCCGCCGCATCGCCACCCCGCAGCGCCGACAGGGCGCCGATAGCGGTGAACATCAGCGCCGCCGTCGTCACCCGCACGGTGGCCGACGCGACCGGATCGGCACCGGCCGCCATCACCGGCTTGGCGATCACCGATCCCACCGCCTGCGCCACCGCCGCCACCAGACAGACGCCGACGCCGGCCAGCAGGCTGCCCTGCACCGCTTCCCAATTGTGGGTGGAGCCGGAGCGCAACGCCACCGCCAGCATCACCCCCAGCGTCACCAGCACGATTCCCAGCGTCGTCCACGTCCCCAGCGCCTCGCCCAGCAGGGTGTAGCCGAGCAGGGCCGTCAGCGGCGCGTTGGCGGCGTAGATCACCACGTTGCGCCGCGGCCCCAGCCGGCTGAGCGACCAGAACAGCGCCATGTCGCCCATCACGATGCCGGCGGCCCCCGACAGGGCCAGGGTCAGGACCGCTCCGGTGTCCAGCGTCTCCCAACCGCCCAGCAGCGTGGTGGCGACGAGCAGGACCGCGGCGACGATGGTCAGGCGCACGCGGTTGAACGCGATGGAGCCGAGCACCCGCACCGGCCCGATGGCGATCAGGCCGCCCGCGGCCCAGCACAGCGCCGCGCCGAGCGCAGCCATATTGGCGATCATGATGGACTTATGAACCGTTGGTTGAGATCGTGGACCGGCACTCTACAGCAGCCGGCGTCTGCCCGCGAAATGAGCAAGCTGCATGGCCGGACCTCTCTTCCGCCCAGCCATCGGAAGCGGCCATCGGATCACGCCACCGGAACCCGGCCCTGCCGGCTGCCGTTGACTCGGTTGACATACGCCGTCCGTGGCACAGCCAACCGAGGAGGATGCGACCGATGCGGACAGATTTAACGAGGCTTGGCCCCGTCGCCCCCCTTGCGCTTGCGGTGGCGGCCGGGCTTCTGGCCGTCCAGCCGGCTACTGCACAGAGCGGGGCGCAAACCGGATGCGCCGCGATGGTGGAGCAGTTCGCCGCCAACCGCGGCCTGTCGACCGAACCGCCGCCGGTCGCCGTTCCCGATGGCACGGCACCCGGCCTGTCCGGCTCGACCCCGCGCGACGAGCAGGGCTCCGGTTCCGGATCGGGCACCAGCAGCGAGGAACTGGCCCAGTCCGGCGGCATGGTGGCGCCGCCCGCCGTCGGCGACCGGTCGGTGATCGAACCCCCGGCGACCGGCAGCAACATGCCGACCGCCCCCTCCGTCGCTCCGCAGGCAAATTCCCGCGCGATGCCGGACAGCGGAGCCGGCGGCTCCGGCGGAGCCAACGGGATGATGGGACAGGCCGCGCGCAACGCCCAGCTGGAGGCCCTGGTCACGGCGGCCCGCAGTGCCGCCCGCGACGGCGATGAGGCCCGCTGCATGGAAAGCCTGAACGACGCCCGCCGCCTGTCGCAGACGGCTCCCGGCGGCCAAGGCGGCTGACCCGCCTAGTCCATTCCAATCACCGCCGCCTTTCCACCGATGGGGACACCGAGCATGAATTTCAGCCTTGGTCCTTTTCCGCCGTCTCCGCCGCGCGAGCCGTCCATTCCCCCGATCGGTCCCGACGAGCCGTTGCCGGTGCCGGGCGATCCGTCCCGCCCGCCGCTGGGGGAGCCGCCGGCCCCCATCCCGGTTCCGCCGCGCGAACCGCCGCCGGTGCCCGACCGCCTGATGGACCGTCTGATGGGCTGATGCTCAGGACAATCGCATATGGAATTCGTTCGCATGCAAAGCCCTTCTCCCGCAAGGGGAGAAGGGCATCCGCAGCGCAACGCCATCGCTCGAATTCTCATATATGATAGCCCTGGCCCTGGGCTGACGGACCGCATGTAAGATTTTACAGCCTGTCCGGCGTATTCGGAGCGGTCCCGACTTGCCAAAGCCGCCGGGACGGGCGATGTGTCAGGGGTTGGCGTCCGCCGGTCCATGTCGGGACCGGTGCGGGCGCCGCTTCTGTTTGCCGGAGTTCGGGTTTCCCATGTACAATCAGCCGCCCCGCAGCCACGTCTATCGTCAGCCCAACGTCGTCGCCACCCAGGTGACGGCAACCGTGAAATGGTTCAACCCCGAACGCGGCTACGGCTTCGTCAAGGTCGGGGACAGCGGCAAGGATGCCCTGTTGCCGGCCTCGCTCGTCGTGCCCGCCGGCCACACCACCTTGCCGGACGGCGCCACCGTCGTCGTCGACATCGTCGAGGATCGGAAAGGCCAGCAGGTCAGCGCCCTGCATTCCGTCGACCTCTCCACCGCCGCCGCCCCGGCCCGTCCGCAGGGGCGCGACCGTGGCTTCGGTGAGCGCAGCTTCGGGGATCGGGGCGGCGATCGGGGCGGTGACCGCGGCTTCGGTGATCGGGGTGGCGATCGCGGGTTCGGCGCGCGGCGCGATGCCGGTGGTCCGCGTGACCGCAACTTCGGGGACCGGGGCGGCGACCGCGGCGGCTTCCAGGACCGTGGCCAGGGTCGCGGATTCCAGGATCGCGGCCAGGATCGGGGTGGCTTCCAGGATCGTGGCCAAGGCCGCGGCTTCCAGGACCGGGGGCAGGACCGGGGGCAGGACCGGGGGCAGGACCGGGGGCAGGACCGGGGCGGCTTCCAGGATCGCGGTCCGCGCCAGCCGCAGCAGGCCAGCGGCCCGACCAGCGAGATGGGTGCCACCGTGAAGTGGTTCAACGGCGGCAAGGGCTATGGCTTCGCGCAGCCCGACGGCGGCGGGCGCGACGTGTTCATCCCGGCCCGCGCGCTCGAGAGTGCCGGCCTGCGCGGCCTGGATGACGGGCAGCGCGTGCGCATGACCGTGCGCCAGACTGAAAAGGGCATGGAGGCGGTCAGCCTCAAAGTCGAGTGACCGCTTCCGCCGCCCGGCCTACTGGTCGGACGGTACTGTGGACTGCCCCAGATGCTCCGCCGCTTCCCGCTGGTTGCGGGCGGCGGGGTCGTCGGGGACGGCAAGCCCGGCGTCCGGGCTGTTGACGCGGGGACCGCCCGAGTTGCGGCGGTCCTCCTCCTCGATCTCGCGGGCGGCCTGCGCCCAGTGATCGAGATGGCGGTGTTCGGGCCGCCCTTCCTGTTCCCAAATGCGATAGGCGCGTTCGCGGACCCGCGGGTCGTCCGGCCCCAGTGTGTGTTCCATGGCGATCGGTTCCAATCCGAGTGGTTGCGGGCCGGTCAACTGCGGTCCGGCTGGGAGGGGGAGGAGATCCGCTCCAGCGCGCCCTGCACGGCGCGGTCGTTCTTGGCTTCGGTTGCCAAATCGCCCAGCGAGACGATGCCCGTCAGCCGGTCGTTGCGGTCGACCACCGGCACGCGCCGGATCTGCTGGCCGGCCATCAGTTCTGTGACGCTGCCGACCGGGTCGTCCTCGTAGCAATAGCGGGGATTGGCGGTCATCACCTCCGCCACCTTGCAGCGGTCGGGCTGCTTTCCGGCCGAGATGGCGCGGACGGTGATGTCGCGGTCGGTCACCACGCCGACAAGATCCCGCCCTTCGCAGACGGGCAGGATGCCGACGTTCAACTGGTCCATCAATTGCGCGGCCCGGCGGATGCTGTCGTCGGGCCGTACCGTCTGCACGTCGCGGGTCATGATCTCGCGGATTTTCATGCGGGGGCTTCCTGGCACAGTGGCGGTGAGGCGCGGTACTCCAGTCCCGTCTCAACAGATGCCCCAGTCCGCCGTCGCGCTCAACCTATCCAGTAGAGTGGTTCCACCCCGAAGAGCCAGGGATGCAGCAACAGCATGCCCCCATAAGCGGCCAGCCCTCCGGCCAATCGTGCCGGCCCCATTTCCGCCAGCCCCTTCAGCGCGCCGCGCACCCCCTGCGGGCCGGCCAACGGCAGCAGCGAGGTCTCCGCCCGGAAGGCGCGGCCGGCCGGGCTGCGGCCCAGGACGATCTCGTTCTTGACCAGCGCGAACAGCGCGATGGCCGTCATTGTGCCGAACAGCAGCACGCGGCGCCCGTCGCCGGTGGCGTTCAGATGGGCCAGCGCCCACAGCAGCAGCGCCAGGCTGCCCGGTGCGCGGGTCAGGCGGTAGATGCCGTGCGGTGGGTTGGGCGCGCTCTGGCTACCGAAGCGCGTGGTGACGCGGGCGACCAGCAGCAGGAAGACAACCGGCATCACCACCGCCACCAGCGGCGCCGCCCAGTCGAAGGGCGTGAACACAACCTCCCCGCCATCAGCGGCGCGATAGGCCAGCACGAACAGGGTCAGCGTCAGCAGCGAACCGACGGAATGGATCGTCGCGAAGCCGCCGCGGCCGAGCCGGGCGATCAGGGCGGGCCGCACCCCCGGCCAGGACGGCAGGGCATGGCTGAGGAACAGCAGGGCGGCGGCGAGGGCGAGGGATGCGGTCATGATGGAGACACTGAACAGTGGATGAACGGTCCGCGCCTTGACTCGGGTCAAGAGGGGGGAGGGTCAAGAGAGGATCGGCTCGGGAACGCCCGCGCCGGTCGCACGGTTCACGATATCGAACCCCTTCAATCCACTGCCAACCCGATCGAGCAAATGACCGAGTGGATCATCCAGATCGTGCAGCAGTTCGGCTATCTCGGCATCTTCCTGATGCTGATCCTGGCACGCGCGCTGCCGCCGATCCCGGCGGAGACGGTGATCCCGCTGGCCGGCATGGGGGCGGCGACGGGGGAGTTCAACCTGCTGCTGGTGGCGCTGGCAGCCGGGCTCGGCTCCGCGGTGGGCGAACTGGTCTGGTATGCGCCGGCCCACTGGATGGGGCGGGAGCGGTTCGAGGCCTTCCTCGGCCGTCACGGCCATTGGCTGACGGTGAAGCCGGAGCAGGTCCATCGCGCCACCGGATGGTTCGCCCGGCGCGGCGGCCTTGCTGTCCTGCTGTGCCAGCCCCTGCCGGGCCTGCGCACCCTGATCTCCGTCCCCGCCGGGGCCTGCGGGCTGCCGATGGGGGTGTTCCTGCTCTATGCCGCGGCGGGGGCGACGCTGTGGTCGCTGGTGCTGGCCGGCACGGGCTATCTGGTGCGGGTGGGTTTCCCCTGGATCGCCGACCTGATGGTGCCGGGGACGCTGCTGCTGTTCATCGTCCTGATCGGCGCCTATGTGCTGCGGCTGGTCCGCCACCGCCGCGACAGCCGCCGCGCGGCCAGGACCGGGGTGTCGCGCAGCGGCGGCTGATCCGCCGTGGAACCTTCCTGCAGGCTTGCGCGTTGGAGGCACGAACCACCCGAACGGACATGGCCTTACGGCCAGTAGCGTCGGCCAGGATTTTCGGCGTGAGCCGCTTCCGAAAGGATCCAATGCGATGACCCGCAATTCCGCAACGACGAACCGGTGGCGTGCCGCCGCCGTCCTGTCGGCGGCGCTCGGCATGGCCGCCTGCGCCTCCGACGTGCCGCCGCCCACCGCCCAGCTCGGCGCCGCTTCCCAGGCGGTGCAGGAGGCCGAGCGCGCCAACGCCCTGCAATATGCGCCGGTCGCCCTGCAGAGCGCCCGCGACAAGCTGGCCGCCGCCGACAAGGCGATGCGCGCCGACGAGCGCACCCGCGCCCGCCGTCTGGCCGAGGAGGCCCGCGTCGATGCCGAACTGGCGACGGTGACCTCGCAGCGCGCCGTGACCCAGCAGGCCGCCGCCGCGGTCCGCCAGTCCGCCACCCCGACCACGCCTCAGTCGGCAACGGCGCCCAATGCCGCGCCGGGCGCCGCACCGGTCTACAGCGGTTCGACGCTCGGCACGCTGCCGGCAACGGGCTCCGGCGCAAGCGGCTCCAGCTACCCCGCACCGTCCGCCGTCCCGCCGGCGCCCGCCGGTTCGCTCGGCACCAGCACCGGCAACAGCTGGGGCTACAGCTATCCGGAGGTGCGTCAATGACCGCGCTCGCTCCTCGCACCCTCCTGGTGCTGGCCGGCCTCGGGCTCGGCCTTGCCGGCTGCGCCACCCAGCCGACCGACAGCGCCGCCCTGACCCAGGCGCGCCAGGACTACAGCCTTGCCGCCGCCAACCCGCAGGTCGCCGGCAACGCCCCGCTGCAACTGCGCGATGCCGAGCAGGCGCTGCGCCGGGCCGAGGCGCTGCGCGACCAGGGCGCCGATGCCTCCGAGGTCGATCACCAGGCCTACCTCGTCAGCCGCCGCGTGCAGATCGCGCAGGAGACGGCCGGGGTTAAGGGTGCCCAGACCGTGGTCGCCAATGCCGACACCTACCGCCTCCAGGCTCGCAACACCGAGTTGGAGCAGCAGCTGCGCGACCTCCAGGCCCAGCGCACCGAGCGCGGCCTCGTGATGACGCTCGGCGACATCCTGTTCTCCACCGGCCGGGCGGAACTGACCCCCGGCGCCTATGAGCGCATGGACCGGCTCGCCCAGTTCCTGCAGGCGCATCCGGCGCGCACCGTGCGGATCGAGGGCCACACCGACAACACCGGCAGCGACACCACCAACCTGCGCCTGTCGGAAGCCCGCGCCCAGGCCGTCCGCGATGCCCTGTCCGCCCGCGGCGTCTCGCCGTCGCGCATCGTCACCCAGGGCATGGGCGAGGCGCAGCCCGTCGCCTCCAACAGCAACGACGCCGGCCGCCAGCAGAACCGCCGCGTCGAGATCATCATCTCCGACGACGGCACGGTGGCGCAGACACGCTAAAGGGGGCTTCGCGCCCCCTTCTCCACCGCCTGAAAAAAGCCCCCCTCTCCCGCATACAGCGGAGAGGGGGCCTTGGCTTGAGGACGAAAAGCGCTACTGACCGCGCTCCTCCTTCCGCACCGCCCGCACCACACCCCAGGCGCCCGCCGCCAGACCCACGGTCAGCAGCGCCGCCGCGGCCACGCGCAAGGCCGAGCGCGGCGGAGCGGGCAGGCGTTTCCACGGGGCCCACGCCTCATCCGGATCATCGGGATCGGCAATGCGCAGCGCGGCGAAGGCCTGTTCGGTCAGGCTGGGATCGGTGGCGGGAAGGTCCACCAGACGGCGGCCGGACTGCCGGCACAGGCGGTCGATGGCAGCGATCAGGCTTCCGGTCTCCCGCAGCTCGGCTTCCAGCCGGTCCTGGTCGATGCCCATATGCTCGGCCAGCAGGCGGTTGCGCACGCCGGTGATGGCGTCCGCCGCCCGGTCGCGCTCGGGACCGTCCTCCTCCGGCGCCTCGATGGTCAGGTCGCATTCGGTGTCGTAGCCCATCGAGCGGTTGTTCAGGTTGGAGGAGCCGATGCGCAGCAGCCGGCCGTCCACCGCCACCACCTTGGAATGGACGATCACCGGCGCGCCCTGTTCGGTCACCGGGGTCATGGCGCGCAGGCGGCCGAAGCGGTCGGCCTCGCGCAGGCAGCGCAGGGCGACCGACCGGGGCGTGTCCATCGCCATGCGGTCGAACCAGCTCGGACTTTCCATCGACACCACCACCACCACCTCCGGCCCGTCGGGCTCGGCCAGCCGTCGGGCCAGCGCACTGGCGACGCGGGCGGAGGCGAAATACTGGTTTTCCAGATAGATGGTGCGCTCCGCCGCGGCGATGGCGGCGAAGGTCAGCGCCTCGCTTTCGCGGATCGCAGGGCTGTCGTCCGTCGCCGGCACGGTGCGCGACACGCCGATCACGGCATCGGTCAGCACCGGGTGGGAGCAGTCGCGCAGCGGGCAGTCGGGCCAGGGATCATGATCCGGCGGAGGGCAGGGTTCCAACGCCTCTCCGGTGGCGCATCGCCAGCGCTCCCGGGCCAGTTCCGCCAGCGCCCGGGCGGCGTCGCCGTCGACCATCATCATCACGTCGTGGCGGGGGCCGTAGGATTCGCCGTTCGGGCAGCGTCGGCGCGGGTCGTCGTCGCGATGCTCCGACGTGTCCCAGCGGTCGAAGGAGAAGTCGATCCCGCCGCAGAAGGCGAGCGCGTCGTCGATCACCAAAATCTTCTGGTGCTGGGCGGCACCGACCGGCAGTTCCCCGTCCAGCCGGGCGTTCAGCCGGCGGCCGGTGTTGCGGTTCCAGCGCTCCAGCGGTTCGTGCGGGTGGTCCAGCGCGATGGGGAAGGGCATCTCCCATTTCAGCGCCCGCACATGCAGGTCGGGGCGCGACCGCATCAGCCGGGCCAGGAAGCGGCCGAGCGTTTCCGGGCTGTGGGGATCGAGCCGCATGCGCGGATCGACGTCCCAGCCGACGAGAAGGATCGAATGCCGTGCCTTTTCCATCGCGGCGCGGGCGGCGACGAAATAATCGGCGCCATCGACCAGGACCGCCACCCGCCCGGCCCGCTCCGTCCGCCAGCAGGTGACGCCTGGGCGCAGCACCGGCCCGGCTGCGGGTTGCGGGGAATGGATCGGCGGGGCGGAAGGATTGAGCTTCATCGGGAAAATTCGACTCCGGGCGCGGCGGAAACGCATGGATACCGTCCGGTCGGCTGTCCGGCACACTGTCCGCCTCGCGGCTTGAACCCCGGCGCGGGCCCGATGTTCCCGCCGCAGGGCCGGTCCGTCGGGATCACGCCGAAGGAGGCCCCGCAGGCACGCTTTTGCCGCGGATTCTTGAAAAAAGCGCATTCACCGACCGAAACCATGGCCGGATTGCCCTGTTGAACCCGGTGAAAGAGGCGATGGCCCGGCCTGCAAGCGCGACGCCGACGCGGCACGCGATGCAAGGTCCGTCATCGGCCCCGATCCGAAAGACGCCCGAATGCGAGGCGTTGCCACCATGAAGGAGTTCGAGGATGCGTAACCTGATGATCGGCGCCGTTTCGGCGGTTCTCCTGATGGCTACCCCGGCCCTGGCCCAGACGGCCCCGCAAGTTCCGCAGGGTTCGGCCGACAGCGCCACCAGCTACACCGGTCCGGACGGTGTGGTCCGCACCACGCCGGGCGCCACCACCTCGCCGTCGGCCGGCTCGTCGGGCAGCGGCCCGCTGAATGCTCCGGGCACCTCGGGTTCGACCGGCACTTCCAGCGGCAGCATGTCCGGTTCGTCCACGCCGGGCGTGACCACCGCGCCGTCGGGCATGGGCAACAACACCGGCAGCAACATCCCGCGCGACAACCAGACCGCCACGGGCACCCACTGCCCGCCGGGCACCCCGAACTGCGGCCCGGACCAGGGCGGCAGCCAGTAACGTCCGCTTAGCGGCCATGATACCGCGGGCGTCGCCGGAGCCATCCCTCCGGCGGCGCCCGCGTCGTTTTGGAACAGATGTCTTCAAGCATAGCCGCGACCGCCCGCGCAAGGCGGAGGAAGGACGCGGTGGCTGCCGGGATGGCTGTCAGGATCCGAAACGCCTCAGCCCTGCGCCCGCACCGACTGGCGGGTGGGTGAGGCCTCGGTCCGGTCAAGGTCGGCCGGGGCGGTTCCGGCGATGTCGTCCATCGGCACGGTGCCCATGGCGGTGGCGACCAGACGGCGGAACAGGCCCTGCTGGCGGCTGTCCGTCACCAGATATTCCGGGTGCCACTGCACGCCGATCATGAAGGGCTCGTCGGGCGCCTCGATGCCCTGGACGACGCCGGCGCGCTCGCGGGCGACGACGCGCAGGCCGTCGCCGACACGGTCCACCGACTGGTGGTGCAGGGCATTCACCCGGCATTCGGCGATGCCGAGGATGCGGTACAGCCGGCTGTCGGGTTCGATGCGGATGCGCTTGCGCGGCAGCACGGTGCGCATGTGCGGCGCTTCCTCGTACACCTCGTGGATGTCGACGTGCAGCGAGCCGCCGCGGTGGACGTTGATCATCTGCGACCCGCGGCAGATGCCCAGAACCGGCAAGCCGCGCTGGGCGGCGCAGTCCAGCGCACGCATCTCCAGCCGGTCGCGTTCGGGATCGATGCGGATGTGCGGCCGGGCGGATTCGCCGTAGAGCGCCGCGTCGATGTCGTCGCCGCCGCCGACCACCAGCGCGTCCAGCCGGTCGATGGGGAAAGGCGCCTCGGCCGTGATGCGGACCGATGCGGCACCGGCCCGCCACAGGGCAAGCCGGTTGGCCATGGCGGCGATGCGGCTGCCATGGACGGAGGCGGTGATGCCGACCAGCGGCCGGGATCTTCCGATGACGGCTGCCATGGCACGCTCCCTTTTCAGCCGGCCTGCCGCAGAGTGCCGTCCGCGGCATCGTCCTCACCGGGAGGGCCATGGATGACGGGATTCGCGGCCATGAAGCCGTCGATCCGCTCGGCCCAGCGATCGAGCGCCTGCGTGTCGGCCATCTGCCGGTACTCGGCACCCAGTCCGTCCAGCAAGGCGCGGTCCGCCGCCAGCCGTTCCACCGCCACCCAACGGTTCCAGTCGGCGGCGAGCGACCAGTCCGGATCGCTCAGCCGCGCGTTGGGCAGCCGGTAGTGAAAGGTCGGGCGCGGGCGGACATGCGGGTCCTCCATCGCCTTCGCCAAGCGGTCGGGGTCGAGATGGGCGAACAGCGGGAACAGGTCCAGCTCGCGATTGCGGGTGGGGTTGTCGGCCAGATAATCGTCGATCAGCCCGCCCAGGTCGGGGCGATAGGCCGGGTCGGCGAGCTTGGCGGCATAAGGGGCGGGGAAGGCGGCGATGAAGCCGGACAGGCGGCGGGTCGGGTCGACGCGGATCTCCCGCCTCAGCCAGGGCGCCAGGATCAGGAAGGCTTTCAGGTGATCGAGCACATAGTCGCCGTCCGTCCGCGCCACCTCCGGATTGAAATGCAGGCCGAAGGCGAAGAGCGGGCTGGCCTCCGTCCCGGCGGCACCGCGGTCGCGCAGGCAGGCGACCAGCCTCTCCAGGTCCGGCATCTGCTCCACCGTCACCGGCGGGGCGGCGATCTCGAACGGCATCACCAGACTGCCGATGTTGCCCCAGAGCGGACGCAAGGGGTCCAGCACCGCGGCCCCTCCCTTGCCGGGGTGGGCGGAGCGCATATCCAGTTCCACCGTGAAGTCGCCCAGGCTGGTGCCGCTCACCAGACATCGGTGCGGGTTTTCGACGGTGACCGTCCCCCCGAACAACTCGCGCACGCAGGACGCGGCCGATGGCGCGTCCAGATCGGCGAATTCAAGTTCCACCCCGACGCGGCGCGGCGTGCCCTGGGGGGTGGTGCGGAGCGGGGGGAGGAAGAAGGGATGGGTCATTGCAAGCCATCAACACCCCATTCCCTGCGCTGTTCCCGCACCGTCGGAAATCCAAAACCGGCCTTGGGGTGGGAGGTTCAGGTTCCGGTGACGTCATACCTCTTTTGGCCGTAACCACTCGTTGGGGGTATGTTTTGAATTTTTATACAAATGCGGCTGACCAACCAGCATTCTTGAGGGCATTTCTTTCGATCGGGCGGGAGCTTTCCGCCTATTCTACCCAACTGTTTTCTAAATTAACCGGCGCTTAACCATAAGTGCGATAGCGATAGGCAAGCGGCACGGTGGTGCGCCTGGTGCGCCATCCGGTCGGCTTCGCGGTGGGAGCCTCGTCTACGCCATGACCCTTCTGGCACGCCTCTTCATCCTGGTCCTGCTCGCGGTTCTGCCGGCGATCGGCATCCAGATCTACAGCGTGCTCGAACAGCGGGCGGAGCGCGAGGCGGAGGTCACCCTCCAGGCCGAACGGCTGCTGCGTCAGGTGGAGAGCGAACATGTCCGCATCCTGGACAGCGCCCGATTGATGGTCACCGCGGTGACGGAGGCCCCCTTCCTGCGCGGAGACGGGAGCGGGGGCGAGGTCGCCGGCTGCCAAGCCTATCTGGAGCGGCTGTCCGCCCGATCCGCCGACTACCGCACCCTGTCGGTCACCGATGCCGGCGGGCGCATCAGGTGCAGCGCCGACCCGGCGCGCATCGGCTCCTCCCTGACCTCCCAACCGCATTTCCGCCGCGCGATGGCCCAGGGCCGCTTCGTGGTCGGCGAATGGACGATCACCCATTCCGGTGTCGCCGGCGGCGAGCTTCCGGTCGCGGTTCCCTACACCGATGCCGAGGGCAAGCGGGCCGGCGTGATCGCCCTGTCTCTCGACGTGCCGCGGCTGACCTCCATCTTCGCCACCCGCCCGATGCCGGAGAACACGGCCCTGACCGTCGCCGACCGGTCCGGCACCATCCTGGTCAAGCTGCCGGGCACCCAGGGCCGCGTCGGCGAGCGGCTGCCCGACAACTACCTGCCGCTGCTGTCGGCGACCGACATGGGTGTGACGATGCTGCCCGGACTGGATGGCGTCTCCCGCATCCTGGCCTTCTCCCCGCCCACCGCCGGAATCCGCGACCTGTTCATCAGCGTCGGCGTCGACCGCGGTGCCGCGATGGGGGCGGTGGATCGCGCCACCCGCGACGGGTTGCTGATGACCCTGTCCGGCTTCCTGGTCGCCGCCGCCGCCGCCTGGATCGGCGGCACCCTGTTCATCCGCCGCCCCGTCGACGCGCTGGTCTGCGCCGCCCGCGACTGGAGCGAGGGCAAGACCGCCACCCGCGTCAAGCTGTCCGACCGCTCGTCGGAGATCGGCCAGCTCGGCCATGCCTTCGACATGATGGCCGACCGGCTGGAAGCGCGCGAAGCGGCGCTGCGCCAGTCGGAAAGCCACATCCGCGCCGTTCTGGACGCGCTGCCGGCCTATGTCGGCGTGCTGACGCCGGACGGGGCGGTTGCCCAGGTCAACCGTGCCGCCGCCGATGCCGCCGGGCTGCCGGCCGCCCGCATCGTCGGCCGTCCCTTCGACGAGATCTGCTGGCTGTCCTTCGACGACGCCGGGCGCGAGCGGCTGCGCCAGGCGCTGGCGCTGGGCGCGCACGGCCGCTCCTCCCGCTTCGACTCCGGGCTGCGGCTGGGCGACGGGCGCGAGTTGACGGTGGACGTCAACCTGACCCCGATGGTCGATGCCGACGGCCATGTCACCCACCTGATCGCGTCGGGCATCGACATCACCGAGCGCAAGCGCACCGAGGAGGCCCTGCGCGTCGCGGAGGAGCGCGTGCGCACCGGCCTGCGCAATTCGGGGGTGGCGGTCTTCAACCAGGACCGCGAGCTGCGCTACACCTGGTCCCATTCCGAATTGCTGGGTTTCTCGCCGGAGGCGCTGTTCGGCCGTACCGATGCCGACCTGTTCGACCATGGCGAGGAAGCCGACAACCTGATGGCGTTGAAGCGCCGCGTGATGGAAAGCGGCGTCGGCGCGCGCGAGGAGGTTCGCATCCGCTGCAAGGGCGAGGAGCGCTTCTTCGACCTGACCGTCGATCCCCTGCGCGATCCCTCCGGCCGGGTGGAGGGCGTCACCTGTGCCGCGGTCGAGGTCACAGACCGCAAGAGGGCCGAGGCCGAGCTGCACCGCGCGCGGGAGGAGGCCGACCAAGCCAACGAGGGCAAATCGAAGTTCCTTGCCGCCGCCAGCCACGACCTGCGCCAGCCGGTCCAGTCGCTCTATCTCTTCACCGCGGCGCTGAGCGACCGGCTGCAGGGGCACCCGGCGCTGCCGATCCTGGACAACATCCGCCAGGGGCTGGACACGCTGAAGAGCCTGCTGGACGGCCTGCTCGACATGTCGCGGCTGGAGTCCGGCAAGATCGTCGCCACTCCGGTCGAGGTGCGGCTGAACC
The DNA here is from genome assembly GCF_031455875.1 of Azospirillum sp. BE72. Taxonomy (NCBI): domain Bacteria; kingdom Pseudomonadati; phylum Pseudomonadota; class Alphaproteobacteria; order Rhodospirillales; family Azospirillaceae; genus Azospirillum; species Azospirillum sp. BE72. The sequence goes on from NZ_JAVDTO010000001.1 coordinate 535,227, forward strand.
AACTGCTCGGCCGGCTGGTCGCCGAATATGGCCCGCGCGCCGCCCAGAAGGGGCTGGAACTGCGCGCCGTGCCGACCCGTGCCTGGGTGCGCACCGACCCGGCCCATCTGGAACGCATCCTGCGCAATCTGGTGGAAAACGCCCTGCGCTACACCACCAGCGGCAAGGTGCTGCTGGGCTGCCGGCGCACGCCGTCGGGCATGCGGGTGGAGGTGTGGGACACCGGCGCCGGCATCCCCGCCGACCGGCTGGAGGACATCTTCGAGGAGTTCACCCAGCTGGGCGAGCGCAGCGAGCGCGGCCTGGGCCTGGGCTTGGCCATCGTCAAGCGGCTGTCGCGGCTGCTCGGCCATCCGGTGACGGTGCGGTCGTGGGAGGGCAAGGGCTCGGTCTTCGCGGTGGAACTGCCGCGGGTGATCCTGGGCAATGCCCGTCCCGCCAGCGGCACGGCCGCCGCCGCGGCGACGCTGGCCCGCCGCTCCGCCGCCGCCAACGATGCGGCCAATGCCGCCGCCAATGACCGCGGACAGGCGATCAACGCCATCGCCAGCGCGTTCGGTGGCGGCAAGGGCAGGGGGGCGACGAATGGCGGAGACGTTGCGGTCAAGACGGCGATTCCGCCCAGCAAGGGAGCGGATGCCAAGGGCATGGTGCTGGTGATCGACGACGAGGCGATCATCCTGCTTGGCCTCAAAGCGATCCTGGAAGGCTGGGGGTATGACGTGCTGACCGCCAAGTCGGGTGATCAGGCGCTGGAGCGGCTGCGCGCCGACGGACGCTGCCCGCAGATCGTGCTGGCCGACTACCAGCTCCAGCAGGGCCGCACCGGCCCGGAGGCGGTTGTCGCGGTGCAGGCCATGCTGGGCCGGACCGTTCCCGGCATCATCCTGACCGGCGACACCAGTTCCGAACGCCAGGAAGAAGCCGAACGCCGCGGCTTCCGCCTGCTGCACAAGCCGGTCTTCCCCAACGACCTCCGCCGCATGATGGCGAGCGCCGGGGCGGCGTGAGGGCACGCGGGCCAAAACAGGACACCAAGAAAAAGGGCCGCTCCCCACCGGGAAGCGGCCCTTTTCTTACTCAGCCCATGGCAGGCCTTACTTCGCCAGATTCCGCAGCACGAAGTTCAGCACGCCGCCGTTCCTGTAATACTCCACCTCGTCCACCGTATCGATGCGCAGCAGGAGCGGGTGGGTCTCGACCTTGCCGTCGGCGCGGGTCAGGGTCAGGGTGACGTCCTTGCGCGGGCGCAGGTCCTGCTCGATGCCGGCGATGTCGAAGGTCTCCGACCCGTCCAGCTTCAGGTCGGCACGGGTGATACCGTCCTTGAACTGCAGCGGCAGGATGCCCATGCCGACCAGATTGGAGCGGTGGATGCGCTCGAAGCTCTCGGCGATCACCGCGCGGATGCCCAGCAGCCGGGTGCCCTTCGCCGCCCAGTCGCGGCTCGATCCCGTGCCGTATTCCTTGCCGGCGACCACCACCAGCGGCACGCCCTCGTCGGCGTAGCGCATGGCAGCGGTGTAGATCGGCAGCTGTTCGCCCGACGGGTAATGCTTGGTCTCACCGCCTTCCACGCCGGGGATCAGCTCGTTGCGGATGCGGATGTTGGCGAAGGTGCCGCGCATCATGACTTCATGGTTGCCGCGGCGGGCGCCGTAGCTGTTGAAGTCCTGCGGACGGACCTGATAGCTCAGCAGATATTCGCCGGCCGGGCTGGTCCGCTTGATCGAGCCGGCGGGGGAGATGTGGTCGGTGGTGATCGAATCTCCCAGCACCGCCAGCACCCGCGCGCCACGGACGTCCGACACCGGGTCCGGCGTCTTGGTCAGGCCGCTGAAGAAGGGCGGCAGCTTCACATAGGTGGAGCCTTCCTGCCACTGGTAGGTCTGGCCCTCCGCCGTGGCGATGGCCTGCCACTGCTCCGGGCCCTTGAACACGTCGGAATAGCGGCTGCGGAACATGTCCGCGGTCAGTGAGGCGTCGATGGCGTCCTGAACCTCGCGGTTGCTCGGCCAGATGTCCCTCAGATAGACCGGGCCGTCGGTGCCCTCGCCGATCGGCTCCGTCGTCAGGTCGATGTTCAGGTTGCCGGCCAGCGCATAGGCGACGCACAGCGGCGGCGAGGCCAGATAGTTGGCGCGGGTGTGCGGGTTGACGCGGCCTTCGAAGTTGCGGTTGCCCGACAGCACGGCGCCGACCACGAGGTTGCCCTCCTCCACCGCCGCGGCGATCGGTTCCGGCAGCGGCCCGGAATTGCCGATGCAGGTGGTGCAGCCATAGCCGACGATGTTGAAGCCGATGCGGTCCAGGTAGGGTTGCAGCCCGGCCTTGGCGAGATAGTCGGTGACCACCTGCGATCCTGGGGCCAGCGAGGTCTTGACCCACGGCTTCTGCTTCAGCCCCTTTTCCACCGCCTTCTTGGCCAGCAGGCCGGCGGCGACCAGCACCGCCGGGTTGGAGGTGTTGGTGCAGGAGGTGATGGCGGCGATGACGACCGCACCCTGCTCCAGGCTGTAATCGGCGCCCTTCACCGGAACCGCCTTGTTGGGGTCGTCCGCCTTGTAGGCGTCGGTCATGTCCTTGGCGAAGCCCTGGGCGATGCCCGACAGGGCGACACGGTCCTGCGGGCGCTTCGGGCCGGCCAGCGACGGCTCCACCGTGGCCATGTCCAGTTCCAGTACCTCGGTGAACACCGGATCGGGGCTGTCCGGTTCGCGCCACATGCCCTGCGCCTTGGCATAGGCCTCGACCAGCGCCACGCGGTCGGGATCGCGGCCGGTGAAGGTCAGGTAGCGGATGGTCTCGGCGTCGATGGGGAAGATGCCGCAGGTGGCGCCATATTCCGGCGCCATGTTGCCGATGGTGGCGCGGTCGGGCAACGTCATGCTGTCCAAGCCCGGCCCGAAGAACTCCACGAACTTGCCGACCACGCCCTTCCTGCGCAGCATCTGGGTGACGGTCAGCACCAGATCGGTGGCGGTCATGCCCTCCTTCATCCGCCCGGTCAGCTTGAAGCCGACGACCTCGGGGATCAGCATGGAGATCGGCTGCCCCAGCATCGCGGCCTCCGCCTCGATGCCGCCGACGCCCCAGCCCAGCACGGACAGGCCGTTGACCATGGTGGTGTGGCTGTCGGTGCCGACCAGCGTGTCGGGGTAGGCCACCGGCTTGCCCGACGGGTCGCTGTCGGTCCACACCACCTGAGCCAGATATTCGGTGTTCACCTGATGGCAGATGCCGGTGCCCGGCGGCACCACGCGGAAATTGTCGAAGGCCTTCTGGCCCCAGCGCAGGAAGGCGTAGCGTTCCAGGTTGCGCTCGAACTCCAGTTCGACGTTCTTTTCGAAGGCATCGTTGCCGCCAAAGTAATCGACCATCACCGAGTGGTCGATGACGAGGTCGACCGGCACCAGCGGGTTGATCTTCGCCGGATCGCCGCCCAGCGATGCCATGGCTTCGCGCATCGCCGCCAGATCGCAGACCGCCGGCACGCCGGTGAAGTCCTGCATCAGCACGCGCGCGGGCCGATAGGCGATTTCACGGTCGGACCGCTTGTCGACCAGCCATTGGGCCACCGCCTTCACGTCGTCGACGGAGACGGTGCGCCCGTCCTCGAAGCGCAGCAGGTTTTCCAGCAGCACCTTCATCGAGAACGGCAGCCGCGACAGATCGCCGAGGCCCGCCTCCTCGGCGGCCTTCAGGCTGAAATAGTCGTAGCTCTTGCCGCCCGCGCTGAGCGAGCGGCGGGTCTTCAGCGAATCCTGACCGGTGAAGGTGGTCACGGGAAGCCTCCTTGGCTTTGGGTCGGGCTTGCGCCTTGGGCGGCGCTTGGGAGGGCGCTTCGGTTACGGTCCGGCTGATGACGGTCGAAAGGACGCCGGAGATCGTCCAAAAGACTGGGGCGGCCGCAAGGGCGCCCGCGCGTCATGCAGGCAAGATGTAGGGCGTGGTCTGTGCAGATCAAACGTCTGGCTCGAAGAAAGCGGGAGCATGGGCACGGTCGTGGAGCATCGCCAGCAACTGTCAGTAGGGGCAGCCTTATGGCGGGACCCACCGAACATCCTATGACATCTCAGGGGATGTCTTCTTTACTCATATGAACATTAGGGAGGCCTGCTCCGCCGCCTTATGCAGGCTTCATCGCCACGTAGCGGACGAAGCGCAGGCCGCTGCCCAGCACCTTCAGCCGTGCCCACCACAGGGCAAGCTCGCGCTTCAGCGCCGCCAGCACCGGCGCCGGCGGTACGGCGTTCGTCAGCGTGTCTGCCAGATTGCGCACCCGGTCGATGATATGGCGGCGGTGCAACTGGGTCAGATCCTCGGAAATACGCAGGTCGAGGTTGCGTTGCGTCAACTCGTCCGCCATGCGGGTGGCGGTCCAGGGATAGACCTCCATCGGCTCCTCGTCCCGCCACGCGCTCCAGGCATCCCAGGAGCCGGGGGCGCCGTCGATCACGTAATCGAACAGGGCAATGCCGCCTTTGGGCTTCACGCAGTCGCCGACCCGGTCCAGGAACAGTTCCTTGTCGCGAACGCGGTGGACGACGCGGTCGGCCATGACGAGGTCGAAGCTGCCGGCCTGGTTGAAATGCTCCGGGTCGTAATGGGCGATCGGCGCCTTTTTCGACAGGCCCAGCGCCTTCGACCGGTCCATCGCCAGCTTCGCCAGCAGCGGCGACGGCTCCAGCCCGGTCACCCAGGTGTCGCAGTTTTCCACCAGTGCGCGGGCGGTGCCGCCGAGGCCGGCCGACAGGTCCAGCACGCTCTTGGCCGGGTTCAGCCCGAAGGAGCGAACGGAGTCGACCATCCACGCCGCCTCTTCCGGCCCGGTCATGTCCTGGCCCCACAGAAGCTGCGCCCCCTCGCTGCGCGCCGGCGACCAGACGGGTTCGCCATGGCGGTCGAGTTGCATCAACGCCAACTGGTCCAGCTCCGGATTGCCGCCGACCGCAGTTGGGTCGACCGCCGAGGGCAGGGGAGCGGAAAGGCTGGGCGCAGTGCCCACGGCATTGACCGGCCCGTTCCTTCGCTCGTCCATCAAGTTACGCAGGGCAGACCGGTTCGTAACGCGGGGCAACCGAGAGAGGTCATACCCTTCCCACCAGGCAACCAAACGGTTACGCCAGTCGGGATTTCGCCACCGCTCCAAATCCTGTGGACCGAACTGAGGAGCCACGCAGCTGCCCTTTCCAGGTCAATGGGCGGGCTGTCGCCCCACCCATTCGGAGTATGACCGCGACTTTTCCTGTCACGATTTAGAAGTAAGTGCGGTCGATTTGTCTGTCAAGAAACCATTATTTAACGATTTGGACTTCGTTTCGCCCAATTGTTGGAAAATTTTATCATTTTTTGTCTGTGACCTGCTGCGGTGCGGCCATTGCGACCGGGTGACCGTCTCCCTATACTCCGGTCGCAACCGACGGAGGGGGCCTCGCGTGCCGATCGAAACCGGTGAGTCCACCGGCAATCCCTGGACTGTGCTGACCAGCACGACGAAGTACGAGAATGCCTGGATGGAGGTGGTCGAGCATAAGGTTCTGACCCCGAAGGGCGCTCCCGGCATCTACGGCGTCGTCCATCCCCGCAGCCTTGCCACCGGCGTGGTGCCGATCCACGACGACGGCACGGTGACCCTGGTCGGCCAGTATCGGTTCCCGCTGAAGCAATACAGCTGGGAAATTCCGGAAGGCGGCGGGCGCAAGGGGGTGGAACCGCAGGAATCGGCGGCGCGCGAGTTGCGTGAGGAAACCGGCCTGACGGCGCGGCGCTGGATGCCGCTGATGAAACTGCACCTGTCCAACTGCATCACCGACGAGGTCGCCCACACCTTCGTCGCCTGGGGTCTGGAGCAGGGCGAGTCCGCCCCCGACGAGACCGAGGTGCTGGCGGTCCGCCGCGTGCCCTTCCCCGAGGTGATCGACATGGTGCTGGCCGGCGCCATCACCGATGCCATGGCGGTCGCCAGCCTGCTGAAGCTGCGGGTTCTGGCGGCGGAAGAGGCGCTTCCCGAGGATCTCGCCGAAATTCTCCGCCTCTGACCTGCCTGCAAATCGGATATCAATGACCGTCATCTCCGGCCACGCCGTCGCCATCGATTTCGAAACCGCCAACGAGACCCGCACCAGCGCCTGCTCCATCGGCGTCGCCTGGATCGAGAACGGCCGTGTGACCGGGACGGAAGAGCATCTGATCCGCCCGCGCGAGTTGCGCTTCAATTCCTTCAACAGCGCCATCCATGGTATCCGGGAAGAGGACGTGGCCGGAGCGCCCGAGTTCCCGGAGGTTTGGGCGGCCTTGCGCGAGCGGGTGCAGGGCCGGCTGATCCTGGCGCACAATGCCGCCTTCGACCTCAGCGTGCTGCGCCACACCCTGACCGACTACGGGCTCGACTGGCCCGCCTGCGACTATCTCTGCACGGTCGTGCTGGCGCGCCGTGCCTGGCCGACGCTGACCGGGCACCGGCTGAACCATCTGGCCGACTTCCTGGGCATCGCGCTCGACCATCACCGTGCCGGCAGCGATGCCGAAGCCTGCGGCCGCATCGCGCTGGCTGCCACGCAGGAGATGGGGCTGCGCGGCTTCGGCGAGATCGAGGGCACCGGCATCAGCCTGGGCCGCATCGCGCCCGGCGGCTACAGCCCCTGCAAGGGTGGCAAGGGCCGCGGCAAGGCGCCGCCGCGGCGTCCGCGCGTGGTGGCGTGAAGCTGCAGGCGGCGCTTTCCCGCCGCCGTCCCCTGCGCTAGGCTCCCGCTCCACCGTATGGAGGAGGGGACCGCATGCTGTTCATGTTCCATTGCGTCGACAAGGCGGGTGCCGCCGACGTCCGCGCCGCCAACCGCGCCGAGCATCTGGCTTATCTGGAAGCCAACGCCGACCGTATCTTCGCCGCCGGCCCGCTGCTGTCGGACGACCAGAGCGGCATGGTCGGCAGCCTGCTGATCGTCGAGTGCGCCGATGCCGCTGCCGCGCAAGTGTTCGCCGCCGGCGACCCCTATGCCAAGGCCGGCCTGTTCGACAGCGTGACGATCCGGCCCTGGCGCCGCGTCTACCCCAAGGCCTGAGCGGGAGAGTGCCTGCGATGGCCTATTGGCTGCTGAAGTCCGAGCCGTTCAAATATTCGTGGGACCGCATGGTCGCCGATGGCCGGACCCATTGGGACGGGGTGCGCAATTACCAGGCGTCCAACAATCTGAAGGCGATGGAGGTGGGCGACCGCGCCTTCTTCTATCACTCCAACGAAGGTCTGGAGATCGTCGGCATCGTCGAGATCGTCCGCACCTATTACCCGGACCCCAGCGACGAGTCCGGCCGCTTCGGCATGGTCGACGTGGCCCCGGTGATGCCGGTGAAGACGCCCGTCACCCTGAAGCAGATCAAGGCCGACCCGCTGCTGCAGTCGATGGCGCTGGTCCGCCAGTCCCGCCTGTCGGTCTGCCCGGTCAGCGACGAGGAATGGGCGCGTGTGTGCGATCTGGCGGGGGTTGGGGTGCCGGCTTGAAGGGGCGTGGGGTGGGGTGACGCTTGCCCCCCACCTATCCTCCCTCGCCCAGCGGGGGAGGACAGGCGGGGGTCTAACATAACCGCCAGATCACTCCGCCGCGTCCTGCATTGCCGCGCGGAAGTCGCTGGTCGCCTGCTTCATGCGCCGGGCGATGTCCGCCACGCTGGCGGCGGAGTTGGCGTTGAGGGGAGCGCCCAGCGCGCGCAGCGTGGCGTCGATGGCCATCAGGTTGGTGCGGTCGGCAAGACCGGCGAGGCGGTCGCTGCGGTCGCCGGTTTCGGGAAGATCGTCCGCGTTCGTGGTGCTGGGCATTGCGATCCTTGCCGACGATGATCGTTACCGTGATGCGGCAACTCTATAGCTGCCACCCGGTTAAGGTCGGGTTAAGCAAGGGATCGCCCGTTACAAGGCCGTCATGACGCGTTTTGCACTGCGGCGCGGCGGATGGTCGCGGCAAAGGGACCGGGGGGAGTCCGGAGACGTGCGGTGCCGGATCCTGCGTGCCCTGCAATGCCTGGGTATGCTTGGGGAAGAAACAGTCTCGCGCTGCAAAATCAGCGACACAATCCTCCTTTGGTCGGGGGGCCTGTGGGGGCCGATTTGCTTGTTAGTCCCGCAACATGTGTGGATAATGCCGCTCAATTCCGGGCGGCGGCCCGCCGCCCTGCAACATCTTCCGGCCAATTCGGAAGCACCACGGGGGAATCGCACTCATGACCGACAACAGCTTCTTTCCGGTGAAGCCCGAGATCGCGGCGACCGCCCACGTGAATGCGGAAGCCTATGCCCGCATGTACGAGCAGTCGGTCAAGGACCCCGAGGCCTTCTGGGGCGAGCAGGGCAAGCGGCTCGACTGGATCAAGCCCTACAGCAAGGTGAAGGACGTCAACTTCAACGACGACGTTCACATCCGCTGGTTCTACGACGGCACGCTGAACGTTTCGGCCAACTGCATCGACCGCCACCTGGCGACCCGCGGCGACCAGACCGCCATTCTGTTCGAAGGCGACGACCCCGGCGTTTCCAAGGCCATCACCTACAAGGAACTGCACGAGAAGGTCAGCCGCCTCGCCAACGTCCTGAAGAAGAACGGCGTCAAGAAGGGCGACCGTGTCACCATCTACCTGCCGATGATCCCGGAGGCAGCCTATGCGATGCTGGCCTGCACCCGCATCGGCGCCGTGCACTCCATCGTCTTCGGCGGCTTCTCGCCCGACAGCCTGAAGGACCGCATCGTCGACTGCGACAGCCATTTCGTCATCACTTCGGACGAGGGCCTGCGCGGCGGCCGCAAGGTGCCGCTGAAGGCCAACGCGGACAAGGCGGTGGCCGGCGCACCGATGGTCAAGCATGTGCTGGTCGTCAAGCACACCGGCGGCAACGTCGCTTGGACCGAGGGCCGCGACCTCTGGTATCATGAAGAGATGGAGAGCGTCTCCGCCGACTGCCCGCCGGAGGAGATGAGCGCCGAGGATCCGCTGTTCATCCTCTACACCTCCGGTTCGACCGGCAAGCCGAAGGGCGTGTTGCACACCACCGGCGGCTATCTCGTCTATGCGTCGATGACCCACCAGTATGTCTTCGACTACAAGGACGGCGAGGTCTACTGGTGTACGGCCGACGTGGGCTGGGTCACCGGCCACAGCTACATCGTCTACGGTCCGCTCGCCAACGGCGCGACCACGCTGATGTTCGAAGGCATCCCGACCTATCCGGACTCCTCGCGCTTCTGGCAGGTCATCGACAAGCACAAGGTCAACATCTTCTACACCGCTCCCACCGCCATCCGCTCGCTGATGCGTGAGGGCGAAGGCCCGGTGAAGAAGACCTCGCGCGCCTCGCTCCGCGTCCTGGGTTCGGTCGGCGAGCCGATCAATCCGGAAGCTTGGCTGTGGTACTACAACGTGGTCGGCGATGCCCGCTGCCCGATCGTCGACACCTGGTGGCAGACGGAGACCGGCGGTATCCTGATCACCCCGCTGATCGGCGCCATCGGCCAGAAGCCGGGTTCGGCGACCAAGCCGTTCTTCGGTGTCCAGCCGGTCGTCGTCGACAACGAAGGCCAGATCCTGGAAGGCGAGACCGAGGGCAACCTCTGCATCGCCGACGCATGGCCCGGCATGATGCGCACGGTGTTCGGCGACCACGAGCGCTTCGTCCAGACCTACTTCTCGACCTTCCCGGGCAAGTACTTCACCGGTGACGGCTGCCGCCGCGATGCCGATGGCTATTACTGGATCACCGGCCGCGTCGACGACGTCATCAACGTGTCCGGCCACCGCATGGGCACCGCCGAGGTCGAAAGCGCGCTGGTCGCCCACCCGAAGGTCGCCGAGGCCGCGGTTGTCGGCTATCCGCACGACCTGAAGGGCCAGGGCATCTACGCCTACGTCACGCTCAACGCCGGCGAAACCCCGACGGAAGAGCTGCGCAAGGAACTGGTCGCCTGGGTCCGCAAGGAGATCGGCCCGATCGCCTCGCCCGACCTGATCCAGTGGGCTCCGGGCCTGCCGAAGACCCGTTCGGGCAAGATCATGCGCCGTATCCTGCGCAAGATCGCCGCGAACGAGCATGACAGCCTGGGCGACACCTCGACGCTCGCCGATCCGGGCGTGGTGACGGACCTGATCGACAACCGCATGAACAACGCTTGATCTGCGGTTGATGGAAGAGGGGGCGCTCTGGTGGGGCGCCCCCTTTCTTTTTCGCGGCGTTAGACCCCCACCCCAACCCTCCCCCGCGGGGCGGGGGAGGGGGTTAAGTGCTTGTTCGGGAGAGTGGCGGCAGTCCCTCCCCCGCCCAGCGGGGGAGGTTAGGTGGGGGCAATCGAAGCCGACCACGCTACAACACCGAAGCCCCTCAACGCTCCGGCAGCACCAACGGCGCGGCGGGGGAGATGGCAAAGGTGGTGGGCGAAGGATAGCGTTCGGCGATCCGCTTGCGCGCGTCCTCCGCAGTTTCGGCGGCGACGGCGTAATTGCGCACGCCCGACCAGGGGGCGGTGGCGTCCAGCGCCTCCACCGCGACGTACCACAGCGGGCCGCCGGAACGGGCGACGCGGTCGACGGAGTAAAACTCCATCGGCGCGAGTGCGGCCTCGTCGGTCACAGCCGATTGCAGGGACAGGATCTCGCCCTCCACCTCCGCCACCTCGCGGCGCAGGCCCGCCAGCGTTTCCTCCGTCTCCGCCCGGCGGAGTGCGGCGAGCTTGGCGTAGTTGGCGTAGACGTCCAGCCGCTCCTTCAGCGCGGCCAGCTTCTGCGACTGGCGACGGGCGCGGATGCCGAGGATCCGTTCTCCCACCACACCGGCACCCAGGCTGGCGACCGCCCCCAGCACCCAAAGGATGGTCATGGCGCGGCGGCTCCCGCAACGGCGTCCTGCTCGGCATCCTCGCCGGAAACCGTCACGCCGACGCCTTCATGGAAAATGCTGCGGGTCAGCATCTGGGCGGCGGCGAAATCGGCGGCCCAGACCTGCGCCGCATTCTCGAAACGCCAGATGGCGGGATGAACCACCGCCTTGGCGTCAGGCTGGGCGACGAAGCCCGGCGCCATCGCCAGCCGGAAGGCGAAGCACTTGCGCCCGGGCTCCGGCCGGCCGATCTCGTGGATGAAGCGGCGCGACGCCGCGGTGCGCTTGCCGCCGCGGCGGCTGAGGACCAGCTTGTCGGTCGACAGCTCGATCAGCTTGGCCTTCATCGCTCCGATGCCGGCCTGCATGGCCTCAAGCTCGTTGGCCTGATGTTCCAGCGCATCGCGCTCCGCGATCAGGGTCGCGCCGGCACGGCGGATTTCCTGGTCGGTGCGAAGGATCAACCCGCGCCGGACCGCCAGGAACAGCAGGGTGGCGCCGATGCAGAACAGCGCCAGCAGCATTTCCGACGTCATAGGCGCCCGCTCCGCAAACCACTCGGCAAGTTGGGGGAGTTGTAGCGCAATCCGCACGGGCACGCATCACAAGCAAGTGCTTTGCGGCCATGAAAAACGGCGCCCCGAAGGGCGCCGCTTTTCGTCATGCGGGCGAAAAATGCCTATTTCCGCTCGGCGATGGCGGTTTGGGCCGACTTCACCAGATCGGGACCGATCTGCTTGGCCCACTTGTCGAAGACCGGCTGGGTGGCGGTCTGGAAGGCCTTCTGCTGCTCCGGCGTCAGGCGGACGACCTCGACGCCCTGGGCGGCGATGTCCTTCAGCAGGCTGTCGTCCTCGGCGGTGATGCCCTTGCGGGAGATCGCGACCTCTTCGGCCGCGGCCTGGACGGCGGCGGCGCGCACGGCCTCCTGGTCCTCCTTCGACCAGCTCGCCCACACCTCCTTGTTGACCACGAAGATCAGCGGGTCGGCGACATAGCCCCACAGCGTCAGGTTCTTCTGGCCCAGCGTCGCCAGCTTGGCGGCGACGAAGATGGTCAGCGGGTTTTCCTGGCCATCGACGGCGCCGGTGGACAGCGCGGGCTGCGCGTCGGCCCAGCTCATCTGCGTCGGGTTGGCGCCCAGCGCCGAGAAGGTGTCGAGGTAGAGCGGCGAGCCGACGACGCGGATCTTCAGCCCCTTCAGGTCGGCCGGCGTCCTGATCGGGTGCTTGGAGTTGGAGATCTCGCGGAAGCCATTCTCGCCCCAGGCCAGCGGCACGACGTCCTTGGTGGCGAGCAGGTCGAACAGCTTCTTCCCCACCTCGCCCTTGGTCAGGGCGTCCAGCGCCTTGTGGTCGGGCATCAGGAAGGGCAGGGAGAAGAGGTTCAGCTCCTTCACCTGCGGCGACCAATTGATGGTGGAGCCGACCGCCATGTCGATGGTGCCCTGGCGGAGCGCGGTGAATTCCTTGGTCTGGTCGCCGTTCACCAGCGAGGTGCCGGGATACATCTTGATGTTGATGCGGCCGCCGGTCTTCTCCTTGACCAGTTCGGCCCAGCGGTCGCCGCCCACGCCCCAGGGGAAAGGCTTGCCCAGAACGGTGGAAAGCTTGTACTCCGCCTTGTAGTCGGCAGCGTTCGCTGCACCGGCCAGAACGGCGGGAACCGTCAGCGCGGCCAGCGTGATGCCGGCGAGCAGAGCCTTAAGCGATTTCATGCTTGTTTCCTCCCAAGCGCCCTATACGAAAGATACGGACCGGGATCGTACAGATGCACGCAGGACTGTTCCACGGGCAATGTGATACGACCGTCCGCGGTCCGAACAATGCGGCCATGCTGCGGAGCCGCAATGCGGCCATGCGGCTCGGCCTGATGCTCGGTGCTTGCGTCTGGCTGGTTCTGCCGGTGGCGGCCTTCGCCCAGGCGCTGCCCAACCCGGCGATGCCGATGGGTCCGAATCCCAGCGAATGCGAGATTCAGGCGGCGTTGCTTGGCACCACCGGCCCGAACTGTCCGCCGGTGACGATGCAGCGCCCCGCCACCCCGCCGTCGGCAAGCGTTGCCGCTCCTCCCGGACCGGTGGCGCTGCCGCCGCTGCCTGGACCGGCGGCCCTGCCGGCGCCGGAACTGCGCGCCACCTTCCGGGTGGAGTTCGACTTCAACTCCGCCCGCATCAAGCCGGAGTCGCGGGCGATCCTGGACAAGGTGGCCGCGGTGATGACGACGGCGGGCAACACGCGCTTCCGCATCGTCGGCCACACCGACGCCGTCGGTGGCGATGCGGCGAACCTCACCCTGTCCAAGCGGCGGGCGGCGGCGGTGGTCGAATATCTGGTGTCGAACTACCAAATCCGCCGCGACCGGCTGGAGGCATCGGGCATGGGCGCGCGGGACCTGCTGCTGCCCGACGAGCCGAAGGCGGCGGCCAACCGGCGGGTGGAGATCGTCAATCTGGGCGGCTGATTTTTTTGGCCCGGCCGGGAACCTTCGGGGGCTTGCGGTGTTGCGCAGGAGCGCCGCCGACCCTTACACCTTCCTGACCGGGAGAGCCGATGCCCGACTTCACCCCCGTGCCCATCGAAAGCCGCCGCATCGCCGATGACGAGACCGGCAAGCCTGCGGTGTTCGGCGCCATCCTGTCCGGCCAGCCGCAGGAGATTCACCGCAACCTGTTCGACGGCGACTTTGGCCGCTTCAAGTCGGGGGTGTGGCAGTGCACACCGGGCATCGTGGCGATGAAGGACTGGCCGTATCACGAGTTCTGCGTCCTGCTGTCCGGCCGCGTCATCATCACGCCCGAAGGCGGAGTGCCGAGAGAATACAAGGCCGGCGACGCGCTGGTCCTGCCGATGGGCTTCACCGGCACCTGGGAAATCCTGGAAACGGTGCGCAAATACTATGCAGTCCAGGCACGCCAGCCGCTGCTGCGGCGGGTGAAGGAGCGGGTGAAGGGCCTGTTGCGTCGGGGCGCCAAGGGAGGGCAGACGGGAGATGCGCAGGCCGGTGCCGCGTTCTGATACCTCGCCATCCGCCGGACGCCCGTGTTAGGGTCCGCCGCGCCGTCCGGCAAGGCGGTTCGTGACGACTCTGACACCGGTGCTTTCCCATGACCAAGCCCCATCCGACCCAGGCCCCCCGTACTCTGGCCGAGATCGCCGAAGCGCTGGGCGCGACGGTCGAAGGCGACGGCTCCATCCTGGTCCGCCGCGCCGTCCACCCGTCGGAGGCGGAAGGGCCGGAGGATCTGGCGCTTGCCATGGACAAGGACCTGCTGGCCCTGCTGCCCGGCAGCAAGGCGGTGGCCGCCGTGGTGGCCGAGGGGGTCGAGGTGCCGGACGGCATCGAAAACCGCATCGTGGTGAAGCGCCCACGCTATGCCATGGCCGGGATGCTCGACATCTTCGAAAAGCCGGTCCATGCCGAACCGGGGGTGTCGCCGCAGGCCTATGTGGCGCCCGACGCGATCGTGGCCCCGGATGCCTCCATCGCTCCTTTCGCCTACATCGGCCCGCGCGCCCGCATCGGCGCCGGCGCCATCGTCCTGCCGCATGTCACGGTCGGTGCCGATGCGGTGATCGGCGACGGCTGCCTGCTGCACCCCGGCGCCCGCATCGGCGAGCGGGTGGAGATGGGCGCCCGCTGCATCATCCATCCCAACGCCGCCGTCGGCAACGACGGCTTCAGCTTCGTCACGCCGGAGCCGGGCAGCGTCGAATCGGCCAAGACCACCGGCCGCGTCGTCGGCACGAACGTGCTGATCCGCCGGGTGAACTCCATCGGCACGGTGATCCTGGGCGACGATGTCGAGATCGGCGCCGGCGCCACCATCGACCGCGGCACCGTGACGGCCACCCGCATCGGCAACGGCACCAAGATCGACAACCTCGTCCAGATCGGCCACAACGTCCAGGTCGGCACCAACTGCATGCTGTGCGGCCATGTCGGCGTCGCCGGCAGCACGGTGATCGGCGACCGCGTGGTTCTGGCCGGCAAGGTGGGCGTGGCCGACCATGTGAAGATCGGCAGCGACGCGGTGGTGGCCGCCAACTCCGGCGTCGGCATGGACATCCCGCCGAAGTCGGTATGGATGGGCTATCCCGCCGTGCCGCGCGCCCGTGCCTTCGAACAATACAAGGGCCTCGCCCGCCTGAAGCGCCTGTTCGCCGACGTCTCCGACCTGAAGAAGCGCCTGACCGCCATCGACGGCGGCCCGGTGAAGGTCGAGGCGGAGAAGGCGGAACAGCAGGAATAGGCGGGGCGTTAGCCCCCCACCCTAACCCTCCCCCGCTGGGCGGGGGAGGGGACTCTGCAGTTCTTCCGCAAAGCTCCTGTCTCCCTCCCCCGCCCAGCGGGGGAGGGTCGGGGTGGGGGCAAGCGTTTGCCACTCCAACCACTGTCGTCCCATGACCTCCGGCCAGAACCCCACGCGTGAGTCCATCCTTGGCGGCCCCGCCGTCATCCTGGTGCAGCCGCAGCTCGGCGAGAACATCGGCGCCTGCGCGCGCGCGATGCTGAATTGCGGGCTGACCGACCTGCGCCTCGTCAAGCCGCGCGACGGCTGGCCGAACCCGAAGGCGAGTGCCGCCGCATCGGGCGCCGACCTCGTCATCGACAACGCCAAGATCTTCGAGACGACGGCCGAGGCGGTCGCTGACCTGGAAGCGGTCTACGCCACCACGGTGCGCACCCGCGACATGATCCAGCGCTTCGTCACCCCGCGCGTCGCGGCGGGCGAGATGCGGGAACGCTATGCCGCCGGGCAGAAGGTCGGCGTGATGTTCGGGCCGGAGCGCACCGGGCTGTTCAACGACGATTTGACCTTCGCCCAGACGCTGGTGACGGTGCCGCTGAACCCGGCCTTCTCCTCGCTCAACCTGGCGCAGGCGGTCCTGCTGATCGGCTACGAGTGGTTCCAGGCCGGCGATCGCACGCCCGACCGCTTCCTGCACACCGGCCAGACCCGCCCGGCGACGATGGCGGAGCGGGTGAACTTCTTCGAGCGGTTGGAGGCGGCGCTGGACCGCACCGGCTTCTTCACCAGCGAGGAAAAGCGCCCGTCGATGGTCCGCACCCTGCGCAACGCCTTCGAACGCATGGAGATGACCGAGCAGGAGGTGCGCACCTTCCACGGCGTCGTCGCCGCCCTGGTCCAGGGCAGCCGGCGGAAAGGCGAGAGCCAGGACTGAATCACCGCTATAGTGGGCGTCCATGGACTATGCGTTGCAGAACATGGACGTCGGGCTGGTGCTGCTGGACAGCGCGCGGCGGGTGCTGGCCTTGAACCCGGCGGCGGTGCGGCTGCTGGGGCAACGGGCGGCCGGGCTGGTCGGCGCCTATCTGCACGACCTGCACCCGCCCTCGCACCGGGCCAAGGTGGAACTGCTGCTGGCCGCGGCCGGCGATCCGGCGGCTCCCGCCTCCGCCTGTTCGATGATGGTGGCGCTGCCCGGCCGGGTTCTGGTGGTGAAGGCGACCGCGCTGGCGCCCGCCGCGACGGTGGCGGAGGGCAGTGCCGTCACCGCCCTGATGCTGATGGAGGCCGTTCGGCCCGCTGCGGTGGATGCGCAGGCACCCTCCGTCCCGCCATCCGCATCGCCGCCCGAACCGCTGGTCAAGCTGCCGGTGGAAAAGGGGCAGGGCATCGTCCTGCTCGACCCGGCGGATGCCGTCTATCTGCAGGCCGACGGCCATTACACCACCGTCCACACCGGCGACGGCGCCTTCTTCTGCGGTCTGCCCTTGTCGGAGCTGGAGGCGCGGCTCGACCCGCGGTCCTTCGTGCGCACCCATCGCGGCTACATCGTCAACCTGCGCCATGCCCGCGCGGTGGAGCGGCAGGACGGCCGCGCCGCCTTCGTCATGGCCGCCCCCGGCGCCCCCCGCGTGCCGGTCAGCCGCAACCGGGCCGACGCGCTGAAGAAGCGGCTGGCGCTTTAAGCGTCTCCGTTCACGCAGCGATTTCGCCGTTCGCGCGAGTGGACTGCCGCTGGTGCAGCACGGCTTGCGGGCAGGGCCGCAACTGGCGAAGCATCGATGTCATGTTCCCCACCCCTGGCAACCGGCATGAGGAGGCCGCATCCCGTGGACAGCATCGACGCGCCCGACCGTTACGTCTCGTTCAAGGGAATCGACTGCGAGGGCAACAGCCGCCGCATCATCGACCGGCTGTACATGCACATCGACGATCCGGCCAAGACCAACGCCTTCTGGGAGCGGTTCCGCGCCAAGCTGGCGGTTGCCGAGGATCCGCTGAAGCGGCAGGCCGACGGGCTGTGCCTGCTCTGCGCCAACATCTATTACATCGCCGACCTGTTCGAGGAACATGACGACGAGGAAGGGCTGGCGATGCTCCGCCGCCTGGAGGACGAGTGCTGTTGACCGGATCGCGGACCGGGCGGCGGCGCGGTCAGGGCTTGGCGGCCGGTTCCGGCTCCCGGTCCGCCGCGGCATAGGCCACCCGCCAGACCGTGCCGGACACGTCCTCGGCGATCAGCAGGGCGCCGTCCGCGGCGACCGCCAGCCCGCTCGGCCGGCCCCAGACCCGCGGGGTCTCGTCGCCGTCCGACCGGCTGTCGATGCGAAAGCCGGTGACGAAGGTCTCGTAAGTGCCGGTCGGGCGGTTCTTGTCGAAGGGGGCGGTGTCGAAGGGCACGAAAGCGATGGCGTATCCGGTGGGGCGGGACCGGTTCCACGAGCCGCGCAGAGCCACGAAGGCGCCCATGCGGTAGCGTTCCGGGAAATGGGTGGCATCGCCGAAGACCAGCCCGATCGGCGCGGAATGGGCCTGGAACAGCAGCCCCGGCACCAGCGCCGCCTTGACAAGATCGGGCCGCCGCCCCGCCAGGTCTGGCTGCGGGTTGGCGCCGATGTAGGAATAGGGCCAGCCATAGAAGCCGCCGGGGGTCACCGCGGTCAGGAAATCGGGGACCAGCTGGTCGCCCAGCCCGTCGCGCTCGTTCACCACGGCATAGAGGTTGCCGGTGCCCGGCTTGAAGGCGAGGCCGACGGGGTTGCGCAGCCCTCCGGCGAACATGCGCTGGCCGCTGCCGTCGATGCGGAATTCCTGGATGGTGGCGCGCGGTTCCGGCTCCACCCCGATGTTCCCCTCCGACCCGATGCCGACGTAGAAATGCCGGCCGTCCGGCGCCACCACGACGGAGCGGGTGTTGTGGCCGCCGCGCTTGCCGAAGGCGCCCTCCGGGGTCAGCCGCCGCCGCTCCCCCGCCTGTGCGGTCCCAGCCGTCCAGGGCAGCCGCCACACCCCGTTCAGGTCGCCGACCAGCACCGCACCGTCATGGAAGGCGAGGCCGAAGGGATGATCGAAGCCCTCCGCCCAGACCTGGGCCATCTCCGCGTGGCCATCGCCGTCGCCGTCGCGCAGCAGGGTCAGGGTGCCCGGCCGCTGCTGGGCCACCAGCACGTCGCCGTTGGGCAGGACCAGCAGGTTGCGGGCATTCTCCACCCCATCGCGGAACAGGGTGACGGTAAAGCCCCGCGGCGCCCGCAGCGGCTGGTCGCCGGGCCGCGGCACCAGCACGGCCTCGTTGGCGACGGCGGGCGTGGCATAGGGCTTGGGCAGCGTTTCCATCCGCACATGCACCTCGGCGCCGACCGTCTGCATAGGGTCCGTCCGCACCGGCCCCGTCATCGCCCCCTGCGCCTGCGCCGGCACGACCGGGGTGGTGCAGACCGCCAGAGCCAGCAGGCCGGCGCCCAACAGGGTGGCGCCCAACAGATTGGCTGGGAGGAACTTGGCTGGGACGAGGCGGCGGTCGGCCATCGATCGGGCACTTTCAACGGGGCGGGGGCGGAAACGGGCGGCATGACAAATATGGGGCACGATGCCGCCGGCCGCGCGCAAAGGCAGGCGGTGCAAGGGGGGCTGTACCGTCGGGGTCCCCCGCAAGCGCCGGATGTCCCCATCGTCACCGTTGCGCACATCAAGTTGCTTGCGGTCACGGAGCGCACCAGACCATACTCCGACCGATGTAGGCGGAAAGGCTGGCGGTGGGCGCCGGCCGACGGCAGCGGTGCGGCGACGGTTCGGCAATGATGGACAGAAACGCGATCGACGCTGCGGCTCTTGCCCTGTCGCCCACCCGCACCCGTCTGCTGCTTGCCGCCGCCTTTTCGCTGATCGCATTGCTGGGCATCGGTTTCTGGGGCTATGTGGTCTGGGCCGACCGGACGGAGACCTTGCGCCATGCGCAGGAGCAGGCGCAGGCGTCGGCGCGGCTCATGCAGGAGCATGTGCGCCGGACGGTCGCGACCGCGGACCTCGCCATCCGGCGGACCCAGGACCTCATAAGCCGATACGGCATGCCGGGGCTGGACACCAACCGCGAGGCATGGATCACCGTCCGTGACATGGTGGACAATCTGCCGGAGATCGCGGCCCTGTGGGTCCATGGTCCCACCGGTGACAATGTGCTGTCCAGCCGCCAGTTTCCGGTGCCGCGCGGCAACGTCGCCGACCGAACCTATTTCCAGGTCCATCGCGACGGCGCCGAATTCCATGTCGGCGAGCGGATCACCGGCAGGATGACCGGCATCCAATCCTTCACGGTTACTCGGCCGGTCCTGCAGGACGGCCGCTTCCTGGGGGTCGCCCACGCCAACATCGACCTTGATTACTACCAACAGCTGTACGAGAGCCTGGATCTCGGCGCCGGTTCGGCGGTCGCGGTCTACCGCACCGACGGCAAGCCGGTGCTGCGCTTCCCCGACAGCGAACCGCTGGACGGGCCGGACGGCAGGATCGTGCTGCGCCATGCCGTCGATGCCGCCACCGAGACCTTCGAGGTTGAAGGGCCCGTGCCGGGAGAACTGCGCATCCTGTCCTATCAGCGGGTGCCGACCCTGCCGCTGGTCGTCTTCGTCGCCCTGTCGGAGCGGACGGAACTGGCGGCGTGGCGGGAGCGGGCGGTCCGTGGCGGCATCCTGGTCGGGCTGGCGGTGCTGGCCTGCGCCGGGCTGGCCTATGGTGCCCTGCGCAGCCTGGAGCGCGAGGTGGCCGGCCGCCGCCGGCTGGCCGACACCAATGCCGAACTCGACGCCAAGAAGCGGGAGCTGGAATCCGCCAACGAGGCCTTCGTCAGCGCCAACCGCCGCCTCAACCTGATCCTGCACTCCGCATCCGACAGCATCTGCGGCGTCGACCGCGAGGGGCGGATCACCTTCGCCAACCCCGCCACCTCGGTGCTGACCGGCTATGACAACGAGGAACTTCTGGGCGGCAATCTGCATGCGCTGATCCATTCCCGCCGCGCCGACGGCTCTTCCTTCCCGGCGCTGGAGTGCCCGGTGACCGCGGTGCTGCTGAGCGGGGAAAGCCGGCGCGGGCTGGAGGACACCTACTGGACCAAGGCCGGGAAGCCCTTCCTGGTGGAATACACCGCATCGCCCATGCTGGCCGACGGCAAGGTGGAGGGGGCGGTGGTGGTCTTTCACGAGATCGCCGAGCGCAAGCGGGCGGAGGCGGCGATGCAGCGCGCCCGGCTGGCGGCGGAGGCGGCGAGCCGCGCCAAGAGCGAGTTCCTGGCCAACATGAGCCACGAGATCCGCACGCCGATGAACGCGATCCTCGGGCTGATCCACCTGATCCAGCAGACGGAGCTGACCGACCGGCAGGCGGACTACGTGCACAAGGTGCGGGTGTCGGCACAGTCGCTTCTGGGCATCCTGAACGACATCCTCGACTTCTCCAAGGTGGAGGCCGGCAAGCTGGAACTGGAGCGGGTCGATTTCCGCCTGGACGACCTGCTGCAGACGCTGGCGGTGATCGTCGGCTCCGCCGCGCAGGAAAAGGATATCGACGTCCTGTTCTCCGTGGCGCCGGACGTGCCGCTTGACCTGATCGGCGATCCGCTGCGCCTGCAGCAGATCCTGATCAACCTCGCCGGAAACGCCATCAAGTTCACCGAGGCCGGCGAGGTGGTGGTGGCGGTCAAGGTCCGCTCGCTGTCCAACGACCGCGCCGTGCTGGACTTCGCCGTGCGCGACACCGGCATCGGCATCGCGCCGGAGCAGCGCGACCGGCTGTTCCAGGCCTTCAGCCAGGGCGACAGTTCCACCACCCGGCGCTTCGGCGGCACCGGGCTGGGGCTGGCCATCTGCGCGCGGCTGGTCCGGCTGATGAACGGCGCCATGGAGGTGGAGAGCGAGCCCGGCAAGGGCAGCGTCTTCCGCTTCCATGCCGAGTTCGGGCTTCATGCCGGGAGCGGGGCTGCATTCGGGATCGCGGCCGGACGGCTGCCGCGTCAGGTTCCACGCGACCTGACGGTTCTGGTGGTGGACGACAACGCCACCGCGCGCGAGGTGCTGAGCGAGATCGCCGCCGCCTTCGGCTGGGCGGTGACCGCCTGCGCCGATGGACAGGCCGCCATCGACGAGCTGGAGCGGGCGGCGGCGGCCGGCGACCCCTATGACGTCGTGCTGATGGACTGGAAGATGCCGGGGATGGACGGGATCGAGGCGGCGCGCCGCATCCGCGCCGATGCCCGCGCCGGCACCCCGATGATCATCGTCATCAGCGGTTATGGCCGCGACCGGCTGGGCGCCCGTTTCGAGGAGACCGGAGCCGCCGGATTCCTGGTGAAGCCGGTCACCGCCTCCACCCTGCTCGACGCCGTCACCGTCGCCTATGCCCGGACGGAGCCGCCCGGCGAGGGGGTCCGCCTGCCCGCCGCCATTCCGGCCCCGGCTTTTCCCACGCTTCGATCCGAAGCGGCGGGCGGCGTGCGTGCGGATGGCGGGCTTTCCGGGGCGGCCTGGGATGCCAGCCGGGCGCTGTACGGCCGCCGGCTGCTGCTGGCCGACGACAATGCCATCAGCCAGCAGGTGGCGCGCGAGATCCTGGAGCGGGCGGGGGCGGCCGTCACCGTGGCCGCCACCGGGCGGCAGGCGGTGGACTGCGTGCGCGCGGCCGCCCAGCCCTTCGATGCCGTGCTGCTGGACGTGCAGATGCCGGACATGGACGGGTTCGCGGCGACCGCGGCGATCCGTGCGCTGCCGGTCGGGCGGGATCTGCCGATCATCGCGATGACCGCCAGCGCCTTGCCCGCCGACCGTCAGCGCTGCCTGGACAACGGAATGGACGCCCATGTGCCGAAGCCGCTCGACCTGCCGCAGCTGTTCGCCACGCTGGCCCGCTGGATCGGGCCGCCGCTGGTGGCGATCCGGCCCAGCACGCCCTGCGCCCCCGGACCGATCCCCTCGCGCGGCCAGACCATGCTGACCGCCGCGGCCTCTCCCGGCATCGCCATGGCGTCCGTGGCGGTGTCGGACCGCTTGGCAGGGGACCTGCCGAGCGACCTGCCGGGAATCGATCTGGCCGACGCGCTCAACCGGCTCGGCGACGATGCCGGGCTGTTCCGCCGCTTCGTCGGCCAGTTCGCGTCAGGCTACGGCGATGTCGCCGACCGGATTTCGGCGGCATTGGGCTCCGGCGACCTGACGACCGCCAAGGGCATCGCGCATGAACTGAAGAGCGTCGCCGGCAATGTCGGCGCCGTGCGCCTGTCCGCTGCCGCCGATGCGGTGCAGATCGCCGCGCAGCAGGGCGATGCCGCCGTGGCCGCCGCCCAGCTGCCGGTGCTGCACGCCGAACTGGCCCTGGTGCTGGAGAGCGCTGTCCTGCTGGCGGCGACAGCCTACGGTCCTGGAAGCCCGGCAGGCGCCGGCAACCCCGGCCGGTCGGCGGAAAGCCGTAAGGAGTTGGCGGAGCGACTGCCGCAGTTCGCAATATTGTTACATGACAGCAACTTCGCAGCAGCGGAAGAGTTCGCTATGCTGGCACCGTTGCTGACGGATTCGGTCGACCCCTCGACGATCAAGGGGTTGTCCGCCGCCATCGACGGTCTGGATTTCATCAAGGCGCTTGGGATCGTGCAGCGGATCGCGCGGGACCTCGGCCTTTCATTGCCGACGGTCTGAACGCGCCCATGGCCGAACCCCGCCCGAAGATATTGGTGGTGGACGATATCCCGTCCAACGTCCATGTGCTCAGCCGCATCCTGAAGGGCGACTACGACATCTATTTCGCCACCGACGGCGAAAAGGCGCTGGATCTGGTCCAGGCGCGGATGCCCGACCTTGTGCTGCTGGACATCATGATGCCGGGGATGGACGGCTTCGAGGTGTGCCGCCGCATCAAGGCCGACCCGGCCACCCACGATATTCCCGTCATCTTCATCTCCGCCAAGAGCGAGGTGGAGGACGAGACCCGCGGGCTGGAGGTCGGGGCCATCGACTTCATCACCAAGCCGATCAGCCCGCCCATCGTGAAGGCGCGTGTGCGCAACCACCTGCTGCTGAAACGCCAGACCGACCTGCTGCGCAGCCTGTCCTTCCTGGACGGGCTGACCGGCATCGCCAACCGCCGCCGCTTCGACGATGCGATGACCCGCGAATGGCGGCGCTGCGCCCGCTCGCACCTGCCGCTGTCGCTCATCATCCTCGATGTCGACCATTTCAAGGCCTACAACGACCAGTACGGCCATCAGGCCGGCGACGAATGTCTGCGCGTGGTGGCCGAGGTGCTGGCGGATCGGGCGAGGCGGCCGAGCGACCTCGTCGCCCGCTATGGCGGGGAGGAGTTCGTCTGCCTGCTGCCGGAGACCGATGGGCCCGGCGCCACCCGTGTCGCCGAGGGATTCCGGGCCGGCGTGGCGGAACGGCGCATCCCGCACGCCCAGTCGCCCGTCGCCCCTTTCGTCACCATCAGCCTCGGCGTCGCCACCGTGATCCCGTCAGCCGACGGCAGTCCGGAACGATTGGCTGAGATGGCCGACCAGCTGCTCTATCGTGCCAAGCGCGCCGGCCGCAACCGCGTGCAGGACGCAGCGGTGCCGGCGCTGTGACCGCCCCGCCGTTCAATGATGTCCGCGGCCGCGGCTTCTCCCGTCGGTCGACGCTGGAAGCCGCCTGGAGCTGGATCGACGGCCGGGTCGCCCCGCCGTCCGCCCGGCCTTTCCCGCTGGCGGATTGCGCCGGACTGGTGCTGGCGGAGGCGGTCGTGGCGGCTGGAGACTGGCCGCCGTCCGACCGGGCCGCGGCGGACGGCTATGCCGTGGCGGCCGCCGAAACCCTGGGTGCCGGCTCCTACAATCCGGTGCCGCTGATGGGCGCGGTTGCGGTGGTGGCCGGCGATCCGCTGCCGCCGGGCTGCGACTCGGTGATCCCGTATGAATCGGTGCAGGCCGCCGGCCCCTTCGTCGAGGCGGTCGATGCCGTGGCTCCCGGCAGCGGGGTGGAGCGCCGGGGCGCCTGGATGGCGGATGGGAGCCCGCTGCTGCCGGCCGGCCGGCGCCTGCGCCCCGCCGATCTCGGCCTGCTCGCCGCCGCCGGGCACCGCGTCCTGCCGGTCCTGCCGGCTTCGCGGGTGCGCATCCTTCTGGCCGGCGGTCCCAAGGCCGGCGCGCCGGAGCAGTTGGGGGACATGCTGGCCGCGTTGGTCCGGCGCGACGGCGGCGATGTCGAGGCGGTCGTCCCGCTGCCCGCCGACATGGACGCGCTGGCTGACGCCTTCACCCGGCCCGGCGCCGACCTGATCCTGTCGGCCGGACGCACCGGCAGCGGCCCGGACGATGTGGCGCCGCCCGCCCTGGCGAAGGCCGGCAGCCTGGACCTTCACGGCATCGCCATGCGGCCTGGCGGCAGCGCCGGGTTGGGACGTGCCGCCGGCGTTCCCGTGCTGCTGCTGCCGGGCGAGCCGATGGCGGCGCTGGCGGCTTACGAACTGCTGGCCGGACGCGCGGTGCGGCGTGCCGCCGGCTTGCCCTCCGGGCTGCCCCATGCCACCGTTCGGGCGGTGACCGCGCGCAAGCTGGTTTCGGAGATCGGCTGTGTCGACCTGCACCGGGTCCGGCTGGACGACGGGGGCAGGGTGGAGCCGGTGGGTTCGCCCGGCTGGCCGGGATTGGCGGCTGCGGCGCGGGCCGACGGCTTCGTCCTGATCGGGGCGGACAGCGAAGGCGTGCCGGACGGTGCCCAAGTCACCATGTATGATTTCACCATGTATCGTTTCGCCTGATTCTTCTCTGCAAGGGTTTGCCGCGTGCACAGTTCCGACCGCAGCCGCGAGGACATCCGCCGTTTCGTCGCCCAGGCCGCCCGCCAGGACCAGTTCCTCGAGGTGGTGAGCGGGGAGGAGGCGCGCGCCCGTTTCCACCGCCATCTCGACCTCGCCCCGCGGGGGGAGGAGCGGGTGCCGCTGTCGGCATCTCTCGGCCGCGTGCTGTCCGCCGACGTGGTGGCGGAGGTGGACGTGCCCGGCTTCGACCGGTCGGTGGTGGACGGCTTCGCCGTGCGCGCCGCCGACACGGTGGGCGCTGCGGAGGACAACCCGGTCGCCCTGCGTCTGAACGACGAGGTGCTGGCCGCCGGCCACGCCCCCGAACTGACGGTGGAGCCCGGCACCGCCACGGTGATCGCCACCGGCGGCATGCTGCCCCGCGGCGCCGACGCCGTGGTGATGGTGGAGACGACGGAGGCGGTGGAGCGGCCGGACGGCCTGTTCGTCACGCTGACCCGGCCCGCCACCCCCGGTGCCTTCGCCGCCGCCGCCGGCTCCGACATCGGCCGGGGCGAGGTGGTGCTGCGCCGGGGGCAGTCGCTGACCTCGCGCGAGATCGGCGTGCTCGCCGCCATCGGGCTGGCCGAGGTCGCGGTGGTGCGCCGGCCGCGCGTCGCCATCCTGTCCACCGGCGACGAGATCGTGGCGCCCGGCCAGCCGATCCGCACCGGGGCGGTCTATGACAGCAACGGCGCCATCCTGGCGGCCGCGGTGGCGGAATTGGGGGCCGAGCCGGTGCCGCTGGGCATCGCCCCGGACGAGGACGCGGCGCTGGAACGGCTGGTCGCGAAGGGGCTGGAGTGCGATGCGCTGCTGCTGTCGGGCGGCACCTCGAAGGGGGCGGGCGACCGCTCCCACCGCATCGTGGCGCAGCTGAACGACCCCGGCATCGTCGCCCATGGCGTGGCGCTGAAACCCGGCAAGCCGCTGTGCCTCGCGGTGACCGGCGGCAAGCCGGTGGTGATCCTGCCGGGCTTCCCGACCTCCGCCATGTTCACCTTCCACAGCTTCGTCGCGCCGGTGATCCGCGCCATGGCCGGCCTGCCGCCCGCGACGGCGGAGGAGGTGCCGGCCACCCTGCCGGTGCGGCTGGGGTCGGAACGCGGGCGCACCGAATATGTCATGGTCTCGCTAGTCCATGGTGCCGATGGGGACGCGCTGGCGGCCTATCCGCTGTCGAAGGGATCGGGTGCCGTCACCGCCTTCAGCCATGCCGACGGCTTCCTCGCCATCGACGCCCAGGCCGAGGCGGTGGAGGCGGGGACGCCGGTGTCGGTCCAGCTGCTCGGCCGGTCGGTGACGCCGGCCGACCTGATCGTGGTGGGCAGCCAGTGCATCGGCCTCAACGCCGTGCTCGGCGGCCTGATCGGGGAGGGGATGACGGTGAAGGCGCTGAATGTCGGCTCGATGGGCGGGCTGGCGGCGGCGCGGCGGGGGGAGTGCGACATCGCACCGGTCCATCTGATGGATCCCGCCACCGGCACCTACAACACGCCCTTCCTGGCGCCGGGGCTGGAGCTGGTCGCCGGCTACCGCCGGATGCAGGGCATCGTCTTCCGCCGCGGCGACCCGCGCTTCGAGGGCCGGACGGCGGCCGAGGCGGTGGCGGCGGTCGCCGGTCTGCCCGACTGCATCCTGATCAACCGCAATGCCGGCAGCGGCACCCGCATCCTGACCGACCGGCTGCTGGGGCCGGCGCGGCCGACCGGCTATTGGACGCAGGCCAAGTCGCACAATGCCGTCGCCGTCGCGGTGGCGCAGAATCGCGCCGACTGGGGTGTTGCCATCGGGACGGCTGCGACCCTGTACGGGCTGGGCTTCCTGCCGCTGCAGGAGGAGCATTACGACTTCATCGTCCCCGCCGCCCGCCGCGACCGTCCGGCAGTCCGCCGCTTCGTCGAGGCGCTGGAGACGCCGAAGGTGGCGGAGGCCCTGCGTGCCATGGGGTTCATCCGATAGAGGCAGACCGATCCTTCCGTCAAATCCGAACAAAATGCCGGAGGTCGGGATTTTTGGTGATCCGACGGCTGGGCGGTTGCGTACCGAGGATCACGATGCGACATACAGCCCGGCTTGACGGCCAAGCGCGTGGGGGATCGGTGCAGGAGACCTGAAAGGGGGGCCCGGAAAGGGGAGGGTGTCGCGAATTCCGGGAATGGGTGCCATCCCCGGCTTGTGCGGCGGCCGATGTTCCCCTTGAATGGGTCCATGCAGGACCAGCACACCCCCGCGGCCGACATGGCCCCCAGTCTGGAAGACCTGCTCGTCGCCGTCGGGCGCGAGCGGGACCGTCAGGCGTTCGGGGTCCTGTTCGGCCACTTCGCGCCACGGCTGAAGACGTATCTGCGCCGGTTGGGATGCGATTCCGCCGCCGCGGAAGAACTTGTTCAGGAGGTCATGCTGTTGGTCTGGCGTCGTGCCGAAACCTATGATCCGATCCACGCCTCGGCCGGCACCTGGGTGTTCACCATCGCGCGCAACAAGCGAATCGACGTGTTGCGCCGCGAACAGCGGCCGGAGATCGACCCCGACGATCCGGCGCTGGTCCCCGAACCCCAGGAGGCCGCCGATCGCCGGATCGAGGTGAAGGAGAGCAGCGGCCGCCTGCGCGCCGCGCTGAAGGACCTGCCGCCCGAACAGGCCGAACTGTTGCGCATGGCCTATTTCGAGGACAAGCCGCACAGCGTCATCTCCGCGGAGCACGGCATCCCGTTGGGCACGGTGAAATCGCGGCTGCGTCTGGCGATGGAGCGCCTGCGCCGGTCGCTCAGGGATGTGGGATGAGGCATTTCCGATGATTCGGCCGAGCCACCATCCGGGCGATACCTTGCTGATCGACTATGCCGGCGGCGCCCTGTGCGAAGGCGCCTCGCTGGCCGTGGCGACCCATCTGGCCTTCTGCCCCGCCTGCCGTCACGAGGTGGCGGAAATGGAGGCGATCGGCGGCGCCCTGCTCGACGAGTTGGAGCCGGAACCGCTGTCCAACGGCTGCCTGGAAGCGCTGATGGCCCGCCTGGACCACGAGCGGCCGGCGCCTTGCCGTCCCGCTCCCCGTGATGCCGCTCCGAAGCCGCCGGCCGAGCAGTCGCGCTATCCGGAGCCGCTGCGCAGCTATCTGCGCGGCCGTCTCGACCGCGATGGCCGGATCGGGGAGGGCGGTTGGCGCTTCCTGCAGCCGGGCATGCGCTGCATGGATCTGCTGTCAGGTCCGAACGGGACGACCCGGCTGATCCGCATGAAGGGCGGCGTCGGCGTGCCCACGCACACCCATGGCGGCATCGAGTTGACCGTGGTGCTGGAAGGTGGCTTCTCCGACGAGTTCGGCGCCTTCCTGCCCGGCGACCTCGCCATCGGCGACCCGTCGCTGGTCCACCGGCCGGTGTCCGACCCGGAGGGCTGCCTGTGCCTCGCCACCACCATCGGCGGACTGAGGCTGACCGGTCCGGTGGGGCGGCTGTTCAACCGCTTCATCAAGTTCTGAAGCGGGGACCGGCCCGAGGGCTGGCGCTACCGCGCGCAGTCGGCCAACCCGTCCCGGCGCACCACCGCCATCCGCCGCTCGATCACCCCCGCCCGCCGGGCGACATAGGGGCCGGGGCGGGTGGGCGACCAGTTGCGCGGGCTGGGCAGCACCACGGCCAGCAGCGCCGCCTCGCGCCGGGTCAGCGCCGCGGCGGACTTGCCGAAATGATGCCGTGCCGCGGCCTCCGCGCCATAGACGCCGTCGTCCCACTCCACGATGTTCAGATAGACCTCAAGGATGCGGCGCTTGGTCCACAGCCCTTCGATCAGAAGGGTGAACCAGGCCTCCGCCCCCTTGCGGGTCCAGCTGCGGTCGGGCCAGAGGAAGGCGTTCTTGGCGGTCTGCTGGCTGATGGTGCTGCCGCCGCGCAGGCGCTTGCCCTCCTCGTTGTCCTCGAAGGCGCCCTCGATGGCGGCCCAGTCGAAGCCGCCATGGCCGCAGAAATTGCTGTCCTCCGACGCGATCACCGCCTCCACCAGCGAGGGCGAGATGCGCTCCAGCGGTTCCCAGTCGCGCGACAGGCCGGAGCCGCCCAGCGCCCGGATCAGCATCAGCGGCGTCGCCGGTGGCGGCACGATCCGGTAGAGCGCGGCCCACAGGATGGTGAAGGCCAGCAGCCCCGCCACCCCGATCGACGCCCAGCGCAGCAGCTTCCGCATAAAGTCCCGTCTCCGCTCGGCTCCCCCGGACTTCCCTCAATGGGGGTGAAGCGGCGGCCCGTCAACATCCGGCGCTCGCTTTGCAGCACGCCGCCGCCATATAGTGCCGCCGATGGACCTGACCGCCGATCCCACCCCCCTTCACAGCCTGGACGACGCGCCCGCCATGGTGGCCGGCGCGCGCCGCGTCGTGTCGCTGACGCTCGACGGCGAGGTGGAGGAACTGTCGCTGGCCGCCGCCGCATCGAAGGTGCGCCGCCAGCCGCCGCTGGTCTGCCATGCCCGCGCGTTTGCCCGCCGGTTGGGGATCGACGGCTTCCCGGCCTTCGACGTGCTGGAACTGTTCGCCTTCGTCCATCCCGCCCGCTTCTGCGTCCCCACCCCGCGCGGCATCGCCGAGGCGCTCGACCTGCCCACCCCCGACGGCCACGAGGCGGAGGCGCTGGCCCTGCAGCGCGCGGTGCGCCGGCTGCTGGGCGACCTTGGGGCTGCCGGACGGGAGGAGTCCTCCGACCCCGTCGCCTTCGCCTGGGAGATGGGGCGCGCCGGCTGGCCGTGGGCGCCCGCGGTGCTGGCCGCGCTCGGCAAGCCGGACGGGCCGGAGAAGGGCGCCGCCCGCTCGGGCCTGCGCGTCTGGACCTGCATCAAGGAGTGGGAGGAGGGTGCTCCCCCGCCGCCGCCCGCCCAGAACCCGGTCGATCCCGATGAGGCACGCCGCCGCCTCGCCGCCATGCTGTCGGCCAACGTGCTGGGCAAGGTGGCGGAGCCGCGGCCGCAGCAGGCCGATTATTCCAGCGCGGTGTCCGCCGCCTTCGCCCCGCGCCAGCTGCCCGACACGCCCAATGTCGTCTTGGCGGAGGCCGGGACCGGCGTCGGCAAGACGCTGGGCTATCTGGCGCCGGCCACGGTCTGGGCGGAGAAGAATGGCGGGACGGTGTGGATTTCCACCTACACCCGCAACCTCCAGCACCAGATCGACGGGGAACTGGACCGGCTCTATGCCGACCCGGCGACCAAGGCGCGCAAGGTGGTGCTGCGCAAAGGGCGCGAGAACTACCTGTGCCTGCTGAACCTGGAAGAGGCGGTGCGCGCCATGCCCTTCCAGCCGCACAACGCCATCGGCGTCGGGCTGATGGCGCGCTGGGCGGCGGCGACGCGCGACGGCGACATGACCGGCGGCGACTTCCCCGGCTGGCTGGTCGACATCGCCGGGCGCGGCCCGACCATGGGGCTGGCCGACCGCCGCGGCGAATGCATCTATTCCGCCTGCGACCATTACGCCCGCTGCTACATCGAGAAGAGCGTGCGCCGGGCACGGCGCGCCGACATCGTCATCGCCAACCACGCGCTGGTGATGGTGCAGGCGGCGCTTGGCGGCGGCGAGGAACCGACCCTGCCCAGCCGCTATGTCTTTGACGAGGGGCACCATGTCTTCGACGCCGCCGACAGCGCCTTCGCCGGCCACCTGACCTGCCGCGAGACGCAGGAGCTGCGGCGCTGGCTGCTGGGCGCCGAGGAAACCGGACGCAGCCGCGCCCGCGGCCTGAAGCGCCGGCTGGAGGACATCGTCGCCGGCGACGAGGAAGCCCTTCGCCACCTCGACGACATCCTGATGGGCGCCCGCGTCCTGCCCGGCGACGGCTGGTCGGCGCGTCTGGCCGCCGACAACCCACAGGGGCCGACCGAGCGCTTCCTGCTGCTGGCCCGCCAGCAGGTCTATGCCCGCACGGCCGGGCAGGGCGGTCCCTACAGCCTGGAGGCCGACAAGGCCTATCCGGTGGACGGTCTGCTGGAGGCGGCGGCGGAACTGGAGCAGGCGCTGGTCCGCCTGTCCGAACCGGTGGAGGCGCTGGCCCGCCGGCTGGCGCAGCGGCTTGAGGACGAGAGCGCCGAACTGGATTCCGACCAACGCCGCCGCATCGATGCGCTGTCGCGCAGCCTGCACCGCCGCGGCACCCTGACGGTGGAGGCATGGCGCGCCATGCTGCGCACCCTGCCGACCGAGACGCCGTCGCACTTCGTCGACTGGTTCGCGGTGGAGCGGATCGACGGCCGCGACGTCGATGTCGGGCTGTACCGCCACTGGGTCGATCCGACGGTTCCCTTCGCCGAGGCCTTGGCCGGTCCGGCCCACGGGCTGGTGGTGACCTCCGCCACGCTGACCGACGGCACCGGCGACGTCGGGCAGGATTGGCGCGCCGCGGAGGACCGCTGCGGCGCCAGCCATCTGCCGGCCCCGGCGATCCGCGCCCAGGTCCCGTCGCCCTTCGACTACCCGAACCGCACCCGCGTCTTCGTGGTGAACGATGTGCGCAAGGACGACCTCGGGCAGGTCTCGGCGGCCTACAAGTCGCTGTTCCTGGCGGCGGGCGGCGGCGGGCTCGGCCTGTTCACCGCGATCAGCCGGCTGCGCGCCGTGCGCGACCGCATCGCCGAGCCGCTGGATCAGGTCGGCATCCCGCTCTACGCCCAGCATGTCGATCCATTGGACGTGTCCACCCTGATCGACATCTTCCGCAACGAGGAGCATGCCTGCCTGCTCGGCACCGACGCGGTGCGCGACGGGGTGGACGTGCCGGGCCGCTCGCTCCGCCTGATCGTCTTCGACCGCGTTCCCTGGCCGCGTCCCGACATCCTCCACCGTGCCCGCCGCGAGGCCTTCGGCCGCCGCCGCTACGAGGACATGATAACGCGGCTGCGCCTGAAGCAGGCCTTCGGCCGTCTGGTCCGCCGCGCCGACGACACCGGCGTCTTCGTCCTGCTCGACTCCATGATGCCGAGCCGGCTGGCCGGTGCCTTCCCGGAAGGGGTGGAGATGCGGCGTGTGGGGCTGAAGCAGGCGGTGGAGGAGACGGCTGAGTTCCTGCGGGGGTGGTGAGGCTATATAGACGCCGATATTTACGTTTTATTCTTTTTTATTGTGACAGTTTTTTGCGTCGCATCTTGCTGTGAAATCAGGAAAGGTCCGGTCCGCCAGGAATCGCTCTCTGTTCTTATCAAGAACAAATATTTCCCTGGCGGAATATCAGAGGAAACCTTTATGTCGAACACAATGGAACTTCCAGGTTGCTGTTGCAACAATTGTTCTGGCACCTGAATAGTCTGAACGCTAAAAGGTTTTCTTTCATCCCGCTGCGTTACTCCAGAATCTTTTCTTTTGTAGAAATCAGAGTATCTGTACAACTCCGCAATGATTTTATCTTTATCTTTTGAGTTATCGGCAGAAATCATTTCTACAGCGAAACCGTTTCCTTCATTTCGGGGGAGTTGAAGCGCTTGAACGATATCCGCGTTGATGAGGCGCGCCCCCTCATTTGTCGAGCACCCAGAAACTGCGGCAAGGGAAGCAATCAAAATCGCTTGAATCGCTTTATTCATTCCAGCACCTCTGCAACCACATTATTAACTCATAGATCCGCTTACCAGCCTTCGACAGGAACAAATACCATCTCATGCCGCGAGAAAAAACTTCGTATATTGCTCCTGTCCCCGGCCACTAAAAGAACTATCGTCGCTAAAGCCTCACAATTCTATCAGATAGATCTGAGAGTTTGTCGGATCATACTTCTGAATAGCGGTTATGTATTGAAATGCATAAGTCCCTCTTGGGATATCTCTGCTTGCCGTCGTGACGAGAGTTTGCCTCTCTTCCGGCATAATTGTAATTCTTTCTGTTTTAGACTGAATTGGCTCAAACGCGGATTCGAAATAATTGGCTCCCCCACCGTTCTGCAACCTAGCAAGGTGCGCGTCCGCCCCCAAACTAGAGTAATAGAAGTTTGTTTTGATCACACCGGAAGACTGACTCTGCGTCGGATTTGTAAATCCTGCAGCAGCAACCTCGGTTTTCCCATTCTTAAAACCCAAAAGTTCTCGAAAACTTGTTAGGGTTGCAACAACAAAAGCGCTCGCAGTATCTACAACTTTCGTAAAGTCTGCTTGAGAACATCCAACTAAGGAAATGGGAGCAACTGAGACAGCCGCAGCCCCAATAAGAATTTGTCGACGTCCCATTGCCAATCCACTTTTCTGGCCGGGTTTCACTGCCGAGGTGACGACCTCCAATTGGAATAAAGTCATTTGTATTCTCCTGGGCATTCGTATGAATTTCAAACCCCATAGAATATGGCAAAGCTCAGCAAATTCTGGCAAGACTTAAATTGTCAACAAATATTAACTCTTATCTGAAAGCAAAGAGTAGAATTAGCATTCATAAGTAACCATCACCCCCCAGGCGCATACACCGCCAGCAGTGCCGACAGGGTCACCACGCTGAACACCGTGGACACCAGGATGGCTGAGGACGTGCGCTCGACATAGGTCTGGTACTGGGTCGCCACCACGAAGGTCAGGGCGCCGGTCGGCAGTGCCGCCAGGATCACGGCGCTGCCGGTCCAGAAGGGGTCCATCGGGAACAGGGTCTGCGTCAGCACCCAGGCCAGCGCCGGATGCACCAGCAGCTTCAGCGCGCTGATCCACCCGGCCTCCGCCAGCCCGGCGGTCAGTCGCTGCGAGGCCAGGAACAGGCCGATGGCAAACAGGGCGCAGGGGCCGGCGGGGGCGCCCATCAGTTCGCAGAAGGTGGCGATCGGCTTGGGCACCGCCACGCCGGGCAGCAGCGCCGACCAGGCGAGGCCGGCGGCGGTGGACAGGATCAGCGGGTTCTTCGCCAGCGCCCGCCCGACGTCGCGCAGCGCCTTGCCCATCCCGTTGCCGTGGCTGTTGGCGAACTCCATCCAGACCACGGCGATGCCGACCATGATGGCGCTCATGATGACGGTCGCCAGGATGGTGGGGGCCAGATGGTCCGGGCCGAAGGCGGCGAGGAACAGCGGGATGCCCATGTAGCCGGTGTTGGAGAAGGCGGCGTTCAGCCCCTGCATGCACTGGATCTGCGTGCGCTCCCGCCGCAGCAGCCGGCCGATGACCGCCCCCAGCGCATAGACCAGCAGCATCGATCCCAGAAAGGCGCCGATGAAGGGGCCGTTGAAGATCTCCGGGATCGACCGCCGCGCCGTGCCCAGGAACAGAACCGGCGGCAGCGCCATCCAGTAGACGAACTTGTTGAGCGCTTCCGACGAAGCCGCACCCAGCAGCTTCGACTTTCCGGACAGGAAACCGGCCAGGATGATGGCGAATACGGGAAAAGCGACATTGAGGACGACGTTCATGATGCGCGACAATAGGGGGAGCCAACCGTCGCGTCGAGCGACCGACCCCTCCGCCCCGAGCATGGCACCCTTGACGCCGCACAAGCGGCATCGGACGCCGGGCTTGACGCGGCTGGAGCGGCGTTCGAGATTGCCGCCCGGACACGCGACCGCTCCCCGAGGGAGACCGCCTCATGAGAAAGCCGACAGACGCAATGATCGACCACCACAGCGCCCTCATCTACGTCATGGTCCTGGTATCCGCCTGCGACGGCGACATGACCGACGCGGAACTGGAGGCCATCGGCGAGAATGTGCGCTACCTGCCGATCTTCAAGGATTACAGCGGCGATCAGGTGATGGCCGCCACCCGCGAATGCACCGCCATGCTGTCCGACAATGACGGGCTGGACACCGTGCTGACCATCGTCGAGCAGGCGCTGCCGGCCAAGCTGCGCGAGACCGCCTATGCGGTCGCCTGCGACATCGCCGCCGCCGATCCCAAGGCCTCGCAGGAGGAACTGCGCATGCTGGAGCTGATCCGGCACCGGCTGGGGGTGGACCGGCTGTGCGCCGCCGCCATCGAACGCGGCGCCCGCGCCCGCCACATGCGCCTGTGATCCTGCCGGCCTTCTCCTGAAAGCCCGGAATTTTACCGGCCCGGAATTTTATCGAAAGCCTGGACATGAGCGAAGAGACCACCCGCCCCGACCTCTCCGGCCAGCGCATCGGCTTCATCGGGCTCGGCCTGATGGGCAAGCCGATGGTCCGCGCCCTGGCCCGCGCCGGTGCGGAGCCGGTGGTGACCAGCCGCAGCCCCGGCCCGGTCGCCGAACTGGCGGCGGAGGGCATGATCGCCGCCACTGGTCCGGCCGCGGTCGCCGGACAGGCCGGGACCATCATACTGATGCTGACCGATACGGCGGCGGTGGAGACGGTGGCCGAGGCGCTGCTGCCGGTCCTGCGCCCGGGTCATCTGGTGATCGACATGGGCACCACCGCCGTCGCCGCCACCCGGGCGCTCGCCGAGCGGGCCGCCGCCGCCGGCGCCGACTGGCTCGACGCCCCCGTTTCCGGCGGCACGGTGGCGGCGGAGGCTGCGACCCTGACCATCATGGCCGGCGGTTCCGACGCCGCCTTCGCCCGCGCACTGCCTGTGCTGCAGGCGATGGGCCGCCGCATCACCCATGTCGGGGCCAGCGGCGCCGGACAGATCGCCAAGTCCGCCAATCAGGTCATCGTCGCCCTGACCATCGGCGCGGTGGCGGAGGCGCTGGCCCTGGCGCGTGCGGCCGGCGCCGATCCGGCGAAGGTGCGGGACGCCATCCGCGGCGGCTTCGCCGAATCCCGCATCCTCGACCTGCATGGCGGCCGCATGGTCAGCGGCGATTTCACGCCGGGCGGCCGCGTCACCACCCAGGTCAAGGATCTGCGCCAGGCGGAGGAACTGGCCCAGCAGTCCGGCATCGACCTTCCGACGTTGGGCCTGTCGCTGGAACTGTTCGAGATGCTGGTCGAACAGGGAGACGGCGCGCTGGACCATTCCGCGCTCTACCGCCTGTTTGCACGCTGAAAGGCTCCTCCCATCCCCGACTATGGGTGTATGCGTCAACACCTCGCATTGCCTTAAGCAATAGTCCTGATCCATACCGGTCTGCGGTGTTGCAGTTCTGTGACGCCGCGGCGGGGGATGGCAATGTCGTTGCGCATGATTCTGGTTGGGGTTCTCGCGTCGCTCGGCCTGATGCTGGGCTTCGAGGCGTTGAACGGCATCACCACGCTGGAAACCGCCAATGGGCGGATGAAGTCGGTCTATGAGGACCGGGTGGTGCCGCTGCGGGACCTGAAGATCGTCTCCGACGCCTATGCGGTGATGATCGTCGACACCTCGCACAAGGTCCGCGGAGGGGCGATGCCCTGGACCGACGGCGCCGCTTCCGTGCGCAAGGCCCTGACCACGGTGCGTGAGCGCTGGCAGGCCTACACCTCCACCTCGCTGACGGCGGAAGAGTCCCGGATGGTGGCGGAGACGCGGGCGGCGATGGAACGGGCCGACGCCGGCGTCGCCACGCTGCTGCGCGTTCTGGATGGCGGCGACAAGGCGGGGCTGGAAGCCTTCGTCGCTCGCGACCTGTACCCTACCATCGACCCGGTTACGGAGCATGTCAGCGGCTTGATCGACCTTCAGGTCCGCGTCGCCGGCAACGACTTCGCCGACTCCCAGCTGTCCTACGAGCGCGAGCGCCGCGGCTCCTGGATGCTGCTTGCCGGCGCGGCCCTGCTGCTGGCGGCCGGAATCGCCATCGTGATCCGCCGGGTGATCGCACCGCTGACGGCGATGACCGCCGCCATGGCCCGGCTGGCCGGTGGCGACGTGACCGTGACGGTTCCCGCGACCGACCGCGGCGACGAGATCGGCCGGATGGCCCGCGCCGTGGCCGTGTTCAAGGACAATGCCATCGAAAAGCAGCGCATGGAGGCGGAGCAGGATCGGCAGAAACAGGCCATGGAGGCCGACCGGCGCCGCATGATGGCCGAACTGGCCGACCGGTTCGAACAGGCGGTTCGCGGCGTGGTCGCCCAGGTCAGCGGCGCCGCCGGGCAACTGACCGCCAACGCGCGGTCGTTGTCGACGCTGGCGGAGCAGAGCCGCTCGCAGGCCGCGGCGGTGGCGGGTGCCAGCGAGCAGACCTCCGCCAACGTGCAGACCGTCGCCGCCTCGGCCGAGGAAATGGCCGCCTCCATCGGGGAGATCACCCGGCAGGTCAGCGACACGGCGGCCGTCGCGCGCCACGCCGCCGAACGGGCCGGCCGCACCGATGCCACCATCCGCCAGCTGGCCGACCATGCCAAGGCCATCGGCGACGTCGTGCAGCTGATCAACGCCATCGCCGCGCAGACCAACCTGCTGGCGCTGAACGCCACCATCGAAGCGGCGCGCGCCGGCGAGGCCGGCAAGGGGTTTGCGGTGGTGGCCGGCGAAGTGAAGAACCTCGCCAACCAGACGGCCAAGGCGACCGAGGAGATCGCGAGCCAGATCGGCAGCATGCAGGGCGTGACCGGCGAAGCGGTGGACGCGATCACCGAGATCGGCCGGACCATCGACGACATCAACCGCATCGCCGCCTCCGTCGCCGCGTCGATCGACCAGCAGGATGCCGCCGCGCGCGAGATCGCCCGCAACGTCCAGCAAGCCGCGGTGGGAACGGAAGAGATTTCCTCCAACATCGTGGTGGTGCGTCAGGCGGCCGACGACACCGGCAGCGCCGCCCGCGACGTGCTTGGTGCGGCCGATATCTTGTCCGCCGACGCCGACCGGCTGTCGACGGAGGTGGAGCGTTTCATCCGGCAGGTGCGGACCGCGTGACCGGCCATTCCGCTCCGGCCGGCCTGTTCCGGCCGCCAATCCCTTCCGTTGCGGCAAAGGGGCGGTTTTCGCAAGTTTCTTCTCAAAACGGTTGAGCGCAGGCGCCGCATCGTCCATTCTCCCGGCTTTCCACGGGGCGGCGGACCTTCTGCCGTTCCACCGGCTTAAGACGGGTCAGGCGGCGATGACGGGCGAACGCATCTATCTTTACGACACCACGCTGCGCGATGGGGCGCAGACCCAGGACGTGGATTTCTCGGTCGCCGACAAGATTGCGATTGCCAAGGACCTCGACCGGCTGGGCATCGACTATGTCGAAGGCGGCTGGCCGGGCGCCAACCCGACCGACGACCAGTTTTTCGCCGAGGCGCCGGAGCTGACCCGCGCCACCTT
Organism: Azospirillum sp. BE72; assembly: GCF_031455875.1. Taxonomy (NCBI): domain Bacteria; kingdom Pseudomonadati; phylum Pseudomonadota; class Alphaproteobacteria; order Rhodospirillales; family Azospirillaceae; genus Azospirillum; species Azospirillum sp. BE72. The sequence continues at coordinate 573,251 of NZ_JAVDTO010000001.1, forward strand.
CACCGCGTTCGGCATGACCCGCCGCCCCGGCCGCAGCGCCGCCAACGACCCGCAGTTGGCCGCGCTGGCGCAGTCGCGTGCCAAGGCGGTCTGCATGGTCGGCAAGACCTGGGACTTCCATGTCGATGTCGCGCTGAACATCCCGCGCGAGGAGAACCTCGACCTGATCCGCGACAGCATCGCCGCCCTCCATGCCGCCAAAGGCGAGGCGCTGTTCGATGCCGAGCATTTCTTCGACGGCTACAAGCGCAACCCGGCCTATGCCGTCTCCTGCATCAAGGCGGCGTACGAGGCCGGCGCGCGCTGGATCGTGCTGTGCGATACCAACGGCGGCACCCTGCCGCACGAGATCGACGCCATCGTGCGCGAGGTGGTGGAGACGCACGGCATCCCCGGCGACCGGCTGGGCATCCACTGCCACAACGATACCGAGAATGCGGTCGCCAATTCGCTGGCCGCGGTGCGGGCCGGCGCGCGGATGGTCCAGGGCACCATCAACGGGCTGGGCGAGCGTTGCGGCAACGCCAACCTCGTCTCGCTGATCCCGACGCTGATGCTGAAGCTGGGCTACGAGACCGGCATCCGGCGCGAGGACCTGCATCTTCTGACCCAGCTGAGCCGCGCCTTCGACGACCGGCTGAACCGCGCGCCCAACCGCCATGCGCCCTATGTCGGCGCCAGCGCCTTCGCCCATAAGGGCGGGCTGCATGTCTCGGCGGTGGAGAAGGACCCGTCCTCCTACGAGCATGTCGCTCCGGAGGCCATAGGCAACCGCCGCCAGATCGTCATGTCCGACCAGGCCGGCCGCTCCAACCTGATCGTGCGGCTGCGCGACATCGGCATGGCGGTGGACGCGAAGGACGACCGGCTGGCCGGCCTGCTCGATCTGGTGAAGCAGCGCGACAGCGACGGCTACGCCTACGATACGGCGGAGGCCAGCTTCGAGTTGCTGGTCCGGCGCGAGTTGGGCGAGGTGCCGCGCTTCTTCGAGCTTCTGCGCTTCCACGTCACCGACGAGCGCCGCTACAACGCGGTCGGCAAGCTGGTGGTGGAATCGGAGGCGGTGGTGCGCGTTCGCGTCGGCGACGCCATCCGGCTGGAGGTGGCGGACGGCAACGGCCCGGTCCACGCCTTGGACGTGGCCATGCGCAAGGCGCTGGAGCCGGTCTATCCGGCGCTGGCCCATGTCAGCCTGTCCGACTACCGCGTCCGCATCCTGGCCGCCAAGGAGGGCACCGGCGCCATGCCGCGCGTGCTGATCCGTAGCGCGCGGACCGATGGCAGCGAATGGTCGACGCTGGGCGTGTCCACCAACATCATCGAGGCCTCGATGGAAGCGCTGGTGGACAGCTACACCTACGCCCTGATGAAGAGCGAGGCGAAGCCGGTATGAGGGCCGGTGCGAGGGGGGCCACGCGGCACCTTCCCACCACGGCGATGTTCTGATAGCAACGGCGGTTTCGGGGCGCTCGCATTCACGCGGGGACTGCTCCGGTCACCGGCGCCCGTATTGCCGCGGGTCCGCTCTCGGAGGATCAACGCCATGCTCTGGCTCGCCGCCTATATCGGCAGCATTCTTGCCATCAACTTCGCCTTCAGCCTGTTTCCGCACCTGGATCTGGTCTGGTCCTGCTGGGCCGGGCTGATCTTCATCCTGCGCGACATGGTCCAGGTGCGCTTCGGCCATTGGGCGCTCGCCGCCATGCTGGGCGGCACCGTGCTGTCCTATCTGTTGACCGATCCCTTCGTCGCCACCGCCAGCGTCGTCGCCTTCGCGGTGTCGGAGATGATCGACTGGGCGGTCTTCACCATCACCCGCCGGCCCTTGCGCGACCGTCTGTGGATCAGCGCCGCCCTGTCGGTGCCGGTCGACACCGCCATCTTCTTCGGCATGCTGGACATCTGGGACCCCACCGTGTGGGCCGCCAGCCTCGCGTCGAAGCTGCTGGGTGTGTCGGCGGTGTGGCTGCTGATGCGCGCGCGGGAAGGGCGGATGGCCGTAGCGGCCTGAGCGCCGACCGGAGGACTCAAGTGGGGGCGTCCGCTCCAGGGCGGCGTCCCCACCTCCACCGAATCTTAACCGCGGCGGCGGTAGACTCCTCCATGCCCCTGTCCGGCCCGGAGGAGGCCGACCATGGCCACGCATCGCACGCTGCACGGAACGCCGTACCCGGCCCCACCCCCCGATCCGCTGGGGCGGGATGCGCGGGATGCGCTCGCCGCGCACAATGCGCCCCATTCCGAACCGGCCCATCCGACCCGCACGCTGATCGTCGTCCTGATCGCGCTATTGACCCTGGCGGGGCTGGCCTATGGCGGCGGCATCGCGGTGGACCGCATCGTGGAACAGCGGCGGATCGAGGCGCGCATGGGGCCGAAGCCCAGTCTTGCGCAGTTGCCGGCGATCGAGGTTCCGCTCGGTGGCCTGCGCGCGGTGGAGATGCAGGTCTCGCTGGTGCTGGCGCCGAAGGTGGAGGCCGAGCGCGTCCTGCGTTACCAGGACCGCATCGCCGACCGGCTGTTCCAGACCGTCAGCCAGGCCGGCGCCGAAGCGCTGACCGGCACCGGTTCCGCCGCCTTTCTGAAACAAAGCATCAGGGACGCCGTGAACCGCGAAGCCGGGACCGGCCTGATCCGCGACGTCTACATCGAACGCATGGTCGTCAAGTGAACGACGCGGGGCTCGTTTGGCGATGCCCCTTGTCTTGTGCGGCGCAATAGCTTATGTAGGGCGTCTTGATCGCTGGAGGCTCGCGCGTCTCTTGAGCGAGACGCGCTGTGATTGCGCAACGGCGAACGCCTCCAAGGTTCTGGGGCGCACTGGCCGCTGCATCGGATAGACGCCTCTCCCTCTATCGACCTCCTCCCGGCGAGTCCGCCGGTATGTCCCACGCCCGCCATCGGGGCGCGCGGGGCCGTGCCGTGTTGCTTTGAGAAGGTTGTTACGACTTGACGTTTTCCGAACTCGGCCTGCACCCGCTCGTCCTGAAGGCCCTTGAGGCGTTCGAATACACCGTTCCCACCCCGGTCCAGCTCGCCGCCATTCCGCCGGCGCTTCAGGGCCGCGATATCCTCGCCACCGCCGAGACCGGCACCGGCAAGACCGCCGCCTTCATGCTGCCGGCGCTGACCCGCACCGCCGAACTGCCGCTGAACGGCGCCGCCACCCCGCGCGTGCTGGTTCTGGCCCCGACCCGCGAGCTGGCCAAGCAGGTCACCGACGCCGCCCGCAAATACGCGAAGTTCATGAAGCTGAACATCGTGGACGTGGTCGGCGGCATGCCCTACCGCGAGCAGCTGCGCCTGCTGTCGCGCCCGGTCGACGTTCTCGTCTGCACTCCGGGCCGCCTGCTTGACCATGTCGGCCGCCGCCGCATCGCGCTGGACGAGGTCGAGGTGCTGATCCTCGACGAGGCCGACCGCATGCTGGACATGGGCTTCCTCGACGATGTCGAGACCATTGCCAAGTGCTGCCCGCCGACGCGCCAGACCCTGCTGTTCACCGCCACGCTGGACCGCCGCATGGCGCAGCTGGCCGGCAACCTGCTCCGCAACCCGGAGCGCGTGGCCGTCGAGAGCCAGGCGACCGCGATCAACGTCGAGCAGCGTCTGCACCATGCCGACGACATGGACCACAAGCGCCGCCTGCTGCAGCATTTCGCCGCCCAGGAAGAGGTCGGCAAGGCGATCATCTTCGCCGCCACCAAGCGTGATGCCGACACGCTGGCCGAGGAGCTGAGCGCCGCCGGCCATGCCGCCGCCGCCCTGCACGGCGACATGGACCAGACCAAGCGCAACCGCACGCTCCAGCGTCTGCGCACCGGTCAGGTCCGCCTGCTGGTCGCCACCGACGTCGCCGCCCGCGGTATCGACGTGCGCGACATCACCCACGTCATCAACTTCGACCTGCCGCGCTCGGCGGAGGACTATGTCCACCGCATCGGCCGTACCGGCCGCGCCGGCGCCTCGGGCATCGCTGTGTCCTTCGCCTCCCGTGCCGACCGCGAGACCCTGGTCCGCATCGAGCGCTACACGAAGGCGACGCTTGAGGTGCATGTGGTGCCCGGCCTGGAGCCGACGCGCCCCTTCACCACCGGCGGCGCCGGTCGTCCGCCGGCCCGCAACGGCCGTCCGGGTGGCGGCGCCGGCAAGCCGTGGCACCGCAACGGCGAGTCCAAGGGTCCGCACGCCCCGCGCGGCCCGCGTCCGGACTATGCCCGCAACGACAACCACCGCGGCGATGCCCGCCCGGACCACGCCCATGCCCGCCGTGAAGCCCACGGCAACGGCAAGCCGGCGGCCCGTGCGAAGAGCTGGTAAGCAGCGTCCCTGACGCTTCTGAACCTCGAATGAAAACGCCCCCCTGTCGGCCTCGCGGTCGGCAGGGGGGCGTTTTCATTTCAGTCTGGCCCGGTGGGACGCTTCTTTACTGAAACGCGATCTTCGCATTGTCGCCAGGATCGGGCGACTGGCCGGTCAGCTTCGCCTTCACATAGCCATAGGCGTAGACCATGGTGCTCGACGGGCTGTCCCAATATTCGGCCTGATCGACCGACACCTTCAGCAGGGCGACCTCCGGGTCGTCCGGACCCTGGGGGAACCAGGTGCTCATGATGTCGCGCCACAGGAAGCGGATCTTGTCGCGATCGCGCACCACCTCGGCGATGCCGGATACGGAGACGTAATCCTGCTTGTCCGGGTTGGAGTAGGCGAGGTTGACGCGCCAATGGCGGTCGATCTCCGCCACCTTTTCGGAATGGGCGCGGGTGAAGAACCATAGGGTGCCGTCTTCGAACCCCGCGTGGGACAAAGTCGCCATCGGACGGGAGTTCAGCCGGCCGTTGTCGTCCAGCGTCGTCATCATCGCGACCTGGACGCCCTTCATCATCTCCCAGAGCTTCTTGACTTCACCCTGGTCAGGGCTGTGGCCGGCGGTGGTGCTATGGACCATGGTCTGCCTCTCGTTCGGTAGCCCAGCGGAGACAGGGGAACGCCTTTCGCGGTCAAAAGGTTCCGGGTTGAGCGTTCACTCCCCCGACCGACCAGGAACCTGTCCCGGCGTGGTAGTGATCGATCCGGGTCAGCGACCAGGGGTCGATCCGCAGCCGCAGCGCCGCCTCCGGCGTCAGATCCAATGCCAGCGCCAGCGCGCCGCGGATGGTTCCGGCATGGATCACCGCAACCACATCGCGTCCGGCATGGACGCCGGTCAGCCGCCGCAGCGCCGCCGCCGTGCGGTCCATCACCGCGGCGAAGCTCTCGCCGCCGGGCGGGGCGTGGCGGGCCGGATCGCGCCAGAAGCGCGCCGCCGCCTCCGCATCGCGAATCGCCGCGGTGTCGTGGCTGATGCCCTCCCAGTCGCCGAAATCCTGCTCGGCCAACGCCGGCTCCACCACCGCCGTGTCGGCAAGGCGCGGATTGCGGGTCCACAGCGCCTGGGCTGTCTGCCGGCTGCGGCGGAGCGGACTGGTCAGCCACAGGGCTTCGACGGGCAGGCTGGCTGCGAGCGCCGCCGCCGCCGCGCGGTTGCCGGTGTCGGCCTCGCGGTCGCTCGACCCGCAGATGACGTTGTCGGGGTTGTGGACCGGCGCATGGCGGATCAGCCACCAGCGGGTGACGGTCAGGGGGGTGAGGCTCATCGCGTTCATGCCGCTGCTCCGATGAGGGCGGACCCCAGGAAGGAGGAAAGGGTCAGCAGGACCGCGGCCTCCGCCACCTGCTGGGACGCGCCGAAGACGTCGCCGGTCTGTCCGCCGAGATGGCGCCGGGCGAGGGCGCCCATCGCGGCCACCCCCAGGAGGGATGCCGCCAGCGCCGGCAGGGCCAGCCCGCCGAGAGTCACCACCGCAATTGTGATGCCGAAGACGAGCGCCAGCAGCACCGTCGCCATCGCCGGCCGGCCCTGAGCCGCGGCCAGCCCGTCGCGGCGTGCCGGGGAGAGGACGCGAGCCATCGCCGCCAGTCCGCAGCGCGACAGGGCGCCGGCCGCCACCAGCGCCGCGACCGCCGCCGGCACCGGCAGGGCCGCCAGCGCCGCCGCACGGATGCCGACCGAGAAGACCAGTGCCAGCACGCCATAGCTGCCGACCCGGCTGTCGCGCATGATCTCCAGCTTGCGCGCCAGATCGCGTCCGCCGCCGAATCCGTCGGCGACGTCGGCCGCGCCGTCCTCGTGCAGCCCGCCGGTCAGCCGGACCGTTGCCGCCAAGGCCAGCAGTGCCCCGGCCAGTGGCGGCAGGTTCAGCGATGCCGCCAGTGCGAACACGGCACCGCCGGCCAGCCCGACCAGTGCCCCGACCACCGGAAACCACCCCATCGCCCGCGCCGAAGCGCCTTCGGCCAGCGGTCCGTTGAGCGGGCCGATTGAGGGCAAGGGCAGGCGGGTCAGGAACACCAGCGCCAAGGCGGCGTCCTGGGTCCAGCGCGGGGAAGGAGAGGGGGCGGTGGTCGCGTCACGCATGATCGGCATCGACTACGCCCAACCGGCGTCCGGCGCAACCCTGCACGAAGGACGGTTCCGCACCGTTCGCATAGGTCCGATTCCTTGACCAAAACACTTGGTCCGCCTACTTTCTCCCTTTGAACTTCCCCTATCATCATCGAGCACCCATGGCCCGTCTTCCGATCCTCGTCGCCCCGCATCCGATCCTGAAGCGCAAGGCGCAACCCGTCGCCGAAGTGGATGCGCGCGTCGTCAAGCTGATGGACGACATGGTGGAGACCATGTACGACGCCAACGGCATCGGTCTGGCCGCCCCGCAGGTCGGCGTGCTCGACCGCGTCATCGTCGTCGACGTCCATGAAAAGGGCGAGCCGGCGAACCCGATCCGCCTCGCCAACCCGGAAATCGTCTGGTCGTCGGACGAGAAGGCGGTGTGCGAGGAGGGCTGCCTGTCGGTGCCCGAGCAGTATGCCGAGGTCACCCGCCCCCAGCGCATCCGCGTCCGCTATCTCGACGAAAAGAACCAGCAGCAGGAGATCGAGGCCGACGGGATGCTCGCTACCTGCATCCAGCATGAGATCGACCATCTGAACGGTGTCCTCTTCGTCGATTACCTGTCGATGCTGAAGCGGAACATCCTGCTGAAGAAGGTCCAGAAGATGCAGAAGGCGACGGCCTGACCCGCCCAAAAGCAGATCGGCGATAGAAAAAGATGACCCCGCTCCGTCTCGTCTTCATGGGCACGCCGGACTTCGCCGTGCCCAGCCTTGCCGCGCTGATCGAGGCGGGGCATCAGGTCGTCTGCGCCTACAGCCAGCCGCCGCGCCCGGCCGGCCGCGGCCAGCAGGTGCAGAAATCGCCCGTCCACCGCTTCGCCGAGGAGCACGGCATCCCCGTGCGCACGCCCAAGAGCCTGCGCAATGCCGAGGCACAGGCCGAGTTCGCCGATCTCAAGGCCGACGCCGCGGTGGTCGCCGCCTATGGCCTGATCCTGCCGCAGCCGATCCTGGATGCGCCGCGGCTGGGTTGCGTCAACGTGCATGGCTCGCTGCTGCCGCGCTGGCGCGGGGCGGCTCCGATCCAGCGCTCCATCCTGGCCGGCGATGCCGAGACCGGGATCACCATCATGCAGATGGACATCGGGCTCGACACCGGCGCCATGCTGTCGAAAGAGGCGGTGGCGATCAGCCCCGCCACCACCGCCAGCAGCCTGCATGACGAGCTGGCGGCGCTCGGCGCCCGCATGATCGCTCCGGCGCTGGAAGGGCTGGCCGCCGGCACGCTGACCGCGGTGCCGCAGCCCGAAGAGGGCGTCACCTACGCCGCCAAGCTGACGCGCGAGGATGGCCGGCTCGACTGGACCCAGCCCGCCGATTACGTCGAGCGGCAGGTTCGCGCGCTCACCCCCTGGCCCGGCTGCTGGTTCGATGCCGCCAACGGCGAACGCATCAAGGTGCTGGCCGCCGAACCCGCGGCCGGCAAGGGCACGCCCGGCACGCTGCTGGACGAGCGGCTGACGGTCGCCTGCGCCGACGGGGCGGTGCGGTTGGTCAAGGTGCAGCGTCCCGGCAAGGCGCCGGTGGACGGCGCGGCCTTCCTGCGCGGCTTCGCGCTGGCGGTCGGGCAGCCGGTTTCCGCCCCCGTATCCACTGAAGCCGTCGCGGACTGACCGCCGTGCAGCGCTGGAAACTGACCGTCGAGTATGACGGCCGTCCCTTCGTCGGCTGGCAGCGCCAGGACAACGGTCCCTCCGTGCAGCAGAGCCTGGAGGAGGCGGTGCAGCGCCTGTCGGGCGAGGTGGTGCGGGTGCATGGCTCCGGCCGCACCGATGCCGGGGTGCATGCGCTGGGACAGGTCTGCCATTTCGACCTGGAAAAGCCCTTCACCGGCCTGAAGCTGCGCGACGCCCTGAACTTCCACCTGAAGCCGGCGCCCATCGCGGTGCTGGAGGTGGAGGCGGTGGGCGAGGATTTCCACGCCCGCCTGACCTCGACCGGCCGCGCCTATGTCTACCGCATCGTCAACCGCCGGGCGCCGCTGGCCCTCGATGCCGGCCGGGCCTGGCACGTCACCCGTCCGCTGGACGCGGAGGCGATGCACGCGGCGGCGCAGGTGCTGGTGGGCCAGCATGACTTCACCAGCTTCCGCGCCGCGCTTTGTCAGGCGAAGTCGCCGGTGAAGACGCTCGACCGGCTGGATGTGGAGCGCCAGGGCGAGGAGATCCGCATCCATGCCGCCGCGCGCTCCTTCCTGCACCATCAGGTCCGCAACATGGTCGGCACGCTGGAGTTGGTCGGCGCCGGCAAATGGACCCCCGACGATGTCCGCCTTGCGCTGGAGGCCCGCGACCGCGCCAAGGCTGGGCCGACCTGCCCGCCGGACGGGCTGTATTTCATGGCGGCACGCTACTGAGCGACGGCGCTTCCCGCCAACCGCTCCTTCTCGGCGGTGAACACCGTCACCAGATGCTCGATCACCGCCCGCACCCGCGGCACCTCACGGCGGTCGCGGTGGACCAGCAGCCACACCTCGCGGGTTAATGGTGGGCTGGGCGGCGGGCGGGGCAGCGGGTGGCGCTCAAGCCCCGGCACGCCGTCCGCCAGCATGCAGGGCAGGAAGGCGGTGCCGAAGCCGGCGACCGCCGCGGCAAGCTGGCCCTGCACGCTGTTGGAACGGAAGGCGACGCGCCGGCCGCCGCCATGGCGGTCCAGCCAAAGCGCTTCCGGCAGTTCCGCCATCGACTCGTCATAGGCGATCAGCGTGTCGGGCGCGTCCGGCGCGGAATAGAGCCCATAACCCAGCGTCGCCAGCCGCCGCCCGACCAGATCGCCGCGCTGCGGCCGGGCCAGCCGGATCGCCAGATCGGCCTCCCGCCGCGCAAGGCTGAGGGTGCGGTTGTCGACGATGATCTCCAGGTCCAGGCCGGGGTTGGCCGCCCGCAAGGGCCCCAGGCGGGGGATCAGGAAGATGTCGGCCAGCGCCTGGGTCATCGTCAGCCGCACGGTGCCGGTGAGCCCGGCGCCGTCGCCCTCGCGGCGGCGGATCGCCTGTGCCCGCTCGTCCATCGCTTCGGCCAGGGCGCGGACGCTTTCGCCCTCTTCGGTCAGGACATAGCCCTCCGGCCGGCGCTCCATCAGGCTGCGGCCGAGTGCGGCCTCCAGCGCCGCCAGCCGGCGCCCGACCGTGGCGTGGCTCAGCCGCAGGCCGCGCGCCGCCGCCGACAGGCTGCCCGCCCGCGCCAGTTCCAGGAAGACGCGCAGGTCGTCCCAATCGAGAGACCCTGTGAATTTCTGAACAGTCATGGTGCAAGGATAGCGGATGGCTGCGCATCGGTGAACGGGGCACGATTGCGTCCATCACCATTCAACGACCGCGGAGCATCCCCCGATGAAGCCCGACACCGCCAAAACCCTGCGCCAGATCGTCGGCGCTCCGGCCACGCCCGCCCCGCTGGACAAGGCGGTGCTGGTGCTGATCGACCTTCAGCGCGAATACACCGACGGCGCCCTGCGGCTGTCGGGCGTCGATGCGGCGGTGGGGAAGGCGGCAGAACTGCTGGCTCTTGCCCGCGCCAACAGCGTGCCGGTGATCCATATCGTCCACCACACCGCGGCGGGCGCCCCGGTGTTCGACCCGACCGGGCCGATGGCGGAGATCGTCCCTTCGGTCGCCCCGCGCGATGGCGAGCCGGTGATCGTCAAGAAGCTCGCCAATGCCTTCGCCGGGACCGACCTGCAGGCGGTGGCGCGCGACAGCGGGCGTGCCGAGATGATCGTTGCCGGATTCATGACCCACAACTGCGTCAGCAGCACCGTGCGTTCGGCGGTGGATCACGGCTGGCGGGTGACGGTCGTTGCGTCGGCCACCGCCACCCGTGACCTGCCGGACGGCAAGGGCGGCGTGGTGCCGGCGGCCGACATCCAGCGCGGCGTGCTGACAGGCCTGTCCGACAGCCTCGCCGTGGTGGTGGAGGATGCGCAGGCCTGGGGGTGAGCGGGGAGAGGGGGCGCGGCGAGCACCCCCTGCATCCTTACTTCTTCTCGGCCTTCCAGTAATAGTTGGTGTCGAAGCTGGGACCCCAGACGAGGCCGCTGACGGTCTTGCGCTCCGCCACCATCTCCGTCTGCTGGAACATGATGACGAAGGGCGAATCGGCCAGGACCGAGCGCTGGAGTTCCTCATACATCCGGGCGCGCTTGGCGCTGTCGCGTTCCTCGACCGCGGCGGCGGTCTTTTTGGTCAGCTCCGGGATGTCCCAGGCGTTGCGCCAGGCCAGCGGCTTGGACTTGGCGTTGTCGCCGTTGTCCGGGTTGGAAGCGAAGGTGTCGGCGTTGGAGTTCGGGTCCTGATAGTCCGCCCCCCACTGCTGGATCATCAATTCGTGGTTGCGGGCGCGGTACTTGGTCAGCACCTGCTTGCCGTCGCCGGGGATGATCTCGATCTTCACGCCGGCCTTGGCGGCGCTGGCCTGGATCGCCTGAGCCATGTCCTGGGTCGGGTTGGTGTTGCGCACATCCATGCTGACGGTGAAGCCGTCTGGATAGCCGGCCTTCGCCAGCAGCTCCTTCGCCTTGGCCGGATCGTACTTGTAGGGGTTGTCGTTGACGGCGCCCAGGAAGCCCTTGGGCAGGAAGGCCTGATGGACGGCGCCGATGCCGTTCATGATCGTGCCGGCCATGCCGTCATAGTCGACCAGATACTTGAACGCCTCGCGCACCTCCGGCTTGGCCAGGGTGGCGTTCTTCTGGTTCAGGCTGAGATACCACAGCGTGCCCTTCGGCGCCTGGACCAGACGGATGGCGTCGCTGGACTTCAGCGGTTCGAACTGCTCCGGCTTCAGGTTGCGCGCGACATCGACGTCGCCCTTCTCCAGCAGCAGCCGCTGGGTCGCCGGCTCCGGGATGTGGCGGATCAGCACGCGCTTCAGCTTCGGCGCACCGCGCCAGTATTTCGGGTTGGCGTCAAAGGTCAGCAGCTCGCTCGCCTTCCACTGCTTCAGCATGAAGGGGCCGGAGCCGGCGGAGTTGGTCTTCAGCCAGCCGGTGCCGAAATCGCCGTCCTTCTCCTTGCTCTTCACCAGCTTGGAATCGACGATGGAGCCAACGTCGGCGGTCAGGCAGTAGAGCACGAAGGTCGGCGCATAGGCCTTGTCGGTGGTGAAGACCAGCGTGCGCGGATCGGTGGCGCGTACCATCTGCTCGACATTGTCCGGGGTCAGGCCGAACTGGGTCAGGATGAAGGCCGGACCCTTGTTCATCTTCACCGCGCGGGCAAAGGACCAGGCCACGTCGTTCGCCGTCAGCGGGTTGCCGGAATGGAAGGCGATGCCGTCGCGGATTTTGAAGGTGAAGGTCTTGCCATCGGGCGACACGGTCCAGCTTTCGGCGGCCTCGCCCTCGATCTTGCTGACGTCGTTGACGTCGAAATGGACCAGCCGGTCATAGACCTGGGCGCTGTATTCGGCCCCCGACAGCTCGAAGATCTCGGCCGGGTCGAGGCTGACGATGTCGTCGAACTGCCAAGCCATCACCAGCGCGTCCTTCGGCGTGTCGGCGATGGCGGGGGCGGTGAAACCGGCGATGGCGAGAGCGGCGGCGCCGAGAACCGTTTGCCCAAACATCATACGTTGGGCAAGGCCGCGCTTGAAGCTGGTCATCCGTGAAGTCTCCCTAAAGGCCCGTTCGGGCACTGTTGAGGGATGGAATCTTCCCGCCGCCCTCCATGGCATGTCAACCCGGCCGGAGGGCAGGTTTCATGAGGGCCAGTTTGGCGGGACGGGTTGCAATTCGCGGGGAAAGCGCCTAGCTCCTAACGCCCCCCGGCACCATTCTTGTATTCGCGGACATTCGGCAGAAGGAAACTACCGTCATGGGCTATACCGTCGCGGTCATCGGCGCCACCGGCAATGTCGGGCGCGAGATCCTGCAAACGCTGGCCGAACGGAAGTTCCCGGCCGACAAGGTCATCGCGCTCGCCTCCGAAAAGTCGATCGGCCAGGAGGTGTCCTATGGCGAGGATGACATCCTCAAGGTCGAGGACCTCAACAAGTTCGACTTCCACGGCGTGGACATCGTGCTGTCGTCGCCCGGCGCCAAGGTGTCGGCCGTCCATGTGCCGCGCGCTGCCGCCGCCGGTGCCATGGTGATCGACAACACCTCGCACTTCCGCATGGACCCCGACGTGCCGCTGGTGGTGCCGGAGGTGAACCCGGAGGCGCTGGCCGGTTATCGCAAGCGCGGCATCATCGCCAATCCCAACTGCTCCACCATCCAGATGGCGGTGGCGCTGAAGCCGCTGCACGACCGCTATAAAATCCGCCGCGTCGTGGTGTCGACCTACCAGTCGGTGTCGGGCGCCGGCAAGGAGGCGATGGACGAGCTGTTCACCCAGACCCGCGCCATATTCGTCAACGATCCCATCGCCAAGAGCGTCTTCCCAAAGCAGATCGCCTTCAACGTCATCCCCCAAATCGATTCCTTCATGGAGGACGGCTCCACCAGGGAAGAGTGGAAGATGATGGTGGAGACCAAGAAGATCCTCGACCCCAAGATCAAGGTCGCCGCCACCTGCGTCCGCGTGCCGACCTTCATCGGCCATGCCTTGTCGATCAACATCGAGACGGAGGAGCCGATCAACGCCGAGGAGGCCCGTATCATCCTGCGCGCAGCTCCCGGCGTGTCGGTGGTCGATCAGCAGACCGGCGACGGCTATGTCACCCCGGTCGAGGTCGCCGGCGACAACCCGGTCTTCGTCAGCCGCATCCGCGACGACTTCACGGTGGAGAACGGCCTGTCCTTCTGGTGCGTCGCCGACAACCTGCGCAAGGGCGCCGCGCTGAACGCCGTGCAGATCGCCGAGCTGCTGGTGCGGGATTACATGGTGGAGTGAAGTGCGACTGCGGTTGCCCCCTCCCTAGCCCTCCCCCTCTTCGAGGGAGAGGGAACTCCGCCGCTTTGCCAAGTCCATAACACTGACAAGCGTCCTACCCCCTCCACCGCCGAGGGCGGGGGAGGGATGGGGAGGGGGCAACCGTGCAACCACTCTCCCACCTTCCCACCCTCCCAAATTGTCGGTAGGCTGAACCGTCCCACCTGACCGGGCGGTTCCGTGCTCCGCATCCTGCCGCTGTTGTGCTTCGTCCTGCTGGTGCTCACCGGGTGCGGCATCGATGCCGACCAGGATGTGCTGTGCCGGAAGCTGATCCCGGCCTTCGAACCCGGCCCCGTCACCGAGCTTTCCACCCGCAGCTACGCCGAAGACCGGCGGGTTCTGCGCGTCGATTACCGCAGCGGCGAACAGCGCCACTGGATCGCCTGCCGCTTCGCCGGCACGTCGATGGAGGAGGGGCGGCACACCCTGGTGTCGGTGGCGACCGACCGCACCGGCTGGCTGACCGGCATGCGCTTCGCCATGTTGCAGCAATGGCTGCGCATCAAGCCGCCGCGCGATGGCGGAGGGATAAGTGCGGTGATTGAGCGTGCGCCACCGACGCGGTGGACGCCCGTCCTGTTCCTGATCCAGCAGATCGTGAATGCCGCCACCGTCGCCTGCGTCTATGGGCTGCTGGCGCTGGGCTATACCCTGGTCTACGCCATTCTCGGCCAGATCAATCTGGCGATGGGGGAGCTGACGATGCTCGGTGCCATGCTGACGGCGATGGCGGCGGCCGGGCTGGGCATGGCCGGCTGGGCGACATGGCCGCCGGCGCTGCTGGGCGTGCTGGTGCTGGCGATGGGCTTCACCGCGGTGCAGGGCTGGACGATGGACCGGCTGGTCTTCCGCCGTCTGCGCGGGGTGCGCAGCCACACGCCGCTGATCGTCGCGGTCGGGCTGTCCATCGCCTATCAGGAGGGGGTGCGGCTGCTGCATGGCGCCCGTGACTGGTGGCCGGCGCCGGTGCTGACCGGCCGTCACGACCTGCTGAGTGACGGTGCCTTCACCGTGACCGCACTGACGGCGCAGCTGGCGATCCTGGCGCTGACCGGCGGGCTCTATGCCCTGTTGTGGGGGATCATGCAGCGCACCGCCTTTGGCAGGGCGCATCGTGCCTGCACCGACGACATCGCGGCAGCGGAACTGGTGGGGGTGGACGTCAACCGCACGGTGGCGGCGACCTTCGCCATCGGCGGCGGATTGGCCGCGGCGGCGGGGGCGGTGATCGCGCTCTATTACGGCGGGGTGAACTTCTTCACCGGCTACCTGATCGGCTTCAAGGCGCTGGCCGCGGCGGTGGTCGGCGGCATCGGCTCCGTGCCGGGGGCGATGCTCGGCGGTGCCCTGCTGGGGCTGGTGGAGACCTTCTGGTCGGCGTACTTCGCCATCGCCTACAAGGACATCGTGGCGTTCGGGCTGCTGACGCTGTTCCTGATCTTCCGGCCGCAGGGGCTGATGGGGCAGGCTCGGGGGAGGGGGGATTAGCAGCGGGGTGTGGGCGTCCATTGCCCCCACCTGACCTCCCCCGCTGGGCGGGGGAGGGACTGCCGCCACTCTCCCGCACAAGCACTTGTCTCCTCCCCCGCCCAGCGGGGGAGGATTAAGGTGGGGGTCTAACTTACCTGACTGCGTGACCTTACAGCGCCCGAACGTCCGCCAGATGCCCCGTCACCGCCGCCGCCACGGCCATCGCCGGGCTGACGAGGTGGGTGCGGCCGCCGCGGCCCTGACGGCCTTCGAAGTTGCGGTTGGAGGTCGAGGCGCTGCGCTCGCCCGGAGCCAGACGGTCGGCGTTCATCGCCAGGCACATGGAGCAGCCCGGCTCGCGCCACTCGAAACCGGCCTCGGTGAAGATCTTGTCCAGACCCTCTTCCTCGGCCTGCTCCTTGACCAGACCCGAACCGGGAACCACCAGGGCGCGCACGCCCTCGGCGACCTTGCGGCCCTTGGCGACCTCGGCGGCGGCGCGCAGGTCTTCGATGCGGCCGTTGGTGCAGGAGCCGATGAAGACGGTGTCGACCTTCACCTCGGTCAGCGGCTGGCCGGGGGTCAGGCCCATATAGGCGAGCGAGCGCTCGACGGCGGCGCGCTTGCCGGCATCGGCGATCTCGGCCGGGTTCGGCACGGTCGCGGTGATCGGCAGCACGTCTTCCGGGCTGGTGCCCCAGGTGACCTGCGGGACGATGTCGGCGGCGTTCAGCACGACGGTGGCGTCATAGACCGCCCCCTCGTCCGACGGCAGCGTCTTCCAGTACTGGACGGCCTGCTCCCAGGCGCCGGCCTTGGGGGCCAGGGCACGGCCCTTGACGTATTCGAAGGTCTTCTCGTCCGGGGCGATCAGGCCGGCGCGGGCGCCGCCTTCGATCGCCATGTTGCAGACGGTCATGCGGCCTTCCATCGACAGGTCGCGGATGGCATCGCCCGCGAATTCGATGACGTAGCCGGTGCCGCCGGCGGTGCCGATCTTGCCGATGATGGCCAGCACGATGTCCTTGGCGGTGACGCCCGGATTCACCGTGCCGTCCACGCGGATCAGCATGTTCTTGGCCGGCTTCTGCAGCAGGGTCTGGGTGGCCAGCACATGCTCCACCTCCGACGTGCCGATGCCGAAGGCCAAGGCGCCGAAGGCACCATGGGTGGCGGTGTGGCTGTCGCCGCAGACGATGGTGGCGCCGGGCAGGGTGAAGCCCTGTTCCGGACCGACGATGTGCACGATGCCCTGGCGGACGTCGTCCATCGGGAAATAGCGGACGCCGAAGTCGCGGGCGTTCTTGTCCAGCGTCTCCACCTGGATCCGGCTTTCCTCCTCGACGATGCCCTTGGAGCGGTCGGTGGTGGGGACGTTGTGGTCGGGCACGGCGAGAGTGGCTTCCGGACGCCGCACCTTGCGGCCGGCGACGCGCAGTCCTTCGAACGCCTGCGGGCTGGTCACTTCATGGACCAGATGGCGGTCGATGTAGAGGATGCAGGTGCCGTCGTCCTGGCGATGCACGACGTGGCTGTCCCAAATCTTGTCGAACAGAGTGCGCGGCTTGGACATCGGAAAAACTCTCTCTCGCGGTACGACAGGCGCAGAACAATCGGAGGCCGCACCATAGCCTTGTGTCGCGCCGGGGACAAGCGCGGCCATACGTCTTTCGCCGCAAGCCTGTCCCCCGCAACATTCTATCGCGCTAAGCCCTTACGGCAGCATCTTGCCGGGGTTCAGCAGGCCGTTGGGATCGAGCGTCGCCTTGATGGCGCGCAACATGTCGAACTCCACCGGCCCCTTGATGACCGGCATCTCGTCCTTCTTGAAGCGGCCGACGCCATGCTCGGCGGAGATCGAGCCGTCGAGCTTGAAGATCACCTCGTTCACGACGTGGCAGATCTCGTCCCAGCGGTCGAGATAGGCCTTGGTGTCGGCACCCTCGGGCTGGCTGAGGTTGAAGTGGATGTTGCCGTCGCCGACATGGCCGAAGGGGGTCGGGCGGATGCCGGGGCAGGCCTTCGCCACCGCCGCCTCGGCCAGTTCGATGAACTCGGCGACGCGGGAAACCGGGATCGACACGTCGTTCTTGATCGAGCCGCCCTCGAACTTCTGCGCCTCGACGATGGCCTCGCGGATGAACCACAGCTGCTTGGCCTGGGCGTCCGACTGGGCCAGCGTGGCGTCGGTCGCCAGTTCCGCCTCGAACGCCTCGCCCAGCGCGGTCTCCACCGTCTCCTGGAAGGCATCGGACTGGGTGCCGGCGGTCAGCTCGGTCAGGACGTACCAGGGCGACGGCTCCGACAGCGGGTCGATGGTGCCGGCGACATGCTTGAGCGCGAAGCCCAGGCAGCGGCGCGACATCAGCTCGAAGGCCGACACGGCGTCGCCCGAGGCGGCGCGCAGGCGGGCCAGCAGCTCGATGGCGGCGGCGGGGCTGGGCACGGCGACGAAGGCGGTGATCGACTGGCGCGGGCGCGGGAACAGCTTCAGCACCGCGGCGGTGACGATGCCCAGCGTGCCTTCGGCGCCGATGAACAGGTTCTTCAGGTCGTAGCCGGTGTTGTTCTTGCGCAGCCGGCGC
This sequence comes from Azospirillum sp. BE72, assembly GCF_031455875.1. NCBI lineage: Bacteria > Pseudomonadati > Pseudomonadota > Alphaproteobacteria > Rhodospirillales > Azospirillaceae > Azospirillum > Azospirillum sp. BE72. Next base: position 590,678 of record NZ_JAVDTO010000001.1, read on the forward strand.
ATGCCGTCCCAGACGCGCCCGTCGGCCAGAACCACCTCAAGCCCCAGCACGAGATCGCGGGTGTTGCCGTAGCGCAGGACGTTGATGCCGCCGGCGTTGGTGGAGATCAGGCCGCCGATCTGCGCGGTGCCCTCCGCCCCCAGGCTGAGCGGGAACAGGCGGTCGGCGTCGGCCGCGGCCTCCTGGATGCTGGTCAGCACCACGCCGGCTTCCACCGTCATGGTGTAGTTCAGCGTGTCGATGTCGCGGATGCGGTTCATGCGCGACAGGCTGAGCACGATCTCGCGCCCCTCCTCGTAGGGGATGGACCCGCCAACGAGGCTGGTGTTGCCGCCCTGGGGAACGATGGGAATGCCGGCCTCGGCGCAGACCTTGACGACCGCCGCGACTTCCTCCGTGCAGGCCGGGCGGACCACCGCCGGGCTGTTGCCCTTGAAGCGCCCGCGCCATTCCGACAGGTAGGGCGCCATGTCGGCGGCGTCGGTGAGGATGCCGGACGGGCCGACGATGGCGCGGATCTGGTCGAGGGCGGCGGCGATGTTGGTCATGGCGCGGGGTCCGGCAGGTGGAGGTGGTGTCTTGCCCCCACCCCGACCCTCCCCCGCTGGGCGGGGGAGGGGGACAGGAGCTTTGTCGAAATGCTGGTGCGATCCCCTCCCCCGCCCAGCGGGGGAGGGTTAGGGTGGGGGGATCGCCGCGACACTTCTACAATCTAGCCGCCCCCATTTCCATGCAACTGTTGCGCAGACCTGCTGCAACGCAGTGGTTCAGCTCCGTGGAGCCGCCGCCCGGCGCAGGCGGTCGTTGATCGCCATGCCCAAACCCACTTCCGGGATCGGCATCACGGCGATGCGCCTGGCCCCGCTCTGGTCGAGGCTGCGCAGGTGGGAGAACAGGTTGGCCGCCGCCTCGTTCAGGTCGCCTTCCAGGCTCAGGTTCAGGCGGGTGGTGCCGCCGAAGACGAAGCGGTCGGGACCGAAGGTCAGGAACGCCTCGTCCTCTTCCGCCGAGGAGGCGTTGAGGCGCACCGCGGCGTTGGGGGCGTAGTGGCTTTCCAGCTGGCCGGGCGATTTCGGCGCCGTCGGATCGCCGGCCGACAGGCGGACGGGGCCGATCAGCCGTTCCATCTCGTCGGGCAGCACGGCGCCGGGACGCAGCAGCACCGCCTCGGGCCCGGTCAGGTCGATGACGGTCGATTCCAGCCCGACCATGCATTTGCCGCCGGTGACGATGGCGTCGACCCGGTCGCCCAGGCTTTCCAGCACATGATGCGGCGTGGTCGGGCTGACCGCGCCGGAGCGGTTGGCGCTGGGGGCGGCGATCGGCTTGCCGGCGGCGCGCAGGATGGCCTGGGCCACCGGGTGGTTGGGCACGCGGATGGCGATGCTGTCCAGCCCGGCGCTCACCAACAGCGACAGCGCGGAGTTGGCCGGGCGCGGCACGACCATGGTCAGCGGGCCGGGCCAGAACTGTGTCGCCAGATCGTGGGCACGGTCGTCGAACAAGCCCCAGGAGTGGGCGGCGGCCAGATCGGGGACATGGACGATCAGCGGATTGAACTGCGGCCGTCCCTTGGCGGCGAAGATGCCCGCCACGGCCCGGTCGTCGGTGGCGTCGGCGCCCAGGCCATAGACCGTCTCGGTCGGGAAGGCGACCAGACGGCCGACGCGCAGCAACTCGGCCGCGCGGGCGATGCCGGCGGGGGTGGCCGGGATCAGCGCCGGGCGCTTCTCACCGGTATCGGGTGCGGAATGGTCGGTCACGGCGTGTTTCTAGCTTGTGTGGCGCAGGTGTCAATTCGCGCGGTTGCACCGGTGCCATGCCCAAGGTTATGAGGGGAGTGCGCAATCACCGAACACAACATGATGGGTGCGGGCATGACGGGCAAGGTCTTCACCGTGGCGCAGCAGAAAGGCGGCGCCGGCAAGACCACGCTGGCGGCCCACCTCGCCATCGCCTGGGCGCAGCTCGGATACAAGGTCGCCACCGTCGACATCGACCCGCAGGGCAGCCTGACCCGCTGGCACGCCGTCCGGGCCGAGGCCACCCGTGGGCAGCCCGGCTTCACCCATGTGCAGATTACCGGCTGGCGCACCCAGGCGGAGGTGGAGAAGCTGGCGCGTGCCCATGACATCGTGGTTGTCGACAGTCCGCCCCACGCCCAGACGGAGGCGCGCATCGCCGTCCGCGCCGCCACGCTGGTGATCGCCCCGGTGCAGCCGAGCCCGATGGATCTGTGGGCGGTCCACCCGACCATCGATCTGGCCGGGCAGGAGAAGCGCCGTCTGCTGCTGGTGTTGAACCGGGTTCCGCCGCGCGCCCGCATTGCCGACGAGCTGATCGCCAAGGTGCATGAACTGGTCGCCCCGCCGGCGGTCGAACTGGCGACTGCGCAGGTCGGAAACCGCACCGCCTATGCCGGCACGCTGATGACCGGGCTGTCGGTGACGGAGGCCGCTCGCAAGACCCAGGCGGCTGCGGAGATGCAGGCGCTGGCGGAGGAGATTTTGGGGCGGGTTTGAGGGGGGAGGGGGAGGTTGGTATAGGGGGAATGAGACCCCCCACCTAACCTCCCCCGCTGGGCGGGGGAGGGACTGCCGCCACTCTCCCGCACCAGCACCAGTCTCCTCCCCCGCCCAGCGGGGGAGGATTAAGGTGGGGGTCTAACGCCGCAAAGCTCCACCCCCTGAAGAACCACTCAGTCCTTGATCTCGCCCATCGCCGACTGGATGTAGTTGGCTAGGCCGATGTCGTCGATCAGGCTCAGCTGGGTTTCCAGATAGTCGATGCGCTCCTCCGACTCTTCCAGCAGTTCGGACAGCTCGTCGCGCGACACGTAGTCGGCCTTCTCCTCGCACACGGCGATGGCGTGGGCGATGCGGTCGCGGGCTTCCTGCTCTGCGGCGAGGTCGCTGGACAGGATCTCCGGCACGTCTTCGCCGATGTGCAGCTTGCCGAGGTCCTGCAGGTTGGGGATCGCCTCGATGAACAGGATGCGTTCGATGATCTCGTCCGCGCTCTTCATCACCTCGATGGAAGCGTGATACTCCCACTTGCCCAGCGCCTTGACGCCCCAGTTCTTCAGCATGCGGGCGTGCAGGAAATATTGGTTGATCTGCGTCAGCTGGTCCTTGAGGACGATCTGAAGCTGGGCGATGACGTCGCTGTTGCCCTTCATGGTCCGTCCCCCTCTCAGCTCGGGAAGCCGCCCATGGCCGACTGCAGGTAGTTCTGCAGGCCGAGCATGTCGATCAGGCGAAGCTGCTGTTCCAGCCAGTGGGCGTGGTCTTCCTCGGTGTCGACCAGCAGTTCCAGCAGGATGCGGCGGGTGTCGTAATCCTTCACCTGCTCGCAATAGGCGATTGCCTCCTTCAGGGCGGCCACCACCTCATATTCCAGGTTCAGGTCGTTCCGCATCATCTCCGGAACGGTCTTGCCGATGTGAATCGGGTCGCGGCTGGCGACGTCGGGCGTGCCTTCCAGGAATAGGATGCGGCGGATCAACTTGTCGGCATGCTCCAGCTCTTCCACCCGCTCGTGCGAGATGCGCTCGCTCAGCGCCTTGAGGCCCATGTCCTCCATGGTGCGCGCATGGGACAGATACTGGTCGGCCGCGCTCAACTCGCCGGTGAGCAGCTTGTTCAAACGGTCCAGGACCCCTTGATCGCCTTGCATGGCAGGATTCTCCGAAATAGACGATTTGTCGCACCTTGGCACAACCGAAGGACTCGCACAATAAAAATATCCCTTTCTGATAGAGATGTAGTTGATAGTCACTATCAGTTGGAACGGATTCCGGATGCCCAAAATACAGTCAGGGCCGCTTCCCTGTTTTGCGAATCAATGTCAATTGCGATTGGAAAGGATTGCGGTGAATTCCCCGCCTCGGATTGCGGTTTTTGACTTGCGCCGGCGCAGCGATGCTTGAGCGGAAGAACAGGCCCGCCCGCTTGCCGGTTCCCCCCCACGCAATCGGGCCGCCGCATTGAGGCAGGGGCCGTTCCGTGCTAACAGACCGCGGGATTTCTCCGCCCTTCTTTCCAACGACAGCCGGATTGCGGCCATGACGACGACCTCCTCCTCGGCCCCCGCCTCGGAGTTTCTGCGCACCCTGCAGGAGCGCGGATTCATCCATCAGTGCACCGATCTCGCCACGCTGGACGAGCGGGCGCAGAAGGGGCCGATCGTCGCCTATATCGGCTTCGACTGCACCGCCGATAGCCTGCATGTCGGCAGCCTGCTGCCGATCATGATGCTGCGCTGGCTGCAGAAGACCGGCCACAAGCCGATCGTCCTGATGGGCGGCGGCACCACCAAGATCGGCGATCCGTCCGGCAAGGACGAGGCGCGCCAACTGCTGACCGACGAGGTCATCGCCGGCAACATGGCGGGTATCAAGCGCATCTTCGGCCGCTATCTGACCTTCGGGGACGGCCCGACCGACGCGGTGATGGCGAACAACGCCGACTGGCTGGATGAGCTGAAATACATTCCGCTGCTGCGCGACATCGGCCGCCATTTCACGATCAACCGCATGCTGTCCTTCGAATCGGTCAAGCTGCGGCTGGATCGCGAGCAGCCGCTGACCTTCCTGGAATTCAACTACATGATTCTCCAGGCCTACGACTTCGTGGAGCTGAAGCGGCGCTACGGCTGCAGCCTGCAGATGGGCGGGTCGGACCAGTGGGGCAACATCGTCAACGGCGTCGAACTCGGCCGCCGCACCGACGGGGCGGAGCTGTTCGGCCTGACCACGCCGCTGCTGACCACGTCTTCCGGTGCCAAGATGGGCAAGACCGCCGCCGGGGCGGTGTGGCTGACCGCCGACAAGCTCAGCAGCTACGATTTCTGGCAGTACTGGCGCAACACCGAGGATGCCGATGTCGGCCGCTTCCTGCGCCTCTACACCGAACTGCCGCTGGACGAGGTCGCCCGTCTGGAAAACCTGCAGGGCGCCGAGATCAACGAGGCCAAGAAGATCCTCGCCAACGAGGTGACCAAGCTCGCCCACGGCGAGGAGGCCGCGCAGGAGGCCGCCGAGACCGCCCGCCGCGCCTTCGAGGAAGGGGCCGCGGCCGCGGGTCTGCCCAGCATCGAGGTCGCCCGCGCCGACCTGGAGGCCGGCCTGCCGGTGGTGGATCTGCTGGTGTCGGCCGGTCTGGCCGCGTCGAAGGGCGAGGCGCGCCGGCTGATCAAGGGCGGCGGCGCCAAGCTGAACGACGGGCCGATCGCGGACGAGACGGCGAAGGCGACGACGGCGGATCTGAACGCGGACGGCGTGGTGAAGCTCAGCGCCGGCAAGAAGCGGCATGCGCTGGTGAAGGTGGGGGTCTAACGCCTCACCGCGTATGCGCCTCCGGCGGCGGCCTGTTGTCCGGCGTCGGCGTCCCGTCACCGCCCAGGAAGAACAGGTTGCGCAGGAAGCCGGGGGCCAGCACCGCCAGCGGGTTGACCGACACGTCGGGGTCGGACAGCGGCCCCTGGACATGCCAGGTGGCGGAGAAGATGCCCTGGCCCTCGCCGCCGCTCAGCACGTCGCCCAGCAGCGGGATTTGGCCGATCAGGCGGTTCAGGCCATAGACCGGAACGATGGTGCCGCGGAGATTGGCGGTCTCCGTCTCCAGATCGACCTGCCCCTCCAGCGTCAGGCCGAGCGCCGAGCCCGAGGTGCGCAGGTCCTTCACGGTCAGCAGGCGGCCCTCCTTGCGGAATTCCGCCGACATGCGGCCGAAATTGACGCCCTTGCCGCCGCCCAGCAGCTCGGCGAATCCTGATGGCGAGATGGCGTTGAGGATGCGCGCCAGGGCGGGCACGTCGAGCAGCGTGTAATCGAGGATTTCCGCCTTGCCGACGATGGCGGCATCCGCCCGCGGCTCCACCGACCGGCCGGACAGGGTCAGGCGGCCACCACGCATGCGGTCGTTCAGGTCCATCGCCTGCAGGGCGGAGCCCAGATCGTCGGCGGTGATGGCGAGGCCGTAGACGCCCTGCGCCCCCGGCCGCCATTTCATCGACACGCCGCCACCCTCGCTGCGCCCGGTGAGGTCCAGCAGGGTCCAGGCCGTGGTGTCGCGCCGCATGGTTCCGGCGACCTGACGCAGCCGCCGCCCCTCGCCGAACACCACCGAATCGAACTTGATGGCGACGTCCAGCGGCGTCTTGCGGCCGTCGCCGCTCCGGGCCTTTTGTGGGTCGGGAGTGACGGCACCCTCGCCGGACGGCGTCTTGCCGGTCAGGCCGCGGGCGTCCAGGCTGCCGCCGGTGATGGTGCCGGCATAGCCGCCGGCCGGACCGCCGGGCTTCGCCGGGGGCAGAACGGTCAGGTCGGCGCGCAGGTCGGTCTGGCCCAGCTTGAAGCTGGGGGTCTGCACCCGCGCCACCCGCTTGCCGCCATCGGCCAGTTCCAGGTTGGTGACGGCCTTCAGTCCGCCGGCATCGACGGTCAGGTTGCTGATGCGGGTCGGCCGGTCCTTGTCGAACTCCAGCGTCAGCTTGCCGGTGCCGGACTTTCCGGGCGGCTTGGCCCAGGCCAGCTCCTCGATGGACAGCCGGGTCTTCTCCAGGTTCAGGTTCGCCGTCAGCGCCAGTTTGTGTTTGCGGTCCACCGTGAACAGGATGTCGGCGCCGAAGGGGCCCTGCACCCGGTCTTCCAGGTCGATGCCGTGGGCGCGCAGGTCGTCGGCGGTGGCGTCGCCCTTCACCGCGATGCGGGTGCGCGGACCCTTGGCCGCGCTGTCGAACGACTCGTTCCAGTCGACGGTTACGGGGATGCCGTCCAGTTTGGTGGCGCCCTTGATCTGCATCGCCTTGAGGTCGAGCGCCAGCGACAGTTCGCCCTCGGTGGCGTTCATCCCGGCCGCCACCTTCTCCACCGCCACCTTGTGCAGCTTGCCGGCCACCTCCAGGTCCAGCTGCTCCACCTTCAGGTCGACCAGCAGCGGGAAGGCGAAGTGAAGCTGCGCTTCCGCCGTGCCCTGGGTGCGTTTCGGGTCCATCTCCAGCTTGGTGGGATAGCCCAGCGGCGGCATGTCGATCAGGGTCAGGATCGAGCGCACCGGCCCCTGGACCGGGATGCGGATGTCCATCGTCTCCTTGCCGGTGTCCAGCCCGCCGATCACCACCTTGCCGTCGCCGATCTCGATGTCGCCCGATTTCGGATCGGCGATTCGCCCGCCTTTGGTCTGGATGGTGAAGGTCTTGCCGTCGGTGGTCGCCTCCATCCCGGCGCCGGTCACCGGCGTCAGGTCGTGGAAATAGCGGACGCTGATGTCCTCCCCGGCCATGGTCGCCAGGAAGCGCGTCATCTCCGGCTCGGCCGGCCGGTCGAGCGGCAGCGACAGCGCCACCTCGGTGCGCGCCTCCGTCACCGTGCCGTGGGACAGGTTGGTGGTCACCCATTCCCGCGCGTTGGGGCCGGCGACCTTCGGCCAGTAGCGGCGCAACTCGTCCAGCGCCATGCCGCGCGCGCTCGCCTGCGCCTCCACCGCCATGCGGTCGCCCTGGCGCAGGGCGGTGCCGCTGGCCTCCACCCGCGGCTGCGGCCCGCCGGCCTCGCCCAGAACCGCCGTCAGGCCGTCCAGCGCGATGCGGTCGCGGTCGCCATGCAGGCGCAGCCGGGCCGACTCGACGGGCACGGGCCCTTCGAACAGGTCCGGACGGTGCAGATGGCCTTGGCCGGCGGTGAGGTCTGCCTTGCCGGAGGTCGGCTGCAGGGACGGATCGAAGGCGACCTCCACAGTGCCGGACAGCGGCAGGGCGGCGGCCTTCAGCGGCTCCAGCATCGGGGCTATGCCGGCGAGCGCCGCGGGGGTGACGCCGGTCAGGCGCGCCGCCGCTCGCCCGTCCTTGCCGGGTCCCTGCTGCCCCGACAGCTCCAACCCGGCGGTCCGGCCGCCGGCGGTCAGCGACAGCGATGCCTGGAGGTCGCGGCCCCGGTCGTTCTCCGTCAGTTCGCCCCGGCCGTTCAGCGCCAGCGGTTCGCCGCCATCCGCAGACGCCGCCATCAGCGACAGATCGTCCACGCGCAGCCGCCGTCCCGGAACGTCCAGGCTGCCGCGCAAGGCCACGCTCTGCACGGCGAGCGGGTCCGGCCGCAGGGCGGGCAGCGCGACGGTGCCGGCACCGCCGCGCAGGTTCAGGTCGAGCGTCGACGGCTCGAACCGGGGATCGAGCTTCGCCGTGACCGTGCCCGAGAGCGGCAGCTTCACCGCGGCCAGCGGGGCCAGCGCCGGCCCGACCTCCGCCAGCGCCGCCGGCTCCAGGCCTTCGACGGACAGGGTCAGGTCGGTGGTGGAATCGGCGATGTTGAAATGGCCGGAAGCGGCGACGGTCACCGGGCGGCGGTTCGCATCCCTCAGGTTTTGCGTGCCGAGATCAAGGGTCAGGCGGGCGCGGCCCTGGGCGCCGTGGTCGTCGCGGGTCAGGATCATGTCGGCGCGACTCGCATGCCAGGAGAGATCCAGCATGCGGTTTTCGATCCGCAGATCGGCCCCCACCACCGACAGCCTGCGCAGCAGCCCCAGCGGCCGGTCGATGTCGGGCGGCCGGCGCAGGCTGTCCAGCGCCTCGTCCAGCAGGTCGGGGCCGTCGCTTTGCCGCTTCTGCACCGCCTCCGTGTCGGACCGCACATCGAAGGCGAGGCTGCCGTCCGCCCGCCGCAGCACGCTCAGGCGCGGCCGGACCAGATCGAGGCGCGTCGGCGACAGCGTGCCGCGCATTAGCGCCGCGATGGAGAAGCCGATGCCCATCTCCGGCACCGCGGCCAGTTCCGCCCCGTCGGCATTCAGCGCCTGCACCCGCCGGGCGCGCAGGTCGAGACGCCGCCCGCCGCCGCCGCTTTCCAGAGTGTCCTCATCCTCCAGCGACAGCACCAACTCGCCGACATCGATGCGGAACCGGCCGTCGCGGTCGCCCAACGCCTCTTCGACATAGGGGATCAGCGGGTCGAGCGCGATCGGCCCCTGCGACAGCCGCCAGGCGAACAGCCCGCCCGCCGCCAGCGCCACGGCCCCGATTCCGGTCAGCGTCAGGCCGAGAATCTTCGCGGTGCGCCGGATCATCGGGCACCATGGAAAGAGGAGAGGGGGAGGGAGGAAAGGAGGAGGGCGGAGAGGGCGCGCGAATCGGCCCGATTGACGTTCTCTCCCGACGCGTGCAGCTTTCTGCACATGTTTTGAGCAGGAAAGACCGTCGCCATGTCCAGCCCCGTCCCGTTCCCCGCCCCCTTGCCGAAGCCCTTCGACGCCGCGCAGGCGGCGCTGGGGATGGAGCGCTGGCGCCAGCAGGCCGCCATGGCGGAGCCGGAGACGCGGGCCTGGGCCGATGCCTTTGCCGATTCGGAGCCCGGCCGTGCGCTGGTCGACGCGGTGTGCGGCAACAGCCCGTATCTCGGCCATATCCTGACGCGGGAACTGCCCTTCGTCCGGCGGGTGATGGAGGACGGATTCGACGCCAGCTTCGCCGGGCTGATCGCAGCACTCCATGCCGAGCATGGCCGGGAGACGTCGATGGACCGGCTGATGGCCGGGTTGCGGGTGGCGAAGCGTCGGGCGGCCCTGCTGATCGCGCTGGCCGACATCGCCGGCGTGTGGCCGCTGTTCCGCGTCACCGGCGCCCTGTCGGAGCTGGCGGAGACGGGGGTGCAGCTGGCCGCGAATTTCCTGCTGCGCCGCGCCGCGGAAGCGGGGACGCTGACGCTGCCGGATCCGCAGCGACCGTGGATCGGCTCAGGTCTGATCGTATTGGGCATGGGCAAGCTTGGCGGGCGCGAACTCAACTATTCCAGCGACATCGACCTGATCGTCCTGTACGACGACGCTGTTGTGCAGACGCCCCAGCCGGACAACCTCGCGCGAACTTTCATCAGGCTCGCACGCGATCTTGTCCGCATTATGGATGAACGCACCAAGGACGGCTACGTCTTCCGCACCGACCTTCGGCTTAGGCCGGACCCCGGCGCCACGCCGCTGGCCGTTTCCGTTTCGGCGGCCGAAATTTATTACGGCAGCGTCGGCCAGAACTGGGAACGCGCGGCGATGATCAAGGCCCGCCCGATCGCCGGCGATCCGGAGGCGGGGGCGTCCTTCCTGCGCTTCCTGGAGCCCTTCATCTGGCGCCGCAACCTGGATTTCGCCGCCATCCAGGACATCCATTCGATCAAGCGCCAGATCAACGCCCACAAGGGCCACCGCGAGGTGACGGTCAACGGCCACGACATCAAGGTCGGCCGCGGCGGCATCCGCGAGATCGAGTTCTTCGCCCAGACCCAGCAGCTGATCTTCGGCGGCCGCGACCCGCGCGTGCGCATCGCCCCGACGCTGATGGCGAACGAGGCGCTGCGCGACGTCGGGCGCGTGCCGGCGCAAACGGTGGAGGATCTTGCGGGGGCCTATCATTTCCTGCGCCGTGTCGAACATCGCATTCAGATGATCGACGACCAGCAGACCCACCGTATTCCCGCCGACGATGCCGGGGTGGCGCATCTGGCGACATTTCTCGGCTATGACGACCCGGATGCCTTCCGGTCGGAGCTGCTGGCGACGCTGGGGCAGGTCGAGGACCGCTATGCCGAACTGTTCGAGGAGGCGCCGTCGCTCTCCGGTCCCGGCAACCTCGTCTTCACCGGCACCGATCCCGATCCGGGCACGGTGGAAACGCTGAGCGGCATGGGCTTTGCCGACGCCGCGCGCGTCATCAACGTGGTCTCGGCCTGGCACCGCGGCCGCTACCGCGCCACCCGGTCGGGCCGGGCGCGGGAGCTGCTCACCGAAATGACGCCGGCCCTGCTGAGCGCGCTGGCCAAGACGCCGGCCCCCGATGCGGCGCTGATGAACTTCGACGATTTCCTCGGCAAGCTGCCGGCCGGCGTCGGGCTGTTCTCCCTGTTCGTCGCCAATCCCTGGCTGCTGGAGCTGGTGGCGGAGATCATGGGCATCGCGCCGCAGATGGCGCAGACCCTGTCGCGCAACCCGTCGCTGCTGGACGCCGTGCTCTCGCCGGACTTCTTCGACCCGCTGCCGGGCAGGGAGGATGGGCTGGCGGCGGACCATGCCCGCGTGATGGCGGCGTCCCGCGATTTCGAGGATGCGCTGACCCTGTCGCGGCGCTGGACCAACGACCAGCGCTTCCGCGCCGGGGTCCACATCCTGCGCGGCATCACCGACGGCGACCGCTGCGGCGCCTTCCTGGCCGACCTTGCGGACATCGTCGTTCCCGACCTCGCCCGCCTGGTGGAGGAGGAGTTCGCCCAGCGCCATGGCCGCATTCCCGGCGGCGCCTGGGTGGTGGTGGCGATGGGCAAGCTGGGAAGCCGGCAGCTGACCATCACGTCGGACATCGACCTGATCGTGATCTACGACGTGGTGCAGGGCCAAGGGGCGCAGGGCCAAGTGGGCGGCGGGGGGCCTCGCCTGTCGGATGGCGCCAAGCCGCTGTCGCCCAACGAGTACTACATCAAGCTGACCCAGCGGCTGACCAACGCCATCACCGCCCCGATGGGCGACGGGCGGCTCTACGAGGTGGACATGCGGCTGCGCCCGTCCGGCAATGCCGGGCCGCTCGCCACCTCGCTGGACGCCTTCCTGAAATATCAGACGACCGACGCCTGGACCTGGGAACACATGGCGCTGACCCGCGCCCGGGTGATCGGCGGCGACCCCGCCTTGGCCGACCGGGTTTGCACCGCCATCCGCTCGGTGCTGACGGCGCCGCGCGATGCCGACCGGCTGCTGTGGGACGTCGCCGACATGCGGCGGCGAATCGAGAAGGAGTTTGGGACGACCAACGTCTGGAACGTCAAATACGCCCGCGGCGGCCTGATCGACATCGAATTCATCGCCCAGTACCTGCAGCTGCGTTTCGGTCATGAGCGGCCGGACATCCTGCACATCGGCACCGCCAAGGCGCTGCAATGCGCCGCCCGGACCGGTGCCCTGGATGCGGAGGTGGCGGCGGATCTGGAAGCGACGCTGCGGGTCTGGCGGCGGGTGCAGGGCTTCCTGCGGCTGACCACCGCCGGGGTGCTGGACCCCAAACAGGTGTCGCCCAGCCTGCTGGCCGGGCTGGTCCGCGCCGCCTTTCCGGATGAGCGTGAGCCTGGCGGTGTTGACTTCCCCGAACTGGACCACAAAATCCGTGCCGTCGCCGCCCGCGCCCATAGCCACTTCAAGGCCCTGGTCGAGGAACCGGCGGGCCGTCTGGCCCCACCCAACACGAACACGCCTCCGGCCTGAGGGCCGGATTCACCCGCCGCTTCCCCAGCCGGCAAGAAGAAGGACATTCGAGCAGCCATGACCGTAGACGTCGGATCGCCCGCCCCGGATTTCACCATGCCGACCGACGGCGGGGGCAGCGTCACCCTGTCGGCCCTGCGCGGCAAGCCGGTGGTGCTGTATTTCTACCCCAAGGACGACACGTCGGGCTGCACGTCGGAGGCCTGCGGCTTTCGCGACCAGCTGCCCGACTTCTCCGCCGTCGACGCGGTGGTGATCGGCGTGTCCAAGGACAGCGTCGCCAGCCACGACAAGTTCAAGGCCAAGCATGAGCTGACCTTCACGCTCGCCTCCGACACCGACGGCGGCGTCTGCGAGGCCTATGGCATCTGGGTCGAGAAGAGCATGTACGGCCGCAAATACATGGGCATCGACCGCGCCACCTTCCTGATCGACAAGGACGGCGTGGTCCGCAACGTCTGGCGCAAGGTGAAGGTGACCGGCCATGTCGCGGCGGTGCTGAAGGCCGTGCAGGCGCTGTAGCCTGTCGCGTGAAGGCGGGGTTCCATTTTCTCCCGGCATGAACCGTACGGGATGGACACCCCGCCGCCCCGGCTATTCCTCCGGCGCGAGGGTTTACGCCACAAGGGCATTTTTAGAATCGCCCCAAAACTGCATACACTCCGTGCATTCCCGCACCAGTGGCCGCGCAACCCACCGCGGTTTTGGTCCTTCGGCTGCCCCAGGGATGCACCATCGATGAACGTTGCGAATATTGCCCGGCGCCTCGTCGCCGGAGAGTTCCACTATGCGCTCGGCCGCTTCGAAACGGTGCGGCGCGGCTACAGTGCCTTGCGCCGTCTGTCCCCCCGGTCGCGGCAACGTGCCCCGGCCGGGCCGCCCGTTGCCCTGCCCACCCTTCCGGTCAGCCTGTTCGCCGGCCAGACGGCGGAACGGGCGCTGGCCGAGCTGCGCCGCGACTCGATCGCCACCGGCTTCGACCTGCCCTGGGCGATGGTGGAGGAGATGGTGGAGTTCGCCACCCACTCCCCCCTTCAGCGGCGGCTGCGCGACGAGCGGATGTTCTACCGCCACGAGGTTCGTAAGGGCCGGCTTGCCGACGGCTCTCCCGCGGTGATGGGCGTCGTTCCCGATCCGCTGGACTGCCCGGCGGTGCGACGGGTCTGCCGCGACCCGCTGCTGATGGAGTGCGCCGGGGCCTTCCTGGGGTTCCCCGCGACCAAGATCATCCCGCGCCTGTTCTGGAGCTTCGTCACCGACGCCAGCGACGACGAGCGCCGGCAACTGGGCCAGACCATCGACTGGCATTACGACGTTCACGACTTCCATTTCTGCTCGGCCCAGTTCTACCTGACCGACGTCAGCCCCGGTGCGGGGGAGCATGAGCTTGTCCGCGGCAGCCATCACGGCAAGTCGCTGCGCATGCTGCTGGGTTCGGCCAATGCCCGCGACGAGGAGCTGTTCACCCGCTTCGCCCGCGACCGCATCCTGGTGGTGGAGGGGCCGGCCGGCACCGGCTTCCTGGAGGACACCTCCTGTTATCACCGCGCCGTGCCGCCGGCCGACCGCGACCGGCTGATGCTGCAGCTTTGGCTCAGCTAGGCTAGTGTGCGCCCGTCACAAAAGCGGGCGCGGAGCGGACGATGAAGAACCGGGAGGGAAATATCGGGGAGGGGCTGCGGACCGTCGTCGGCCTGATGAGCGGCACGTCGATGGACGGCGTCGACGCCGCCCTGCTGCGCACCGACGGGCGCGAGCGGGTGGAGGCGCTCTCCTTCCTGACCATCCCCTATGATGACGGCTTCCGTGCGCAGTTGCGCGGTTGCCTCGGCAGGACCGACAATGGTGGGCCGGTGGCGGAGGTCGAGCGCGAGCTGACCGACGCCCATGCCGACGCGGTGCGCCGCCTGCTGGACCAGGCGGGCGTCGCGCCGGCCGAGGTCGAGCTGATCGGTTTCCACGGCCACACCATCCATCACGACCCGGACCGGCGGATCACCCGGCAGATCGGCGACGGCGCCCGGCTGGCCGCGGCGACCGGCATCGCCGTGGTCAACGACTTCCGCAGCGCCGACGTGGCCGCGGGCGGTCAGGGAGCGCCGCTGGTCCCGCTGTTCCACCGCGCGCTGGCGCATGGCCTGCCACGCCCGCTCGCCATTCTCAACATCGGCGGTGTCGCCAACGTCAGCTGGATCGGCACCGAGATATCGGAGTCGGAGGGGGAGGCGGAGGTCGTGGCCTGCGATACCGGTCCGGGCAACGCCCTGATCGACGATTGGGTTCTGCGCCACGGCCTCGGCCGCTTCGATGCCGGCGGGGCACTCGCGGCGACCGGCCAAGTGGATGGTCCGGCGCTGGCCGCTCTGATGGCCCATCCCTGGTTCGACCGCCCGGCGCCCAAGTCGCTGGACCGCGACGCCTTCGACCCCGCGCCGGTGGCCGCCCTGTGTGCCGCCGACGGCGCCGCGACCCTGACCGCCTTTACTGCCGACTCGGTCGCCCGCATCGTCGGCCACCTGCCGGCCCCGCCGGTGCGCTGGCTGGTCTGCGGCGGCGGCCGCCACAATGCCTCGCTGATGGCGATGCTGGCCGACCGGCTGGGGGTGCCCGTCGACTCGGCCGATCTGGTCGGCTGGGACGGCGACGCGCTGGAGGCCCAGGCCTTCGGCTATCTCGCGGTCCGCAGCCGGCTCGGGCTGCCGCTCAGCCTGCCGGCGACCACCGGCGTGCCGGCCCCCCAATGCGGGGGCGTGTTCCACCCGGCGGCCTAACTCGTGGCCGACTCCAGCAGATCCGCCAGCGCCGCCTGCTGGTCCACCGCGTGAAAGTCGGTCTTGCGCTCCATCGCGGCGGCAAGGCGGCGGCGGTATTCGGTGCGGGGAATTTCCACGGCGCCGAACCGGCACAGATGCTCGGTCACGAACTGGGTGTCGAGCAGGGCGAATCCGGCGGCGCGCAGGCGGGCGACCAGATGGACCAGCGCCACCTTGCTGGCCCCGGTCTCGCGGCTGAACATGCTCTCGCCGAAATAGGCGCCGCCGATCGACACCCCATACAGCCCGCCGACCAGCCGGCCGTCGCGCCAGCATTCCACGCTGTGGGCGAAGCCGGCGTCGAACAGTTCGCCGTAGAGGCGGATGATGTCGTCGTTGATCCAGGTCTTCGGCCGATCCTCCGTCGATTCGGCGCAGCCCTCGATCACCGCGCGGAAGGCGCTGTCGAACCGCAGTTCGAACTGGCCGCGGCGCAGTATCTTGCGCAGGCTGCGCGGCACATGGAAGGCGTCCAGCGGCAGGATGCCGCGGCGCTCCGGATCGAACCAGTGGAGTTCCCGCGACTCCGCGCTTTCGGCCATCGGGAAGATACCGGCGGCATAGGCGCGCAGAAGCATCGGGGCGGACAGGGTGAACATGCCGATGACTATACCCGATGAAGCGACGCAGGCCATTGTGGCGAAACACCGATGCCGATGGCGGGGGGCAGCCGTCCGGCCGAGTGATACTGGTGTCGAGACCCCGCGACAGCAACCTCCTTCCATGGTATGCAACGCTGGGAAGCACAGCCGTGGGAAGACTCGTCATGCGCAGCGTCGTTTTCGCCGTCCTGTCCGTTCTGGTTGCCGGACTGTTCGCCGCTGGCCCCGCCTGGGCGCAAAGAAAGGCGGAGCCGGGTGCCTTCGATTACTACATCCTGTCGCTGTCCTGGTCGCCGACCTACTGCGCCCGCGACAGGAACGGCCCCGATCCCGACCAGTGCGGCGAGCGGAAATACGGCTTCGTCGTCCACGGCCTGTGGCCGCAATACAATGACGGCAGCTATCCCGCAACCTGCACCCGCGACCGCAACGTGCCCAAGGCGGTGGTGGACCAGACCATGACGGTGATGCCCAGCGTCGGGCTGATGATGCACCAGTGGCGCAAGCACGGGACCTGCTCCGGCCTGACCGCCACCGACTATTTCGCCAAGCTGCGCGCCGCCGCCGCCAAGCTCGCGATTCCCGATCCGCTGAAGGCGCCCGGCCCGACCGTGCCGGCCGTTCAGGTGGAGCGCCTGTTCCTGGAGGCCAATCCCGGCCTGACCGCGGAAGGGGTGGCGGTTGTCTGCTCCCGCCGCGACGTGTCGGAGGTCAGGGTCTGCCTGAACAAGGATCTGGGCTTCATGAACTGCGGCCAGAAGGTGGTCGACCGCTGCCGCGACCGCGATGCCGCCTTGTCGGCCGAGGTTGCGCCGGCCCAGCCCCGGACGTTCAACGCCGCCCCTGCGACCCCGGCTCTGCCTCCGGCCCCGGCCGCGGCGCCCACCCCGGCTAGCGCTCCGGCTCGCTGAGGCGGTCAATCGCTTTCCGCCCCCTCGGCCAGGGCCGCCATCGCCGCCGGGATTTCCGCCAGCAGTTCGCGGGCGAGGAAGCCCAGCGGGCCGATCCGGCGGCTCAGCCGGTTGCCGGCCTCGCCATGCAGATAGACGCCCCAGATGGCCGCCTGCTCCGGGCTGGCGCCGCGGGCCAGCAGGCCGGCGACGATCCCGGCCAGCGTATCGCCGGAACCGGAGGTGGCAAGCCCCACCGTGCCGCCGCGATAGGCCCAGGCACGACCCTCGGGCGTGACGATGCGGGTGCAGCTCCCCTTCAGCGCCACCACTGCCTTCAGGTGGGCCGCCACCTGCCGGGCGGTGGCGAGCGGGTCGGCCTCAACCTGATCGCGGGAGCAGCCCAGCAGCCCGGCCATCTCGCCGGCATGGGGGGTGATCACCACA
This sequence comes from Azospirillum sp. BE72, assembly GCF_031455875.1. Taxonomy (NCBI): domain Bacteria; kingdom Pseudomonadati; phylum Pseudomonadota; class Alphaproteobacteria; order Rhodospirillales; family Azospirillaceae; genus Azospirillum; species Azospirillum sp. BE72. Next base: position 607,660 of record NZ_JAVDTO010000001.1, read on the forward strand.
TGGCCGGAATGCCGCTGCACCGGCCCCGGATCGCGGCCCAGCCCGGCCAGCGCCCCCGCATCCAGCACGAAGCGCGGTCCGCCGCCGGCCGGGTCCCCAGCCGGATCCAGGCGCGTCAGCAGATCGGCGGTCAACTCCGCCACCGCCGCCTCATCCATCATGCCAGGGCCGATCAGCACGGTGTCGCAACGCGATGCCCGCTCCGCCAGCGTCGCGCCCGACTCGGAGGCGATGCCGCCCTCCGCCGTTTCCGGCAGGCCGGCGACGAGCGCCTCGGGCAGGGCGAGGCCCAGATGCGGGGCGATGCTGGCTGCGGTGGCGATCTGCAGCTTGCCGGCCCCCGCCCGCAGGGCGCCGATTCCGGCCAGCAGGGCGCCGCCCGGCACCGGCACGCTGCCGGCAATAACCAGCACCCGGCCGCGTGTTTCCTTGTCGCCGTCGCCGTCCGGCTGGGGCAGGGGCATACCGCGCAGCAACTCCGCGGTGACAGGAATTTCCTCGATACGGTCCACGGGCGTGCTCCCTATCGGGCCGCGACGGCGGCGTCCGGCTCGGCTGTGACCGGAGCACCGGCCTCCTCCAGCGGAGCGACGAAGTTGTAGCGGTGCAGGCACAGCCCGCCGCGCGGCCCGGCCTTGGCGTCGAACCGGTATTCGGTGACGGAGCAGTTGGCGACGTCGCCGGACGCATCGATGGCCAGGATCTCGTCCTCCGTCATGTTCTCCAGCAGGTAGCGCAGGCACAGCACCACCACCTGATGCCCGACGATCAGCACCCGTTGGCCGCCGTGATGCAGACTGATGGTGTCGAGTGCGCTGCGCAGCCGCAGGATCACGTCGCACCAGCTCTCGCCCCCCGGCGGGCGATGGTAGAACTTGCCCAGAAGGCGGCGGAATTCGGCCTGTTCCGGGAATTCCTGCCGGATGCCGGCGGTGGTCAGCCGGTCGAGCACGCCGAATTCCTTTTCGCGCAGCCGCTCGTCGATGACGAAGTCGGTCGGATCGACCGGCAGGCCGCCGGCCTGGTGCAGCCGCTCCGCCGTGCTCAGCGCCCGGCGGTAGGGCGAGGTCAGGACCACGTCGGGCCGTTCCGCCGCCGGCATGGCGGCGAACCAGCGGCCGAGCGCGTCGGACTGCCGCTCCCCCAACTGGCTGAGCGGAACGTCGACGTCGCGTTCGTCGATGTCGATCCGGACGAGGCCGGCCGCGTGCGCCGCATCGCGCGCGACGTTTCCGGCGCTCTCGCCATGGCGGACTATCCAGAGTCGGTCGGGCCAGCGCTGTTGCATCGGCGATCCCATTTGCTGGAGGTCTTGGGCTGGAGGAATGGGGCTGGTGGTCTGGGACTGGTGGTCTGGGGCTGTCGGGAATAACCGCCGGGCGGGGCGAAAGGTCCCGCGGCCCGGCGGCAGGCGGTATGGCAGCCATGCTGTCCGGTCGCCCGCTGCGGCCAATCGGCACCTTGCCGGTGGCGGAGGCCGGGCCACACTCTTCTGTCCAGTTTCACCATCTGAATGGATCGGACATGACGGACAGCCAGGACGCGGCCCCCCTGTTCCAGCCGGTGACGATCGGGCGCTACAACCTGCCCAACCGCATCGCCATGGCGCCGCTGACCCGCAGCCGCACCGACAACGCCACCGGCGTGCCGACCGCGATGAACGCCGAATATTACGCCCAGCGCGCCAGCGCCGGCCTGATCATCGCCGAGGCGACGCAGATCTCGCCGCAGGGCAAGGGCTATGCCTACACCCCCGGCATCCACAGCGCCGAACAGGTGGCGGGCTGGAAGCTGGTCACCGACGCCGTCCATGCCAGGGGCGGGCACATCTGCCTGCAGCTGTGGCATGTCGGGCGCATCTCCCACCCCGACCTGCAGCCGGGCGGCGCCCTGCCGGTGGCGCCCTCCGCCGTGAAGCCGGAGATGAAGGCCTTCACCACGGACGGCTTCAAGGACATCCCGACTCCGCGCGCGCTGGACATCTCCGAATTGCCGGGCATCGTCGAGGATTACCGCAAAGCGACCCGAAACGCGTTGGCGGCCGGACTCGACATGGTCGAGGTGCATGCCGCCAACGGGTACCTGATCGACCAGTTCCTGCGCGACGGCACCAACAAGCGCACCGACGCCTATGGCGGCTCCGTCGAGAATCGCGCCCGCTTCCTGTTCGAGGTGCTGGACGCCGTGGTGGCGGAGGCCGGGGCCGACCGCGTCGGCATCCGCCTGTCGCCGCTGAGCCCGGCCAACGACGCGCAGGAAAGCGACCCGATCGGCACCTTCAGCCCGGTGATCCGCCGGCTGAACGATTACGGCCTCGCCTATCTGCATATGATCGAAGGCGTAACCCGCGGGCCGCATCCGGGATTCGGCGGCGACCTCGCCGAGCTGCGCGGGCTCTACAAGGGGCGCTACATGGCGAACAACGTCTATGACCGCGCCATGGCGATCCAGGCGACGGCCAGCGGCCATGCCGACATGATCGCCTTCGGCCGCCCCTTCATTGCCAATCCCGACCTGGTGGAGCGGCTGCGCATCGACGCCCCCCTGGCCGAGCCGGACCAGAAGACCTTCTACGGCGGCGACCATCACGGCTACACCGACTATCCCCCATTGAGGCAGTCAGCGGCCTGACCGTTCGCCGCACGGGCGGCGTGCAGATCGCCCCCGAGTCGCCGCGCAGATGGCGAGGCGAAGGGGCCGGAGGTGGGATGCGGAGCGGCACTTCGGTGCCGCCCGCCCCGTTCCGGAGCGCTGGCACGGCGGCAAGCGTGAGCCTGGGGTGGGGCATTTAACGGCGATTCGGTCATCTTTCCTTTGGAAGGCTTGACCTGGGACCGGATCCCTGTGACAAAAGACATTCGGCACACTCTATGAGCTTGAAGACACATGTTCGACCGCCCGCCCCGCCAGGGCTTCCGCGCTCCCGAGATCACCAAGTCCAACGTCACCGCCACCGTGAAGTGGTTCAACCCCACCAAGGGGTTCGGCTTCGTGTCGCCTGAGGACGGTTCGCCCGATGCCTTCCTGCACGTCTCTGCGGTTCAGGCCGCAGGCTACGACGCGCTGGACGAAGGCACCACCATCACCTGTGACCTGGCCCGTGGGCCGAAGGGTCCGCAGGTGGCCTCCATCCACACGGTCGATACGTCGACCGCTCAGCGTTCGGCCCGTCCGCGGACCGGCGGCTTCGACCGTGGCGGCTATGACCGCGGCGGCTACGATGCCGGCGGCAGCAGCGGCGGCGAAGAAGTCGACGGCACCGTGAAGTGGTTCAATGCCGACAAGGGCTTTGGCTTCATCACGCCGAGCACCGGTGGCAAGGACGTCTTCGTCCATGTCAACGTGCTGCGCCGCTCGGGCATGCAGACCCTCCAGGAAGGCGATCAGGTGCGTGTCACCGTTCGCCAGGGCCAGAAGGGTCCGGAAGCGGGCAAGGTCGAGTACCTGTAAGGTTCGGGGTATCCCGGACCTCGACCGGACGGCGCGCGTTTTCGGACGTGCGCCGGCTCGGTCGGCTCCGCTCATCTGACAAGCGTATCGAAGGCTTGAGCGATCATCGCTCCGGTCTTCCCGGTGAAACTCCGGATTCTTTTCGCACGGTGCCTCCCTTCGGGGGCGCGCCGTGCGTTCTTGTCTTTTGCATCTCGGTTTTCTGCGGTCCTGGCTCGTGAGTGATCCGGCCGTGGCTTGGTTTGGCCCGGCGGTACGTTGCGTGTGTCTTCCGCTCTTCTCTTTCGGTACTTTGCTTTCTGCGCCTTCCTTTGCGCCGCCCTTCGGGGCGGCCGGCGCCGCTTCTCTCCCCTTATCCCGCCGCACTTTTCGTTGCTGGGGGGCTTTCCGGCATGATCGAGATGCTGACCGTCCAGCTCCCGGCGCTCTTCGGCGGGGGAGGGGAGACGGACATCTGGTGGTCCGTTGCGCAGCTGGTCGGCTTGTGCGGCATGCTTGGCGGCATGCTCTGGCCCTTTTTCCGCAGCCGGCAGGCCATGCTTCTGGTGCAGCTGGTGCCCTGCCTGGGCTTCGCCCTGCATTTCGCCCTGGTGGGTGCCCCGACCGCGGCGGCGCTCAATGGGCTTGCGGCGCTGCAGGTGTTGGCGGCGCTGGCGCTCGGCACATGGCCGGCATTCCGACTCGTCTATCTGCTGATCCTGCCGGTGATAGCCGCGGTGATGGCCGTGACCTGGACCGGCCTGCCGTCCGTCTTCGCCGCGGCCGGCATGGCGCTGATCAGCCTTGCCCGCTACCAGACCCGGGTTGCGGTGTTCCGCGGCACCATGCTGGTGGCATTGCCCTGTTGGTTCGTGCACAACTGTCTGGTGGGGTCGATCCCGGGAATGGTCTCCGACCTGACCGGGATGGCCGTCAATGCCTGGATGCTCCTGCGCGAGCGGACGGCACCGCGCCCACCAACACAAACTGGGCCAACACCAATGCCGCCAACGGCCGGGGAGGCGAAGCTGTCATGACCACCCACCACAGCAACCTGTCGGCGGAAGATGCCGCCGCACTGCGCGCCATTCCGCTCTTCGCCAAGCTGACCGACCGTGCCGTGTCCCTGCTGGGCGGCGTCGCCATCGTGCGCCCGGTGCCGCGCGGCACCACCCTGTTCCTGCAGGACGAGCCTGCCGACCGCTTCTTCGTGCTGCTCGACGGCTGGGTGAAGCTGTACCGCCTGACCCGCGATGGGACGGAGGCGGTGGTCCATGTCATCGGCCCGGCCGAAAGCTTCGCCGAGGCCGCCATGTTCGCCGACGGCAAGTTCCCGGTCTGTGCGGAGGCGGTGACCGACGCCCGCGTCATGACCCTGACCGCCGACGGATTCGCCCGCTGCCTGCGTGAGGACGACCGCATCGCCTTCGGCATGCTGGGCTCGCTGTCGGTGCGCCTGCGCCATCTGGTGACCCAGATCGAGCAGTTGCAGGTCCAGCCGGCGCCGCAGCGTGTCGCCGCCTTCCTGATGCGCGTCTGCCCGCCCGGCGATGGACCGGCGCAGTTCCAGCTTCCCTTCGACAAGGCGCTGATCGCGCGGCGCCTGGGCATGCAGCCGGAAACCCTGTCGCGGGCGCTCGCCAAGCTGCGCGCTTCGGGTGTGGAAACCCAGGGACTGACCGTCAGCGTGGCCGAGCGCGCCACCCTGCGCGCCGTGGCCGAGGCGGGCGAGGAGGAGTGACCGCGCCCCCTGCCGCCGCTCCCGCCGCCGCTTGTGACAGCGTCGGCGGAGCGGCTAGACTGGATTGACGGCGGTTGCCGCCGCGTGCGAGTTTGCACCCCTCCCAGTACCGGGTTTGTTCAGGATTTCGAGGCAGCGATGGGCGACAGCAACACGGTGGCGACGGCATCGGATCCGGCGCGGGATCTGGTGGCTTTCGCCGGTGACCGGCGCTTCGCCACCGTGATGGCGGACCCGCCCTGGCGCTTCGTCAACCGCACCGGCAAGATGGCGCCGGAACATCGCCGCCTGTCGCGCTACGGCACCATGACGGTCGAGGACATCTGCGCTCTCCCGGTCGCCGACATCGCCGCCCCCACCGCGCATCTCTATCTCTGGGTTCCCAACGCGCTGCTGCCGGAAGGCCTGCAGGTCATGCGCAGCTGGGGGTTCGAGTACAAGACCAATCTCGTCTGGCACAAGGTGCGCAAGGACGGCGGGTCGGACGGGCGCGGGGTTGGGTTCTATTTCCGCAACGTGACCGAACTGATCCTGTTCGGCGTCCGCGGCAAGAAGGCCCGCACGCTGCCCCCCGGCCGGACCCAGGTCAACCTGATCGAAAGCCGCAAGCGCGAGCACAGCCGCAAGCCCGACGAACAGTATGAACTGATCGAGGCCTGCAGCCCCGGCCCCTTCCTGGAAATGTTCGCCCGCGGCGCCCGACCCAACTGGTCGGTCTGGGGCAACCAGGCCGACGACAGCTATGAACCGACCTGGAAGACCTACGCCTTCAACTCCGCGAGCGACCGCGAGGCTGCGGCGGAGTAGGGGGCTTCGGCTTCTAATGCCTCCACCCTAACCCTCCCCCGCTGGGCGGGGGAGGGTTAGGGTGGGGGTCTAACTCCGCCCCCCTCACAAAACTCCCAAAGCCACCAAGTCCCGCCGCAGAGCCTCTGCGCCCAGGAACAGGTGCGCCGACATGCCCACCGACTTGGCCGCCTCGACATTGTCGGGGTTGTCGTCGATGAAGTAGCAATGCTTCGGTTCGAGGCCGTAACGGTCCATCAGCAGCCGGTAGATCGCCGGGTCGGGCTTCACAAGCCGTTCCTGACCCGAAACGATGATGCCGTCGAAGCCGTTCAGGAAGTCGAAGCGCTTGCGCGTCAGCTCGAACTTGTCGACCGAGAAATTGGTGATGGCGTAAACCGGGACGCCGCGGGCCTTCAGTTCGGCCAGGATTTCCGGCGTGCCGGGAATCGGGCCCGGCACCATGCGTTCCCACATGTCGTCATAGGCGCGGATCAGTTCGGCGCAGTCCGGATGCTCCTCGGTCAGCTGGGCGACCGCCTCGCTCCAGGGACGGCCGCGGTCCTGCTCAAGGTTCCAGGCGGGGGTGCAGACCCGGTCGAGGAAATCCTCCATCAGGTCTTCATAGCCGTCGAACAGTTCGCGGTAGAGGTGCCGCGGGTCCCATTCGATCAGCACCTGCCCGACGTCGAACACGACGACGGTCGGCTTCAGCGGCTCAGTCGTTCCGGTCATCAAACGGCCCGCCTCAGCCCTTGGCGCGGGCGGCGTCGGTCAGCCGCTTCATGTCGTCCAGCTTGATGGCGCCGGGCACCAGCTCATCGCCGAAGACGAAGGCCGGGGTGCCGCGGATGTTCAGCTTCTCGGCCAGCGCCTGGTTGGCGGCGATCACCTTCAGCACGTCCGGCGATTCCATGTCCTTCTTCAGCCGGTCGGTGTCGAGACCGACCGACTTGGCCAGCCGCATGATCACCGCTTCGTCCAGCTGGCCGCGGTGGGCCATCAGGGCATTGTGGAGTTCCATGTATTTGCCCTGGCCGCGGGCGGCGAGCGCGGCCTTGGAGGCGAGCAACGACGCCGGTCCCAGGATCGGGAATTCCTTCAGGACGAAGCGCAGCTTGGGATCGCCCTTGATCAGCGCCTGGGTGTCGGCCTGCACGGCCTTGCAGTAGCCGCACTGGTAATCGAAGAACTCCACCACCGTCACGTCGCCCTGCGGGTTGCCGGCGACCGGATCGGCGGGGTTGCGGGTCAGCTCCTGCCTGTTCTCGATCAGGGCATTGCGGGCCTGTTCGGCCTCCGCCGCCTTCTGGCGCTCCTGCATGGCGTCGACGGCCTGCAGGATGACCTCGGGATGCTCCATCAGGTAATCGCGGACGATCTTCTCGATGGCGGCCTTCTGGTTGCCGTCGAAGCTCGCCGACTGCGCATGGGCCGGAGCGGAGGCGGACAGCGCCAGCGCCGCGACAGGCAGGGCCAAAAGGGCGGAACGCAGGTACGGCAGGACGGGGCGCATGGTGGGCGGTCTCCGAAACGCTGGGGACATTGGGCCGAAGGCCGCCCACACTGGACCGACAATCCGGCCCGGACAAGTGCAAAGCGCTCGTCCGGACCTCACCCCCGGTTTCACTATCGCGTGATCAGCGGGCGCGCAAAAGTTCGCCCACCGACAGCAGCGCCATCTCGTCGCCGTCGGCCATGCCGATGGTACGGCCGGTGGAGTAGGGCAGGTTGTTGTCGTTGACGACCACGATATGGTCGGCATCGACGATGTTCACCCCCTCCGGCCCCAGATGGGGCATGACGAAGCGGCCTTCCGGCGCCTGTCCGGCGCGGGCTTTATGGTCGGGATCGGCGATGTCGGTCAGGTCGATGTAGCCGACCTTGCGGACGAAGCCGTCGGCGTCGGCCCCGGCGATGTCGATCTTGTAGACCCGCTTGAAGGCGGCCGGCGCGTTGAAGCAGTCGGGCTTCGCCTCGCCCTGGCAGGCCTGGGTCTTCGCCCCTTCGCTGCTGTCGTCGCGCTCGATCACCAGGGCGGTGCCGGCGTCGATCATCGCCAGATCGGCGACGACGTTGGCATTGTCCTCCAGCTTGTATTTCCAGGACTTGCCGGTGTACGTGCGGCTGGCGACGTCGAACTCCAGGATGCGGGTGTACGCGCGGCCGTCCTTGTTCTCGACGGCGTTGGCGGCGGCATTCCACAGCGGGCCTTCAAGCGACGGGTACAGGGTCTTGCCATCCGGCGACACGCCCATCGGCTCGAACCCGCGCGAGCGGCGGACCTCGAAGGCGACGGCGCCCGGAACCGGCGGCAGGATGCCGTTGCGGTAATGGTCGGGCGAGCGGGCTGGCTTGCCGTCGACCATCGTCTCATGCACGGCGACGACCACGCCGTTGCGGCTCAGTTCCAGGATGTAGGGGCCGAACTCCTCGCCGATGAACAGGCGATCGGCCTGGACCACCAGCGATTCGGGATCGAAGTCGGCGCCGGTCAGGTAGCGTGCCGTGCTGTTCTCGTTGACGATGGCGAAGGGGACCTTGCGGTCGGGATCGCGCAGAAAAATGGTCTCCAGCCGCTGCAGGGCGCCGCTCTGCCAGTCCGGCTTGACGCGATGGACCATCAGCAGCGCGTCGACCGAGTTCACCTTGCTGCCGAAGCCGTTGTCGGTCAGCGCCATGAACTCGCCGTTGCCCTGCGGCACGATGGCGGAGAAACCCTGCACCGCTTGCCCTGCGACCGGCAGCATGATCTCCGTCTGGCGCGGGACCTTGGGGTCGGAGGCGAAGGAGGTGGCGCGGATGCTGCCCACACTGTCCACCCGCTTGCGGTCGGCGTTGGTGAACTTGCCGGCGGTGGCGAACAGCGGCCCGGCATCGGCCGGCGCCTGCACCAGCGTGCTGGCCGGAAGCAGGGCATGGCCGGCCAGCGTGGCGGGGTAGCGCTTGGCCTGCTGCTCCTGGGCCTGAGCCGGGATCGCGGCGGTCAGGGCGGTGGACAGCAGGGCTGCGGTGGCGAACAGGGCGCCGCGCCAGGACGGCAGGCGGACGGACAGCATGGGCATGCACTCCCGTGGACGGAACCGCGCGTCGGGGCCGATGGGCAGGGGACGCGCTCGATGTCCGCGGAATAGCAAGCGGCGATGACGTGGCGGGGACGGTTCGGTGACCGTTGCATTACCGGAAGGACGCTTTCGTCATATGACCGAACCGCGCCAATCCGATCAGCGCGGCCTCTCGCCGCCGGTCTGGCCGCGGATGTCCTGGGCGCGCAGCCAGCCCGGCGAGCCGGCGGGCAGCAGCTTTTCCGCCCGTTCGGCCTGCGCCTTGGCCATCGGCATGTCGCCTCTCGCCAGGGCCTCCTCGGCGGTGGCGTAGGCGACCATGCCGTCGTTCTTCTTCATGCTCCAGGCCTGGGCGGTCAGCCGCCACAGGAAGGCGGACTGGGCCTTGCCCTTCGCCGCGATCTGCAGGTTCTTCAGCGCCTCGTCGGCCAGCCGCGGGTCGCGCTGCTCCAGCAGGGCATGGGCCAGGGAGACGCGGATCGTTCCGGCTTCGGAACCGGCAAGCTCGATGGCCTTGCGGTAAGGGGCGACCGCATCCGGGGCGCGGCCGGTTTGCAGCATCAGGTCGCCCTTCATCTCGTGCAGGTAGGGATTCCTCGGCTCGTCCGCGATCAGGCCGTCGACCAGCGGGGTGGCCTGCTTGACGTCGCCCTGGCGGAAATAGGCATAGGCGCGGCCATAGCGGGCGGCCGGCGACGGGTCGTTCGCCTTGTAGCGCTGCAGCGCGCCGCGCGGATCGAGATAGCCGTACAGCTTGGCCTGGATCCGCCGCAGGTCGGCCTCCGTCGCCGCCGGCAGCCGGGCGTCGGCATGGCGGGACCGCGCGACGAAGGCCCTCACCGCTTCGATGCGCTCGCGCGTCAGCGGGTGGGTCAGGCGGTAGCCGGCGTCGCGGTCGTTCATCAGCGGCTCGCCGACGCCCAGCTTTTCCAGGAAGGTCTCCATCCCCTTGGCGGAGATGCCCGACTGTTCCAGGAAGGACAGGCCGGCCTGATCGGCCGACGCCTCCTGCGTGCGGGAGAAGGACAGGAAGTTCCGCTCCGCCAGATGCTGGCCCAGCATGACGCCCGCCGCGCCGGCCCCGGCATTGCCCGAGGCAAGACCGCCGATCACGCCCAGGCCCATGCCGAGCAGCGAGGACAGGAAGGCATTGTCCATCGCCTCCGTCCCGCGCACCAGATGTCCGCCGGAGATGTGGCCGGTCTCGTGCGCGATGACGCCCAGCAGCTGGTCGGCGTCGTCCACCGTCAGCAGCAGCCCGGTGTGCAGGAAGATGTTCTGTCCGCCGGCGACGAAGGCATTCACAGACGGATCGTTGACCAGAAGGATCTGCACCGAGTCGGGGTCGATGCCGGCCGCCTGGAAGATTGGCCGGGCCATCTTGCGGATGATATGGTCCGTCTCGGCGTCGCCCAGGATCTGCATGTCCGAGCGGCGCTGCGCGCTCGCCGGTGGCGCTCCCCACACCAGCGACATCAGACACATGGACATGATGGCGACGACCGAAACCAGCCTGCTGGGCTTGCGCACCGTGACGACCTCCGGCTTTGAACAGCGGACCCCCGCGCGGAACCGGCGGAACTCCGGGCCGCGACACACTCGCTTGCGAATCTGGCGACGGTTGGGCGCGGTTGCCATAGCTGCATCACTGCTGGCCGGCTGCGTCAACACGAAGTTCAAGACCGACGCGACGGTCCAGAGCTTCGTCGTCGCCGATGAACCCTATGCCGCCGGCATCGGCCGGGACATCATCGCCCAGGGCGGCAAGGCCGGCGACGCGGTGGCGGCGATGGCGCTGGCGATGACCGCCAGCCTGCCGTCGCGCGTCGGGCTGACCGGCGGCGGCGTCTGCGTGCTGTTCGACGCCGCATCCAAGAAGGCCCGCACCATCGACTTCCTGCCGCGCCCGGTCGGGGCTGGCGGAGTCGCCATACCGGCGATGACGCGCGGCCTGTATGCGGTCCAGGCCTCGGCCGGCGTGCTGCGGTGGGAGCAGGTGGTCGCCCCGGCGGAGCAACTGGCCCAGTTCTCGCCCGGCCTCAGCCGTGCGCTGGTGCAGGATCTCGGCGCGTTCGGCGGGCGTCTTGCCGCCGATTCCGATGCGCGCCGCCGCCTGCTGGGCGCCGGCACCCCGGCGGTCGGCACGGTCGCCGCCCAGCCGGAACTGGCCGCGACCCTGTCGGTGCTGCGCCGCCAGGGCGTGGGCGCCTTCTATGCCGGGCCGCTCGCCGCGACGGTCGCCCAGGGCTTGGGGCTGGACCCGGCGCAGCTGCGCGCCTACCAGCCGCGCGTCGGCGCCACGCTGACCGTGCCCTTCGACATCAGCGACCTGCATGTTCCCGACACGACCGAGCCGGAGTCGGGGGCTGCCCTGATCCAAGCCTGGAAAGCGGTGGCCGCCCTGCCGCCGGCCGAGCGCGCGACCCGTGCCACCCAGCTGCTGGGCGCCACCGGTGCCGGCGCCACTGCGGCCGGCGCCGGGGTGATGGTGATCGATCCGGACGAGAATGGCGCTGCCTGCGCATTCACCCAAGGCGCGCCCTTCGGCACCGGGCGCGGCATTCCCGGCACCGGCATGCTGGTGGCCCAAGGTGTGGACCGTGGCGGCTTCGGCGCGCCGGCGCTGATCGCCAACTCGATCATCGGCCGTACCCTGTTCGCCGGGGTCGGCACCGCCGGGGGCAGCGACGGCCCCGCCGCCGGCCCGGCCGCCCTGCTGTCGGTGGCATTGCCGTCGGGCCTGGAGGACAATTCGACCGCGCCGCAGATCCAAGCCGCGCGGCCGCAATCCATCCCCGGACGGGTCAGCTTCATCGGCTGCCGGGTTTCAACGGAGGACGGGATCCGCTATTGCCAGACGGCGACCGACCCGCGCGCCGGCAGCCTAGCGCTGACGGTCGAAAGCGAACGCAAGCGGGACTGAACCGCGAAAAAGCGGCCTGCCCAAAAGAGAGTTAGAGACGGACGATCATGAGCAAGCAGCCCAAGGTTTCCAAGCGGGGCGCCATTCCGCCCTTCTTCGTGATGGAAGTGATGCGCGCCGCGGCGGAGCGCGAGGCCGCCGGGCTTGAGGTCCTGCATATGGAGGTGGGGCAGCCTTCCACCGGTGCGCCGAAGGGCGTGGTGCAGGCGGCTGCCAGCGCCGTCGTGGGAAGCGACCCGCTGGGCTATACCGGGGCGCTGGGCATCCCGCCGCTGCGCGCGGCCATCGCCAACTGGTACAAGGACCGTTACGGCGTCGATGTGCCGGAGCGGCGGGTGGTCGTCACCACCGGGTCGTCGGGCGCCTTCCAGCTGGGCTTCCTCGCCGCCTTCGATCCGGGCGACCGGGTTGCTATGGCGTCGCCCAGCTATCCTGCCTACCGCCACACCCTGACCGCGGCCGGCGTGGTCCCGGTGGAACTGCCGACCGGGCCGGAGCACCGCTTCCAGCCGACCATCGAACTGCTGGAGGCGCTGGAGGAGCCGGTGCAGGGCCTGATCGTCGCCAGCCCGGCCAACCCGACCGGCACGATGCTGAGCCGTGAGGAACTGACCGCGCTGTCCGACTGGTGCCGCGCCAACGGCGTGCGCATGGTGTCGGACGAGATCTACCACGGCCTGACCTATGGCACCGACGCCGTCACCGCGGCCGAGGTGAACGATCAGGCGCTGGTGGTCAACAGCTTCTCCAAATATTTCTCGATGACCGGCTGGCGGCTGGGCTGGATGATCGTGCCGGACGATCTGCTGCGGTCGGTCGAATGTCTGGCGCAGAACCTGTTCATTTCGGCGCCCACGCTGAGCCAGGTGTCGGCGGTCGCGGCCTTCGACTGCACGGCGGAACTGGACGGCCACGTCGCCCGCTACGCCCGCAACCGCGCGGTTCTGCTGCAGGAACTGCCGAAGGCGGGCTTCACCAGGATGGCCCCGGCCGACGGCGCTTTCTACATCTATGCCGACGTGTCGGACATGACCGACGACAGCGAGGCGCTGGCGAAGCAGATCCTGGAGGAGACGGGCATCGCCTGCACTCCGGGCATCGATTTCGACACCGCCCGCGGCCGGCGTTTCCTGCGCTTCAGCTTCGCCGGGTCGGAGGAGACCATCGCCGAGGCGGCGCGGCGGCTGATCGCCTGGCGGGCGGGGAAGTAGGGTGCGGAGTTAGACCCCCACCTAACCTCCCCCGCTCTCAGCGGACCTACGGTCCGCCTGCCGCGTCAGCACAAAGCACAGCTTTGTGCGAGAGCTGGGCGGGGGAGGGACTGCCGTTGCTTTCCCGAACAGGCACTTATCCCCTCCCCCGCCCAGCGGGGGAGGGTTAGGGTGGGGGGCTCACTCGGCCGCTCCACACCCCCTCAGAACAGATGCTGCCCGCCGGTGATGAAGGTCTCCGTTCCCGTCACATAGGCCGAATCCGGGCCGCAGAGGTAGAAGATGACGGCGGCGACGTCTTCCGGCGTTCCCATGCGCTTCAGCGGGATGCGCGGGATCAGCACGTCGTATTCCGGACCGGTCATCGCCGTTTCGATCTCGCCGGGGGCGACGGCGTTGACGCGGACGCCGATCTCCGCGAACTCCACCGCCATCTCGCGGGTCAGGCCGGACAGCGCCGCCTTGGAGGTGGAATAGGCGGAGCCGGCGAAGGGGTGCACCGAATGGCCGGCGATGGAGGTGACGTTGACGATCGCCCCCTTGCCCTTCGACAACGGAGCGGCGAAGCCGCGGGCCAGAACCAGCGCTGCGAAGAAGTTCAGCTCGAACACCCGGTGCCAGCCCTCGATCGAGCCGTTCAGGCAGCCCAGCCTCTCCTTGATCGGCGTCTTGGGCGAGATGCCGGCGTTGTTGATCAGGGCATGCAGGGGGGCGCCGTCCAGCGCCTTGTTCGCCTCCTCCACGAAGGCGGCGCGGCTGGCGGGGTCGGACAGGTCGGCCGGGATGTGGTGGGTCCAGTTGGGATCGCGCCGGCAATGCTCCGGCACGTCCTCCCGCGAGCAGGAGATCACGCGCCAGCCTTCATTGCTGAACCGGGTGACGGTGGCGTGTCCGATACCCCGGCTGGCGCCGGTGAGAATGACGGTCTTGCGGTGCGGCATGGCGGCGGTGCGCTTCACGAATGATTGCGGTCGGGCGGGGAAAGCGGACGCCCTGGGAACGGCCTCGGGGGTTTACGGATGCCGGCTCGGAAAGCCTCCATCCGCCGTCTGTCCACCGCCGGTGCCGATCCTACCCGCCGACGCTCCGGCTGTCATCCGCCGCGCATCTTCGGCGCGGCCGAACGACGCAATCGGTGGCGTTCGCCATTGACCTTGGGTCCGGCAGTTCCAACCTTGGCGCAATCCCTGCGCCGACGGAGCCGACCCTTGCCGCGCCAGATCGTCCGTAAATTTCCCCGCCTTGTTCCGCTGGTCTTCGCGGCGCTGTCCTTTGTCGCCGCATCCGGCGTCCGGGCGGAGGATGCCGCGCGCATCGGCTGCGTGCCGCCGGGGGTGTGGGCGGACGGCACCGGGACGGCGGTGGAGCCGGTGCCGCTGCTGCGCCGGCTCGCCGAAGCGCCGGTGGTCCTGCTGGGGGAGCAGCATGACAAGGCCGATCATCACCGCTGGCAACTCCACACGCTCGCCGCCCTGCATGCACTGACCCCCGACCTTGCCGTCGGGATGGAGATGTTGCCGCGTCGGCTGCAGCCGGTGCTCGACCGCTGGGTGGCGGGGGAACTGACGGAAAGCGAGTTCCTGAGGGAAACGGACTGGCGCACGGTCTGGGGCTTCGATCCGGCCTTCTACCTGCCGATCCTGCAATTCGCCCGCCTGCACCGTCTGCCGGTGGTGGCGCTGAATGTGGAACGCCCGCTGATCAGCCGCACCGCCCGCAACGGCTGGGCCGCCATTCCGGAGGGGGAGCGCGAGGGCGTCGGCACCCCTGCCGCCCCAACGGAGACCTACCGCAGCCGCCTGACCGAAACGCTGGCGGCGCATGATCGCTCGGAGTCGCAGGCCGCTGCCCCCACCGATGCGGCCAAGCGCTTCATCGAGGCGCAAAGCGTCTGGGACCGTGCGATGGCCGAGAAGATCGCGGAGACCCGCCGCACCACCGGCCGCGCCGTCGTCGGCATCCTGGGGCAGGGCCATATCCTCTACCGCGACGGCGTCCCGCACCAGTTGGCCGATCTCGGCATCGCCGATGCCGCCGTGCTGCTGCCCTGGGATGCCGACCGCGACTGCGACGAGTTGGACGGGCGCATCGCCGATGCGGTCTTCGGGCTGGGGCCGGCCCGCGAGGATGCCGAACCGCAGCGGCTGCGGCTGGGCGTGCAACTCGACCCCGGTCCGGACGGCATCACGGTGCGGGCGGTCAGCGACGGCAGCGTCGCCGCCTTGGCCGGCCTGCGCAGCGGCGACCGCATCCTGAACGCCGCCGGCAACCCGGTGCGGGCGCCCGCCGATCTGGTCGCCGTCATCCGCCGTCAGGCGCCCGGCACCTGGCTGCCGCTGACCATCCGGCGCGACGGCGCGGAGCAGGAACTGGTGGCGAAATTCCCGACGGAGCGGCGGTAGGGCCTGCCGCTACAGCATCCGTTCCCAGCGGGCGAGCGCGTCCGGGGTGGGGTTGACCGCGGGGGCGCAATCGCTGCGGCCGAGACGGTCACGGTGCTCGCGCAGAGCCCAGATCACCGTGGGGAAGGCGAGCTCGCCCCAGGGGATCTCCTCCCAGGCGAACAGGCCGACCTCCAGGCTTTCCGGGCCGGGCTCCACGTCCGGCGACAGCAGGCGGGCGCGGAAGATCATCTGCACCTGGCTAATGCGCGGGATGTCGTAAATCGCCAGCAGATGGTCGATGTCGATGCGGGCGCGCGCCTCTTCCCAGGCTTCGCGGGCGGCGCCCTCGCGGGTGCTCTCGCGCTCTTCCATGAAGCCGGCGGGCAGGGTCCAGAAGCCCTTGCGCGGCTCGATGGCGCGGCGGCACAGCAGGATGCGGCCGTCCTCCCAGGTCGCCACCGCCCCGACGACGATCAGCGGATTCTGGTAGGCGATGTAGCCGCAGTCGGGGCACATCAGCCGCTCGCGGTCCTCGCCGGGGGGTATGGCGCGGACGCGGGGGCCGCCGCAGCCGGGGCCGCAATCGGGGGAATTCGTGTCGGGAGTCTTGTCGTTCGGCATGGCTTCCGATATGGCGCCGCGGCCTTGGTTGGGCAAGCGGGGAAAGCGGCGGCTGGGCTTTGCTGCGGCACCCCGTCCGTTCGCGCCCTGTTCCAATTCGCGTTTCGTTCCGATAGGCTGTGCCCGTTTCAGGTGTGGGGCAGGGTGGGGGAGCAGGTGTGACGCAGTTCGTGGTGAACGGTTTGGTGGTGGACGGCCTGTCGCTGGTGATCGGGCTGGCGGCCGGCCTGCTGCTGGGCACCGCCATCGCCTGGGCGGTGCTGCGCGCCGCTGCCGGCCGGGCGGAGGCCGCGGCCGCCGCCCTGCATGCGGAGTTCGCCACCCGCCTCGACCTCGCCGAGCGGACCGAGGACGACCTGCGCGAGGAGATCGAGGCGCGCGACCACCAGATCGCCCGCCTGCATGGCGAGGTCACCGACGCCCGCGAACGCCATGCCCAGCTGTCGACACGGCTGGACGCCGAACGGACGGCGGCGGCGGAGAAGATGGCCCTGCTGGAGCGCGCCCAGGCGGCGCTGGCCGACAGCTTCAAGGCCCTGTCTGCGGAGGCGCTGCACCAGAACAACCGCAGCTTCCTCGATCTGGCGCGGGAGACGCTGGCGGGGTTTCAGGAGCAGGCGAAAGGCGACCTGGACAAGCGCCAGACCGCCATCGCCGCCATCGTCGATCCGGTGCGCCAGTCGCTGGAGGCGATGGACCGCCAGATTCGCGACCTGGAAAGCAGCCGCGCCGGCGCCTATGAGGGGCTGAAGCAGCAGGTGCTGTCGCTGGTGGAAACCCAGAGCCAGCTGCGGGCGGAGACCGGGAACCTCGTCCGGGCGCTGCGCACCCCGGCGGCGCGCGGGCGCTGGGGCGAAATCCAGCTGCGCCGGGTCTGCGAGATGGCGGGCATGCTCGACCATTGCGACTTCGTGGAGCAGGTGTCGGTCGACAGCGGCCGGCTGCGCCCCGACCTGATCGTCACGCTGCCCGGCGGCAAGACCATCGTGGTCGATGCCAAGACGCCGCTGGAAGGCTATCTGGACGGCGTCCAGGCGGGGGAGGACGGGGCGCGGCGCGACGGCATGGTCCGCCATGCCCGCCACGTGCGCGAGCATATGAAGCAACTGGGCACCAAGGGCTATTGGGACCAGTTCGACGACAGCCCAGAATTCGTCGTGCTGTTCCTGCCCGGCGAGAACTTCTTCTCTGCAGCGTTGGAACAGGACCCCGCGCTGATCGAGGCGGGCATCGACCACCGCGTGATCCTGGCCACGCCGACCACGCTGATCGCGCTGCTGCGCGCCGTCGCCTATGGCTGGCGGCAGGAGCGGCTGGCCGACAACGCCCGCGAGATCAGCGCGCTGGGGGCGGAGCTGTACAAGCGCCTGTCCGACCTGGGCGGCCATATGGAGAAGCTGGGCGGCCAACTGGACAAGGCGGTCGGCTGCTACAACAGCGCGGTCGGCACGCTGGAATCGCGGGTGCTGGTCAGCGCGCGCCGTTTCCGCGACCTGCATGCCGCGCCGGAGGGATCGGAGATGCCGCTGCTGGAACCTCTGGACCACAGCCCGCGCCGCCTGCAGGCGATGGAACTGCGCGTGCCGCCGGTGGAATCTTCCGCCGCCGACTGACGGCGGCCCGTTGCTGCGACATTCCGTCCTGTCCGCAACGGCGCTCACCGGCACGTCTTCACCGCTGCGGTGCACCGTCGGCCGTGCTATCCATGCGGCCTCACAGGCTTCGACACCATGGAACCCGCCGATGACGGACCAGACCGGAACCGAACAGACCGTCCGCTGCGACCGCTGCAACCATCCCTATCCCGTCGTGACGGAGGGGGGCTGCCCGCGCTGCCGTTCGATTCGACGCAGCAATGCGGTGATCGTGACCCTGCTGGTGATGCTGGTGATCCTCGCCCTGGTCGGCTGGATCGGTACTTTGGTCCTCACCTGATTCCATTGCCGGTACTTTGGTCGGCCATTGCACAGACACTGCACATTCCGTATGCAAAACGCACAACGAAACATCATTTCTATTTGACCTGATAATCGAGCAAGTTTTTTGCTTGTCATGAATAGTTCAATCTGAGAAGCAACCCTCTGCCGTCGTCTTTGCGCAGGGGTCGCATCATGCTGAAGAACCTCAGGATTGCCGCGCTTACCAACCTGTTCGGCGTGGTGGTCACGCTCGGCTTCCTGGCGGTCGTCCTGACGGGTGCGCTGGCGATCCGCGAACTGAAGGTGGGCGGCCCGATCTACCAGCGCATCGTGCTGGGCAAGGATCTGATCGCCGATATCCTGCCGCCGCCGGAATATGTGATCGAGGCCTATCTGGAAGCCACGCTGGCTATGAACGACCCGGCGTCGGTGGAGCAGCGGCGGGCGCGACTGGCGCAGCTGCGCAAGGATTACGACGACCGGCATGAGTATTGGCTGAAGGAGAGGTTCGAACCGGCGCTGGTCGACCAACTGACCGGGACCTCGCATGCGCCGGTGATGCGGTTCTGGACCGAAATGGAAACGAAGTTCCTGCCGGCCCTGGCCCGCAAGGACGAGGCGGCGGTCCGCGCCTCCTATGCGGTCATCGCCGAGGCCTATGCGGCCCACCGCGCCGTCGTCGACCGGATCGTGGCGGACACCACCCGCTACAACAGCGAGACGGAGGTCTACGCCGCCGGACGTGAAAGCCTGTTCATGAGCGCGGTCTGGGGCGTCTCGGCCCTGGTGCTGGCGGTGGTGGTGCTGGGCGTGCTGGGCATCAGGCGCCGGGTGGTCCGGCCGGTGGGTGAACTGACCGCCGTCATGCGCCGCCTGGCCCAGGGCGACCTCGGCGTCGCCATTCCCAATTCCGGCCGCGGCGACGAGATCGGTGCGATGGCCGGGGCCCTGCGCGTCTTCAAGGAGAATGCCGAGGAGGCCGAGCGTCTGCGCCGCCTGCGCGAAGAAGAGCGGGAACGGTCCGAACGGGAGAAGCAGGCCGCCTTGCTGCGCATGGCCGAGACGGTGGAGACGGAAGCGTCCAATGCCGTCGACGTGGTCGCCAGCCAGACCAGCCAGATGGCCGGCAATGCCACCCGCATGGCCGAATCGGCCCGCGCGGTCAGCGACAACAGCCAGAATGTCGCCGCCGCCGCGACCCAGGCGCTGTCGAACGCCCAGACCGTGGCGGCGGCGTCGGAGCAGCTCAGCGCTTCCATTCGCGAGATCGCCACCCAGATCGGCACCGCCACCGCCATGACCGGCGAAGCGGTCGGCGCCTCGGTCCGGGCGGAGGAGACCATCCAGCGCCTTGCCGAGGCCGTGACCCGCATCGGCGAGGTGACCGACCTGATCAACGACGTCGCCGGCCAGACCAACCTGCTGGCGCTGAACGCCACCATCGAAGCGGCGCGGGCGGGGGAGGCCGGCAAGGGCTTCGCGGTGGTCGCCAGCGAGGTGAAGCAGCTGGCCGGCCAGACGGCGCGGGCGACGGATGAAATCGAAAGCCAGATCGCCGCCATCCAGGCCACCACCGCCGAGGCGGTCAGCGCGGTGCGCGCCATCGCCGACCGGGTGCGCGGGGTGGAGACGGTATCGGCCACCGTCGCCGCCGCCATCGAGGAGCAGGAGGCGGCAACCGGCGAGATCGCCCGCAACGTCGTCCAGACCTCCAACGCGGCGCAGGAGGTGGCGACCCGCATCGCCGCCGTCTCGCAGGAGGCGACGGCCACCGGCGAACGCGCCAGCGAAGTCAACGCCCTGTCGACCCGCGTGGCCTCCAGCATCGACCAGCTGCGCCGCGTCCTGATCGAGGCGATCCGCACCGCCACGCCGGAGGTGAATCGCCGGGCCGCCCCGCGCTATCCGCTGAACCGGCCGGGCCGGCTGACCATCGGCGGGCGCGAGGTGCCGGTGACGGTCGACAACGCCTCCGAAGGCGGTGCGCAGATCAGCGGCCTGCCGCAGGAGTGCTGGGCCGGTCTGGCGGAGGGGACGGCGTTGAGCGTCGCATTGCCGGGTTTGCAGCCGGTGCCCGCCACGGTGCGCGCGATTGACGGCGGTGTTGGTAGCGGTGTTGGCGGCCGTCTGCATGTCACCTTCACCCTGGCCGCCGCCGACCGCGAGCGTTTCGCCGGTCAGTTCGGCCGCATCGTCGCCGGGTTGGTGCCGATGGAACGGGCGGCATGAGCGTCCCTTCGGCCACAGACCGGGCGAAGACGGCAAGATGACAGTGAATTCATGACGTTCGGGTGCCGCGCCGGTCCAGAATGGCGGCAGCTCCACGGCCGCCGGCCCATTCCGAAAGCCCGTTCGCCATGGTCAACACCACCGCCTGTCCCTATTGCGGCTCCGACTACGGGCACGGTCCTGACGACTGTCCGCTCTGCCGTTCCGCCCGGCGCACCGATCTGATCGTGCGCTGTGTCATCGGACTGCTGTTCCTGGCGCCGATCCTGACGCTGGCCGCGACGATCCTGCTGGACAACCGGGCGGTGGCGACGATTCTCTCGATGGATTGACGTGGTCGCGGCGGCCCTGACGTCGCCCTTTACAGGTGCCCCGTCCGCGCCGACTGCTCCAGCGCCTTGATGTGGGAGAGGCCGGGCAGGATCTCCGACTTCACGAACTCCATGCGCCGGTTCGGACCGCCGCCGCCGCGGGCGAAGCGGTGCTTCCACAGGTTCATCTTCACCGCCAAACCGCACAGGACCCCGCCGATGGTGACATGGTGGGACGAGATCAGCTCGCGGATGGCACGGAAGGTGTCGGCGTTGATGTCGCTCCAGAAGTCCTTGGACCGGTTGTCGAAGCTCTCGAACCGGCCGGTGATGGAGGTGGCGATGTCGGTCAGGTCGCGGGCGATCTCATCCAGCATCCGCATCTGCCGCGAATCGCGCTTCACCTCGGCGGAACTGCGGATTTCGCCCATCCAGGTGACGAAGCGCTGCACCTCCGGCACGATCTCGTCCAGGCATTTGCGGAAATAGGCCAGCGACAGGAAGATGTCGCCGTATTCCTCCAGGAACTGCGGGATCTCGTTCAGGCCGATGTCCAGCCGGTCGGCCATCATGCGCAGGTTGCGCAGCGCCTCGTCCCGGTTGGGGTTGGCGAACAGCTGGATGATGTCGGTCACGTCCGCGACCTGAAGCTCCTCCGTGCCGTAGACGTATTCCATCAGCGGCCGGGTGAAGACCCGCATGTAGTTGGTCAGCTCTGCCTTCTTGCGGTCCGACAGGGTCAGCGATTCGACGTTGTTGACGTCGATGTTCAGCCGGCGCAGTTCGATGCGCGAGGAGTAGACGTCGAAGCTGGAGGCGGCGCCGATCTTCTCCAGCTTCACCAGATCGCGCTCGATCTCGTCCTTGTAGGATTCGAAATAGGCGGGCAGATGGCGGGCGGTCACCTGGCCGCTGCCGGCCTGGGCGTCGTGGAACATCTCCACCACCGTCTGCAGCCGGACATTCTTGATCAGCCGGGCATGCTGCAGGCCGGGAGTGTCCAGCGGGATCGACGACAAGGGCAGAATGTGCAGGGAATCGCGGGCCTCGTCATCCCACGCCTTCCGTTTTTCCGTTTCGGCTGCGGTCTTCGTGTCCACTGCCGTATCGCTCGCCCCGCCGTCCAACCGACCGTCCCCCGATGCCTTTTCCGCGTGTAGTGCCGTAACTATGGCAGAGCGCACCTTACAACAGGAGTTAGGGCTGACAAGGATCGAGATGCCGGCCAGCGGCACGACCGGCCGCCGCGCGCCTGGCCCTTGTTGGCCGGCGCGCGGCGGCGGGTGGTCAGTGGACGCTGACCGGTTCCATGTCGTTCTGCACGATGGCGGCGAAAGCCAGCTCGCGGTCGGCGACGACGCTCAGCGGCGTGCCGTCGGCGGCGTGGATCGCGAAGGCGGCAGTGCCCTCCATCTCCACCGGGCGGACATAGGCAACGTCGCCCAGGCCGAAGCTGGCGAAATCCTGGGTCGACAGCTGGCGCAGCTGGCTGTGGGTATCGTTCATCATGATCGTGGTCTCCCGGCGGCTCCCCGTCATGGGCGGCCGCGCGTGCAGGGTGTCGGGAAGGCAGGTGGGAGGGGAATCGGGGCCGGGTCAGTCGTCCTTGCCGTCGGCGGACACGTCGATGGTGCGCGGCATGGCACCGCCGGCGGATTTCTTCGGCTGCTCGATCTTGATGGTGCGGACCTTCGGTTCCGGCATCGGACGGGTCAGGTCGATGTTGAGCAGCCCGTTGTCGAGCGAGCAGCCCACGACCTCTATCCCTTCGGCCAGGACGAAGCTGCGCTGGAACTGCCGGGCGGCGATGCCGCGATGCAGGTAGACGCGCGACTTGTCGTCGGTCTGGCGGCCGCGGATGACGAGCTGGTTGTCCTCGATCTGCACCGACAGGTCTTCGGAGGTGAAGCCGGCCACGGCAAGCGTGATCCGCAGGCCGTCGTCGCCGATCTGCTCGATGTTGTAGGGAGGATAGCCTTCGGCCGAATTCTTGGCGATGCGGTCGAGCGTCCGCTCGAACTGATCGAAGCCGAGAAGCAGCGGGCTGTTGAAGAGCGAAAGGCGAGTCGTCACGACGCATCCTCCTCACGACGGGAGCGAGTTGCGGAAGATGGGCCCGTTTCCGGCGCCCGGCGGATCGGCGGCCCAGCACATGCCGGCGCCGCCACGCCTATAGATTGGGAGAGCCGGGGTCGCGGTCAAGAACCCTGTGAGCCCCAAGCGCCGCCAATGATCTCGGGAGCCTCGCCCAACTCCGCCGCCACCGCGTCGGCGATGGCGAGGCAGGAGGTCAGGCCCGGCGATTCGATGCCGAACAGATTGACCAGCCCCTCCACCCCATGGGTGCCCGGCCCCTGGATCAGGAAATCGGCTTGGCGCTCCCCCGGTCCGCTCAGCTTGGGCCGCACGCCCGAATAGGCCGGCACCAGCGCATGGTCGGGCAGCCCCGGCCAATAGGCGCGCACCGCACCGTAGAAGGAGTCGGCCCGGACCGGATCGACGGCGTAGTCGATGGGCCCCTCTCCATGGCCGGCGATATCGCCCAGCCATTCCACGTCGGGGCCGAAGCGGGCCTGCCCGGCGAGGTCCAGCGTCAGGTGGACGCCCAGCCCACCCTCCACCGGCACCGGATACACCAGCCGCGAGAAGGGCGAGCGGCCGGCGGCCAGCGCATAGTAGTTGCCCTTGGCCAGCACCCGCGGCGGCACATGCGCGGCATCCAGCCCCTCCAGCCCGCGCGCGACCGCCCAGGCGCCCAGCCCGGCGGCGTTCACCAGGGTGGAGCAGGCCAGCCGCATCGGCTCCGCCCCGCCGACCTCCAGCTCGAAACCGTCGGCGGTGCGGTGGGAGCGCAGCAGGGGACTCTGCAGCGCCAGCATCGCACCGGCCTCCTCGGCGTCGCCCAGCAGGGCCAGCATCAGCCCGTGGCTGTCGATGATGCCGGTGGAGGGCGACAGCAGGGCGCCGACGGTGCGCAGGTTCGGTTCCCACCGCATCGCGGTGGCGGCGTCGATCTCCGTCAGGTCGGTGACGCCGTTGGCGGCGGCCTGGGCGCGGATCGCCGCCAGCTTCGGCAATTGGCTGTCCTCAGTCGCGACGATCAGCTTGCCGATGCGGCGATGCTCCACGCCATGGGCGGCGCAGTAGTCATAGAGAGCGTCGCGGCCGGGCACGCACAGCCGGGCGCGCAGGCTGCCTGTCGGATAATAGATGCCGGCATGGATGACTTCGGAGTTGCGGGAACTGGTGCCGGTGCCGATGGCGTCCGCCGCCTCCAGCACGATCACCTCGCGCCCGGCCCGCGCCAGCCGGCGCGCCGCCGCCAGACCGACCACTCCCGCCCCGACGACCACGCACTCCACCCGTTCCATCGCGTCATCCCTGCCTGCCGCTTGCGGTGCGGGGAAGGGGAGCGCAAAGGGCCGGGGGATGCAAGGGGGAGACGGTGGCGCCATAGGCTTGACGCGTCAGGCTTGACTCCGGCACGCCAATGGGTATTGTGCGCGCCTTCACCTCCTGGGAAAGCGGGCGCGCGCAATCTTTGGCGCCCCGTCCGCCGCCTGAAAGGGCGGTCGGAACTACCGGGACAACATCAACTCGTGTCCAACGAGGCGTAAGAGTTATGAGCAAGCGTCAAGAGTCCAAGTACAAGATCGACCGCCGCCTTGGCGTCAACCTCTGGGGCCGTGCCAAGAGCCCGCTGAACAAGCGCGAGTATGGCCCGGGCCAGCATGGCCAGCGCCGCAAGAAGCCGTCGGACTACGGTCTGCAGCTGATGGCCAAGCAGAAGCTGAAGGGCTACTACGGCAACATCGGCGAGAAGCAGTTCCGCCGCATCTATGCCGAGGCCGTCCGCCGCAAGGGCGACACCGGCGAGAACCTGGTCGGCCTGCTGGAGCGTCGTCTGGACGCCGTGGTCTACCGCATGAAGTTCGCGCCGACCCCGTTCGCCGCGCGCCAGCTGATCAACCACGGCCACATCCTGGTCAACGGCCGTCGCCTGAACATCGCGTCGGCCCGCATCAAGGACAACGACACCGTCGAGGTGCGCGCCAAGTCCAAGCAGATGGCGCTGGTCCTGGAAGCCGCCGCTTCCGGCGAGCGTGACATCCCCGATTACCTGGAAGTCGACAGCAGCGCGCTGAAGGGCCGCTTCGTCCGCGCTCCCCTGCTGGCCGACGTCCCGTACCCGGTCCAGATGGAACCGAACCTAGTCATCGAGTTCTACTCGCGCTGATCGGTCGGCTCCCGCCGCACGCGAAAGGCCGCTCCCTCAGGGGGCGGCCTTTTTGCTTCTGGCGGATGCTCTTGGATGCGGCGTTAGATCCCCAACACCACACTCACCTCCGCCGGGACACCAGCAGAGCCGTCAGGTCGTCGTCGATGGGACCGGTGGCGTGGAGATCGCCCAGCAGGCCGTCGAGCAGGCGGGCGCCGTCAGGTTCGTGCAGGCGGCGGGCGAGCAGCGCGGCGAGACCCGGTTCGTCCAGCACATCATGACCGTCCGAGCCGAGCGGAATCTCGATCGCCGCGTCGGAGTACAGGAACAGCCGTGCACCCGGCGGCATCGGCAGCTGCCGGCTGTCGTAGGTGGCGGATGGCAGCAGGCCGAGCGGCAGGCCGCTGCCGTCGCCCAGCCGCGGCGCCTCGTCGCCGGGCAGCCACATCATCGGCGTCGTCGATCCGGCCGAGGCGTAATCGAACACCCCCGCCACCGGGTCGATCAGGCCGGTCAGCATTGTGGCGAACTGGCCGCAGGGAAGCAGGCCGCACAGCCGGCGGTTCATCGCGGCAAGGAATTCGGCAGGGGTCAGCCCCGTGCTGCCGATCTGGCGGCAGATGGCGTCCAGCCTGAAGGTGTTCAGCGCCGCCCCCACGCCATGGCCGGAGAAATCGACCATGTAGACGGCGACCCGGCCGCCCGGCAGCCGGTCGATCCCCCAGAAATCGCCGCCCAGCTCGGACGAGGGCGCGAAATGGGCGTCGATCGCGATCCCGGTCGCCTCCTGCAATTCCGCCAGCCGGTCGGGACCGGGCAGCAGCCGGCTTTGCATGGCGCGGGCGAGCGCCAGTTCGCTCTCCGTCCGGCTGTGATACTGCTCCAGGTCGCGCAGCATGGCGCGTTTGCGAAGCTGGATGCGCACGCGGGCCAGCAGTTCCACCGCGTTGATCGGCTTCGTGACGTAATCGGTCGCCCCGGCGCGGAAGGCGCGGGCACGGTCCTCGACCCGGTTCAGGCTGGACTGCACCAGCACCGGCAGCGATTTCCAGCGCGGATCGGCGCGCAGGAGCCGGCACATCTCGAACCCGTCCATCCGCGGCATCATCAGGTCGAGCAGAACGAGGTCGGGCTTGAAGCGCTCCATCCGGGCCAGCGCGTCCTGCCCATCCTCCGCCTGCTCGACCAGGGTGATGCCGCCGCGCTCCAGCAGGGCCAGCAGGAGATGGCGGTTGATCCGGTTGTCGTCGACGACCAGCACGCGGGCGCCGGCCAACCCGTCCACGGCGTTGCTTCCTCCGGCAAGCGGGCCGGCTGTCATCATGTCCCCGGTATTCATGTACCCGCTATTCACCTGGCCCCCCGCTCGATCCACAGCAGCGTATGGTCGTCGCCGCTGACCTGTCCCAGCGCAAAGCTGAGCGAGCGCACGACGGCCTCGAAGCCGTCGCCTTCCGCCACCGCGCGGGCGATCATCCAGCCGAGCCCGATCCCGGTCCCGCCTGCATCCAGCGCCTCCAGCACCGCGACGGAGTAAAGCGCCAGCACGGCACCCGGCGGCAGCTCCATGACCTCGGCGCGATAGCGGGTGCCGGGAGCAATGCCGATCGCCAGTCCGGTGGCGACGCCGAAATCCGATCCGCCGTCGCCGCGCAGGATCATCGGCGGCGCTCCCTCGGCGGAGGCGTGGGTGAAGCGCCCGAGCTCGCCATCGACCACGCCGTAGGTCATGGTGGCCGTTTCCCCCTGTGCCAGCAGACCGGCGGCGCGATCGTTCAGGGCGCTCAGCAGGGCGGCGGCATTCTCGCCGTGGATGGGCCCCAACTCCTGCAGAAGGGTGTGCAGGCGGAAGGCGTTCAGCGCCGCCGACACGCCCTGGCCTGCGACGTTCAGCAGATAGACGCCGAAGCGCCGGCCCTGCAATGGCAGAAGTCCCCAAAGATCGCCGCCGAGATGGGGCGAGATCACGCTATGGGCGCGCAGCGTGCAGCCGGCCGCGGCGGCGGCGGCGGTGCATTGCGCCGGCGTCGGCAGCAGATGCTCCTGCATCGAGCGGGCGATGGACAGTTCCGCCTCCACCCGTGCGCGGTAGCCTTGCAGCCGGCGGATCAGCACGCGGTCTTCCAGATGGATGCGCACGCGGGCCAGCAGTTCCGTCCGTTCAAGCGGCTTCGCCACGAGATCGGTGGTGCCGGCGGCGAAGGCCTTGTTTCGGTCCTCGCCCGACGACAGGGCGGTCTGCACCAGGATCGGCAGGTCCGCGGTTTCCGGCATGGCGCGTAGGCGGCGGCAGACCTCGTAGCCGTCGATCCCCGGCATCATGATGTCGAGGATCAGCAGGTCGGGAACGCCGGATTCGATCATCGCCAGCGCTTCCATGCCGTTGGTGGCGAAGGAGACCTTGCGGAACCCCGCCTCGGCCAGGAAGGTGCCGATCACGGTGCGGTTGAAGGCGGTGTCGTCCACCACCAGGACCGGGCAATCCAAAATTTGGGAATCGGCGACCTGTGAGTCGGCGACCTGCGAGTCGGGGCTTCGGAGTTCCGGATCCCGGCCTTCGAGGCTTTGCGGACGGCCGTAGCCGGAGATGTCCTGCCCGGTCATGGTCACAGCCGGAACCTCAGGCGGATGCGCCGGCCGCCGTCCTCGATCTCCAGCCCGTCGGCGATGCTGCCGATCAGGTCGAGTCCGCGGCCCGACGCACCGGCCTGCTCCGGCCTGCGCGGGACGAAGCCGGCGCCCTGGTCGGTGATCTCGACCGTCGCCAATGCCCGGCCATTCTCCGACGCGTCTTCCGGCAGGCCCTCCGCTGGTTCAGGCCCAAACCCACGCCCACGCCCAGCCGGGGCGGTTTGCGGCGGGTCGATGCGTACGGCGATGGCGATCCGCCGCGCGGCGAGCACCGGGTCGGCGAGCCCGTCGCCCAGATCGCGGGAGAAGCGCTCCAGCTCCTGGGCGCTCAACTCCTTCATGCCGCTGACGCCGAGATTGCCGTGCACCAGCGCGTTGCTGACCGCCTCATGCAGGGCCAGTTCGATATCGTCGCGGCGGTGCCCGGAAAGCGGGTGGCGGGCGCCGATGGCGGCCAGCAGGCGACCGCCCAGTTGCAGGTCGTGTGCGGTCGCGGTGGTCAGGTTGACATACAGGTCCGTGCCGGACGCCTCCGCCAGCAATGCGGCCACGCCGCGGCCATCCTCGTCGCCGGCCGCCGGCTCGACCCAGGCGGCGACAGGGGGCAGCCACAGCGACTCCTCCTCAGCCGCGCTACCGTCCGACAGAAGCAGCGCCAGCGCTTCGGAACCGGCCGGCCCCTCCGCCGGCCCATCTGCCGGCCGCAGGCCCAGCGCCCGCGCCAGCCGATCGCTGCGGTCGGGCGGCAGCCCCGGCGCGACGAATCCGGCGAAGCGCGTGCGGAGCCCGGTGGCGGCACCGCCGGGAAGGGTGTCCCCGTCGGTCAAGCGGGTCAGTCCTCGATCTGGACGATCTTGGCGATCTGCGCCACGGTCAGCACCCGCTTCACCTGGCCGGTGGCGGCACGCAGCACGAACTGCTTGTCGGCGCGGTCCATCTCCTCCCGCGCGATCAGCAGCATGCCGATGCCGGCGGAGTCGACGAATTCCAGCGAGGACAGGTCGAGCACCTGGCGCCGGGGCTTGTTCTGCCCCATCTCGCCGATCAGGGCGCGCAACTTTGCATGGTCGTTGAAGGTCAGGCGGCCGCGCAGTCGGACCACCGCCTCCTGGTCGCGCACTTCGATGCCGTAATCCATTGTGTCGTCTTTCAGATTAGGTGTCTCACTGTACAAGCGCCGGCTGTTCCGCGCTAGAAAAGTTCAATGTCGCCACCGGAGCCGTTGTCCCCTCCGACATCCAGGTCGAGCACGCCGTTCTCGTCCAGCGCGGTGCCCTCCAGCAGCAGTTTGCGCACGAAACGTTCGCGCATCTCGCTCAGCGTGAAGCGGCCCATCAGCTGGTTCAGCCATTCCTGCGGCTCCCGCGCGCCGATGCCGGGCGGCAGCTGGGCGCGGATGCGGGTCTCCAACTCGCCCAGCCCGGCGCTCATGATGGCGAGGCTGTCGTTGATCGCCTCGATCCGCTGCTTGGTCAGATCCTGGAACTGCATGCCGGTGATGACATGGGCGATGGTGGAGGACATGTCGGTCGACACCGATGCCGCCGTTTCCAGCACCGCCTGGAAATGGGTGGTCTGGGCCACCAGGCTGTCCATCGTCTTGTCGACGCGTTCCTTCGCCAGCATCTGCGGCGACATGTCGGTGTTGGCGATCTGGCGCAGGATGTCGTGTCCGTTGCGCACGCCCTTGACCACCGCGCCGACCTTGCTGCGCATGCGGTCCGCCAGCTCGCCGGTGGAGCGGGAGAGGTGGCGCACCTCCTGCGCGACCACGGCGAAGGTGCGCCCGGCCTCGCCGGCGCGGCTGGCTTCGATGGTGGCGTTCAGCGCCAGGAAGTTGGTCTGGCGGTTGATGCCGTCGATGTCGCCGATCGACTTCTCCAGCTCGGCCACGTCCTTCTGAACGTCGTCCAGCAGATAGACCATGCTCATGGCATGGCGCGACAGGGTGACGATGTTGGTCACCATGTCGGTGATCATGTCCTGCATGCCGACGACCAGCGAATCGAGCGGCATCCGTTCGCCGTCGATGTCCACCGATCCCGCCATGGCGACGATCTGCTCCACCCGCTCCGACTGTTCCAGCGCCTTCTGGGCCAGTTCGCGGAAGCGCTCCGACAGGTCGAGGGTGGAGGTCTCCACATGGTCCGACGTGCGCGTCAGCTCGCTCTGGACGATGTCGAGCGTGCGGCGCTGCACGTCGGCGAAACCGAGCCAGGTCGACAAAAGCTCTGCCGTGACCGAGACCTTGGCCTCGCCGTCCGCAGGGGGCGGTGCCGGGTGGTCCGCCATCGCCGGAGCGGCATCTCGGGCGGCGAACTGGGCGGCATCTCTGGCGGCGGCGGGGATGAACATACTGGTGCTCCTTGGGAACTCGGCCCGGATGCCCGCTCGGGTCAGGCGGTGCGGGGGCGCTCGCCGACGGCGTCGAAGGCGCGCAGCATTTCGGCGGGGATTTGGGTGAGCGGAAGTTCGACCGCGACCGCACCGGCCTCCTTGGCGGCGCGCGGCATTCCATAGACGACGCAGCTCGATTCCTGTTCGCCGATGGTGAAGGCGCCGGCCTCATGCATGGCCTTCATGCCGATGGCGCCGTCGCGGCCCATGCCGGACAGGATCACGCCGACCGCCTTGCCGCCGGCCGCCTTGGCGACGGAGGCGAACAGCACGTCCACCGACGGGCGATGGCCGCTGACCGGGGGCGTGTCCTGGATGTGGCAGACGAAACCGGCGGTGTCGCGGACGACGGCGAGGTGGCGGTCGCCGGGCGCGATCAGCACCAGCCCCTGGGCCGGCCGGTCGCCATGAACGGCCACCCGCACCGTGGGCGCCGACAGCCGGTCGAGCCGGGCGGCGAAGCTGGGCACGTAGCTGGGTCCCATATGCTGGGTGATGAGGATGGGTGGGCAATCGGCCGGCATGGCGGCCAGAAGGTCGCGGATGCGCTCCACCCCGCCGGTCGAGGCGCCGACGGCGATCAGCCGCTTGCCCGATCCGGCGCGGCGCGGCGTCGGCAGGACGCCATGGACGGCAGGCGGCCTGCGCATGGCCAGCCGGGCGGTGGCGGCGACCCGGATCTTCGAGACCAGCTCCATCGCCGTCGCCTCGAACCCCAGCCCGTCGGAGCCGCCGGGCTTGGCGACACAGTCGACCGCCCCCAGTTCCAGCGCGCGGATGGCGGCGTCGGAGCCCTCGCGCGTGAGGGAGGAGACCATGATCACCGGCGTCGGCCGCAGCGTCATGATCTTTTCCAGGAAGGACAGGCCGTCCATCTTCGGCATCTCGACGTCCAGCGTGATGACGTCGGGATTGGTGGCCTTGATCACGTCGCGCGCCTCGAAGGCGTCGCGGGCGACGCCGGCGACCTCCATCCCCGGCTCGCGGGTCAGGATGTCCTTCAGCATCTCGCGCATCAGGGCGCTGTCGTCGACGATGACGACGCGGATCGGTCTGGGCATGGGTCAGTTCCCTCCCGCATCGGCGGGTCCGAACAGCTCCACCTCGCCTTCCACCGGGGTGCGGGCGAGATGGGTGATGAAGGACCGTTCGCGGGTGACGGTGTCGGCCGCCGCCTCCGGCCGCAGCAGGCGGCGCAGGGCGCGGCCGCTGTGCGGAAAGTAATGCAGGCGCCGGGCGGAGCCGCCGCCCAGATCCTGCCCGGCCAGCCTCAGCCCCTCCGCCCGCACATAATCCAGCGCGAAGCGGCTGTTCAGTCCGCCGATGTCGTAGCTCGACTCGATGACGCTGGCGCCGCCGAACAGCTTGACCTGCAGCCGCCTGCGGTCGGCCCCGGCGGCGAGCAGGGCGTTGATCAGCCGCTCCATCGCGACCGAGCCGTAGCGCGCGGCGGCGCCGGCCCCCTCCAGTTCGCTGGCCGGCAGGTCGGGCAGCATGAAATGGTTCATGCCGCCGATCCCCCGCACCGGATCGTGGATGCAGGCAGCCACGCAGGAGCCCAGCGTGGTCGCGATCATCAGGTCGCCCCGGTCGCTGATCGCCTGCTGGCCCAGCGCGATCTTGACCGTCTCCGTCTTGAACTCGTGGTTGAAATAGCGGCCGCTGCCCAGCCGCCGCGCCGGTGCCGCCGGGCTGGGGCCCGCATGGGGGAGGGTGGAGGCGTTCATCGCTCACTCCCTCCGGTAAATCGTTGGGCCGGCCTGTCGGAACAGGTTCGACACGCCATACAGGCTCTCCGAGTGGCCGAGGAACAGATACCCGCCGGGGCGGAGCATCCGGCCGAAGTTTTCTATCACCTGCGTGCGACCGCGACGGTCGAAATAAATCAGGACGTTGCGGCAAAAGATCGCGTCGAACGGGCCGGACATCGGCCAATGTTCCAGCAGGTTCAGAGGCTTGACGGTTACGAGACGCTTGAGATCCTCGCCCATCTCCACCGCCGGCTCGCCGTTCAGCCGGGTGTCGTGGGTGAAGCGCTGGCGGATGGCGGGCGGAATGCCGGTGGCGCCCGACAGCGGATAGACGCCGCGCCTTGCCGTGTCGACCATGTGGGTGTCGATGTCGGTGGCAAGGATGCGGGCGTCCCAGCGGCGCAGGTCCGCGCCCATGGTCGAGACCAGCACCATCGCCATGGTGTAGGGCTCCGGACCCGAGGAACAGCCGGCCGACCACAGCCGGAGCCGCGGGCGGGAGGCTCCCGCATTGCGCATCCGCGCCTCCGGCAGGACGGTGGAGGCGAGGAAGTCGAAGTGATGCGATTCGCGGTAGAAGCTGGTCAGGTTGGTGGTCAGCGCATTGACGAGGAAGCCGATTTCATCCGCCCCGCCGTCGCCCTGCAGCAGGGCGCAATAGGCGTCGAAATCGGGCAGCCGAAGTTCGCGCAGGCGGCGCGCCAGCCGGGCATAAACCATCTCCGCCTTGTGCGGAGCAAGCGCGATGCCGGCCAGCTGATAGAGCAGTCCGGCGATCAGGTCGAAGTGATGCCGTTCAAAATGGAACTCGCGCGCGCCGCCGAACACCGCGGCCGGCACCCGGCGCGCCGCCGGAGATTCGATCGACAGGGCGGAGGAACGGTCGGTCATCGCGGCACCGGCGGCATCGTCAGGCGGGCACCTGCTGCCGCCGGGTGTCCCCGGTGGAAGCAGCGGCTGCGGAGATGGCGTTCCGCGACTGGCGGTCCAGGGTGAAGAAGGTCATCTGCCGGCGCAGCTGGTCGGCCTGATCCTCCAGCGAGCGGGCGGCGGCGGTGCTTTCCTCCACCAGGGCGGCGTTCTTCTGCGTCATCTCGTCCATCTGGGCGATGGCGATGTTGACCTCGTCCAGGCCGGAAGCCTGTTCGGCCGTGGCCCGCGCGATCTCCGACACCAGATCGGCGACGCGGCCGATGCCCGACACGATCTCCGTCAAGGCGCTGCCGGCGGACCGGACCAGCCCGACGCCCTCGCGCACCTGCCCGCCGCTGTCGAGGATCAGCGACTTGATCTCCTTCGACGCCTGGGCGGAGCGCTGGGCGAGCTGCCGCACCTCCTGGGCCACCACGGCGAAGCCGCGCCCGGCATCACCGGCACGGGCCGCCTCGACCGCCGCGTTCAACGCCAGCAGGTTGGTCTGGAAGGCGATCTCGTCGATCACCCCGATGATGTCGGCGATCTTCTGCGACGACTGCTCGATCCGGCGCATCGCCTCCACGGCACTGGTCGCCACCTCGCCGCCGCGGGATGCGGCGGTGCGCGCCTCGGTGGCATAGCCGTTGACCTGCTGTGCGTTGTCGGCGTTGGAGCGCACGGTGGCGGCGAGCTGTTCCATGCTGGCCGCGGTCTCCTCCAGCGAAGAGGCCTGCTGCTCGGTCCGTTCCGACAGGTCCAAGCTGCCTTCGGCCACTTCGCGGCTGGCGACGGCGATGGAGCCGGCGGCATGGTCGATGCGCCGGACGATCTCCGACAGATGCGACACGGTGCCGTTGAAGTCGTCCTTCAGCCTCTGGAACACGCCCTCATACTGCTTGTCGATCCGGCGGCTGAGGTCGCCCTGCGACAGCGCCTCCAGCACCGATGCCAGTTCCTCCGTGACGGCGGCGACATTCTCCGACAGGCGGTTGATGCCTTCGCTGACCAGGCGGAAGAAGCCGGTCTTGCCGTCCAGCGCGATGCGGTGGCTGAAGTCGCCGCGGACGGCGTTCTCGACCATCGCGCCGATCTCCGCCTCGATCGCCAGCTCCTCCGTCAGGTCGCGCCATTCGATGACGGTGCCCAGCTTCTCGCCCTGGCGGCTGACCACCGGATTGGCGATGACCTGGAAGGTCCGGCCGCCGGTCCTGGCCCAGCCGCGGTGGGTCTGCTTCAGGTCGGCCAGCAGGCGGCGCTGGTGCGAGGGATCGCGGTGGAAGACGTCGAAGTTGCGGCCGACCAGCCTGTTCGCTTCGAAGCCCGGCAGCGAGGCGCGCAGGTCGGCCTCGGCATTGCGGAACATGTCCATGATCGAGTCGTTAGCATAGAGGATGCGGCCGTCGGTGTCCGCCATCATGATGTTGGCCGACACCCGTTCCAGCGCGATGCGCGAGCGCAGGGCCTCCACCGCCTCGTCCTTGAAGGCCGCGACGGCGCGGGCCATGTCGCCCAGCTCGTCCTGCTGACCGGTGTGGGGGACGCTGACCGCCAGCTTGCCGTCGGTCAGTTCGGCCATCACCCGGCGGATGCCGGTGACCGGTGTGACGATGGAGGCGGCGATCCGGTTGGCGGCGACGACGCCGATCACCAGCGACAGCAGCCCCAGCCCCAGCGTCAGGCGGATGGTAAAGGCCGCCACGGTCCCTGCCTCCTCCTCCGTCGCCCTGGCATCGGCGGCGATCCGGCCGACGATGCCGTCGATGGCGTCGTTGACCGCCGCGGCGGCGGCGGCGAGCTGGTCGGCGCGGCGCTTCGCCTCGTCATTGGCGGCGATGACGTCGCGGAAGGCGGCGCGATAGTCGGCTGCGCGGGCATCGACGTCGCGCAGGGCCATCGACAGGCCGCTGTTGGTACGGCCCCCGGCACCAAGGATGGCGGACAGCCGGGCGACGGCGTCGGCCATCGCCTTGCCTTCGGTTTCCACCTGTGCAGCCGCGGCGGCGTCGCGCAGGCCGATGGCGCGGTTGGCGCTGAAGCGGGTCATCAGCCAGCGCTTCTCCACCTCCTGCGCGGCGAAGGCAGCATCCTTGTCGCCGGAGGCGTCGGCCCTGTCGCCGAAGGCGTCGGCCATCGACACCACCTCTTCCAGCCGGTTCGTCACCAGGGCACCGAGCGGGTCCATCCGTTCGCGCAGGCTGCGGTCGGCCTGCTCCCGCATGGCGCGGACCGCCTCGAACCGCTCATGGTAGGTGGTGTGCAGGCCGGCCAGTTCGGCGAAGACGGCGGCCTGGGGCGAGGCCGCCAGCGTCGCCTGCCTCTGCGTCATCGCCGATTCGAACTCTCCGCGCAGCACGCGCAGCCGGTCCAGTGCCTCGGGCGTGCCCAGATTGATGTATTCGCGGGTCTGCAGCCGTTCGGCGGCCAGACGGCTTTCCAGATCCTTGGCGAACACGGCGAGGTCGCCGGAGGCGATGACCCCATCGATGCGGCGGTTCAGCCCGTCCAGCCCCAGGATGCCCACGCCGGACTGGGCGGCGATCAGAACCAGCAGAAGGCCGAAGACCAGCCACAGCCGTTTGGCGATGCGCATGTTGCTGAGGAAGCTGCCGGTTTTGGCGATCGTACCGTCAGTGGCCATCGGTGACGTTCCCTCTTTTTATTGCTTCTCGGTGCAGAGGCGCCGAAGGTTCCCTGACTCTTTCCGGTCAGGTGACTTCGAGCGCCGGCGCGCGCGGGGCGGCGTCCTGGTCGACATGCTCCCCGGCGAACAGCTTCTCGACGTTCAGCAGGGTCACCATCCGGTCGTCGGCGGTGTAGAGGCCGCTGAGATATTCGGCGTCGATCAGGCCGCTGTCGACGTCGGGCGGCGGCTTGATCGCGTCATGGCCGATGGCCAGGATGTCGGAGATGGCGTCGACCAGGATGCCGCGCGTGCGCTCGCCCACCTGCATCACCACCACGACATGGCGCTTCGTCACCTGGGTGGGGCCGCCGCCGAAGCGGGCGCGCAGGTCGAAGATCGGGATGATGATGCCGCGCAGGTTGATCACGCCGCGGACATAGTCCGGCAGGTTCGGCAGGCGGCTTTCCGGCGTCCAGCCGCGGATTTCACGCACGGCCAGGATGTTGACGCCATATTCCTCGCTGCCGACCGTGAAGGTGACGTACTGCTCCTCCGTCCCGTTGGCGATGCCGCCGGCGGTCTGGAGGTCGGTGCGGGAATTGACGGTGGCGATTGCGGTGGAACTGCTCATCGCTGGGCCTCAAACCGTTTGGCGTTGACGCTGGTCGGACCTGTCCGCCGGGGCGGGCAGGGATGGGGAAGGCGGGGTGGCGCCGCCGGCGGCGTTTCCATTGCCGGCGCCGTGGCGGCTCATTTCGCGCAGGCCCGCGACGTCCAGGATCAGGGCGACCCGGCCGTCGCCCAGGATGGTCGCGGCGGCCACGCCGTCCAGCCGGCGGAAGTTGGCCTCCAGGCTCTTGATGACGACCTGCTGCTGCCCCAGCACCTCGTCGACCACCAGGCCGAGGCGGGAGCCGTCCTCCGTCTCCACCAGCACGACCAGCCCCTTGGTGGCGTCGTCGATGGCCTGGGGGATGCCGAACAGCCGGTGCAGGTGGACGAGCCGCACATACTCGCCGCGCGCCATCATCACGTCGCACTTGTTGACCAGCCCATGCAGGTCGGCGGGCTTGGGCCGCAGGCTTTCCACGATGTTGGTCAGCGGCAGGACGAAGCGCTCCTCCCCCACCGAGATCACCATGCCGTCCAGCACCGCCAGCGTCAGCGGGAGCGATAGGACGAAGCGCGAGCCCTCGCCCGGCGTCGAATAGACGCCGATGCGACCGCCCAGGCTGGAGATGTTCCGCCGCACCACGTCCATGCCGACGCCGCGGCCGGACAGGTTCGACACCTGATCGGCGGTGGAGAAGCCGGGCAGGAAGATCAGGTGGTCGATCTCCTCGTCGGACATGGTGGCTCCGGGCTGGACCAGCCCCTTCTCGATGGCCTTGGACAGCACCTTGGCGCGGTTGATGCCGCGGCCGTCGTCCGTCACCTCGATCACGATGCGGCCGGACCGGTGGGCGGCGGACAGATGCACGGTGCCGGCGCGCGGCTTGCCGATGCGCTCCCGCTCCTCCGGCCCCTCCAGCCCATGGTCGATGGAGTTGCGGATCATGTGGGTCAGCGGATCGACGAGGTTCTCCACCACCGTCTTGTCGACCTCCGTCGTCTCGCCCGACGTGACCAGCATGACTTCCTTGCCGGTGGCGGCGGCGCATTCGCGCACCAGCCGCGGCATGCGGGAGAAGACGCTGGAGACCGGCTGGGCGCGGATCGACATCACGCTCTCGCGCAGCTCGCGGGTGTGCTGGGCAAGGCTCTCCAGCCCCTCCAGCAGTTCCTGGAACTGGCCGGGCGGCAGGTCGCGCAGATGCTCCGCGATCATCGCCTGGGTGATGACCATCTCGCCGACCATGTTCACCAGCCGGTCGATCTTGTCGAGGTCGACACGGATGGTGTGGGTGGTGGGCCCCGAATGGTCGCCGCTCGTGCCTCCGCCGTTGCCGCGCTTGGCGCCGTCGCCGGCCTTCGCGGCGCCGGGGGAGCCGGAGGTGGCGGCCGGGGTGGCCGCTGCCGGCGGCGAGGCGGGTGCCGCCGGTTCCGGCAGGTTGGCGGCCGGCGCGGTGGCGGCCGACAGAGGATCGGCCGCCTGGATGATGGCGGGGGGCGGCGCCTCGGC
Organism: Azospirillum sp. BE72; assembly: GCF_031455875.1. Classification (NCBI taxonomy): domain Bacteria; kingdom Pseudomonadati; phylum Pseudomonadota; class Alphaproteobacteria; order Rhodospirillales; family Azospirillaceae; genus Azospirillum; species Azospirillum sp. BE72. Next base: position 644,937 of record NZ_JAVDTO010000001.1, read on the forward strand.
GCTGATGCGGATGTCGCAGTCGTCGGCGACGAACTCGAACACGTCGTCGATCTGGGCGCGGTCGACCTGCGGATCGGCCAGCAGCGTCACCGTCCAGGACAGGTGCAGCAGCTCGGCGTCGAGGTCGCGCAGGGAGGGCAGCTTGTCCAGGTGGCAGACCACCTCCGCGTCGCCGAGACGGCGCAGGGCGCGCAGCATGTAGGTCGGCTCGTTGCCGGACAGCAGCAGTTCGGCCTTCGGGCGGAAGAGGATGGTCCAGCGGACCTTTCCCTCCGGTACCGGGCCTTCCGAGACGGGGCCTGCAAAGGCGGAGGCGGGCTGGTCGTCGCGCGCGGCCTGGATGGCGGCCAGCGCGTCGCCGAAGATGCCGGCCTCGTCATCCTCGTCGTCGGGATAGAGCTTGGCCGCGGGCGCCGGGGGCAGCTCCTCCTCCGGTGCCTCGGCCTTGCCCAGGAAACGGCGGAGCGCCGCGACCGTATCGTCGGTGGTGCCGGCCGGCGGATCGGTTCCGTCGGCGGCATGGGCCAGCAGGCGGGCCAGCACGTCGTTGGCGCGGATCAGCGTGTCCACCAGTTCGGTGGAGACCGGGATCTCGGCGTTGCGCACGCCGTCCATCACCGTTTCGAACTCGTGCGCGAAGGCGACGAGGTCGTTGAAGCCGAAGGCGCCGCCGCCGCCCTTGATCGAATGGACGGCGCGGAAGATCGCGTTCACCTCGTCCATGTCGATCTCGCCGGGGGCGAGGCGCAGCAGCCCGGCCTCGGCGACGGCCAGCAATTCGGCGCTTTCGTCGAAGTAGGTCTGCTTGAAGCGGCTGAGATCGTCCACGGCTGTGCCTCCTTACCGTCCGCTGCGGTTCAGCCGCAGACCTTCTGCACCACCGACACCAGCTTGTCGGGGTTGAAGGGCTTCACGATCCAGCCGGTCGCTCCGGCGGCCCGGCCCTCCGCCTTCTTGCTCTCGTCCGCTTCGGTGGTCAGCATCAGGATCGGCAGGGTGCGGTGGGCGGGAATGGCGCGCAGCCTGCGGATCAGAGTCAGCCCGTCCATTACCGGCATGTTCAGGTCGGTGATGACCAGATCGACCTTGGTGGTGGCGATGGCGCTCATCGCCTGCTGGCCGTCGGCGGCCTCCACCACGTCGTAGCCGGCGCCCCGCAGGGTGAAGGACACCATGTCGCGCATGGTCCGCGAATCATCCACCGTCATCACTTTCTTCTTCACGCTCGGCTCCATTGCTTCAGCCAGGCGGCGAGACCCAAATCCTCGCACGCTTCGGACAGGACCTCGGACGGGGCGGCGAGGACGAAGGCGGCCCCGCGTTCGGCCGCATCGCGGGCGGCGACGACCAGGGCCTGGATGCAGGCGGCGCTGATCCGCTCCACCGCGTCCGCCTGCACGATGACGTCCGCCGACGCCTTGAAGGCGGCGCGCAGGCTGTCGAGCAGAGGTTGCGCCATGGGCAAATCCAGGTCGCTGGGCAGGCCCAGGCGAATCCGCCCGCCATCCTCCTCCGTCCACTTGATCAGCGACACGCCACCCCTCCGTCCACAGCAGACGCACTCTTGCGCATTGCGGTTGCAGCAGCGACGTTGCCAGAAGGCGTCTCAAGGATTCGTTAAGCGGAAGTGGTGGATGGGCCGGGCGTCGTTGAGAAGTTGGGGATAACCGCAGTCAAAATTGGGACATGCCGCCGGGATCGGTGCAGGGGTATGCGGGTCAGCTCTTTGCCCTTGCGATCAGCGGACGGAATTCCGCCAGGACCGATTCGTAGACCGGGCGCTTGAAGGCGACGATCAGGCCCGGCAGTTCCTCCGCGTCGATCCATTTCCAGGCATCGAATTCCGGATGGTCGGTGTCGAGCCGGATGTCGGACTCGTCGCCGGTGAAGCGGGCCAGCATCCACATCTGCTCCTGCCCGCGCCAGCGCCCCTTCCAGACCTTGCCCAGCAGATCGTCGGGCAGGTCGTAGCGGTGAGGGGCGGCGGTCATGGCGATGAACTCCGCCTTCGCGGTGCCGATCTCCTCCTCCAACTCGCGGAAGGCGGCGGTGCGGACGTCCTCGCCGTCGTCGACGCCGCCCTGGGGCATCTGCCAGTCGGCGTCCGACCCGCAACGCTTGGCGACGAACACCTCGCCGCGGTCGTTCAGCAGCATGATCCCGACGCAGGGGCGGTAGGGCAGGGTGTTGCGGTCGATGGGGGCGGTCATGCCGGGGAACTCCGTTGGAATCAGGCTTTCGTGACGAAGAAATAGACGGTCATCGCGGCACCCACCAGGATCACGACCTTGCGCAGAAAAGGCGGCGGGATGCGGCGGGCGACCGAGGCGCCGGCATAGCCGCCGGCCATGGCGGCCACCAGCATGATCAGCGCCTCCGTCCAATAGACGGCGCCCCCGGCGACGAAGGCCGCCACCGCGACGGCGTTCAGGCAGCCGGACACCAGCGACTTCAACCCGTTCATCGCATGCAGGTCGGTCAGGCCGAAGACGCCCAGCGTCGCCAGGATCAGGATGCCGATGCCGCCGCCGAAATAGCCGCCATAGACGGCGATCAGGAACTGCACGGCCAGCACCGTGCCGTGGCCGATGGTGCAGTTGCGGCGGATCCAGGCCGACGCCTTGGGCCCGACGGCGAACAGCAACGTGGCGAACAGCAGCAGCCAGGGGACGATGGTCTCGAAGGTCCGCTGCGGCGTCCACAGCAGCAAAAGCGCGCCCAGCAGCCCGCCGACCAGACTGATGCCGAGGAAGGAAGGCAGGTGGATGTCGCGGATGCGGCCCAGTTCCCGCCGGTAGCCGTAGGCGCTGGCCAGCGCGCCGGGCGACACGGCGACGGTGCTCGTCGCGTTGGCGTTCAGCGGCGGCACGCCGGCCAGGATCAGCGCCGGGAAGGTCAGGAAGCTGCCGCCTCCGGCCACGGCGTTCAGCACGCCCGCGAAAAAGGCGGAGACGATCAGCAGCAGCGTCAGCATGTCACCTTACCCGAAAACCTTGCCCCAGCGGGGCCGGCGCGTTGCGTTTTGCACACGCCCGCCCATACCGCAACGCCGAAGTCCCACAACCGCGCGGCTTTCGCAACCCCGAACAATTCGTTAAGGTCGTCATCCCTTCAACGGATAGAGTGTCCGGAGACCTCCATGTCCGCCCTGCTCGATACCACCGACGCCCTGCACGACCAGATGCTGACCCTCGGCCGGGCTGCCCGCGCCGCCGCGGCCGCGCTGGCGACCGTGCCAGGACCGTCGAAGGACAGGGCGTTGAGGGCGGCGGCGGCGGCCATCCGCGCCCGTGCCGCCGAGATCAAGGCCGCCAACGCCGAAGACATGGCGAACGCCCGCGACCTGTCCGGCCCCATGCGCGAACGGCTGATGCTGGACGACACGCGCATCGAGGCAATGGCCAAGGGGCTGGAGGACATCGCCGACTTCCCCGATCCCATCGGCGGCGTGCTGGCGGAATGGACCCGGCCCAACGGCCTGCGCATCCAGCGCGTCCGCGTGCCGCTGGGCGTCGTCGGCATCATCTATGAAAGCCGGCCCAACGTGACGGCGGATGCCGGCGGCATCTGCCTGAAGTCGGGCAACGCCGCCATCCTGCGCGGCGGGTCGGAGAGCATCCGCTCGTCCCGCGCCATCGCCGACTGCCTGGTCCAGGGCCTGCGCGAGGCCGGACTGCCGGAGGCGGCGATCCAGCTGGTCCCCACCACCGACCGCGCCGCCGTGGGCCACATGCTGACGATGCGCGACCACATCGACGTCATCATCCCGCGCGGCGGCAAGTCGCTGATCCAGCGCATCGCCGACGAAAGCCGGGTGCCGGTCATCAAGCATCTGGACGGCAACTGCCACGTCTATGTCGATGCCGCCGCCGATCTGGAGAAGGCGCGCAAGGTGGTGCTGAACGCCAAGATGCGCCGCACCTCCATCTGCGGCGCCGCCGAGACGCTGCTGGTCGACCGCGCCATCGCCGACACCGCGCTGCCGGTGCTGGTGAAGGATCTGCTGGATTCCGGCTGCGCCGTGCGCGGCGACGCGGCGGCCCAGGCCGTCGACCCGCGCGTGACCCCGGTGACGCCGGAGGATTGGGACACCGAGTATCTCGACGCCATCATCGCCTGCGGCGTGGTGGACGGGGTGGATGCAGCGATCGACCACATCAACGCCCACAGCTCCCACCACACCGAATCGATCCTGACCGAGGATCCGGCGGCGGCGGAGCGGTTCCTGTCACGGGTGGACAGCGGCATCGTGCTGTGGAACGCCTCCACCCAGTTCGCCGATGGCGGCGAGTTCGGCATGGGTGCGGAGATCGGCATCTCCACCGACAAGTTCCACGCCCGCGGCCCGGTGGGTGCGGAGCAGCTGACCAGCTACAAGTATGTCGTGCGCGGCGATGGCCAGACGCGGCCGTAAGGAAAAAGCCCTCTTCCGCCCCGGGAGAGGGAGGGGACCCGCCGCAGGCGGGGAGGGTGAGGGGCGATCCGCACATGGAGCCCCCGATCCTTGCATCACCCCTCACCCTTCCCATGCTTTGCATGGGCCCCTTCCCTCTCCCAGGGCGGGAGAGGGAATACACGCCCCCCACCTCTATTCCGGTCCGCTCTATGCCGGGCTCACGGTCGGCATTCTCGGCGGGTCGTTCAACCCGGCCCATGCCGGGCACCGGCACATCAGCCTGTTCGCGCTGAAGGCGCTGGGTCTCGACCGGGTCTGGTGGATGGTCAGTCCGCAGAACCCGCTGAAGTCCACCGCCGGCATGGCCTCCCTGGCCGAACGGCTGGCGGAGGCGCGGGCGGTGGCCGCCCATCCGCGGATCGAGGTGACGGCGATCGAGACGGCGCTCGGCACCCGCTTCACCGCCGATACACTGGCCGAGCTTCAGCGCCGCTTCCCGAAAACGCGGTTCGTTTGGTTGATGGGAGCGGACAATCTGCGACAAATTTCGCGCTGGAAGCTTTGGACACGAATCTTCGACTCGGTGGCCGTTGCGGTTTTCGCCCGCCCCACCTATTCTCTTAGTGCGCTGAGCGGCAAGGCCGCCCAGCGTTTCACCCGTCGACGGGTGTCCGTGTCGGGGGTAAAAGGGCTGGCGCGCCGCAGGCGGCCGGCCTGGGCGTTCTTACGCAACCCCCTGCATCCGGCCTCGGCGACGGCGATCCGGCAGGCACGGGCCGCCGGGTCGTGAAACCGTTGCAAGAGGTTGGAGCCATCACCACGCACACCGAAACGGCCGCGACCGCTCCGCGGCCAGCCGCCGTTCCCCAGATCCTGGAACCGCAGGACCTGAAGGCGCTCATTCAGGCGTCGCTGGACGCCGACCAGGCGGATGACGTGACCGTCATCGATCTCGCCGGGAAAACCACCTTCGCCGATTACATGATCGTGGCGTCGGGCCGCAACACGCGGCATATCGCCGCCATGGCGATGAAGCTGGCCGAAAAGCTGAAGCAGGCCGGCGTCCGCGGCGTCGAGATGGAAGGCATGACCCAGTGCGACTGGGTGCTGGTCGATGCCGGCGACGTGATCGTTCACCTGTTCAAGCCGGAAGTCCGGACCTTCTACAACATCGAGAAGATGTGGGGTCTGGACCTGCCGACGCCGTCGGGCACGGCACGGCTGAGCGCCTGACGGGCAGGAGGCGGAGGGCCGCATCATGCGTTTGTGGCTCGCCGCCGTCGGGCGGTCGCGGGGCGGACCGACCCGCGACCTGTTCGACGAGTATGTCGGCCGGCTCAGCTGGCCCTTTACCCTGAAGGAGGTCGAGGTGAAGAAACGCCTCTCCTCCGACGAATTGAAACGGCAGGAGGCCGAGCTGCTGCTCGCCGCCGTGCCGGCCGGCGCCATCGTCGTGGCGCTGGACGAACGCGGCAAGGCGCTGCCCAGCGAGAGCTTCGCCGCCAAGATCGGCGACTGGCGCGACCGCGGCGCCGGCGACCTCGCCTTTCTGATTGGCGGTGCCGATGGCCATGGCGACGCGGTGCGCGCGCGGGCCGACTTCCTGCTCGCCTTCGGGCCGATGACCTGGCCCCACATGCTGGTGCGCGGCATGCTTGCGGAGCAACTCTATCGCGCCCAACAAATTCTTGCCGGTCACCCCTATCACAGATCCTGATACCGAGCGTCGCATCCGGCGCGCGGAAAAGCGCCGGAGCGGAAGAACACGAAACTCCGAGACCACAACCTTTCGAGAAAGGTAAGCGCGATGACCGAGACCAACCGACCCCGCCCTGTCGTCCTGTGCATTCTGGACGGCTGGGGCTATCGCGAGGAGCGGTCCGACAACGCGATTGCGCTGGGCGACACCCCGAACTGGGACCGCCTGTGGTCGGCCGAGCCGAAGGCCTTTCTGAACGCCAGCGAGGAAGAGGTCGGCCTGCCGAAGGGGCAGATGGGCAACTCCGAGGTCGGGCACATGAATCTCGGCGCCGGCCGGGTCGTCATGCAGGATCTCGTGATGATCGACCACGCCATCGTCGAGGGCGATCTCGAGCGCAATCAGGCGCTGAACGATCTCGTGAAGACGATGCACAAGACCGGCGGACGCGTCCACCTGATGGGCCTGCTGTCGCCGGGCGGTGTCCACTCCCACCAGGACCACATCGCGGCGCTGGCCGGCGTGCTGTCGCGCGAGGGCGTGCCGGTGGCCGTCCACGCCTTCACCGATGGCCGCGACGTGCCGCCGCAGAGCGCCAAGGATCAGGTGGCCGAGTTCATGGCCGACGTCTTCGAGCTGCCGGGCGTCGAGGTGGCGACCGTCATCGGCCGCTATTACGCGATGGATCGCGACAAGCGCTGGGACCGCGTCGCCAAGGCCTATGCCGCGATGACCAAGGCGGAGGGCGAGCGCGCCGCCGACCCGATCCAGGCGATCGAGCAGAGCTATGCCGCCGACAAGCATGACGAGTTCATCCTGCCGACGGTGATCGGTGACTATGCCGGCATGAAGGACGGCGACGCCATCCTGATGGCGAATTTCCGCGCCGACCGCGCCCGCGAGATCCTGGCCGCCTATGTCGAGAAGGATTTCGACGGCTTCCCGGTGGCCAACTCCCCGGCGGGCGGCGCGCCGAAGCTGGCCGCCGTTGTCGGCATGGTCGAATATTCGTCGTCGCTGGCGAAGCTGATGACCACCATCTTTCCGCCGAAATCCCTGACCAAGGTGCTTGGCGAGGTGGTTTCCGAGGCCGGAATGAAGCAGCTGCGCATCGCCGAGACGGAGAAGTACCCCCACGTCACCTTCTTCTTCAACGGTGGCGAGGAGCGGGTGTATGAGGGCGAGGATCGCATCCTAGTGCCGTCGCCGAAGGTCGCCACCTACGACCTGCAGCCGGAGATGTCCGCCGCCGAAGTGACCGGCAAGCTGGTCGGCGCCATCGATTCCGGCAAGTACGACCTGATCGTCGTCAATTTCGCCAATCCCGACATGGTCGGCCACAGCGGTATGCTCGACGCCGCCATCAAGGCGGTGCAGGCGGTCGACGGCAGCCTGGGTCAGGTGGAGGCCGCGGTGCGCCGCGCCGGCGGCACTATGCTGGTCACTGCCGACCACGGCAATTGCGAGCTGATGAAGGACCCGGAGACCGGCGGCCCGCACACTGCTCACACGCTGGACAAGGTTCCGCTGATCCTCATCAACGGCCCGGCCGGTGCGCGGATCGAAAGCGGCCGTCTGGCCGACATCGCCCCGACGCTGCTCGACCTGCTGGGCCTGCCCAAGCCGGCCGAGATGACCGGCCGCAACCTGCTGGTCCGCACCGCCGCCCGCGCGGCGGCGGAGTAACGGATGGCGCCGCGTGGCTCTTTCATGCCGTATTCCCCCTCTCCCCCCCGAGGAGAGGGTCGGGGTGAGGGGGACGCGTGGCGTGGAGATGCAAGAGGATTGGGGCGTAGCTTGGATTTTCAATCTACGTCTCGCATTGCATCCCCTTCACCCAGCCCTCTCCCCGCTTTCAGCGGACCGGAGGTCCGCCTGTCGCGTCAGCGCAAACAAAGTTTGCGCGTGAGCGGGGGGGAGAGGGTATCCGGGGCGGGGGAGGGGTTTGTTACAGGCTTCGTGGTCGTCGTCGGCCTGATCCTCGCCCAGCCGGCGAATGCCCAGAACGATGCCCCCAAGGATACGCTGAAGCGCGTCGAGCAGCAGCTTCAGACCGGCAAGCAGCGTCAGCAGCAGCTGGAACGCCAGTCCCAAGCCCTGCAGACGGAACTGGACGACCTGCGCGGCCGGCTGATCGCGCTGGCCGACCAGGCGCGCGGGCAGGAGCAGGCGCTCGACCAGTTGGAAGAGACGCTCACCGCCCTTGAGGGGGAGGAGCGCGAGCGGTCCGCCGGGCTCGACAACGAACGTCAGCAGATCGCCACCCTGCTGGCCGCCCTCCAGCGGTTGGCCCGCATCCCGCCGGAAGCGGCGCTGGCCCGGCCGGAAAGTCCGGTCGACACCCTGCGCTCCGCCCTGCTGCTGCGCGACGCCGTGCCGGCGCTTAAGGCGCGGGCCGATGCGCTGGCGCAGGCGCTGACCGCCCTGGCCGACACCCGCGGCAAGCTGGTCGATCAGCGGTCCAAGGCGCTGGCGGCGCGGGTGGCGCTTGCCGAGAAGCAGGGCGAGATGAACCGCCTGATCGCGCGGCGCGAGGAGCTGTCGCGCCAGACCGAGGAGGAGCGCGTCCAGGTCGGCCAGCGCATGGCGGAGCTGTCGGGTCAGGCCACCGACCTGCGCCAGCTGATGGAGCGGATCGAGGCCGAGCGCCGCGCCGCCGCCGAGGCCGCTGCCCGCCGCGAGGCCGAACGGCGCGAGGCGGAGCGCAAGGAGGCCGCCAAGCGCGAGGCGGAAAAGCGCGAGGCCGAGCGGCGCCTTGCCGCCCAGAAGGAGGCGGAGCGCAAGGAGGCCGAACGCAAGCTGGCCGAACTGCGCGCCGCCGAGCAGAAGATCGCCGAACAAAAGGCTGCCGAGGAAAAGCGCGCGAAGGATGAAGCCGCCAGGGAAGCGGCGCGCGAGCGCGAATTGGCCGCAAAGGCGCCGGATGGGCCGCCGGCGGTCGCCGGCATGGTGCTGCCCGCCGCCGGCAAGCTGACCACCCGCTTCGGCGAGGCCGACCGCTACGGTGCCACCAGCCGTGGCGTGACGGTCCAGACCCGCGCCGGGGCCGCCGTGGTGGCGCCGCGCGGCGGCACGATCGTGTTCGCCGGCCCCTTCAAGGGCTATGGCCTCATCTTGATCGTGGAACACGGCAACGGATATCATAGTCTGATTGCGGGTTTGGGCCGGATCGACACGGCTGTCGGGCGTAAGGTGGCCGGCGGGGAACCGCTGGCGGTCATGCCGCCGGACGGCAATCCGGATCTCTATTTCGAGCTGCGACGAAACGGCCAGCCGATCAACCCGCAACGCGGGTTCGGCGCCCCGGAGGGGAAAGGACAAGGGTAGATGAGGATGATCAAGCGCGCCGCCACGGCGGCTGCTCTGGTGTTTCTGGGCGCCGGCGTCGCCACCGTCACCGCTCAGTCCAGCAATTCGTCGGACACCTACCGGCAGCTGAACCTGTTCGGCGACGTCTTCGAGCGCGTCCGCGCCGAATATGTCGAGCAGGTCACCGACGAACAGCTGATCGAATCGGCGATCAATGGGATGCTGACCTCGCTCGACCCGCATTCGAGCTATCTGAACAAGAAAAGTTTCCAGGATATGCAGGTTCAGACCCGCGGCGAGTTCGGCGGGCTGGGCATCGAGGTGACGATGGAGAACGGCCTGGTGAAGGTCGTGTCGCCCATCGACGACACCCCGGCCTTCCGCGCCGGCCTGCAGCCGGGCGACCTGATCGTCCAGCTGAACGGCGAGGCGGTGATGGGCCTCAGCCTGAACGAGGCGGTGGAGAAGATGCGCGGACCTATCGGCAGCGAGCTGAAGGTCACCGTCCGCCGCGGCGAGGCGGGCGAGCCCTTCACCGTGTCGTTGACCCGCGCCGTCATCAAGGTGCAGTCGGTCCGCTTCCGCACCGAAGGCGACATCGGCTACATCCGCGTCACCAGCTTCAACGAGCAGACGCAGAGCGGGCTGGAGAAGGCGATCTCCTCCATCCAGCAGCAGTTGGGCGACAAGCTGAAGGGCTTCGTGCTCGACATGCGCAATAACCCCGGCGGCCTGCTTGATCAGGCGGTGTCGGTGTCCGACACCTTCCTGGACAAGGGTGAGATCGTGTCGACCCGCGGCCGGCGCGCGGAGGAGGGCACCCGCTTCAACGCCAAGCCGGGCGACCTGATCAAGAACCTGCCGATGGTGGTGCTGATCAACGGCGGTTCGGCCTCGGCCTCGGAAATCGTCGCCGGCGCACTGCAGGACCACAAGCGCGCGATCATCATGGGCACCCAGAGCTTCGGCAAGGGATCGGTGCAGACCATCATCCCGCTGCCCGGCCATGGCGCCATGCGGCTGACCACGGCGCGCTACTACACGCCGGCCGGCCGGTCGATCCAGCAGCTGGGCATCACCCCGGACATCGAGGTGCATGTCGCCAAGGTGGAGGATCTGGACAAGAACATCGTCCGCCGCCGCGAAGCCGATCTGAAGGGTGCGCTGGTCAACCCCGACGCCAACAAGGCGCCGCGTCCGGCCACCACCAACCCGGCCGCGCCCGGAACTCCCGCCGCTCCGAATCCGGCGGGTCCGGGCGCCGGTGCGCCTCCGGCTGCTCCCGGGGCTGCTCCCGGTGCCGCTCCTGCGCCGGGGGCCGCGCCGACCGACGGCGCCGCGGCGGAGGGGGCCGAGCCGCCCTTCGACTTCCAGCTCGCCCGCGCGCTGGATCTGCTGCGCGGCGTCGCCCTGTTCCAGCAGCGCGCCGCGGCGCGCTGACCGGGGCTGACGACGGTGAAGGCTCCCGCTCTGCTCGGTCGTCTGCGGTTCGATGTCCGGGGCCTGCGCCCCGGGCTCGGCTGGCTGCGCCGCATCCGTGGCGGGGCGGGACCTCGCAAGCCGCTGTCCAGGCCGCTTCTGGGTGCCGTCGCCCTGGTGGCCGCCGCCTATGCCGGGCTGGGCGGATGGCTGGCGCTGAACGCCGACGCGACGCGTGAGGCGTGGCAGGCGTCCATACCCTCGGCCACGATGGCGGTCGCCCCGCTGCCGCCGCCACCGAAGCCGGAGCCGAAGGTCGTCCAACCGGCAACGCCCTTGCCGACCGACGCCGCACCCTTGCCCTTGCCGGGCGCCCCGGCGGCGACGGTGACGCTGGTCCCGGCGCCGGTGCCGGGGCTGGTGGAGGACAGCCGCAGCGGCCCGCTGCCGCGCATCGCCCAGGACGGGCGCAAGCCCTGGCAGGTCTATGCCCGGCCTTTCCCCGCGACCGACAAGCGTCCGCGCGTCGCCATCGTCATGTCGGACCTGGGCCTCAGCGGCGTCACCACCGGCAATGCGCTGGCGAAGCTGCCGCCCGGCATCACGCTGGCCTTCCTGCCCTATGCCGAGCGGCTGGACGACTGGGTCGAGCGGGCCCGCACCAAGGGGCACGAGGTGATGCTGTCGGTGCCGATGGAGCCGCTCAATTATCCGCGCGATGATCCCGGCCCCAACGCGCTGCTGACCATGCTCGGCCCCGATCGCAATGTGGAGCGGCTCGAATGGTCGCTGGGCAAGGCGGTGGGCTATGTCGGCATCACCAGCACCACCGGCAGCAAGTTCACCGCCAACCCGGCGGCGATGCAGCCGGTGATCGATGCGCTGAAGGCCCGCGGCCTGCTTCTGGTCGATGCCCGTGCCAACCCGAAGAGCGTCGCCGGGCCGCTCGCCAATCTGGCCGGCGTGCCGCGGGCTCTGGGCGACCGCATCATCGACCGCGACCTGTCGCGCGGCGCCATCGACGACCAACTGCGCGAGCTGGAGGAGCTTGCCAAGACCAACGGTGCCGCCGTCGGCTTCGCCTCCCCCTATCCGACGACGATCGAGCGCCTCAATCTGTGGCTGACATCGGTGGCCGACCGCGGGATCGCGCTGGCCCCCGTGTCGGCGGTGGTCAACATCCAGAAATAGCGTTCCCGCTCATTCCGCCCGATGCGACAACGCGCATCGGGCGGTTGCGCGTGTGTGTCTTGCGTCACTGCGCCCGTTGCGAGAATATCTTCGCCGAATTTCAAATTTGCGGAGAGGGCGGATGTACCATCCGGAAGCGCTGGAGCCCATCGTCGCGTTCCTGCGCGGCATTGGGATGCAGGTGGAGTATGGCGAGGGCGCCCTTGGCGGCTTTCTGCCCGGCGTGAACATCCATGCCGGCGTGATCCATGTCGATCCCGAAACCCTGCTGGGGCCGGGCGACCTGCTGCATGAGGCGGGACACATGATCGTTCTGCCGCGCCGGTATTGGCCGCTGCTGGGTCGCGACTTGCAGGCGGACATCGACGGCATCCTTGCCGACCAGACCGCGCGGGACGGAACGCCCGATCCGGTCCTGACCTTGGCCGCCCGGCAGGGCGAGTTCATGTCGCAGGCCTGGTCCTATGCCGTCGTCCATCATCTGGACTTGCCGCAGGAATGCCTGTTCTTCCCCGGATCCTACAAATACACCGACTATCAGGACACCCACCCGATGCTGGCCTGGATCGAGCAGGGGACGCATTTCGGTCTGATCAATCTGGCGCAGTCCGGCTTCACCGGCTATGCGGGGATGTTCGCCTATATGGGCAACAACGGACTGGCGCCGTTCCCGCAGATGGCGAAATGGACGTTGGACTAGGGGCCATAGGGTGAGGCGTTAGACCCCCTCACCCGCAAAGCGCATCCCAATCCAGCGCCCCCGGATCCTCCACCAGATGGTCGACGGTGTCGAACACAACGGCGGGGTGCTGGGGCCAGGCGATGGTCAGCATGCCGGCGGCCTTGGCGCTGCGGGCGCCGGTGGGGCTGTCCTCGATCACCGCGCAGGCTTCCGGGGGCAGGCCCAGCATCTTCGCGGCCAGCAGGTAGGGCTCCGGATGGGGCTTGCCGTTGGCGACGTCTTCGCGGGCGATGCTGAAGCGGAAATGCGGGATCGACATGGCGCGCATGTTGGCGTCGACGATCATGCGCCCGCCGTTCGACACGCAGGCCTGCGCCAGCCCGCGGGCGGCGAAGGCCTCAACCAGGGCGAAGGCGCCCTCGCGCGGGCGGACCTGATGGACGCTGGCGACATACTGGGCGTTGATCTCGTCCGCCCAGGCGTGCAGGTCGATCGGGAAGGGGCGGCGGGCGTGCAGGGCGGCGTAGATCTCGCGGAACGCCACGCCGTGCATCGACCGGCAATCCTCGTCGCTCAGCTCATGACCGTAGCCGCGGCAGACCTCGACGGTGATCTGCTGGTGCCATGGCTCGCTGTCCATCAGCGTGCCGTCGATGTCCCACAGGATGGCACGGATCCGGCCGCGGATCGGGTGACTGATCATGCCGGTCACCGCACCACCAGATCGTCGCGGTGGATCATCTCGTCGCGCCCCTGATAGCCCAGGATTTCCGGGATCTCGGTGCTCTTGTGGCGCAGGATCTTGCGGGCATCGTCGGCGCTGTAGGCGACCAGGCCGCGGGCGACCTCGCGCCCTTCCTGGGTGCGGACGATCACCACATCGCCGCGGTCGAACTCGCCCTGCACGGCGGTGACGCCGGCCGGCAGCAGGCTTGCGCCGTGCGACAGCGCGCGCATGGCGCCGTCATCGACCACCAGCACGCCGGTGGCGTTCACATGGCCGGCGATCCAGGCCTTGCGCGCGCTGGTGGGTTCGGCCGAGGGCAGGAACCAGGTGCAGGGCGCGCCGCCATCCTCCGGCCGCTGTTCCAGCGCCGCCAGCGGGTTCATGCGCTTGCCCTTGGCGATGACCATGCGGCAGCCGGCCGACAGGGCGACGCGCGCCGCGGCGATCTTGGTCACCATGCCGCCGCTGCTGTAGCCGGGGGGCGGCTCGCCGGCCATCCCCTCGATCTCCGGCGTCAGTTCGCGCACGATGGGGATGTGGCGGGCGTCCGGGTCCTTGCGCGGGTCGGCGGTGTAGAGGCCGTCGATGTCCGACAGCAGCACCAGCGTGTCGGCGCTGACCATCTGCGCCACGCGGGCGGCCAGCCGGTCGTTGTCGCCGAAACGGATTTCGGCGGTGGCGACCGTGTCGTTCTCGTTGATGACGGGAACGGCGCCCAGCTTAAGCAGGGTGTCGATGGTGTTGCGGGCGTTCAGGTGGCGCCGCCGCTCCTCCGTGTCCTCCAGCGTCACCAGGACCTGGGCGACGGTGACGTCATGGCGGGCCAGCGTTTCCTGATAGGCGTGGGCCAGACGGATCTGGCCGGTGGCGGCGGCCGCCTGCTTCTCTTCCAGCTTCAGCGCCCGGCCGACGAGGCCGAGATGCTCCCGCCCGCAGGCGACGGCGCCGGAGGTGACGATCACCACCTCCTGTCCGCGCTTGCGGCAGGCGGCAACGTCGTCGGCCAGCGCGTCGAGCCAGTCCCGGCGGATTTGCCGGGTCTCCCCATCGACCAGAAGGGCCGAGCCGATCTTCACGACCAGCCGGCGGGATTCGAGAAGGGTAGGGGCGTCAAGCGCCATGGCGGGAGGTTCCGTCCGTATCGTCGTCCGAGCCGTCCTCTTCGCCCTCCGGCTCCTCTCCGTCAAGGGCTTCGTCCGAGTCGCCGTCCGGCTCTTCGCCTTCCGGCTCGTCACCCTCTTCGAGGCCGCCTTCTTCGAGGTCATCCTCCTCGAAGTCCTCGTCCTCAAGGTCGCCATCCTCGCCGCCGACCCATTCGCCGGTTTCATCGTCCCACTGCATCTCGCCGTCGTCGGGCAGCTTCTGGCCGACCGGCGGGCGCGGGATGGACCGGGTGGCGGGGGCGTGGATGACCTCGGGTTCTTCCGCCTTGGATTCCTTGATGACCGTCAGCAGCCGGTACAGCACCTGCTTCACGCCGTCGCCGGTGGCGCCGGACAGCACCATCACCTCGGCGCCCGAGGCTTCCTCCAGCGCCTTCTTCTTCTCCTCGATCTCCTCGTCCAGCAGGGCGTCGGACTTGTTCAGCCCGATCACCTCCGGCTTGACGGCAAGGTTGCCGCCATAGGCCTCCAACTCGTTCCGGATCGTCCGGTAGGAGGCGACGATGTCGTCGGCCGTGCCGTCGATCAGGTGCAGCAGGATGCGCGAGCGTTCGACATGGCCGAGGAAGCGGTCGCCCAGCCCATGCCCCTCATGCGCGCCCTCGATCAGGCCGGGGATGTCGGCGATGACGAACTCTTCATCACCGGCGCGGACGACGCCCAGGTTCGGCGCCAGCGTGGTGAAGGGGTAATCGGCGATCTTCGGCTTGGCCGCGGTGGTCGCCGCCAGGAAGGTCGACTTGCCGGCATTGGGCAGGCCAAGCAGGCCGGCATCGGCGATCAGCTTGAGCCGCAACCAGACCCACTGCTCCTGCCCCGGCCAGCCGGGGTGGAACTTGCGCGGCGCCCGGTTGGTCGGCGTCTTGAAGTGGGCGTTGCCGTGCCCGCCGTCGCCGCCGCGCAGGAAGACGCGACGCTGGCCGGCCTCGGTCAGGTCGCACAGCACGGTTTCCTGGGTCTCGTCGAGGATCTGGGTTCCGACCGGCACGCGCAGGACGACATCCTCGCCACGCGCGCCATTCCGGTTGCTGCCCATCCCATGATGGCCGCGCTGTGCCTTGAAATGCTGCTTGTAGCGGTAGTCGATCAGCGTGTTCAGGCCGTCCGCCGCCTCGATGATCACGTCCCCGCCCCGTCCGCCGTCGCCGCCGTCGGGACCGCCGAACTCGATGAACTTCTCGCGCCGGAACGCTACGGCACCGGGGCCGCCGTCACCGCTCTTCAGGAAGACCTTGGCTTGATCGAGAAACTTCATCGGGGAACCTGCCCGTAAACGGAAGGGAAACCGGCGGCGGGACGGCACCGGACTGAAAACGAAAATCGGGGAGCCGGTCGCCCGGTCCCCCGATTTTATCCCACAAGCGTGCAGGCCTGCGACACAGGCCACGCAACGACCTTAGAGGTTACTCGGCAGCGACGGCCGGAACTTCCTGGTCGTTGGCCGGAACGACGTTCACGAAAGTGCGGCCGTTCGAGCTGTGCTTGAAGTAAACCTGGCCATCGGCCATCGCGAACAGGGTGTGGTCGCGGCCGAGACCGACATTCTCGCCCGGGTGGAACTTCGTGCCACGCTGACGGACGATGATGTTGCCGGAGACGACGTTCTCGCCACCGAAACGCTTCACGCCGAGACGGCGACCGGCGGAGTCACGGCCGTTGCGGGACGAGCCGCCTGCCTTTTTGTGTGCCATGGGGTGTTGCTCCTAAACTGAAGATGCGCCTGGAAGCCCGACCGGAGAACCCGGATCAGGCCGCGCCGTTGATGCCGGTGATGCGCAGGACGGTCAGGTCCTGGCGGTGGCCGTTCTTGCGGCGGTAGTTCTGGCGGCGCTTCTTCTTGAAGACGATGATCTTCGGGCCGCGGTCCTGGGCGACGACCTCGGCGACGACCGAGGCGCCGGCCACGGTCGGGGTGCCGATGGTGGTGTTGCCTGCGTCGCCGACCATCAGCACGTCATCGAGCGTGATGGAGGCGCCAGCATCGGCCTCGAGCTTCTCAACACGGATCACGTCGCCATTGGCGACCTTGTACTGCTTGCCGCCGGTGCGGATCACTGCAAACATTGTCGTCACTGCCTATGTCAAAACAAACGGCGGGCTTCTCGCCCACCGTTCGATGCGCAAGCCCGTTCATGGGAGCGACGATCTATACTCAGGAGGGGCTGAGAGTCAACAGGGTTGCGGGCCAAGGCCTTCGCATTTTTCTGCAAAAAAGGCTTGCACGCCTGAAGGCGTTTATATAGGTTCCGCCCACCCCGCCAAACGGGGCAGCGGATGGGTGGCAGAGCGGTTGAATGCACCGCACTCGAAATGCGGCATACCCTCACGGGTATCGGGAGTTCGAATCTCCCCCCATCCGCCATTCTCTCTCTTCCGAGAGAGGGAAGATAGCGGAAAGCGCCAGCCGGACCGGCTAGGCGCTTTTTTCATGCCCGCGTTCCGGCTTCGTCCGGTCGAGCTTCTCCTTTTTCGCCGCGCGATCGCGATGGCCTTTCCCCCGGCTGGATTGTTGGTCATGTCAACGCCAGCGACCGGAAAGGTGCCGCCGCCATGAACACGCTCAGCCGCCATGATGGGTGCCTGCGGTTTTCCTATGTGGCCGAGGGCGGTCTGCGGGTGGAGGGCATGCATGATCCGGTGGAGCAGGTGCTGATTCTGACGGTGAAGGCCCCGCAGGGGCGGGTGATCCATATGGATGCGATCCCCTGCGACGACCCCCGCGTCATCCTGGCGGCGCTGCGCGAGTGGGGCGAACCGCCGGAGGAGGTGCGCGACGCGCTGCCCGCATTGGGAGGCAACACGATCCTGCTGGAGACGCGACTCGGCGACTCGGTGCGTGCCTCGGTTCGGCGCCATGGCATGAGGGTGGAGGTCGTCTTCATCGATGCCGACGGCCGGCGGGTGGCGGAACTGAGGGCCGGCAGCCTCGAAGCGCTCGACGCCAAGGCAGGGGGGCTGCTGCGCCTGTCGCAGCGGACGCGTGCGGTGCTCAGCGCCTGGCTGTCGGCGGAACCGCTGTGGCTGGCGGCATTCCTGTTGGGCGGTCCGTTCCTGGGGGCTCTGCTGATCGTCTTCGGAGCACAGGTGTCGCCGGAGCAGGTGCTGGTCACCGCCTATGCCGGGGCCGCCGGATTGGTCGCCGCCTTCGAGCTGCTGCGCGCCGGCTATGCCGAGTGGGTTCTGGCGCCGCCGGACAGCTTTCCGCGGCAATGACGCCCTGCCGGGTCTTACCCGTAGCCGAGCCGATATGCAGCATTTGATCCGTATCACGGATCTTCCGTTTGACGGAAAAACAAGGCCCGGTGCTGTGGCGCCGGCACCGGGAGTCCGACCATCGCCACGCCCATGATCGGGCCAAACGACTGGGAGGACATCACATGACGCAGACCAGATACTGGATTGCCGGCTGCGCGATTTCCCTTCTGTGCGCGGGCACGCTCTCCATGGCATCCGCCGCGGACCCCGCCCTGGAGGGAGCGGTGCGCAAGGCGGTCAGCCAGCAGGCCCAGCCATGGCTGAGCGACCCGGCCGTGGTCGGGGCGGTGAAATCGCAGAACACCAAGAATGCCGGAATCGCCCAGGCGAAGATCGACGAGATGGACAACACGTGGAAGGCGGCCGCCAAGGCAGGCGGTGCCAATCCGGCCTTCGATGAGGTCTCGTCGACTGCGGTGTCCAAGCAGCTGAAGCAGGTCGTCGCCGGCAGCGGCGGCAAGATCGTCGAAATCCTTCTGATGGACGATCACGGGCTGAATGTCGCCCAGACCGGGGGAACCTCAGACCTCTGGCAGGGTGACGAGCCGAAATGGCAGAAGGTCTTCACCGGCAATGCCGATCTTTACATGACCGACCCGGAGAAGGACGCCAAGACCGGCGCCATGCTGGCCGAAGCCAGCGTTCCGGTGCTGGATCCTACCGGAAAGCAGAAGATCGGCGTGGCGATGATCGTGCTGGACACCGCGAAGCTGGGCCAATAGGCGCCGCGAAGACCCGCGGTTCGACAAAGGAAACGGCGCCCCGGAAGGTCCGGGGCGCCGTTCTCACGTCCGCGTCATGCACGGACGGACCGCGTCGGTGCGTCAGGCCGCCTGCTGGGTCAGGGCGGGAGCCGGAGCGGGCGCTTCGACCTGCACCGTTTCGCTGCCGGCGGCGGTGGCGATCGGAATGCTCCGCGGCTTCATCGCTTCGGGTACCTCGCGTGCCAGCTCGATGTGCAGAAGGCCATTCTGAAGAGACGCGCTGGTCACCTTGATGAAGTCGGCGAGCTGAAAGCGGCGCTCGAACGCGCGGCCGGCGATACCCCGGTAGAGGAATTGGCCGGTCGGCTCGTCCTTCTTAGCTTTACCCGTGACGGTCAACGAGTTCTGGTGAGCGGTGATGTTGAGGTCGTCCAGACCGAAGCCGGCGACGGCCATGGTGATCCGGTACGAATCCTCGCTCAGCTTTTCGATGTTGTAGGGCGGGTATGAGGCCGCCTCGTCACCGGTGGTCGCGGTCTCCAGCAGACGCGACAGGCGGTCGAAACCGACGGTGGAACGAAACAGCGGCGAAAGGTCGTAGCTGCGCATGACATATCCTCCAAAAGAGCGATACGGCCGTCGAGGACCACGACATCGGTCGGTCCTCTAGGGGCGGGTTGGTAGCGGACCCCGTATGGGCATCCGCCGGACGAGCGAGAGATAATCGATGCTCTGTCCTGTTCAAGAGGGCGGCCGCACCAACTCCGGTGAAACCCCGCTTGGGGTTGCCGGATACCGCCCAGTCACCAATTGTTAATCAGTTGCGGCAAGGCTCAAGCTAGGGCCGTAAGCCCGCGGGAGGGGGCCGACGACCATGACGCACACCTTCTTCTTCAACGGTCCCTACGACGAGACCATGGCCCTCTTGATCGAGGCGCGGAATTACATTGCCTACCACGACGCGGCCGAACACCGGAAGTTGCCGCCGCAGGTTCGTTTGCAGATCTCCTACGAGTCAATGCGGGTGACCAGCCGCCTGACCCAGGTGATGGCCTGGCTGTTGGCGCAGAAGGCCGTGCATGCCGGGGAGATGACGAAGGAGCAGGCGGCGAGCGAGGATTTCGCGCTGTCCGGCGGCGAAATCTGTTCCGATCCCAGCGGCCCCGACAACGAGGAGCTGCCATCCGGCCTGCGCAGCCTGCTGGAGCGCAGCCACAGCCTCTATATGCGCGTCCATCGGCTCGACGCCATGGTTCGCGCCGACGTGGAGCGCGAGGCCGCCGCGGCGGTGGGGTAAAGGAGCCCCGGGACACGAGGCTTCACGACACGCACACACGAAAAGGGCGTCCGAACCGGTCGGACGCCCTTTTCGCATCGGCAGGATAGAAGCGCGAGAACCGCTTACTTCTTGAGGCCGAAGTTCGCGAAGCGCTTGTTGAACTTGGCGATCTGCCCGCCGGTGTCCAGCAGCTTCTGCACGCCGGTCCAGGCCGGGTGCGACTTCGGGTCGATGTCGAGGCGCAGCGTGTCGCCCGGCTTGCCCATGGTGGAGCGGGTCGTGAACGAGCTGCCGTCGGTCATGACCACGGTGATCTCGTGATAGTCGGGATGGATGTCAGTCTTCATGGCCGGGGTTCCTGCAAAGCGAGCGGCGTCTATACCAAAACACCTCCGCCGGCGCAACCCTGGAATCGCCGCTCATTCGAGGCATCCATGCAAGTATCCGCGGGCGGTTTCCGGGCGGTTTCACCCGCCGGTCGCCTTGTTGGTGCCTTTCAACCACGCTATATGGCAGCGATCCGCAGCAATACCCCCAACAGACAAGCGGGAACAGCGTGGCTCGCCAACCCTCCCCCGACCTGATCGCCGCCTCCGCCCGCGGCGAGCCGGATGCCCGCCGCCGCGATCTTGGACCGCTGCGACGGCTGGTGCCGTTCCTCCTCCCCTACAAATTGCACATCCTGGGCGCCATGGTGGCGCTGACCGTGGCTGCCGGCACCGTGCTGGGGCTGGGGCAGGGGATGCGGGTGCTGATCGACCAGGGCTTCGCCGGCGGCGACACCTCGCTGCTCGACCGGGCGCTGCTGGTGCTGCTTGGGGTGATCGCGCTGATGGCGGCCTCCACCTACGGGCGCTTCTATCTGGTCAGCTGGATCGGCGAGCGGGTAGTCGCCGACATCCGGCGCGCCGTCTACGACCATGTGCTGACCCTGTCGCCGGGTTTCTTCGAGACGACCAAGACCGGAGAGATCCTGTCGCGCCTGACCACCGACACCACGCTTTTGCAGGTGGTCGTCGGATCGTCGGCCTCCATCGCGCTGCGCAACGCGCTGCTGTTCCTGGGCGGCACCGGCATGCTGCTGATCACCTCGCCCAAGCTGACCGGGCTGGTGGCCCTGGTGGTTCCGCTGGTGGTGGCGCCCATCGTGTTCTTCGGCCGGCGGGTGCGCAAGCTGTCGCGCGACAGTCAGGACCGCATCGCCGACGTCGGCTCCTTCGTGGAGGAGACGCTGGCCGCCATCCGCACGGTCCAGGCCTACACCCACGAGGCCATCGACCGCGCCCTGTTCGGCAAGCGGGTTGAGGAGGCGTTCGACGTCGCCATCCGCCGCGTGCGGGTGCGGGCGCTGATGACGGTGATCGTCATCGTGCTGGTGTTCGGCGCCGTCGGCATCATCCTGTGGATCGGTGGCCATGACGTGGTGGCCGGGCGGCTGACGCCGGGCGAGCTGTCGGCCTTCGTCATCTATTCCGTGGTCGTCGCCGGGTCGGTCGGCGCCATCAGCGAGGTGATCGGCGACCTGCAGCGCGCCGCCGGCGCCACCGAGCGCCTGTTCGGCCTGCTGGCCATCGAGTCGGAAATCCGCGCGCCGGCCGTGCCCAAGCCGCTGCCCAGCCCGGCGGCGGGGGCCCTGTCCTTCGACGCCGTCCGTTTCCACTACCCCTCCCGACCCGACTGGGCGGCGCTTGAGGGCTTCTCGCTGGACGTGAGGCCGGGCGAGCGGGTGGCGCTGGTCGGCCCGTCGGGAGCCGGCAAATCGACGGTGTTCCAGCTTCTGCTGCGCTATTACGACCCGCAGGCCGGTTCGGTGCGACTCGACGGCGTCGAACTCCGCGACGCCGATCCGGTGGATGTGCGGCGCCGGCTGGGCCTCGTCGCGCAGGACCCGGTGGTCTTCTCCGCCAATGCCTGGGAGAACATCCGCTACGGCCGCCCCGACGCGTCGGATGCCGAGGTGCGCGCCGCGGCCGAGGCCGCCCATGCGCTGGACTTCCTCGATGCGCTGCCCGAGGGGCTCGGCACCTTCCTGGGCGAGAAGGGCGTGCGGCTGTCGGGGGGCCAGCGCCAGCGCCTCGCCATCGCCCGCGCCATCCTGCGCGACCCGCCGGTGCTGCTGCTGGACGAGGCGACCAGCGCGCTCGACGCCGAGAGCGAGCGCATGGTGCAGGACGCGCTCGACCGGCTGATGCACGGCCGCACGACCCTGATCGTCGCCCACCGGCTGGCGACGGTGCTGAACGCCGACCGCATCGTGGTGATGGACAAGGGCCGTGTGGTGGAGACCGGCACCCATGCCGAACTGGTGGCGCAGGGCGGTCTCTACGCAAGGCTGGCGGCTTTGCAGTTCGACCGGGCGGACGGGGTGGCGTAGGGGGAATCGACGCCTCCACCCAACCGCGCTACCCTCCTCCCACCCCCAAGCCCTGTAAGGCGGTGCGATGGCGCGGATATCGGCAGGCCGCCTGATGGCGGTGATGGTGAAGGAATTCATCCAGATGCGGCGCGACCGGCTGACCTTCGCCATGATGGTGGGGGTGCCGATCCTGCAACTGATCCTGTTCGGCTTCGCCATCAACTCCGACCCCAAGGCGTTGCCCACCGCCGTGCTGGTCGCCGACTCCAGCCCCTTTGCCCGGACGCTGGTGGCGGCGATGGAAAACTCCCGCTATTTCGCCATCACCAGTGCCGCGACGTCGGAGGCCGAGATCGACCGGTTGCTGGCGGAGGGGGAGGTGCAGTTCGCCGTCACCATCCCCGCCGGCTTTGCCCGCGACCTGCAACGCGGTACCCGCCCGGTTCTGCTGGTCGAGGCGGATGCGACGGACCCGGCAGCGACCAGCAACGCGCTGTCGGCCCTGTCCACCATCGCGCGGCAGGCGCTGAACCCCGACCTGACCGGACCGCTGGCGGCCTTGCGCGCCGATCCTGATCCGGTGGAGTTGCGCATCCACCGCCGCTACAACCCGGAAGGCATCACCCAATACAATGTCGTGCCCGGCTTGATGGGCGTGGTGCTGACCATGACCATGGTGATGATGACGGCCTTGGCCGTCACCCGTGAGCGGGAGCGCGGGACCATGGAGAACCTGCTGGCCATGCCGGTGCGCCCGTTCGAGGTGATGCTGGGCAAGATCGTTCCCTTCGTCGCCATCGGCTATGTCCAGGTGCTGCTGATCGTGGTGGCGGCGCGGCTGCTGTTCGACGTGCCCATCGTCGGCAGCCTTGGCCTGCTGTCGGCCGTGCTGATCCTGTTCATCGCGGCCAACCTCGCCGTCGGCTTCACCTTTTCCACGCTGGCACGCAACCAGTTGCAGGCGATGCAGATGTCCTTCTTCTTCTTCCTGCCGTCGATGCTGCTGTCGGGCTTCATGTTTCCGTTCCGCGGCATGCCCGGATGGGCGCAGGCGGTGGGGGAACTGCTGCCGCTGACCCATTTCCTGCGCATCGTCCGCGGCATCCTGCTGAAAGGAAACGGGCTGGCCGAGATCGCGGCGGAGGTGCTGGCGCTCCTCCTGTTTTTGACGGTGGTGACGGTGGTGGCGCTGAGACGCTACCGCCAGACGCTGGACTGAGCGCCGCAAGCCGCAGCTTCGGCCAAGGGGCGCACCCCGGATGGACCGGAACGGCGCCTGACCGTCCGGTTGTGCGACCCCGATGCGTCCTCCATCATTCCTTAACCACGACTCCGCTATAGCCGTAACAGTGGCGGTGCTGGCGGCGGTGCTGGCGGCGATGCGGGGAACGGATATGGGATTTCGCGCTTTTGGGGGGCCTGCCTTCAGGCTTGTCGCGTGCGTCGGGCTGGCTGTCGCCCTGCTTGTGTCGGCCCTGCTGGCATCGGGTGCGGCCGACGCAAAGCAGCGAAAGAAAAAGCCGGCGCCGATCCCGGCCTATGCCACCAGCGTCGCCTGGGGCGCAGTGTCCGGCCCGTCGCTGGGGGGGGCGCAGTCCATCGGCGGCTATGCCGCGGGATGTGTCGCCGGCGCCCGCGCCCTGCCGCCCGAAGGGGTCGGCTATCAGGTCATCCGCCTGTCACGCAAGCGCAACTACGGCCACCCGGTGCTGGTCGACATGCTCCGTGATTTCGGCCAGCGGGTGGCGCTCGCCGGGCTGGGCACCGCGCTGATCGGCGACATGGGGCAGGCGCGCGGCGGCCCGATGCCGTCGGGCCATGCCAGCCACCAGATCGGGCTGGACGCCGATGTCTGGCTGCGGCTGGACCTGCCGCCGATGGGGCGCGCCGGCCGCGAGCGGCTGGAGGAGATCAAGTATGTCGACTATGACCGGATGCGTGTGACCGGGGACTGGTCGGACCGGCAGGCGAAGATGGTCCAGATCGCCGCCAGCGACGCGCGGGTTTCCCGCATCTTCGTCAGCCCGGCGATCAAGCTGGCGATGTGCCAGCGCAACTGGTCCGACCGAGCTTTCCTGAACAAGCTGCGGCCCTGGCACGGCCATGACGGCCACATGCACATCCGCTTGAGCTGTCCGGCCGGCAGCCCGCTGTGCGAGCAGCAGACGGCCCAGCCCGACGGCGACGGCTGCGACGACGAACTGATGTCCTGGCTGACCAGCGCCTCCCCCGCCATCGAGCGTCCGCCGGGCTACAAACCGGAACCGCGGGTGGTCCGCAAGATGCCCGCCGCCTGCGCCCCGGTCCTGAACGCAGCGGGTACGCGCATGGCCTCCCTGCCGGAATCGACCCCGGCACCGGCCAAGGCGGCGCACTGACGCCACGCCCCAAAGACGGCGTTACAGCAGGGAAATTTTTCCACTTGCATGCAATTAGCGTCAGTCTAACCTGAGGCTGGAGGAATTCTTGCGGGTGGTGTGTTTCAATGTCACGGAACAACCGCAAGGATGATGCGCCGTGCGGCGCCGAACGGGGGATGCCGGCGGCGTCGATCGGTCGATGGGGTGGACGACGGCGATGACGGACAAGGACGGATCGTCCGGGCACGGACCGAGCCTTAAGACGCGGCTATACGCCTGGTGGGAAGGCTACGACCTGTCCGGCCTGAAGGCCAGGAAGGGCGACGATTCGCAGCAGGCTTCGGCGGAGCCTCAGCCGTCGGATCCCGGCCCCGGTCCCGGCATGAACCGCTGGGGCAAGCCGCTGTGGACCGCCACCCGCATCGAAGTGGCGGAGAAGATGTGGGGCGAAGGCTTCAACACGCCCGGCGGCGCCGATCACATCCCCTATCTGGTCAAGCCGCTGGGCCTGAACCCGGCGATGAGCGTGCTCGACCTTGCCGCCGGACTGGGCGGCACCAGCCGCACCATGGCCGGCAAATACGGCTGCTGGGTCACCGGGCTGGAGGCGTCGGACCTGCTGGCGAAGGAAGGAATGGTCCGTTCCTTCAAGCTGGGGCTGGAGAAGAAGGCGCCGATCGAGACCTTCAACCCCGAGCATTTCGGCTATCCCAAGCGCGTCGACGCCATCGTCTACAAGGAAGGCCTGTTCTTCGTCCGCGACAAGGAGCAGATGTTCGACGGGATGGAACTGGCGCTGAAGCCGCGCGGCCATCTGCTGATCACCGACTATATCGCCGAGGCCGAGGTGATAGGCGCCAAGGCGGTGCAGACCTGGTGCGAGAAGGAACCGCTGACGCCGAACCTGTGGCCCAAGGACCGCATGGCCAACGCCTTCGCCCAGCGCAACCTCGACCTCCGCATCGCCGAGGACATCACCGACACCCACCGCGGCCTGATCCTGTCCGCCATCCAGGGGCTGGTCGACCATCTGGAAAGGTTCCAACTCGACACCCCCACCAAGCTGGCGGTGATGGAGGAGGTCGAACTCTGGGCCCGCCGCGTCGCCGCCATCGAGGCCGGCGTGCGGGTTTACCGGTTCTACGCGATCAAGCCGGCGGAGTAGGCAGGGGGCGGCGGGGATCGAACTTCGCACCCTTCACCCCCACCCCCGGAAAAACTTTTGCGCGATTGCATTTTTCCTCTTGAGCGCGGCGGTCGGTCTGGGTACATAGAGCGCCCCGCGTGACCCCAAGAAACGCGGACGCGCTTGTGGCGGAACTGGTAGACGCGCTAGGTTCAGGTCCTAGTGGCTGAAAGGCCGTGGGGGTTCGACTCCCTCCAAGCGCACCAACACACAAAGTGTTGGTCAAGTGGAAGAAAAGTATAGTGGGGCCATAGCTCAGCTGGGAGAGCGCTACAATGGCATTGTAGAGGTCAGGAGTTCGATCCTCCTTGGCTCCACCATTTCTTCCCGCCGTCGGGGCGGACTGATCCCGACATATCCAGATATTTACCGGTACAGCGAGTGTGGCTTTCCAGCATCACGGAGCCGCAGTCGGGGTGTTACCACCTTGGGGCGCATGGCCGAACGGGTGCCGCGCACGGATAATCTCGCCTGCCGATCCATCGGTATCCGATCCGCACGCCATTCCGTTTTTCCGGAGCGCCCGCCATGTCCACACGGATGGAACACGGGTTGAGGACGCTTGTCCTCGCCCTTTACGATGAAGCTGCATTGACGGCGGCTGCCAAGGGCCTGACCGGGCTTTTGGCCGAACGGGCGGCCCTGTGCGAGGCGGCGAGCCTCGCCACCGGCCCGGCCCGCCGCGCCGTGTCCGAAGAAGAGGTGCTGCGCGTCGTTCTGGCCGCCCGCCGGCTCCGGCGCCTCGGCAGCAGCGCGCAAAACGACAGGCCGGCCCTGGTGCCAGCGCTTGCGGCAGCGGCCCCGATCCGGCCGGCGGCGGTGATGAAGCCGCGGCGCGGCCGTCTGGCGTTGTGGGCGATGCGCTCGCTCGCCCACCGTCCCTCGGTGGGTCTGATCTGAGCGCGCTTTTCCGGCTGCCGTTTTGAAGACTGGGCCGTTTTGAAGACTGGCTTTGTAAAGACTGCGGGAATGGACCGTTGCGGCCCTGCGTCGCGGCGGTCCATTCCGCTTCCGCTGCCCGCCCGATCGGGGGGAGCTATCGCGGATGCGCGCTGGCGCGCCGCGGCGGGGCAGGTTACATACGCAAGGCCGTGCTTGCGCCGCAGCGATTGCGTCGCGAGCATCCGCGTCTTCCTCGGATTGGCCTCCCCCGGAGTAGAGCGTTGCCCAGTGGACAGTTGACCAGCCTGCCGCCCGTCATCTCATCCATGCGCCGGACCTTCGCCGCCGCGTGCCGTCCGGCCTCCCGGTCCTGATACGCAGGGGATCGGAACAGGCATGCGCAGGACGACGATGAAGCCGCGGGCCGACTGGCGCCCGGGTCTCCGCAAATATCCCTATGGTGTGCGCGCCATGTCGGCCGGGGCCGGCTGGCGGGAGGACACCGTCTATGAGTTCAGCGCCTCGCAGATCGATCTGATCGAAAGCGTCGCGGACGAACTGCACAGCATGATCGCCGTCGCCGTGCGCCATGTGGTGGAGCACAAGCTGTTCGCCGCACTCGGCATCCGCGGCGATCTGGCGCGGATGCTGGAGGCGTCCTGGACCGATTACTGGGCCGGCGGGCGGCGCAACGAGCGGGCCGGTGGGCTCGCCGGGCGGCTGACGCTGGCCTATGACGGGCGCGACAGCATCAAGCTGCTGGGCTGCAATTACGACACCGGCGAGGGGCTGTTCGCCGCCTCCATCATCCAGCGCAACTGGCGCGAGGCGATGGCCCCCGACGCCAACCAGTTCAACGGCCTGCACGAGGCGCTGGTCGAGCGCTGGGAGGAGATGGCGGCAGGCGTGCCCGGCCGTGGGCGCATGCATGCGACCTGCGCCACCCCCGATCCGGTGCGCGAGGGTGAACTGGTCTATCTGGCCGCAACCGCGGCGGAGGCCGGCATCGACACCCGGCTGCTGCCGTTGCACTCCATCGCCTGGGACGGCCGGCGCTTCCTCGACGACGAGGGGCAGGCGATCTCCTGGCTGGCGAAGCTCTATCCCTGGGACGGGCTGGCCGACGACGGGTTCCTGCAGCGGCTGCGCAGCAGCGGCATGAGCGTGCTGTCGCCGCTGTGGTGCTGGCTGTGGTCGAACCACGGCCTGCTGGCGGTGCTGTCGTCCCTGTACCCGCGCCATCCCAACCTGTGCCGTGCGGCACTGGACCCCAGCGGCATCGCCGGGGCGGAAATGGTGACGGTGCGGGCCTTCCACGGGCTGGACGGCGCGCCGACCCGCGTCGTGGATCACGGCGCGCTGGTCGCGGATGATGGGCCGGAGATTGGCGGGGATGTCGCCGCACATGGGGCCGTATGGCTGGAAACTCCGCCCTGCTTCCGCGAGGAGGACAGCCGCGCCGTCCTGCATGCCTGGATCGTCGGCGACAAGTGCCTGGGCATGGGGGTGCGGGAATCGACCGACCCGCGGCTTGGCCTTGGCGGCGGTCCGGATTGGGCGATGGTCCCGCACCTGTTCAGGGGCTGATCGCTCCCCGGGTTCGGCCTGTCAGGGCGCGAAGGGGTTCTTCAGCGCCGGGCCGAAGGTGGCCTTGCGGGCCGCGCGCCAGATGTTCTCGGCCGCCAGATCGTTGCCGCGGTCGGCGATGGCAAGCCCGGCCACGCCCGGCTGGTGGTCGAGCCACTCGCGCAGCATGTCCTCGAAACGGGAAACCTCCCGCGGATCGTCGCTGGCCAGGGTGATGGAGACGGTCAGTTCGGTGGTCATGGTCGGTTCCCTCCTGACGGTTGGACGGGCCGAACCCACGCGGCAGAGCCGCCGGACCGGCACCGTGGACGAGAAGGTGCCCCCTATGCACGGCCCCAAGCCTGCGCGCCTGATTCGGCCGGCGCAATGAAAAAGGCGGGGTATGCCCCCGCCTTCCGTGCTGCCAGTCCGCCGGAACCTTGCCGACCGGTTACTTGACGTCGGTCTTGCCGGGCGGTTTGGCGATGCTGGCGATCTGCTTCTGCAACTCGTCGATCTGCTTCTGCAACTCGTCGAAGGTGGCGCCGGCCGCCGGGGTGGGGGGAGTCGTGGCGCCCGGCTGTCCGGCCGGACGCTGGCCGGCGACGTCGTCCGGGGCGCCGGCGACGCCGAAGGGCGTGAACATCCGCATGGCCCGTTCGAACATCGCCATGTTCTGCTTGCTGACCTCGTCCAGGCGGCCGAACGGGAACATGCCGCCCAGCGTGTTCTGGAAATAGTCGCGCATCTGCTCCTGATTGCGGGAGAAGGCCTGCATCGAATATTCCAGATAGCGCGGCACGACCGACTGCATGTTGTCGCCGTAGAAACCGATCAACTGGCGCAGGAAGCTGATGGGCAGCAGGTTCTGGCCCTTGCTCTCCTCCTCCACGATGATCTGGGTCAGGACGGAGCGGGTGATGTCCTCCCCCGTCTTGGCGTCATAGACCACGAAGTCCAGCCCGTCCTTCACCATCTGGCAGAGATGGTCCAGCGTGACATAGCTGCTGGTGGCGGTGTTGTAGAGCCGCCGGTTGGCGTACTTCTTGATCGTGATCGGAGCGGACTTCTGGTCTTCCTTGTCGGCCATCGCGGACTCTTTCAAGAAGGGACATATTCCAGAACCATCATGTTCCAGAACACGGGGACATTGCGGCGGAAATTGTTCCGTCATTAGGACTACTCGAAGGGATAGCAATTTGTCCAGCGTTGCGCCGCGGCATACCGCCGCGGTTGCGGTCCGGATTGCCGCACTGACGGAGAAGCGAGACGCACCCGGACAGCCTCCGACGATACCCGAATGGACAGGTGGGGAGCCATGCCGCACTGGTCAATCCGGCCCCGCCGCCCTTATAATCCGGCCATGGCCGACCCGTCGCAACCAAATCCTCCGCCTGATCCGCCATCCTATGAATCGCTGGCGCGCCGCTACCTGGACCTGTGGCAGGACCAGTGGACGGCGGGTGCCGCCGATCCGGAGACGGCCGACATGATGGCCCGGATGTTCCAGATGATGGGGCAGGGCATGGCGGCCGTGGCACCATTCGCCTTCGGACCTGCCGGATTCGGATTCGGTGGGGGCGGCATGCCCGGCAGCGGTTGGGATCCCCGTCCGGCACCCTTCTCCCACAACGTCTCTCCCCAAAGCGAACGGCCTTTCGATGAGCGAGCGCCCACAGGACAGGAAAGGGGAAAAGGGGAAGCGGGCGGACGGGACGCCGCTTCGCATGGGGCCGCGTCCGCTGGGCCTGCATCTGACGGCGGCGCTGGGCAGCTTGCTCAGCTCCTCGGCCGCATTGCCGCTCTTGAGGAACGGCTCGCTTCCCTGGAATCCGGCACTGAGGGAACGGGCGGCGGCGCTGAAGGACGAAATGTCGCAGGCCGACCGGCTGCGGGGCAACGCGGGGCCAAGCGCCGACGACCCTCTGAGCCGGGAGGTTGACCGCGAGGTCCGGCGCCGCATCGACGCGGTCCTGACCGGGATCGAGCGCTACCGCCAGCATCCCTATGTCCGCGACCTGCCCGACCCGCCGGTGGTCTGGACCGAAGGCGGATCACGCCTGCTCGATTACGGCGAGGAGGCCGGCGGGCGGCCGGTGCTGTTCGTGCCGTCGCTGGTCAACCGGGCCTACATCCTCGATCTGTCGCGGGACAAGAGCCTGATGCGCTGGCTGGCGGCGCGCGGCTTCCGCCCACTTCTGCTGGACTGGGGCAGGCCGGGGCCGCTGGAGCGCCGCTTCACCCTGACCGACTATATCGCCGGCCGGCTGGAACGCGCGCTGGATGTGGTGGTCGAGGCAGTCGGGCGGCCGGTCCCGGTGGTGGGATACTGCATGGGCGGGCTGCTGGCCGCGGCGCTGGCGCAGCGCCGGCCGCGGTCGCTCGCCGGGCTCGGGCTGATGGCGACGCCCTGGGATTTTCATGCAGAGGATGCGGCCACGGCGCGCCGGGTGGCCGCCTTCATCCAGCCCTGGGGACCGGCGCTGGAGCGCTGGGGCGAGTTGCCGACCGACGCGTTGCAGGCGCTGTTCGCCCAGCTCGACCCGCTGCTGGCGTTGAAGAAGTTCGGCAGCTTCGCCCGCATGGCGCCGGACTCCCGCGCCGCCGCAGCCTTCGTCGCGCTGGAGGACTGGCTGAACGACGGGGTGCCGCTGGTGGCCGGTGTGGCGCGCGACGCGCTGGCCGGCTGGTACGGGCGCAACGACACGATGGCCGGTGCCTGGATGGTCGCGGGACTGCCGGTCGATCCGGCCGCCATCCGCGTGCCCACCCTGGCCCTGATACCGGAGCGCGACCGCATCGTCCCGCCCGCTTCCGCCCTGGCGCTGCCCGCCGCGATCCCCGATGCCCGCATTCTGCGCCCGCCGCTGGGCCATATCGGAATGGTTGTGAGTGCCGGTGCCGAGACCGGAGTGTGGAATCCGCTGGCCGAATGGCTTGCTGCGACAGGTTAGCGCCGCGACCTTCGGCCAGCTTGCACCCGTCACATTGCCCGACTTAAGGTAACAATCACTCCGAGCGTCCCACCAGCGCTATAATAAAACTGTCCTATTTCGAGGAGCGTTCAATGACCGAAGTCGTCATCGCCGGTGCCGCCCGTACGCCCATCGGCAGCTTCAACGGTGCTCTCAGCGCCGTTCCCGCCCACGTTCTGGGCGAGGTCGCGATCCGCGAAGCGCTGGCCCGCGCCAAAACCGACGCGGCGGAAGTGGACGAAGTCATCCTGGGCCAGATCCTGACCGCCGGTCAGGGCCAGAACCCGGCCCGCCAGGCCGCCGTCAACGCCGGCATCCCGGTGGAGGCGACCGCCATGGGCATCAACCAGCTCTGCGGTTCCGGCCTCCGCGCCGTCGCGCTCGGCTATCAGGCGATCAAGAACGGCGACGCCGACGTCCTGGTCGTCGGCGGCCAGGAGAGCATGAGCATGGCGCCGCACGTCATGCATCTGCGCAACGGCACCAAGATGGGCTCCGCCGAACTGCTCGACACCATGCTGCGCGACGGCCTGACCGACGCCTTCCATGGCTATCACATGGGCACCACGGCGGAGAACGTCGCCCAGAAGTGGCAGCTGACCCGCGACGAGCAGGACGCCTTCGCCGCCGCCAGCCAGCAGAAGGCCGAGGCCGCCCAGAAGGCCGGCCGCTTCAAGGACGAGATCGTCCCGGTCACCATCAAGGGCCGCAAGGGCGACGTCGTCGTATCGGATGACGAGTATCCGAAGCACGGCACCACGCCGGAATCGCTGGGCAAGCTGCGCCCGGCCTTCTCGAAGGACGGCACGGTGACCGCCGGCAACGCCTCGGGCATCAATGACGGCGCCGCCGCCCTGGTTCTGATGTCGGCGGAGAACGCGGCCAAGCGCGGCGTCACCCCGCTGGCCCGCATCGTTTCCTGGGCGACCGCCGGCGTCGATCCGGCGATCATGGGCACCGGCCCGATCCCGGCCTCGCGCAAGGCGCTGGAAAAGGCCGGCTGGACCGTCGACGACCTCGACCTGATCGAGGCGAACGAGGCCTTCGCCGCCCAGGCGCTGTCGGTCAACAAGGACCTCGGCTGGGATACCAGCAAGGTCAACGTCAATGGCGGCGCCATCGCGCTCGGCCACCCGGTCGGCGCTTCCGGCGCCCGCGTGCTGACCACGCTGCTGTATGAAATGCAGAAGCGCGACGCCAAGAAGGGTCTCGCCACCCTGTGCATCGGTGGCGGCATGGGCATCGCCCTCTGCGTCCAGCGCGACTGAGGATCGGACGGGCCGCTTTCCAAAATGGAAGCGGCCCGCTTCGCTTGAAGGCTTGGGGCATCCGCCGGACCTGCGGAGGGAGTCCCGTGCCCAAAAATAAAAAGTCAAAGAAACCAACCAACCATCACTAAATCTGGGGAGAAGAACTATGGCTCGTGTTGCAGTCGTCACTGGTGGCACCCGCGGCATCGGCGAGGCGGTTGCCGTCGCCCTGAAGAATGCCGGCTACAAGGTCGCCGCCAACTATGCCGGCAACGATCAGGCGGCCGAGGAGTTCACCGCCCGCACCGGCATCCCGACCTACAAGTTCGACGTCGCGGACTTCGACGCCTGCAAGAAGGGGATCGCCGCGATCGAGTCCGATCTCGGCCCGGTCGACGTGCTCATCAACAACGCCGGCATCACCCGCGACGGCGTGATGCACCGCATGACCTACGATCAGTGGGAGAAGGTGATCCACACCAACCTGTCCTCCTGCTTCAACATGTGCCGCAACGTGATCGACGGCATGCGCGAGCGCGGTTTCGGCCGCATCGTCAACATCGGCTCGGTCAACGGCCAGGCCGGCCAGTACGGCCAGGTCAACTACGCCGCGGCGAAGTCGGGCATCCACGGATTCACCAAGGCGCTGGCGCAGGAGAGCGCGGCCAAGGGCATCACCGTCAACGCCATCGCCCCCGGCTACATCGACACCGACATGGTGCGCGCGGTGCCGCCGAACGTGCTGGAGAAGATCGTCGCCCGCATCCCGGTCGGCCGCCTCGGCCGCGCGTCGGAGATCGCCAAGGCGGTGCTGTACCTCGTCGACGACGACAACGGCTTCATGACCGGCTCGACCCTGTCGGTCAACGGCGGCCAGCACATGTACTGATCCCGCACCGGGTCTCGCACCCCAGTTCGTGAGCTTTGACGAAGCCCCTTTCCCGCGCCCGGCCGGACCCTTGGTCCGCCGGGGGTGGGGGAGGGGTTTTTGTTTGTGAACCAGCCCCCACCGCACTTGACGGACCGGCCGCCGAGTTGAAGGTTATCGTCCGTTTCGGACGCACCACCCACACACTGGACACCCTGCGATGCCCTACACCTCGTTGCGTGACTTCATCGACCGGCTGGAGAAGGCGGGGCGGCTGGTGGTGGTGAAGGAACCGGTGTCCACCGTGCTGGAGATGACCGAGATCCAGACCCGCCTGCTGGCCGAGAACGGCCCGGCGGTGCTGTTCGAGAATGTCATCAAGGCCGACGGCACGCGCTCGGAGATGCCGGTGCTGGTCAACCTGTTCGGCACGGTGGAGCGGGTCGCCTGGGGCATGGACCGCGAGCCGCACCAACTGCGCGCCGTCGGCGAGACGCTGGCCTTCCTCAAGCAGCCGGAACCGCCGGGCGGCTTCCGCGAGGCGCTGGAGCTGATCCCGCTCGCCAAGACCGTGCTGTCGATGAAGCCGAAGACCGTCGGCTCGGCGCCATGCCAGGAGGTGGTGCTGACCGGCGACGACATCGACCTCGGCCGGCTGCCGGTGCAGGGCTGCTGGCCGGGGGAGCCGGCGCCGCTGATCACCTGGCCGCTGGTGGTCACCAAGGGGCCGACGGGCAAGCGCGAGGACGACTTCAACCTTGGCATCTACCGCATGCAGGTGCTGGGGAAGAACAAGACCATCATGCGTTGGCTGAAGCACCGTGGCGGCGCCCAGCACCATCACCGCTGGGCCGCCAGTGGCAAGCGCGAGCCGCTGCCCTGCGCCGTCGTGCTGGGGGCCGATCCCGGCACCATCCTGGCGGCGGTGACGCCGGTCCCCGACACCCTGTCGGAATACCAGTTCGCCGGCCTGCTGCGCGGCAAGAAGGTGGAGCTGGTGGAGTGCAAGACGGTGCCGCTGAAGGTGCCGGCCCAGGCGGAAATCGTGCTGGAAGGCCATGTCAGCCTGGACGAATACGCCGACGAAGGACCCTACGGCGACCACACCGGCTATTACAATTCGGTCGAGCCCTTCCCGGTCTTCACCGTCACCGCCATGACGATGCGGCGCAAGCCGATCTACCTGTCCACCTTCACAGGCCGCCCGCCCGACGAGCCGTCGGTGCTGGGCGAGGCGCTGAACGAGGTGTTCATCCCGTTGCTGGTCCAGCAGTTCCCGGAGATCGTCGATTTCTGGCTGCCCCCGGAAGGCTGCTCCTACCGCATCGCGGTGGTCAGCATGAAGAAGGCCTATCCCGGCCACGCCAAGCGCGTGATGATGGGCGTCTGGTCCTTCCTGCGCCAGTTCATGTACACGAAATGGGTGATCGTCGTGGACGACGACATCGACGCGCGGAATTGGAAGGACGTGATGTGGGCGATCTCGACCCGCATGGACCCGGCCCGCGACATCACGGTGATCGAGGGCACGCCGATCGACTATCTCGACTTCGCCAGCCCGGAATCGGGGCTTGGCGGCAAGGTCGGCCTGGACGCCACCAACAAATGGCCGCCGGAGACCAAGCGCGAATGGGGCGAGAAGCTGCACATGACCGACGAGGTCGTGGAGAAGGTCAGCCGGAAATGGGACCTGTACGGCCTGCCGGGCAGCGGGAAACCGATCTGGAAGTGAGGTGAGCGCCCTCTCCCGGGTCGGGTCGGGAGAGGGACACGATCACCGCCGCGGGTCGCGGCTCAGACTCTTTGCCTGCAACTCCTCAAGATATTCGGCCCACAGGGTCTCCTGCTCGGTACCGATCTCGTAGAGGTATTTCCAGCTGTAGATGCCGCTGTCGTGCAGGTCGTCGAAAACGATGCGGACGGCATAGTTGCCGACCGGCTCCACCCGCATGATGCCGACATGACGGCGGCCGGCGACGGTCTGCTTCTGGCTGGGGTTGTGGCCCTGCACCTCGGCCGAGGGGCTGACCACGCGCAGGAACTCCGCCGGGTAGTAGAAGGTCCGGCCGTCGTCGAAATCGACCTCCAGCCGCTTCTCCTCCTTCTTCAGGCGGATCTCGGTCGGCCAGTGGACCGTTCCGAAGTCGTCGCCGGTCATCGCGACGCCCCCGCCTTGTCCAGGCTGCGGGCCTCGTCGATCAACATGATCGGAATGCCGTCGCGAATCGGGTAGGCCAGTCCGGCGCGCTCGCTGACCAGTTCGCCGCGCTCGGCGTCGTAGCGCAGGGGCCCCTTGGTCAGCGGACAGACCAGGATTTCCAGCAGCTTCGGGTCGACCCGCGCGCTGGTTTTCGATTCGCTGTTCTTGTCCTCGGGCGTCGCCATGTCGTGTCTCGCAGTGTTCAAGGAAAG
Source organism: Azospirillum sp. BE72 (assembly GCF_031455875.1). Classification (NCBI taxonomy): domain Bacteria; kingdom Pseudomonadati; phylum Pseudomonadota; class Alphaproteobacteria; order Rhodospirillales; family Azospirillaceae; genus Azospirillum; species Azospirillum sp. BE72. The sequence goes on from NZ_JAVDTO010000001.1 coordinate 680,616, forward strand.
GATCAATGCTTGGGCGGCGGACCGTCCCCGTCATGGCTGTCGAGAATGGCCATCTCGACCAGCCCGATCAAGAGCTTCCCACGCTCCGCCAGCGTCGGGGCCTCCAGCAGCGCCTGCTTCTCGCCGGGCGTGAAGGGGCAGATCATGGCGAGCGAGTTGACCAGCCGTTCGTCCAGCGTCGATTCGATGGACTTCCAGTCGACCGACAGGCCCTGGACGCGGAAATAGCTCTTCAACGCGCCGAGCAGCCGGTTGCGGTCGATGTCGCCGCAGGCCTCATGCTCCAGGTCGCTACGGAAGGGTCGCCAGTCGGGAACGATCCGGCGGTAGCCATGCGCACCCTCCACCTCCCGCCCGATCTCGAAGCGGGCGACGCCGGTCAGGGTGATGAGGAAGCGGCCGTCGTCCGTCTCGGCGAAGCTGGTGATGCGGCCGGCACAGCCGCAGTGATAGACCGCCGGCTCGCGTTCCCGCCCGGCGGGGTCGAGCGGCTGGACCATGCCGATCATGCGGCCGCTGCCCAGCGCGTCCTCGACCATGGCGAGGTAGCGCGGCTCGAAGATGTTCAGCGGCAGCCTTGCCCGCGGCAGCAGCAGGACGCCGGCCAGCGGGAATATGGGCAGCATCCCCGGCAACTGGCTGAAGTCCGGATCGAAGGGATTTCTGGTTGGGTTCGTGGTCATGCCAATCAGATAGAACCCCTTCGCCGGTGGAACAGCCGTCCTTTGTCCGGAAAAGCGTCAGCTGAACATCATGGTCGACAGACGGCGGCGGGTCTTCACCGTCAGCGGGTCGGTCTGGCCGAACGCCTCGAAGAACTTCACCAGCTGCTTGCGGGCGCCGTCCTCGTTCCAGGTCCGGTCGCGCTTGAAGATCTCCAGCAGCTCGTCCACCGCGGCTTCGCGCTTGCCGGCGGCGAACAGCGCCATGGCGAGGTCGAAGCGCGAGGCATGGTCGTTCGGGTCGTGGGCGACCTTCTCCATCAGCTCCGGGATCGGGCCGGCGTTGGCGGCCTGCTCCGCCACGTCGAGGGCGGCGCGGACGTTGGCCAGTTCCTTGTCCTTGGCGATGGCTTCCGGCGCCTGGGCCAGCATCTGCTTGGCATTCTCCAGGTCGCCGGCGGCGATCAGGCAGCGAATGATGCCGGCATAGGCCTGGGCGTTTTCCGGCTCGGCCTGCATGATCTGGCTGTAGAGGTCGAGCGCGCCCTGCAGGTCGCCGCCCTCCATCAGCTCCTTGGCTTGGGCGAAGGCCTCTTCCAGCATGTCGTCGGCACCACCGACGCCCGCCTGCTTGGCCAGCGCCACCAGCTTGTCGACGAAGGCCTTCACCTGCGATTCGGGCAGGGCGCCCATGAAGCCGTCGACCGGCCGGCCCTGGAAGAAGGCGTAGACCGCCGGAATCGACTGAACACGCAGCTGCGAGGCGATCATCGGGTTGGCGTCGGTGTCGATCTTCACCAGGCGCACCGCGCCCTTGGCGGCGCGAACCACCTTCTCGATGATCGGGCCCAGCTGCTTGCAGGGGCCGCACCAGGGCGCCCAGAAATCGACGATCACCGGAACGTCGCGCGAGGCCTCGATCACGTCGGCCATGAAGGCGCGGTCGCTGCTGTCCTTGACGACGTCGGCGGCACTGGGGGCGGCACCGGCGGCGGGAGCGGCGGGCTTGGACCCGTTGGCGGGGGGCATGGAGAACATGGCGTGTTTCGGTCCCGTTGGTGATGCCTGGCCCAGTAGGTCATCCCGGTGGGCCATGGAGTTGCCGGCCCGGCCGTCGCCGGTCCGGATCCTGATCGTTGCCGACATATGTGAGCGCGCAAGGCGGCTCAAGCAAGCATTGCGTGGGCAGGCATTGCGTGGAACCGCCGCCTGAGCCGGTCAATCATCGGTGCGGCCGAAATCGACGATCGCCGGCTCGTGCCCGCAGGCGCGGATGAAGCGCAGCAGGTCGTCGCGCCGGATCGCCGTTGTGCGGTCGTTCAGCAGCGGATGATAGTTCAGCAGGTCATGCTCCATCATCGCCTGTTGCAGGACCACGCGAACCTTGTGCCCGGTGTCGTTGACCAGGGCGAAGGGCGTGACCGACCCCGGCCGGAGGCCGAGGACGCGCCACAGCCGGTCGGCCGAGGCGAAGGACAGCCGCGCCGACCCGATCGCCTTGTCCAGCCGGTTCAGGTCGACCCGCGCATCCTCCAGCGCCACCACGAGCCAATGCTGGTCCTTCTTGTCCTTCAGGAACAGGTTCTTGCAATGGCCGCCGGGCAGGGCGCCGCGCAGGGCCTTGCTCTCCTCCACCGTGTGCAGCGGCGGGTGGCTGTGCGTGGTCGCCTGGATGCCCAGCGCGTCGAGCCGCGCCAGCAATTGGTCCGGCGAGGTCGGCAGCGGTGCGTCCCCATCTGGAAGGGAGGCGCCCGGAAGGGAGGTCGGTGCTGTGTCCATGACGCCCTTTGTACCGGGCCCGCAAAAAATCGTCCAGCCGGTCAAAAAACTGAAATTACGCGCTTGCAATGCGTCGGCCGATGAGTATAGTCCGCCGCACACCGCCGGACGGCACCGACAAGCTGCTGAACGACGGTACGGAGCGCGGGCGTAGCTCAGGGGTAGAGCACAACCTTGCCAAGGTTGGGGTCGAGGGTTCGAATCCCTTCGCCCGCTCCAGTTTCCTCCAGCCTTCCTGCTGGAGCATGCGATCTCAAAAGGCCGGACCTTCGGGTGCCGGCCTTTCGCTTTTTGGCGCTCGCGTTTGCCGGCCTGCCATCTTCGGCCCACCCGCCCGGCCCTGGCCCCCGCCCGCCGTCCCCCGCGTCGCGGTTCCTCTGCCTTTTCCTCCGACCTGGGCGCCCTGTGGTGCCGGCCCGCTTTTGCGGGTTGAAGGGCCTATCCAGAGATTGTGCCAAGACAAGCCATCGGCATCATACAATTGTAGGCGAGTTCCCCGCCTTATACCCAGTCACGTTTTTCCGACTCTGCCCAATTCCCACCGCCTGCTGCGGCAGTTGTGGAGTTCCGAGGCTTGGCTGGTGACTGTCTTGTAATTTCACGTTCCGAGCGTGTGCCTCCTGGTTATAACCAGCAGAGCGGGATGAAATTTCCTATGACGTATTTACAGATTGTCAACCTCCTTGCGTATGACGGCTTATACGGGTACACTTCAAAATCTAAATAAATGGCGTCTAAAGCTCCGGGGGTTGTGCCGCTCGCAGATATTCCGCGGAAAAGCGCGTTGAAGTCCCGAATCCTTCCCGCATAAGGACGCCCGGATCGCTTGACCGTCCGCCGGCTTCGGGATCGAGCGACGCAGGAACCGTCACCGCCCCCAACGCCCCTTCCGAACCCGATCCAGACACGAAGACCAGACCGAAGAAAGGACCCTGCCATGGCCATGCAACGCTATCTCGTCGACTACCGCCGGCTGTCCACCGACGCCCTCGCCAAATGGTCGTCGGTGCCCAGCAGCGTCGCCTCCGATGCGCTGAACCGCTGCCAAAGCATGGATTCGCGGATCAAGCCGATGGTGCCGGGCATGCGCATCTGCGGTCAGGCCCGCACCGTCGTCACCATGCCCGGCGACAACAGCATGGTTCATCATGCCGTCAGCCTGGCCGAGCCGGGCGACGTCGTCGTCGTGGCCGGCGGCGGTCTGGACGACGTGGCGCTGGCCGGCGAATGGGTGGTGCGCTGCTGCAAGCGCCGGGCGCTCGGCGGGCTGGTGGTCGACGGCTCCGTCCGCGACCTGCACGAAATCCGCGGACTCGGCCTGCCGGTGTTCGCCAAGGGGGCCGTTGCCCGTGGTCCGCACAAGAATTTCGGCGGCAAGATGGACGTCACCGCGGCCATCGGCGGCGTGCCGGTCAACCCCGGCGACCTGATCCTGGGCGACGAGGACGGCGTGGTGGTCGTGCCGCTGGCTTTCGCCGATGCCGCCCTGACCCAGAGCCTCGCCCTGCTGGAGCGCGAGCGCCAGTGGACCGAGCAGATCGAGGCCGGCGCTACCCTGGTGGACGTGCTGGGCGTCCCGCCGCTGGAGATCGTTCCCGCCGAATGAACGGATCGGTGTAAGGAAAGCCCCCGCATCGTCGGCCCGCCAGGCCGACCCCGCCCACACGGTGCCGCGTCCATGTCGCTGATTTTCCAGATCGTCCTGCCGATGTTCGGCCTGATCGCCCTTGGCTATTGGGCGGCACGCTACCGCGGGTTCAGCAATGCGATGGTTCAGGGGCTTTCCCGTTTCCTCGGCATCTATGCGCTGCCGGCGCTGCTGTTCTCCAACATGGCGCGGGCAGATATTCCCGATCCTCTGGAATGGGCGGTGCTTGGGTCCTTCTACATCGCGGCGGTCGCGGTATTCCTGGTGGGCGGGCTGTGGATGCGGATGGCCGGCCGGCGGGAGCAGATCGCACCCATCGGCCTCGCCAGTTCCTTTTCCAACATCGCGCTTCTCGGCTCGCCCATCATCATGGAGGCCTATGGGCCGACGGTGGCGGTGCCGGTGATGCTGCTGATCGTCTTCCAGTCGCCCTTGCTGTTCACCTCCGCCACCATGCTGGCGGAGACCCAGCGATCGGCGCGCGGCGGCCGGTCCGGACGCCCGGTGCAGGCGACGCTGGGGGCGGCCAAGGCGACGCTGACCAGCCCGCTCGTGGTGTCGGTCATCCTCGGGTTGGCGGCCAACCTGATCCATCTGCCGATCCCGCCCATGGTGATGAAGAGCTTCACCATGATGGCGCAGACGGTGCTTCCATGCGCCTGCTTCACGCTGGGCGCGTCGCTGGCGCTCAGCCCGGCCTCGGGCGCGGTGCTGCCCGCGACGGTCGTGGCCCTGCTGAAGACCGGGCTGCATCCGCTGCTGACCTGGCTGCTGGCCACCCATGTCTTCGACCTGCCGCCGGTGTGGGTCGCCCCGGCCGTGACCGCCGCGGCGCTGCCCATCGGCATCAACGCTTATGTCTTCGCCGAGCGCTACAACGCCGGGCGGGACGTGGTGTCGATGTCGCTGCTGATCTCCACCCTGCTGTCGCCGGTGTCGATCTCCATCGCCTTCATGGTGTCGGCCGCGGGCTGAAGCGGTCTGCGCCGGCGGCGCGTCTACTTGGCATATCCTTGAAAAGACTGAGAATTGACTTTCAGGCCCTGTCATGTCCCGGGCGGGAAGGGATGTCCGTCTGCGCGCCCCATGCGGCAGTATGACCGGGATTCGCGCCATTGAAGCGAGAGTGAATTCCTGTTACCCTCTAACTGTATGCATTCTGAAGCAAAACGACTGCGCTAGGGATGTTTCTTGTTCTGGAAAAACTCGGAAAAAGGGAACACCCTGCTGGCGCAGCGGTGTCCGGCCGGTTTCGATCCGGCCAAGAGAAAGCCAGCATGCCTTGGCGCATATGGTAGTATGACTAAGATGTGCATGCGGGAATATGTCGGAAAACCGGCGGATTATTGTGACAGATCAAAGATTCCGACAAAAAAACTGCCGTTAATCATTGAAAAAGATTTTCGGAATGAGATGACGCGGTGGCGGTCGTGCCGGCGGGACGGCCGCCCCGGATACGGATTCGGACCCGTAAAGGGATCTCGTTCCAACCACGTATCGCGGAGCGGTGCGGCGATGGCGGAACGCAGGGCGGCGCCGATGGTGCAGCCGGCGTCGCGCGACCGCGGCCCGTTCCTCCGCTCCAATGCCATGCCGGATGGTTCGCGCCACGGACCGGCGGCCGACGCAGGTGCCCCATGACCCTCCTCAACAACTTCCACATCCCCGTCAAGATGGCCATTCCGGCGACGACGGCGATCATCGGCATGCTGGTGATCGCGCTGCTCGGCTGGTCGGCGATCACCCAGCAGTCGACGCTGCTCGACACCCTGTTCAACCGCTCCTTCACGCGTGAGGCGGAGATCCAGGGACTGACCGACACCTTGACGGTGGCCCACGCCGGCATGTACCGGACCGTGATCCTCAGCAGCGCGAATGCCTCGCCCAAGGCGGTGGATGAGGAGATGAAGGCCCTCAACGGCCAGCTCGACAAGCTGAAGGGCCAATCGGAAGCATTGAAGGGCGCCACTGCCGAAACGGACGAGGAAGCGAAGTATTTCGAGCGGTTCGGCAGCGATGCCGCGACCTATCTGGCAAAGGTGGGGAGTTTCCTCGACCTGCTGAAGATGGGTGTCGATCCGCTGGACTTCCTGCAGGAGGTGCAGTCGGCCTACACCCGCCTGCACGCGACCAGCCGCGACTATCTGAACTACAAGCGCAAGGTCTCCACCGACGCCTACACCCAGGTCAACGCATCGGTCGACAACACGACCCAGGCCTTCATGCTGGTGGCGGGGGGCGCGTTGCTGGTGACGGTCGGCGTCGCCCTGTTCATCGGCATGAACATCGCCCGGCCCATCGTGCGCCTGACCGACGTGATGGAACGCCTGGCCCGCGGCAACCTGGAGGCCGACATTCCCGCCGCGGACCGCGGCGACGAGATCGGCCAGATGGCCCGCACCGTCCAGGTGTTCAAGGAGAACGCCATCCGGGTGCAGGAACTGTCCCGCGAGCAGGAGGCGATGCGCATCCGCAACGAACAGGAGCGGCGTCAGGCGATGTCGGCGCTCGCCAACGACCTGGAGGCGTCGGTCAAGGCGATGATGGGCGAGGTGGTGCGCTCGGCCACCTCGATGCGCAACGAAGCCAATTCGATGCTCGACAATGCCAAGCAGACCAGCCACCACAGCGACAGCGTCGCCCATTCCGTGCAGGAGGCGACCAGCGAGGTCGAGAGCGTGGCGGCCGGTGCCGAGCAGCTCCGCGCCTCCATCGACGAGATCACCCGCTCCATCAGCCAGTCGGCGCAGCTCGCCCGCGGCGCGGTGGACGAAGCCGGCCGCACCGACAGCATCGTCCAGGGGCTGAGCGAGGCCAGCCGCAAGATCGAGGAGGTCGTCGGCCTGATCCAGTCGATCGCCGGCCAAACCAACCTGCTGGCGCTGAACGCCACCATCGAGGCGGCGCGCGCCGGTGAAGCCGGCAAGGGCTTCGCCGTGGTGGCGCAGGAGGTGAAGAGCCTCGCCAACCAGACCGCCAAGGCGACGGAGGAGATCGGCGCGGAAATCGCGGCGGTCCAGGCCGCCACCCATGCCGCGGTCGGCGCCATCCGCGCCATCGTCGGCACCATCCGTCAGGTCGACGAGTCGCTCGGCACCGTCGCCGCCGCGGTGGAGGAGCAGGACGCCGCCACCCGCGACATCAGCGCCCGGTCCCAGCGCGCCGCCGTCGATACAATGGCGGTGATGCAGGAAATGCGTCTGGTCCAGCAGGCCGCCGAGACCACCGGCCATTCCGCCGGCTCGGTCCAGAACACCACGGAAGAGCTGTCGCGCAGCTTCAACCGTCTGGACCATGAAATCGAAGCCTTTATCACCCGCATCACCGCGGCGTGACGGTTGAGAGTTGGGGGCGTTAGACCCCCACCCTAACCCTCCCCCGTTGGGCGGGGGAGGGAATTGGTGCTGATGTGGGAGAGTGGCGGCAGTCCCTCCCCTGCGAAGCGGGGGAGGTTAGGTGGGGGCATTCGAAGCCGACGCTTCACCCCACCAGAACGCCCTTGCGCGCATCCGCCCACTCGCGCGCCGTCGTCGGGCGGCCGTCGACGTCGATCAGGCCACGGGTGAACAGTTCCTCGGCATGGCGGATGAAGAAGGCGGCGGTGCTCGGCCGCTCCCAATGCTCCATCCAGTTCTGTTCCAGGAAGGCCAGGATCCCCGGCTGGTCCAGTTCCACCTCCCACAGCACGCCGAGCAGCGAGGTCTGCTGCTCCTCATGCATGCAGTCTTCAAAGCACAGGCGCTTGTCGGCGCGGGCCTCCTTGCGGGCGGTGGTCTCCGGGCCGGGGCCCAAGCCGTAGTCGATCAGCGTCCGCCGTTCGGGCGCCGCGCACAGCCAGTGCGCCACCTCATGCACGATCACCGTCGCCTCGACATCGGTGCGGATCACCTTGCCGTCCCACATGAAGGAGCGGCTGGGCGGCTCGTCCAGCGTGTCGATGCCGTGGGCATGGGCCATCCGCACCGCTTCGGCCCGGTGGGCCGGCGTGTCGACGCCGCCGCCGGGCTCGTCCTCCGGCCGCACGGGCCAGGTCGCGGCGATCCGGCGGAAGGCGGCCCGCGCTTGGGCATGGCCGTCCAGATGGGCGTCGAAGGCGGCGATGGCCTTCGGCATGTCGTCGATGGCGATGGGGGTCAGGATCATGGCGCCTATGTGCCGAAGGGGGCGCTGCGGCGCAAGGGGAATGTAACCGGGTAAAAGAGCAGGGCTGCCCGGCAGAAGAAGGGCGCCGGCAAGACCCGGTCCGTTCCGGTCCCGCCAGCGCCACAACTGTCACGGCCGCGCTGAAGTTCGATGCCGTTTCTTACGCGGCCCGCATGTCGGTCAGGAAGCGCGACACGAAGCCGCGCAGGTCGGTCGCCTCATGGTTCAGTCCGTCGGCGGCGGTCAGCACTTCGCGAGAGGCGTCGCCGGTGGATGCCGCGGCCTCCGAGACGCCGGCGATGTTGCCGGACACCTGCTGGGTGCCGCGCGCCGCCTGCTGGACGTTGCGGCTGATCTCCTTGGTGGCGGCGCCCTGCTCCTCCACCGCGGCGGCGATGGTGGTGGAGATGTGGTTGATCTCGGCGATCACACGGCCGATCTCGGCGATGGCACCGGCGGCCTGCCGGCTGATCTCCTGGATGCCGGCGATCTGGCTGCCGATCTCCTCCGTCGCCTTGGCGGTCTGGCTGGCGAGGTTCTTCACCTCCGACGCCACCACGGCGAAGCCCTTGCCTGCTTCACCGGCGCGCGCCGCCTCTATGGTGGCGTTCAGCGCGAGAAGATTGGTCTGGCTGGCGATGTCGGTGATCAGCTGCACCACCTCGCCGATGCGCTGGGCGGCATCGACCAGCCCGCGGACGGTGCCGTCGGTCTTCTCGGCGGTCGCGACCGCCTGCCCGGCGATGCGGGTGCTTTCGGCCACCTGCCGGCCGATCTCGGCGATGGAGGCGGTCAATTCCTCGGTCGCGGCGGCCACCGTCTCGACGTTGCCGGTCGCCTCATGGGAGGCGCTGGCGACCGCGTCGGCCTGCCGGGTTGTCTGTTCGGCGGTGGCGGACATGGTTTGCGCGGTGGCTTGAAGCTGCGTCGCCGCTGCGGAAACCCGGCCCAGCGCCGCCAGGACCAGCCGGTCGAACTCCTGGGTGAGCCGGTCGATCCGCTCGCCGCGGCCGCGCCGCGCCTCATGGTCGGCACGTTGGGCCTCGGCCAGCCGGTCGCTCTCGATCAGGCTGACCTTGAAGACCTGCAGGGCCTTGGCCATGCCGCCGATCTCGTCGGCGCGGTCGAGGCCGGGGATGTCGACGTTGCGGTCGCCGCCGGCCAGCCGGGTCATGCGGTCGGTGATCGCCACCACCGGGCGCGACAGCCCGCGCCCGATCAGCAGCGCGGTCGCCAGCCCCAGGACCACCGCGACCAGAGAAGCGGCGATCATCACGGTGAGCGCCTTGGTGATGAAGGCGCCGGTTTCTTCGCCCAGCTTCTTCTGATGGTCGACGCTGGCGACGGTCAACTGCTCCGCCTCGGCAGCGATGGAATCGCCGACGGGGGTCAGAACCTCGGTCACCAGCCGGTCGCGCTCGGTCGTCGCCTTGACCACGGCGTTGAAGCCGGTGGTGTAGACGCGCAGCATCGCGGTGTAGGACATCGCCATCTTGCGGCGGTCCAGGTCGGTCAGCTTCGCCATCATCGCCCCGCCGCGGCTGGCGGCGTCGGTGAATTGCGAGCGGGTCTGGCTCGCCAGCGCCGGGGAGCCGTCGACGTTGTAGCGCGTGGCCGAGACACGGGCGGACAGCATGTGGCGCAGCGCCATGCCCGCCAAATAGGCGGCGTCGGTGTCGCCGGCGGCGCCGGCGCTGTCCATGATGGTGTCCAGGGCACCCTCCAGCCGGGGGCCGATCTCGTCCAGTTCGGCGATGGCCTTGCTGCGCTGGGCCTGCAACTCCATCGTCGCGGTGAAGGCCTCCTGATATTGGGCGATTTCCTGCGCCATGTGGTCGACGGTCTGCAGCAGGGCCGGGTCGGCGAACAGGGTGCGGGCCTTGTCGATGGTCTGCGCCGCTTCGCCGGCAAGGCGGCGGACGGTGGCGCCGACCTCCGGATCGCCGGTCAGCAGGAAGCGGGTGGATTGCTGGCGCATCTCCAGCATCAGGGCCTGGATGCGTCCGGCCTCGTTGGTCTGCTGGCCGAGCCGCCGGTAGGTCTCCACCGCACCGCCGGCATCGGATAGGGCCACCACGCCGATGCCGCCGATCAGCACCAGGAACACCAGGATGCCGGCGCTGGCCGCCGTGATCTTGGAACCCACGGAAAAGCGATTGAAAAGGCTCATGGTCGAGGCCTCCGTCGGCACAGGGTCGCTGCTCAGCGCTTGGTCGGGGCGACCGGAAAAGGTCAGCCCCTGCGACCTGTTTCAGGAAGCATGCCACATGCCCCGGTATGGCCGGGCCGCAGGGGCCGGCAGTGGGAAGGGACCGGGGTGACGCAGGGGAAAGCAACGGACGGCAGGCGTGGAATAAACCGACGCCTTGCATGTTTGCCCGTTGCGTGGGGTCGCGGGCTGCCGTCCCGCGGGCGCTTTCACGGGCGGAAAGGCCATTTTTTGTGCCGCGGCGGTCACAGGAGAGGCATTTTGAACATCCCCTGGTATCGTGGTATATGCCAAAGGGCGCAGCGGCCGTCCGGGGTCGTCGCCGATCCCTCATCCTCCCGGTCTCTGACGCTTTGACCCGACGGCTGGCCATGTCCATTCCCGACGCGCCCATTTCCGCGGCATCTTCGGATGTCCGCACCGCTTCCGCACGCCGTCCCGGCGCTAGTCCCGGCGAAGTCCAGCCATCTGCCGGCCGGCCCGGCACAGATCGTTTGGGCCGTCCGCGGCGCGGACGCCTGTCGGTGGTCATCCCCTTCTACAACGAAGGTCCCAACATCGACGCCCTGTTCGCCCGGCTCACGCCGGTGCTGGACGGGCTGGAGATGGATTGGGAGGTGGTCTGCGTCAACGACGGCAGCCGCGACGACACCGTCGACCGGTTGCTGGACGTCCATGACCGCGACCCGCGGGTGAAGGTGGTCGACCTGTCGCGCAACTTCGGCAAGGAGTTGGCGCTGTCCGCCGGGCTCAGCCACACCACCGGCGACGCCGTGGTGCCGATGGACGCCGACCTGCAGCATCCGCCGGAACTGCTGCCGGCCTTCATCGCCAAGTGGCGCGAGGGTTTCGACGTGGTCGTCGCCGTACGGCACGCCCGCGTCGGGCAGAGCCTGAAGCACCGGCTGTTCGCCAAGCTGTTCTACTGGGTTTTCGACCATCTGTCGGAGATCAAGCTTCCGCGCGAGGTCGGCGATTTCCGCCTGATGGACCGCCGCGTGGTCGAGGTGATCAACCGGATGCCGGAGCGCACGCGCTTCATGAAGGGCATCTTCGCCTGGGTCGGATTCCGGCAGGCCGCCATCCCCTATGAACAGGGCGAGCGCGCCGGCGGAGACACCAAATGGGGCTTCGTCAAGCTTCTGCGCCTGTCCTTCGACGGTCTGACCGCCTTCTCCACCTTCCCCCTGCGGGTCTGGAGCCTGGTGGGCATGGCCGTGTCGGGCGTGGCCTTCGTCTACATCCTGATCCGGCTGGTCCGCACGCTGCTCCACGGCGTCGACGTGCCCGGCTACGAATCGCTGTTGGTCGCGGTGCTGTTCCTGGGCGGCATCCAACTGATCACGCTGGGCATCATCGGCGACTATCTGGGCCGCGTCTTTGCCGAGGTGAAGGGCAGGCCGCTGTTCATCGTGCGCTCAGCCCACGGCTTCAGTCCGTCGGACGAGGAGCGCGAGCACCCGTTCGATCCGGTCGGCAATCCGGCGGGTCAGGAGCGGCAGCGATGAGCATCGAGACCCGCCTGCGCACCGGCGACGAAGACGCTGGTGACGGGATGCCCGCCGCCCGCCGCCGTTCCTCCGGAACCGTCCCGCCATCCTCCGCCCACGGCACCGCCTCCGACACCGCCACTGCCGCCGGCCTCGCGCTGCCGCGCGGCGAGGCGGCGCTGTGGGACGGGTTGTCGCGCGCGCTGCTGCTGGGGCTGCTGATCCTCGCCGCCCTGACCTTCCTCAGCTACGGCATCAGCACGGACGAGGAGGTGCAGCACATCTACGGCAAGAAGCTGCTGTCCTACTACACCAGCTTCTTCCAGGACCGATCTGCCTTCCATTTCAAGGATCTGGCCTATTACGGCGGCCTGTTCGACCTCGTCACCGCCGTCATCGTGCCCTTTTCCCCCTTCGAGGAATACGAGACGCGGCATCTGCTCTGCGCGCTGGTCGGTGTGCTGGGCATCGCGGGGACATGGCGCTACACCCGGCTGCTGGCCGGGCCGCGCGCCGGCTTCATCGCCGCCGCGCTGCTGTCGCTGAGCGGCGTCTATTACGGTGCGATGTTCAACAACACCAAGGACGTGCCGTTCGCGGCCGGAATGGTGTGGACGCTCTATTTCGCCACCCGCATCCTCAAGCAACTGCCGCGGCCCAGCCGCAGCGCGGTGCTGAAGTTCGGCTTGGTGCTGGGCCTGACGCTGGCGATCCGCGTCGGCGGGGTGCTTGCCGGCTTCTATCTGGCGGTCGCGATGGCTCTGCATTTCGCCTTGGTGACGCGGCAGGAGGGGCATCGCTGGGCGCTGGTCGATGCGCGCGGCGCCTTCCTGTCCTTGTGGCCGGCGATCCCCGTCGCCTATGCGATCATGGCCGTATTCTGGCCGTGGGTGGTGCAGAGGCCGTTGCGCAATCCCCTGGAGGCGCTGCGCGTCGTCTCGCACTTCCCCATCGACATCCAGACCCTCTTCATGGGCGAGTTGGTCCATTCCAACGACCCGCCCGCCCTGTATCTGCCGGTCTATCTGGCGGTGAAGCTGCCGGAAGCGGTGGTGATCGGCGTCGCCGCGGCGTTGGTGCTGGCCGGGATCTGGCTGGCCCGCGGCGGCTGGCGGCGCACCGGAGCCTTCACGCTGGTGCGCTACACCCCACTGGCGCTGGCGGGCTTCCTGCCTATCCTGCTGTTCATCCTGATGCGGCCGTCGGTCTACAACGGCATCCGCCATTTCCTGTTCCTGGTGCCGCCCTTCGTGGTGATGGCCGCCATCGCCGCCGACCGGCTGTGGACGCTGTCCCAGCGCGGCGGCCGGGCTCTGGGGCAGGGCTTCGCCGCCGCGATGACCGTGGTCGCGGTGGTGTACGCGTGGCAGCTGGGCGCCATGCATCCGAACCAGTACGTGTACTACAACCAGTTCGTCGGAGGCGTACGGGGCGCCGACGGCAAGTTCGAACTGGATTACTGGGGCAATTCCCTGCACGAGGCGCTGCAGGAGCTGATCGAATATGTCGAGCGCGAGAATGACGGCCGCCCCCCGCCGCGGCAGTACACCCTGACCGTCTGCGGCAACACGCTGGCGGTCCGGTTCGAACTGCCGCCCTGGCTGCGCCTGGTCAACGGGATCGAGCCGGACTGGCGCAAGGCCGACTTCTTCCTGGCCTTCACCCAGGTGAAGCGCTGCCCGTCGCTGCTGGACGGCCACCCGATCCTGGAGATCGCAGCCGACGACGTGCCGCTGTCCATCGTCAAGGACCGCCGTCCGCCCAAGGCCGACGTCCCGACCGAATGACCGCCCAACTGAATGGCCGCCCGCCCGAATGACCGGCTGAAGTGACCGGTTGAGGCGGCGCGGGTGGTTGGGGAGTACCCCCCACCGCGCCGCCGCCGTCTTTCGCCGGATCGCCCTTCGCGGCCCTGTCCGCCCGCCGGACCTCTCCCCACTCTCCGAACCTGCGATTCTGAGGCCGGGCGGAGGCGGGGATGCGGCGCAGGCTGCTGCTGTGCGTTTTAAGTCTGCTGCTGTGGAGCATTCCCTTCGGCCCGACCGGGGCCATCGGTCTCGATCGGTCCGAGGATCGGGCCGGCGATCCGCTGGTCGATCTGGTGACCCGCGCCGTGGAAGAGCGTCGGCCGCCGGACGGAGCGGGCAGTCTGGTGGTCGGCGTGATCCGCGACGGCCGGACGCTGGTGGTCGGGCGCGGCGACGCCGGGCGTCCGGACGGCGGACCGGCGGACGGGCGGACGCTGTTCCAGATCGCCTCCCTCACCAAGCCTTTCACCGGCACCATCATGGCGGAACTGGTGCGGGAGGGCCGCCTGTCACCCGACGATCCACTGGAACGGCATCTGCGACGCGTCGGGCCGGTGCAAGTCGCCCATCTGCCGGACCATGACGGCCTGCGCATCCGCCTGCGCGACCTCGCCACCCACACCGCCGGTCTGCCCAGCGTGCCGGAAACCCCGCGCTTTTCCTGGAACCGGCTGGAGGATCCGCGCAACCCCTATAAGCCGCTGTCGCGGGCCGAACTTGCGCTGTGGCTGTCGGGCTATCGGTTGCCGATGCCGCCGGGGGTGCGTTTCAGCTATTCCAACGCCGGCATGGCGGTGCTGGGGGAGGCGCTGTCCGCCGCGGCCGGTCAGCCTTACGAGATCTTGCTGAAGCGGGTGGTGACCGACCGCTTCGGCCTGCGCGACACCACCCTGCAGCCGACGGCGGAGCAGCGGGCGCGCAAGGCGGCCGGCCATGCCCGCGGCCGGATCGTGCCGGATTGGGAGGCGCCGGCGATGCTGCCGGCCTTCGGCCTCTACTCCTCCGCCGACGACATGCTGCGCTGGCTGTCCGCCAACCTGGGCGACTGTCTCGGTCGCGCCGCCGGGCCGGAGGGGCAGGGCTGTGCTCCCGCGGCGTCGGCGACCCTGGCCCTGGCGCAGACGGTGCAGGTCGATGGCCGGACTCTGGCCGACGCGGGAAGCCTGGGGGCGGGGGCGATGGCGCTCGGCTGGTTCGTCGCCTGGGCGGGGGATGGAACGCCGATCCATTGGCATTCCGGCTCCACCGGCGGGTTCAACGCCTACATTGCCTTTTCGAAGGCGCATCGCTGGGGCGTGGTGGCGCTGACCAACAGCGATCCCGATCAG
Source organism: Azospirillum sp. BE72 (assembly GCF_031455875.1). Taxonomy (NCBI): domain Bacteria; kingdom Pseudomonadati; phylum Pseudomonadota; class Alphaproteobacteria; order Rhodospirillales; family Azospirillaceae; genus Azospirillum; species Azospirillum sp. BE72. Next base: position 695,683 of record NZ_JAVDTO010000001.1, read on the forward strand.
GTCACCGCCGACCGGGTCGTGATCGATCTCGTCCGTTGTCTGGAGACTCCGCCGGAGGTGGCAAGCTTGCCGTAAGTGGGCTCCGTCCTCAATGCAGGCGGCGGGGAGCCTTGGCAGGGACATCGACGTCGGCGCGGGCCTGGGCGATCGGACCGGCCTGATGGTGGGCAAGGCGCCAGCTGCCGTTTTCCCGTGCGAACAGGTTGGTGGCGGCCAGCACGGCACCGCCCAGCGTTTCCTCGCAGACCACCAGGGCGGTGTCGCCATGCAGGGTCACGCGCTCGTTCCGCGCCTCGACGGTGATGCCGCTGGGAGCGCGCAGAACGTCGCGCCAGCTGGTCAGCACGGCATCGCGGCCGAACAGGGCGGTCCAGCCGGGATGGATGCAGGACACCGGCAGGGTCTCCGCCCACAGCGCTTCCATCGCGGCGGCGTCGCGGTTGGTGAAGGCGCGGTAGAAGGCCTGGTTCAGGGCCAGCAGCGTGTCGCGGTCGGTCATGGCTTCTGTCCGGGCGATGGTTCCGGGAACGGGTGAGGCACGGCTGTCCGGCCGGCGTCAGTCCGCTTGTAATGAAGCCATCCGGCATGGGCAAGCGCCGGTCCGGTCGGTTCCGGGCCGGCGCTGTGACAAGTTGGCTGCGAAAAAAGCGCCTCAGGCCGTCAGGTTGACGCTCTGCGGTTTCGCGGTCGAGCCCGACGACGAGGCAGCGGCCGCTTCCTTGACCGCCGCGCCGTCCTTGCCGCCGGACAGCCCGTCCACCGGGGTGGACAGGTCGAGCGTCAGGTGGGTGACGCCGTTCTTGGAGGTGGTCGGCTTCAGCACCGCCAGCCCCTTCATCCCGTCGCCGCCGGACTTGGAGGCCATGTCGTTCAGCTTGCCGAGGATGTCCTTGATCTCGTCCTCGCTGAAGCCTTCGGAACGGACGATCATGCCGGTGGACTTGCCGGTGGCCGTGGTGGTCATGCCGGTGGCGGTCATCGCCATGTCGCCGCCCTTGCCCAGCGAGGCCTGGAGCCGCTGGTCGTCGCGGCGGAAGTCCAGAGTCGATTTGGCGAAGGAAATGCGGACGCTGCGGTCGCCGTCCTGGATCTCCAGCTCGATCCCGTGGGATTCGATCGACCATTGCGACTGGCTGGCCTGCATGTCCACCGACATTTGGCTGAGGTCCATGCCGTCCAGCTTGGATTTCAGCTTGTCGCCGAAGCCGCTGACCGCGTCGTCGATGCGGTTCTTCGGAACGCCCAGCATGCTCAGCGTGTCGCCCAGCCCCTGCTTCAGCGCGTCGATGCCCTTGCCGAACATGCCGGCCAGATCGTTGCCGTGGTCCAGCGCCGACTGCATCAGCGACTGTGCCTGCTTGGCGCGGTCGACGCCGCTGTTGCCGGCCGCCAGGCTGCCACCCCCGCCCGCCCCCTGGGCGCCGCCCTTGCCGGTCATGCTGTCCAGCAGCGATTCCATCGACTGGCTGATGGTGTAGGCCGGCGACTGGCTCTTCTTGTCCGCCTTGTCGCCATCGACCGATTTCGCGTCCGATTTGGCCAGCGCGTCCTTCGCCGTGCCGGCCGTCTTTGACGAGCCGTTCTGCACAGCCGTGGACAGCACCGACGGTTTGCCGTTCGGGCCGCTGAGCTCCGCGTAATACATGGATGCCCCCGCATCGCGTAGTTTGTGTGCAAGCGGAAGCATGACGCCGGCAACCTTTACCAGTTATTAATTTCGGATATTTCTTTGAATGATCAAGATAACTTCGTTACCTTACTAATCGTCGAAGTCTTTATAACTTCTATATCTAAGCTTTCCAGCACTTGTTTCGCCTGCGTGACGACCTGCGACGAGCGGCGGCTTTCGCCCGGCCGGGGGCGCTGCTACCCTGATGGCAAAAGGACCCGCAAGAAGGGAGCCAGCCATCATGACCGACCGACTTTCCATCGCGCTCGCCCAGGCCGATCCGGCCGCCGGCAGTCTCGCCGCCAACGCCGACCGCATCCGCGCTGCCCGGGCGGAGGCCGCTGCCCGCGGCGCCGACCTCGTCGTTTGTCCGGCCGGCGCGCTGTCCGGCGTTCCTCTGCTGGATTTGATCGCTCAGCCTGCCTTCCTCGACGCCGTGGAGGCGACGGCCCAGGCGCTGGCGGCGGATACCGCCGATGGCGGACCCGCCTTGCTGGTCGGTGCCTCCTGGCGTGACGGCGCCAAGCGGCACAATGCCGCTCTGCTGCTCGACGCGGGCAAGATCGCAGCGGTTCGTTTCCAGGCCGAAATGGGCGGTGGCGAGATCGGCGCGCCGGAGGATGATCGTTACGACGCCGGTCCGATGCCGGGACCGGTGAATGTCCGCGGTGTGCGCGTCGGCCTGCTGGTCGGCGGCGATCTGGCGAGCGCCGACGTGACGGAAACGCTGGCCGAAAGCGGCGCCGAATTGCTGGTCGCGCTGCTGGCCAGCCCTTTCGCCCCCGGTCGTGCCGACGACCGGGTGCAAGCCGCCGTCGCGCGGGTGGTGGAGTGCGGCCTGCCCCTGGTCGCGGTGAACGCGGTCGGTGGCGAGGATGAGCGGGTGTTCGATGGCGGCAGCTTCGCCCTTGCGTCAGGCGGCCGGCTGGTCGCCCAGGCACCGCTGTTCGCCGAGCATCTGCTGTTGTCCCGCTGGGAACGTGGCGACGATGATTCCTGGGACAGTTCCCAAGCCGAAATGATTGCGCCGGTCGAGGGGGCGGAGGCGCTCTACAGCGCGCTAATGCTGGGTCTGCGCGACGCGGTGGCGAAAGGCGGCGCGCCGGGGGTGGTGGTCGGCCTGACCGGCGGGCTGGACTCGGCGCTGACCGCGGCCATCGCCGTCGATGCGCTTGGGCCGGAGCGGGTGCTGGCCGTCCGGGCGCCGCTGCCGGGCAGCGAAATCGATGCGCTGGCGGACAGCCTGGACGATGCGGCCGAGATCGTCGAACTGCTGGGGTGCCGCCTGGACAATGTGGCGCTGGGCCCGGTGCTGAAGGCCGCCGACTCGCTGCTGGCGCCCGCCTTTGCCGGGCGCGAGTCGGGCGGGGCGGCGGACCGGCTGCATGCCCGTCTTCGCGCCGCCACATTGGCGGCGCTGGCGGAGCGGATGGGGGCGCTGCTTTTGTCGACCGCCGACCGCACCGACCGGCTGCTCGGCCTCGTGCCCGAGGAGTCGGGCTGCGGCTATGCCGTGTTGGCCGACCTGCCGAAGACCGCGGTGCTGGAACTGGCGCGCTGGCGCAACGCAAATCAGCCGGCGGGATCGCGCGGGCCGGCCGGCCGGGTGGTTCCGGAACGGGTGTTGGCGCGTCGGTTGAAGGCTGCGACGCCGGCCGGATTGCCGCCGGTGGAGGCACTGGACGATCTGCTGGCCGGCCTTCTCGACGGCGGCCTTTCGCCGTCCGATCTCGCCGGACGCGGACATGCGGCCGAGACGGTGGATCTGGTCTGGCGGATGGTGGTTCAGGCGGAAGCGGACCGCCGCAGGGCGCCGCCGGGGCCGCGGGTCTCGCGCCAAGCCGTCGCGCGGCTGCGGCGCCTTCCCGCCGGCGGGGGTGTCATCGATCTGGCTTGAGAGGATTGGGGCGCGAAGGGGAGCGAACGTCCCCCCTTCGCATTTCCTTTTGCCGGACCGGGCGTCAGCCGCGGGTCAGCTTGATGATCGTGGCGATCATGCCGAAGCTCCACAGAACGGCTGGCAGCACAATCCAGGTCGGATGGAAGATGATCGCCAGCGGCATGATGAAAATCAGCAGCATGGCCGGGAAGACGAGATAGGGAGAGTTGCCCCAGTTGGTCAACAACCCGGCCGGGTTCTCGTCTTCACCGAAGTAAGCATCGGCGGTAACCGCTTGGTCCGTCATCTCTATCACCCAAAGTTTTTGTGGTTATTCCCTGTCCCGCACTGCAGCAGGACGTCGGTTCATACCCCACGATGCTTCGGGTGACCAGAGCCCGGCCTTGGCCGTTGCTTTCGACTTTGGTCGAAGGCTACGCAGCCTCGGTGAGTGCCAACTGCGGACGGCGCAGGCTGGACTGGATGGTGAAGGGCGCGCGTACGCCGCCGTTGAACAGCTCGGCGCATTCCAGGGCCTTCAGCACACGCTCCTCCGGCGGCTGCCCGGCGGTGGATGCAAGAGAGCCCAGCGCATAGTCGGAGCCGCAGCCGATGGCGTGATAGCCCCGCACCGCCTCGCCGACCTGATAGTCCGACTGCACGGTGAACAGACGGCCTTCCAGCCCCACCATGAAAGTGCCGCCGGTCTCCACGTCATTGGAGCGGTGGGCGTATCCGCCATCCTTCAGGCAATTGCGGACGGCATCGACGAAGTCCACCACCATGTAGCGGAAGAGATCGGTATCGCCGTTGCGCGACGGAACCTCCAGCCGGTAATGCAGCAGCTGGCCCATGCGGAAGGAGCTGGTGAAGCCGATCAGGCAATCGCCGTTGCGGAACACCTTGGTATCGGCGCGCACCGTGATGTCCAGGCCGTTCACCCCGGCGCTGTCGCCGCCCATCCACACCCGATCGCCTTCCACCAATCCCACAATGCAGGTCATCGCCAGCCCTCGCCCGATAAAGTCGAAACTGAGGGAAAGGGTGTGGGAAGCCGGTTAATGAATTATTGCCCGGCTTTGTGACATTGAAGGTGGAAAAGGGGGTATGGCTACCCCCCTTTGTCGTCCGGTTCACTTGATCACTTCGCCAGATCGACCAGAGCCTTGACCGTATTCTCTGCGCCCTCGGCGATCTGGAGCAGATTGGCATCCAGCATGTAGCAGGGCGAGGTGACGATCTTGAGCCCCGGATCGACCACGATTTCGCCATGGGTGGTGGTGCGGTGGATGGCGCCCATGGTCTCCAGCGCGGCGGCGGTGCCGGGGTCGTTGCCGATGGTCAGTTCCACCCCCTGCTGGCCCAGGATCTTGGCGAGGATGGCCGGCGCGATGCACAGCGCGCCGATCGGCTTGCCGGCCGCGCGCATGGCGGCGACGGCGGCGACCACTTGAGGGTTGACCGAGCAGTCGGCACCCTTGAACGCGAAGTCGCTGAGGTTCTTGGCGGCGCCGAAACCTCCGGGGAAGATCAGCGCATCGACGTCGCCGGCCGAGAAGTCGCTGAGCGGGGTGATCTTGCCGCGGGCGATGCGGGCCGATTCGACCAGCACGTTGCGGCTCTCGCCGGTCTCCTGGCCGGTCAGGTGGTTGACGACATGGGCCTGCAGGACGTCGGGGGCATAGCACACCGCGACCGCTCCCACCTTGGCGATGGCCAGCAAGGTGCAGACGGCTTCGTGGATTTCCGTGCCGTCATACACGCCGCAACCCGACAGCACGACGCCGATGCGCAAGCTTTTGTCCGCCATAGGATGTCTCCGAGGTTTGGATTTGCCGCCAAGCTAACGCAGGCGGACGGCCGCGCCTACCACGCCAACGGCCGCATCGCCTCGCCTGTTGCGCGGATGCATAGGTTCCGGACCGCTTTCGGAAGGCGCGCCGGCCGTGCTAGGACTGCCCGCCTGTCCCGTCTGCAGATCGAGTCCAGCCATGTCCACCGCCGTCCGTTTCGCCCCCAGCCCGACCGGCCGCATCCATGTCGGCAATGTGCGCCTTGCGCTCGTCAACTGGCTGTTCGCGCGCAAGACCGGCGGCAGCTTCATGTTCCGGCTGGACGACACCGACGAGGAGCGCTCCACCCAGGAGTTCGCCGACGGCATCGCCGCCGACCTGACATGGCTGGGCCTGACCTGGGATCGTTTCGCCCGCGAAAGCGACCGCTATCCGCGCTATGACGAGGCGGCCGCTGCGCTGAAGGCAGCCGGCCGGCTCTATCCCTGCTACGAGACGCCGGAGGAGCTGAACCTCAAGCGCGCCAGTCTGGTGTCGCAGGGCCGCCCGCCGATCTACGACCGCGCCGCCCTGCGCCTGACCGACGAGGACCGCGCCCGGCTGGAAGGGGAGGGGCGCAAGGCCCATTGGCGCTTCAAGCTGAACCCGACTCCGGTGGAATGGACCGACCTCGTCCGCGGCCCGGTGCGCTTCGAGGGCACGGCGCTGAGCGATCCGGTGCTGATCCGCGAGGATGGCCGGCCGCTCTACACCCTAACCAGCGTGGTGGACGACGCCGACTTCGCCATCACCCACATCATCCGCGGCGAGGACCACGTCGCCAACACCGCGGTGCAGATCCAGATTTTCGAGGCACTGGGCTCCGCGGTGCCGTCCTTCGCCCATCTGCCGCTGCTGACCGATGCCGGCGGGCAGGGGCTGTCGAAGCGGCTGGGCAGCCTGTCGGTCGGCAGCCTGCGCGACGACGACGGGATCGAGCCGATGGCGGTCAACAGCCTGCTGGCGAAGCTCGGCACCTCCGACCCGATCGAGGCGCGGCTGACGCTTGACGAGCTGGTGGCGGAATTCGACCTGTCGAAGATCGCCCGCGGCACGCCGAAATTCGATCCGGAGGAGCTGGGCCGACTGAACGCCCGCATCCTGCACCTGACGCCCTTCGATGCCGTGGCCGCCCGGCTGGAGGCGCTGGGCCTGACCGGCGCCGATGCCGCCTTCTGGGATGCGGTGAGACCCAATCTGGCGCGGCTGAATGACGCGCGCGACTGGTGGGCGGTGACCCATGCGCCGGTGACGCCGCTGGTCGAGGATGCCGGCTTCCTGGCCCAGGCGGCGGCGCTGCTGCCGGACGAGCCGTGGGACCTCGCCACCTGGGGGGCCTGGACCAACGCGGTGAAGGGGGCGACGGGGCGCAAGGGCAAGGAGTTGTTCCTTCCTCTGCGCCGGGCGCTGACCGGGCGCGACCATGGACCGGAATTGAAGAACCTGCTACCCCTGATCGGACGGGCGCGCAGCCTCCGGCGACTGGCCGGTGAAACCGCCTGACACCTTCCTTATACCAGGAGTTCGGACCGTGCCGTTGGACCTCTACAACACGCTGACCCGCCGTAAGGAGCGCTTCGAGCCGCTTCGCCCGGACCATGTCGGCATGTATGTCTGTGGTCCGACGGTCTACGACACCGCCCATATCGGCAATGCCCGGCCGGTGGTGGTGTTCGACCTGCTGTTCCGGCTGCTGTCCCGGCTCTATCCGGTGGTGACCTATGTCCGCAACATCACGGACGTGGACGACAAGATCATCGACCGCGCGCGGGACAGCGGCGAGCCCATCGACGCGCTGACCGCGCGCACCACCGACCTGTTCCATGCCGACATGGACGCCCTGAACGCCCTGCGCCCGACCATCGAGCCGCGGGCCACCCAGCATATCGGCCAGATGATCGCGCTGATCGCCACGCTGATCGAACGCGGCAACGCCTATGCGGCGGAAGGGCACGTGCTGTTCTCGGTGCCGTCGATGCCCAGCTATGGCCAGCTGTCCCGCCGGTCGCTGGAGGACATGATCGCCGGCGCGCGGGTGGAGGTGGCGCCCTACAAGCGCGATGCCTCGGACTTCGTTCTGTGGAAACCCAGCACGCCCGACCAGCCCGGCTGGGACAGCCCGTGGGGCCGCGGCCGTCCGGGTTGGCACATCGAATGCTCTGCCATGGCGAAGGAGCACCTGGGCGTAACCTTCGACATCCATGGCGGCGGGCTGGACCTGATCTTCCCGCACCATGAGAACGAGATCGCGCAGAGCTGCTGCGCCAACGGTACCGACCGGCTGGCCCGCACCTGGGTTCACAACGGCTTCGTGACGGTCGAAGGCGAGAAGATGTCGAAGTCCCTCGGCAACTTCTTCACCGTGCACGACTTGCTGGACGAGTTCCCCGGCGAGGCGATCCGACTGACCCTGCTGAGCGCCCATTACCGCCAGCCGCTGGACTTTACCCGCGAAGGCATCCGGCAGGCCAAGGGCACCCTCGACCGCTGGTATCAGGCCTTGCGCGGCGAACCCGCGGCGATGCCGGGCGAACTGCCCTTCGATGTGCTGGCGGCGTTGGAGGATGATCTGAACAGCCCGCTCGCCATCGCGCATCTGCACGAATTGGCGACCGCGGTGAACAAGGCGAAGAGCGATGCCGAGAAGGCCGCGGCCAAGGGCGCGTTGCTGTCGGCCGGTCAGCAGCTCGGCCTGCTGCAGCAGGACCCGGAGGCGTGGTTCCGCTGGGCGCCGACCGGCGGGGCCGAAGGGCTGAGCGACACCGATGTCGAGCAGTTGATCGCCGACCGCAAGGCCGCCCGCGCAGCGAAGAACTTCGCCGAGGCGGACCGCATTCGCAAGGACCTGGCCGACAAGGGCATCGTGCTTGAGGACGGCCCGCAGGGCACGACCTGGAAGCGGGGGTGAGATAGGAGGATCCCCTCTCCCCCCCCGGGGGGGGAGAGGGAGTTGGGCGGGAGAGGGCACCCGCTTTATTGTTCCTCTACCAACAACAAACTATCGTCAACTCCGCGGATTATCGCACCCGCCGATCCGGCTAATCTCCTCTCCAGACGAAACGCGGTCGCAACCGACCGCCTGACAGAGGAGACCCTGACCATGATCGACACTCGCACCGCTCCCTATGCCGCCTTCCTGCTGCGCGTCGGCCTCGGCCTGCTGTTCCTGGCCCACGGCATGGTGCTGAAGGTGATGACCTTCACCATTCCCGGCACCGTCGGCTACTTCGAGAGCATCGGTTATCCCGGCATCTTCGCCTATCTCGTGATCCTGGGCGAGATCGGCGGCGGGCTTCTGCTGATCGCCGGTGTCTATACCCGCTGGATCGCGCTGGCCCTGCTGCCGATCATGATCGGCGCCACGCTGCAGCATGTCGGCAATGGCTGGGTGTTCAGCGCGCAGGGTGGCGGTTGGGAATTTCCGGCCTTCTGGACGGTCCTGCTGGTCGTGCAGTCGCTTCTGGGTGACGGTGCCTTCGCGGTGAAGCTTCCGGCGCTGGGCACCGCCGCTGCCGGCCGGCGCGAACTGGCCTGATCCGGGAACGCGAATGCCGCCCGATGATGGGCGGAACGGGGGAGGGGGCACATCGCCGCCTCCCCCTTTTGTCGTTAAAGCCCTGCCAGCGCTCGGCGGATCGCCTCGCGGAAGGCGTCAAGCGATGCGATGTCCAGCAGGAACAGTGCATGCCCGCGCGCATCGCCCGCCGCCAGGGCCATGTCGATGCGCACGAACAGCACGGGATCGGTGGCGGAGCCGATGACCGCCGCCGGGGCGCCAGCGCCATAGCCCGGAACCGCCCCCGACAATTCGCCGCCGATCAGGTTGGACAGGCTGGCGAGGCAGCCGTTCAGGATGATGTTGCCGATCTCAGTCAGCGCGTCCTGTTCCATCTCACCCGGCGCCTCGGCGGCAGGATCGACGGGGACCAGTCGGCCGACGAGGGCCAACGTGCCGCGTTCGGGAAAGATCAGCATCGCTTCCCCGGTGAAGGGGCCGGTGAAGGCGCCGCGGACGGCGCAGACCGGCTGGTCGCCCTCCAGGTCGCCGCCGACCTCCCGGGTGATGCTGGCGCGGGTCGATACCGCGAAGGACGGCACCGACAGAAGCACCTCCTCCCCCAGCATGGAGCTGAGGGCGGCGGCCGGCTCGCCCATGCCGATGTTGAACAGTTCGGCGATGGCGTCGGCCTCGTCGTCGTCCAGGCGCAGGGGATCCCCTGATGCGGGCTCTGCCATCGGCGTCACTGCCCGGCCGCGGCGAGGAAGTCGCGGATCTTGTCCGAGGTGATCGGCTTGGCGATAAAACGGACGCCCAGAGCCTCGGCCTTGCGCCGCAGGGCGTCCTGGACATTGGCGGTCAGCAGGCCGATGGTGAGTCCGTCAAAACGCTCCTTCAGCCGCTCGGCGAGCGCCAGACCGTCCATGCCCGGCATGTTGTAGTCGACGATGGCGGCGGCCGGCGGCACCTCCCCGACGATCTCCAGGGCCTCTTCGCCGCTCGCGGCCGTGACGATGGTCCAGTCGGGCCGCAGCGAAGCGATGACGCTGGAGACCATGTTGCGCGCCAGTCGGCTGTCGTCGACGACGAGGATGCTGGTCATGCCGATGTTTCCGTCCTAAAGATTCCGTTCAGACCTCGCGGGTTTCTTACCGCAAAGTGGTCCGCCCCACAACAAGAGGCCTCGCAAGGGGCCTGAGTTCTTCAACCGTTACAGCCTTCCGATATATCAATGTTCATCCAGGACAACGCAGCGCCTGCACCTGTTCGCCCGCAGGTCCGCGCCGTGCTCGACACCAACATCCTGGTGGCCTATGCGCTGCTGGGCGACACCGCCATCCGGCGCCAGGACGCGATCCGCCGTTGCGTGGAGCGGGTGCGGGAGGATGGCGGGCTGACCGGCAGCAGCGAAACGCTGGCGGAACTGGAGGAGGTGCTGATGCGCCCGACCTTCGACCGCTACGCCTCCGCGGCCGATCGCCGCGCCTTCCTCGACCGGATAAGGACGGAGACGGTTCTGGTGACGCCGGCGGCGGTCGGGCGCCTGTGCCGCGACCCGGAGGACGACATGTTCCTGGCCGCCGCCGTCGGCGGGTCGGTGCCCTGGCTGGTGACCGTCGACCGCCAGCTCCTGTCGGTGCGCCGGGCCGGGGAGACGAGGGTTCTGCGGCCCGAACGATTCCTGGACGCCCTGGATGCGGAGCGCTGATCGGGCAGCCCCACAGAATCCGCTCGACAAACGGGACGCTCTTCCTAGAATGAAAAGAGAACACATCGCAAACCGCGAGTGAACGGGAATGGCTGCGGCGACGGTGATGCCGCGCCGATGGTGGAGTGCAGGGGGCATCTGCAGCGATGAGCGTCCAACGGCTTCTGTTCGACGACCTGCCGGAGACGGAACCGGTGCGCAAGCCGCGCCGCAGCCGGACGGCCGGCGCTGCGGCAACCATGGCCGCCCAGGTGGCGGTCGACGTGGTGCGGGAGGCTGCCCCTCTGCCCAGGGCCGCGGTGCTCGCGGCCGGCGTGGCGACCTTGCCCCTCGCCCCTCCTGCCCCGCCTCCTCCACCCCCGGCGTTCGACCCGGCTGCGCTGTCCAATCCGGAATTGCGGGCGTTGGTGCAGGCGTTGCCCGACCAGCGGTTGGCGCATCTGCTGATCGAGGCCGCGCGGGAACTGAAGCGCCGCGCCGCGCCGGACCGCAGCGATCCGGACGGCGAGGACGGCGATATGCCGCAGGAGCCGAACCCGGCCCTGTTGCGCGCCGCGAGACAGGCGGTGGGGGAACTGTCGGGTGACGATTTCTGATCGTTTGGGCGCTGTCGGGGCCACTCCTTAGTCAAGAAAGTTTCCGAGACAAACGACGCGCCTTTATGTCATGATCGTCCTCAGCCCGCGTTTTACATGCCGCATCGCACAATAAAGCGGCCGTTTGACGTCATCGGGCCCGCCGAACCCACATGCGACGTCTCCCGGAGGGGGCTTTGGACTGGATTACTTGGTTGCAGGAATGGGGGAACGCCTTTTACCCGCTGGCCTTTGTCTGGGCCTTTTTTGAAGGTGAAACATTTGTAATCTTCGGCGGGATGGGTGCAAAGCTCGGAATCATCAATTTATACTGGCTGGTCGGCACCGTCTGGATCGGCAGCTTCATGGGCGATCAGGTCTGGTTCTGGCTGGGCCGCCGCTGGGGCAACAGGGCGCTCGCGCGCTTCCCATCGGCCGAGGTCCATGCCAGCCGGGTGTTGCGCTGGCTTGAGAAATACGGCGTCGCCTTCATCCTGGTCTTCCGCTTCCTCTACGGCGTGCGGAACATCGCGTCGGTCGCCATCGGCACTTCGCGCATGCCGTGGTCCCGCTTCCTGTTCTGGAACTTCATCGCCGCCGGCATCTGGGCCTGGAGCTTCGCCGGTGCGGGCTACCTGTTCGGCGAAGCCGCTGCCGCCATCGGCGAGGACGGCCCGAAGATCCTGGTGCTGTCCGCTCTGGCCATCGGCGGCCTGTGGCTCACCATCAAGAGCATCCTCTGGGTCCGCCGCCGGGCGCTGGCTGCCACCAATCCGGCGGAGTGAGGCGTCTACCTGAGAGGGTTGGGGACGTCTGCACAGTCCCACACGGTACATGAATCAAAAGGGGCTGCTTCATCCGAAGCAGCCCCTTTTTCTTACCTTACAGCTCGGCCGCCATGTAGGTCGGCAGCCAGCTTTCGTTGGCATCGCGCAGGCGCTTCAGCGACACGATGTCGCCGCCGCGGCCCGACAGCGTCGTGCCGCGGGTCTCGCCCAGCACGGTGACCGGAACGCCGGCCGCCTTGGCCTTCTCCTGCACCGACGCGGCGACGTCCGGACGGACGGCCAAGACGTAGCGGCCCTGGTCTTCGCCGAACAGCACGCGCGGGCTGACACCGTCGAAGGCGGTCAGATAGGCGCCGACACCGCCGGCCAACGCCATCTCGGCGATGGTGACGATCAGGCCACCGTCGGCCACGTCGTGGCTCGACACCACCAGACCCTCGCGGATCAGGCCGCGGACGAAGTCGCCGTTGCGGCGCTCCACCGCCAGATCGACCGGCGGGGGAGCTCCCTCCTCACGGCCGAGGATCTCGCGCAGGAAGATCGACTGGCCGATGTGGCCTTTCGTCTCACCCACCGCGAGGATCACGTCGCCTTCGTTCTTGAAGGCGATGCCGACCGCGATCATCGCGTCCGGCATGATGCCGACGCCGCCGATGGCCGGAGTCGGCAGGATCGCCTCGCCATTCGTCTCGTTGTAGAGCGAGACGTTGCCCGACACGACCGGGAAGTCCAGCGCCTTGCAGGCCTCGCCGATGCCTTGAACGGCGCCGACGAACTGGCCCATGATCCGCGGCTTCTCGGGGTTGCCGAAGTTCATGTTGTCGGTGATGGCGAGCGGCAGGGCGCCCACCGCCGACAGGTTGCGCCACGCCTCGGCCACAGCCTGCTTGCCGCCCTCGACCGGGTCGGCCAGGCAGTAACGCGGGGTGCAGTCGGTGGTGATGGCGACTGCCTTGGTCTGGCCCGGCACGCGGACGACCGCGGCGTCGGCCTGACCCGACATGAAGCGGGTGTCGCCGCCGACGAGGCTGTCATACTGCTCCCAAATCCAGCGCTTGGAAGCGAGGTCGGGGCAGCCGAACAGCTTGGTCAGGGTGTCGCCCAGATCGGCGGAATAACCGGCCAGCACGCCGTCGTCGACGTCCGACGACTTCGGCGTCGGCTCCCACGGGCGGTTGTACTCGGGCGCGGCGTTGGACACCGGGGCGATCGGCATGTCGCACCAGGTCTCGCCATACATCTTGATGACGAGGTTGCCGGTGTCGGTCAGGTGGCCGATGACGGCGAAGTCCAGCTCCCACTTGTCGAAGATGGCCTTCGCCACCTCCTCGCGGCCGGGCTTCAGGATGATCAGCATGCGCTCCTGGCTTTCGGAGAGCATGATCTCATAGGGCGTCATCGCCTGTTCGCGCATCGGCAGGGTGTCGAGCGTCAGCTCGATGCCCAGGCCGCCCTTGCCGGCCATCTCGACCGAGGAGGAGGTCAGGCCGGCGGCGCCCATGTCCTGGATGGCGACGATGGCGTCCGTCTCCATCAGTTCCAGGCAGGCTTCGATCAGCAACTTCTCGGTGAAGGGGTCGCCGACCTGCACGGTCGGGCGCTTCTCCTCCGAATCCTCGGTGAACTCGGCCGACGCCATGGTGGCGCCGTGGATGCCGTCGCGGCCGGTCTTGGATCCCACGTAGACGACCGGGTTGCCGATGCCGGCGGCGGCCGAATAGAAGATCTTGTCGGTCTTGGCGACACCCACGGTCATGGCGTTGACCAGGATGTTGCCGTTGAAGGCCGGGTGGAAGTTGGTCTCGCCGCCCACGGTCGGCACACCGACGCAGTTGCCGTAATGGGCGATGCCGGCGACCACGCCCGACACCAGATGGCGGGTCTTGGAATGGTCGGGCGAGCCGAAGCGCAACGCGTTCATGTTGGCGATGGGACGCGCGCCCATGGTGAACACGTCGCGCAGGATGCCGCCGACGCCCGTCGCCGCGCCCTGGAAGGGCTCGATGTAGGACGGGTGGTTGTGGCTCTCCATCTTGAAGATGACGGCGTCGCCGTCGCCGATGTCGACCACGCCGGCATTCTCGCCGGGGCCGCAGATCACCTGCGGGCCGGTGGTCGGCAGAGTCTTCAGCCACACCTTGGACGACTTGTAGGAGCAATGCTCCGACCACATGACCGAAATGATGCCCAGTTCGGTGAAGGTCGGGGTGCGGCCCAGGATGTCCAGGGCGTTCTTGTATTCCTCGGCGGACAGGCCGAACTCCTTGGCGAGCTCGACGGTGACCGGACGCTCCTGCGCCTTGGTAGCTTCAGCGCTCACGACAGGGCCTCCACCAGACCTTCGAACATGGGCTTGCCGTCGGTGTTGCCGTGCAGGGCCTCCACCGCGTCCTCGGGGTGCGGCATCAGGCCCAGCACGGTGCGCTTGGCGTTGAAGATGCCGGCGATGTCCGTGACCGAACCGTTGGGATTGCCGCGCGGATCGGCGCGGGTCTCGTCGGCGATGTAGCGGAAGGCCACCTGGCCCTCGCCGTCCAGACGCTTCACCGTTTCGGCGTCGGTCCAATAGTTGCCGTCGCCGTGGGCGATCGGGTAACGGACGACCTGACCCTTGGCGTATTTCGCCGTGAAGGGGCTGTCGGTGTTCTCCACCCGCAGATGCTGGACGCGGCAAATGAACTTCAGCCCGCCGTTCCGCATCAGCGCGCCGGGCAGCAGACCGGCCTCGGTGATGATCTGAAAGCCGTTGCAGATGCCGAGCACCCGCACGCCCTGATCGGCCCGCGCCTTCACCTCGCGCATGATCGGCGAATGCGCCGCCATGGCGCCGGAGCGCAGGTAATCGCCATAGGAGAAGCCGCCGGGCACGACGATCAGGTCGACCTTGGGCAGTTCGGTGTCGCGGTGCCAGACCAGATGCGGCTTGGTCCCGCTGACGGCCTCCAGCGCGGCGACGGCGTCGCGTTCGCGGTTGGAGCCGGGGAAAACGACGATGGCGGCCTTCATGGGGCGGTCAAAATCCGGCGTCGTGAGGGGGAGGAGTTCGCGCCGGACACTAAAGCCGCCGCCCCGGCAAAGCAAGAGTCGGCCAAGGGGCGGCGGAGTTGTGTGCGGCGCATTACATACCCGGCGCGTCTTCTTCCGGGTAGGCGGTGATGTGGTGCAACGACAGGTCGGCGCCCTTGTACTCCTGTTCAGGGTCGAGGCGGATGCCCACGGTGACGCGCAGCAGGCCGTAGACCGCCAGACCGGCGGCGAATCCGAAGCCGGCGCCGCCCAGAGTGCCGACGATCTGGCTGAGGATCGACACCCCGCCCAGGCCGCCCAGCGCCTCCTGCCCGAAGACGCCGGCCAGCAGGCCGCCGGTCAGTCCGCACAGGCCGTGCAGCGGCCAGACGCCGAGCACGTCGTCGATCTTCCAGTCGATCTGGCACTTGTTGAAGGCCCAGACGAACAGCAGGCCGGCGATGCCGCCGGTGATCAGCGCGCCCAGCGGATGCATCACGTCGGAGCCGGCGCAGACCGCCACCAGTCCGGCCAGAGCGCCGTTGTGGACGAAGCCGGGATCGGTGCGGCTGATCACCAGCGAGGTGACGATGCCGCCGACCATCGCCATCAGCGAGTTCAGCGCGACCAGCCCGGTCACGCCGTCCAGAACCTGCGCGCTCATCACGTTGAAGCCGAACCAGCCCACGCACAGCACCCAGGCGCCCAGCGCCAGGAAGGGGATGTTCGACGGCGGGATGGCGACCAGCGACCCGTTGGCGCGGTAGCGGCCGCGGCGGTTGCCGAGGTTCAGTACGGCACCCAACGCCACCCAGCCGCCGAAGGCATGGACCACTACCGATCCGGCGAAATCATGGAAGGGCTGTCCGAAGGTCGCGGCCATCCAGCTTTGCAGGCCGAAGCGGGTGCCCCACACCGTGCCTTCCATCAGCGGATAGAACAGCGCGATCAGCGCCAGGGTGGCGCCGGCCTGCGGCCAGAAGCGGGCGCGTTCGGCGATGCCGCCCGACACGATGGCCGGGACGGCCGCGGCGAAGGTCGCTAGGAAGAAGAACTTCACGAGGTCATAGCCATAGGCCGTGAATCCGCCGCTTCCCTTGCCGACCAGCGTGTGGGCGTCGGTGAAGAAATCGATGCCATAGGCGACGGTGTAGCCGATGAAGAAATAGGCGATGGTCGACATGGCGAAGTCCGACAGGATCTTCACCAGCGCGTTGACCTGATTCTTGCGCCGGACCGTCCCGACCTCCAGCAGGGCGAAGCCGCAGTGCATCGCCAGCACCATTACTGCGCCCATTAGGACGAAAAGGACGTCGCCACCCGTCTTTGCCGCATCCATTTGCACAAACCTTCAGCAGTATGCCTAAAAAAGCGGCAAATTGCTATCAGATCGTGCAGATATGCGCAAGGGCGTAGCTGACGTTTGGATAGGCGGAGTGGCGGAAATGCAGCACAAAAAGCGGGCGAACCCGCGTTGGGTTGCCCGCTGTCTGCGCAAGAACGATGCCAAATGATGAAGAGGCGGGCGGAGACACCCTCCGCCCGGCCGATTACATGCCCGCGATGGTCATGCCGTCGATGCGCACGGTCGGCGCATCCATGCCGAAACGCAGTTCCAGATCGTCGGCGGCTTCCATGTTCAGGAACATGTCCTTGAGGTTGCCAGCGATGGTGATCTCGTTGACCGGATAGGCGATCTGGCCGTTTTCGATCCAGAAGCCGCCGGCGCCGCGGCTGTAATCGCCGGTGACGCCGTTGACGCCCATGCCCATCAGGTCGGTGAGGTAGAAGCCGTCCTTGATCTCCGCCAGGAGATCGGCGCGGCTGCGCTTGCCGGCTGCCATATAGACGTTGGCCGGGGCCGGGCCGGGCGGGCTGGAGGTGCCGCGCGCGGCGTGGCCGGTGGTCTGCAGGCCGAGCTGCCGGGCGGAGCGCAGGTCGAGCAGCCATGTGGTCAGCACGCCGTCCTCGATCAGCGTGCGGCGCTTCACCTCGACGCCCTCGGCATCGAAGGGGCGGGAGCGCAGGCCGCGCTTCACATGCGGATCGTCGACGATGGTGATGGAGGGCGCGAAGATCCGCTGCCCCATCTTGTCCTTCAGGAAGCTGGTGCCCCGCGCGATGCTTGGGCCGCTGATGGCGCCGGTCAGATGGCCGAGCAGGCCGCGCGACACCCGCGGGTCGAACACCACCGGCACCTTGCAGCTCTTGACCCGGCGCGGGTTCAGGCGGCGGACGGCACGCTCGCCGGCCTCGCGGCCGATCTCGGCGGCGTCGCGCAGGTCGGCGCCATAGACCTTGCTGTCATAGTCGTAGTCGCGCTCCATCCCTGTCCCGGTGCCGACGATGACGGAGGCCGACAGCGACTGGCGCGACACGCCATAGGTTCCGGCGAAGCCGTTGGACGCGGCGATGGCGATGGTCGAGCGGCTCCAGCCGGCATCGGCGCCTTCGGAGTTGGTGACGCCCTCGACCGCCAGCGCCGCCTCTTCGGCGATGCGGGCGCGTTCGATCAGCGTTTCCGAGGACGGTTCCTCACTGTCGCAGATGTCGAGGTCGGGCCAGCTGCGGGCCAGCTGTTCGGGATCGGCGATGCCGGCAAAGCCGTCTTCCGGTACCACGCGGGCCATGGCGATGGCGCGCTCGACCAACTCGTCCAGCGCCTTGGTGCTGCGGTCGGTGGAAGAGACGATGGCCTGCCGCTTGCCGACGAACACCCGAAGGCCGAGGTCGCCGGATTCGGACCGCTCCAGCTTTTCGGTCTTGCCCAGCCGCTGGGCGAGGGACACGGACGCGCTGTCGAACAGCACGGCGTCGGCGGCATCCGCCCCGGCGGCGCGCGCCTTGGCGATCAGGTCGTCCAGCAGGTTCAGGACCCCGGACGGATCCGTCCGGTGCTGGTCGTTCGGCGAAACGGTCATCAGGCTCTCCGGTTGGTCTCCTGTCTGTCTAGCAAATGGGAGGGCAACGCGGAACGGGGAAGAGGTTAAATGGCCGCCGACCCGTCCAAGCGACCATGCGATGGGTGCGTTTGGTGGAATGGGGATGCGGGGGAGGGGGCGCGAACGCCCCCTCCGCACTCAGCCCTCGATCTTCGAGAAGTCGGCGACCGTATTCAGAGTCGTGCGGATCTGCGTCAGCAGGCGCAGGCGGTTGGCGCGCAGGTCCTTGTCCTCCGCGTTCACCGTCACCTTGTCGAAGAAGGCATCAACCGGGCCGCGCAGCTTCGCCAGCGCCGCCATGGTGCCGGTGAAGTCCTCCGCGTCCAGCAGCGGCTTGGCGGTGGCCGAGGCCTCGTTCAGCGCGGCGAACAGAGCCTTTTCCTCGTCCTGGGCCAGACGGGCGGCATCGACCGGCTGGTCGAAGGTGGCACCGTCCTTCTTCTCCTCGATGCGGACGATGTTGGAGGCACGCTTGTAGGCCGCCAGCAGATTGGCGCCCTCGTCGGAGCCGACGAACGCCTGCAGGGCCTTCACGCGGGCCAGCAGCCGCACCAGATCGTCCTCGCCGCCGAGCGCGAACACGGCATCCACCAGATCGTGGCGGACACCCTGCTCGCGCAGCACCACCTTCAGGCGGTCGGCGAAGAAGGACATCAGGTCGCCGCCGACGCCACCGGCCGGGGCGAAGCCGCTGACCTTGTAAGCGCCATGGGCCGCGGCGAACACCTCGGACAGCTTCACCCGCAGCCCGTTCTCCAGCACCAGCCGGATCACGCCCAACGCGGCGCGGCGCAGCGCATAGGGGTCCTTGGAGCCCGTCGGCTTTTCGTCGATGGCGAAGAAGCCGACCAGCGTGTCGATCTTGTCGGCCAGCGCCACCGCGACCGAAACCGGCGCGGTCGGGCAGCTGTCCGACGGACCCAGTGGCTTGTAATGGTCGGCGATGGCGTTGGCGACGTCGGCGCTCTCGCCCTGGCCCAAGGCATAGTAGCGGCCCATGATCCCCTGAACCTCGGGGAACTCGCCGACCACCTCGGTCACCAGATCGGCCTTGCAGAGCAGGGCGGCGCGGCTGGCGGCGTCGCTGTCGGCACCGATGGCACGGGCGATCTCGGCGGCCAGCAGCTGCACGCGGGTGACCTTCTCGGCCACCGTGCCCAGCTTGGCGTGGAAGGTGATCTTCTCCAGCGCCGGGACGCGGGCTTCCAGCTTGGTCTTGCGGTCCTGGTCCCAGAAGAACTTGGCGTCGGACAGGCGGGCGCGCAGCACGCGCTCGTTGCCGGCGACCACGGCCTTGCCGCCGTCCAGCGTCTCGGTGTTCGCCACGACGATGAAGCGCGGGGCCATCTTGCCGTCGGCATCCAGCACGGCGAAATACTTCTGGTGGGTGCGCATGGAGGTGATGAGAACCTCCGACGGCACGTCCATGAAGCTCTCGTCGATGCTGCCCATCAGCACGACCGGCCATTCGACGAGGCCGGCGACCTCCTCCAGCAGCGCGTCGTCGGGCGACAGGGTCAGGCCCTGCGCAGCGGCCAGCGCCTCGGCATCGGCCTTGATCTTGGCCTTGCGCTCCTCGCGGTCCAGCACGACCTTGGCGGCGCGCAGCTTCTCCTTGTAATCGGCGAAGCTATCCACCGTGAAGGCGTCGGGCGCCAGGAAACGGTGGCCGCGGGTGGTGTTCGACGGCACGTAAGATTGGCCGAATATGGCGTCGCTCTGCTGGAACTCGTCGGCACCTGAGATGCCACTGAACGAAAACCGCGGATCATACTTGCCGAACTCGACCCTTCCACCCAGCGGCTTGCCACCGAATACAGCGAGTATGTGGTGCAGAGGACGGACCCAGCGAAGGCTGGTATCGCCCCAACGCATCGATTTGGGCCAGGGAAAATGATTCAGGATTTCGTGGAGAGTTTCGAGAATAACGTACCGCGTCTCGCGGCCCTTCTTCTCGGTCACCGCGAAATAGAACACGCCCTTGCCGGTGTCGCGCTGCTCGCACTGGTCGAGGCTGTCGAGGCCGGCCGACTTCAGGAAGCCGGCGACCGCCTGCTCCGGCGAACCGACGCGCGGACCCTTCTTTTCCTCGCGCACGTCGGCGGTGCGCTCCGGCAGCCCGTCGACCACCAGGGCCAGACGGCGCGGGGTGGAATGGGCGTCGGCCGTTGTGAAGGTCAGGCCGTTCGCCGCCAGCTTGTCGGTGACGAGGCGCTTCAGGTCGTCGGCGGCCCGCGCCTGCATGCGGGCGGGGATTTCTTCGGAGAAGAATTCGATCAGGAGTTCGGTCATTGGATTACTTCGCTCCCGTCCAGACTTCGCAGCAGGCCTTGGCCAACGTGCGCACGCGGCCGATATAGGCGGCGCGCTCGACAACGCTGATCACGCCGCGGGCGTCCAGCAGGTTGAACAGATGCGACGCCTTGATGCACTGGTCATAGGCGGGCAGCGCAAGGTTCTGCGCGACCAGCGCCTGACACTCGGCCTCGGCGTCCTTGAAATGCTGGAGCAGCATGTCGGTGTTGGCGAATTCGAAGTTATGCTTCGAATATTCGACCTCGGCGCGCTTGAACACGTCGCCGTACTTCACCCCCTGGCCGTTGAAGTCCAGGTCATAGACATTCTCCACGCCCTGCACATACATGGCGAGGCGCTCCAGCCCATAGGTCAGCTCGACCGCGACGGGGTCGCATTCGATGCCGCCGACCTGCTGGAAATAGGTGTACTGCGTCACTTCCATGCCGTCGCACCACACTTCCCAGCCCAAACCCCAGGCGCCCAGCGTCGGGCTTTCCCAGTCGTCCTCGACGAAGCGGATGTCGTGCAGCGCCGGGTCGATGCCGATGGCGCGCAGGCTTTCCAGGTACAGCTCCTGCGCGTTGGCCGGCGAGGGCTTCATGATGACCTGGTACTGGTAGTAGTGCTGCAGGCGGTTGGGGTTCTCGCCATAGCGGCCGTCCTTCGGCCGGCGCGACGGCTGGACATAGGCCGCCTTCCAGGGATCGGGACCCAGCGCGCGCAGCGTGGTCGCGGGGTGGAAGGTGCCGGCGCCGACCTCCATGTCGTAGGGCTGCAGGATGACGCAACCCTGCTCCGACCAGAACTGGTGGAGCTTGAGGATCAGGGCCTGGAACGACAGGCCGCGGCGGTCGGCGGAATTCCCGCCGTCGGAAGTCCCGATCTGGGAGGCCATGGACGGTCCACAATAGAAAGGTTGAAAACGCGCCGCACGATAGGCGGGCGCCACCGTCAAATCAAGCCGCAGCGCGGCAAATCGCGCCGCCGCGTCGTCGTGTTGGGGACCAGGGGAGAGCGCGTGCTGCCGTCAGCGGCCGTAGGGGCAGGCCGGGCGGCCGCAGGACACGGCGGAACGCGGGGCGACATAGGCGCCGCATTCCGGGCATTTCTCCATATCCTCAGCCTCTGTGGCGGCATAGGGCTTGGCTCCGCGCGGTGACGGACCGGCCGCTGGGTCGCGGCGGCCATCCGGCCGGCGGGGAGTGGTGCGGGCGCGGCCGATCGCCTGGACGCGGTTGATCCAGCGCCAGCCGAACCACACGACGCCGATCACCAGCGCAAGGAGGAGAATCTTGGACAAGGATATCATCGCCGGCTACCCGTCTGCTCTTGCGCGCATTCACCCTGCGGGCGACGGGAAGTCAAGGGAATAGGAGAGGGGCGGGCCGCCGTCCGCGATCGGGCGGCGGCCCGACGGACCCGCCGCTTACTTCGCGGCGACGGCCGGGCGCCAGGTGTAGACCGGGGTGACGCCGTAGGTGCGGGTCATGTCGGCCTGACGCAGGCTGCGCACCAGAACCTCGGTTCCGGTGGCGACGCGCATGTCGGTGCCCAGCAGGCCGCAATCCTCCGGCAGGATGTTGACGCACTGGCTGGCGTCGACACGGGTCAGCACGATGTCGAAGGGCAGGCCGTTGCGGGCATAGACGCCGAGCAGGCCGGGACCGGAGGTCGCCGTGCGCAAGGTGACCACGCCGGCCGGCAGCGCGCGGTCGCTGGCCGCGGTCGGGCGCTGGTTGTGGCTGTCGTCCCACACGGGCTGGCCCGAGGAATCCAGCTTGGACTGGGCCGCGGCACCGCCGCTGAAGCCGGCGACGGCCAGGGTCGCGCCGCTCACCGCCGCCAGGGCCAGGATCGCCATCCGAAACCGCAACATCGTTGTACTCCGTACTTGTCTCTGTTCTTTTTGTCCGTCCGGGCACAAGGGAGCGCCCGGGCATCGCACCCTTATATGGGATGCGATACGCGCCGTCGCCTTAGCCCAGAAAGCCTAGGGTGTTCGGTTAAGGCCGCGCTGCGCAAGGGTGGTGCCGACAGTTCGCTCTGGACGCAGGTTTGATGCTTGTGAATGATATTTCTTGTAACCGTTGACGGATTTGCTATCGCCAACATGTTTCGGTTGTGAATGATTTGCCCATATCTTTTTTGAGGGCGATTTGTGAGAGGGTGCTCGCGGCATGGCTGCGCTTTTTGCTGAGAGTCTGGTCGGTGGGATGAAGGCCTCCATGGACGAACCGATTCTGGAAACCGCTCGTCTGATCCTGCGGCCGACCCGGGCGGAGGATTTCGATGGCTGGGCGGCGATGATGGCCAATCCGGAGGCGACCGAGTTCATCGGCGGTCTGCAGTCGCGCCCCGTTGCCTGGCGCGGCTTTCTGTCGATGGCCGGCGCCTGGTCGATCCAGGGCTTCGCCATGTTCTCCGTCATCGAGAAGGAGACCGGCCGTTGGGTCGGCCGAGTCGGGCCGTGGGTGCCGGATGGCTGGCCGGGTCCGGAAGTCGGCTGGGCGATCATGCGGGACTGCTGGGGACGCGGCTATGCGGTCGAGAGTGCCGCCGCGGCCATCGACTGGGTGTTCGACCATCTCGGCTGGACCGAGGTCATCCACACCATCCATCCCCGCAACACGGCCTCGCAGGCGGTTGCGCGCAGGCTGGGGGCCGAGGTGCGCGGAACCACTCTGCTGCCCGAGCCGGTCAACCCGCCCGAGGCCGACGTCTGGCACCAGACGCGCGAAGAATGGCGGGCGCGGCGGCGGACGGCCGTATTGGCCCGCTGAGACCGCTTTTCCGCCCGAGTCGCGGCCACCCTTTCCCCGCGTCATTCATACGTGTGCGTTTCAGGCCGAAGCATCGCTCCTGATGACGATTGCGGGCCATGATTGGGGCGCTGCCCCGCCTGTTCTGCGCCATCCTGCCGTCTTGCAGGCCGGCCGAGCCTGCAATGGACGTTAAATTTCGATGTCAGGCATAGATTCTTGTGTGTTTTCACTAGAATTTTTGCGGATTGCCTATGCTATTGGTTTAGCCGTTGCATTCCATTCGCAGCAATCCTATTGGCTGAACCGATTGCAGGAGGGGCCCGTAAATGGCCAAGGAACAGGCACTCGCCCTCATTAAGCGCCTCGCCACCGACGGCGAATTCCGTAATCAGTTGAACGCCCTCGATATTCCGGGCAAGCAGGCACTTCTGGCGCAGAGCGGGTTCGGCGGCGTCCTTCCCGACCATGTCCGCAGCGCCGCCGCCGCCGCCTTCAATTCCTTGACCGGCAAAGACAGCGGCTTGGACAGCGACGTGGCGGTCGAATCGATCGCGACGGCTGCTTCAGCCTCTGCCACTTCGGCCTCTGCCACCTCCGCTTCGGCCACTTCTGCGTCCGCGACCTCCGCCTCCGCAACCTCGGCTTCGGCTACCTCCGCGTCGGCGTCTCCGGCACCCGCTTTCTCGGCCTCTGCGCAGTCCGCGTCGGCAACGTCGGCGTCCGCGACCTCCGCGGCGGCGCAATCCGCGTCTGCTGTTCCGACCCCGGTGGCTTTCTCCGCGGTCGCCGCCCCGGCGTCCGCCTTCTCGGCCGCCGCGCAGTCTGCGTCTGCGGTTCCGGCTCCGGCTTTCTCCGCCGTCGCCGCTCCGGCGTCGGCCTTCTCGGCTGCGGCGCAGTCTGCGTCTGCGGTTCCGGCCCCGGCCTTCTCCGCTGTCGCCGCTCCGGCGTCGGCCTTCTCGGCTGCGGCGCAGTCTGCGTCTGCGGTTCCGGCCCCGGCCTTCTCCGCTGTCGCCGCTCCGGCGTCGGCCTTCTCGGCTGCGGCGCAGTCTGCGTCTGCGGTTCCGGCTCCGGCTTTCTCCGCCGTCGCCGCTCCGGCGTCCGCCTTCTCGGCTGCGGCGCAGTCTGCGTCTGCGGTTCCGGCTCCGGCCTTCTCCGCCGTCGCCGCTCCGGCGTCCGCCTTCTCGGCTGCGGCGCAGTCTGCGTCTGCGGTTCCGGCTCCGGCCTTCTCCGCCGTCGCCGCTCCGGCGTCCGCCTTCTCGGCTGCGGCGCAGTCTGCGTCTGCGGTTCCGGCTCCGGCTTTCTCGGCCGTGGCTGCTCCGGCGTCCGCCTTCTCGGCCGCCGCGCAGTCTGCGTCTGCGGTTCCGGCTCCGGCTTTCTCGGCCGTCGCCGCTCCGGCGTCCGCCTTCTCGGCCGCCGCGCAGTCCGCGTCTGCGGTTCCGGCCCCGGCCTTCTCCGCGGTCGCCGCTCCGGCGTCTGCTCACTCCGCGTCGGCGATGTCGGCGTCGGCGACTTCTGCGTCGGCCACCTCCGCTGCGGCGCAGTCCGCTTCGGCGACCTCCGCCGCGGCCACTCCGGGGGCGTCGGCCTCCGCCTCGCAGGGGCCTGCAGCGGCGAGCGACGATCCCACGACCGAGGCGTGATAGGATCGGGGCCGGCCTTTCCTTCGGGAGACGGCCGGCCCCGTCCCTTGCTTCCCGCACTCTGCGGGACTGCAATCCATCTCCCCGAACCGGCCGGAGCCGCGAGTCCTGACCCATCCCATGGCTGACAGCGCATCGCCCGACACCGTCTATCCGGAGTTTCCCGGCATCCGCCTGGGCGACACCGTCCACCGCGCCGCCAAGCGCTTCTTCCTCGGCACCCACCGCACGGCGACGCCGGAAGAGACGCTGGCCCGCATATCGCCCCATTTCGCCCGTTGCGGCATCACCCGGCTGGCCGACGTGACCGGGCTGGACCGCTTGGGCATCCACACCGTCATCGGGCACCGGCCGAACAGTCCGACCCTGTCCGGCAGTGCCGGCAAGGGCTTCAGCCTCGCCGCCGCGACCGTCTCGGCCGCGATGGAGGCGATCGAGTTCCACCATGCCGAGCATCTGCGCCTGCCCCATGTCGAGGCGGCGTGGAACGACCTGCCGGCCGACGGGCGCATCCCGCTGGACCGGTTGCCGGGGACCAAGCACGGCGCCTTCCGTCCCGACCGGCCGGAAATCTGGACCTGGGGCTGGGATCTGATGAGCGGCCGTCCGGTCGCTGCACCCTGGACCTCGGTCGGGCTGCACAGCATGCCGCCGGGGACCAAACCGGGCGCCCGCAGCTTCTACGCCATGGGCACCAACGGGCTGGCCAGCGGCAACCATATCCTGGAGGCGGTCGCCGCCGGCCTCTACGAGGTGATCGAGCGCGATTCCGTCGCCTGCTGGCGCTATGCCGGCGACCGGCTGAACTGGCCGACGCCGCGGGTCGATCTGGCCAGCATCGACGCGCCGTCCGTGCGCGACCTGCTGCACCGTTTCGATCTGGCCGGCATCCGTCCGCT
Organism: Azospirillum sp. BE72; assembly: GCF_031455875.1. Taxonomy (NCBI): domain Bacteria; kingdom Pseudomonadati; phylum Pseudomonadota; class Alphaproteobacteria; order Rhodospirillales; family Azospirillaceae; genus Azospirillum; species Azospirillum sp. BE72. Next base: position 721,180 of record NZ_JAVDTO010000001.1, read on the forward strand.
GCTGTTCGACGTCACCACGGACATGGGCGTGCCGAGCTACATGGCCATCGTCTATGACCGCGAACTGCGCAAGACCGGCATGAACCGCGGCTATGGCAGCCATCTGGAACCGGCGGTCGCCATGTGCCGCGCCCTGACCGAGGCGGTGCAGTCGCGGCTGGTCCTGATCGCCGGTTCGCGCGACGACTTCTTCCGCCGCGACCTCGTCCGCAACCAGAATGCCGACGGCAGCGCCGAGATCGCGGCGCTGGAGGCGACGCCGATCAACACCGACGGGCGGCGCCACCTCAACCATGCCACCCCGACCTTCGAGGGCGACATCACCATCCTGTTGACCGTGCTGCGCCGCGCCGGGATCGAGCAGGCGCTGGTCTTCGACCTGACCCTGCCGGAAATCGGCATTCCGGTGGTCCGCGTGCTGGTGCCGGGGCTGGAAGGCTACCAGTTCGACTTCTACACTCCGGGTGCGCGTCCGCTGGCTTTCGCGGAGGCGCTGAAGGCGCATGCGGCTCAGGCGCAAGCGGGGGCGCAAATGGGCCAGATGGGATCGGTCGCATGAAGATCTGTGTGTTCCTGGGGCCCACCATGCCGGTGGAGGATGCCCGTGCCATCCTGCCGGGCGCAGTCTTCCTGCCGCCGGCGGCGCAGGCCGACATCATCAGCGCCATGACCATCCACCGGCCTGACGTGATCGCCTTGATCGACGGGGTGTTCGGCCAGTCCCTGTCGGTCTGGCACAAGGAAATCCTCTATGCCCTGCACAAGGGCGTGGCGGTCTACGGCGCGTCCAGCATGGGCGCCTTGCGGGCGGCCGAATGCCATCCCTTCGGCATGGTGCCGGTCGGCGAGGTGGCGCGCGGCTATGTCGACGGCCGGCTGACCGGCGACGACGAGGTGGCTTTGGCCCATGCCGGGCCGGAGGACGGCTGGTTCCCGCTGTCGGAGCCTCTGGTGAACCTGCGCGCCAGCATGGCCGCGGCGCTGGCCGCCGGTGCGGTGGACCGGAGCCTGCACGACCGGGTGATCGCCGCCGCGAAGGGATTGTATTTCACCGAACGCATCCGCGACCGCATCTTCGCCGAAGCCGGGCTGAGCCGGGAGGAGACCGTCCGGCTGGAGCGCTTCCTGGAAACCGGTGCGATCGACCAGAAGCGCCGCGATGCGGAGATTCTGCTGGGCCATCTCGCCAGCCTGATCACGCCGCCGCGGCCGGCGCCCTTCGACTTCAACGCGTCCCATTACTTCGACGTGCTGTACGAGCGCGACCGCCGCGTCTGCCATGGCGGCAACACCGTGCCGCTGTCGGAGATCGCGTCGCACGCCGCCCTGCACCGGCCGGACTTCGCCGAGATCAACAATGCGGCACTCGGCCGCCTGTTGATCCGCCAGTTCGCCGAGGTGATGGGCGTCACGGTGGACGAGGCGGCGGTGCGGACGGAAACCCAGCGTTTCTGCGCCATGCGCGGTCTCGATGGGGCGGAGGCGCTGGCCGGCTGGTGCCGCCGCAACGACCTGACCGATGCCGAGTTCTCGGAACTGATGACCGAACTGGCCATCGAACGGGCGATGCGGCTCTGGCTCATCCCGCGCCGTTTCCTGGCGCGCACGACCAAGCCGGTGCTGAACGAGTTGCGGCTGCGCGGGCTCTATGAGTCCACCGCCGAGGAGGCGGCGCTGGTCGACCGGGTGATGGAGCTGCATTTCGGCGACGCCAGCCGCCAGCCCAAGGAAACGGTGGAGCAGTTGCTGGCCGAGCATGTCGCCGGCACCGCCTGCCGGGTTGATGCGCCGGCCGACGTCTGGTCCTATGAATATGGCTTCAAGGACCTGCTGGACCTGCGCATCGACCTGATGCGGGCCAAGCAGGTGCGCGACCTGTTCCGCCAACTGGCGGTGGAGGCGGAGGCGGCGCTGGCCCAGGCGGTGCCGCAGGAGCCCAAGCCGGAACAGCCCGTGCCGGAAGAGGAGATGCAGACGTGACGACCGCAGAAGTGACCATCCGCGTGCCGACTCCGTTGCGCGGCTTCGTCGGCGGGCGCGATCAGGTGACGGTGCCGGGCGCCACGGTGCGCGAGGCGCTGTCGGCGCTGACCGCCGGGCAGGACGCCTTCCGTGATCGGCTGTTCACCGCCGAAGGCGAGCTGCGCCGCTTCGTGAACGTCTATCTCGGCCGTGACGACGTGCGGCGGCTGGGCGGGCTGGAGGCGGCCTTGCCGGCCGGTGCCACCCTGACCCTGATGGTCGCCCTGGCGGGCGGTTGAGGAGCGTCTCGACATGAGCTTGAAGGACCGGCGCCTTGCCGATCTGCGCGCCCGCATCGCGGAAGTGACCGCCGCCGACGCGCTCGCCCTGCAACGGGATGGCGCCCTGCTGGTCGATGTCCGCGAGGATGAGGAGACGGCGACCGGCAGTCCCGCCGGGGCGCAGCGCCTGCCGCGCGGCTTCCTGGAGTTGCGCATCGAGGAAAAGGTGCCTGATCCGGCGCGTCCCGTCCTGCTGATGTGCGCCGGCGGCACCCGGTCGCTGTTCGCGGCGGAGGATTTGCTGCGGCTGGGCTATGAGGATGTGCGGTCGGTGGCCGGCGGCTTCTCGGCCTGGAAGGCCGCCGGTCTGCCGGTGGAGGTGCCGCCGCAGCTCGACGCCGCCCAGCGCGAGCGCTACCGTCGCCACCTGACCATGCCGGAGGTGGGGGAGGCCGGGCAGCACAGGCTGCTGCGCAGCCGCGTCGCGCTAATCGGTGCCGGCGGGCTGGGATCGCCGATCGCGCTCTACCTCGCCGCTGCGGGGGTCGGGCGCCTGACCCTGATCGACGACGACCAGGTCGAGCGCAGCAATCTGCAGCGCCAGATCCTCCATGCCGAAAGTCGGCTGGGCCAGCGCAAGGTTGAAAGCGGGCGCGCCGCCCTGCTGGATCTCAACCCGACGATCGAGGTGGTGTCGCACGACACGCGGCTGGAGGCGGCCAATGTGCTGGACCTGCTGGCCGACCATGATGTCGTGGTCGACGGGTCCGACAATCTGCCGACGCGCTATCTGGTCAACGACGCGTGCCTGCGGCTGGGCGTGCCGAACGTCTACGGCGCGATCTTCCGCTTCGAGGGGCAGGTGTCGGTGTTCGGTGGCGCCGCGCCGGGGCTGCGGCCCTGCTATCGCTGCCTGTTCCCGGAACCGCCGCCGGCCGAATACGCACCGTCCTGCGCCGAGGCCGGCGTGCTGGGCGTGCTGCCCGGCGTGATCGGCACCATCATGGCGGCCGAGACGATCAAGCTGCTGCTCGGTCTCGGCGAACCGTTGGCCGGCCGCCTACTGCTCTATGACGGCCTGCGCGGAGAGTTCAACGAGATCGCGGTTCCGGTCGATCCGGACTGCCCGTCCTGTTCGGCGGGCGCACAGCCGGAACTGAGCGACATCGCGGCGGTCTGTGAGGGGTGAACGGTGCTGGGGGGCGTCCGCCCCCTCCCCACCCGAGGCAGGCGAAAGCCTGTGCTCAGGCCGCCGTCTTCTGGACGATGACGTTCTGGACCAGCTTCTTCAGCGCGACGAAATCGACGGGCTTGGTCACAAGCTCGGTCGCGCCGATGTCCAGCGCGCGGCGGCGGTTTTCGGTGTCGCCATAGGCGGTGACCATGATGACCGGCACCTGCGGGGCGTCCGCGCGGAGGCGCTGCAGGAAGTCAAGGCCGCTCATGCCGGGCATATTGATATCGCTCAGGACAAGAACAGCTTCCGGTTGCAGGCCGGTGTTCAAGCTTTCAAGTGCCTCTTCGGCAGAAGAGGCAAAGTGAAGGGCCAGTTCTCCACGGCGCAATTCTGCGCGAAAGCGCTGACGGAACAGATCCTCGATATCCGGTTCGTCATCGACGACGAGGATTCCCAGGGTCATGTCTTTCGGCGCTCCCCTAGCGATATTGCCGTCACGGTTCGTGGCAGCGTGATCGTAAACTCGGCATGCTCGTTTTCGATGCTGGATACGTCGAAACGGCCCCTATGCTGATGTACCACGATGTCATAGCTGAGTGAAAGGCCTAAGCCGGTTCCTTCGCCGGTGGGCTTCGTGGTGAAAAAAGGCGTGAACAGCTTGTCGACCACGGCGGGTGGCATGCCGACGCCATTGTCGTGAATTCTTATGGAAACTTCAGTTCCTCTTGTTTCGGTTGTCACCGTCAGCGTCGGTTCATAAGCCATGTCGCCACAGATCAACTGCCGCTTGCGGACGGCGTAAAAGCTGTTCGTGAACAAATTGACCAGAACACGCGACATATCCTGCGGAACCAGCTTCACCTCACCCACATCCGCGGCGAATAGACGCTCCAGCGTGGCGTTGAAGTTGCGATCCTGGGCGCGCACGGCGTGGTAGGACAGCGACAGCGCCTCTTCCACCAAAGCATTCAGATCGGTCGTCTGCCATTCGCCGCCGCCGCCGCGCGAATGGGCCAGCATGCTCTTGACGATGTTGTCGGCGCGCCGGCCGTGGTCGGCGATCTTGCGCAGGTTGCTTTGCAGGCTGTCGACCAGATCGTCCACATCGGCGCGGGTCGCGTCGTCCAAATGGTCGTTCAGCGGCTCCAGCAACGCCAGCATCTCGTCCAGAAGCTCTCCCGACAATTCGGCGAAGTTGTTGACGAAGTTCAGCGGGTTCTTCAGTTCGTGGGCGATGCCGGCGGTGAGCTGGCCGAGCGACGCCATCTTCTCCTGCACGATCAGCTGCTGCTGGGTCTCGCGCAGCTCCTTCAGGATCGCCTCGGCCCGCTCCTTGGCCTCCCGCAGTTCATCCTCGATGCGCTTGCGGTCGGTGATGTCGTGTTGGGTGATGACATAACCGCCGTCGGCGCGCGGGGCGGTGCGGATGTCCAGGATGCGGCCGTTCGTCGGCACCTGGCGTTCGGAATTGATGACGCCTTTGACCAGGAAGCGGGTGCACAGCTCCGCCACCGTCTCCTCGCAGGGGACGTCGCCGTAATCGCCGCGCCGGTGATTGTAATGGAGCGTCTCGGCCACCGGGGTGCCGGGCGGGAACATGCCGGGGGGATAGTCCCACAGCCGGAAATACTCGCTGTTGGCCCCTTCCAGCCGCAGGTCGCGGTCCAGCATCAGCACGCCGTTGGGCATGGCGTCGATGGCGGCCTGCAGCAATTGTCCCTGATGCGGCACCTCGGCATTGGCGGCCTCGGGGCGCATCTGGGTCAGCATCTCCATCACCGCAGGCGCGCCGCCCCAGTCCACCGGCTCCAGCAGCTGGTCGAACCACTGGATGCTGGTGTCGGCGCGGCGGCGCTTGATGCGGCGGGCCAGCGGCTGGGTCGGACCCTGCAGGCAACGGGCATAGGCGTTGCGCTCCGCCAGATGGGCGTCTTCCGGGACCAGCGTCATGACGTCGGGCAGGGCCATCACCTGTTCCGCCGATTCGTAGCCCAGCAGGCGGGCCAGCGTGCCGCTGCAATGGAGGATCACGCCGTCGCGATGGACGATCAGGCCCGGCATCGCCGCGACCAGCTGGTCATGGTAGAGCCGCGCCCGGTCCAGCGAGTGCGCCACCGATTCCTCCGGCGAATAGGACGACAGCGGGGGCAGGGATCGCAGCAGATCGGTCTTATCGTGCATGGGAGGATCCCGAATTGTCGTCCACAGGGCTTCTGCCGCTTACCAGACAGCGTCAGGGGGCGGCGGGATCAGGGAGCATCCAGCGGCAGCCGCAGGACGACGCTGGTTCCGCGGCCGACCTCACTGTCGATGTCGATCTCGCCGCCGAGCTTGCCGGTGACCAGGTTGAACACGGCGTAGAGCCCCAGCCCCATGCTGCCGGCACCGCGGCGGGTGGTGGTGAAGGGCTGGAACAGCCGCGGCCGGATGTCGGCCGGGATGCCGCGGCCGTTGTCGGACACGCGCAGTTCCACCCTGTCCTCTCCCAGCATCCGCACCGAAACCGTCACCTTGCCGCCGGGGCGACAGGCGGCGGCTGCATCCTCCTGCGTCCCGTCTTCGGCACCCGCGCCGATGGCGGCGACCGCCGGCACCTGCTCGAAGGCATGGGCGAAAGCGTTGGTCAGCAGGGCCAGCAGCACCTCGGTCAGCGCGCCGGGATAAGTGTCCAGCGCCAGCCCGTCCGGGCAGTCCAGAGCCAGCTGGTGCCCTGCCGCCGCCGGCTGCACCTGCACCGCCAGCACGATGTCGGACAGGTAGTCGCGCAGGCCGACACGGCTGCGCGGCGAGCTGGCCTTGCCCTCAGTCACCAGCTTCAGGCTCTGGATCAGGGCGGCGGCGCGTTCGATGTTGGCGACCAGCAAGGTGGAGACCTCGCTGGCCGTGCCGACATAATCCTGGAAGTCGCTCTTGCGCAGCTGACCGCCCTTGAAGGTCATGATGATCGCTTCCGACGCCGTCTGCAGATGGGTGGCGGCGGTCAGCGCGATGCCGACGGGCGTGTTGATCTCGTGTGCGACCGCGGCGATCAGCTGGGCGATCACCGCCATCTTCTCCGCCCGGATAAGGTCGGACTGCATGCGCTCCAGGTCGGCCAGGGCCTGTTCGGCCGAATCCTTGGCGCTGCGCAGCGCCTCCGCCTGCACCTTGCGTTCGGTGATGTCGTAGAGCCAGACGATGAAGACCGGCTGGTTCTCGTAAGTGGTGCGGTCGACGGACATCGCCATCCACACCGTCCGCCCGTCCTCGCGCACGTAATGGATTTCGTCCGCCGCAGGCACGGCCCCGGGCGCCCGGTCGGGCAGCCTTTCCCGCACATGGCGGAACAGGGTGGGGGAGCAGCGCTGGTGCATCGCCTCCGCCGGAACGCCGAACAGGTCGGTGCAGCGCTGGTTGCAGTAGAGCAGCTCGCCGGTCTCGGTGATGATCGACACGCCGATGGGGCTGCCGTCCAGCACCCGGCGCAGGCGGGCGGCCTGGGCGCGCGATGCCGCTTCGGCCGTCCGCGTCTCCTGCAGCGCGTCGCGCAGCCGCCGCACGGCGCGGCAAGCCTCCAGCGTCTTGTGGATGGTGGCTTCCAGGTCGCTGAAATCGATGGGCTTGATGATGAAGTCGAATGCACCGCGGTTCATCGCCGCCCGCACGTTGCCGAGGTCGCCATAGGCCGAGACCATCACCGCGCGGATGTCGGCATTCACCTGCGGCAGATGGTCGAGCAGCGTCAGCCCGTCCATCCCCGGCATGTTGATGTCGCTCAGCACCATGTCGATGTCGGGCCGGGCGCGCAGGGTTTCCAGCGCCTCCTGCCCGTCATGGGCGAACAGGAACTCCAGTTCACCGGCGCGGACGGCGCGACGGAAACGCTGCATGATCAGCGTTTCGACGTCCCTCTCGTCGTCGACAACCAGAATCTTTCCCATCCCGCCTTCCTACCGCCAACCCGCCCGACCCGTGCCGCAACCGGATCCGGGCGCCCCACCATAAGCGCGGATCGCCCGGACGGGAAGCACCGTGGCGTACGGTGCCCCATCGGTTGTATGGCACTGTGGCCGCAACCCGGGATCAGGCTGCATGACGGGAATCCCCCAATCGATTGTCACGCGCGGTCGGCGGACAGGATAACACGGGATTGCAATGCGGCGAGATGGTTGTGATTGGGACATTGCCGGTCAGCCAGCGGTTCCCTGCGGGGCCTCCGCTTCCGCAAGCGGCAGAGTGAACCAGAAGGCGGCTCCCTTGCCCGATTCGGCGTCCAGTCCGGCGGGGGCGTCTTCCACCCCGATCCGGCCGCCCAGATGCTCGACGATGCGCTTGGCGATGGCGAGTCCCAGGCCGGTGCCGGCCGGCTTGCCCGTCAGCATGTCGCCGGCCTGACGGAAACGCTCGAACACGATGTTGCGGTCCTTCCGCGCCACGCCGGGGCCACTGTCGATTACCGTGATTCGCAGCGTGTCCCCGTCCAGCTTCGCCTCCAGCCGGGTCCGGCCGCCGGTGGGCGTGAATTTCGCTGCGTTGGACAACAGGTTCACCACCACCTGGATCACCCGATCCTCGTCGCCGCGCACCGGCGGCAGGTTGCCGGGGATGTCCACCGACAGGACGATGCCGCGCTCCAGGAACAACGCCTCCGTCGCCGCGACCGCCTGGGTCAGCAGGGCGGCCGGATCCATGGTCTCGATCCGCCAGTCGAGCGCGCCGGCCTCGATCTTCGCCATGTCGAGCACCTGGTTGATCAGGCGGGTCAGCCGCTCGCTCTCCTTGATGATGACGGCCAGGAATTCCTGCCGCTGGTCCGTCTCCAGCTCCGGATCGTCGTGCAGGATCTCGCTGAGGGCGCGAATCGAGGTCAGCGGCGTGCGCAGTTCGTGCGTCACGGTGGACAGGAAGTCGTCCTTCAGCCGGTCCAGCTCGGTCAGCCTTTCGTTGGCGGCGCGCAGAGCGTCGGTGGCGCGCTCCAGTTCCGCCGTCTTCAACTCCAGCTGGCGGCTGTGGGCGATGACGTCGCTGGTCTCGTCCAGCATGCGCAGAAGCTCCGCCGCCTCCACCGCCCCTGTGGAGACGGAGGAGGCGAGCGCCACCCGCGCCGAAGCCCCGCCGATGGCGCCGGCCAGCAGCCGTTCGGCCAGCCGCAGCCGCTCCGGTCCCGCCGGCTCGTCCGGGTCGGCGCCGGTGAAGGCCTGCTCGGCGCGCTGCGGCCCGAGGAAGCGGGCGACCACGCGGGCCAGATCGCCGACGCTGGCGGCATTGCGCCAGTCCGCCGGCGAGGTCTGCGGATTGGCGGCGGACGTCGGTTCGAACACATCGACGAAGGCGGCGGCCTGCGCCCGCTCCGCCGCGTCCGGCCGGTCGAACAGCGACAGCCCGACATAGGCGCCGATGTTGGCAAGGGCGCTCCAGAACAGGGCATGGGCCAGCGGATCCCAGCCCTCCAGCCCGAACAGCGCGTAAGGGCGCAGCGCCGCGATGCCCCACGGTCCATCGGCGATGAAGCTGGCGGGCAGCCAGCCCGAGCGCGCGAAGCTGGGCAGCAGCAGCGTGTAGGCCCAGACCAGCGTGCCGGCCGCCACCCCGGCGATGGCGCCGCGCCGGGTCGCTCCGCGCCAGTAGAGTCCGCCGATCAGCGCCGGGGCGAACTGCGCCACCGCCGCGAAGGAGATCAGCCCGATCGACACCAGCGCATAGGCCGATCCCGCCAGCCGGTAATAGCCGTATCCGAACAGCAGGATCGCGACGATGGCGACCCGCCGGACCATCAGCAGCAGCGGCGCCGGATCCGCCGAGCGCGCCAGTGCCGCCGGCCGGAAGCGCAGCAGCACAGGCACCGCGAGGTCGTTGCACAGCATGGTGGACAGCGCCACCGTCTCCACCACGATCATGCCCGCCGCCGCCGACAATCCGCCGAGGAAGGCCAGAAGGGCGAGCCACTCGGCCCCGCCATGCAGGGGCAGGGCGACCACGAACAGGTCGGGGTCCACCCGCCCGCCGAAGGTCAGCAGCCCCGACAGCGCCACCGGCAGGACGAACAGGTTGATCAGCAGAAGATAGAGCGGGAACAGCCAGACCGCGCGGTCCAGCTGGCGTTCGTCCACCGATTCGATGACCATCACCTGGAACTGGCGCGGCAGGCACAGCATCGCCGCCGCCGACAGGATGGTGGTGGTGACCCAGACCCCGGACGCCGCCCCTTCCAGCGCGATGTCGCCGCCGAACAGCCGGGCGAGGTCGGGGCGGGAGGCGGCAGCGGTGAACAGGTTGTCCAGTCCGCCGTGCAGGCCCCAGACCACGAAGATCCCCACCGCCAGGAAGGCGACCAGCTTCACCAGCGATTCGAGTGCGATGGCAGCGACCATGCCGGGGTGATGCTCCGCCGCGTCGATCTGGCGGGCGCCGAAGACGATGGCGAACAGCGCCATCACCGCGGCGATCAGGAATCCCTGGTCGAGGAAGAGAGCATGGGTCGTTTCCAGCCCGCCGCCGGTCAGCGCGTCGAAGCTGACGGCGACCGCTTTCAGCTGCAGGGCGATGTAGGGAGTGACGCCGACGGTGGCGGTCAGCGCCACGAGTCCGCCCAGCAAAGGGCTGTGGCTGTAGCGCCTGGACAGGAAATCGGCGATGGAGGTGATGCGCTGCGCCTTGGCGATGCGCAGGATCTTGCGCAGCAGCAGCGGGGCCAGCAGCATCAGCAGGGTGGGGCCGAGATAGACCGGCAGGAAGCCGATACCCAGCGTCGCCGCCCGCCCGACCGAACCGTAGAAGGTCCAGGTCGTGCAATAGACCGCCAGCGACAGGGCGAAGATGGTGGGCGAGGCGATGACGCTGCGCCCCGCCGCTTCCCGCCGGTCGGCCCAATGGGCGATGGCGAACAGGGCGGACAGGTAGGCCAGCGCCGCGACCAGGACCGTGCCCCAATCGAGCCCGACGCCCATGTGGCCCTCCCTACCGAGACCGGCCGGCGAGCGCCGCCAGCAGGATCACCACAGCCCAGGCGCCGAAGACCCCGGCATAGAGGGCCGGCACCCCAAGAACCGTGCCCTCCACCCCGAACAGGCCGAGCAAAGGCGGGCTGAACAGCACGGCGGCCAGCAGGAACAGCCCGGCCATGCGCTCGCGGCGGCGGGGGGCGGGCTGTTCGTCGCGGGCCGGCGCGGTCAAAAGGCGCGTTCCCTTGCGGCGAGTTCGACCAGGATGTTGGCGCCGCGGATGGCGTCGTCTAGCGTCCGCACGTCGCGCTCGCGCAGCATCTCGATCATCCGCAGGAAGACCGCGGCGGTGACCAGGCTGTCGCCCAGGGCGGTGTGGCGGTCGACCACCTCGATGCCCAGCCGCTCGGCGATGCCGTCCAGCGTGTGGTCGCCGTCGTTGCCCAGCAGCATGCGCGACAGCAGCATGGTGTCCAGCACCGGGCAGTCGAAGGCCACCCCCGCCGCACGTTCCTTCATCTTCAGGAATTTCAGGTCGAAGGCGGCGTTGTGCGCCACCAGCACAGCGCCGGAGACGAAGCCGCGGAACTGCGGCAGCACGGCGTCGATGGTCGGCTTGCCCACGACCATGCCGTCGGTGATGCCGTGGAAGGGGACCGATTCCGGCGGGATCGGCCGCTTCGGGTCGACAAGCGTGTTGAAGGTCTCCCCCGTCAGAATACGCCCGCCGACGACGCGGACCGCGGCGATCTGGATGATCTCGTCGCCGGTGCTGGGCGACAGGCCGGTGGTCTCGGTGTCGAACACCACGTAATGCAGCCGGTCGAGCGGCGTGCCGCCAAGCTCGCTGGTCGCCAGCGGCTGGTGCAGCAACCCGAAGTCGAAGAATTCCGGCCGGGCGCCGGCCCGCGGCCGTGGCTGGGCGGAGCGCGGCGACTGCGCCGGCGGCAGCGGTACGCGCAGCCGTGCCCGTGTTGCGGTGCCGTCGGAGTTCGGCAGCGGCTCGCTCCAGGCGGTGCTGCGGTGGTGCTGCAGCACGTCGCCGGCGCTGAGACCCCCCAGCCCGTCCGGCAGGGTCTGGTCCAGCCAGCCGTCCAGCGTGGCGCTGGGCACCGCCGGCCCCTCCCACACCAGATCCAGATAGACCCAGCGATCGCCGTCCTGCGGCCCGGCGGCCTCCAGGTCGAAGGCGGTGGCGCCGGTCAGGCCGTGCACCTTCTCGATCAGATAGGCGAACAGCAGGACCAGCCCGTGGCTGTCGCCATGCACCCATTGCGGCAGGCCGGTCAGCGTGACCGTGGTGGGGCACTCGGTCCCGACCCGGTGGGCCACGAGGTTGATCAGGTTGTTGGAGTGGATGTCGCTCATCGGCCAGCTGCCGGTGACGACGTTGCGGTAGGCGGCGGTCACCTGCTCCAGCCGGCGGGACAGGCTGTCGCAGGAGTCCAGCATCGAGCTTTCGAAGGCCGCCCGGTCGACGGGGCCGAGGTCCGGCGCATCGTACAGGGTCTCGACCGCGGCGCGCAGGTTGGCGATCGGCGCGCGGAACCCCTCCGTCGCCTCGCGCAGCAGGGCGTCGCGCTGGCCCAGCGCTGCCAGTTCGCTGGTGGCGTCGGACAGGGTCAGCACATAACCGGTGATGATTGGGCCGGTGATGACAGGCGGCTCGTCCGGTCCCGGTTCCGGGTCCTGCAGGATGGCGCTCATGCGGCCTTCCAGCAGGATGCGGCCGTCGGTGGTGGCGCCGACGAATTGGGCGGTGGTGCCGTGCTCGTGATTGATGTGCCGCCCTTCGCGCACCCGCAAGGAGAGCCGTTCCAGCGTGTGGGTCAGCGGCTCCGCCACCACGAAATGCAGCAGCGAACGGCCCAGCCCCAGTTCCCCCGTCAGGTGCAGGATGTCGAGGGCGGTCTGGTTGTAGAGCAGGATCTGGTGCCGGGTGTTGCAGACCAGGACGCCTTCATGCAGGTCGCGCAGAACGGCGGCGAGCTGGGTCTTCTGCTCCTCTGCCTTGGCCGTCGACTCGGACACCGTGCGGGCGATGTCGCGGCGGACCTGGGCCAGCTTGTCCGACAGGTCGTTGACCGCGCGGGCGATCGGCTGCAGGTCGCCGTAGCGCGCCAGCGGTACCCGGCCGCCGACCGCGCCCTCCGCATTGCCGTGGGCGATCAGCCCGGCTTCCCGGCTCAGCGTTTCGGCGGCGCGCAGCAGGTAGCGGTCGACCGCCAGCCACAGCCCCCACACCGCCGCCGCGCAGGCCGCCGTCATCACCACGGCATAGGTCAGCAGCGGATCCGCGGCATCCGACCCGCGCACCGCCATCGCCAGCCCGACCGACAGCGCCACCAGCCCCAGCCCGGCGGCACGGAAGGCCAGCGGGACGATCCGCCGGGGCTGGGGGGCAGGGGTGGTCGCGGACCCGGTCACGGCGCCGGCTCCACCCTGCCGGCCGCCGGCAAGCCGAGATGGCGGCGGACGGTGGTCAGCAGGTCGCGGGTGGAGAAGGGCTTGGTGATGTAGTCGGTGGCGCCCAGCGCCAGCCCCTTCTGCCGTTCGACGTCGCGGCTGCGCGCCGTCAGCATGATGATGGGCAGGGATTTCCAGGCCGGGTTGGTCCGCAGCGTCTGGCACACGTCGAAGCCGTCGCGCTTGGGCATCATGGCGTCGAGCAGGATCAGGTCGGGGGTGAAGCTCTCCACCGAGCGAAGCGCCTCGTCCCCGTCACGGGCGATGCGCACGTCGAACCCGGCGCGCTGCATGAGGACCTGGAGCGACAGGACGATGCTGGGTTCGTCGTCGACGACCAGGATGGTCGGCTTCATGGCGGGGCGTCCTCCGGTGCGCCGGTCTGCTGCCGGCTTCCCAAATTTGTGGCCGGGGCAATGCATTCGTGCCCTGGAATGTCCATGGTACGAGCAAAGACAAGCGGGGATCAAGCGGCACTCCCGGCTCCCCCGACCAAAGAATGGGGTGGCCCAGGCAAGAAAAAGCCCGGCCGCGACCAAATGTCGCCGCCGGGCCAACGCTTGTATGACAGGTTGTCGCAGGTAGCGGGACCGTTGCCTGGCCTCCGCCGGTTCGTCAGGGGATCAGCGGGCTGTGATCACGACCGGGTTGAGCCCCATCTTCGTTTTCAACTGCTCGGCCTCGCGCTTGGCCGCGGTCTGATCGGCGAATCCACCGACGCGCACCGCTCGCCAGGACCGGTTGGAGTTGTCGGTCCAGTCCACCGTATAGGCCTGGAAACCGCCGCCCTGCAGCCGCTGCGCCAGCGAATCGGCGTTCGCCGTCACCGAGAAGGTCCCGACCTGCACGGTATAGCGCCCGGCGGGCATCGAAGCCGGCGGGGTGGCGGCCTTGGCCGGGGGCTTCGCTTCGCCATTGGCGGAGGGAGGCACAGATGCCGTGGCCGGGGGAGCGGGCGGGGCGGCCGGAGTCGCGGCGGGAGCTGCACCGGCGGGCGGACGCTTGGCGGCTTCCTTCGGCGGGGCCAGCATCGCCTGGAGGGAGCCGGTGTCGGCAGGCCCGCCAGCGGCCGGCTGCTCCGGCTTGGCAGTGTCAGGCTTGGCGGTATCGGGTTTGGGAGCTTCCGGCTTTTGGGCGGCCGGTGGCGGTGCGCTTTCGGCCGGGGCCGTGGCGCGCGGCTTCGGCGCGGCGGCGGGCGCCGTGGCCGGGACGGCCGGCGGTTCCGGCACCTTCAGCACCGGCGGCGGGCCGGCGGGCGGGGCGGCGACCGGCGGCGGCGGGGCGGCGGACACGGCCGGCGGTGTTGCCGGGGCTGCCTGGGTGGGGGGTGTCTGTGCCGGAGGCGTGACGGCTGCGGCCGGCGCGCTGTTGGTCGCTGCGCCGGACGGTGACGCGTTGGACGGCGCAGCGTTTTGCTGTGTGGCGTTTTGGGGCGCGCGGGTGATGGCCGGGGCCGGCACCATCGGCGAGGAGGTGTTGGCCGCCGTCGTCACCGGCTCCGGGTCGCCTGATCCGAGATACACGACGCCGACGGCGATGCCGCCCGCGGCCAGCAGGGCGAGCGCGATCTTGCCCAGCGGCAGGCTGCGGCTTGCCGGCTCTTCCTCGTCGTCCTCGACCTCGTCCTGCTGATCGGCGTGCAGATCCTCGTTCAAGGCACGAAGCAGCTTGGCGATGTCCTCGTTCTCCGGCGGCGGAGTCTCGGAAGGTTTGCCGTTTGCTTTCATCTCGTCCTTGAACGTCGGTGTCGACAGGGTGGGAGCCTGCCGGGGCGGTGGCTTGAGCGTCACGGTCGACCTGCGCTTGCCCGTCATGGCGGGCCGGCTGGAAACAAAGAGGGGCCTTCCGGCGGCCGGTCCGCGGAACACGGACCGGCTGCGGAAAGCCCCTTCTCTTTATCGTATTTTGCCGCCCCATCAAACCGCCAAGCGGTCGCGCCCGGCGGACGGGCGATGCAAAGAAGGGGCTGCCGTCCCGGGGGGCCGCTCAGCCCTGATGCGGCTTGGCCGGATCGACCGGGTGCGGCTGGGTGGCCGTGGGAGGCGTCGGATGGACGGTCGAGGACGCGACCGGGGGTACCGGAGCCTGCGTCACCGGCTGGGCGGCAGGCTGGACGGGCGCCGGGTTGATCGCGGCGGGCGGGGCCTGGGCGGCGGTCTGGGCCGGAGCCGCCTGCGTCTCGTCCTCCTCGTCCTTCAGGCCGGACTTGAAGGCCTTCACGCCCTTGGCGATGTCGCCCATCACGTTGGGCAGCTTGCCGGCGCCGAACAGGAGAAGCACGATGACCAGAACGATCAACCAGTGCCAGATGCTGAAACTGCCCATCGATCAATACCTCTGCAAATCGGTCGGAGCGGACGACGTCGCGGTCGCCACCAATGTGAGTGCCCCTTCCGCGCCGCACAAGAGGGGAGCGCCGAAGGAACCCGATAAACGCGGCGCCCTCAGGCGGCCGGCCCGCTTTCCGCCGGCTCCTCCGGCAGTTGGTGGCGCATGATCAGCGGCGCCTGGAACGCGCTGAAGACCAGGGTCAGCGGCATGATGCCGAACACCTTGAAGTTCACCCACATGTCCGTGGAGAAATTCCGCCACACCACCTCGTTCAGCACCGCCAGGACCAGGAAAAACCAGGCCCAGCGGATGCTCAGCGTGCGCCACCCCTCGTCCGACAGGTTCAGCACGGTGCCCAGCAGCCGCTTCATCACGTTGCGCCGCATTGCATGGGCGACGAACAGCACCGAGGCGAACAGCAGGTTGACCAGGGTCGGCTTGATCTTGATGAACAGGTCGTCCTGCAGCCACAGGGTCAGGCCGCCGAACAGCAGCACGAAGCCTGCGCCGACCACCGGCATGATCGGGATGCGGCGTTCCAGCCGCCACGACACCGCGACCGCGATGCTGATGGCGACCATGAAGACCGCGGTGCCGGTCATGATGCCGGCCTGGGAATTGGCGACGAAGAAGGCGGCCAGCGGACCGGCCTCGATCGCCAGGCGTGCGAACTGGTTCATTCCCCTGACATAGCCCGAACCGGCCGCCCGTGAAAGGGGCGAATGGTGGCGGGTAGGGCATTCGGATGGATGATGCCGGCCGCTCAGAACTGCGCCGACAGCCGGAGCGAGCCGTAATTGGTCAGCGACTTCTGCCCGCGGAACTCCGGCGTCTGCAGGGTCTGGGCATAGGTCAGGCCATAGCGGCCGTAGCGCAGCGTCAGCCCGGCCTGCACGCTGCCGACGAAGGGATGCTTGTCGACGGACCGGCTTTCCCGGAAGGTGTTGCCGTCCAGGAAGATGTTGCGCGCAACCGCCCGTCCCTCAGCGCTGGCGTAGACATACCAGGAAAAACGCCCCGGTCGCTCCGAATAAGGGGAGTCCTGGTAGGGGATGCTGGAGGTGGGGCGGGTCACCAGGGCGCCGACCGGCGGCGGCATGTTGCCGCCCAGCCGGACCGTGCTTCCCACCGCGGCGAAGGTCAGGACGTTGCCCACGCTGCCGGCGACATGGGGGCTGAAATCCCACTCCAGCGGCCCCAGCGTGTTCGGCTTCTCGCCGCGCCAGACATGCTCGTAGCTCAGCACCACGCCGGGCTCGTCGCGCAGCTGGTAGTTCCAGCCCTCCGGGTAGGTGGCGCCGCCGACGATCTTGTGGACCGTCTTCTGCGTCTGCTCGGCCAGCGAGGATGGTCCGACCATGCCGAGGTCGAGGTCGATGCGGTCCACCGCCGTCGGCGCCTCGTTCAGCACCGACACCCGGCCATAGAGCCAGCCGGCATAGGGCCGGTCCGTGGGGTCCGGATTGCGGGCCTTGAGGTTGCTCGGCGTATAGATGTTCTGGCCGAAGGCGAAACCGTAGCGCCGCACCCCGCCCGGTTCGATCCAGGGCACGAGATTCGCCAGCCAGTCGATGCTGCCGTAGGTCGGCCGCGCGCCGGAGAAATAATAGAACTGGAAGCCGTTCGAGTAGTAGCGGTCGGTCCCGCCGCCGAAAAGATCGTTGTCGATCCAGAAGCCGATGGCGGGGCCGGAAGCCGCGGGCGCGTCGCCCGGCGGCGGGGTGGTTTCCTGTGCGCTTGTCCCCGTTGCGGTCAGCAGCAGGGTCGCAAATGCGGCGGCCAAGGTGGGGCCGCTGTTCGTCGCCATTCCGGCACGCTCCATCCGTTTCGCAGGGTAACGGATTGAGGGGGAGACTGTTGCGATGCGGTGCGGCTTCTTTGGGGGTAGGGGTGGGGAGGTGTCGGCAGGCGAATGCCCCCACCTATCCTCCCCCGCCACTCTCCCGCATCAGTACTGGTCCCCTCCCCCGCCCAGCGGGGGAGGGTTAGGGTGGGGGTATCGCCAGCCGACAACTCCCCCTCACACCCGCGCCCGCAGCCCCTCCACCGCTTCCTCCAGCGTCATGTCGATGCGCCTGATCCCATGCAGCGCCAGGAAGCGCGCTTCGTTCTTCGACAGTTCGCCGGGGATCACCGCCCAGTGGCTGTCGGAGGAGCGCTTGGCGATCTGGCGGGCGAAGGTGCGCTGGATCTCGTGGTCGAACCGGCAGCCCAGGAACAGGAAGTGCCGCCCGGCGCGGCGGTCCTTGACGACGGCGGGGATCGGAGTCTGGATGTCGATCTCCGTCAGGATCTCGACATAATCGCTGTCGGAGATCAGGTAGTTGCCGGCCGGCGTCACCGCCCCCGACGGCTTGTACAGCACGGTGTCCCAGCCGACCGCGGCCTCCGCCGTCGTCTCGGCGCCGTCGGGGGCGTAGTAGCGCACCCATTCGCCGGTCGATTGCGGGTGCGACACACCCTGGATCTGGCCCCAATGCCGGTCGGCGGCGCTCAGCAGACTGTCCAGCACGTTGTCGTACCAGACGTCGACCAGCAGGGGCGGGGCCGGGATCGCGGCCAGAAGGGCATGCACCGGGGTGGCCGGCACCGTCTGGCGGAAGATCTCGTTGAGGATGGCCTCCAGCGTCTTGCGGTGCTTGCGCGTCTCGATGAACTGGGCGACGGCGGTCAGGTTGGAGCGGATGCGGCCGGGGGCGGCGACCTTGGCGTTCAGGCGCTGCACCAGTTCCGCCGAATTGCGCGGGATCGGGCACTGGTCGGGCGGCAGCAGGGCGAAGGCGCCGGGGCCGAGATAGGGCACCACCTGCTTTGCCGCCAGCGCCGCCGCGATATCGGCCAGCGCCGCCGCGGCGTCCGGCACCGTGACGGAGTCGGAATCGGTTGCCAGCGTGGTGTCGGTCATGGAAGGCTTCTCCCTGATTTTCTAGAGATAGATCGCGGCGCCGGCGCCGGTGTTGACGCTGGCGTCCTTCAGCGTTTCCACGATGAAGGCGACCTGATCGCGGGTGATCTTGCGGTGCAGCGGCAGGGCCAGCACACGGTCCGCCGTCTTGGTGCACACCGGGCAGGCGCCGCGCCCGGCGCGCTGTTCGCCCTGGGCCTCGACCAGCGACTCGATGTAATATTGCTGGGTGTGCAGCGGCTGGCCGTAGTCGCTGGCGTCGATGTCGTGGGTGTCCAGATCCTCGATGATCGACCGGCGCCCCGACGCGGTGAAGCGGGTGCCGAGATGGACGCAATAGACCATCGGGTTGACCACCTCGGCCCCCGGCCCGCGGTAAGGCGGCTTGATCCCCTCGAAGCTCGCCATCGCCGCGTCGTAATAGGCGATGACCAGATTGCGGCGGGTCAGGATCTCCGGCAGGCGTTTCAACTGTACCAGGGCCAGCGCGGCATTCAGGTCGCTCATCCCCGCCTGCCAGGGCAGGGTGCGGGTGATGACCACCGTGTTGCGGTGCTCCGTCTCGCGCCGGCGCATGTAGCGCAGCCGATGGGCGAGGTCGCGGTCGTCGGTGACGATCATTCCGCCTTCGCCGGCCAGCAGGATGCCGGGTTCGGAAAAGTCGAAGACCGCAGCGTCGCCGAAGGTGCCGACCATCTGCCCCTTGTAGGTGGAACCGATGGCCTCGGATGAATCCTCCAGCAAGATCAGGCATTTGGCGTTCGCCAGCGCGCGCAGTTCATCCCAATGGGCGGGGTGGCCGTTGACGTTGGCGGCCAGGACCGCCTTGGTCTTCTCCGTGACCAGGGCCGCCGCCTTTTCCGGGTTGATGGTGTGCTGCCAATAGTCGATGTCGACCAGCACCGGCGTGGCCCCGGACAGCGCCACCGCATGCTGGACCTGATGCCAGCCGAAGGGGCTGCACAGCACCTCGTCGCCCTCGCCGATGCCGTAGCCCTTCAACATCAGCAGCGTCGCCATGGTGCCGCTGGACACCGCCACCGCATGGTCGCGGCCGACATAGGCGGCGAAGGCGTCCTCGAACGCCCGCACCATCCGCCCGTCGCTCAAGGCACCGGAGGACAGCAGGCGACCCAGCATCTCGACCTCGGCGCCGGAAATATCCGGGTCGGTCAGCGGGATGTAGTCGTCAACCTCGTCGTCGGCGGCGGGGGAGGGATGTGGAAGGGCTGCGGCGGCCTCGCTCATTCACTCGTCCTCGTCCCGTTGGGCGATCACGACGCCGGTGGCAAGCTCCGGCTTGTCGGTGATGAGCCAGCAGTGGTTGTTGCCGTCCACCAGATGCAGGTCGAAGCCCGCCTCCTCCCGGAAGGGATCCTCGGCCATCACCGCGGCCATGGCGCCGGTGACGGTCTTCAGGTCCGGGTTCGCCTCGCGCACGCCGCGGACCACGGCGTCGAGCGTGCCGCCCCCGGCGAACAGCCGGCCGGCCAGCGTGGCGATGCTGTCGATGTGTTCAGGAGACAGGGCCATGGGCGTCACTCCGTTCCGCGTTTCTTGGCGTCTACGGTGATCGGCAGGCGGGTGTCCGCCGGCATTTCCGGCAGGTCGAGCGTCCAGCCATTGGCGATCTTGATCCAGCCGCCCCACAGGTCCGGCTTCTCCATTTCGACGATGGGTTCCTCCAGGTCCTTCTTGGCGACGTAGATCGTGTATTGCTCCGACGCCTTGCGGATCATCACCTTCATCACCGGCACTCCATCCTGTTGTTCTGATTCGCTTTTGTCTTAGGCGGCGACCAGCCGGGCATGCAGGGCCGGCAGTTCCGACAGGACGGCGTCCACCTCCGCCGCGGTGGTGTAGCGGCTCAACGAAAAGCGCAGGCTGGCGGCGGCCTGCGCGCCGCTCAGCCCCATGGCGGTCAGCACATGGCTCGGCTCGTTGCCGCCGGAGGAGCAGGCGGCGCCCATCGACACGGCGATCCCGGCCCGGTCGAGCCGCATCAGCAGTTCCTCCGCATCCAGCGGATGGCCACGGCCGTCGGCGAAGCGGATATTGCTGGTGTTGGGCAACCGGGCTGCGCCGGCCCCGTTCGCCACCGCGCCGGGCCAGCGGGCGAGGATGCCCTGCTCCAGCCGGTCGCGCAGGAAGGCGATCAGGTCCGCTTCGTCCAGCCACAGCGATGCCAACGAGGCGGCGGCGCCGAAGCCGACGATGCCCGGCACATTCTCCGTCCCGCCGCGACGGCGGCGTTCCTGATGGCCGTGGATCAGCGCGTGGAAGGGAGCACCCTTGCGGACATAGAGCGCGCCGACCCCCTTCGGCCCGTGCATCTTGTGGGCCGACAGCGTCAGGTAGTCGGCGATGCCGCAATCGACCGGCACGCGGCCCGCCGCCTGCACCGCGTCGCTGTGGAACAGCGCGCCATGGGCATGGGCGATGGCCGACGCCCCTTCCACCGGCATCAGCACGCCGGTCTCGTTGTTGGCCCACATCATGGAGACCAGCGCCGTCGCCTCCGTCACCGCGGCGGCGAGATCGACCAGCGAGGGCAGGCCGTCGCGGTTCACCGGCAGGACGGTGACGCGCCAGCCGCGCTGGCGCAGATCGTCGAACAGGGCGAGCGTCGCCGGATGCTCCACCGCGGTGGTGACGATGTGGTCGCGGCGGTGGTCGGTCTCCTCGATGACGCGGAGCGCGCCGAGGATGGCGGCGTGCGTCGCCTCGGTGGCGCTGCCGGTCATCACCAGATCGGCCGGCTTCGCGCCGATCAGTGCCGCGACCTGCGCCTTGGCCTCGCTGACCGCGCGACGGGCGGCCATGCCGGCGGAATGCGGGCTGGACGGGTTGGCGAACGCGCCGAACAGGTGCGGCATCATTGCGTCGCGCACCTCGGCAGCCAGGGCGGTGGTGGCGTTGTTGTCGAGGTAGACGGTCATCACATCACCCCCCATCACATCACTCCCCTTCACATCACACCGGGCACGCCGCGCCGCGACCCGTCGGCCGGGACGATCTCCTCCTCCAGGCAGCCGACGACGGTGCCGCCGGGGAACTCCACCAGATAGACCGGCAGGCTGCCTTCCTCGGTGCGGCCGACGCGGACGATCACGCCCGGCGTGCCCTTCGGCGCCAGCAGCGCGCCGTCCGGCACCTGCGGATGGCTGCCGTCGTTGAACAGGTCCTCCTGCACCGTGACCCGCAGGCCCCAGTCGTACAGCGGTTCGCGCGGCGGGATGAAACCGGGCTTGGCGGCGGCTTCGACGTCGGACATCGCGAGGCTCCTTATCTGTGGGGGACCGGTGGCTATTGCGGGTCGTTGCAGTGGGCGTCGATCACCTCCAGCTCGCGCGCGCGCATGCCGACGACGACCCGTTTTTCATAAAAATCAATGGCGTAGATGTAATACATCTGCAGATAGGTCCCGACGGAGATGACGTAGCCGACATCGCCCTCGCGGATCAGGAAGTCGCCGACCGGCCGGCCGGGATAGGTCCCGTCGTTGCGCACGTCGCGCAGCGCCTTGACCTTGAAGCCCTGTTCCAGCACCGGCGGGCCGACCAGCTCGTTGGCGTCCTCGGCGCTGCGGGCGCGCTCGCGGCGATACGGAGTGGTGGTTTCGGTGTCGGTCATGGCGCTGGCGCTCCGTCGGTTGAGGGGCCGCTACAGGGGCGGAAGGTCGTTGGCAATTGCGAGACCGGCGGCGCGCTGGCGGGCGATCGCGCGCACCTCCTCCTCCGGGTCGTCGAGCAGGGGGCCGAGTTGCCCGGCGTCGATCCGCCCGGCGACGGCGAGGCGGACCATCCAGTCGGCATCCTGCAGCAGCACATGCAGCTTCGACGCCGACAGCCGTTGCGCCACCACCAGCCGCACCCGCGGGCTGTCGTCCCAGGCGAGGCTGGGCAGCCAGTCCATGGAAAGGCGGCGGGCGACCTCCACCCGAACCTCCGGGTCCTCGTCATGCATCATCGCCGGCAACATGCCGTCGGGGATCCGCCGCACCACGCGCAACCGTACCGAACAGTCGGGGTCGCGCATCAGCGGGGCGAGGTCCGCATCCTCCAGCCGGGTGGCGACGGCGATCCGCACCTCGCGGTCCGGGTCGTCGCGCAGTTTCAGCAGCAGGCGGCGCGGCAGCCGGCGGGCCAGGACGGAGCGCACCGTCTCGTCCGGGTCGTTCATCAGCCGGGGAAGCTGGAAGATCGGGGCGAAGCGGGCGGCATTCGCCCGAACTTCGAAATAGGGGTGGCCGAGATGGCCGGCGGCGAGGTCCGGATTCCATTCGAAGAAGCGCTGGATGCGCTTGGCGTAGCGGTCCTGCACGCAGGCCTTCAGCGGCAGGCAATGGCCGGCCAGCTTGCCGCCCGCAGGAAGGGCGGCGGTCTCGGCGTCGAGGCGGCGGTCGCGGTGGGTGCAGCCGGTGCAGTCCACCGGTTCGCCGCGCCAATCCAGGGATTCGAGGATGTCGTCGCTCATGCGCCGGCTTCCTCATGCTCATGCTGGTCGGCAATGGCGATCAGGCGGGCGGCGCCGAAGCGGTCGTCGGGGTCGAGGTCGCGGACCTTGCCCAGCGCCTCCCGCCCGGCGTCGAGCCGGCCGGTGCGCAGAAGCAGGTAGCCGATGGCGACCAAAGCGAACAGGAACAGGCGGGGCGCCGGCTCCAGCCCGCGGAAATCGGCGGTGGCCGGGGTGACGGCGCGCCAGTCGGTGTGGTTGACGCCGAGCGCGGCCATGGCGTGGCCGATCATGCGCTCGCCATAGACCAACGCCCGGTCGAGATTGGCCTTGTAGAAGTGAAACTTGTAATGGCCGAGATCGACAAGGCGATGACCGGGGGCAACCTCCGCCGCGCGGGTGAGATGGGCGAGCGCCGCCCCGCTGTCGGCATAGCTGGCGGCGGCCAGATGCAGGCAGCGTTCCGCCTCGGGCGGGAGATCCCCGCCGTAGTAGCGGCGGGCGAGCCAGTCCTCATCCACCTCGTCCAGCATGGCGCGGCGCTCCTGGGTTTCCCCCCTCCCGAAAGGGAGAGGGGATCAGATCATCACGCCGGGACGCAGCAGTCGGCCGGACAGACGGCGGCGCATTGCGGGCTGTCGAACTGACCCTGGCATTCGGTGCATTTGGCCGGGTCGATAACGTAGGTGCCCTTCTTCAGGCTGATGGCGATGTTCGGGCACTCGGCCTCGCAGGCGCCGCAGACGGTGCATTCGGCGGACTTGATCTTGTAGGCCATGGCTCTCTCCTTCGGTGATGGGATGGCTGTGGAAGGGGGAAGAGGAAGGGGCGTCAGGCACGTCGCGCGGTCAGCGCCCCGGTGCGGATCACCGCATCCTGGCCGGCGCGCGATTGAACGACACCCTGGCCAAGCCGCTCGGCATAGTCCTTGAAGTAGGCCAGTGCCGATTCCTCGATGTAGTCGAAGGCGAAGCGGTCGACCGGCTCGATCCCGGCATCGGCCAGCGACTTCGACGGGCAGCCGCCGATCTTGGCGACGAACACCGCGGTGCAGTCGTTGATGGCCGCCAGCACGCCGTCCAGCGTGTCGCCGTCGCCGGAGCCGCCCTCGCAATACTGGTCGACGCGGCGATGGCCGACGAACTTGGCGCCGCCCGGGCCGACCTCGTAGATCTGGAATTCCTTGGCGTGGCCGAAATGCTCGTTGATGCGCTCGCCGCCCTTGGTGGCGACGGCGATCAGGATCGGATCGACCGCGGTGCCGACGCTGTCGCGGACATCGGCCTGGGCGGCGGCCTTGGAGGCATGCCGGCCGGCGCGTTCGGCCTCGACATGCTCGCGGTAGCTGCGGCGGGCTTCGTCGTCATAGTCGATGGCGCCCATCGCCTCGATCTTGTCGGCGGTGAACTCCTCGCCGCGGTCCTCGCCCAGCAGGCCGACCGCATCGGCGCGGCACTGGCGGCAATGGCGCATCAGCTTGGCCCCGCCCTCGCAGGCGTCCTGCACCACTTTCAGTTCCTGCGCGGTCGGCCCGCGCTGGCCGTTCAGGCCAAACCAGGTGCCATGCGCCGGGTCGGAAATCAGCGGCATGATGTTGTGCAGGAAGGCGCCGCGGCTCTTCACCGCCTTGTTCACCTCCAGCAGGTGTTCGTCGTTGATCCCCGGGATCATGACGGAGTTCACCTTCACCAGAATGCCGCGCGAGGTCAGCATCTCCAGCCCCAGCATCTGCTGCTCGTGCAGGATCTTGGCGGCGTCGAGCCCGGTCCAGCGCCTGTGCTTGTAAAAGATCCACGGGTAGATCTGCGCGCCGACTTCCGGATCGACCATGTTGATGGTGATGGTGACGTGGTCGATGTTGTATTGCGCGATGGTGTCCACCTGCTCGGGCAGGGCCAGACCATTGGTGGACAGGCACAGCTTCAGGTCCGGCGCCTTCTTCTGCAGCATTTCGAAGGTGGCGAAGGTGTTCTTGCCGTTGGCCGCCAGACTGTCGCCGGGGCCGGCGATGCCGATCACCGACAGTTGCGGGATTTCCTGGGCGACGGCGAGGATCTTCTTGAGCGCCTGATCAGGGGTCAGTTTTTCGGAGACCACGCCCGGCCGGCTCTCGTTCGAGCAATCGTATTTGCGGTTGCAGTAGTTGCACTGGATGTTGCAGGCCGGGGCGACCGCGACATGCATGCGGGCGAAATAGTGATGCGCCTCTTCCGAATAGCAGGGGTGGTTCTTCACCTTCTCCCACACCGCCGGGTCCATGTCGGCCGGACCGTCCGACGATCCGCAGGACGACGACGAACAGCCGGACGCCGCCTCGGGCGCTGCCGGCATCGTCGCGGACGGGGCCAGTTCCCCCAGCCCGAAGATGCTGTCGAGCGAAACCACGTTGCTCATCATCCACTCCTTCCCTGCCGTGCCGGACGACACCGTTGGACGAAGTGGAGAAAAGCAAGTTCGGGGCCAGAAGGGGAAATGAAGCGTTTACAAGGGTTTGCTGAGATTTGTCGGCATCGCGGACACTGTCGTCATTGCGACAATGGCGGGACCGGTCAGGGGCTTTGTCGGGGTGCCGACAAACCGGTCAGGCCAGTTCGCCGCGGAAGGCGACGACATGGTCCTGGCCCTCGTCCAGCGCCTCCGCCCCGAAGCCGATCAGGCCGCTGCCGACCAGCTTGGTCGAATCGCGGCGCAGCACCAGCGGCGGCGACCCGCCGCTGCGGATGAAGGTGCCGTTGGTGGAATGGTCGGTCAGCAGGAAGCTCTCGCGGGTGAAGTCGATCACCGCATGTTGGCGCGAGGTCTGGCGCGAAGCGATGCGCAGGCCGCTGCTGTCCTCCCGCCCGATGGTGACGCGGGGCAGCGCGCGGCTCATCGCGATCTCCTGTCCGCGGTAGGACAGATGCAGCGTCACCATGGGATCGCCGGCCTCCGTCACCATGGAGAAGCCGAGCGTGGTGCTTTCAATGGCGTCGTCGGCATCGTCGGCGCTACGGACCCGGTGGACGCGGATCGGTGCGGTCTTGCCCTTCATGGCGACGTTGCTCAGCGGTTTGGTCCGGTCGCGCAGGTCGGGCGACAGGCCGTCCACCAATGCCTGGGTCACCAGGATCTCGCCCTGTCGCGCGATCTGCTGCACCCGTGCGGCGACGTTGCAGGCGTCGCCGTACAGGTCGCCCACCCCTTCGATCACAGCGCCGTGATGGATGCCGATGCGCAGCCGCAGGCCATGCCGGTCCTGTCCGTCGATCATCGCGCAGGCGGCGCGGACGCTGTCGTCGCAGGCCGGGAAGGCGGCCAGCAGCCCATCGCCCAGGCTCTTGATCACCCCGCCGCTGTGCTCCTCGACCAGCTGGCGCAGGTGGGCCAGCACCTGCTGCGTCAGCGCCGCGGCGGTGGCGTTGCCGATGCGCTCGTACAGCATCGTGCTGTCCGCGATGTCGACGAACATCAGGGCGAGGGGCTTCTCAAGCGAGGGCAAGACGGAAATCCGTTCGATCGGAAAGATGCCATCGAACCGAAGGCGCGGCAGGGTAGCATGAAACCGCGGCGGGGTGCGACGGCGGTGGTCGCACCCCGCAGGGTTCCGGTTGCGGCATCGGTCAGGCGAGCGCCTTAGAACCTCTTGATCTCGATGTTGTATTTGCGGAGCGCGTAGCTGACTTGGCGGGTGGTCATGCCCAGCAGGCGGGCGGCCTTGGCCTGCACCCAGCCGGTGCGCTCCATCGCCCACACAAGACGGTCACGCAGGGGACCCGACTCCGGCTCGTCCAGCGGCAGGTCGGGGGCATCGGCAGGCTGCGGTGCCGGGGCGGAGGGAACCGCGGGAACGGCGGCTGCCGGCTGGGGTGTGGGCAGGGGGGCGATGGCGGTCGGCGGCAGCGGCTTGGACGCGCCGCAGACCGGCGCCGGACCGGCGGAACAGCCCGACGCGCAGGCCGGCCATTGTGTTCCGTTCGCCGCCCCGTTCGCCGCCCCGTTCGCCGGTGCCGGCACCGCAGGCGGCATGCCGGCGTTGGTCGGCTGCTGCGGGCGTCCCAAAGCCGGGTTTGTCGGGGTGCCGCTCATCGACGGGGCCAGCCCGCCGACCGCGGCCCCCATGGTGCGGTACTGGAACAGCACCGACGAGTTGCACAGATTCATGCTGCAGGACAGGTCGGGCACGCGGATGGTGCCGTTGCGGCATTGGGTCGCCGCGCGCTCAATGCAGTTCTCCAGCTCGCGCACGTTGCCGGGCCAGGTGCAGCGGTTCAGAACCTCCAGCGCGTCCCGGTCGATGTCCAGAGTCAGGCCGTTGTCTCGGGCGAATTTTGCGATGAAATGCTTGGCCAGCATGGCGATGTCGCCGCGCCGTTCGCGCAGCGGCGGCAGGTGGATCGTCACCACGTTGATGCGGAAATACAGATCGGCGCGGAACTTGCCGTGGCCGACCGCCTCCTCCAGGTTCAGGTTGGTGGCGCAGATCAGCCGGACGTCGGTCTTGATCGTCTTCGACCCGCCGACCCGCTCGAACTCCTGCTCCTGCAGCACGCGCAGAAGCTTGGCCTGGAAGTTGGAGGAGATGTCGCCGATCTCGTCCAGGAACAGCGTGCCGCCCGAGGCCAGCTCGAACCGGCCCTTGTGGTCCTTCTGGGCGCCGGTGAAGGATCCCTTCTCGTGGCCGAAAAGCTCCGACTCCAGCAGCGATTCGGGCAGGGCGGCGCAGTTGACGCGGATGAAGGGGGCGTCCTTGCGCGGCGACAGGTTGTGGATGGCCCGCGCGATCAGCTCCTTGCCGGTGCCGCTCTCGCCGCGGATCAGCACGGTGGACTTGAAGGGCGCCACCCGATGCACCTGGGCCAGCACATCGACCATGTTGGGGCTGGTGCAGACCACGTCGTTGACCGGCGCCACCACCGGCCGCAGTTCCTTCTGGACGCGGAAGGTCTCGCGCATCATGAAGCGCCGCTCCTCCGCCACCGTCCGGTGCAGGCGCACGGTCTGGCCGATCAGGTTGGCGACCATGGTCAGGAAACGGACGTCGGAGCCGAAATGGCCGCTGGGCCCGTCATCGGAAATGCGGTCGATGGTCAGCACGCCGACGACGGTGCCGGCCGCCTTGATCGGCACGCCGACCAGCGACGCCACCTGTTCGTCCAGGTCGTCGCGCCCGCCGGAGCGGTTGTTGAACAGCGGCTCCTCGGCAAGATTGGGGACGACGGCCGGCATGCCGGTCTTCAGGATGCGGCCGCTGATGCCTTCGCCCTGGCTGTAATCGATCTCCTGCGCCGTCGAATCCTTCGGCAGTCCAAGCGCCGCGACCAGACGCAGCGCATTGTCCTCCCCCTGGAGGTAGACGCGGCCACGGTGCATCTGCAGCTGGTAGGACAAGGCGCGCAGCACTTCGCGCAGGGTCTGTTCCAAATCCAGCGACGACCCGAGGATTTTGCTGACCTCGTAGATCGTCAGCAGCTCGAGGCTGGAAGATGACGCGGACTGGGCAGCACTCGGCATGATCGATCCCCTCGCTCGGCTTGGGACCCGGCCACGCGCCGGACGGAATGATCCAGGCATCGCAATGCATCGGGTCCTGGCGTCAGCGCCTTGATCCGCCCCTCCCGAAAACCGCGGCGACCGTTGGTCCGGCCGCGCTGTTCGTGCCCTGTTTTTGTTGGTGCCCGGGTCTCGGCGCCCATTCGGCGGACCGGGCTTGGCTGCGGCCCGTTCGCACGCTGCCGACCGGTGGAAAGTGTCTGTGACTACTCGCCGAAAGGCAAGACCTTTTGCATAGATCCTGTTGCGTTGCACAATGGGCTTAGCCATTGGTGGCACGACGCCTTCATGTTAATAACTGACCAGTCAGTTATGAAGAGGGCTGCACCATGCCCGACCGCGCTCCCCGTACCGAACCGGAGGCCCTGCCGCGCTGGCGCCGCCGCAAGGACGCCCGTCCGCAGGAGATCGTCGCCGCGGCGATGGATGTCTTCGCCGAACGCGGCTTTGCCGCCGCGAGGCTGGAGGAGGTGGCGGCTCGCGCCGGCGTCAGCAAGGGGACGCTCTATCTCTACTTCCCCAGCAAGGACGAGCTGTTCAAGGCGGTGATCCGCGCCGCCATCCTGCCCAATCTGGAGCAGGCCGAAGCCATGGCCGCCGCCGCTGCGGGGCCGTGCTTTCCGGTGCTGGAACGGCTGCTGCGCATGGTGGCGCATCTGGTCGCGACCACGCGTGCGGCCACCATCCCGCGGCTGGTGATCGCCGAGGCCGGCAATTTCCCGGATCTTGCCGCCTTCTACCACCGCGAGGTGATCCGCCGCGCCTTCGGCGTGCTGGCTTCGCTGCTGCAGCGGGGGATCGCGAGCGGGGAGTTCCGTCCGGTGGACGTCGATCCCACCGTCCGCCTGATCGTCGCCCCGCTGCTGATGAGCGCGGTCTGGCGCACCTCCTTCGACGGGCTGGACGGCGAACCGCCGCTGGACGTGCCGGCACTGGTGGAGACGCACATCGACAACCTGGGCCGGGTGCTGTTGCGGGATGCGGGGGAGACGACGCCATGAGCGGTATCCTGGCCGGTCTCGTGGATGGACTGGCAGCCTTCGCGCTGGCGCTGGGGCTTCCTTTCGGCGCCGACGGGCCGCCACCGCTCGCCCACGGCTATGCCGAGGGGGAGTATCTGCGCATCGCCGCCCCCAGTGCCGGAACCTTGGAAAGCCTGTCGGTGGTCCGCGGCGCACAGGTGGCGGCAGGGGCGCCCCTGTTCGCCATCGACCGTGCCACGGCCAATGCGGAGCGCGACCGGCTGGCCGCGGTACTGGCCCAGGCGCGGGCCCAGCGTGCCGACCTCGCCACCGGCAAGCGGCCACAGGAAGTGGCGGTGCTGACCGCCCAAAAGGCGCGGGCGGAGGCAGCCCTGCGCTATTCCTCCGCCGAACTGGCCCGCCAGCAGGCACTAGTCGCCCGCAAGGTCACCTCCCCCGACAAGCTTGATCAGGCGCGCGCCGCTTACGACCGCGACCGCGGCCAGTTGGCGGAGGCCGACGCGCAATTGGCGGTCGCAGCGCTGCCCGCCCGGCCCGAGCAATTGCGCGCCGCCGACGAGGCGGTGTCCCAGGCCGAAGCGGCGCTGGCCCAGGCGGAGCGCCGGCTGGCCGATCTCGCGCCCGCCGCCCCGGTCGCGGCGCTGGTGGACGACACGCTCTACAACCCGGGCGAATGGGTGCCGGCGGGTTCCCCGGTGGTGTCGCTGCTGCCGCCGGAGCGGGTGAAGCTGGTGCTGTTCGTTCCCGAAACCGCCATGGCGGCGGTGGCGCCGGGCACGGTGCTGTCGGTGCGCTGCGACGGCTGCCCGCCCGGCCTGTCGGCGCGGGTCACGCGCATCGCCTCCCAGGCGGAATACACCCCGCCGGTGATCTACAGCGTCGGCAGCCGCGAAAAGCTGGTCTTCCGGGTGGAGGCGGTGCCGGGGAGGCCGCTGAATCCGGGGCTGCCCGTGGATGTCTGGCCCGCGGATGTCGGGCCGGTGGAGAGGCCGCAATGACGGCGGAGGCCCCTCCCGCCATCGATGTGCGCGGGCTGGTGAAGCGGTTCGGCACCAAGACCGTGGTCGATGATGTGTCGATCCGGGTGGAGACCGGCGAGATCTATGGCTTTCTCGGTCCCAACGGGTCGGGCAAGACCACGACGATCCGCCTGTTGTGCGGGCTGCTGACCGCGGATGCGGGCGAGGGGACCTGCCTCGGTCTCGATATCCGGCGGCAGAGTGCGGAGATCAAGCGGCAGGTCGGCTACATGACCCAGAAGTTCAGCTTCTGGGAGGATTTGAGCATCGCCGAGAATCTGGATTTCGTCGCCCGCATGTACGGCCTGCCCGACCGGCGGCGCCGGGTGGCCGATGCGCTGGACAGGCTGGGGCTGTCCAACCGCCGCACGCAGTTGGCGGGGGAACTGTCGGGCGGCTGGAAACAGCGCCTCGCGCTTGCCGCCTGCATCCTGCACGAGCCGAAGCTTCTGCTTCTCGACGAGCCGACCGCCGGCGTCGATCCCAAGGCGCGTCGGGAGTTCTGGGACGAGATCCACCGGTTGGCCGGGGAAGGGCTGACCGTGCTGGTCAGCACCCATTACATGGACGAGGCGGAGCGCTGCCATCGCATCGCCTACATCGCCTATGGCACGATGATGGCCCACGGCACGGTGGAGCAGGTCGTCGCCGATTCGGGCCTGCACACCCGTCTGGTCGCGGGCGAAGGTCTGCACCGCATCGCTGAGACGCTGGAAGGCCAGCCAGGGGTGGAGATGGTGGCCGTCTTCGGCAGCCGACTGCATGTCAGCGGCACTGACGCCGTCGCCCTCGACCGGGCACTGGCCCCCTGGGCCGGACGGCCGGATCTGCGGATCACCGCGACGGACCCGACGTTGGAAGACGTCTTCATCCACCTGATGAACCGCAGCACCGACAACTTCCGCTGAGGAACTTACTCGGTCTGGGCCGAGGTGACGCCGGTGTTCTTGTTCCACTTCAGCGTCAGCTTGGAGATCTGGCACAGGTTCAGCCCGTCCCAAACCGCCGACTCGCCGTCGTCATACACGACCTTCATGTCCCACTTGCAAGTCTTCTCGGCCTTGGCGAAGGCGACCTCGAAGTACTCGCCGTCGTTCAGGACATCACGGCCGAGGATGTCTTCATCCCAGCTGTTGTTGTTGTTCTCGGACACGTAGACGTGCTTCAGCGGGTAGCCGGTCTTGTTGACGATCGTGAAGTCCTGCTGGCCGGCGAGTGCCGCGCCGTGCATCAGGAACAGCGAGGACGCAACCAGCAGGGCCTTGGCGGCGATGTTCTTCAAGATGATCTCCGTGGGGAAAACAAGTTTGTGTCTAAGTTTGGGCATTGCAATCGAAGGGCGTCAACAGCTGAGTTAATCCAAAAGTAAGTAGGACGCTAAACGACTGTTTATTCCCGCTGTGAGAAAGAAACTTTTAGTGCTTTTCGATTGCATTCCGGTAATGACGGTTAGCAACCATTCACTGTTTGCGATAAACATCCTCAGCGTATCAGCCGCACCTTCGGCCCGGAGGTACCACAGGGCAGTTTGCGGGTTGCAAGAGGCCAATGGTCGCAAGCGTTTGGCGCGTCGGGAACTTTGTCGCGGCGCACATGATATGGTACATGATGAAAACCGGCACCGGACGCCGGGCAAGATCATGACCAAGTACTGGACCGCTGCCGGTCCCGCCGGGGCGGTCCCAATCCAGGGGAAGGAACAACGCATGTCGGGATTCAAGGACGCGCCGCCGGATGACCGTTCGGAGATGACTCCGGAACAGGAAAGCGCCATCCGCATCGTGGCCAACAACCTGCACCGTCTGAACGACGCCGTCGTCAAGGCGGTCGAGGCCGGCGTGACGGTGGAGCTGATGCGCACCGCCCGTTATCACAACGAAGCCGGCAACTGGGGCGACCAGCTCACCCCGGTGATTCGTCCCGGCAAGTGAACGCATCCGGCCGATTTGGCCGGATCCTCTGAGGAAAGGCCCCATCCGTCCAGCGGGTGGCGGCCTTTTTTCGTATGTCGATAAAATTCCACCGATGACGGAAGAAAGGGTGGCCGGCAGCGGCGGCGGGCACAAACTTCCTGGGCATTCCGCTATCGATGCGAGGCCCAGCCATGCCGTCACGCGATCCCGATCGGCGCGCAGCAGCAAGCCGTGAACCCACCGACACCCCCAACGCCGCGGATGACGCCACCCCGACGCCCGGCGACGTGAACGCGATGTGGAAGCTGCACCGCCTGGAACAGCCGACCTTCGACGACTTCACCCGCGGCCTTTGCCTGGGCCTCGTCTGGTGCATGGCGATGTGGACGCCGATGTTCGTCAGCGCCCTGACCTGATCCCGACAGGCGGCAGCCTCCGGATCTGAGCATCGAACTATACTCCGGCCAGGGACCTGATGCGCACGGCCAGCTGGTCGGGGGTGAAGGGCTTGGCAAGCACCGATGCCGTGTCCGCCCCCATGGTCGCCAGCGATTCCGGGCTGTAGCCGGATGCCAGCAGGACGCGCAGCTGCGGCCAGCGTTCGCGGATGTGCCGTGCCAGGTCGATGCCGGATACGCCGCGGGGCATGACCACGTCCGACACGACCAAGTCGAAGTCGCGGTCGGTTTCCAGCAGTTCCAGTGCCGCCACGCCGTCTTCGGCGGTCTCCACGGTGAAGCCCTCCTGGGTCAGCCCTTCCACCGTCGCCATCAGGACCAGGGGATTGTCCTCCACCACCAGGATGCGCAGCGGGCGGTGATCGGCCACCGGCGCAGTGGGGGCGGGGACCGGTTCCGGCGGCCTCATTTCGGTCAGCGGCAGGTCGATGCGGACGCGCGTGCCTTCGCCCGGCCGGCTGTCGATGGAGGCATTGCCGCCGGACTGGCGGGCGAAGCCATAGACCATCGAAAGGCCGAGCCCGGTGCCCTTGCCGACGCCCTTGGTGGTGAAGAAGGGATCGAAGGCGCGGGCGATCACCTCCGGCGGCATGCCGGCCCCGGTGTCCGATACCTCGATGCGCACGCTGCGCGGTTCCGGTCCGGGCGACGCGGCTATGCGGATCCGCCCGCCGCCGGGCATGGCGTCGCGGGCGTTCAGAACCAGGTTCAGCACCGCCATTTCCAGCTGGACGGAATCGACGGCGACCGCCATCGGCACGGGCGCGATGTCCCATTCCAGCGCGACGTCGGCCCGGACCGACCGTTCCAGCAGGTCGCCCATCCGGCGCAGGCTGTCACCCAGATCGACCACGGTCGGATTCACCGCGTCCTGGCGCGAGAAGGACAGCAATTGGCGGGTCAGCTTCTCCGCCCGCTCCAGCGCGGTGTTGGCACCCGTCAGGAAACGCTGCCCCTCCGGTGGCAGATGGCGGCCCAGCAGATGCATGTTGGCCATCGCCGCGGTCAGCAGATTGTTGAAATCATGGGCGACCCCGCCGGTCAGCTGGCCCAGCGCCTCCATCTTCTGGCTCTGGCGCAGGGCCTCCTCCAGCCTTTCGCGGTTGCGCACCTCCTCCGCCCAGCGGCGCACCGCCGCATTCTCGGAGGCGGCACGGCTGTAGGCCAGCCAGGCGATCAGTGCGAGCGCCAGTGTGGCCGGGGCGACGAAGGCGCCGTCCAGCGCCATGTTGCGCCACCAGGACCGGGTGATCTGCGACTGATCCAGCCCGTAGACGACATAGACCGGGAAATCGCCGACCCGTTTGTAGGCGAACACGCGCTCCAGACCTTGCACATGGCTGACGTCGGTGCGGAACAGCCCTTCGACCGGCTGCTTGCGGATTTCGCCGCGCAGCCCGCGGTCGGGCGGCAGGGTGGGGAGCGCCGCCGGCCCTTGCCGCCCTTCCAACGGCGGGTAGCGCATCAGGATCACGCCGTCGTCGCGGATCAGCGAGATGGATTCGCCTTCGGCGCCGATGACCTGCTGATAGAAGCTGAAGAAATAATCGGGATTGACGATGGCGGCGATGATCCCGTCGAAGTTGCCGTCGGGACCGCCGGGGCCGCTGCGGCGCCGGCTGATGCCGAAGGTGGCCTTGCCAGTGGCTGCATCCGCGATCGGTCCGGCGATGAGCAGGCCGGCGTCGCTCTCCCGCTGTTCCCGGAAATCGGCGCGATCTCCGATGTAGCTGTTGCGCGACGGGAAGACGCGGCTGGAATTGCGCACGGTACCGGTGGAATCGGTCAGACCGATGGCGCCGACCTGGTCCAGCTCTCCCACCAGGGTCCGCAGATAGCGGTGCAGCGACTCCGATTCGCCGATCTCGCGCCAGCTTCGGCCGTGGACGCGCTCGTCCACCCGGTCCAGAACCTGCGCCATGGTGTCGAACACCTTCAGCACATGTTCGTGCAGAATCAGCGCGTTCTTGCGGCTGCTCCGTTCGGCCTCTTCCTGGGCCTCGCCCCGCTCGCGCCATCCGATGCCGGCGAACAGCACAAGCGGCAAGGCCACCGACACCGCCAGCAGGAGGCGAAGCAGCCGCAGGGACCCTCTGCGATCGGTCCGGCTTTCGGGGCTGCGAAAGGGCATTGCCATCCACTGTTGGGAAAAAGGAGCGGGACGGCCACGGGGACGCCGCCCCTATCACCTTGGACGATGCACTGAAGCCGGGGCAATTCCGACTTCCGGCTGGTCCGGCCTTACGATTCGCAGGTGCAGGCGCGCGGGAACCGCCCCTCGGTCCAGCGGCGACGGCGGATGTCGGCCTCGTCCTCGCCGGAACGCGGCATGTTGCAGACGGCGCCCAGCCGGTCGCGCAGATGGTCGAGATGGGCGTTGGTCAGGATGGCGATGCCGGCGAAGAAGGGCTCCCGGCAGCGGGTGGCGACCCGGCTGCAGAAATTCGGCACCCAACGCAACGGATGGCGGTCGAGGAACCGGACCGCGTCGGCGGCCTGGCCGCGGTCGAGCAGGGTGGCCAGCAACGCCAGTTCCACCGCGACATGGTCGTCGGGCAGCCGGTCGAACGGCGGGCGGCGAAGTTCCGTCTCCAGCCCGGTCCGCCAGCGCTGGAGCGAGGCGGCGGCCTCGGCCCGGACCCGCTCGTCCATCCACGGCCCTTCCATTGGGCAGGCGCGCAGGTCCTCGCCGTGGTGGATGGCGGTGAAATCGGCGGCCAGAGGGGCGAGACAGCGGCGGGTGATCCGTTCGGGCAGATCGCTCACCACCTCGTCCACCAGGGCGGCGGCCTGAAGGGCGTCGTCGCGGTCGAGCGTAAGCGGACCGCGGCCTACCGGGCTCTGGCGCAGTGCCGTCAACAGAGCCGGCGTCGGCTCCTCCGCATGGAAATGAGCGAGGCGGCGCAGGGCCTCGGCCGAGATGCGGAGGCCCGCGTCTTCCCGGGCGGCGGCTGGGGAGTTGGCCGCTCCAAGACGCTCGGCCGTTTCGAGAACCATGCTCTCCACGCTGTTCCTCCCGGCTGTCGGGCCTGACCGGGCGTGTGCCGGAACCGGGCCGCATGGGAACGTTGCACGAATGGGCTTCGTGTCTTGTCGGCTTCTTGGCTTGGTACCGTCGGCGGCCGATCGGCGGCCCGAACGTTTGCGCGATCTTGTTCGTAGTCTTTACTACCAGCGGGACGATCCATGGTCAACGCGGCCGATGGGCATGAACCGGACGGCGGCGGGAATAGACCGGCGGTTGCCTTGCGGCGCGATGTCCGGCCATATCGACGGATTCCAATCCCCGTGCAGGAGCCTGCCCGCCATGCCGCTTCCCCTCATCGAACAGGCCGACGCCGAACCGGAGGTGCGCGCCGTCTACGACGACATCAAGGCGACGCGCAATGTCCCGGACGTGAACAATTTCTGGAAGGTGATCGCCCATCATCCGCCGACGCTGGCGCGGACCTGGGACAGCCTGAAGGAGGTGATGGCCCCCGGCGCGCTGGATCCGCTGATGAAGGAGATGATCTTCGTCGCGGTCAGCGTGACCAACAACTGCCAGTACTGCATCCGCTCGCACGAGGCGGCGGCGCGCCGGCTGGGCATGACCGACGCGCAGTTCGGCGAACTGATGGCGGTGGTGGGAATGGCGAACGAGACCAATCGCCTCGCCGTCGGCTATCAGGTGGAACTGGACGAGCGGCTGAAGTGAAGCGGCGTCAAGCGGCCCGCTTCTGCGGCTGGGCCGCCGCCTTGTCCGGTCGCTGTCCAACCTGCTGCTCGATCTGCTGTTTCTGGCACCGCTCCAGACGACGTTGCGGCAAGCCGTTGATCAGGTCGCTGCGGACGGTGAAATGGGCGATGCTGCGCCCGTCGCCCAGCTCCTCGCTGGCAATGCGTTCCACGTGCACCTCCACGTCCCAGCCGATCTTCGCCCAGGCGGCCCGGATGCGGCGGGCCAGCTCGTGGGCGCCGCGCTCGCTGAAGCTGTCGAGCCGCCCGGCGGACGGGCCGGGATGGAAGCGGGGATAAAGCTGGGGCATGGCCGTTTCTCCTTGGCTGGGGCGGCGCACCGGGCATGTCCGGCGGTCCGTGCAGCGAAGGAATAATCCATATTGGATTATAAGGGCCATTGAATACCGATACCGGATCGGTATAGCCTCAGGGCTCCTGCAGCCCCACGACGGTGTGCAAGGTGTCGAGATCCTCCAGCGGAACGGCGAACTCGCGGTCCGCAGGCTGATATTCGCGCAGCACCACCGCCTCGGGGCCGCGGCGCACGAACTCCTTCACCAGCACCGCCTTGTTGCGCTTGACCACCACCACCCCGGCCCCCGGCGCCGGTGGCTTGTGCGGGTTGACGTGCAGCAGCTGTGCCGGCCGAAATCGTGGCATCATCGATTCGCCGACGACATACATGGCGTAGGGATCGCGGGCGTTCTTTAGATAGTCGGGACGGGCGATCCAGTCGATCGGCCCGTCCTCCAGGAACATCTCCTGGTCCACCCCGCCGCGCGCCGCGGCCCGTACCGGCATGGATGCGGCCGCTTGGACCTGCTGCGCCCCGGCCGGCGGCGTTCGCAGCAGCGCCGGCATCGCGGGCCGTGCCGGGCGCGCCGTCACGGGGGCGGCCGGCAGGTCGAGGCCGAGCAGCACCGCCGGCTCCACGCCCAGCGGCTGGGCGAGCTTGACCGCCCAATCGACGGTCATCTTGCGCTGGCCGGTCTCCAGCTTGTTGATCTGGGGCTGGGAGGTGCCGGCCAGTTCGGCCAGCTTCTCCTGGCTCAGCCCGGCGGCCTGCCGCAGTTCACGCATGGTGGTCATGGACCGTTCATACCAAAACGGCTTTGGAAAGTCCAACGCTGCGGAATAAATCCGGTTGCGCGCAGAAGCCGGCCTGGTCTAAACCATTGCGGTATGACGCTCGATGACTGGCTCACCCGGACCGCAACCAAGGAAGAGGCCTTTGCCGCCCTGATCGGGACGAGTCAGGCCACGGTCAACCGCTACCGCCACGGCCGCCGGGTTCCCCGTCCGGCAGTGATGGCACGCATTGCCGCAGCGACCGGCGGGCAGGTGACGGCGAACGACTTCCACGGGCTGGCGGGGGAGGGCTGAGGGCAAGACGCGCGCAACAAAAAAGGCCCCTTCCCACCGGGAAAGGGCCTTTTCCGTGAAACTGCCGCTCGTTACGAGAACAGGCTCGACACCGACCGCTCTTCGCTGATGCGCATGATCGCTTCGGCGAGCAGGGGGGCGATGGTCAACTGGCGGATGTTGCGCGACACGCGGACCGCTTCGGTCGCCTGGATGCTGTCGGTGGTGACCAACTGTTCCAGCGGAGAGACGGCGACGCGAGCGACCGCACCGCCGGACAGGACGCCGTGGGTGCAGAAGGCATGGACCGACTTGGCGCCGGCTTCCATCAGCGCGACGGCGGCATTGCACAGCGTGCCGCCCGAGTCGACGATGTCGTCGATGAGGATGCAGCGACGGCCATTGGCGTCGCCGATGATGTTCATCACCTCCGACACGCCGGCGCGTTCACGCCGCTTGTCGATGATCGCCAGATCGGCGTCCAGGCGCTTGGCCAGGGCGCGGGCGCGCACCACGCCACCGACGTCCGGCGACACGATGGTGATCTCGTCGATGCTCTCGAAGGACTGGCGGATGTCCTTCTCGAAGACCGGAGCGGCCATCAGGTTGTCGGTGGGGATGTCGAAGAAGCCCTGGATCTGGCCGGCGTGCAGGTCCATCGTCAGCACGCGGTTGGCGCCGGCCTGGGTGATCAGGTTGGCGACCAGCTTGGCCGAGATCGGCGTGCGCGGGCCGGTCTTGCGATCCTGCCGAGCATAGCCGTAATAGGGGATGACCGCCGTGATGCGCCGGGCCGACCCGCGCCGAAGCGCGTCGATCGTCACCAGCAGTTCCATCAGGTTGTCGTTGGCCGGGAACGAGGTCGACTGGACGACGAACACGTCCTCGCCGCGCACGTTCTCCAGGATCTCGACGAACACCTCCATGTCGGAGAAACGGCGCACGCTCGCTTTCGTCAGCGGCACGCCGAGACAGGTGGAGATCGCCTCGGCCAGCGGACGGTTGCTGTTGCCGGCAAGCACCTTCATCGGGGTCGGCTCTCTTTGCAGGGATACGGCTCAAGGCACGTTCGCCGCTTGCGCGCCGGCGCCCCTTGAAAACGGGGCGGACCATAACAAAGGGTCGTGCCCATGTAAACGTTCGATGACGGTGGCATCTTTCCCCATTGGGGAATGCCGCCCTGCGCGGGCGGCATGACCGTTGCGCGATGGCCGCCCGTTCGGGCCGTTTCAGTTCTGCAGGACGATGGCCGAAAGGCCTCGGCCATAATCCGGCTCACCCCGAAGGCAGGAGCGGCGGTAGCTGAAAAAGCGGTCCTCCTCCGCCACCGTGTCGTTGGGGCAGCGCTGGATCACCGTGACGCCGGAGTCGCCCAGCCGCCGGGTGACGTAGGCGGCCAGATCGAACAGGAAATGGCCGGGCTTGCGGGCGGGGGCGAAATAGTCGCGGTTGCGCGGGTCCTCCTCCTCGAACGGGGCGGGGAATTCCGGCCCCACCTCGTATGAGCGCTGGGCGATGCAGGGGCCGATGCAGGCGACGATCCGGTTCGGCTTGGCGCCCAGCTCCACCATGCGGGCGACGGTCGCCTCGATCACGCCGGCCCGGGCGCCCTTCCAGCCGGCATGGGCCGCACCGATCACGCGGGCCTTGCTGTCGGCGAACAGCACGGGCGCGCAATCGGCGGTCAGGATGCCGAGCGCGATCCCCGGACTCCGGGTTGCCATAGCGTCGGCCTTGGGTGCCGCCTCCGGCGTCCAAGGCTCCTCCACCACCACGCAGGTCGGGCTGTGGACCTGATGGCAGGTGACGAGGTTTTCGGGCGTCACCTCCATCCGTGCCGCGGCGCGGGCGCGGTTCTCGTGCACCGCCGCGGTTGAGTCGTTGGACCCCAGCCCGCAATTCAGCGAGGCGTACAGCCCGGTGGACACCCCGCCGGTGCGGGTGAAAAAGGCGTGGCGGATATGGGTGATGTCGTTCAGCGCGCCGAGTGTGATCACGAACGCCGTCCTTCCCTGTTCTGTGGCTCCCGCTTGCCCAACAGGGCAGGGGGCCGCGATGCACGGTCCGCCCGGTTTGTCTCGATGGCGGTTCCGGTGCTCTTGTCCCTAACCGGTTGTCTGCGCTCGGCCGTCAGAAGCCTGCCGGCGGGGAGGCGTCGGCGAAGGCTCCGGGCGTGGCCAGCGCGACCAGCTTGAACAGCCTGCCCATTTGCGCAGGATCGATCAAGCGGTCCATCGCGCTTTGGATATCCTTGGCCTGGGCCGGGGTAGCCTTGGCCATCAGGGAGGACGCCCGTTGGTGGATGCCCAGGCGGGTCAGCCATTCCCCCTGCTCGACCGGGCCGAAGGATTGGGCTCCCCCTTCCCGCGCGGCGGCGGCGATGCTGGCGAAATCGACATGCGCGGTCAGGTCGGCCTCGCCAGGCGCCTCCAGCACCGGGGCGAAGGCGTGGCGGCGCAGCGCCTGCAGCGTGTCGCCCACCGCGGGGCCCTGGGCATAGCCATAGTCGATCGCCAGAGCGGCGCCGGGGGCGGCGGCCAGCCGGGCGCCGATCAACCGCGCCACCGCCTGCGAGGCGGGAGAGACCTCGACCACGCTGCCGTCGGGCGCATCGCGGAGGGCGTCGGGCACCAGCCGGCTGCCGGAACTGCCGAACGCCTCCAGCACGAATCGGAAGTGCGGATCGGATTCGGTGCTGTCGGGCTCGACATCGACCAGACGCTCGAACCAGCCATGGCTGGTCTTCTGCACCTGACGGATGGGGAGGGCGTCGAAGAATTCGTTGGCGATCAGGATGGTCGGGCCGTCCGGCACATCCTCCAGCCGGTCGTGCCACTGGATGGCATCGCCAAGGATGGGCTGCAGCGTCCGGCGCTGGCGCTCGCGCAGGGCCGGGCTGGTCTCCACCAGATGAACCGTCGCGTTGTCGCGGAACAGCGGCAGCACGGCCGCTGCCCGCAGCGCGTCGGCCATCAGCGTCCCGCGGCCGGGACCGAGCTCCACCAGATGGAAGGGGCCGGGGCCGCCCAGCCGCGCCCAGCTGTCGACGCACCACAGCCCGACCAGCTCGCCGAACATCTGGCTGATTTCCGGCGCGGTGGTGAAGTCGCCGCCGCTGCCGAACGGGTCCTGGCGGATGTAATAGCCAAGGCGCGGGTGACCCAGCGCTTCCGCCATGAAGGCGCCGACGCTGATCGGGCCGTCCATCAGGATGCGGCGGGCCAGCAGATGGGCCAGCGTGTCCGAACCGGCGCTTTCGTCCGCCATGGCGTCAGGCCGGGATGGCGTGGCGCCGGCTGCGCAGGACCAGCCACAGGCCGACCGCGACCATCGGCAGCGACAGCAGCTGTCCCATCGTGGCGCCGGCGAACAGGAAGCCCAACTGCGGATCGGGCTCGCGGAAGAACTCGACGATGATGCGCGACAGGCCGTAGCCGATCAGGAACAGCCCGCCGACCGTGCCCGGCCGGTGGCGCAGCGCCGGGCTGCGGATGGCGATCGCCAGCAGCACGAACAGCACCAGCCCCTCCAGCGCCGCTTCGTAAAGCTGGCTGGGGTGGCGCGGCACCTGGAGCGGATCGCGCGGGAACACCATGGCATAGGCGAAGTCGGGAGCCGGCCGGCCATAGAGCTCGCCATTGATGAAGTTGGCGATGCGGCCGAAGAACAGCCCGATGGGTGTGCAGGCGGCGATGATGTCGCCGAAGACGAAGGGCGAGATGCCGCGGCGCCAGCAGAACAGCCCGATGGCCATCAGCACGCCGACCATGCCGCCATGGAAGGACATGCCGCCGTGCCACACCTGCAGCGCGTCCAGTGGGTTTTCCAGATAATAGGGCAGGTTGTAGAACAGCACATAGCCCAGCCGCCCGCCCAGGATGGTGCCGATCACCGCCCAGGTCAGGAAGTCGTCGAACTCCTCCGGCTTCGGCCGCCGGTCGGGGTCGAGCCGCGCCAGCCCCAGGCAATAACGCCAGCCCAGCACGAAGCCTGCCAGATAGGCCAGCGCGTACCAGCGGACGACGACGGGGCCGACGGCGAAGGCGACCGGATCGATGGTGGGAAAGGCGACGACAGGCAGGGCGGCGAACATGGGGGCTCCGGTCAGCGATACGGGTCGGGCTGCGACAGGAAATCCTGCACATAGCGCCGGACACCCTCTTCCAGCTCGGTGAAGGGCTGGTCGAACCCGGCGGCGCGCAGGCGATCCGTCGTCGCCTGCGTGAAATATTGGTATTTGCCGCGCAGATGCTCGGGCATGTCGAAGTACTCAATCCGGGGGGGCAGCCCCAGGGCGGCGAAGGTCGCCAGCGCCAGATCCTTGAAGCTGCGCGCCTTGCCGGTGCCGACGTTGAACAGGCCGCTGACCTCGGGATGGTCGTACAGCCACAGCATCACCGCGACGCAATCGTCGACATGGATGAAGTCGCGAAGCTGGCCGCCATCCTCGAAGCCATCCTTGTGCGACTTGAACAGGCGCGCCGGATCGCCGGCCGTCAGCTGCGGATGCAGCTTGGCGACCACGCTCATCATGTCGCCCTTGTGGGTCTCGTTGGGGCCGTAGACGTTGAAGAACTTCAGCCCGGCCCATTGTGGCGGCACGAGGTCGCCGGTGGCGACGGCGCGGGCGATGCGGCGGTCGACCAGATGCTTGGACCAGCCATAAGCGTTCAGCGGCCGCAGCCGCGCCAGCCCATCGCAGGATCCGTCATCGTCGAAACCGGCGGAGCCGTCGCCATAGGTGGCGGCGGAGGAGGCGTAGATCAGCCGGCAACCGCGCCAGGAACACCAGCGCCACAGGTCCAGCGTCAGCGCGACATTGTTGGCGACGATCTTGTCCACATCCCGCTCGGTGGTGGCGGACACGGCGCCGAGATGGAAGACGGTGTCGATCTCGGCCGCATGCTGGTCGAGGAAGGCGAGCGTCTGCTCGGGCGGCACCAGGGTCGCGACCTCGCGCTTGGCGAGGTTCTGCCACTTTTCGCCGTCGCGGAAGCGGTCGACGACCGCCACGTCGGTGATGCCGCGCGCGGCCAATGCCGCGACAAGGTTGGACCCGATGAAGCCGGCCCCGCCGGTGACCACGATCATAGCGCTGTCCGCTGTTGCTCGACGCGTTTCGTGGGGACTTATAGGCGGGGAGGCGCGTGGGGGCAAGGTGGTGCCCCCTCCCTCCCGCTCTTGCGAGCGGGTCCCTCCCTCCCCCGCTATGCGGGAGAGGGTAGGTTAGCGGTTGCGGCGGCAGTCCCCTCTCCCACCGAAGGTGGGGGAGGGTTAGGGAGGGGGCCGCAGCGCCGAACCTAAGTACCGAACCTTAGTGCCCCGCCCGATTGGCCGCGCTCACCAGCGCCCGCAGGCTTGCGGTCACGATGTCCGCATCGATGCCCACGCCGAACAGGGTCTTGTCGCCGGTCTTCACCTCGACATAGGCGCAGGCCTGGGCGTCCTCGCCGGAGCCGATGGCGTGCTCGCGGTAATCGACGACGTGCAGGTCGGTGCCGCAGCCCTGGCGCAGAGCGTCCAGGAAGGCGTCGATCGGGCCGTTGCCCTTGCCCTTGGTGGTGACGATCTCACCGTTGCGGCGCATCACCACGCTCATGGCGCGGGCGCCGGAGTTCGGGCCGCGCGGCTCGGTCGAGTGCTCGACCAGTTCCAGCGGGGTGTCGGCATCCAGATACTCGGCCTTGAAGGCGGCGTGGATGTCGGCGGGCGACAGCTCCTTGCCGGACTCGTCGGCGACGCGCTGCACGACCTTGGAGAACTCGATCTGCAGGCGGCGCGGGATCTGCAAGCCGTAGTCCTTCTCCAGCACATAGGCGATGCCGCCCTTGCCGGATTGGCTGTTGATGCGGATCACCGCCTCGTAGCTGCGGCCCAAATCCTGCGGGTCGATAGGCAGGTACGGGACCTCCCACTTGCCGGTGTTGGACTTGGTCAGCGCCTTCAGCCCCTTGTTGATGGCGTCCTGATGCGAGCCCGAGAAGGCGGTGAACACCAGTTCGCCGGCATAGGGGTGGCGCGGGTGCACCGGCAGCTGCGTGCAATATTCGGAAACGCGGACGATCTCGTTGATGTCGTCGATGTTCAGCTGCGGATCGACGCCCTGGGTGAACATGTTCAGCGCCAGCGTGACGACGTCGACGTTGCCGGTGCGCTCGCCGTTGCCGAACAGGGTGCCCTCGACGCGGTCGGCCCCGGCCAGCAGGCCCATCTCCGCCGCGGCGACGCCGGTGCCGCGGTCGTTGTGCGGGTGCAGCGAGATGATCGCCGAGTCGCGGTTCTTCAGGGTTCGGCAGAACCACTCGATCTGGTCGGCATGCACGTTGGGCATCGACATCTCGACCGTGGCCGGCAGGTTCAGGATGACCTTGTTGGTGGGCGACGCCCCCCAGGTCTCCATCACCGCCTCGCAGATCTCGACCGCGAAGTCCAGTTCGGTGCCGGTGAAGCTTTCCGGCGAATATTGCAGGACGATCTCGGTCTCCGGCGTCTCGGCGGCCAGCTGTTTGACCAGCTTGGTGCCGGCGACGGCGATGTCGATGATGCCCTGGCGGTCCAGCCCGAACACCACGCGGCGCTGCAGCTCCGAGGTGGAGTTGTACAGGTGGACGATGGCGCGCTTGGCGCCCTTGATGCCGTCGAAGGTGCGGCGGATCAGCTCTTCACGCGACTGGGTCAGCACCTGGATGGTGACGCCGTC
Source organism: Azospirillum sp. BE72 (assembly GCF_031455875.1). NCBI lineage: Bacteria > Pseudomonadati > Pseudomonadota > Alphaproteobacteria > Rhodospirillales > Azospirillaceae > Azospirillum > Azospirillum sp. BE72. The sequence goes on from NZ_JAVDTO010000001.1 coordinate 765,361, forward strand.
GGGGATCTTGCCCTGCTCGATCACCTCGCGGCAGAAGTCGAAATCGGTCTGCGACGCGGCGGGGAAGCCGACTTCGATCTCCTTGAAGCCCATGCGCAGCAGCAGGTCGAACATCGCGCGCTTGCGGTCCGGCCCCATCGGTTCGATCAGCGCCTGGTTGCCGTCGCGCAGGTCGACCGAGCACCACATCGGCGCCTTGTCCAGGGTGCGCGACGGCCATTGGCGGTCGGCCAGCTTCACCTGGGGGAAGGGGGCGTATTTGGACGGGGACTTCGGCAGGGTCGGGATGCCAGCATTCGTTTGGGTCGCGGTGCTCATGACGTCGTTCGGCTCCAGTGGCGGCCCCGAGGCTCTCTTTGCGGCCGGGGGCGGCGGATCGGATTTTGAAAGGCGGAGGGACCGGCGAGGGGTACGGCCGCAGAGCCGCCGGACGTGGCTCAGCGACCGTCGGTAAGTCGCAGTCCCGGCCCCGGCCGGGCGACGCCGATACCGGCGCCTTTGCAAACATCGCTCATGGAACAGACACTTCGACCGATGGAAATGGTGTGCGAACGCGACAAACCCGGACGCTTAAAGCGCCGGGCCGAGAAGTCGAAGAAGAGCGTTCTTGCGGTCGATGCAGGTCATAGGCCGCACTCTGCGCAGGTGCGGCAACGCTGTCAAGCCCGGATTGGCGGAAAACGGACTGCGGGATACGCAAACCATAGCGCCGCTCAGCCCCAGATCAGGTGATACAGGGTCGGCAGCAGCAACGCCGTCGCCAGCCCGTTCAGCCCCATGCCCAGCCCGGCAAAGGCGCCTGCTACCTCGTTGACCTGCAGGGCGCGCGCCGTGCCGATGCCATGCGCCGCCACGCCCATGCCGAATCCGCGGGCACGCCAGTCCTTCACCCGCACGAGGTTCAGCACCCAAGTGCCGAGGCTGGCCGCCACGATGCCGGTGATGATGACGAACACCGCGGTCAGTGACGGCAGGCCGCCGATCTGCTCCGACACGCCCATGGCGATGGGTGAGGTGACGGATTTGGGCGCCATCGACAGGATCGTCACCGCCGATCCGCCGAAGGCCCAGACCAGAGCCACCGCGCTCAGCGCCGAGGCCGCCGATCCCACCAGCAGCGCCACCACCAGCGCCAGGGCCGAGCGGCGGACCTCCTGGAATTGGTTGTAGAGCGGGATGGCCAGCGCCACGGTGGCCGGACCCAACAGGAAATGGACGAACTGCGCGCCGTCGAAATAGGTGCGGTAATCGATGCCCGACAGGCTCAGCACGCCGGCGATCAGGACGACCGCGATCAGCACCGGGTTCAGCACCGGGCGCCTGCCCAGCTTCTCGAACAGCCACAGCCCGCATTGGTAGGCGACCAGGGTCAGGGTCAGCCCGGCCAGCGGGTTCGCCGACAGATAGACCCAGATCTGGTGAAGGTCGTCGCTCATCCCCGGTCCCCTTCCGCCGGATTCCTGGCCGCCGGTTCTTCCTCCAGCCGCGGATCGGTGCGACTCAGCAGGAAGGCCATCAGCTTCGCCGTCACGGCGATGCCGAACAGCGTGCTGCCGAACAGCGCGACGATGATCGGCAGCGCTTCCGTCTCCAGGCGGGTGACATGGACCATCACGCCGACGCCGGCCGGCACGAACAGCAAGGACAGGTGCCGCAGCAGCCCGCCGGCCGTTTCCTGCACCGCTGCGGGAACTCCACCGCGCAGCAGAAGTCCGGCGAACAGCAGCAGCATGCCCAGCACCGGTCCGGGGACCGGAAGGTGCAGCAGGCGCGCGGCCAGTTCGCCCGCCAGTTGGCAAAGCAGCAAAAGCGTCAGGGTTCCGAGCATCGCGGACTCCGGTGGAAAGGGCGCTGTCCGTCCTTCTACCGCAGTGGCGAAGCCTCCGGGCTGCATTCCGCGAATGCGAGCGTCGCGAATCGGCGATGTGGTCGCGTGGGTTCGGAGGGTGCTTACTGCAGCTTGCTGCGGGCGTGGTGGCCACGGCGGACGATGGATTGCGCTTCCACCGTCACTTCCTTTTTACCGAAGAGGCGCAGGAAGATGGCGTTGACGGTGGCGTGGGCGCTGACCGTGAGGGTGCCGGCCGCCGCGTCCTCCGCGATGGTCAGGGGCGACAGGTTCGATCCCAGGAACCCCCTGGGGAAGGCCTTGTCGAAGAAGCTGCGGATGTGTCCGTCACGCTGTGAGTCGAACATCACCCGCCCGCCGGCCAGGGCAGCGGCGTCGACCGCCTGCGCCAGCCGCGCCTCCACCGCATAGCTGCGCAGGGCGTCGACGGTGCAGCCGGCACCGAGCACGGTCGGAATGGCAAGGATCAGAGCCACCACCAACAGCAGGTGACGACCTGTCCGCCGGTCTTCGTGCCCGCCATAGGGCAGGGGACGATAGACCAAAGTCATTGCCGGCCTCCCAAGGAATTGCCTATGCGGAAAGGAGTGTTGTCGCTGGATGACCTACTCTTAGCATCATCCGGCAAGCAGGCAAACCAGGAAATGCAACAGAGCGATAGCAAAAGATCGGTTGGAAGTTGCTATGTATTTTACGCAAAGGCGGTAATCCGAGTTTGCGTAGGCGGCAACAAAGGGTAACTCGACCGGTGTGAAGTGGAAAGCGTCACCTCGACTTTGAAAAACGCCGGCGAATCGCGATTCGCTGGTGTCAAAAGCAGGACAAGCCGTCTGGTTCCCGCGCTGTTAAACATTCGTTGGGCTTTTCCACCGGTAGGCTGCCGGCGCCTGTCAATTCCACAATTTCCTCCTGCGCCGGAGCCAGCCTGCGATGCCGCCGATCCGTTCGTTCTTCCGCATTCAAGCAAATCGATCCTTCCTCGACCATGCGTTGGCCGTGGCGGTGGTGGCGTTGCTGATGATTGGCCTATCTGGCGAGATCAGGGAGGCGCTGGCTGGCCTGATGGAGCAGGTGGACGGCGCGCGGTCTGCGCTGCTGGCGCGCTGAACACGCGCGTCGCTTCTCCGTTTCCCTTCAGACCGCTAGAGTGTGATCGGTTCAAGCGGAACCGCCTGAAGCGTGAATCGCACGGAGAATCAAAAGCCTAAAGTCTGTCAGATGCTTCAATAAGCATCTGACAGACTTTAGTGTCGGAGCACAACGAGGGGGAGGCGGCCCGATGAAGGGCGGCGTTTGGCGCGTGGCGATGCTGGGGCTGGCGGTGGCGGCGGCCACGCTGGTCTTTCTGGGCGTGGAGATCACGCAGCTGGCGGCGGAGGACCGGACCGCCTTCACGCGTGGCCTGACGATCTGCGGGATCGGCCTGCTGGCGGTTTGGTTCGTCTTCTCCCGCCTGTCCCGCCATTTCGGCGATCTGGAACGTCTGGCGGATCGCCTGTCCGGCGGGCGCAGCCGCATCGATCTGGAACCCTGGGCAGGCGGAAGCGGCGGCGAGGTCGGGCGTCTGGCCGCGGCGGCCTCTGGGCTGACCCGGGGCGGTGAGCAGATCGCGGCCGATGGCCCCCTCGCAGATGGCCCATTGGGGCGCGGGCCGCTGGGCGGCGGACGCATGGACCGGGCGGTTCGCGCGGCGCTGGTCCTCACCGACGACCCGTTGCTGATCATCGACGAACTGGGGCGGGTGGAGCGGCTCAATCCCGCCGCCGCCCGGCTGTTGGAGGTCGAGGAGGGCGCCGACATCGGCAAGGCCCTGCTGCGCGACGATCTGGCCCGCGCCATCGAACGGGCGCGGGGCGGCGGGGCGCCCGTTTCCGCGGTGCTGCGCCGGACGGAGGAGGGGGAACTGTCCGCAAGGCTCGTCGATCTCGGCCTGAATTCCGGAGTGATTCTGTCCTTTCCCGCCCGCGGCATGGCCAACGGCGCCGGGTTGACGGCCAAGCGAGCGCTCACCCTTCGACCGGCCCAGCCCGCCGCCCCTCTGGGTGACGACGAGCCGCTGGCCGCATTGCCGTTCGTCGCGCTGTGGGTGGCGACGGCGGGGGTGGGGCCGGACAGCGGTCCGGTCATCGCGGTGGGCACGGTGCGGCTGGCGGGATCGCGCATCTTCCCGACGGTGTCGCTCGCCCTTCTGATCGACCCCATCGATCCGGTGCCGGAGGCGGCGGCCGCCCGTCACGGGATCGGCACCGCCATGGTGGCGGGCGAGCGTCCCTTCGCCGCGGTCTGGCCGGCGATCCAGGATGCGCTGCACAACTGCATCGCCGTCGGCATCGGCATCGACCAGGCGCTCGCCGCCCTGGCGCGGTCGGCCGCGCTGGCCGGCGTCGCCGATCCCGCCCTGCCGCACGGCCTGGACCTCGGCGTGCTGGCGGCGGCGCTGGACCCGGCGCTGGCCGGTGCGTCCCCCGACCGGCTCGCCGCCGCCTTCGGCTTGCACCAGCATGCGCGCAACGGCCCCGAGGGGGAGGCGCTGGCCGTGGCCGAACTGGCCGCCGCGCTGTTCAGCCGTCTGACCGAGCGCGGCGTCCTGACCCAGGGGCAGGCGCGGGCGCTGGTGGCGGGGCGTGTGGCGGCAGGCGCGTCCGGCCAAGCCTCTTAAACCGCATCCTCCGCCAGCCGGAAGCCGCTCACCGACAGTCGGGTTTCCGGCCGCAGGTAATGCCGCGTCCAGGGGCCGGCATGGTCGAAGGGGGTCAGGCAACTGCCGCCGCGCAGGACCATGCGGTTGCCGGCGAGTCGGCCATTGACCGCCTCGTCCGGTCCGTCGGGTCGGCGGTAGCCCGGATATGTGGCGAAGGCGTCGGCTGTCCATTCCCACACGTCGCCGCACATCTGCCAGGGGCCGGTGCCGTGACAGGTGCCGCAGCGCGGATGGCGATGGCCGGTGCCCAGCAGATTGCCCATGCTGTCGCAGCCGGCGGCGACCGTCTCCCATTCGGCTTCACGCGGAAGGCGCTTGCCGGCCCAGCGGGCATAGGCGTCGGCCTCGTACCAGCTGACATGGCAGACCGGCTCGTCCGGGTCGAGCGGCTGCATGCCGTAGAGGGTGAAGACCCGCCAGCCGGAAATGCTTTTCTGGTCGCCGCTCTGCTCGCCGCTGCCGCGCTCCCAATAGAGCGGGGCGCTCCAGCCCTCCGCCCGCGCGGTCTCCCACCCATCGGACAGCCAGAGCGAGCGGTCGCTGTAGCCTCCCGCCTCGATGAAGGCGAGGAACTCGCCGCAGGTGACCGGGCGGGCGGCCAGACGGTAAGGATCCAGCCAGACGCGGTGGCGCGGCCCCTCATGGTCGAATCCGGGCAGCGGGGCGGGCCGGCCGATCTCGACCAGTCCACCGGCCTGCTCCACCCAGCCGTCGGGCGGTGCCCCAAGATGCGGATGGTCCGGCGCCGGTTCATAGGCTGGGCGCAGCGGGTTGGACCACAGGGCGTGCTTGATGTGCAGGAGCATGCGCTCCTGGTGGCGGCGTTCGTGGGCGACGGCCATCACCAGCGCCGGTTCGACCGCGTCCCACAGTCCGTCTTCGACCCGCTCGATCAGATGCAGCACCGCGGCGTTGATCTGGTCGCGATGGCGCATGATCTCTGCGGCACTGGGACGGGACAGCACACGGGGCGGAGCGGCGAATCGCTCACCGCGCGCCGCGAACAGGTCGAGGAAGACGGGGTCGAAGGGGCGGTAGCCTGGGCTGAAGGGAATCAGCACCGCCACCTCGAACAGCCAGCTGGTGTGGGCGAGGTGCCATTTCGCCGGGGCGCCGTCGGGGACGGTCTGAACCATCAGGTCTTCCGGCGACAGGGTGGCGACCAGTTCAGCGGTGCGCGCGCGCGCCTTCTGGAAGCGGGTCGCGAGAGCCTGCCGCCGGTCGCCGTCCGGCATGGTCGCGCCGGAGTCGGCAAGCGGGCCAGCGGACGGGATGAGATGCGTGTCGGGCATGGTCGGTCCCTCCGGGGTCGGTTACCGTCCGATGAGTGTCCGCCCGAAGTGCCCCATTTGGAATGCACGCATCCGTGGTGTGGCGGTCACCGCAAATAGCGGCAGCGACCGGATGCCGCACCGGCCCTGGTGCGGAAAATGCCAAGCTCTGCCCGAAAAACGAAAAGGCCGCCCGAAAAGGCGGCCTTGTTCATTCGAAGCACAGCTCAGTGTCGGACAAGACTTACTTGATCTTGGCTTCCTTGAACTCGACGTGCTTGCGCGCCACCGGGTCGTACTTGCGGAACGACAGCTTCTCGGTGGTCTTCTTCGGGTTCTTCTTCTTCACGTAGAAGAAACCGGTGTCAGCCGTGCTCACCAGCTTGATGAGGACGGTGTTCTGCTTGGCCATGATCTCGATCCCGACAAAAAATCCGTGCCCCGCCGGCCCGGCGGGGGCGGCGTCGTAGCGGCGGAAAATACCGTCTGACGCCGCAATGTCAAGCCTTATGGGCGGTGAAATCGGTGTCCGACTTCGATTGCCACAGGTCCTGTCGCCTCATTGGCGGGACTCAGCGCTCCGCCACCGTGTTGACCACGGCGCTGGCGACCGCGCGCTGGTACAGCGCCGGCTCGGCCAGCAGCCGCATGGCGACCTTTAGGTCCAGGTCGGGCTCATGCTCCTTCCAGGGGCAAGCTTCGCGCAGGGCGCTCAGCGCATGCTCGTCGTCGGCCGCCTTGGACCGCCAGCTTGCGATCTGCGCCGCGCGCAGCCGCCCTTCGCGCAGGTCGGACAGCAGGGAATCCGGATCGGTCTGGCCGGCCCGGCTGGTGCAGACGGTGGGCTGCACGCCCTGGCGGTGCAGGGTGTAGCCGGCCGGCGTATAGATGCGGCTCCAGGTCAGGAACAGCTCGCCGTCGTTGGGCAGCCGGGTGACGGTCTGGACACTGCCCTTGCCGTAGCTGGACGCACCCACCACCACAGCGCGGCCGGAGTCCTGCAGCGCCGACGCCACCACTTCCGCCGAGGAGGCGGAGCGGCCGTCGACCAGAACCACCAACGGCAGCCCGTCCAGCAGGTCGTCGGGGTTGGCGTCGAAGCGCTGGCGGCTTTCCGGGTTGCGCCCTTCGGTGGAGATGATCCGGCCACGGCGCATGAACAGGTCCGCCACCGCGACCGCCTGGTCCAGCAGCCCGCCCGGATTGCCGCGCAGGTCCAGCACCATCCCGTTCAGGGTCGGACCGGCGGTCTGGCGAAGGGCGTTGACCGCCGTCCGCAGGCTGGAGGCGGTGGTGGCGTTGAAGCGGTCGAGCTTGACGATGCCGACGTCGCCGGACAGCGAATAGGTGATGGTGTTGGGCACCACCCGCTCCCGGCGCAACGGCAGGCGGCGCGGGGCGCCGTTGTCGCGGGCGACGGTCAGCGTGACCAGGGTGCCCGTCGGGCCGCGCAGCCGGTCGCGCATCTCCGAAGCGGTCATCCGCGTCGTCAGGTCGCCGTCGATCGCCAGAAGCTGTTCGCCGTCGACGATGCCGGCGCGTTCGGCCGGGCTGTGCGGCATGATGTCATGCACGGTCACGCGGCCGTTGGGGTTGCTGTCCAGCGAGATGCCGACGCCGCCATAGCCTTCGCGCTGCGCCCGCTCATTGGTCGCGCGCTGGACACCGGTATAGCGGGAATAGCCGTCGAGATCGGCGGTGATGCCGTCGAACACCACCTGGTACAGCCGTTCCGGCGTCGCCTTGGACAGGACGGGGGAGTGGCTGCGCGCGCGGTCGATGACGCGGGTGGTCAGCGCCGCCCAGCCGCCGGCGTCGGCGTCCGGCGCCGCCCCGTACTCCGCGGCGAGCGCGCCCGACACGTACAGGCGTACGGTGCTGCCGGCGCGCTCCACCGTCACGGCGGGATCGAGGGCACTCAGGCCCTTCAGACCGTCCAGGCCCAGGCGGTTGAAGGACACGGCGTCCAGATACACCTCGGCGATCTTGCCGAAGCCGACGGCGAAGACCTGCTCGCTGACGGACGGTGGTGCGCTGGCCGGAAGGGACTGGGTGGGTGCGGCAACCGCGGTGGAGGCGAGGAGCGCCGCGGTCGAAAGCTGAAGGGCGGAATGGCGGATGGAGCGGCGCAGGCGGCGCGTCAAGCTCGACATCGCGGGGATCCGAAACGGCGACACGCGTGACGGCACGGAGTGATCGCACGCGCTGTGATCGCAATTGGCCATGGGGCGAACCGCGGCCTCCCTTTCCTGCAGCCGGACCGGACGAGGATGGTGCCGGTCCCGGATGGGGGATAGATACACCTTCGTTCAGGACGGCGTGCGGGACAAAATTGCGGAGCGATTCGCAATGTTGCAGATTGTCCCGGCCTGTGTCGCCCAGGTCACGCTTGTATGGTGCCGCAGGGGCGAACCCTTGGCTTTGCCACGAGTCCGCCATCGGTTCGTCACACTGCACAAGCGTGGCCGTTAAGCAACGGTATCGGCCGGAGACCTGGAGTCAGTCGGAGTCGGACAGCCGGAAAAGCATGCTGCCGCTGACCGGATCGGCCTCGATCAGGACCACTTTGACCGGGCTGCTGAGGCGGTATGTACGGCCCGTACGCTGCCCGACCAGGGCGTGCGCCGCCTCGTCATGGTCGTACCTGTCGTCGGGCAGGGTGCTGGCCGGGATCAGCCCGTCGGCGCCGCTCTCGTCCAGCCGCACGAACAGCCCGAAGCGGCTGACGCCGGCGATGCGGCCGCTGAAGCGCTCCCCGATCCGGTCGGCCAGGAAGGCCGCGGTATAGCGGTCGATTGCGTCGCGTTCGGCGGCGGCGGCACGGCGTTCGGTTCCGGACAGATGCTCCCCGATCTCCGCCAGTCGGCCCAGCGTCTCGTCGTCCAGCCCGCCGACGCCCAACCCCAGGGTGCGGATCAGCGCCCGGTGGACGATCAGGTCGGCATAGCGGCGGATCGGCGAGGTGAAATGGGCGTAGCGGTGCAGCGCCAGCCCGAAATGGCCGATGTTGTCGGGGCTGTAGGCGGCCTGCGCCTGGGCGCGCAGGATCACCTCGCTGACCAGCGGCGCGTGCGAGGTGCCCTCCACCTTGCGCAGGATGCGGGTGAAATGGCTGGGCGTGAGATCGGCGCTCTTGCCCAGCGGATGACCGATGTCGGCGAGGAAGCCGCGCAACGCCTCCATCTTGTCCATCGAGGGACGGTCGTGGATGCGGTAGAGGCCGGGCATGGTGCGCCGTTCCAGCACCTCCGCCGCGGCGACGTTGGCGGCGATCATGAACTCCTCGATCAGCCGGTGGCTGTCGTGGCGTTCGCGCACCGCGATCTCGGCGACCCGGCTGCGCTCGTCGATCCGCACGCGGCGTTCCGGCAGATCCAGTTCCAGCGTGCCGCGCTTGGCACGGGCCGCGGCCAGCCGGGCGTATGCGCCGAACAGCGGGGCGATCACGCTGTCTGCCAGCGGCGCCGTCACCTCGTCAGGCCGGCCATCGTGGCAGTCCTGCACCTGTTCATAAGTCAGCCGCGCCGCCGAGCGCATGAGTCCGCGGACCAATCGGTGCCGAATCAGCACACCGTTGCGGTCGATCCACAGGTGGAAGGCGAGACAGGCGCGGTCCTCCCCCGGCCGCAGCGAGCACAGCCCGTTCGAAAGCGCCTCCGGCAGCATCGGCACGACACGGTCGGGGAAGTACACGGAGTTGCCGCGCTCGTAAGCCGCCCGGTCGAGCGCCGATCCGGGGCGCACATAGTAGGACACGTCGGCGATGGCGACGATCAGGTGCCAGCCTTCCGGATTCTCCGGGTCGCAGTCCGGCTCCGCCCACACCGCATCATCGAAGTCGCGGGCGTCGGAACCGTCGATGGTCGCCAGCGGGATACCGCGCAGATCCTCCCGCTGCATCAGCGCCGGCACCGCCGCCAGTTCGGCCTCGCGCAGGGCCGCGTGCGGGAAGGCGGTTGGGATGCCGTGGGCGTGGATGGCGATCAGGCTGAAGGCGCGCGGCTCGTCGGTGGAGCCCAGCCGTTCCACCACGCGGGCCTGCGGCTGGCTGGCGCGTCCGGCCGGCAGGACGTCGGCGAAGACGAGGTCTCCCGCTTCGGCGTCGCCGCGGTTGGGCGGCAGCACCAGGAACTCGGTCTTGTGGCGGCGGTCGGTCGGCAGGATGCGCCCGCCGTCGGCGCTCGGCCGGTAGACGCCGAGGATGCGGCCCTCGCGCTCGCCATCTATACGGCGGATGACACGGGCCTCGTACAGGCGGTCGTTGATGCGGGCGAGCTTCGCCAGCAGCGTATCGCCGACCGCCAGCGGCTTTCCCTCGCCCCGCGATTTCTTTTCCGGCAGCAGGAAGATGCGCGGCGGGTTGCCCTCGCCGGTCCAGGTCAGCGGGCGGGCCGACAATTCCCCATCGGGGTCGACGCCGGTGATCAGCAGCACGGCAACGGCCGGCAGCGACTGCGGCGGGGCCATGCGCTTGTTGCGGCCGCGCTCCACCGCGCCATCGGCCTCCAGTTCGCGCAGCAGGTCCTTCAGCATCTCGCGGTCGGCCGATCCGGACAGCTTGAAGGCGCGGGCGATTTCGCGCTTGCCGACGGGGGTGGTGCTGGACCGGATGAAGGCTAGAATGGCGTCCTTGCCGGGGAAATGGCTGTCGGTCACGGGGCGGGGGGTCCGTCGGTTCTTGTCGCTGGGATGGCTATATAGGGATCGATCCGTAGCAGGTTTACTCTTGGCCGGGGCTCGTCGCCCATGGCCTGCCTGCCATCGCGCGGATGGCGTCGCTGCGTTCCAGCGCCTCGCGGAAGCCGGTGAGCGGGAAACGCACCTCCGTCTTCTCGCCGGCCGGCGACTGGCCGACGATGGAGACCTCCGGCGCCGCTGCGATCCGCTCCACCATGCGGCGGTTGATGTCGGGATCGGTCACCGCACAGGTGTTGGTCTCGAACCGGTAGGGCTTGCAGGGGGAATCGGGCTTGAACACCGCCCGGTCGGACCAGACCCGCACCAGCTTGTCGAGGTCCAGCGATTCGGCGGACACCCGGAAGCGCAGCCCCTCGCGCCATTTCTCGGTCGAGCGCAGCCAGACCAGCCGGGCGGTGCGGTCGTTGGTTCCGCGGGCGGTCAGTTCGCATTCGACCTGTCGCGTGCCGGTCCAGAGTTGGCAGTAGAGCTTCCAGGACTTGAAGGTCTCGTCGAACTCCTGGAAGGGCCTGTTGTCCGCCATGGCCGCCGGCATGGCGGCGATCAGCATCGCCAGGGCGAGGATCAGGCGCTGTCCGTGGCGGAGGGCGGGCATGGGGTGGTCCTGTAGGGCTGTTTGAAACGGGCGGGGTTAGACCCCCACCCTAACCCTCCCCCGCTGGGCGGGGGAGGGGACAAGCGCTTGTGTGGGAGAGCGGCGGCAGTCCCTCCCCCGCCCAGCTCTCGCACAAAGCTACGCTTTGTGCTGACGCGGCAGGCGGACCGGAGGTCCGCTGAGAGCGGGGGAGGTCAGGTGGGGGTCTAGCGCCGCAAGAAACCCAAATCCTCACTCCCGCCGCTCGGCCCGCCGCCGCAGCAGATGGTCGGCCAGCACGCAGGCCATCATCGCCTCGCCCACCGGCACGGCGCGGATGCCGACGCAGGGGTCGTGGCGGCCCTTGGTCAGGATGTCGGTGTCGTTGCCGGCGGTATCCACCGTCTGGCGCGGCGTCAGGATCGAACTGGTCGGCTTCACCGCGAAACGCACGACGATGTCCTGCCCGGTGGAGATGCCGCCCAGGATGCCGCCGGCATTGTTGGACAGGAACTGCGGCTGGCCGTCCGGGCCCATGCGCATCTCGTCGGCGTTCAGCTCGCCGGTCAGTTCGGCGGCGGCAAAGCCGTTGCCGATCTCGACACCCTTCACCGCGTTGATCGTCATCATCGCGCAGGCGAGGTCGCTGTCCAGCTTGTCGTAGAGCGGGTCGCCCAGGCCGACCGGCACGCCGGACGCCACCAGTTCCACCACCGCGCCGACCGACGAGCCGCTCTTGCGGATGCCGTCGAGATACTCGGCCCACTGGGTGGCGGCGACCGGGTCGGGGCAGAAGAAGGGGTTGTTGTCGATCTCCGCCCAGTCCCAGCGGCTGCGGTCGATCCTGTGCGGACCGATCTGCACCAGCGCGCCGCGCACCTGGATGGCGGCGCCCAACACCTTGCGCGCCACCGCGCCGGCGGCGACCCGGCAGGCGGTTTCCCGCGCCGAGGAACGGCCGCCGCCGCGGTAATCGCGGATGCCGTATTTCTGCCAGTAGGTGTAGTCGGCATGGCCGGGGCGGAATTTGCCGGCGATATCGCTGTAGTCCTTGGAACGCTGGTCGGTGTTCTCGATCAGCAGCGAGATCGGGGTGCCGGTCGTCTTGCCCTCGAACACGCCGGACAGGATCTTCACCTGATCGGGTTCCTGGCGCTGGGTGGTGTAGCGCGACTGGCCGGGCCGGCGCTTGTCCATCCAGGGCTGGATGTCGGTTTCCGCAACGAGGTCGATCAGCGACGGGCAGCCGTCCACGACGACGCCGATGGCCGGACCGTGGCTCTCGCCCCAGGTGGTGAAGCGGAAAAGCGTGCCGAAGCTGTTGCCGGCCATGGTGACATCCTCCCGAGACGAACCCGCAACTGCAAAGCGGGCGCGCGTTTCTTGCGGCCTTTCGGCGGCAAGGTCAAGGAAGCGATGAACCGATTTTTAAGGGGAGTTTTTAAAAGAGGAGGATGGTGCTGCCAGAGAGGATTGAACTCTCGACCTCTCCCTTACCAAGGGAGTGCTCTACCACTGAGCTACGGCAGCGCCGGATACGAACGCCTGAAGACAGGATCGGAGAAATGGTGCTGCCAGAGAGGATTGAACTCTCGACCTCTCCCTTACCAAGGGAGTGCTCTACCACTGAGCTACGGCAGCCCCGATAACCGATCATCGCCGAGGCGATGCGTCCGGGTGAGGCGTTCAGGCTTGACCGCCCCCCGAAGTGGCGCGGGTTATGCCACAGGCCTTTTGGGGATGCAAGCGCTTAAAGTCACCTCGTCACTCACTTTTTTTCGCGCCCGGAACGAGCCCCGAAATCATGCCTGCGTGGCGGCGGGCGGAAGCACCGCTTCGGCGCGGAAATCGGGCACGACGGTGCCGAGGATCGACAGCACCCGCTCGCCGTCGCCGGTCCGTGCCGCCGCTTCCAGTTCGCCCACCGCGCGGTTGATCAGCGCATAGTCGATCAGACGGGGGGAGGCGAGGAAGACGCCGTCGGCCTCGGTGCGGCTCGGCGCCTCCGCGGCGGTCAGGATCTCCTCGAACAGCTTCTCGCCGGGACGCAGGCCGGTGAAGGCGATCTCGATGTCCACGCCCGGCCGGTAGCCGGCCAGCCGGATCATCTGGCGGGCGAGGTCGGCGATCTTCACCGGCTCGCCCATGTCCAGCACCAGGATCTTGCCGCGGTCCTCCGCGCGGGTGGCGCCGTGGGCCGACGCCTGCAGCACCAGTTCCACCGCCTCGCGCACCGTCATGAAATAGCGGCGCATATCGGGATGGGTGACGGTCAGCGGCCCGCCCTGCGCCAGCTGCCGGGTGAACAGCGGCACGACGGAGCCGGAGGAACCCAGCACATTGCCGAAACGCACGGTCATGTAGCGGGTGGCGTGCTCCGTCCCATCACGCGGCGGCAGCACGTCCAGCGCCTGGCAATAGGTCTCGGCGAAGCGCTTGGCCGCGCCCATCACGCTGGTCGGGCGGATCGCCTTGTCGGTGGAGATCAGCACCATGGCGAGGCAGCCGGCGGCGCGCGCCGCGTCGGCCACGTTGCGGGTGCCGACCACGTTGGTCAGCGCGCCCTCGCACGGGTTGGCCTCCACCAGCGGCACATGCTTGAGCGCGGCGGCGTGGAAGACCAGGGCCGGACGCTCGTCCTGGAACAGGCGCATGATGCGGTCGCGGTCGCGCACGTCGGCGATGACCGCGCGGGTGTCGAGGCTGGGGAACTTCTCCCGCACCTCCATCTCGATGCTGTAGAGGTTGAACTCCCCGGCATCGAGCAGGATCAGCCGTTCCGGCCCCAGCGCCGCGATCTGGCGGACCAGTTCGCTGCCGATGGTGCCGCCGGCGCCGGTGACGATCACCCGCCGCCCGCCGATCAGCCCGGAGATGGCGCCGCGGTCCAGCACCGCCTGCGGCCGGCCCAGCAGGTCCTCCAGCGCGATGGGACGCACCTCCACGCCCTTGCCTTCGCCCAACGCCGACTTGAACTCGGTCAGGCTGGGCAGCCGGGACATGACCAGCCCCAGCGCCTCCGCCCGGTCGAGCAGGCTGCGCAGGGTCGATCCCTTCAACTCGGCATTGCCCTTGGTGACGATCAGCCGCTGTGGCCGTTCGCCCTTGCGCTCCAGCGCCTGGACCACCTGTTCGAGATCGTCGGGGCCGCCCAGCACCGGCACGCCGCGTACGGCATGGCCGATGCGACGGCCCTTGTCGTCGAGGATGCCGACCACGCGATAGGCCGACTGTCCCGGCTGGTCGAGCGAGCGGATGAACAGCTCCGCCGCGTCGCCGACGCCCAGCAGCAGGACGGGGATGCGCGGCACGCCCTCCACCGCCTCGGCCCAGCTGAACCGGCGGTCCTTGAGGAAGCGGTAGCCGAAGCGCGGTCCACCCAGCAGCAGCATCTGCACCAGCCACAGGATCGGCGGCAGCGAGCGGGGCAGCAGTTCGGCGCGCGTCAGCAGGAACATCGCCAGCACGAAGCACAGCACCGCCACCGTGACGGCGCGCACCACCTGCATCAGGTCGGGGATGGAGGCGTAGCGCCAGATGCCGCGGTACAGCCCGAACAGCACGAACACCGCGGCCGACAGCCCGACCAGCACCGGCAGCGCGATGGACAGCGCATCGGAATAGAGACCGAAGGCGGAACCGCCCACCCGCAGATAGAGGGCCACGACCAGGGCCACCCCGGTCATCACCAGATCGTGCAGGAACACCAGGGATGCCCGTGCGGACGGGATGCGCATGCCGCTAAACCTTGTTCATTCGTTCGGCAGCCGGAACCGGCCGTGGCGGTTCCGGTGTCGTAATCAGCCGCGGGAAGCTTTGAACCATTCCGCCGTGGCGCGCAACCCGGTCGCAAGGTCATGCGGCGGGCACCAGCCGAGCCTGTCGCGGATGGGGCTGTCGTCCACCGTCAGCGTTCCGGCCAGCCGGTCGAACACCGCCCGCGTTCCGGTCAGCGCCGCGCCCAGCGCCATCAGCCCCTGCGGCACCGGGATCAGCCGGGCCGGCCGGTCGAGCGCTGCGGCGATGGCGCGGACCAAATCGGCGGTCGACAGCGGCTCGCCGTCCTGGACCAGGAAGGTCTGTCCGGCGGCGTCCGGATGCTCCAGCACCGTCACCACCGCATCGGCGAGGTTGCCGACATAGATCAGGCTGCGCCGGTTGCGGATGCCGCCCAGGGGCAAGGGCAGGCCGGTCGCCACCAGCTTCACCAGTGCCCGCATGTTGCCGGCGGCGCCGGGGCCATAGACCAGCGGCGGGCGGATGACGGCGACCTCCATGCCGGTGCGGGCCGCGATCTCCGCCAGCGCGCGCTCGGCCTCCAGCTTCGAAACGCCATAGGGGCTGTGGGGGTCGGGCGTCGTTGCCGAGTCCAGCGGGGTGGGGCGGCTTTCGTCCACCATCGCCTTGATGCTGCTGAGGAAGACGAAGCGCTTCACCCCGGCGGCGGCGGCCTGCTCCGCCAATCGGATGGTGCCGGCGGTGTTGACGCGGCGGAACTCCGCCAGCGGGTCGGCGGCGGTGTCGTGCATCACATGGACGCGGGCGGCCATGTGGATCACGGCGTCCACGCCGGCGAGTGCGGCCGTCCAGTCGGTGTCGGGGCCGATGTCGCCGACGACGGCCGGCTCCCACGGTCCTTCGGAGGCGGTGCGCAGCGCCGCGCGCACCCGGTGTCCGTGGGCGGCCAGCAGCGGGACGGTGTGGCGGCCGACGAAGCCGGTGGCGCCGGTCAGGAGAACGCGCATGTGCAGGGTCGTCCGGGCTTGGTTCGTATGGTGGACTGAGCGACGATTTATTATCCAGTTTGGCTAGGGTGCGCCACGGCACAAAGTCCCACGCACCTTTTCCGGCTTTCGGTTGATGAAGGGAATGGTTATAAGCTGGACAGGGACGCGTGAATAAGGACGCTACCAAGACATGTCACATCTCGTGGACGATGCGAATGATCGGCACAGCCGAATCATCATCGTCAGCTTTAATTGCGCCGACTTCGTCAATCGCGTCATTGGTTGTCTGCTCGACCAGACCGATCCCGCTTTCGAGGTGGTGATCGTCGACAATGCCTCGAAGGACGTCGACGGCATCGCTCTGCCTGCCGATCCGCGGTTCCGCATGGTCCGGCTGGACACGAATGTGGGCTTCGCCAAGGCCAACAACATCGGCGCGGCCGGTGCCACCGTTCCCTGGATCGTCACGCTGAACCCCGACGCTTTTCCGCGCCGCGATTGGATGGAGCGGCTGCAGGCCGCCGCCGAAGCGCAGCCCGACGTGGCGATGTTCGGTTCGACCCAGCTCTTCTCCCACGATCCCCGCATGATCGACGGCGAGGGCGACCAGTATTCCATCTTCGGCTTCGCCTGGCGGGTCAATTACCGCCGCATGCTGAAGCCGCCTTATTACAGCGGCGCGGTGTTCTCGCCGTGCGCCGCCGCGGCCATGTACCGGCGCGACTATTTCGAGGCCGTCGGCGGCTTCGACGAGGATTTCTTCTGCTATTGCGAGGATGTCGATCTCGGCTTCCGCATCAGGCTCAGCGGCGGACCGGCGGTCCAGGTCGGCGACGCGGTGGTGGAGCATGTCAGCAGCGGTGTGTCCAAACAGTACGGCACCTTCGCCCAGTATCATGGCGTCCGCAATCTGGTGTGGACCATGGTGAAGAACATGCCGCTGCCGCTGCTGCCGCTTGCCTTCGCCGGCCATGCGCTGCTGGTGGTCTATCTGGTGGTGCGCAGCCTGGGCAGCGACCGCACCGGCGCCATCGGCCGTGGAATCCGCGATGCGCTGTGCGGGCTGCCGCGCATGATCGCCAAACGCCGCGCCATCCAGCGCGACCGCAAGGCCACGCTGGGGCAGGTCGCCCGCATGATCGCCTGGAACCCGCTGCTGCTGAAGACCCGCGGCCGGCCGGGGCTGCGGAAATCGCACAGCTCAGACCAGCCGCCATCCGTGGGTGTTGAAAAAGCGTAGGGCGGAGCGGGCGAACATCCGGATGTGCGCGCCGCCCTTGCGTGCGGCCTTGCCGCCGAAATGCACCATGCGCACGTCCGGCACATAGGCGATCTCGCCCAAAGCCATCGCCCGGCGTGACAGGTCGAAATCCTCGAAATACAGGAAATAGCCGTCGTCGAATCCGCCCAGCCGGGTCAGCGCATCGCGCCGGAACAGCATGAAGGCGCCGCTGACCTGCTCCAGCCCGGTGACGACGGCGTCGCGGGTGACGTCGCGCATTTCGTAGCGGTCGAGCCGTTTGGCGAACATCCGCTTGACCGAGGCGGGGGCGAAGGCGCGCAGGCCCAGATCCAGCACGGTCGGCCGGCGCTTGCACAGGAACTCCTGCTCCCCCGACGGGCCGAACACCTTGGGCGTCAGCAGCACGGTGCGCGGGTGCGCCTCCATATAGCGCCAGCCGGCCAGCAGAGCGTCGGGTTCCAGCAGGATGTCGTAGTTCAGGATCAGGTGATAGGGCGCGTCGCCCTGCTGGATCGCGAGGTTATGGCCGGCGCCATAGCCGACGTTGCCGTGTCCGGCGATCAGCGTCACCGGCGGCCGGCCGGCTTCCGCATAGCGGTCCAGCAGCGCCCGGAACGGGTTGGAGCCTGGGTCGCTGCCCTCCGGTGCGCCATTGTCGATAATCCACAGCCGGGTCTGCACCCCGGACCCCTCGGCCAGCCGGTCGGCGGCGGCACCGATGGTGTCGAGCGAGCGGGCCAGCAGGTCCGGATCGGGATGGTAGAGGACGACCGACAGGTCGAGGAAAGCGGAGGTCATCGCGATCAGGCCTTCGACATGCGCGTCAGCGTCGCCAGCAGCAGCGCGACGGTCACGGCACCGGGCAAGAGCGTCCAGGCCCCGAAGCTCCCGGCGGCCAGCGCCGCGACGACGAGGACGAGGCTGTAGCCGATGATGGTCAACACCACGCGGTCATGCCGGCCGACGCCCTTGGCGGCCTTCTGATAGAAATGTTCGCGGTGGGCCTGCCAGATCTTCTCGCCGCGCAGCAGCCGGCGCAGCAGCGTGATGGTGGCGTCGGTCAGGTAATAGGCAGGCAGGATCAGCGCCGCCGCCCAATCGCCGCGCGCCGCCAGCGAGGCCAGCAGGAAGGCCAGGATATGGCCGAGCGGAATGCTGCCGACATCGCCCATGAACATGCGGGCCGGCCGCCAGTTGTGGGTCAGGAACCCCGCCGCCGCCCCGGCCAGCGCCGCCCCGGCGACTCCGGTCAGCCCGAACTCTCCCATCACCAGCGACACCAGCGCGACGCCGCCGCCGATCAGGATGGTCTCGCTGCCGGCCAGCCCGTCGATTCCGTCCATGAAATTGTAGAGGTTGACGAACCACAGCCACAGGAAGGCGGTCGCCGCCCGGTCAAGCCCCCAGGGCAGCCAGCCCTGCCACACCAACTGGTCGGACGGCAGCGCCAGCAACCCGAAGGCCACCGCCAGCGCCTGCACCGCCAGCCGCAGCAGCGGCGACAATTCCCGTCGGTCGTCCATCCACGACACACCCATCAGCGCCAGCGTCCCCAGCAGCACCGCCCCCGTTTCCAGCGGCCGGCCGAAGGCGATCCCGGCGATGGCGAAGACCGGCACCACCGTCAGCATCACCGCCCAGCCGCCGCCGCGCGGAGTCGGGGCCTGATGGCTCGACCGCTCGTTCGGGATGTCCATGATGCTGCTGGCGAGGAGATAGCGCAGCACCCGCGTCGACAGGTACCAGCCGACGGCCAGACACAGCAGGAAGACGCCGATCAGCGCGGACGAATAGGCGGTGGAGGTCATGGTGGCTCGGGTGGTGGAGGGCAGGTGGAGACGGGGGAAAGGCTCAGAGTTTGTGATAGCCCTTGTACCACTCCACGAAGCGGGGCAGGCCGATCTCGATCGGGGTCTTCGGCTCGAAACCCAGCACTTGGCGGCTCAACTCGATGTCGGCAGCGGTTTCCTGCACGTCGCCGGCCTGCATCGGTTCCATCACCTTCACCGCCTCGCGGCCGAAAGCCTGCTCCAGCACGCCGATGAAGCGCATCAACTCCTCGCACCGGTTGTTGCCGAGGTTGAAGACGCGGTGCCGGGCGCCGGTCTCCGCATCGACGGGGGCGGGGCGGTCTAGGGCGGCCAGCACGCCGGCGACGATGTCGTCGATATAGGTGAAGTCGCGCTTCATCTTGCCGCCGTTGAAGACGCGGATCGGCCGGCCGGCGGTGATGGCGTCCGCGAACAGCCAGGTCGCCATGTCCGGACGGCTCCACGGGCCGTAGACCGTGAAGAAGCGCAGACCGGTCATCGGCATCTGGTAGAGGTGGCTGTAGGTGAAGGCCAGCATCTCCGCCGCCTTCTTGGTCGCGGCATAGACCGACACCGGGCTGTCGACGCGGTCCTCTACCGAGAAAGGCATCTTGCGGTTGGCGCCATAGACGGACGAGGTCGAGGCATAGACGAAATGCCGCAAGTCCGGCATGCGCCGTGCAGCCTCCAGCAAGGTCACCTGGCCGGTGACGTTGGCGTCGACATAGGCATAGGGATTCTCGATGGAGTAGCGCACGCCCGGCTGCGCTGCCAGATGGACCACGCCGGTCACGTCTTTGAGTTGCGGCCACAGCCCCTCCACCGCCGCGCGGTCGGAGATGTCGGCTTTGATGAAGCGGAAGCCGGGCCGCCCGCTCAGCCGGGCCAGCCGCGCCTCCTTCAAGGCAACCGCATAATAGTCATTCAGGTTATCGAGGCCGAGCACGCTCTCCCCGCGGTCCAGCAGAGCGGCGGCGACATGCGATCCGATGAAGCCGGCGGCACCGGTGACGAGGATGGTCATGGTCTCAAGGCCCTTATGACGATGGTCCACCGGTCTTATGCCCCAGCGGCGGCCAAGGCGCCAGCCTCCATCCAGGCCCTTCCGTGGCCGGTTCGCACGCTTGACAGCCGCTCCGCGCTGCCGGTCTACTGCGCGACCGCGACACATCAGGACCGATGGGACCATCGATGCCCCCGAAGAAGAATCCGCTGAACCTGAACCCGCTGCAACTGCGCACCCTGACCCTGCTGCAGGAACTCGCCCGTCTGGAGAACAAGCCGGCCGAGGACGAGGAGGGTGGCTTCCAGATCACCGCCCTGCCGCATGCGCACGGCAACCACTTCCATCTCGGCCATTCCGTCGTCGCCGCCAAGGACGCCACCGGCCTGCAGAACGACGCCGTCTGGACCATTCTGGAGCGCAAGGGCATCGTGAAGCGCACCCCCGGCGCGGCGATCCTGACCGCGACCGGCGTCGAGTATGACACCGGCCTGCGCGACCAGATCCTCCACCAGTCCAACCACTGAGGCCGGCCACCGAGGCCGGCTGCGGAGCCGCTCCGATGGACGACACCGCCGAGTCGATGAAGGAACCGCCGGCTCCGGTGACGCCGAAGCCGGCGGCATCGGGCCGCGACGAACGCCTCGCCGCCCGCCTGCGCGAGAATCTGCGCAAGCGCAAGGAACAGGCGCGGCAGCGGGGGGAGTGAGTGGGGCGTTAAACCCCCACCCTAACCCTTCGCCGCTCTCAGCGGACCTACCGTCCGCCTGCCGCGTCAGCACAAAGCGAAGCTTTGTGCGAGAGCTGGGCGGGGGAGGGGACAAGTGCTTGTTTGGGAGAGAGGCGGCAGTCCCTCCCCCGCCCAGCGGGGGAGGTTAGGTGGGGGTCTAACCTCCCCATAATCCGCAGCCCCTAAGCCAAATCCTTCCTGAACCAGATCTGCCTGTGCCCCGGCGGATAGCCTTCCATCTCCGCCCAGACCTCGTATCCCTGCTTCGGGTAGAAGCCCGGCGCCTGGAAATCGTAGGTGTAGAGCCGCGACCAGCGGCAACCGCGCGCCTTCGCCTCCGTCTCCGCCGCAGCCATCAGCCGACCGCCGAGGCCGCTGCCGCGGGTCGATTCGTCCACCCACAGCAGGTCGACATACAGCCACTCCCACAGGGTGTAGCCGACCAGCCCGCCCTTCAGCGTGCCGTCCGGATCGCGGGCGACGGCCACCAGGTCGCGGCGGTCATAGGGACGGCCGAGCGACGCCTCGTTGTAGGCGCGCAGGCCGTCGAAGACTCCGGCCAGATCGGCCGGGGCAGGGGTGTCCGTCACGGACAGGGTGAAGCTCTGGATCATGATGGACAGCTTAGCCGCGGCGGCGGGCAAGACCAGCGCCGTGATAAAGAACCGTCCATGCACGCCGAGCGGGCTACCTTTCCTTGAGCCCCGCCGCGTGCTCGGCTACAAACCAGCCTTCACGATCCTCAATCCAATCGATACGCCAAGGAGTACCCCCGCGATGGGCATCATGCCGGACAGCTGGATCCGCGAGATGGCCGAGACCAAGGGCATGATCGAACCCTTCGTCGAGACCCAGAAGCGCGAAGGCGTGATCTCCTACGGCGTGTCGTCCTACGGCTACGACGCCCGGGTCGCCGACGAGTTCAAGATCTTCACCAATGTCGACAACGCCATCGTCGACCCGAAGCGCTTCGACGATTCGAGCTTCGTCGACCGCAAGACCGACGTCTGCATCATCCCGCCGAACAGCTTCGCGCTGGCCCGCACGGTCGAGTATTTCCGCATCCCGCGCGACGTTCTGGTCATCTGCCTGGGCAAGAGCACCTATGCCCGCTGCGGCCTGATCGTGAACGTCACCCCGCTGGAGCCGGAGTGGGAAGGCCACGTCACGCTGGAGATCTCCAACACCACCCCGCTGCCCGCCAAGGTCTATGCGAACGAGGGGCTGTGCCAGTTCCTGTTCCTGAAGGGCGACAGCGTGTGCGAGGTGTCCTACGCCGACAAGTCCGGCAAATACATGGGGCAGAAGGGCGTCACGCTGCCCCGGCTCTGAGCACTCCTAATCTGAACGCTCGTCAGAGCGTATCCGCGAAAGAAACAGGTCCATGGACAAGATCCGCATCCGCGGCGGCCGCCCGCTGAACGGCTCCATCACCGTTGGTGGGGCCAAGAACGCCGCCCTGCCGCTGATGACGGCGTCGCTGCTCACCGACGAGACGCTGACGCTGACCAACCTGCCGATCCTGGCCGACATCAACACGCTGTGCAATCTGCTGCTGCAGCACGGCGTGGCGATCCACATGGCCGGGGCGGGGGGCGATTGCGCCGGCCGCGCCGTGGACTTCACCGCGCGCGACATCACCAACACCACCGCCCCCTACGATCTGGTCCGCAAGATGCGCGCCAGCGTGCTGGTGCTGGGGCCGCTGCTGGCCCGCTGCGGCGAGGCCAAGGTGTCGCTCCCCGGCGGCTGCGCCATCGGCGCGCGTCCGGTGGACCTGCACATCAAGGGTCTGGAGGCGATGGGCGCCGACATCCGGATCGAGGCGGGCTACATCGTCGCCAAGGCCCCGGCCGGCGGCCTGCGCGGTGCGGAATACGTCTTCCCCAAGGTGTCGGTCGGCGCGACCGAGAACCTGCTGATGGCCGCCACGCTTGCCAAGGGCACCACCATCCTGGTCAACGCCGCGCGCGAGCCGGAGGTGACCGACCTCGCCGAATGTCTGGTCAAGATGGGGGCGAAGATCACCGGCATCGGCACCGACCGGCTGGTGATCGAGGGTGTCGACCGGCTGCATGCAGCCCGCCACATGGTGGTGGCCGACCGCATCGAGACCGGCACCTACGCCATGGCCGCGGCGATCACTGGGGGCCGTCTTGACATCATGAACACCCGTCTCGATTTGATCAAGGCGGCGGTCAAGGCGCTGGCTCCGGCCGGCGTGGCCTTCGAGGAGATCGAGAACGGGATCCGCGTTTCGCGCGCCAACGGCGAACTGCACGGCGTCGATGTGATGACCGAGCCGTTCCCAGGCTTCCCCACCGACCTTCAGGCCCAGATGATGGCCCTGATGTGCACGGCCAAGGGTGCGGCGATGATCACGGAAACGATCTTCGAGAACCGTTTCATGCACGCGCCGGAACTGACGCGCATGGGCGCGCGGATCACGGTCCACGGCTCGTCGGCCCTGGTGCGCGGTGTGGAGCGGCTGACCGGTGCGCCCGTGATGGCGACGGACCTGCGCGCCTCGGTGTCGCTGGTGCTCGCCGGGCTGGCGGCGGAGGGGGAGACGATGGTCAACCGCGTCTATCACCTCGACCGCGGCTATGAGCGGGTGGAGGAGAAGCTGGCCGCCTGCGGTGCGGAGATCGAGCGCATCCACGGCGGCGACGAGTAAGCGGCGGGGGCACCCCTCCCGCCATCCCATTGAGGTTGGCCTTTCCCGAGAGGTGCCCCCGATCATGACGGCCATCACCCCGATCCGCCTGCGTGCCGAGGATGAGGAGGACCTGAAGGTCGTTTCCGCCTGCCTGCAGGACGCCATCCTGCCGGTCGGCGACATGTGCTTCCAGCCCGACGAGAAACGGTTCGTTATGGTCGTCAACCGCTTCCGCTGGGAGTCGGCCGACCAGCCCCGGCCCGGTCCCGCCGCCGACGACGACGCTCTGGCTCCCTACGAGCGAGTCCATTGCGGCGTGCGGGTGGAGGGGGTGACCGGGGCAAAGCTGCGCGGTTTCGACCTGAAGGACCGCGGCCAGATGCTGGAACTGCTGTCGATGGAGACGATGGAGGGCGGGGTCGCCCTGCATTTCGCCGGCGGCGGCTGTGTCCGGCTCGACGGGCCGTCCTGGCGCATGGTGGTGGAGGATCTGGGCGAGCCCTGGCCCACCGGCTGCAAACCCTGCCATCCCGACGAAACCGGTCCCAACCAGATCGCCTGAATGGTCGGGCGGAGCGTCGGTCCAGTGCTGCGTGGCCTGGTTCAACGCTCCGCGACCTGGGTGTCGCTGTGCAGGCGGCGGATCACGTCCTCCGCGGTCTTCTTGTAGGTGACGGTATCCATGTCCTCGCCCGGCGCCAGCTGCGAGCGGTGGACGGTGAAGAAGCGGTGGCCGACATCGAGCATGCCGCTGGCCTCGACCAGGATGCTGTCGTCCTTGCCGTTGGCGGAAGGGGAAACGGAAACGATCTGGCCCAGCTCTTCGCCGAGCAGGCCGGTCACCTCGACGCCGACGAGGTCGTCACCGCCGCGCGGATCGGCGGCCAGCGCCGACTCGGCGTGGGTAAAGGAAAGGGTCGTCGCCAGCGCAAGGCCGGCCAACATGGTCTGGAACCGCATGGATCGGGCTCCCATCGCTGATGTGTGTCTCGTATGTCACAATCAACATGGGAATTGCGGGACAGTTCCCAGGGAACCATCCAGGGGTAATCCGGTTGCTGCGGTACGACCTTCAGCGAAGGAGACCCCTCCATGGCTCAAAAACTTGACGGCAAGACCGTCGCCGTCCTCGCCACCGATGGCTTCGAACAGGCGGAACTGACCGAACCGGTGAAGGCGCTGCGCGACGCCGGCGCCACCGTGCATGTGGTCGCGCCCAAGGCCGGGCAGATCCAGGGCTGGAATCACCATGACCGCGGCGACATGGTCGACGTGGACGTGACGCTCGATCAGGCCGATGCCGCCCGCTACGACGCACTGCTTCTGCCGGGAGGCGTGATCAACCCGGATGCGCTGCGGCTGGAGTCCAAGGCGATCGAGTTCGTGAAGAGCTTTGTTACGTCCGACCGGCCCATCGCGGCGATCTGCCACGGCCCCTGGACGCTGATCGACGCGGGCGGCGTGCGCGGCAAGCGCATGACCAGTTGGCCGTCGCTGCAGACGGACCTGCGCAATGCGGGGGCGACCTGGGTCGACGAGCAGGTGGTGACCGATCACGGGCTGGTCACCTCGCGCAAGCCCGACGACATTCCGGCCTTCTGCCGCAAGATGATCGAGGAGTTCTGCGAAGGCCGCCACGCCGGCCATCGCCACGCGGCGGAGTAGGGGCGAGCGGGATAATTGCGGCGCTAGACCCCCCACCTATCCTCCCCCACTGGGTGGGGGAGGCACTGCCGCCACTCCCGCGAAGATGCACTCAGTTTCCTCCCCCGCCCAGCGGGGGAGGATCAAGGTGGGGGCATCGTCAGCCGACGCCTCTTCAACATTTCTCCCTACGCCGTCACCAGCGGCGACAACCCGTTCTGGATCGCCCACACCGCTGCCTGCGTGCGGTTCTGCGCGTTGATCTTCCGCATCACGTTCTTGAAATGCATCTTCACGGTGGATTCCGTGATGTGCAGGTTGCGTGCGATGGCCTTGTTCGACTGTCCGGCCAGAAGGCAGCGCAGGATCTGCACCTCGCGCTTCGACAGGTCGCCGCTGGGCGGCATGGCGATGGGCGTCGGGGTGTGCTGCGGACGTTCGTTGGCGGCGGCCATCAGCAGGCCGGCGACATGGGTGGGGTAGACCACCTCGCCCAACATCACCAGCCGCAAGGAGCGCAACAGGCTCTCGCTCGACATGCTCTTGTTCAGATAGGCGTCGGCGCCCGCCTTCAGCGACTGCGACAGGCTGCGGTCGGCGATGGTGTCGGCCAGCACGACGATCCGCGCCGACGTGCCTTCGCGCAGGCGGCGGATGCCGGCGATCTCCTCGGGCATGCCGTCCTGCAGCGCCAGCACGATCAGGTCGGGCTGGTCGCCATCGGCGATGAGGTCGAGCGCGTCGTCGGCGCTGGCCGCGTGGGCGCTGACCCGGAAGGGGCCGCCGCCGATCAGCGTCGCCAAAGCGGCCGAGAAAAGCCGGTCGTGGTCGACCAGCATCACAGTCCATGTCTTCATCGATCATCCTCCGCTGGGCCGCCCATTGCCGGGCGGCGGCGATCCCCCCTTTGATCTGCATCCCCTGGACCTTGGTCGGAAGACAAGGGCCAAGGACCGGGCCGACTGATCCGGTCCAGGCAGACTCCGAACATGAAAAATTAGAACAATATTGTTCGGAACAGCGGGCTTTACGCTTCGTGCCGGGATGATTTATACGGTTCATTAACCAACTGCGCAAGATGAGAACAGGAAAGTCACAGCCAATAGATCGGATTTGGGCAGAAATTGAACGGAGACCCGTTCATTCGATATTTAGAGGTAGGCGCGTCATAGAGCGGCGCGAATGAACCGCTTTCCCAATGGGGCTTTTTGGTGTTCTTGGCCCTTCTGAAAAGTGGTCCGCTGAGCATAAGGGGACACGATGGAGTTCGAGCTTCAAGCGCGCGGCAGTTCGCGTAGCGCGGGCAATCCGACGCGGATTTTTCTGGTGGTCGACGAGCAGCCGATGGTTCGCCACGGCTTCGCCCTGTCCATCGGCGAAATCTGCCCCGGAACGCGCGTGCTGGAGGCCGGGTCGTTGGATGAAGCGCTGGACATCGGCCGCAAGACTCCCGAACTGGCCCTGGTCCTGTACGATCCCGGCCCGCCGCGCCTGGACGATGCGGATGCCGGCGGCGGCGGCGCCATCGATGGGCTGCGCCGCCTGAAGGAAACGCTGGGCGAGGTGCCCGTCCTGATCCTGACCAACTCCGACGAGGTGGCGGACATCGTCGACAGCGTCCGCATGGGCGCCCGCGGCTATGTGCTGAAGACCAGCCCGCCGGAAGTGCTGGAGCATGCCATCTCGCTGGCGCTCAGCGGCGACGTCTTCCTGCCGCTGCCGCGCGCCGTGCTGAACGGAGCGCTGAGCGAGGGACCGCGCGGCAACGACGACATCCTGGACCGGCTGACCGACCGCCAGCGCGACGTGTTCGAACTGCTGCTGGCCGGCCATTCCAACAAGGAGATTGCCCGCGGCCTCGGCGTGCTGGAAGGCACGGTGAAGGTGCATGTCCGCGCCATCATGCAGAAGCTGGGCGTGCGCAACCGCACCCAGGTGGCGGTGGTCGCCGCCCGCAACGGCTGCTTCTCCGGCGAAGGCTGAGCCGCGCGCCCTCGTCCGCATTGCCTGAACCGTCCCGCTTCCGGCAGACTGGCGCCCGCAACATCCAGGGTGGGAGCGGGCGCTTGGTTCAGGTGGCGGTGGCCGACAGGCCGGAAGACGCAAGTCGCGAGGAAAAGAAGGTCGCCGTCCATGGCGCCGCCACCGTCCGGTTCGAGCATCGCCACGGTGAGACCCGGCTGGCGACGCTCTACCACCACGACCCGTTGCGGGTGCTGATGCCAACGCCGCGCCGAGACGACCTTCCCATCGCGGTGCTCGCCACCACCTCCGGCGGCATGGTCGGCGGCGACCGCATGGACATCGCGCTGTCGGTCGGGCCGGGGGCGAAGGCCCTGGTCACCACCCAGGCGGCCGAGAAGGTCTACCGCTCCACCGGCGCCGACTGCCGCATCGACACCGCCTTGTTGGTGGAGGAGGGCGGCTGGCTGGAGTGGATGCCGCAGGAAGCCATCGTTTTCGAAGGTTCGCGCCTGCGCCGCCTGACCCGGATCGACCTGTCGGGCGACGGCCGCGCCATCGCCGGCGAAATGCTGGTCTTCGGCCGCGCCGCCTTCGGCGAAACGGTGACCCGCGGCCTGATCCGCGACGCCTGGGAGGTCGCCCGCGACGGCCGCCTGATCTGGGCCGACGCCCTGCATCTGGACGACGACATCGCCGAAGCGCTGGCCCACCCCGCCGGCTTCAATGGTGCCGCCGCCTGCGCCACCCTGCTGCACGCCTCTCCCGACGCCGCCCGCCATCTCGACGCCGTCCGCGCGCTGGCGGAGCCGCTTGAGGGCGTGCGCATCGGCGCCACGGCTCTGGACGGGTTGCTGGTCGTCCGCATCCTCGGCGGCGATGCCCGTGCGGTGCGGCTGGCCTATGCCGCGCTGTGGTCGGGCCTGCGTGCCGAAGCCGCCGGCCTGCCCACCCGCCTGCCGCGGCTGTGGGAGGTTTGACGGCCGGACCCAGGCCGCACCGCCAGCACTTTCAACCCCCTACGTCATACGACGCACTTGGCGCACCGCATCATCGTGGCATAATCGCCCCTAATCAGCCGGCAATGATCCGGTGACGAACAGGGCGGCGAAAGGGCAATCCCCCGATGAACCTGACAGGGCGCGAGAAGGACAAGCTGCTCGTCGCGATGGCGGCGATGGTGGCGCGGCGGCGGCTGGAGCGCGGCGTCAAGCTGAACCATCCGGAGGCGGTCGCCCTCATCACCGATTACGTGGTGGAGGGTGCGCGCGACGGGCGCACGGTGGCCGAGCTGATGCGCGACGGCGCCACCGTGCTGACCCGCGATCAGGTGATGGAGGGCATCCCCGAGATGATCCACGACATCCAGGTCGAGGCCACCTTCCCCGACGGCACCAAGCTCGTCACCGTCCACCAGCCGATCCGTTGAGGGGAATGCCCGATGAAACCCGGTGAAATTTTCCCGGCGGCCGGCGAGATCGTGCTGAACGATGGCCGAGCCACCGCCGAGCTTGACGTCGCCAATGCCGGCGACCGGCCGATCCAGGTCGGCTCGCACTTCCATTTCTACGAGACCAACAGTGCGCTGACCTTCGACCGCGAGAAGGCGCGCGGCTTCCGGCTCGACATTCCGGCCGGGACGGCGGTGCGCTTCGAGCCCGGCCAGACCCGCCGGGTGACGCTGGTCGCCTATGGCGGCGACCGGGTGGTGATCGGCTTCAACCGCAAGGTCAACGGCGCCCTCTGACGGGCCGACAGGAAGGGCGAGAACATGGCGCACCGCATCGACCGGGCCGAATATGCGGCCCTCTACGGCCCGACCACCGGCGACCGCGTCCGGCTGGCCGACACCGACCTGATCGTGGAGGTCGAACGCGACCACACCGTCTATGGCGAAGAGGTGAAGTTCGGCGGCGGCAAGGTGATCCGCGACGGCATGGGCCAAAGCCAGCGCTCGCGCCACCAGGGGGCGGTCGACACCGTCATCACCAATGCGCTGATCATCGACCACTGGGGCATCGTCAAGGCCGACATCGGCATCACCGGCGGGCGCATCGCCGCCATCGGCAAGGCCGGCAACCCCGACGTCCAGCCCGGCGTCGACATCATCATCGGTCCAGGCACCGAGGTGATCGCGGGCGAGGGCAAGATCGTCACCGCCGGCGGCATCGACGCCCACATCCACTTCATCTGCCCGCAGCAGGTGGACGAGGCGCTG
This sequence comes from Azospirillum sp. BE72, assembly GCF_031455875.1. Lineage (NCBI taxonomy): Bacteria > Pseudomonadati > Pseudomonadota > Alphaproteobacteria > Rhodospirillales > Azospirillaceae > Azospirillum > Azospirillum sp. BE72. Next base: position 794,451 of record NZ_JAVDTO010000001.1, read on the forward strand.
AACAGCGGCGTCACCACCATGCTGGGCGGCGGCACCGGCCCGGCCGCCGGCACCGCGGCCACCACCTGCACGCCGGGACCGTGGCATATGGAGCGGATGCTCCAGGCCGCCGAAGGGTTGCCGATCAACCTGGGCTTCTTCGGCAAGGGCAACACCAGCCGCCCCGACGCGCTGCTGGAGCAGATCGCCGCCGGCGCCTGCGGCCTGAAGCTGCACGAGGATTGGGGCACCACGCCCGACGCCATCGACACCTGTCTGACCGTCGCCGACCAGCTCGACGTCCAGGTGGCGATCCACACCGACACGCTGAACGAATCGGGCTTTGTCGAGGACACCATCGCGGCGTTCAAGGGCCGCACCATCCACACCTTCCACACCGAAGGGGCGGGCGGCGGGCATGCGCCGGACATCATCCGGGTGGCCAGCCTCGGCAATGTGCTGCCCAGCTCGACCAACCCGACGCGGCCCTTCACCATCAACACGGTGGACGAGCATCTGGACATGCTGATGGTGTGCCATCACCTCAGCGCCCGCATTCCGGAAGACGTCGCCTTCGCCGAAAGCCGCATCCGGCGCGAGACCATCGCGGCGGAGGACATCCTGCACGATCTGGGCGTCTTCTCCATGATCTCGTCGGACAGCCAGGCGATGGGCCGGCTGGGCGAGGTGATCATCCGCACCTGGCAGACCGCCCACAAGATGAAGCTGCAGCGCGGCCGCCTGCCGCAGGAGGCCGGCGACAACGACAATTTCCGGGTCAAGCGCTACATCGCCAAATACACCATCAACCCGGCGCTGTCGCATGGCATCGGCCATGTCGTCGGCTCGGTAGAGGTCGGCAAGCTGGCCGATCTGGTGGTGTGGTCGCCGGCCTTCTTCGGGGTGAAGCCGGACATGGTCATCAAGTGCGGCACCATAGCCGCCGCGCTGATGGGCGATCCCAACGCCTCGATCCCGACGCCGCAGCCGGTGCATTACCGTCCGATGTTCGGCGCCTTTGGCCGGGCGATGCAGGCCAGCAGCGTGACCTTCGTCAGCGCCAAGGCGATGGAGCTGGAGGTCGGCCGGCAGCTTGGCCTGCAGCGCGAGCTGATCGCCGTCCAGGGCACCCGCACCGTCGGCAAGAAGCACATGATCCACAACGACGCGACCCCGCACATCGAGGTGGACCCGGAAACCTACGAGGTGCGGGCGGACGGGCAGCTGCTGACCTGCGAACCGGCGGACGTCCTGCCGATGGCGCAGCGGTATTTCCTGTTCTGATGGTAGGCTCCCTCTCCCGCCCCGGGAGAGGGAAGGGGCCCATGCGGAGCATGGGAAGGGTGAGGGGCTAGGCAAGGGTCAGGAATCCATGTCTGGATCACCCCTCACCCTCCCGCCTTCAGCGGGTCCCTCCCTCTCCCGGGGCGGGAGAGGGTAATGGTTGCGAAGGCTTACACAGTTGATCGGTGTATTCGACTCAGGACATGGCGGATTGACGGTGCTGCGCGCCCTGGTGGATGCGGCGCCCGACCGGCCCTTCGTCTATCTCGGCGACCATGCCGCCGCTCCCTACGGCCCGCGCAGCGAGGACGACATCTACCGGCTGACCATCGCCGGGATGGACCGGCTGTTCGCCCAGGGCTGCCGGCTGGTCGTCATCGCCTGCAACACCGCCGCGGCCGTCGCGTTGCGCCGGCTGCAGCAGGAATGGCTACCATCGGCCCATCCCGGCCGCAACGTGCTGGGCGTGCTGGTGCCGATGGTGGAGGCGATCACGCGGGTGCCCTGGATGATCGACACCGTGCCGCCGGACCATCTGGCCGAACCGCGCACAGTCGGCATCTTCGCCACCGCGGCCACAGTCAACTCCGGCTCCTTTCCGCGGGAGATCGGCAAGCGCGCGCCTTCCGTCCGCGTCGTGCAGCAGGCCTGCCCGGACCTCGTCCCGCTGATCGAGCGCGGCGCGTCGGATGCAGAGATCGAACCGGCGGTCGCCGGCTATGTCCGCGTGCTGCTGGACAAGATGGGCAGCCAGCCGCTGGACACGGTGGTGCTGGGCTGCACCCATTACCCGCTGGTCCGCCACCTGTTCGCCCGCGCCCTGCCGCCGGGGGTGGAGGTGCTGTGCCAGCCCACCCTGACCGCCCGCTCGCTGGAGCAGTATCTCGACCGCCACCCCGAATACCGGCCCGATCCCGCCGAGAAGGGCCTGCGCTTCTTCACCACCGGGGACGCGGCGCTGGTCAGCGAACTGGCCGGCCGCTTCTTCGGCCACCCGACCCCCTTCGAACGGCTTAGCTGATGACCGACCCCACCCGCCGCGCCACCCGTGTCCATGCCCGCGGCCATTGGCCTGCCGAGCAGGCGGCCGGCACCGTGACGCTCGCCTTCGACGACCGCTTCCGCCGCCGCATGGCGATGACCGACGATGCCGGCGGCGCCTTCCTGCTCGACCTGCCGCGCGCGGTGGCGCTCGACGACGGCGACGGGTTGGAGTTGATTGACGGCAGCTTCCTGCGCGTGGTCGCCGCGCCGGAAGACCTGATGGAGGTCCGCGTGCCCGGCCCGGTGGAGGCCTTCGCGCGGGTGGCCTGGCATCTCGGCAACCGTCATCTGCCGGTGCAGATCGTCGGCGACACCATCCGGCTGCGTCGCGATCATGTGATCGAGGACATGCTGCGTGGGCTGGGGGCCGAGGTGCGCGACGTGACGGCGCCCTTCATGCCGGAAGGCGGCGCCTATGGCGGGCATTCGCATGGCGGCGGGCATGGGCATTCGCACTGAGGTGGACGGCGTCTCCACCCACGCCCTGACGCGCCTGCTGGCGTGGCTGTCGCCCAGCTTTCCGGTCGGCGGCTTCTCCTACAGCCATGGTATCGAGGCGGCGGTGGAGCAGGGGCTGGTGCGGGACCGGGCGACGATGATCGTCTGGCTCGACGGCATCCTGCGCCATGGCGCCGGGCGAACCGACGGAATGCTGTTCGCTGCCGTGCATCGCGCGGTGCTGGCCGGTGACGACGCTGCCTTCGCCTGGGCAGTGGAGCGGGCCGACATCCTGCGCGCCTCCTCCGAGACCGCGCTCGAATCGCGGGCGCAGGGGCAGGCCTTCCTGTTGGCGATCCGCGCCGCATGGCCGCTCGACGAGTTGCCGCGCTGGGATGCCGTTATCGCCGCCACCGGCCGGCCGCCGGCCTATGCCGTGTCGGTCGCGCTGGTGTCGGCCCTGATCGGCGTGGCGGAGGGGCCGGCGCTGACCGCCTATCTGCATGCCTTCGCCGCCAACCTCGTTTCGGCCGGCGTCCGGCTGGTCCCGCTCGGCCAGACCGACGGGCAGCGGGCGCTGGCCGCCCTCGACCCCATCACCCACAAGGCGGCGGAGGCGGCATTGGCGGCCCCGCTCGACGATCTCGGCGGCCGGGCGATGGCCGTCGACTGGACCTCGATGATCCACGAAACCCAATATACGAGGCTGTTCCGCTCATGAGCGCTCTCCCCGCTATCGAAAAGAGCCACGCCGGTCCGCTTCGCGTCGGCATCGGCGGTCCCGTCGGCTCCGGCAAGACCGCGCTGACCGACGCGCTGTGCAAGCGCATGCGCGACGATTGGGAGGTCGCGGCGATCACCAATGACATCTACACCAAGGAGGATGCGGAATTCCTCACCCGCTCCGGCGCGCTGAAGCCGGAACGGATCATGGGGGTGGAGACCGGCGGTTGCCCGCACACCGCGATCCGCGAGGATGCCTCGATCAACCTCGCCGCCGTCGACCAGATGAACGCGAAGTTCCCCAACCTGGACCTGATCTTCATCGAATCGGGCGGCGACAACCTCGCGGCCACCTTCTCGCCGGAACTGGCGGACATCACCATCTACGTCATCGACGTGTCGGCCGGCGACAAGATCCCGCGCAAGGGCGGCCCGGGCATCACCCGGTCGGACCTGCTGGTGATCAACAAGACCGACCTCGCCCCGATGGTCGGCGCCAGCCTGGAGGTGATGGACCGCGACGCCCGCAAGATGCGCGGCGACCGTCCCTTCGTCTTCGCCAACGTCAAGGCCGGCGAGGGCGTGGACGCCATCCAGTCCTTCATCGTCCAGCGCGGCGGCCTGCCCCTGCCGGGTTGAGAGTCTTACACCCGAAGACACAACCGCAGGAAGACCGGCTTGCGGGAACCTCCGGCTTGACCATGCTGTTCATGCAGCGTGAGACGATTCAAGCCGGAGGATGTCCTGATGACGCGCCCGACCCCTGCAACGGCCCTGGGCACCGCGCTGCTGCTCGCCGCGCTGGGACCCATCGCCGCGCCCGCGCTGGCCGCCGACGACTGCGCGGCCGGGCTCGACCGGCTGGGACAGCAGGCGGCGGCCCTCGAGGCCGCGGCACCCAACAATCCGGCCCCGGTGACCCAGCAGGAGATCGCGCAGCTGCGTGCCCTGCAGCAGGCCGCCCAAGGCGCGGCGCAGAAGGGCAATGCGCCTGCCTGCCAAGCCATCCTGGGGGAGGCCACGGCGCTGCAGGATTCCATCGCCCACCCCCGCGCGATTGCCGCCGACGACCTTGAGGACGCCAAGCTGCGCAGTCCGGACGGCAAGGATCTGGGCAAAATCTCCGAGTTGGTGATCGATCCGGCGACCGGCCGCATCGCCTATGCGGTGGTCGAGCTGGGCGGCTTCCTCGGCATCGGCGACAGCGACTTTCCCGTGCCGTGGGCGTTGTTCGCGCCGTCCGGCAACGGCTATGTCCTGAACGTGCCGAAGGACAAGCTGACCAACGCCCCGCGCTTCGACGACAGCAACCGCCCGAACATGAACGACCGCCAGTGGGCGATGGCGGTGCACACTTATTACGGCGTCGCTCCCTACTGGATGCAGCAGTCGGCGACGCTGGCCGCCATCGCCGGCTCGACGGGCGGCGGCAGCGACGCCGCGGCGGCGCCCCTGCGCCAGGAGGTCCAGCGCCTGTCCCAGGAGGTGTCGCGGCTGAACCAGGAACTGCAGCAGGCGCGGGCATCCGGCTCCAGCGCCGCGACGGCCGGCGGAAGCGGGCAGGGTGGCGCCTCCCAGGCAACTCCTCAGGCATCTCCGCAGGCACCGTCGGGGAACGACACCCCCCAGCCGCCGGTTTCCCAACAGTGACACGATAACGATCCGATCGCGGGAGCACCCGGCTTCGGGTCCCGCATCCAGGAGGACCGACATGGAACTCTCTTCCATCACCGATACGGCCCAGCGCAGCCTGCGCGGCTTCAACGACCGCATCCATGGTCCCGGCGGCGGCTATACCATCAATGTCGGCCACAGCGAACGGCTGGCCTCGCTGGCCGGCGGCGTGGCGCTGGCGGTGCTGGGCCTGCGCCGGCCGAACTGGACCGGCGCCGCGATGGCGTTGGCCGGCGGCGTCCTGGTGGCGCGCGGCCTGACCGGATTCTGTCCCGGCAAGTCGATGCTGGCCGATTGGGCGCAACGCGACCGCGCGGCCATTCCGTCGCAGGATGTGGAACGCGGGATCGATCCCTATTCCCGCCATCCCGGCGACATCTATCAGGAAGCCTGCGAGGAGGAGATCGTCGACGAGGCGTCTCAGGAATCCTTCCCAGCCAGCGATCCGCCCTCCTTCACGCCCGGTGTTGCGCGGTAAGGGGTGATCGACCAAGCGGTGTGGCGGGATAACAGAAATGTCATCAAGAAACGGTCTTCCGGCCTGGTGCCGGAGGGCCGTCTTGATGTGGATCAATGAAAGGCATTGCCGTTAGGACTTCGGCTTTTACTGGATATGCCGGCATCAATGCTGCGCAATGATTGGATTGGGTTCGTGAATTGCGCCCATTGCACGTTGCGGACCTGTCGCGATTGGTTTATGGTGCACCGCACAAGGAACGCCGCGTGCCCTTGCCCGGCGAAAAGGCCGCCAGGGTTGCGGCCGCTCCTCCCGTCACACCGACCGCAGGACCGTCCGCCATGACCACGATCATTCCCGCCGCCGCCACGCTCGAAGGCAAGAAGGGGCTCGTCCTTGGCATCGCCAACGACCAGTCGATCGCCTGGGGCTGCGCCCGCGCCTTCCGCGCGCTGGGTGCCGACCTGGCGGTCAGCTATCTGAACGACAAGGCCAAGCGCTTCGTCGAGCCGCTGGCCCAGCAGCTTGAGGCCGAGATCTTCGAACCGGTGGACGTCACCGGCGAAGGCGAGCTGAAGGCCATGTTCGACAAGATCGGCGAGAAGTGGGGCAAGCTGGACTTCGCGCTGCACAGCATCGCCTTCGCACCGAAGGAGGATCTGCACGGCCGCGTCGTCGACTGCTCGCGCGAGGGCTTCCAGCAGGCGATGGACGTCTCCTGCCACTCCTTCATCCGTATGGCCAGGTATGCGGAGCCGCTGATGAAGGACGGCGGGTCGCTGTTCACCATGTCCTATTTCGGCGCCAACCGCGTTATCGACAATTACGGCGTCATGGGACCGGTCAAGGCCGCGCTGGAGGCCAGCGTGCGCTATCTGGCGTCGGAACTCGGCCCCAAGGGCATCCGCGTCCATGCCATCTCCCCCGGCCCGATCAAGACCCGCGCCGCTTCCGGCATCGCCCATTTCGACGAGCTGATGAACAAGGCTGCCGAGCGGGCTCCCGAGGGCCGGCTGGTGACCATCGAGGAGGTCGGCTACACCACCGCCTTCCTCGCCACCGACGGCGCCAAGGGCATCACCGGCGACACCACCTACGTCGACTGCGGCTATTCCATCATCGGCTGAAGCCGGCGGATTTCCGGTTGAAGAACGGGGCGGGTGCGGCGACGCATCCGCCCCGTTTCGATTGGAACGCCTCTCCAAGGTGCGTCAAATTGCCGTGTGACGTCCCGACTGTTTGGGTGCGGTGGTAGCACCAGCCATAATCCGCCCGAACGGGGTGCCGGTAAGGGGGGAGGCGGCAAGGTCATGGGCGCCATCACATGGCGACGGCAGTTGAGCGTCGGCCAGCCGGCCATCGACGACGATCACAAGCATCTGATCGAGTATCTGAACGAACTCGACGCAGCGCTGGCCGCCCCGCGGTTCCAGCCGGTTCGCGTTGCCAAGATTCTGGTCAAGCTGCTGGAATACACCAAGGAGCATTTCGCCCGCGAGGAGCGCATCATGCAGATCGTGCGCTATCCGCAATTCGAGGAGCACGTCGCCATGCACCGCGCCGCGGTCAAGATGGTCAGCGAGCTGTCGAACCGCTTCTCCATCGAGCCCACCCACGAGAACGCCGAGAAGCTCTACAAATTCACCGCCGACTGGCTGGTCCGCCACATCATCCTGATGGACACGCAGCTCACGCCCTATGTGCGCGGCGTCTGGGCGTGATCGGATAGGGGCAGGCGCCTACCCCACGAACTCGGTGGCGCGATAGCCCTGGGCGTAGAGCAGGGCGGTCAGGTCGCCGTGGTCGACACGGGCACGGGCTTCGGCGGCGACGACGGCCTTGGCATGGAAGGCGACGCCAAGCCCGGCGGCCAGCAGCATCGGAAGGTCGTTGGCGCCGTCGCCGACGGCCATGGTCTCCGCCATCGGCACGCGGTGCTCGCCGGCATAGGCCATCAGCGCCTGCAGCTTGCTGTCCTTGTCCAGGATCGGTTCGATCACCGTGCCGGTCATCACGCCGTCGACCACTTCCAGATCGTTGCCGCGGTCGTCGTCGAAGCCGATCCAGCTGCGCACACGGCCGGTGAAGCAGCGGAAGCCGCCCGACACCAGGACGCAGAGGGCGCCGTTGGCGCGCATGGTGCCGACCAGCTGCGATGCCCCCGGCATCAGGGTGGCGCGCTGCCACACCTCGTCGATCACCGTCTCCTTCAAACCCTTCAACAGGGCGACGCGTTCGCGCACCGCGTCCTTGAAGTCGATCTCCCCGTTCATGGCGCGGGCGGTGATGGCGGCGATGTGGTCCTTCAGACCGACATAGTCGCCGAGTTCGTCCAGCATCTCCTGCTCGATGATCGTCGATTCCATATCGGCGACCAGCAGCCGCTTGCGCCGGATCGCCGCCGGCTGGGCGATGATGTCCAGCGTGGCGCCGTTCCCATTCCCCAATAGGGCGTGGCGGATCGCCGCCTCCGCCTGTTCCGGTGCGAGGTTGCCGAAAGGCAGGTCGCAGGCGGTGCCGGGGGCCAGCCAATCCGGAGCCCCGGCATCGGCGCCCAGCCCGACCAGCGCCGCCTTGGCGGTCTGGACGACGGACTCGTCGAGCGTGGCGGTGCGGGGGGCGATCAGCGTGGCGACGGCGTTCATCGGCGGGTATCCCGAGGAAAAGAGGGCCTTTGCGCGCTGCCTACCACAGGCGGGGAGCCGGGTCCAACGAAGCTTCGGCGTCGGCATGCGGTTGGGTGTTGCAAAGAGAGCGCCGGAACGCCATGGAAGGGCGATGGAACAGGCTCGACGGATCATATCCCCTCTCCCCCCCGGGGAAAGGGTTAGGGTGAGGGGGACGCGCGGCGGGAGCCTTGCGAATGTCCTGCCGCGTCACCCCCTCACCCCGACCCTCTCCCAGGGGGGGAGAGGGGGATCTGAGGTCGGATTCGAATGACGCCCCACCTTACCGACGTCATCGTCATCGGCGGGCCGACCGCGTCGGGCAAGTCGGGGCTGGCGCTCGCCGTCGCCGAGGCGTTCGGCGGCACCGTCATCAATGCCGACAGCATGCAGCTCTACGCCGACCTGGATGTGCTGACCGCCCGCCCGCCGGCCGAGGATCTGGCGCGGGCGCCCCACCGTCTCTATGGCGTCCTCCCGGCGGCCGAACGCGGGTCGGCGGCGCGCTGGCGCGAGATGGCGCTGGCGGAGATCGACGCGGCCAAGGCCGAGGGGCTGCTGCCCGTGGTGGTCGGCGGCACCGGTCTTTATCTACGTGCGCTGATGCAGGGCTTGAGCGAGGTCCCCTCCATCCCCGACGAATTGCGCGCCGCCGCCCATGCCCGGCTGGCCGCCATCGGAGGCGAGGCCTTCCGGTCCGAACTGGTCGTCCGCGATCCGGCGTCGGCCAAGCTGAACGCTGGCGACACCACCCGCCTGACCCGCGCCTGGGAGGTGCTGGAGGCCACCGGCCATCCGCTGTCCCATTGGCAGAGCCAAACCGCCCAAGGTGCGCCGGAGGATTTGCGCTTCACCGTCATCGTGCTCGATCCGCCGCGGGCCGACCTCTACGCCCAGTGCGACAAGCGCTTCGACTTGATGATGGGACAGGGTGCGCTGGAGGAGGTGCGGCGGCTGGACGCCCTGGCATGCGAGCAGAACCTCGCTCCCGACCTGCCGGTGCTGAAGGCGCTGGGCGTGCCGGAACTGCGCCGCCACCTGCATGGCGAAATCCCGTTGGCCGAGGCGGTCGCGCTGGCCCAGCAATCCACCCGCCGCTATGCCAAACGGCAGGTGACTTGGTTCCGGCATCAGATTGTTGGCAAAGCGGCCGAAATGCTGGTAAGTCATACAGGACAGCATAGCTGCCATACCATCGATTCACCCTGTTCAGAGGCGGAACGAAATGCAATGCTCGGCCGCCTGAGAACGATACTAAATTACTGATCCGAAGGAGAAGCGACGTGTCGGTTGATTGGGGTCATGTGTTCGCGGGCCGCGTGGGCGGCATGACGGCGTCCGAAATCCGGGAACTGCTGAAGCTGATCGATCGTCCGGAGATCATCTCCTTCGCCGGTGGCATTCCGGACCCGGACCTGTTCCCCAGCTCCGCCATTGCCCGGTCCTACGAGAAGATCTTCCAGTCCAATGCCGGGGCGGGGGCCGCGCTGCAGTATTCCATCACCGAGGGCTACACGCCGCTGCGGGAATGGATCTGCGATTACATGGGCGGCAAGGGCGTCAACATCGGCCTGGACGGCGTGCTGATCACCAACGGTTCGCAGCAGGTGCTGGAGTTCGTCGGCAAGCTGCTGATCGGCCCGGGCGACAAGATCGTGGTCACCCGCCCGACCTATCTCGGCGCGCTGCAGGCCTTCTCGCCTTATGAGCCGACCTACCTCTCCATTCCGATGGACGAGGAAGGGCCGGAGATGACCGCGCTGAACGAGGCGCTGGCGCAGAAGCCGAAGTTCTTCTATCTCGTCCCCGATTTCCAGAACCCCAACGGCACCACGGTGACGCTGGCCCGCCGCCACGCCATCCTGGACGCTTGCGATGCGGCCGGCGTGCCGGTGATCGAGGACACCGCCTATTGCGAGCTGCGCTATGACGGCGAACATCTGCCGCTGATGGCGGCGCTGGATTGCGAGCGCAACGGCGGCAAGCTGACCAACGTCATCTTCGGCGGCACCTTCTCCAAGACGATGGTGCCGGCGATGCGCGTCGGCTGGGTCAATGCGGCGCCGGAGGTGGTGAACCGGCTGGTGCTGATGAAGCAGGCGGCCGACCTGCACGCCAGCACGATCAACCAGATCGTCATGCACGACGTCGTCTCGCAGATCTTCGACAGCCATATCAAGCTGCTGCGCACCCAGTACAAGGAGCGCCGCGACGCCATGCTGGCGGCGCTGGACGAATACGCCCCGCCGGGCGTCACCTGGACCAAGCCGGAAGGCGGCCTGTTCGTCTGGATCGAGGCGCCGGAGGGCGTCGACGGCACGGAACTGCTGGCCCGCGCCATCAAGGAGGCCAATGTCGCCTTCGTCCCCGGATCGGCCTTCCATGCCGACCGGTCGGGCAAGAACACGCTGCGGCTGGCCTTCTCGGTCACCAAGCCGGCCCAGATCCGCGAGGGCATCCGCCGGCTGTGCGCGCTGCTGAAGACGGCCGCCTGACGGTTCGTCCTTCCCAGTCGTCGCTCCTTCGGAACGGCGGCCGCGCTTCGGTGCGGCCGCCGTTTCCGTTTTGGGCAAGCTGGGACCGGGCAGGACCGCCACCTCCTATGGGCGCGCAACAATTGGAAAAACTGCGGCAAAAAAACTTTGCAAACATTCGCGAATTGGGTTGACCTGTGACGGATGATTTGACTAATTTGCCGGTCCCAGCACACGCCATCGGGGCTAAGTCGTTGTTCTGAACGGCTATGCCCATCCGGCGGGGTTGGTGTTCCCAAGGAACCGGGTGCCCTAGAGGAGGCGCCCACATGAGAAGGTCGTGAGCGATGTCCGAACAGAAGCTGACCGGCGCCCAGATCGTCATCAAGGCCCTGAAGGATCAGGGCGTTGACATCATCTTCGGCTATCCCGGCGGCGCCGTACTTCCCATCTACGACGCGCTGTTCCAGCAGAACGACCTGAAACATGTCCTCGTACGCCATGAACAGGCCGCGGTTCACGCGGCGGAGGGCTATGCGCGCTCGACCGGCAAGGTCGGCTGCGTGCTGGTGACCTCCGGCCCCGGCGCCACCAACGCGGTGACCGGCCTGCTGGACGCCCTGTGCGACAGCATTCCGCTCGTCTGCCTGTCGGGGCAGGTGCCGACCCACCTGATCGGCAACGACGCCTTCCAGGAAGCCGACACCACCGGCATCACCCGTCCCTGCACCAAGCACAATTACCTGGTGAAGGACGTCGACAACCTGGCCCGCACCCTGCACGAGGCCTTCTATGTCGCGCGCAGTGGCCGTCCCGGCCCGGTGCTGGTCGACATTCCGAAGGACGTGCAGTTCGCCGACGGCACCTATGTCCCGCCGGCGGAGGTCAAGCACAAGACCTACCGGCCTCAGGTGAAGCCGGAGATGGCCCGCATCGAAGAGGCGATCGAACTGATCGCCAACGCCAAGCGGCCGGTCTTCTACACCGGCGGCGGCGTGATCAATGCCGGTCCCTTCGCGGCCAAGCTGCTGACCCAGTTCGTCAAGACCACCGGTTTCCCGATCACCTCGACCCTGATGGGTCTCGGCGCCTTCCCGGCGTCGGACAATCAGTGGCTGGGCATGCTGGGCATGCACGGCACTTACGAGGCGAATCTCGCCATGTATGAATGCGACGTCATGATCAACATCGGCGCCCGCTTCGACGACCGCGTGACCGGCAAGCTGTCGGCCTTCTCGCCGGGCTCCAAGAAGATCCACGTCGACATCGATCCCAGCTCGATCAACAAGAACGTCGCGGTCGACATCCCGATCGTCGGCGATTGCGGCGCCGTGCTGGAAGACATGCTGCGCATCTGGAAGGCGCGCGCTAAGAGCGCCGACAAGCCGGCGCTGAAGGAGTGGTGGGGCAAGATCGAGGGCTGGCGCGCCCGCAACTGCCTGAACTACAACCGCACCGAATCGGTCATCAAGCCGCAATACGCGCTGGAACGCCTGCGCGAGGCCCTGCGCGGCAAGGACCACTACATCACGACGGAAGTCGGCCAGCACCAGATGTGGGCCGCCCAGTTCCTGCCCTTCGACCAGCCGAACCGCTGGCTGACCTCGGGCGGGCTCGGCACCATGGGCTACGGCCTGCCGGCCGCCATCGGCGCACAGCTCGCCCACCCCGACGCCATCGTGGTGGACGTGTCGGGCGAGGCCAGCTTCCTGATGAACATGCAAGAGATCGGCACCGCCGTGCAGTACCGTGCGCCGGTCAAGATCTTCATCCTGAACAACCAGTATATGGGCATGGTGCGCCAGTGGCAGGAACTGCTGCATGGCTCGCGCTATTCCCAGAGCTATTCGGAAGCCCTGCCGGACTTCGTGAAGCTGGCGGAATCCTGGGGCTGCGTCGGCCTGCGCGCCACCACGGTGGCCGAGGTCGATCAGGTGATCGAGAAGATGCTGGCGGTCACCGACCGCCCCTGCATCATCGACATCGCCGTCGATCCGAAGGAAAACTGCTTCCCCATGATCCCGGGCGGCAAGGCCCACAACGAAATCCTGTTCGGTCCGGACGACAGCCCGTCCGACGCCACGCCGGAAGACGGCATGGTGCTGGTCTGATCGGCTGACGACGAACGAACGGGGGGAATGGGTCTCATGGAAAACGCGATCGAAAAGCACACCATCGCCGTGCTGGTGGACAACGAGCCGGGCGTTCTCGCCCGCGTCATCGGGCTGTTCTCGGGCCGCGGCTACAACATCGAAAGCCTGACGGTGGCGGAGGTCAACAACGCCGACCACCTGTCGCGGATCACGCTGGTCACCTCCGGCACCCGGATGATCATCGAGCAGATCAAGGCGCAGCTCGGCCGGCTGGTTCCGGTCCACCGCGTCCATGACCTGACCGACGAAGGGCCGTCGGTGGAACGCGAACTGGCGCTGGTCAAGGTGGCCGGCACCGGCGACCGCCGGATCGAGGCGCTTCGCCTCGCCGACATCTTCCAGGCTAAGGTGGTCGACGCGACGCTGAGCAGCTTCGTCTTCGAGCTGACCGGCACCACCGAGCAGGTCGACGATTTCGTCGGCCTGATGGGCCAGCTCGGCCTCGTGGAAGCCAGCCGCACCGGCGTGGTCGCCATGTCGAAGGGACCGTCGGCGTTCTAGGCGCCGTAACCCGCAGAAATACATTCTGCGAAAGATCGGAGCGGCAAAAACGCAAGGAAGCTTTGCATTTTGCCGCTCGGTCGAGCGATTGTTTCCCTTGACGCGCGGCTTTGCTCAATGGAGTAATCCGCCGCAGGAAACGCACTCTGTCTTCGTTCGTTGTGAATTCAAGGAACCATCTCCATGCGCGTCTATTACGATCGTGATGCCGACGTCAACCTGATCAAGGGCAAGAAGGTCGTCATCGTCGGCTACGGCAGCCAGGGCCACGCCCACGCCCATAACCTGCGTGACAGCGGCGTGAAGGACGTGCGGATCGCGCTCCGCCCGGGTTCGGCCACCATCAAGAAGGCCGAGACCGCCGGCTTCACCGTGATGACCCCGGCCGAAGCCGCCGCCTGGGCCGACGTCGTGATGGTTCTGACCCCGGACGAGCTGCAGGCCGACCTGTACCGTGACGATCTGGCCCCGAACATGAAGCAGGGCGCCGCTCTGGCCTTCGCGCACGGCCTGAACGTCCACTTCAACCTGATCGAGCCGCGCGCCGACCTCGACGTGTTCATGATCGCGCCGAAGGGCCCCGGCCACACCGTGCGCAGCGAATACCAGCGTGGCGGCGGCGTGCCGTCGCTGGTCGCCGTGCACCAGAACGCCTCGGGCAATGCGCTGGACATCGCCCTGTCCTACGCCTCGGCCAATGGCGGCGGCCGCGCCGGCATCATCGAGACCACCTTCAAGGAAGAGTGCGAGACCGACCTGTTCGGTGAGCAGGCCGTGCTCTGCGGCGGCTTGACCGAGCTGATCCGCGCCGGCTACGAGACGCTGGTCGAGGCGGGCTATGCCCCCGAGATGGCCTATTTCGAGTGCCTGCACGAAGTGAAGCTGATCGTCGACCTGATGTACGAGGGCGGCATGGCCAACATGCGCTACTCGATCTCCAACACGGCCGAATACGGTGACTACCGCACCGGCCCGCGCATCATCACGCCCGAGACCAAGGCCGAGATGAAGCGCGTTCTGACCGACATCCAGGAAGGCCGCTTCGTCCGCGACTGGATGCTGGAGTGCAAGGCCGGCCAGCCGTCCTTCAAGGCGATCCGCCGCCGCAATGCCGAGCACGAGATCGAGAAGGTCGGCGAGAAGCTGCGCGCCATGATGCCGTGGATCGCCGAGCGCCGTCTGGTCGACAAGTCGAAGAACTGATCGGGCGCAAGCCAAGTCGGTTTGTTGGAAAGCGCGTCCCTCCGGGGGCGCGCTTTTCATTTGGGAGCCAGGTGCTCCGCTGTGATGTCGAAGACTGTAGAGAAGGCCTGCTTGCCGGCGTCGGTGATCGTCACTGCGCGGCTGTCGGGGATGCGGGCGATCCAGCCGCGTTCCAGCGAACAGGTCAGCAGCGCCGCGCCCAGCCGTCCAGCCAGATGGTGGCGGCGCTCGCTCCAATCCAGGCAGACGCGGCACAGCGGGCGGCCCCCGCCCGCTCCGTCGCCATTCCCGTCGGCAAGGGCGGCACCCAGGCCGGCACCCAAGCCGGCCAGAAAATCACGGCCCGCTTCAGTTACCAGGGCGCCGCCGTCGCCGACGATCACATGACCTCGCGCGTCCAGCGATCCGGCCAGCGCGGTGCCGAGCCGTCCGGCCAGATGGTCGTAACAGGTGCGGGCGGTTCGCAGCGCCTCGTCCTTCGGGCTTGGCGGCCGGTGGCGGCGCGGACCGGTGGCCGCCAGCGCCATCAGGCTCTCCATCGTATGGGCGATGTCGGCGGAGGCCAGCCGGTAATAGCGGTGCCGCCCCTGCCGTTCCATCACCAGCAGTCCCGCCTCGCTCAACTTTGCGAGATGGCCACTGGTTGTCGGTGCTCCAACGCCGGCATGCCAGGACAATTCCCCGGCGGTCAGCGCCTGTCCGCCCATGAGTGCTGAAAGGATGTTCGTCCGTGCCGGATCGCCGATCAGGGCGGCGATGGTGGCAATGTCATTGGCGGACGCGGCGGGGCAGGGCGGGTTGCTCATGGTCCGAATTGTACGCCGCGTGGCTGCTTCGGGCTGCTGGAGATGCTTCGCCCGCCGCCGAAGCGTTCGAGGGGGCGATCGTTCGCTGGAGCCGGCATGGTGGGCCGCCATTCAGACTGACGGAGCAATGATGACCAATCCTTCCGACCAGGGCAATTCCGCTCCGGACAGATCCTCTTCCCGGCCAGATCTTCGTGTCGAACTCGCATTGCTTCTGTGCCTCGCCACCTTGTGGGGAGCGTCCTACAGTTTCATCCGCATCGGCGTCGAGACCATCCCGCCCCTGACCTTGATTGCCGCCCGGACGCTGATTGCCGGCGCGATCCTGCTGACGGTCATCCGCTGGCGTGGGGTTTCCCTGCCGCGCGATCCAGCGGTGTGGCGCCGATTCCTGATCCAAGCCTGCTTGAACAGCGTCATCCCCTTCACTTTGATCGCCTGGGCCGAACAGACGGTGGAAGCCGGGACCGCAGTCATTCTCAATGCGACCACGCCGATCTTCGCGTTTCTCCTTACCCTTCTGCTCACGCGGCACGAGCCTCTGACCATTTGGAAGGCGTTCGGTGTGCTTGCCGGTCTGGGCGGAACGGTTCTCGTCGTCGGGGTGGGGGCAGTGGATGGCATCGGCCGCGATCTTCTGGCGCAGGGGGCGATCGTCCTCGCCACGCTCTGCTATGCCGGAGCCGCCATCTTCGGCCGAGTCTTCAAGGGGCTGGACCCGATCATGCCGGCTGCCGGATCGCTGCTGAGCGGAGCGGTGCTTCTGCTGCCGGTCAGTCTGGCGGTCGACCGGCCTTGGACCCTCGCGCCATCATGGGACTCGCTGCTGGCACTCGCTGGCCTGTCGATCTTCTCGACCGCGCTGGCTTTCGTCCTTTATTTTCGTCTGGTCCAGACCATCGGGTCGGTTCCGACCACCGCGCAGGCCTATCTGAGGGTGCCGATCGGTGTCGGGATCGGCGCGCTTCTGCTGGGCGAGACACTGGAACCGGACATTCTTGCCGGCTGTGCGGCCGTCGTGCTGGGGGTCGCGGCCATGACCGTTCCCGCGGGCCGGCGCGGCTGACCGCTGCGGGGAGGTATCAGCCCCGCGGATCCTTGAAACTGGTCGGCGGCGTTTCGGCCACCGCGGCGCGGCCGGGGTCGCGCTTCTGGGTTTCCAGCAGGATGTCGCGGGCAATCGGCGCCGCCGCGGTGGAGCCGCCGCCGCCATGCTCGACGAAGACGGCGCAGGCATAGCGCGGCGCCTGGACGGGTGCGAAAGCGACGAACAGCGCGTGGTCGCGTTCGCGCCAGGGCAGGTCCTCGTTCTTCTTCACGCCGGTGGTGCGCTCCGCCATGGTGATGCGGCGGACCTGGGCGGAGCCGGTCTTGCCGGCCATTTCGTACCCGACTTCGGTGATGCGCGACTTGAAGGCGGTGCCGTTGGGCGCGTTGGTCACCTCGTTCATGCCACGCAGGACGATGTCGAGATTCTCCTTCTTCACGCCGATGCTGGGCCAGGCGGTCTGTTCGCCGCTCACGGTCTTGATCTGCTTGGTCAAATGCGGCTTGACCGCATAGCCGCCGTTGGCCAGCCGGCAGGTCATCACCGCCAGTTGCAGCGGCGTCGTCAGCACATAGCCCTGGCCGATGGAGGCGACCAGCGTCTCGCCCATGTCCCAGCCCTTGCCCAGGGTCGCCTTCTTCCAGGCGATGGACGGCATCAGCCCGGCGCGCTCATGCGGCAGGTCGATACCGGTGCGGGCGCCCAGGCCGAAGCGGTTCGACATCTCGGAAATGCGGTCGATGCCGATGCGGCGCGACACGTCGTAGAAGAACACGTCGCAGGAATGGCGCAGCGCCCCGACGAAATCGACCGTGCCGTGGCCGCCGCGTTTCCAGCAGTGGAAGCGATGGTCGCCCAGTTCCATGTGGCCGGGACAAAAGACGGTGTGCCGGCTGCTGACGATTCCCGACTCGAGAGCCGCCAGCGCCGCCATCATCTTGAAGGTGGAGCCCGGCGGATACTGGCCGACCACCGCCTTGTTGTTCAGCGGCGTCGCCTGGTTGGACAGCAGCTCCTCCCACAGCTCGGCGCTGATGCCCATGGTGAACTGGTTGGGGTCGTAGCTGGGGTGGGAACACAGCGCATAGATGCCGCCGGTGTGAACGTCCATCACCACCGCCGACGCGCTGACCTCCTGCGACAGGCGTTCCTGCACGAAGCGCTGCAGCGCCATGTCGATGGTCAGCTGAATCTCGCGACCCGACTGCCCCTCGTCGCGCGACAGCTCGCGGATGACGCGGCCGACCGCGTTGACCTCCAACTGGCTGGTGCCGGCGGTGCCGCGCAGAACCTTCTCGTGATACTTCTCGATGCCGGCCTTGCCGATGCGGAAGCCAGGGAGCGACAGCACCGGATCGCTGTTGCCGCTCAGCTCCGCTTCCGACACCGCGCCGACATAGCCCAGGATATGGGCGGTCGCCTCCGCCTGCGGATAGTGGCGCAGCTCGCCCACCTCGATCGCCACGCCGGGCAGATCGGGGGTGTTGGTCTCCAGCGTCGCCACCTGTTCCCAGGTCAGGTTCTCACGCACGGTGACGGGGACGAAGCGGCGCTTGCGGTGCAGTTCGCGCATCACACGGCGGCGGTCGCCGTCGGTCAGCGGCACGATGCGGGAGATCTTGTCGAGCGTCTCCTGGATGTTGTGGGTGCGCTCCGACACCACGACGACCCGGTAGTTCTGTTCGTTTACCGCCAGCGGCACGCCGAACCGGTCGACGATGTTGCCGCGCGACGGTGCGATCAGCCGCAGGCTGATGCGGTTCTCCTCCGCCAGCATGGTGTAGCGCGCGGATTCGACCACCTGCAGGTAATAGAGCCGACCGACCAGCGCGGACAGGCCGGCCAGCTTGATGCCGCCCAGCACCAGGGCGCGGCGCGCCAGCAGGCGGGAACGGTCGGTATCGCGATCGATCGAACTCATGAAACCGCCGGGACCCTTTACCCGTTCAAGAACGCGCGGTGGACGCGGATCAGCAGCCAGCCCACCGCAGGAAACACCGCCACCGTCAGCAAGCCCTGAAACAGCGCCGGCAGGATTGAAAGCGCCGCCGCATCCAGTGCCGTGAAGGCCAGCCATTGCAGCACCACGGCACCGGCCATCACCAGGGTGAAGCCGAACCACAGCAACGCGAAAGTGCTGGCCAGGAACACCCGGCGCTGGTTCAGTACCGCCCACTGCGCCACGATCAGCAGCAGGGCATTGACGCCCAGCGGCCCGCCGATCAGGAAATCCTGCAGCAGCCCGATCAGAAAGGCCACCCCCGGACGCATCAGGTCAGGCCTGTGGATCGTCCAATAGTAGACGGAAACCAGCGTCAGGTTCGGCGCCACCGGGGCGTAGCCCGGCACCGGCACCGGAATCATGCCGACCAGAACCATCATGACGGTAACGGCGAAGGGCGCCAGATTGCGCCCGGCCTTATCGACCCGTTGCCAGAAAGTTGCCGTCATACCGGCGGCCTTCCCGCCGGGGCGCAGTCGGACCGGCTCACTTCCACTCCGGCGACGGGTCCAGGTCGGTGCCGGGCAACCCGAAATCCACCAGGCGCAAATGTTCGACCCGCGACAGGTCGGCGCTGGGCAGCACGCGCACGCCGCGCTCGCTGACCGCGGTCACCACGCCGACCGGCAGGCCGGACGGGAACAGGCCGCCGTCGCCCGAGGTCACCACCTGCTCGCCCACCTGGATCGGCGACTCCGGCGGCAGATAAAGAAGCTTGGCCTGGTCGGAATTGTCCCCGGCCAGGATGGCGCGCTGGCGCGTGTTGGCCAGGACCACCGGGACACGGGCGTTGATGTCGGTCAGCAGCAGGATGCGGGACGACCATTCGCCGACTTCGATCACCCGGCCGACCAGACCGGCGCCGGCCAGCGCAGCCTGTCCCTTGCGCACCCCGTCGCGCTTGCCGGCGGTCACCACCAGCGTGCGGACGAAGGAGCTGCCGGGGGTCGCGATGACGCGGGCGGCGATATAATTGACGGAGGGCTCCGGACGGACGCGCAGCAGGCTGCGCAGGCTGCTGTTCTCGGCCTCCAGCCGCAATGCCGCCTGTTTCCACTGCAGAAGCCGGGCGTTCTCGGCCTTCAGGCGCTGGTTCTCGTCGAAGGCGTTCTCAAGCTCGACCACCGACTCGACCACGCGCGCCGCGGTCGCGGCGGGGCGGGAGATGGCGTCGAGGATCGGGGCGAAGGCGTCGGTCACGCGGGCGCGGGCGCTGTCCACCGACACGGACTCGATCTTGCCGACCATCATCAAGGCGATGGAGGCCAGGACAAGCAGGAGGAAGGAGAAACGCTGCGCGAGGGCCCGCAGGGGCGCGGCAAGGCGGATGACGGAGCCGGATGAGCGTGACTTCACAGGAAATTCCCGTCCAGATACGCGGTCCGTCTCCGGCCCTCACCGCCCGGGAGTTGGGCGGCGGACCGGAGGCCTTCCAATCAGGGATACACCAATCAGTAAGCGCTGACCAAGACGTTTCGCAGCGTCTTCATCTCCTCCAGCGCGCGGCCGGTGCCGAGCGCCACGCAGGAGAGGGGATCGTCGGCGATCGACACCGGCAGGCCGGTGGCGTGGCGCAGAACGAAGTCCAGGTTGCCCAGCAGGGCGCCGCCGCCTGTCAGCACGATGCCCTTGTCGACGATGTCGGCGGCCAGTTCCGGAGCGGTGTGTTCCAGCGCCACCTTCACCGCCTCGACGATGGCCGAAACGGGTTCGGCCAACGACTCGGCGATCTGCCGTTCGGAGATGATCAGTTCCTTGGGCACGCCGTTCATCAGGTCGCGGCCCTTGATTTCGAGGATGCGGCCCTCGCCGTCCTCGGGCGGGCAGGCGGAGCCGATTTCCTTCTTGATCCGCTCGGCCGAGCCTTCGCCGACCAGCAGATTGTGGCTGCGACGGATGTAGCCGATGATGGCCTCGTCCATCTTGTCGCCGCCGACGCGGACCGACCGCGAATAGACGATGCCGCCCAGCGACAGCACGGCCACCTCGGTGGTGCCGCCGCCGATGTCGACGACCATCGAGCCGGTCGGTTCCGTCACCGGAAGCCCGGCGCCGATCGCGGCGGCCATCGGCTCCTCGATCAGGAAGACGCGGCGGGCGCCTGCGGCCTCCGCCGATTCCTGGATCGCCCGGCGTTCCACCGCGGTCGAGCCCGACGGCACGCAGATGATGACCTGCGGGCTGGCGAAGCTGCGGCGGTTGTGAACCTTGCGGATGAAATGCTTGATCATTTCCTCCGCGACTTCGAAATCGGCGATGACGCCGTCGCGAAGCGGCCGGATGGCCTGGATGTTGCCGGGGGTTCGGCCGAGCATCATCTTCGCCTCGTCACCGACGGCGAGGACCTGCTTCTTGCCGCGCACGTTGGCGATGGCGACGACCGACGGTTCGTTCAGGACGATGCCGCGGCCCTTGACATAGACCAGGGTGTTGGCCGTGCCCAGATCGATCGCCATGTCGGCGGACAGAACGCCCAGCAGTTTGGAGAGCATGGAGCTGACGAACTCTATCAAAGCGGTTGAGACGGCCGAGCCGGCGGCGACTGGCATAGCATGCCCGCCGACGGTTCCATAGTCGAATGCGTCCGCACGCTCAAGCGGAGAGTGCGCCCGGCAGGCCTGACCCGTGTCGCGAAAGCGGGTTCCGGTTGGCCGGTGCCCGCCGCCTCTTGCGGTGTCTGGTGAAGGCAAAACTGGCGGATCAGGGTTAATTTTCCGTCAACGGCCAAACTCTTGAGGTTCGCCCTTGCGGTAAACGCCGTCCCGACCCGCCGATAGCCATTCGGCCGGTGTGGCGGTTCAGTGTCTAGTCCGAACCATGGTGTGCCGCAATGGGCAATTGCCCGCCGGTCCGGCGGGGTGGTCAGTGATGCCCGGCCTCGGGCTTGCCCGTCGGCTTTGCCGCATGGGCGTGGTGTCCCTCCAGCCGGTCCATGCAGGCCAGCAGAACGCCCGACACCACGAAGGTCATGTGGATGATCACCAGCCACATCAGCTCCTCCTGCGAGGTCTGGGACAAATTCATGAAGGCCTTCAGCAGATGAATGCCGGAAATGGCGACGATGGAGGCGATCAGCTTCAACTTCAGCCCACCGAAATCGACCTTGCCCATCCAATCCGGACGATCTTCGTGATTGGCCACGTCGATCTTCGAGACGAAGTTCTCGTAGCCGGCGAAGATCACCATCAGCAGAAGATTGCCGGCGAAGGACAGGTCGATCAGCGTCAGCACGGCCAGCAGCACGTCCTTCTCGCTCATGTCCAGCACATGCGGAACGATGTGCAGGATTTCCTGGGTGAACTTCACCAGCAGCAGCACCAGCGAGACCACGAGTCCGAGATAGAAGGGCGCGAGCAGCCAGCGGCTGGCGAAGATGATCTGTTCGAAGCGGCGTTCGATCATGGCGGGTTCGGCACGTCGTTGATTAGGGAAGATGCGGAGACGACGGATGTGTCGCAATGCTGCGCCGCAAAATCAACCGCGCATTTCAATCGTCGCGCGGAGAGGGCGGAACCTCCATTCGTCATAGGCATTGTCATCGTACCGTAACGTCGAGACGCTATGGTCGCGGCTTTGGATGAGACCGCCGGGAAGGGTTTGCCGACCATGAAGACCTCCGCTCCGCACATCGTGTCCGCGTTCGAGGACGCGCTGAAGCGGATGAAATCCGCCATCGTGCAGATGGCCGGCGCTGCGGAGACGCAGATCGATCAGGCACTGACCTGCCTGGCCCAGCGCAACCCCGACCTGGCGCGGGAAATCGTCGAGTCGGACGCGCGACTCGACTCTTTCGAGCATGACATCGAAGCGCACTGCATGCGCCTGCTGGCACTGCGCCAGCCGGTGGCCGACGACCTGCGCGAGGTCGTGGCGGCGCTGAAGATCGCCGGCAACCTGGAGCGCATCGGCGACCATGCCGCCAACACCGCCAAGCGCGCGGTCGCCATCTTCAGCCTTGCAGAATCGGCCTCGCTGTCGGGCCTGCCGCAGCTCGGGCGACTGGTGCGCGAGCGGCTCAGCGCCGTGGTCGACGCCTATGTCGACAGCGACAGCGAGGCGGCACTGCGCATCTGGCGCACCGACGATGAGGTGGACGCGCTCTACACCAGCCTCGTTGCGGAAGTGGAACGGTCCGCCCTGGCGGCACCGGACCAATTCATGGCGCATATGCACCTGATGATGATCGCCAAGAACCTGGAGCGCATCGGCGACCACGCCACCAACATCGCCGAGGTCGTGCATTTCGTCAGCACCGGCCAGACCCTGCTGGACGAGCGTCCGAAGGCCGACCATTCCTATGATCCGGTAAGCTGAGGCCTGAGACAAGGGGGGCGTCACCGCAAGGCATAAGGCGATCGTTCGGCCTGGGACCGGGCCGATGGGGGATAGCATTTCCGTTGCGGAGCGATCACGTTAACGGGATGCCGTTCCAACCCGCAGACGAGACAAACCCTCCCTGATGACCGACGACCTGATCCGCCTCTATGACGCCATCCTCGACCGCCAGCAAATGGACCCGGCGCAGTCCAAGACCGCCCGCCTGATCGCCGCCGGTCCGAAGAAGATCGCCAAGAAGGTGGGCGAGGAAGCGGTCGAGGTGGCGCTGGATGCCATGAACGAGGATCGCCAGGGGGTCATCAACGAAAGTGCCGACCTGCTGTACAACCTGTCGGTGCTCTGGGCGACGCTGAACATCCACCCGGACGACGTGTTCGCCGAAATCCGCCGGCGCGAAGCGCTTTACGGCATCGCCGAGAAACTGCCGAAGGTGGTCGCCGAGCGTTGAGCGGGGCTGTCGGGGGACATTGACGCCGACGCTCCCAACCTTCAAACCACTCCCAAACCTTCCAGCAACGGCAGCCGCCGCTGCACGAAAGCGGCATGCCGGCGCGCCAGTTCCGCCCGGCTGGCCTCATCCCCCTCGCAACGCTCGCCGTCGCGGCCAAGCGTGAGTCCGTCGGCGGACAGATGGCGCCAGGCGAAGGCGGCGGGGTCCTCACCCAGCCGGGCGGCCAGCAGGAACAGCGCCTCGATCCGCGATACCGGCACCCCGGCGCCCAGCAGCGGGGAGGCGAGCTGCCCCGGCGTGTCGCCAAAGCGGTGGCGCTCCAGAACCACGACGTTGAAGCGCTCGCTCGAGGCCTTGCGTTCGGCAATACCGTCTTCGGGCATGACCGGCGCGGCCAGCGACAGGCTGGTCAGCAGGACCAGCGCGCGCAACACGGCATCTTCCCCTTGCGTCGCCAGAGCCGGCCGGGCGAGCAGCGCGTCGAGACTCTGCGGCCCCTCGGCCAGCGCCTCGCCCAGCGGCTGGTAGAGCGCCTGCGGGAAGGGCAGGCGGCCAACGGGGGTGGAGGCGACTTCCGGCAAATCGTCGGCGGCCACCAGCAGCACGAACCGGGTCTCACCCAACAGCGTGCGCCGCTCGGCCGGTCCCAGCCGCTCGCCGCCCTTCACGAACAGGTCGCGGCGGAAGCTGCGGTTGGTCATCACGTCGCGCAGGGTCTCGGCTTGGGCCGGGTCGCGGGCCTCCGCCGCCAGCGCCTGTTGGGCGGGGGACAGGCTGAGGTCGTGCAACTGCTCCATCGGCACCGCGGCGCCGGCGAACTCCAGCTTGGCGGCGGCCATCTCGCGCGCCACGTCGGCGTGGTAGAAGGCCGTCCAGTCGCCGTTGAGATACTCGTGGGCGATGTAGTTCGGTGACTTGTGGCGCAGCTGTTCGATCCGCTCCACCACGCCGTCGGTGGCGCCGAACCAGCCGCCGCCCCGGGCGGCCATCCGCGAAGCGAACTCGACCGCTCGCGCGATGCGGTCGGGCAGGGGACCATCGCCGTCGGCGCAGCGCTCCACCAGCAGGCGGCGCAGCGGCATATGGGCCAGCGTGCCGGGCAGGGCGTTGTAGCTGACGAACACGACCCCGCCGGGCACCAGCCGGCGGCGCAGCGTGTCGAGCAGGATCGCCCGGTTCTCGGCACTCACCCAGGACCAGACGCCGTGCAGGGCAACCACGTCCAGCATCGGCCCCTCGCGCCGCGCATGGTCGGCGAAGCTCTCCTCCAGGAAGGTGGCGTTGGCGAGCCCGGCATCGTCGGCCAGCCGCCGGACGCCGGCGATGTGCGAAGGGTTGAAGTCCATCGCCTCGAACCGCGCCGCCGGGTGGGCACCGGCCAGCAGCGCACTGGTCAGCCCGTGGCCGCATCCCGGTTCCGCCATGGTGAAGCAGCCGCGGCGCAGCGCCTCGGGCGGGCGCCAACCGCGCAGCGTCAGGGCGAAGCCGAGCAGGGCGGGCGACCAGTCGCGGTAGACGGCGCGGATATAGTCGATGCCGCCGACATAGCCTTCCGTCCAGCCGCCCATTCCCGATCTCCCGTTTCGATGCCCATTGTCGACAGCGCCGGTGTAGCTGCCGGGGGTGGAACTCGGCCACCGAAAAGCGCGCGCCAAAAAATTCACATGGGGTGCGATTTTGCTATCGACAGGCCAAAAGCCCTTCGCTATAAACCGCGCCACACCGGCCGGGACAACGGCTTGGCCGGCGCGATGAACAGTCGGCTCGTTTCGGCGAAGTTCATCGCATCAAGAGATGGGCGCATAGCTCAGTTGGTAGAGCAGCTGACTCTTAATCAGCGGGTCCAAGGTTCGAGTCCTTGTGCGCCCACCATCTCTTGAACATGTCCTACGGATGGGCGCATAGCTCAGTTGGTAGAGCAGCTGACTCTTAATCAGCGGGTCCAAGGTTCGAGTCCTTGTGCGCCCACCATCCTTAAGGGGCTGGAACCGAGCAGGTTCCGGCCCCTTTCCAGTTTTGGGGTTCTGTTGGAGGGCGAGGCGCCTCGCGTAATGTCCCCTCACTGACCCTCCCTCGCCAGGGCGGGAGAGGGGACCGCCGCCGCTTTCGCGGTTACTTACGCCGACAAGCGTTCAACCCTCTCCACCGCCGAAGGCGGGGTGGCATGGGGAAGAGGCAATCCGGCCTAAACCCTCACCCCTCCGCCTGTGCCAGGAAATCCGCGGTCACCCGGTCCATCGTCGCCAGATGGGTGTGGAACCAGTCGGGGAAATGCTCGGTCACGTACAGGCGCGCACGGTCCTCCTTGCCCTCCGCCAACTCGGCTTCCATGGTCGCGACCACGTTCAGGACGCGGGCGTGCTCGTCCTTGTGGCAATGCAGGGCGAAGAAGCCGTGCTGCGTCATCAATGCGTTCTCGCGGGCGAAATGCTCGCGCAGGTGCTTGGCGAAGGCGGCGAAAGGCACCTGCAATTCGCCGGCCGGGGCATCGCAGGCGGCCTGCAGCAGGGCGACGGAATCGATGTGATCACGGTCCATGACCGCAAATCCAAGGGTCGGGACCTCGGCGGCTGGGGCGGCGGGCGTGGCGGTTGCAAGCATGGGGGGGCTTCCTGAAACGAAGATGGCCTTCGGAGACGACGCTCCGAAGGCCACCATACCCGCACAGCCGTCATGGTCTCTTGACGGCGGTCAAGACAGCCGGAGCGTCAGCCCTTCGCCTCGCCGGCCTCCAACTCGTCGATGAAGCCGCGGATGACGCCGAGGCCCTTCTGCCAGAAGGCCGGGTCGGAGGCATCCAGCCCGAAGGGAGCCAGCAGCTCCTTGTGGCGCAGCGTGCCGCCGGCCGACAGCATCGCCAGATACTTTTCGGCAAAGCCCTTCTCCGCATCCTGATAGACCGCGTAGAGCGAGTTCACCAGGCAGTCGCCGAAGGCATAGGCGTAGACGTAGAAGGGCGAGTGGATGAAGTGGGGAATGTAGGACCAGTAGTGCCGGTATCCCTCGTCGAAGCGCAGCGCCGGGCCGAGGCTCTCGGTCTGCACCGCCATCCAGATCTCGCCGATGCGGTCCGACGTCAGCTCGCCCTCGCGCCGCTCGGTATGGACACGGCGTTCGAAATCGAAGAAGGCGATCTGGCGGACCACCGTGTTCAGCATGTCCTCGACCTTGCCGGCCAGCATGATGCGGCGGCGCTTCGGGTCGGTCTCCGCCGCCAACAGGGCGCGGAAGGTCAGCATCTCGCCGAACACCGACGCGGTTTCCGCCAGCGTCAGCGGGGTGTCGGACAGGAAATGCCCCTGCTTGCCGGCCAGGATCTGGTGGACGCCATGGCCCAGCTCATGGGCCAGCGTCATCACGTCGCGCGTCTTGCCCTGGTAGTTGACCAGCAGATAGGGGTGGACGCTGGGCACGGTCGGGTGGGCGAAGGCGCCCGGCGCCTTGCCGGGGCGGACCGGCGCGTCGATCCAGGGGTTGTCGAAGAAGCGCTTGCCCAGGCTGGCGAGATCGGGGGAGAAGCGGCCATAGGCGCCGAGCACGATGTCACGCGCCTCCTCCCACGGAATGCTGCGGTCGGCATCCTCCGGCAGGGGGGCGTTGCGGTCCCAATAGTCCAGATGGTCCTGGCCGAACCACTTGGCCTTCATCGCGTAATAGCGGTGGGACAGGTCCGGATAGGCGCCCTTGACGGCGGAGACCAGCGCGTCGACCACCTCGTCCTCGACCCGGTTGGACAGGTTGCGGGCGGAGGTCGGCGTCGGATAGTTGCGCCAGTCGTCCTCGATCTCCTTGTCCTTGGCCAGCGTGTTGGTGATCAGCGCGAACAGCCGCGCATTCTCGCCCAGAACTTTGCCCACCACCTCGCCGGCCTCGCGGCGGACGACGGGGTTGCGGTCGGACAGGCGGTTCAGCGCCTCCGCGCAGGTCAGGTCCCTGACGCTGTTTGGGCCGCCCATGGGGAAGCGCAGGCTGGCGATGGTTTCGTCGAACAGGCGGTTCCAGGCGGCGCGGCCGACGACATGCTTTTCGTGCAGCAGCCGCTCGATCTCGTCGGACAACTGGTGGTCGCGGTAGAGGCGGACGTCGCGCAGCCACGGCTCGTAATGGCGCAGCGCCGGGGACGCCTTCTGCTTGGCCGCCAGATCGGCCTCGTCCAGCCGGTTGATCTCCAGCGTGAAGAAGATCAGGTGGGCAGAGATGTCGTTCACCCGCTCCTGCGCCGACTGGTAGAACTTGGCGATGGTCGGGTCGACCATGTTGCCGTTGTAGACCAGCCCGGCATAGGACATGACGCGCGACAGAGTCTCGTCGATGCTCTCATAGCTGCGGATCGCCGCTGCCAGTTCATCGCCCTTCAGCGCGGCCAGCTTGCCGGCATAGCGTTCGCGGAAGGCCTTGCATTCCCGCTCCATCCGGTCGAGGTCGGCCTTCAGCTCCGGCGACTCCATGCCGGGATAGAGATCGCTCAGGTCCCAGGTGGGAAGCGCACCCAGTTCGGCGGTGTCGTTTGCGGCCGTGGCGGCGCTGCTGGTCATCGAATCCCTCCAGAGATTGGTTGGATCCATATAAGCGCGCACGCGCTGCGGGCAAAGTCCTCATGCGTCCGGTGGGCTTGCGCCGCGCTCCACTCCGTCGGCGGGATGCAGCGCTCGTCGGCCCGCGCGCAGGACGGCACGCGACAGCTCGGCCAGCGCTGTTCCGGCGATGCGGCTCTGCTGCCAATGGAGCGGCACGTCCAGCGGATGGCCGGGCACCAGTTCCACAAGCCGGCCGGCAGCGAGATGGTCGGCGACCAGCGGGTCCGGGTTCATCCCCCATCCCAGCCCGGCCAGCGCCCCGTCGACGAAGGCGTGGGTGGAGGGCAGCCAATGGGTGGGTGGAGTCGGCGTTTGCGAATGGCGGTCGCCCAGCACCGTCCGCAGCCATTGCGCCTGCAGCCGGTCCTTGCGGTTAAAGGTCAGGCAGGGCGCGCGGAACAGGGCGTCGGCTATCACGCCGTCCGGAAAATGGCGGCGCATGTAGTCGGGGCTTGCGGTCGCGCGATAGCGCAGCGCGCCCAGCGGATGGCTGTTGCAGCCGGGAACCGGTGCCGCGCTGGCGGTGACGGCGGCCAACACCTCGCCCTTGCGCAGCCATTCGGCGCTGTGGTCCTGGTCGTCCAGAACCAGATCGAACAGGCAGTCGGGCATCTCGGCCATCGCTGGGACGAACCAGGTGGCAAGGCTGTCGGCGTTCACCGCGATGCGCAGGGTGGTCGGCCCCTCCGCCGGGATCAGGCCGGGCAGGGCGCCGCGCAGTTCGCTTTCCAGCAGAGCCACCCGCTCCACATGCTGGCACAGGCGCTGGCCGGCGGCCGTCCCGGTGCAGGGTTGGCCGCGCACCACCAGGACGCTGCCCAGCCGTTCCTCCAGCAGCTTGACCCGCTGCGACACCGCCGACGGCGTGACGTGCAGCTGCTGGGCGGCGCGTTCGAAGCTGCCGGTACGGATCACGGCGGCCAGTGCCGCCAGCAGCGGATAGTCCAACATCAATTAGCTCTGCTTAATCAGATCAAGGAGTATTAAGTAGGGCAAAGGGCGGCCGCGATGGTAGCGGATTGGCATCCACCGGCTCCGGAACCGCGCCATGAACGACCCCTTCACCGCCTCCCTGTTTTCCTCCGCCCTGCTCACCGCCTTTCTGCCGGGCCTGTTCCTCGGCTTCAGCCTGATCGTCGCCATCGGGGCGCAAAACGCCTTCGTGCTGCGCCAGGGCCTGCGCAACGAGCATGTGCTGGCGATCTGCGCCACCTGCGCCCTGTCGGACGCGGTGCTGATCCTGATCGGCGTCAGCGGGTTCGCCACGGCCGGCGCGCGCTGGCCCTGGCTGGAGCCGCTGATGCGCTATGCCGGCGCGGCGTTCCTGCTGGTCTATGGCCTGCGCAGCGCCCGATCCGCCCTGCGCAACGGGGCCGCCGGGCTGACCCCGGCGGACCGGGAGCCCGCCGGACTGCTGCCGGCGCTGCTGACCTGTCTGGCACTGACCTGGCTGAACCCGCATGTCTATCTGGACACGGTGGTGCTGGTCGGCTCCGTTTCCGCCCGCTTCGCCGAGGCGCGGGAGGCCTTCGCGCTGGGAGCGATGACCGCCTCCTTCCTGTTCTTCTTCGGGCTCGGCTATGGCGCCCGCCTGCTGCGCCCGCTTTTCGCCCGGCCGGCGTCCTGGCGGGTGATGGACGGCGTCATCGCCGTGGTGATGTGGGCCATCGCCGCCGGATTGCTGATCGGTTAGGGGCGGGCGAACAGGGCGTCGTCCTCGCAGAACAGCAGGGACCGGTGCAGCGCCGTTCCGGCTATCGTGCCGGCGCCGACCGCCAGCGCCACCGATCCCGCCGCCCGTGCCGCGTCGCCGCAGGCGAAGACACCGGGGACACTGGTTTCCTGCATCGCATCGACCCGGATGTGGGT
This sequence comes from Azospirillum sp. BE72, assembly GCF_031455875.1. Lineage (NCBI taxonomy): Bacteria > Pseudomonadati > Pseudomonadota > Alphaproteobacteria > Rhodospirillales > Azospirillaceae > Azospirillum > Azospirillum sp. BE72. Next base: position 824,138 of record NZ_JAVDTO010000001.1, read on the forward strand.
GCCGAGCGGCCCGTCCTCGGTCGCGCATCCCAGCTGTGCGGCGAGCGGACTCGCGATGCGGCTTTTCGGCAGCACGAACAGGCCGGCGAAGGGCAGAGCCCGCCCGTCGGCGAGCGCGACCTCCGCCGGATCGCCGCCGATTCCAATGATGATGCTGGTCTCGACGGCAACCCCGCGCCGCGCCAGATGGGCCGACTGGTCGGCGTCGGGCTCGAACGTCCCGTTCAGAAGGAGCGTCGTCGGCCCCCAATCCGGCAGCATCAGCGCATGGTGCATCGACTGCCCGGACACGGCGATGACGCCGATCCGCCCCTGCATCAGCTCGTAGCCGTGGCAGTAGGGGCAATGGAAGATGGAGCGGCCCCAACGGTCCAGCAGGCCGGGAATCCCCGGCAACTCGTCGACCACACCGACGGCGAGCAGCAGCCGCCGCCCCCGGTGGCCGACGCCATCCGAATCGGTGATCCGAAATCCTTCGGCCGTCCGTGCGGCATCCTCGGCTCTGCCGGTCTTCCAGGTGACGGTCGGGTAGCGCATCAACTGGTCGCGGGCCTCGGCGGCGATGTCTCCCGGCGGACGGCCGTCCTGACCGAGGAAGCCATGGGAATGGGAGGCGAAGCGGTTGCGCCGCACCCCCTCGTCGATCACCAGCACCCGGCGCCGGGCGCGGGCCAACTGCAGCGCGGCGGCGATGCCGGCATAGCTGCCGCCGATGACGATGGCGTCGTAGGTCGTCGTGTTGTTTCCGTCCATGACCGTGCCTTTCCTCGGATTGGCCGGGCGCGACGTCCGCGCCCAGTCATGACACACGATAAGTTACATGAAAGGCGGCGGTCAATGTGACATGTAACTTATAAAGTGGCCTGACTTGGCCGGCCGCCCGGCGCGCCACCGCAAGGAACCGATCACCGATGCGACAGGACAGCCGCCTTTCCCGCATGCTGCATGTGCTGATCCACATGGATCGGCATGACGGCGCCCTGACGTCCGAGGCGATCGCCGATATGCTGAACACGAATCCGGTGGTCATCCGCCGGACCATGGCGGGTCTGCGCGACGCCGGCCATGTCCGGTCGGAAAAGGGGCATGGCGGCGGCTGGCGGCTGGCACGGCCGCTTGGCGCGATCACGCTGCTCGACATCCACCGCGCGTTGGGCGAGCCGGGGATCTTCGCCATCGGCCCGACGGCGGACGAGCCGAGCTGTCTGGTGGAGCAGGCCGTCAATGCCGCCCTGGACGGGGCGTTGCGCGAGGCGGAGGCGGTGCTCCTCCGCCACCTCGATCAAGTGACGCTTGCCGACCTTGCCGCCGATTTCGACCGACGCATGACGGCGCTGGGGAAGCGGTGAGCGCAGATCCTACGCCCTTTCAGGCGTTTCCGTCTCCTGTGCCCGCCGGATCGCCGCCTCGACGCATTGCAGGTGCAGCTTCTTGCGGGCGAGCTGGCGGGCGCGGCGTTCCTCCAGGTCGGTGGTTGCCATCGCTTCGATGCTGCAGCCGCGCCAGCCGTTGGCGTCCAGCGCGCGGGCGACCTCCGCATAGCCGAAATAGCCCTTCTCCGGCTGCTCCCACGGCGGGCGGAAATCGGCGCGGCGCAGGACGAAGCGGTTTGACTGGCTGCCGCCGCCGAGATTGGTGAGACGAGCCACGATCAGGCGCTCGCCATTCCCATGGACGACGGTCAGGATCGGGCGAATCCCGGTGATGGGTGGATCGGTGGCCATGATCCATGCATAACGGTCCGGGGGCGTCCTGACCAGAGCATCGCTGATCCTGGCGCCACCCGTTCGACCTGACGCGCCATCCGGTGCCTGAACGGAGTCTCGCCGATGCGTCCCGTCCCCACTCTGCCGTCCATGCTTCTCCCGCTCGTGCTGCTGAGCGGTCCGGCTGCGGCGCAGCTGGCGCCCCCCTCCACGCAGCCGGCCTTCGCTCCGGCTGCGGCAGCGCTGGCGTGCGAGGCCTATTCCGCCGCCCCGATGATCGAGGCGCATCTGTTCTTCGGCCGCAACATCGGTGCGGACGTGGGCGTCAGCGACCGCGACTGGGCCGATTTCCTGGACGGGGAGGTCACGCCGCGCTTCCCCAACGGCCTGACCGTAATCGACGCTTCCGGCCATTGGCGTGACAGCGAGACCGGCCGGCTGATCCGGGAGCCGAGCAAGGTGCTCACCCTGCTGGCCGAAGGCGGACCGGCGACGCTGTCGCTCATCCGCGAAATCGTCGAATCGTACAAGGAGCGATTCCACCAGCAGTCGGTTGGACTCGCCATACGGCCGGTTTGCGTTTCCTTTTGAATTCCAAGTTTCGGAACGGCGTTTCACGAACGGGGAATGCGACAGCTCGCCGCACCCCCGACCTTCTGACATTTGCCAGCACTTATGCTTTTGTCGCAGATTGTGGAGGCGGCGGAACTGATCGTTTCGCGGCCGAGAGGAAATGCGCACCGAATAGTACCAAAATAGAACGAGGGACGCCCTGCCATGAGCCCGACCGCCAGCACCACGACTGCAGAGCCTTTCGACCAGATGCATGCCCGCTCCCTGTCGGACCCCGCCGGGTTCTGGGGCGAGGCGGCGAAGGACATTTCCTGGTTCAAGCCGTGGGACAAGGTGCTGGACGACAGCAACGCGCCCTTCTACCGCTGGTTCACCGGCGGGGAGCTGAACACCTGCTACAACGCGGTCGATCGCCATGTGGAGGGCGGTCGCGGCGCGCAGGCGGCGATCATCTATGACAGCCCGGTCACCCAGACCGTCCAGACCATCACCTATGCCGAGCTGCAGGATCAGGTCGCCCGCTTCGCCGGCGCGCTGCGCGCCCAGGGCGTGGAGAAGGGCGACCGCGTCCTCCTCTACATGCCGATGATCCCGCAGTCGGTCGTCGCCATGCTGGCCTGCGCCCGTCTGGGCGCCGTGCATTCGGTGGTGTTCGGCGGTTTCGCCCCGCACGAGCTGGCGACCCGCATCGACGACGCCAAGCCTAAGGCCATCGTTTCGGCCTCCTGCGGCATCGAGCCGAACCGCATCGTCAAGTACAAGCCGATGCTGGACTCAGCCATAGAACAGTCGGCCCACAAGCCGGCAAGCGTCATCGTCTGGCAGCGCCCGCAGGAGACCGCGGCTCTGGTGGCCGGCCGGGATGTCGATTGGGCCGAAGCGGTGGCGAAGGCGGAGCCGGCGGAGTGCGTGCCCGTCAAGGCGACCGACCCGCTCTATATCCTCTACACCTCCGGCACGACCGGGCAGCCCAAGGGCGTGGTGCGCGACAACGGCGGCCATGCGGTGGCGCTGCGTTGGACCATGACCAACATCTACAACGTCAAGCCCGGCGAGGTGTATTGGGCGGCATCGGATGTGGGCTGGGTCGTCGGTCATTCCTACATCGTCTATGCCCCGCTGCTGACCGGCTGCACCACCGTGGTGTTCGAAGGCAAGCCGGTCGGCACCCCCGATCCGGGCACCTTCTGGCGCGTGATCGAGCAGCACAAGGTCGGCACGCTGTTCACCGCGCCCACCGCTTTCCGCGCCATCAAGCGCGAGGATCCGGACGCCAACTACCTGAAGAAGTACGACCTGTCGCACTTCCGTGCCCTGTTCCTGGCCGGCGAGCGGTCGGATCCCGACACGCTGCATTGGGCCGAGGACAATCTGAACGTTCCGGTCATCGACCACTGGTGGCAGACCGAGACCGGCTGGGCGATCTCCGGCAATCCGCTGGGCGTCCACCTGTTCCCGATCAAGTACGGCTCTGCTACCCGTCCGATGCCGGGCTGGGACGTGCGGGTGCTGAATGCCGAGCTGAAGGAGGTTCCGCGCGGCGACATCGGCGCCATCTGCGTCAAGCTGCCGCTGCCTCCGGGCACGCTGCCGACGCTGTGGAACGCCGACGAGCGCTTCAAGAAATCCTACCTCGCCGACTACCCGGGCTATTACCAGACCGGCGACGCCGGCTTCATCGACGATGATGGCTATGTCTATGTCATGGCCCGCACCGACGACATCATCAACGTCGCCGGCCACCGCCTGTCCACCGGCGCCATGGAAGAGGTGCTGTCGAGCCACAAGGACGTCGCCGAATGCGCGGTGATCGGCGTGGCCGACGACCTGAAGGGCCAGGTGCCGCTGGGCTTCGTCTGCCTGAAGGCCGGTGTCACCCGTCCGCATGAGGAGATCGTCAAGGAGGTCGTCCAGTTGGTGCGCGAGCAGATCGGCCCGGTCGCCGACTTCAAGCGCGCCCTGGTGGTCGACCGTCTGCCGAAGACCCGCTCCGGCAAGATCCTGCGCGGCACCATGCAGAAGATCGCCGACAGCCAGGACTACAAGATGCCGGCGACCATCGACGATCCGGGCATCCTGCCGGAAATCGCCGATGCGTTGAAGACGCTGGGCTATGCCAAGACCAGCAGCACGCCGGCCTGATGGGGCGGACAGCGAAAAGGGCGGCTCTCGGGCCGCCCTTTCTCATTCCAGGGATTCAGCCGGATACGACCGACAGGTTCTCCGGCTCCTCGCTGCCGAGGTCCAGCAGCGGCAGAAAGCTCGCCGGCTCCTGCGCGCCGGACAGCGCGTAGCGGCGGTTGAAGATGTAGCAGGGCACCGCCTGCAGTCCCATCTGGCGGGCCAGCGCGTCGGCGGCATGCACGGAAGCCGATTCGGCGTCGGTGGACAGTTGGCGCCGCGTCTCGACGAAATCCAGGCCCAACCCGGCGGCGACGCTCGCCAGTGCGTCCCGGTCGCCGATGTCCACGCCTTCGACGAAATAAGCGGCGAACAGCGCATCGGCCATCGCGTTGCCCAGCCCATGGCGCCCGGCGATTCGGACCAGCCGATGCGCATCGAAGCTGTTGGGCGTGCGCTGGATGCGGTCGAGCGCCAGCGGCAGCCCGTCGCGTGCCGCCGTGTCCTCGACCACCCGGTGAATCTGCCGGGCGCGCTCCCCGCCACCGAACTTCGCGGCCAGATAATCATCGCGCGACATTCCCCCGCGCGGCATGTCCGGGTTCAGCTGGAACGGCTGCCAGCGGAGTTCCGGGCGCAAGCCCGGCCGTTGCATCAGCGCCCGGTCGAGCCGGCGCTTGCCGATATAGCACCAGGGGCAGATCAGGTCGGCGAAGGTTTCGATCAGCATCCCGCCACTATCCGCGCCTCTCCGGCGCGCGGCAACCGCTTCTTCCATTCCTTCCGGAAAGTGCAAAGGGCCTTGCAACCGTTTGTTAACCGAGTTGGCCCGACAGTCCTCCATGGTTCTCGCAGTCCCAAAGCGGCTGGCGGACATATCCCGGTGGACGATTCCCGATGAGCAATTCCTACGTCGACGGCAAGGTCCGCGAAGCGATCCTGGCGGCCAAGGGCAGCCGGATGAACGCGCAAAAGCTCCTGATGGCCTGGGCCGTCGAGGATCCCGACCTGCTGCGCGGGATCGCCCAGCCCTTCCTGAAGGCCATCGCCGCCGCCGCCATCGAGCGTGCCGGCCGTCCGCCCAGCCGGAGCGCGGCCGCACGTCCGGCTGCCGGTGGTGGCGCAGGGGGAGGGAGGCCGTCCGCTTCGGGTCTCAGCCGTGATGCGCTTGAAAACCTGCTGAACCAGTTGGGCCGCGATTCGGGAGACCCGGTTCCCCAGCGCGGCGCCCCCGCCGGCAAGGCTGCGGCGGCTGCAAAGGGGGCCACCGTTCACGAGGCCCCGGCCGGCGGACCGACGCACGAGAAGGCGATGATGGCGATCGCCAAGGCCTTCGTCGCCAAGAAGGTGCGCTGAGGGGCCTAGGTTCCGTTGTTCGCCGTGTAGGGCGTGGAGTCGTCGAACCAGCTCTTCCTGCGCGGGACCGTCCGGATGTCCGGCGGCGGGCTGGCGAGCGCCGTGTTGCCGTTGCGGTAGGGATCGGGAATGTGGTGGCACTCGACATCGGCCAGCGTGCGGTAGCAATAGACCCGCGAGCGGTCGACCTCCACCTTGTCGGGACAATAATCGCCCGTCTTCTCGAAACTGATGATCGAACAGTCGCGGCCGGTCGCTGCCGACACCAGATGATCGCCGATGGTCTTCTTGGTGGCGTTCAGCGTCACCACATCCGCACCGGCCGCCGCCAGCCCGAGCGGGGAGGTGCAACCGGCCAACGCCATAACCGGCCCTGCCACTGCAATGGCCAGCCAGCTCCGCATCGACGCCGTCCGTCCCATGCCCATCGTCATCTGGTCCCTGTTGCCATGCGCACACCGCTCCTGGTCCGCCGCATTCCACAATTGCGCGCGACCGCGGTTAACAAGCGGTGAATTCACTCATGCGGCTCGTCCTTGCCGCTCTCAGCTCAGCGCGCCAGCGCACAGATGCGCGACCGGCACTGCACGACGACGAAGGCGTCCTTGTCCTCGCTGCAGCCGATCTTGAAGGTGGTCGATCCCTCGCGCCCGACGGTATAGCGCAGCACCTCGACCTTGGCCGGGGTGCAGTTGCCCATGGACTTGGCGATCTCCTTGGCCTCCGCCTGCGCGGCGGAGACATTGGAAGCGGCCGGGGCCGGCCCCGCCGCCAGGACGAGGCCGGCGGTCAGCAGAAGGGCGCCGAGGCTGCGGCAGGATGAAGCATGGAACGGCATGGCGGCACTATCGCATGGGCTGTCCCCGAATCGGAAGAGGTGCCTCCGAAATGTCGCAGCGGTGCGATTCCCGCCGCCCCGGTCCGGCGAAACTGTTATCCTGGGTCTTCAATCGAACCGCGGCGGCAGAAGGCCGCCTGCAGAAACCACGGGCTGGGGAAACGCATGACTTCGAACGACCGGCGGCTCGGCGACCGCATCCTCGCCGCACTGGAACTGGCGCTGGAGCAGAAGCATCTGGACGTCGCCGAACATCTTGCCCGGGCCCTGGAAGAAACGCTGACCCGTTTCGGCGGTCCCGATGCCGTCGACCACCGGGAACTGTCGGCCGGCATGATCCAGGCCTTCGATCGCCTGGAAGCGTTGCGCCGGGAAGCTCATCAACTGCCTTGAGCAGGGCAGGGCGACGGGCGGAACCCGAGCGGGCGCCTCGGCATTAATTTTTTGCAATTTGGTGATTGACAGGCGGCCTCCCGGGCGACTACAAACCGCCCACCGAACGACGGGGGGCCTCAACGGTCCCGGTGAAAACAGCAGTCAGTTCAAAGCGTTGGCTTTGCGATTGGATGGTGTTCAAACCAAGTCGCTCAGCGCGGGTGTAGCTCAGTTGGTTAGAGCGCCGGCCTGTCACGCCGGAGGCCGCGGGTTCAAGTCCCGTCACTCGCGCCACTTTCCTTTTGAAAAATCGTTGTCAATCGCCAGTATGGCTCAAGGACTCGCAGTTTGCGGGTCCTTTTTCGCATGCGAATAGTCTTCCCTTTGCCCGTTTTTAAAAACGTGGTATTACCAGGATCTACCGCAGGGACCGGCTTGTCCTTCCGCGTAGTGAAAAGCGATTCAAAGCGCTTTCCTTGCCCACGGTCTCGGCATATATTCCGGCCCGTCTGATGGGCTAATCCAAGGCATGGCTGCCACGGCTTTGCGCTTCCGCCGATTTCCGGCTGGAACGGCGCCCGTGGTCGTGGGCTTATGGGAGGAACGCGGTGTCGACTCCGCTGATCATTGAGTATCTTCCGATCCTGGTGTTTCTGCTGATCGGCATCGCGCTGGCCGCGGTGATGGTTGGGGCATCCTACGTCATCAGCCCGAAGAACCCGGACGCCGAGAAGGTCTCCCCCTACGAATGCGGCTTTGAGCCGTTCGAGGACGCGCGCACCAAGTTCGACGTGCGGTTCTACCTGGTCTCGATCCTGTTCATCATCTTCGACCTGGAAGTCGCCTTCCTGTTCCCGTGGGCGATCGCCCTCGGCGACATCGGGCTGTTCGGCTTCTGGTCGATGATGGTGTTCCTGGGCATCCTGACCATCGGCTTCATTTATGAGTGGAAGAAAGGAGCTCTGGAATGGGAGTAGAGGTCGCCAAGCCGCTGGCGCCGATTCCGCCCGGACCGGAACAGGACGCCTACATCCGCGCGGTCTCCGACGAGATCCAGGACAAGGGCTTCGTGCTGGCGAAGTACGAGGACCTGCTGGCCTGGGCCCGGACCGGATCGCTGTGGCCGATGACCTTCGGTCTGGCCTGCTGCGCGGTGGAGATGATCCACGCCTATATGAGCCGGTATGACCTGGACCGTTTCGGCGTGATCCCGCGTCCCAGCCCGCGCCAGTCCGACTGCATGATCGTCGCCGGCACCCTGACCAACAAGATGGCCCCCGCGCTCCGCAAGGTCTACGACCAGATGCCGGAGCCGCGCTGGGTGATCTCCATGGGGTCCTGCGCCAACGGCGGCGGTTACTATCACTATTCCTACGCCGTGGTTCGTGGCTGCGACCGGATCGTTCCGGTCGACATCTATGTGCCCGGCTGCCCGCCGACGGCGGAGGCGCTGATCTATGGCATCCTCCAGCTCCAGAAGAAGATCAAGCGCGGCAACCGCATCGCCCGCTGACCACGGCGTACCGTTCCCGCCCGCAGCCATGCCGCTGCCGGGCGGGACGAACGACAAGCGCGCTGAAGACAAGTAGGAAGGCAGGGTCCCACCCATGTCCGAACAGGCGTTGAAGGAACTCGGGGACGTCATCGCGGCCAAAATCGGCGGCGACGTCCTGAAGGTCGAGGTGAGGCTCGGCGAGCTGATGGTGACGGTCAAACGGCCGGCCATCCTGACGGTGCTGACCGCGCTGCGCGACGATCCGGCCATCCGGTTCGAGCAGCTGACCGACATCACCGCTGTTGATTACCCGGATCGCGTCGAGCGGTTCGAGGTGGTCTATCAGCTGCTCAGCTACACCCACAACCGGCGCATGCGCGTGAAGTTGGCCACCGACGAGGACACGCCCGTCCCGTCGGCCGTGTCCGTCTTCAGCGCGGCCAACTGGTTCGAGCGCGAGGTGTGGGACCTGTTCGGCATCTTCTTCGAGAATCATCCGGACCTGCGCCGCATCCTCACCGACTACGGGTTCGAGGGGCACCCCTTCCGCAAGGACTTCCCGCTGACCGGCTATGTCGAAGCCCGGTACGACGAGGACCAGAAGCGCGTGATCTACGAGCCGGTCCGTCTGACCCAGGATTTCCGCGCCTTCGACTTCCTCAGCCCGTGGGAAGGCATGACCAACGTCATGCTGCCCGGCGACGAGAAGGCGGCCCTCCAGGACGGGAGCAAGAAGCCGTGAGCATGACCGTTTCGACCGAATCGGCGACCGGCGTCGTCACGACTGGCCCGGGTGGACCGATCAGCGCGTCGGGTCCCGAGACCAAGACGCAGATCAAGCCCTATACGATGAATTTCGGGCCGCAGCACCCGGCCGCCCACGGCGTGCTCCGTCTGGTGATGGAGCTGAACGGCGAGGTGGTGGAGCGCTGCGATCCGCACATCGGTCTGCTGCACCGCGGCACCGAAAAGCTGATCGAGTACAAGACCTACGTCCAGGCCGTGCCGTATTTCGACCGGCTGGACTATGTCAGCCCGATGTGCATGGAGCACGCCTATGTGCTCGGCATCGAGAACCTGCTGCAGATCAAGGCGCCGTTGCGCGCCCAGTACATCCGCGTGCTGTTCTCGGAAATCACGCGCATCCTGAACCACATCCTGTCGATCACGACGGGCGCGCTCGATGTCGGCGCCATCACGCCGGCTCTCTGGGGCTTCGAGGAACGCGAAATCCTCATGGAGTTCTACGAGCGGGTTTCGGGCGCCCGTCTGCACGCCAATTATTTCCGGCCCGGCGGCGTCGCCTGGGACCTGCCGGACGGCTTGCTGGACGACATCTGGGCCTTCACCGAGCGTTATCCGAAGTTCATGGACGACCTCGAAAGCCTGCTGACCGAGAACCGCATCTTCAAGCAGCGCACGGTCGACATCGGCATCGTCACCAAGGAGGAGGCGCTCGACTGGGCCTTCACCGGCCCGATGCTGCGCGGCTCAGGCGTGGCGTGGGACCTGCGCAAGTCGCAGCCCTACGAGGTCTACGACCGCATGGAGTTCGACGTCCCGGTCGGCCTGACCGGCGACTGCTGGGCGCGCTATCTCGTGCGCATGGAGGAGATGCGGCAGTCGCTGCGCATCATCCGCCAGTGCTGCAAGGAGATGCCGGCCGGTCCCTACAAGATCGAGGACCGCAAGGTGTCGCCGCCGCCGCGCGGCGAGATGAAGCGCTCGATGGAAGCGCTGATCCACCACTTCAAGCTCTTCACCGAGGGCTTCCACGTCCCCGCCGGCGAGACCTACACCGCCATCGAAGCGCCCAAGGGCGAGTTCGGCGTGTATCTGGTGTCCGACGGCACCAACAAGCCCTACCGCTGCAAGATCCGCGCGCCGGGCTTCGCCCATCTTCAGGGCCTGGACTTCATGTCGAAGGGTCACATGCTGGCTGACGCTGTCGCCAACATCGCCTCGATGGACATCGTTTTCGGAGAAATCGATCGATGAGCGCGCCCGCTTCCGATCACGGCCACGCCGAGCCGACCAGCTTCACCTTCACTCCGGAAAACCTGGAGCTGGCGAAGCGCATCATCGCCAAGTACCCGCAGGGCAAGCAGGCCAGCGCCTGCATGCCGCTGCTGGACGTGGCCCAGCGCCAGAACGGCGGTTGGCTGCCCCGTGTCGCCATGGACGCCGTGGCCGATCTGCTCGGCATGCCGCGCATCCGCGTGTACGAGGTCGCGACCTTCTACACGATGTACAACAAGAACCCGGTCGGCAGGCACCACATCCAGGTCTGCACCACCACGCCCTGCTGGCTGCGCGGGTCGGACGACATCGTCCACACCTGCAAGAAGAAGCTCGGCATCGAGGTGGGCGAGACCACGGCCGACGGCCAGTTCACGCTGGGCGAGGTCGAGTGCTCGGGCGCCTGCGTCAACGCGCCGGTTGTGCAGATCGGCGACGATTACTACGAAGACGTGGCCCCGGAGCATATGGAGCGCATCCTCGACGCGCTGGCGCGCGGCGAGACGCCGAAGCCCGGTTCGCAGACCGGCCGTCAGTCCTCGGAGCCGGTCGGCGGCCCGACGACGCTGAAGGCCTTTACCACCGCGCAAGCGGACGCCACCACCGCGCAAGCGGACGATTGAGGGGGAGGGGACAGCGATGCTTCGCGATGAGGACCGCATCTTCACCAACCTCTACGGCTACCAGGACTTCGGTCTCGAGGCGGCCCGCAAGCGCGGTGACTGGGACAACACGGCGTCCTTCCTGGCCAACGGCCGGGACTGGATCATCGAGCAGGTGAAGGAATCGGGGCTGCGCGGCCGCGGCGGCGCCGGCTTCTCGACCGGCATGAAGTGGTCCTTCATGCCGAAGAACGTGACCGACAAGCCCGTCTACCTCGTCATCAACGCCGACGAGGGCGAGCCCGGCACCTGCAAGGACCGCGACATCCTGCGCCACGATCCGCACAAGCTGATCGAAGGCTGCCTGATCGCCGGTTTCGCCATCGGTGCCAGTGCCTGCTACATCTACATCCGCGGCGAGTTCTACAACGAGGGCTCCAACGTCCAGCGCGCCATCGACGAGGCGTATGCGGCGGGACTGATCGGCAAGAACGCCTGCGGCACCGGCTACAACTACGACGTCTACATCCACCGCGGCGCGGGCGCGTATATCTGTGGCGAGGAAACCGCGCTCATCGAGTCGATCGAGGGCAAGAAGGGACAGCCGCGCAACAAGCCGCCGTTCCCCGCCCAGGCCGGTCTCTATTCCTGCCCGACCACTGTGAACAACGTCGAATCCATCGCGGTTGTTCCCACCATCCTGCGTCGCGGCGCCTCCTGGTTCGCCGGCCTTGGCCGTCCGAAGAACTCGGGCACCAAGCTCTTCTGCATCTCCGGGCACGTGAACAATCCGTGCAACGTGGAAGAGGAGATGGGCATCCCGCTGAAGGAGCTGATCGAGAAGCACGCCGGCGGCGTGCGCGGCGGCTGGGACAACCTGCTGGGCATCATCCCCGGCGGCTCGTCGGTTCCGGTCCTACCGAAGTCGATCTGCGACACCGTCCTGATGGATTTCGACTCCTTGCGCGAAGTGCAGTCCGGCCTCGGCACCGCCGCGGTGATCGTGATGGACAAGTCCACCGACATCGTGAAGGCCATTGCCCGCCTGTCGCAGTTCTACGCGCATGAATCCTGCGGCCAGTGCACGCCGTGCCGCGAGGGCACCGGCTGGATGAACCGCGTCATGCAGCGCATGGTCACCGGCAACGCGCGCATGGAAGAGATCGACATGCTGCTGCAGGTCACCAAGCAGGTCGAGGGCCACACCATCTGCGCGCTCGGCGACGCCGCCGCCTGGCCGATCCAGGGCCTGTTCCGCCACTTCCGTCCGGAAGTCGAGCGGCGCATCCAGGCCTACCGCAACAGCGCCCCGCTGGCAGCCGAGTAAGGAGTTCCCGTTCCCATGCCGAAACTGACCATCGACGGGATCGAGATCGAGGTCGAGCCGGGCACCTCGATCCTCCAGGCTTGCGAGCAGCTGGGGATCGAGATTCCGCGCTTCTGCTACCACGAGCGCCTCAGCGTGCCGGCCAACTGCCGCATGTGCCTTGTGGAGATGGAGCGCGCGCCCAAGCCGGTCGCGTCCTGCGCCATGCCCTGCGGCGACGGAATGGTCGTCCGCACCAACAGCGAGACTGTCCTGAAGGCCCGCAAGGGCGTCATGGAATTCCTGCTGATCAACCACCCGCTGGATTGCCCGATCTGCGATCAGGGCGGCGAGTGCGATCTGCAGGACCAGGCCATGGCCTATGGCTTCGACCGCGGCCGCTACGGCGAGAACAAGCGGGCGGTCAACGACAAGTATATGGGTCCGGTCATCAAGACCATTATGACCCGTTGCATCCATTGCACCCGCTGCATCCGCTTCATCAACGAAGTGGCCGGTGTTCCCGATGTCGGCGCCGTCTATCGCGGCGAGCATATGGAGATCACCACCTTCGTCGAGAAGGCGATCGGCTCGGAGCTGTCGGGCAACCTCGCCGACGTCTGCCCGGTCGGCGCGCTGACCCACAAGCCCTACGCCTTCACGGCGCGCCCGTGGGAACTGCGCAAGACCGAGACCATCGACGTCCTCGACGCCGTCGGCTCGAACATCCGCGTCGACGCCCGTGGGCCTGAGGTGATGCGCGTCCTGCCGCGCGTGAACGACGACATCAACGAGGAGTGGCTGAACGACAAGAGCCGCTACTCCTATGATGGTCTGAAGCGCCAGCGCCTGGACCGCCCCTACATCCGCCAGAACGGCAAGCTGGTTCCGGCCAGCTGGGCCGAGGCCTTCACCGCCATCGCGGCGCGCCTGAAGGGCCTGTCCGGCAACCGCATCGCCGCCATCTCCGGCGATCTGGTCGATGTCGAGGCGCAGTTCGCGCTGAAGGAGCTGCTGTCGCGTCTGGGTTCCACGAACCTGGATTGCCGCCAGGACGGTGCGCGGTTCGACACGTCGGTGCGTGCCGGCTACCTCTTCAACTCGGGCATCGCCGGCATCGAGAAGGCCGACGTCATCCTGCTGGTCGGCACCAACCCGCGCTGGGAAGGCACGCTGGTCAATGCCCGCATCCGCAAGCGCTATCTGGCCGGCGGCGTCACCATCGCCTCCATCGGCGAGCAGCGTGACCTGACCTATCCCTACAGCGTGATCGGCTCCGGTCCGGAGACGCTGCAGCAGCTGGTCGACGGCAGCCATCCGTTTGCCGAGACCCTGCGCGCCGCCAAGAACCCGATGATCATCGTCGGCATGGGCGCCTTCCAGCGCGCCGACGGTCTCGCGGTGCAGGCCGCTGCCCGTCTGGTCGGCGAGGCCTACGGGATGTTCCGTGACGACTGGAACGGCTTCAACGTGCTGCACACCGCCGCGGCGCGTGTCGGCGGCATCGAAGCCGGCTTCCTGCCGGGCGAGGGCGGTCGCGACGTTCACGGCATTCTCGACGGCGCGTCGAAGGGCGAGATCGACGTCGTCTACCTGCTGGGCGCCGACGAGATCGACACGGCCAAGCTGGGCAATGCCTTCGTCGTCTATCAGGGCCACCACGGCGATGCCGGCGCCCACCGCGCCGACGTCATCCTGCCGGGTGCCGCCTACACCGAGAAGAACGCGGTCTACGTCAACACCGAGGGCCGTCCGCAGCTCGCCCGCCTCGCGGTCTTCCCGCCGGGTGAAGCGCGCGAGGACTGGAAGATCGTCCGCGCCCTGTCGGAAGTCCTGGGCACCACGCTGCCCTTCGACACCCATGGCCAGCTGCGCCAGCGGCTGATGGCGGCGAACCCGATCTTCGGTGCGATCGGCGAGATGACCGCGGCCGCCTGGGCGCCGTTCGGCGCGCAGGGCCCGGTCGACGCCGCTCCCTTCGTGACGCCGATCACCAACTTCTACATGACCGACCCGATCAGCCGGGCATCGGTGACGATGGCCAACTGCACGGAAGCGCTGGTGGGCCCTGCTCAGGAGAGGACTGGCACCCATGGCTGAGTTCTGGAGCGGCTTTCTCCTGCCGCTGATCATTATGGTCCTGCAAATCCTGGCGATCGTCGTGCCGCTGCTGGTCGCCGTGGCCTTCATGACCTACGCCGAGCGGAAGATCATGGGCTCGATGCAGCTGCGCCAGGGTCCGGCGATCGTCGGTCCCTTCGGCCTGATGCAGCCCTTCGCCGACGGCCTGAAGCTGTTCGCGAAGGAGCAGATCCTGCCGGAAGGCGCCAACCGCATCGTGTTCTACATCGCGCCGATGCTGACCTTCTTCCTGGCGCTGATCGCCTGGGCGGTCATCCCGTTCGACTACGGGGTGGTGCTGTCCAACATCAACGTCGGCGTGCTGTACCTCTTCGCGATCTCGTCGCTCGGCGTGTACGGCATCGTAATGGCCGGCTGGGCGTCGAACTCGCGCTACGCCTTCCTGGGCGCGCTCCGCTCCGCGGCGCAGATGGTGTCCTACGAGGTCTCGATGGGCCTCATCATCATCACCGTGCTGCTGTGCGTCGGCTCGCTGAACCTGACCGACATCGTGCGCGCCCAGGAGACGGTGTGGTTCGCCATCCCGCTGCTGCCGATGTTCGTGATGTTCTTCATCTCGGCGCTCGCGGAAACCAACCGCGCCCCCTTCGACCTGCCGGAAGGCGAGTCGGAACTGGTCGCCGGTTTCATGGTGGAATACAGCTCCGCCCCCTTCGCGCTCTTCTTCCTTGGCGAATACGCCAACATGATCCTGATGAGCGCGATGACGAGCATCCTGTTCCTCGGTGGCTGGCTGCCCCCGCTGCCCATCGCGCCCTTCACCTGGGTGCCCGGCATCGTGTGGTTCGCGCTGAAGATCGCGCTGTGCCTGTTCACCTTTGTCTGGGTTCGCGCCACGGTTCCGCGTTACCGCTATGACCAGCTGATGCGGCTGGGTTGGAAGGTTTTCCTGCCCTTCTCGCTGTTCTGGGTCGTGCTGACCGCCGGCGTGCTGGTGACCTTCGGCTGGCTGCCCAAGTAAACGGGGCCCAAACAAGCCAGCCTGCACCGAACCCATCATTGATGTGTCGATTTGAGTGCCGGCGAGCCGTCCAACAAAAGGGCGTCCGCCGGCGAGGAAGGAGACGAAGAGGCCATGGCGTTCCTCGACCGCGCGGCGCGCAGCCTGTTCCTGACCGAGCTGCTGGGCGGCATGGCG
The DNA here is from genome assembly GCF_031455875.1 of Azospirillum sp. BE72. Taxonomy (NCBI): domain Bacteria; kingdom Pseudomonadati; phylum Pseudomonadota; class Alphaproteobacteria; order Rhodospirillales; family Azospirillaceae; genus Azospirillum; species Azospirillum sp. BE72. The sequence continues at coordinate 839,809 of NZ_JAVDTO010000001.1, forward strand.
CTGACCTTGCGCTACATGTTCAAGCCCAAGGTCACGATCAACTATCCCTATGAGAAGGGCCCCATCAGCTCGCGCTTCCGCGGCGAGCATGTGCTCCGCCGCTATGCGAACGGCGAGGAGCGCTGCATCGCGTGCAAGCTCTGCGAAGCGGTGTGCCCGGCTCTCGCCATCACCATCGAGGCCGAACCGCGTGACGACGGCAGCCGCCGCACGACGCGCTACGACATCGACATGACCAAGTGCATCTACTGCGGCCTGTGCCAGGAGGCCTGCCCGGTCGATGCGGTGGTCATGGGGCCGAACTTCGAGTTCTCCACCGAATCCCGTGAAGAGCTCTTCTACAACAAGCAGAAGCTGCTGGCGAACGGCGACCGCTGGGAGGCGGAAATCGCCCAGAACCTCGCGGCCGAGGCTCCTTACCGGTAAGCGGAAGCGAGAAAAACGATGATACTCCAAGGCATCGCCTTCTACGTGTTCGCCGCGCTGCTGGTGGCCTCCGGTGTGATGGTCATCTCGGCGCGGAACCCCGTTCACTCAGTTCTTTTCCTGATCCTCGCCTTTTTCCAGGCGGCCGGTCTCTGCGTCCTGATGGGCGCCGAGTTCATCGCGATGATCCTCGTCATCGTCTATGTCGGCGCCGTGGCCGTGCTGTTCCTGTTCGTGGTGATGATGCTCGACATCAACTTCCGCGAACTGCGCAAGGGTGCGATGGAAGCGCTGCCGCTGGGCGCGCTCGTCGGGTTGATCCTGCTGGCGGAACTGGCGGCCGTGCTGGGCGGCTGGATCGTCGCCCCGAACGTCGCGACCGTCGCCGGTGCGCCGACGCCGGCGCTCGATCAGGTGACGAACACCCATGCGCTGGGCCGGCTGATGTACACGCAGTACGTCTACCTGTTCCAGGCGTCGGGCATCGTCCTGCTGATCGCCATGATCGGCGCCATCGTGCTGACGCTGCGGCACCGTCCGGGCGTGCGCAAACAGAATGTCGGCGCCCAGATCTCCCGTCGCCGGGAAGACGTGGTCGTCATTCGCAAGGTACCGACCGGGGAGGGCGTGTGATCATGGAGATCGGTCTCGGACATTACCTGACGGTCTCGGCCATCATTTTCACGCTGGGTGTGCTGGGAATCTTCCTGAACCGGAAGAACGTCATCATCATCCTGATGTCGATCGAGATGATGCTGCTGGCGGTGAACCTGAACCTCGTCGCCTTCTCGACCTTCCTGCACGATCTGGTCGGCCAGATCTTCGCCATGATCATCCTGACCGTCGCCGCCGCCGAGGCGGCCATCGGCCTCGCCATCCTGGTGGTCTACTTCCGCAACCGCGGCTCGATCCGAGTCGAAGACATCAACATGATGAAGGGCTGAGGCGGCGCCATGGAAGTGCTAGTCGTATTCCTTCCGCTCCTGGCGTTCCTCGTCGCCGGATCGATCGCGCTGTTCGGCGGGCCGAAGGCCGAGCCGGCGGCTGCGGGTCACGGAAGCCACGGTCATGGTCATGACGATCACGGTCACGCCCAGATCGCCCATGCCCATGACGACCATTCCCACGACGATCATGGCCACGACGACGGGCATGACGACCATCATGTCGTCGCCGGCCCGCCGACCGTCGGCGACCGTGTCTCGCAGTTCGTGACCGCGGGTGCCGTGCTGGTTTCGGCGATCCTGTCGTGGGTCCTGTTCTTCGACGTCGCCGTGGGCGGTCACCCGCGCACCATCGAGTTGATGACCTGGATCCAGAGCGGCACGCTGGACGTGAAGTGGGCGCTGCGCGTCGACCAGCTCACCGCGGTGATGCTGATCGTCGTCAACACCGTCTCGGCCTGCGTGCACGTCTACTCCATCGGCTACATGGCCGAGGATCCGCAGAAGCCGCGCTTCATGGGCTACCTGTCGCTGTTCACCTTCGCCATGCTGATGCTGGTGACGGCGGACAACCTCGTTCAGATGTTCTTCGGTTGGGAGGGCGTCGGTCTCGCCTCCTACCTGCTGATCAACTTCTGGTACGAGAAGCCGTCGGCCAACGCCGCCGCCATGAAGGCCTTCCTGGTCAACCGCGTCGGCGACTTCGGCTTCGCGCTCGGCATCTTCGCGATCTTCGTGCTGACCGGCTCGGTCCAGTTCGACGCCATCTTCGCCAAGGCGCCGACGCTGACCGGCGAGACGCTGCATTTCCTCAGCTGGGACTTCAACGGCCTGACCATCGCCTGCCTGCTGCTGTTCATGGGCGCCATGGGCAAGTCGGCGCAGCTCGGCCTGCACACCTGGCTGCCGGACGCGATGGAAGGCCCGACCCCGGTGTCGGCGCTCATCCACGCCGCCACCATGGTGACGGCCGGCGTCTTCATGCTCTGCCGCCTGTCCCCGGTGTTCGAATACGCGCCGACGGCGCTGGAAGTCGTCGCGGTTGTCGGCGGCCTGACCGCCTTCGTCGCCGCGACCATCGGCTTCACCCAGTTCGACATCAAGCGGGTCATCGCCTATTCGACGATGTCCCAGCTCGGCTACATGTTCTTCGCCATCGGCGTGTCGGCTTATGGCGCTGCGATGTTCCACCTGTTCACGCACGCCTTCTTCAAGGCCCTGCTGTTCCTCGGCGCCGGCTCGGTCATCCATGCCCTGCACCATGAGCAGGACATGCGCAAGATGGGCGGCGTCTGGCGCAAGATCCCCGCCACCTACGCGATGATGTGGATCGGCAACTTGGCTCTGGCCGGTTTGCCCTTCTTCGCCGGCTACTATTCGAAGGACATGATCCTGGAGGCGGCCTTCGCCTCGGGCAGCGGGGTGGGGCGCTTTGCCTTCGCGCTCGGCATCACTGCCGCGCTGCTGACCGCCTTCTACTCCTGGCGTCTCCTGTTCATGACCTTCCACGGCACGCCGCGGATGGACAAGAAGGTCTACGACCACGCCCATGAGTCGCCGGTCGTCATGCTGGTGCCGCTGGCGGTCCTGACCCTGGGCGCGCTGTTCGCCGGCGTCGGTTTCCACGAGTGGTTCATCGGCCATGACCGCGCCGAGTTCTGGGGCAAGGCCCTGATGGTCCTGCACGACCACGATACCATCGAGGCCGCGCACCACCACACCCCGGGCTGGGTCAAGCTGGCCCCGCTGGTGGTCGGCCTGATCGGCATCGCCATGGCTTATGTCGGCTACATCATGATGCCGGGCCTGCCGGGCAAGATCGCCGGCACCTTCCGCGGCATCCACCAGTTCCTCTACAACAAGTGGTACTTCGACGAGCTGTATGACGCGCTGTTCACCCGTCCGGCCAAGGCCCTGGGCTATGGGCTGTGGAAGGCGGGCGACGGTGCGGTGATCGACGGCGTGGGGCCGGACGGCGTTGCCGCCGCCACCCGCGACATCGCGGCACGCACCAGCCGTCTGCAGTCCGGTTACGTCTATCACTACGCCTTTGCCATGGTGATCGGGGTCGTCCTGTTCGTCGCCTGGCTGTCGGTTTTCGGCTGAGCGGTATCGAAGGAGAACAACAACAATGGCTAGCTGGCCGATCCTGTCGTTCGCGACCTTCCTGCCGCTCGTGGGCGTCGCGCTGATCCTGCTGTTCTGCCGGGGCAACTCCCCGGACGTGCTGCGGAACGTGCGGTACATTTCTCTGTGGACGACGCTCGTCACCTTCGTGCTGACGCTGCTCGTCTGGGCCAACTTCGATCCGCGCAATCCCGGCTACCAGATGGTCGAGAAGGCGGGCTGGATCCCGGAATTCGGCATCAACTACCACATGGGCGTCGACGGCATCTCGGTGCTGTTCGTCGTCCTGTCCGGCTTCCTGATGCCGCTGTGCATCCTGGCGAGCTGGGAGTCGGTGCAGGTCCGGGTGAAGGAATACATGATGGCCTTCCTCGCGCTGGAAACCCTGATGATCGGGATGTTCTGCGCGCTGGACTTCGTGCTGTTCTACATGTTCTTCGAAGGCGTCCTGATCCCGATGTTCCTGATCATCGGTGTCTGGGGCGGTCCGCGCCGTGTCTATGCCGCCTTCAAGTTCTTCCTGTACACGCTGCTCGGCTCGGTCCTGATGCTGCTGGCGATCCTGGCCATGTATTTCGTGGCCGGCACCACCGACATCCCGACCATCACCGCCACCCATTTCCCGCGCAACATGCAGCTGTGGCTGTGGCTGGCTTTCTTCGCCTCCTTCGCGGTGAAGGTGCCGATGTGGCCGGTCCACACCTGGCTGCCGGACGCCCACGTCGAGGCGCCGACCGCCGGTTCGGTCATCCTGGCCGGCGTGCTGCTGAAGATGGGCGGCTACGGCTTCCTGCGCTTCAACATTCCGATCCTGCCGGAAGCGACCGAGTACTTCGCGCCGCTGATCTACACGCTGTCGGTCGTCGCCGTGATCTACACCTCGCTGGTCGCTCTCGCCCAGGAGGACATGAAGAAGCTGATCGCCTACTCGTCGGTCGCCCACATGGGCTTCGTCACCATCGGCATGTTCGCGCTGAACCAGCAGGGCATCGAAGGCTCGGTGTTCCAGATGCTGTCGCACGGCGTGGTGTCGGGCGCGCTGTTCCTGTGCGTCGGCGTGGTCTATGACCGGCTGCACACCCGCGAGATCGCCCGTTACGGCGGCCTCGTGAAGAATATGCCGAAATACGCGGTGGTCTTCCTGTTCATGACCATGGCCTCGGTCGGCCTGCCGGGCACCGCCGGTTTCGTCGGCGAGTTCCTGGTGCTGCTCGGCGTCTTCCAGGACAACACCTGGGTTGCCGCCCTTGCCGCCACCGGCATGGTCCTGGGCGCCGCCTATGCGCTGTGGCTGTACCGTCGCGTCGTCTACGGCAAGCTGGTCAATCCGGACGTCAAGGCGATGTTCGACATGACCCCGCGCGAGATCGCGGTGTTCCTGCCGCTGGTCGCCGTCGTCCTGTGGATGGGCGTCTATCCCAGCAGCTTCCTGAACGTCACCTCGGCATCGGTCGAGCAGCTGATCCAGACCTACCAGACCAAGCTGGCCGCGTCGCACGCCGCGTCCGGTGTCTCGGTCGCCGCTCGGTAAGGGGTTCTTCGACATGACCGCAGTGTTTCCCGACATCTGGCCGGCCCTGCCGGAGATCTTCCTGGCACTCTCGGGCGTCGCCCTGCTGATGCTGGGCGTGTTCCGCGGCGACGGTTTCACCCGTCCCGTCTCCTACCTGGCGATCGTCTGCATGCTGCTCGCCGCCGTACTGGCGATGGGCTACGGCAGCGGCCGCATCGTCACCTTCAACGGCATGTTCGTGATGGACGCCTTCGGCGTCTTCATGAAGGTGCTGGTGCTGGTGTCGGCGGCCTTCGCGGTCGTCCTCTCGCTCGGGTTCAACGAGCGGGAGCAAATGGCCCGCTTCGAGTTCCCGGTGCTGATGGTCTTCGCGACCCTCGGCATGCTGATGATGATCTCGGCCAACGACTTCATCTCTCTCTATGTCGGGCTGGAGACGCAGAGCCTCGCGCTCTACGTCATCGCGGCCTTCCGCCGCGACAGCGCCAAGTCGTCCGAAGCCGGTCTGAAGTATTTCGTCCTCGGCTCGCTCTCCTCGGGCATGCTGCTGTACGGTGCGTCTCTGGTCTACGGCTTCGCCGGCACGACCTCCTTCGACAAGGTCGCCGCCCTGTTCGCCGGCGGCGCCCACGTGTCGCCGGGTCTGGTGATCGGTCTGGTGTTCGTGATGGCCGGTCTGGCCTTCAAGGTCTCCGCCGCGCCGTTCCACATGTGGACCCCGGACGTGTATGAGGGCGCGCCGACGCCGGTGACCGCCTTCTTCGCGGCGGCCCCGAAGGTCGCGGCGATCGCCCTGCTGACCCGCGTGGTGATCGAGCCGTTCGGCCATCTCGCCGACCAGTGGCATCAGGTGCTGGTCGCCGCCGCCGTGCTGTCGATGGTGATCGGGTCCTTTGTCGCCATCATGCAGACCAACATCAAGCGCCTGATGGCCTACAGCTCCATCGGCCACGTCGGTTACGCCCTGGTCGGCCTGACCACCGGCACCCAGGACGGCGTGCGTGGCGTGCTGATCTACATGGCGCTCTACATCGCCATGAACATCGGCGCCTTCGCGGTCATCCTTAGCATGAAGGCCAAGGGCCAGATGCTGGAGGAGATCAAGGACTTCGCCGGCCTGTCAAAGACCAACCCGATGCTGGCCGCCACCATGGCGATCTTCATGTTCTCCATGGCCGGCATCCCGCCGATGGCCGGCTTCTTCGGCAAGCTCTATGTCTTCCTGGCCGCCGTCGCGGCGCAGGAATACACGCTGGCCGTGATCGGCGTGCTGACGAGCGTCGTGGGCGCCTTCTACTACCTGCGCATCATCAAGATCATGTATTTCGATGAGCCCGCGGTGGTGGTCGACAAGGTGGACGACGACGGCATGACCGGCGTTCTGGTTGTCACCAGCCTGTTCACCCTGCTGTTCTTCGTCGCCCCGGCGCCGATCCTGAACGGTGCGGCGGCTGCCGCGGCGGCCCTGTTCGCCGGCTGACGGCGGACCGATGACGTTATCTCTCGAAGCGGAGGCGGCGCGTCTGCGCCTGCCTCCGGGCTTCCAGGTCAAGGCCTTCGACTCCGTCGGCAGCACGAACGACGAAGCGAAGGCCTTGTCGCGTTCAGGGGCACCGGAAGGCACCATCGTCTGGGCCCGCCGGCAGGAAAGCGGGCGCGGCCGGCGGGGCCGGGCCTGGACGTCCCCCGAAGGCAACCTCTACAGCACGACGATCCTGCGGCCCGGCCGGCCGCCGGCGGAAGCCGCACAGGTCTCCTTCGTCGCTGCGCTGGCCATCGCCGAGACTGCCGAATCCGTACTGCCCGATCCCGGCGGCGTGCGCTGCAAATGGCCGAACGACGTGCTGGTGCATGACCGCAAGCTGTCCGGTATCCTCCTCGAGTCGGAGCCTGCGGCGGACGGTGCGGTCGCCTGGGTGGTGCTGGGCGTCGGCATCAACCTGCGGCATTTTCCCGCGACCGCCGAGTACGGCGCGACATCGCTGATCGCCGAAGGGGCACCGCCGATGGGAGCCGGCGCCCTGTTGGAGGTCTTTGCCGGTCACCTGGCGGACTGGTATGGCCGCTGGCGCGCCCATGGCTTCGCTCCGGTGCGTGAAGCTTGGCTGTCTCGCGCCCGCGGGCTCGGCGGACCGATCATGGTCAGGCTGGCCGATCGGACGATCCCCGGCACCTTCGCCGATCTGGACAGCGACGGCGTTCTGTTGCTTGATCCAACGGACGGCGGACCGCGCCAGCGGATCGCCGCCGGGGACGTGTTCTTCGCACCTTCTGCCGCCAGCTAATCCCAAGTGCCCATCGCCTTCAGGACCACGCCATGCTGCTAGCCATCGACGCCGGAAACACGAATGTGGTGTTCGCCATCTATGACGGCGACCGCCAGCGCGGCATCTGGCGCACGGCGACCGATCCCAAACGCACCGCCGACGAATACATGGTGTGGCTGACGCACCTGATGGCGCTGAAGGGGCTGAAGCCGGTCGACATCCATGGCGCGATCATCGCCAGCGTCGTGCCCGGCGCCACTTTCAATCTGAAGCGCCTGTGCAAGGATCATTTCGGCTGCGAACCGGTAATCGTCGGCCAGCCCGGCGTCGAATTGGGCGCCAAGGCGCTGGTCGACCGGCCGGAGGAGGTCGGGGCCGACCGGCTGGTCAACACGGTGGCCGCCGCCGCGACATACAAGTCCCCGCTGATCGTCATCGATTTCGGCACCGCGACGACCTTCGACGTGGTGGATGCCGACGGCAATTATTGCGGCGGCGTGATCGCACCGGGGCTGAACCTGTCGCTGGAGGCGCTGCAGATGGCCGCCTCCAAGCTGCCGCGGGTGGAGATCCAGCCGCCGGAGCATGTGATTGGGCGGAACACCATCGCCTGCATGCAGTCGGGCATCTTCTGGGGGTATGTCGGCCTGATCGAAGGGCTGGTCGCCCGCATCCGGGCGGAGTACGGCGAACCGATGCGGGTGGTCGCTACTGGCGGATTGGCTGTTCTTTTCGCCAAGGCTACCCATGTGATCGAACACACCGACAATGAGCTGACGCTCCGCGGTCTCCTCCTGATCCACAAGCGCAACACGGTCCAATGACACAATCCTCCAAGACAGCCGCCGGAATCCCTGCAGCGCCGGCGGACACCTTCGTTCCGGAGGATGGCGCCCTGTATTTCCTCCCGCTCGGCGGATCCGGCGAGATCGGGATGAACCTCAACCTCTATGGCCATCAAGGCAAGTGGCTGATGGTGGACCTCGGCATCTCCTTCGCCGACGACACCATGCCCGGTCTCGACGTGATCATGCCCGACCCGGCCTTCATCGCCGAGAGGCGGGCGGACCTCGTCGGGCTGGTGCTGACCCATGCGCATGAGGATCATCTGGGCGCTGTGCAGTATCTGTGGCCGGACCTGCGCTGCCCCGTCTATTGCACGCCCTTCACCGCCGCCTTCCTGCGCGCCAAGCTGCACGAGAAGGGTCTGAGCGCCACGGTTCCGATCCATGAGATCCCGCTGGGCGGCACGGTGGAGGTCGGTCCCTTCTCCGTCGAATACGTCACCATGACGCACTCGATTCCGGAGCCGAACGCGCTCGCCATCCGCACCTCCGCCGGCACTGTCCTGCACACCGGCGACTGGAAGCTGGACCCCGACCCGCTGGTCGGCGACACCGCCGACGAGGCGAGGCTGCGCGCCATCGGCGACGAGGGAGTGCTGGCACTGGTCGGCGACAGCACCAACGCGCTGGTACCGGGCTCCGCCGGGTCGGAGGCGACGGTGCGGGCCTCGCTGATGGAGCTGTTCGGGCGCTACCGCGATTCGCGAATTGCCGTCAGCTGCTTCGCCACCAACGTGGCGCGGCTGGAGAGCATCGCCGCCGCCGCCGCCGCGCATGACCGTCATGTGGCGCTGGTCGGCCGGTCGCTGTGGCGGATCAACGAGGCGGCGCGGGCCAGCGGCTATCTGGCCGACGTGCCGAAATTCCTGTCGGAGCATGACGCCAGTTATCTGCCGCGGGAAAAGCTGGTGCTGATCTGTACCGGCAGCCAGGGAGAGCCGCGCTCCGCCCTTGCCCGCATCGCCGCCAACGACCATCCGCAGGTCACGCTGTCGCGCGGCGACGTGGTGATCTTCTCCTCCCGCGAGATCCCCGGCAACGAGCGGGCCATCGGGCGCATGCAGAACCAGCTGGTCGCCCAGGGCGTGGAGCTGGTCACGGCGGACGAGGCGGCGGTCCACGTCTCCGGTCATCCGGCGCGGGACGAGCTGGTGCGCATGTACCAATGGGTGCGGCCGCGCATCGCGGTGCCGGTCCACGGCGAGCAGCGGCACCAGCAGGCCCATGCGGCCCTGGCGGAAGACTGTCAGGTCGCCCACAGCATCGTGCCGGCCAATGGGGAACTGATCCGGCTTGACGGGGCGGAGGGCGCGCAGGTGGTCGCCCATGTGCGGTCCGGCCGCATGGCGGTGGACGGCAAGCGGCTGGTGCCGCTCGACACCGGCATGATGCGGGCACGCAACCGCATGGTGAACAACGGCGCCGCCGTGGTGACGCTGGTGATGACCGGGAGCGGGGAACTGCTGACCGCGCCGCAGGTGGCGGTGATGGGGCTGATCGACGAGGCGACCGACCGCGACCTGCTGCTGGACGTGATCGACGCGGTGCGCGAATCGGTGGCGATGCTGCCCAAATCGGCGCGCGCCGACGATGCCCAGGTGAAGGAGGCGGCGCGGATCGCCGTCCGCCGCTGCTTCAATGCGTCCCATGGCAAGAAGCCGGTGACGGAGGTCCATCTGGTCCGCGTCTGACGGAAAGTGTGTATAACAGGCTTATCAGAGCCCGCTAACGGGCCAGACGGACAGCCAGCGAGAGGACACGCATGATCGGGAAGCTCAACCACGTCGCTATTGTCGTTCCGGACCTGCCCGCGGCGACCGCGCTTTACCGCGACACGCTGGGGGCCGCGGTGTCTCAGCCGGTGGATCTGCCGCCGCATGGCGTGACCGTGGTTTTCGTCACCCTGCCCAACACCAAGATCGAACTGCTGCATCCGTTCGGCGAAAAGTCTCCCATCTCTGGCTTTCTGGAAAAGAACCCGTCCGGCGGCATCCACCACATCTGTTACGAGGTGGACGACATCCTGGCCGCCCGCGACCGGATGAAGGAGCAGGGCGCCCGCGTGCTGGGCGATGGAGAGCCCAAGATCGGCGCCCACGACAAGCCGGTCCTGTTCCTGCACCCCAAGGACTTCTGCGGGACGCTGGTGGAACTGGAGCAGGCCTGATCCCTCCGCCGGGCGGCGGGCGGAGAAGGTTAGGGGACGAAAGGCGGCGGAGAGGGCGATGGACAACTGGGTGACGGCGGTCTTCGTCTATATCGTCGTGTGGTGGGTGGTGCTGTTCGGGGTGCTGCCCTGGGGTGTCAGAACGCCGGACGAACCGGAGCCCGGCATGGCGTCGTCCGCGCCCGTCGAGCCGCGCATCCTGCGCAAGTTCATGATCACGTCGGTGGTCGCCCTTCTGGTGTGGCTGGTGATCTTCGGCGTGGAGAGGTCCGGGATCATCTCCTTCCGCGAAATGGCGCGGCACATGTACTGACCGACCGGAGAGGAGAGGGCGGGTGAGCCTGACCTATTGCGCGGCCGCACCCGGCCATCTCCACCATGGCCCCTACCATGACGGCGAATACGGCTTCCCGAGCAGCGACGACCGGGTGCTGTTCGAACGGCTGGTGCTGGAGATCAACCAGGCCGGATTGTCCTGGCTGACCATCCTGAAGAAGCGCGAGGCGTTCCGCGCCGCCTTCGACGATTTCGACATCGACCGGGTCGCCGCCTACGGCGAGGCGGAACGGGCGCGGCTTCTGGCCGACGCCGGTATCATCCGCAACCGTCTGAAGGTCGATGCGGTGATCGAGAATGCCCGCCGGATCATTGCCCTGCGCGAGACCCATGGCTCCTTCGACGGCTGGCTGCGCGCCCATCATCCGCTGACCAAGGCGGAATGGGTGAAGCTGTTCGGCCGGACCTTCCGCTTCACAGGCGGCGAGATCGTCGGCGAGTTTCTGATGAGCCTGGGCTACCTGCCGGGTGCGCACCAGCCTGATTGTCCGGTCCACGCCGCCGTCCTGGCCCAGAGTCCGCCCTGGAAGGCCGCGGTCGACAGCGGCTATCGCGGGTTTGAGCCCATGAAGTAGGCAAAGGTCCGGTCAGAACGGCGGCAATCGCCGAAAGGCTGGGCAGAAATGCAAAAACTTTGAGCATGGCAGGGTATTGCCTTTGTTTTGGGCTTGCCATGGCTGCGGCACGGGTTCACTCTTTTGATGTGACGAGGGAGGACCTTCCTCCCTTTCCGACGCCTGGTGGCGATTCCTCCCTAAACTCGACAGGCCGCGCCGCATTCGCCGCGCGGCCTTTCTTTATCCGCCATGCCGATTGTTTGCATGCGGACAGGAAATTTCCTCCGCAGGTCCAGAAAACGTTAACGGTTTCCTTGGTAGCGTTGCTCGGGCCGATTCTGCCTTGGGGTTTCTCCCTATCCGGCGAGAATGGCCGCAAAGAATGCCGTCCGGAGGCACGCGCCGCCCGGGTGGTCGTCCGCATTGGCCCATCGGACCAACCGGTCAATCGCCCGTTCCGGCGGGCGTCAGAAGAAGGACGACAGTCGAGGCGCCGATGGCCGCGAACGAAAACGAACGATTCGATCAGTTCGCCGCGGTTCTGACGACCGAACTGTTGGAGCGGACCAGAAAAAGCATGGAGTTGCTGGCGCCGGACCAGCAGCCCTGCTCCATGCTGCCTTTCATCCAGACGCCATCCTTCGTCGAGTTCTATCAGGACCTCGTGCGCGTCGGCATCCTGCCGGTGGTGCTCAGCCGCCGGCCGGTCCGCGCCATCGTCGGCGACGTCGATTGGGCGCGGGAAGGCCGCGAGTATCTGCTGACCGTCCTCGACGACCGCTCCAACGCCATCTTCACCGCCTGGGAATATGCCTGGGATTCGCTGTGGGACGAGCGCAAGGTCGGGCAGGACAATGGCGGGGCCGGTGGCGGCGCCAAGCCGAAGAAGGGCTTTTTCAGCGCCCTGTTCGGCCGCAAGCGCGAAGAGAAGTCCGACGGTGGCCACGGCGCGGGTGCGGAAGGCGGCGTGATGGCCGGGCTGCACATCATGCTGACCGAACTGGCGCAGAAGCGCGGTTTCCTGCCATTGTTCCACGACGATGTCCGTATCCTGAAGGCCCTGCCGCGGCTGAAACCCGGCCGGGTCGCCCAGGCGTGGAAGGAGATCTCGCAGTATCACCATCAGGAATTCTATCTACCTGAACCGGAACAGGCCAAGCCGGGCGTGACCTCCGACTGCCTGCAGAAATGGCATTACAATCTGCCGGACAAGATCGGCGAGTTCCTGGTGCTGAAGGCCGCGGTGGACCTGGAGCATGTGAACAAGCCCTTCATCGGCAAATACATCCGCCAGTCGGCGCGGACCCAGGAGGAGGCGGAGAAAGGGATGCCCTACCTGTCGCTCTATTGGAAAGCCATGCGCAACCCGGCCCTGCTGGCCGAGCGGCACACGCTGTGACGGCGCCAGAGGCCCTGCGCGCCGGCCTGACCGCGTGCCTGCTGGCTCTTGCGGCCGGCTCCGCATCCGCGCAATCGCAGCCGCAGTTGCCGGGTCCGATCCCTTTGACCCCCGATGCCGCCCGCGAGCGGCCGGTGATCGATCTGTCGCTGTGCCAGCGTCTGACCCGCCATGTGCCGGCCGCCAACGTGGAATACCGGCCGGGGGTGGATGTGAACGGCCGCCCGGTGGCGCCCGCAGACCTGCCGGGCACCGCCGGCGCACAACCGCCCATTCCCATCGACCTGCCGCTGTCGGTGGATCTCGCCCGGCGGATGGGCATTGCGCTGCCGTCGGTGCCGTTTCTGCCCGACGACGTGACTTCGGTCTGGCTGAGCGTCGTCGGCGACCGGCTCTATCTCAACGGCCAGCCGATCGATCCGGGGGCGGAGGACCGCCTCTACGCCTATTGCCGCACCCGGTAGGGCCGGGGCGGCCGGGGAGGAAGCGGGGGCTTACAGTGGACAAGTGCGGGCGACCTTCCTAAAGTCGCTCACCCGCCGCCCGAGTCCGCTCCCGTTCGAAAAAGGAGCATGTCCGCGCGGCCTTGTCGAACACCTCGCACACGAGAGCAGAGCCATGCGGCTGTCCAGCTTCTTCATGCCGACCCTCAAGGAGACCCCGACCGAGGCGCAGATCGTCTCGCACCGCCTGATGCTGCGGGCCGGGATGATCCGCCAGACCAGCGCCGGCATCTATGCCTGGCTGCCGCTGGGCTATCGGGTTCTGCGCAAGATCGAGCAGATCGTCCGCGAGGAGCAGGACGCCGCCGGTGCGCAGGAACTGCTGATGCCGACCATCCAGTCGGCCGATCTGTGGCGCGAGAGCGGCCGTTACGACGATTACGGCAAGGAGATGCTGCGCATCACCGACCGCCACGACCGCGAGATGCTGTTCGGCCCGACGAACGAGGAGATGATCACCGACATCTTCCGCTCCTTCGTCAAGAGCTACCGCCAGTTGCCGCTGAACCTCTACCACATCCAGTGGAAGTTCCGTGACGAGATCCGCCCGCGCTTCGGCGTGATGCGCGGCCGCGAGTTCCTGATGAAGGACGCCTATTCCTTCGACATCGATCCGGACGGCGCCCGCCGTTCCTACCAGAAGATGTTCCTGGCCTATCTGCGGACCTTCGCCCGCATGGGACTGAAGGCGATCCCGATGCGCGCCGACACCGGCCCCATCGGCGGCGACCTGAGCCACGAGTTCATCATCCTGGCCGAGACCGGCGAGAGCGGCGTCTTCTGCCACAAGGACTGGATGAACCTGGACGTGCTGAAGGACGCCCCCGGCATGGAGGACGACCTGCAGCCCTTCTTCGACCGCGTCACCGCCATCTATGCCGCGACCGACGAGAAGCACGACCCGGCCAACAGCCCGGTGCCGGAGTCGGAACTGGTTTCCGCCCGCGGCATCGAGGTTGGCCATATCTTCAACTTCGGCACCAAATATTCGAAGCCGATGAATGCCGTGGTCGCTGGTCCGAACGGCGAGTCGATCCCGGTGGAGATGGGCAGCTACGGCATCGGCGTGTCGCGCCTGATGGGCGCGATCATCGAGGCCAGCCACGACGACAACGGCATCATCTGGCCGGACGCCGTCGCTCCCTTCAATGTCGGCCTGATCAACCTGAAGTCCGGCGACGCCGAGACCGACCGCGTCTGCGCCGAGCTGAACGCCAAGCTGGAGGGCGCCGGCCTGGAGGTCGCCTATGACGACCGTGACGAGCGTCCCGGCGCCAAGTTCGCCGACATGGACCTGATCGGCGTTCCCTGGCAGCTGGTCGTCGGCCCCCGCGGCCTGAAGAACGGCGTCGTCGAGCTGAAGCGCCGCGCCACCGGCGAGAAGGAAGAGTTGCCGGTCGAGGCGGCGCTGGCGAAGCTGCTGGGCTGATCGGCTTAACCCGACCAGGAAGCCCGGATGGCCGCAATGCGGCGATCCGGGCTTTGCCCTTTTTCCGCCACGCTCACGTTCCCATGTAGGGCATCGTTTCCGCCCACCCATAGGACCCTCGCATGATCTTCAACGCCTTCGAACGCATGGTCGCGATGCGTTACCTCCGGGCGCGCCGCCAGGAAGGGTTCATCTCGGTCATCGCGGGGTTCTCGCTGCTGGGCATCGCGCTCGGCGTCGCGACGCTCATCATCGTGATGGCGGTGATGAACGGCTTCCGGGCGGAGCTGCTGGGCCGTGTGCTCGGCCTCAACGGGCACCTCAACGTCTACAACATGCGCGGCGGGCCGCTGCCGGACTTCGACATCCTGGCCGGCAAGCTGCGCAACACGCCCGGAGTCAACACGGTCACCCCAACGGTGGAAGGCCAGGCGCTGGTGTCGGTGCGCGGCGTCGCGTCGGGCGCGGTCATCCGCGGCGTGCGGGCGGAAGACTTCAGGATGCGGCCGACACTTGCCAACAACGTCATCCGCGGCTCGGCCGAGGAATTCGGAGACGACCGCATCGCCATCGGATCGCGCATGGCCCAGCGGCTGGGGTTGAGCGTCGGTGACCAGATCACACTGATCGCGCCGCAGGGCAACGTCACCGCCTTCGGCACCGTGCCGCGGATGCGCAGCTATCCCGTCGGCGCGATCTTCGACGTCGGCATGTTCGAATACGACAACAGCTTCATCTTCCTGCCGCTGGAGGAGGCGCAGGCCTTCTTCCGCACCGGCGAAGCCGTGACATCGCTGGAGGTCTTCATCGACGACCCGATGCAGATCGTTGCCGCGCGTGCCGCGGTCCAATCGGCGGTGGCCGGGGAAGGGCGGGTGGTCGACTGGCAGCAGTCGAACGCCAGCTTCTTCACCGCCCTTCAGGTCGAACGCAACGTGATGTTCCTTATCCTGTCGCTGATCATCATGGTCGCGGCCTTCAACATCATCTCCAGCCTGATCATGCTGGTGAAGGACAAGGGGCGCGACATCGCGATCCTGCGCACCATGGGGGCGACGCGCGGCATGGTCATGCGCATCTTCTTCCTGTCCGGTGCCAGCGTGGGCGTGACGGGGACGCTGCTGGGGCTGGCGCTGGGCGTGTCCTTCGCGCTGAACATCGAGAGTATCCGGCAGGTCATCCAGGGCCTGACCGGCACGAACCTGTTCAACGCCGAGATCTATTTCCTTTCCCACCTGCCGGCCAAGATCGACTGGAGCGAGGTGGTGCAGGTGACGCTGATGGCGCTGGGCCTGTCCTTCGCAGCCACCATCTACCCGTCCTGGCGCGCCGCCCGGCTCGATCCGGTGGAGGCGCTGCGCTATGAGTGATGCGGTCATGCAGCCGATGCTGGAACTGAAGGATATCGTCCGCCGCTTCGAACAGGCGGGCGAGATTCTGGAGGTGCTGCGCGGGGTCGAACTGACGGTCGGCGCCGGGGAACTGGTTGCCCTGGTAGGCCCGTCGGGTGCCGGCAAATCCACCCTGCTGCACATCGCCGGCCTGCTGGAACGGCCCACCGGCGGCACGGTGCGCATCGCCGGCACCGACGTGTCGAACCTGGACGACGGCAAGCGGACCGAGGTGCGGCGCCGCTCCATCGGCTTCGTCTACCAGTTCCACCACCTGCTGCCGGAATTCTCCGCGCGGGAGAACATCGTCCTGCCGCAGATGATTGCCGGCGTGCCGAAGGCCGTCGCCAGGCAGCGTGCGGACGAGCTTCTGCGCATGGTCGGGCTGGAGCAGCGCGGCACCCACCGTCCGGCCCGCCTGTCGGGCGGCGAGCAACAGCGCGTCGCCATCGCCCGCGCGCTGGCCAACGCCCCATCGCTGCTGATCGCCGACGAGCCGACCGGCAACCTCGACCCGCACACGGCGGAGCATGTCTTCACCATGCTGTCGGCGATCGTCCGTCAGGCCAAGGTGGGCGCTCTGGTCGCGACGCACAATCTGGACCTCGCCCGCCGCATGGACCGGGTACTGGAGATGCGCGACGGGCGGCTGGTCGAGTACCAGCCGTCGGAACTGGTCCCGTTGGCCGAGGCCGCGCCGGACGCGTCATAGGCCGAAAGCGCGTCCGTCCCCCGGTTGCCAAGCCGGTGCCGTGCCCCCACTCTCAAGCGCGACCGCGCCGGCTGAGCTGCGGCATAGGCAAGACAGGGGGCATTGGGGATGGACCAGCGTATCATCGATCTCTACGACGAATACACCCATGCGCCGCTGCCGCGCCGGGTCTTCCTGGAGCGGCTGGCGGTACTGGCCGGCAGCGCGGCGGCGATCCCGGCCATTCTGTCTGCGATCGAGCCGAACTATGCCCACGCGGCCATCGTCGGCGAGGACGACAAGCGTCTGGCGGCGGAAAAGGTGAGTTTCCAGGGGGCGACCGGCGACGTTGCCGGGTATCTCGCCCGGCCGAAGCTGTCGGACAAGGCCCCGGCGGTGATCGTCATCCACGAGAACCGCGGCCTGAACGCCTATGTCGAGGACGTCACCCGCCGGCTCGCCACCGAAGGCTTCGTGGCCCTGGCGCCCGACCTGCTGTCGCCGCTGGGCGGCACGCCGCAGGACCCCGACAAGGCCCGCGACATGATCGGCCAGCTCGACGGCGACAAGACGGTCAACAACCTGATCGCGGCCATGAGCTACCTGATGGCCTACCGCTATTCCTCGGCCAAGGTCGGTGCCGTCGGCTTCTGCTGGGGCGGCGGCATGGTCAACCGCCTGGCGCTGAAGGCGCCCGACCTGAAGGCCGGCGTCGCCTTCTACGGCCCGGCGCCCGACCCGGCGCTGGTCACCACCGTCAAGGCGCCGCTGATGCTGCACTACGCCGGGCTCGACCAGCGCATCAACGCCGGCATCCCCGCCTATGACGAGGCGCTGAAGAAGGCCGGCGTGGAACATCAGATCCACATGTACGAAGGCGTCAACCACGCCTTCCACAACGACACCTCGGCCGAGCGCTACAACAAGGAGGCCGCCGATCTGGCCTGGAAGCGCACGGTGGAGTTCCTGAAGGCGAAGCTGGCGTAGGCGCGGAGTTAGACCCCCCACCTAGCCTCCCCCGCCCAGCGGGGGAGGCTAGGTGGGGGTGCTCGAAGCCGACACCGCCCCCAACACCTCCGCCGTCTCCACCACCGTCGCATATTCGCCGTCCATGTTGGCGAGCGACAGGTCGTGGACCTCGTCCGCGGTGCGCAGCCTTCCCGACCGATCCAACTTGGCGAAGGTGAAACAGGCGTCGGCGACCAGACGCACGTCGAAGCCGAGGTTTCCGGCCATCCGCACTGTCGCCTCGACGCTGTTGTTGGTGACGACGCCGCCCACCACCAGCGTGCCGATGCCGCGGCCGCGCAGCCACTCGTCGAGACCGGTGCCGATGAACGCGCTGTTCACCGCCTTGCCGATCACCGTTTCGCCCGGCAGCGGCATGGCCTCATCCTTGAAGGCGTGGCCGGGGCCGCCCGGACGGTAGGTGGAGTCGGGCTCCACCGAATCATGGCGGATATGGACGATGGGCCGCCCGTCCCGCCGCCAGGCGGCCAGCAATGCCGCGATGTTGGCTTCGGCCTGCGGGTTGTTGCGCGGACCGATGCGGCTCCAGCGCGGATCGTCGATGGCCATTTGCAGGTCGACGATCAGCAGGGCGGCGTTGTGGGGGAGCGTTTCCATGCCGACGATCCTGCCGCCATTGTCCATCGCGTGACAAGTGGCGCGGTTTCTGGCTCTAATCCGGCGCTCGATCCCCAACCCCACCGTCCTGCGCTGAACCGGAGGCGCCGTGCTCGCATCCCCCCTGTCCTTGCTTGCCGTTGCCGTCGGTGGTGCCGCCGGATCGGTGGCGCGCTATCTGATGCTGCTGGCGATCATGCAGTGGGTTGGCACCCGGTTCCCGGTGGGGACGATCGTCGTCAACGTCATCGGCTGCACGGTGATGGGCGTGCTGTCGGAACTGGCGGCACTGACCTGGTCGCCGTCGCCGGAGCTGCGGGCCCTGCTGCTGGTCGGCGTGCTCGGCGGCTTCACCACCTTCTCCTCCTTCACGCTGGACATCGGTGTTCTCGTCGCCCGAGACGAGTTCGCCGCGGCGGCGGGATACTTCCTCGCCTCGACGCTGTTCAGCGTGGTGGGCTTCTTTGCCGGCCTGTGGGCCGTGCGTTCTCTTGTTTCGGTGTCCCTCTGATGACTGACTCTCCCGATCACGCTGCCGACCCGTCGACTGAAACCAAGAGCGACAGCAAGGTCGAAACCCGCACCGTCACGGCCGACGAGGCCGACATGCGGCTCGACCGCTGGTTCAAGCGGCATTTCCCCGACGTGAACCACAGCTATCTGCAGAAGCTGCTGCGTACGGGCCAAGTCCGCATCGACGGCAAGCGGGCGGAGACGTCGTCGCGGCTGGCGGCGGGGCAGGGCGTGCGCATTCCGCCGCTTGCCGCCTGGGCGGCTCCGGTCAAGGGGCCCAATCCGGGGGCGGGCAAGCCCAAGGGCATGTCCGACAAGCAGATCGCCGAACTGCAGGCGCTGGTGCTCTACCGCGATGCCGACGTGATCGCCATCAACAAGCCGGCCGGTCTGGCGGTGCAGGGCGGCACCGGCACCTCCAAGCACCTCGACGCCATGCTGGACGCCCTGCGCTTCGACGGCAACGAGCGGCCGAAGCTGGTCCACCGGCTGGACAAGGACACTTCGGGCGTCCTGCTGCTGGCCCGCACCACCTTCGCCGCCAGCAAGCTGACGGAGCTGTTCCGCGGCAGCGCCGTGCGCAAGATCTACTGGGCCGTCACCGTCGGCGTGCCGACGCCCTACCAGGGCAAGATCGACCTCGCGCTGGCCAAGGAAGGCGGTCCCCATGGCGAGCGGGTGGCCGAGAACAAGGAAGAGGGCAAGCGCGCCGTCACCGTCTATTCGGTGCAGGAGAATGTCGGCAAGCAGGCGGCCTTCGTCGCCATGTGGCCGCTGACCGGCCGCACCCACCAGCTGCGCGTCCACATGGCCGCCGTCGGGACGCCGATCCTCGGCGACGGCAAATATGCCGGGCAGGGCGCCTTCCTGGCCGGGGCGGAGGTGACGAAGAAGCTGCATCTGCATGCCCGCCGGCTGATCCTGCCGCACCCGCGCGGCGGCAAGACCATCGACGTCACCGCTCCGCTGCCCGACCACATGCAGGCGACCTGGAAGTATTTCGGCTTCAGCCCGAACCTGCGCGACGATCCGTTCGAGGATTTCGAGTGATGGCGGCTTCCGGGAAATCGCCCCTGCGTCTCGCCCTGTTCGATTGCGACGGCACGCTGGTCGACAGCCAGTTCGCGATCATCGACGCCATGACCCAGGCCTGGGCGGAGCATGGGCTGGGCGAGCCCGACCCGATGGAGGTCCGCCGCATGGTCGGACTGTCGCTGGTGGAGGCGGTGGCCCTGCTGCTGCCCACCCACGACGCCGAGGCCCATGTCGCGGTGGCGGAAAGCTACAAGCGGGCCTTCTCCGCCGCGCGCAGCCGGGGCGATGTGGACGAGCCGCTGTTCCCCGGCATCATCGACACGCTGGCGGCGTTGGAAGAGGCGGGCATCCTGCTAGGGGTCGCGACCGGCAAGTCGCGGCGCGGGCTGAACGCCGTGCTGAAGGGGCACGGGCTGACCGGGCGCTTCGTCACGCTGCAGACCGCCGATGTCGGTCCCGGCAAGCCCAACCCGCACATGGTCCAGCGCGCGCTGGCGGAGACCGGCGCGGAAGAGGCGGGCACGGTTGTGATCGGCGACACGACCTACGACATTCAGATGGCCCGCAACGCGCGGGTGCGGTCGGTCGGCGTTTCCTGGGGCTATCACGCGGTGCCGGAGCTGGAGCGGGCCGGGGCGGACCGCATCGTTCACCGCGGGCGGGATGTCGCCACCGCGGTGCTGGAGCTTTTGGAAAGGTAAGCGATGAAGCGTTTCTACAAGGCGGCGGGGGTCGGCGAGACCGAAGGCGGCTTCCGGGTCGAACTGGACGGCCGTCCGGTGCGCAGCCCTGCCAAGGCGCCGCTGGTTTTCCCCAGCCGGCCGTTGGCCCAGGGCGTGGCGGACGAATGGGCGGAGCAGGGCGACCAGATCGACGCCCATTCCATGCCGCTGATGCAACTGTCGAGCACCGCCGTCGACCTGATTCCGGCCAAGCGGCCCGACATCGTCCAGGCCATCAGCGCCTATGCCGGCACCGACCTGCTGTGCTACCGCGCCGAACATCCCCAGCCGCTGGTGGACCGTCAGGCCCAGCTGTGGCAACCGCTGCTGGACTGGGCGGCGCTGACCTACGACGCGCCGCTGCATGTCTGTGCCGGCCTGATGCCCAAGCCGCAGCCGGAGGAGGCGCTGGCCGCCCTGCGCCGGGTGGTGGAGCGGACCGACGACTGGTACCTGTCGGCGCTGCAGACCACGACCGGCGTCTGCGGTTCGATCATCGTGGCGCTGGCCCTGCTGGAAGGCCGCATCGGCGCCGAAGAGGCTTTCGAGGTCTCGCAACTGGACGAGACCTACCAGATCGAGCAGTGGGGTGAAGACGCGGAGGCCACGAAGCGCCGCGCGAACGTACGTGCGGAGATCGTGGCCTGCCGGCGTTTCGTGGATCTGCTGCGGGGGTGAGGGTGCTGGGGGGAGGGAAAGTTAGACCCCCACCCTGACCCTCCCCCGCTGGGCGGGGGAGGGTCAGGGGGGCTAACTCCCCCAATGCCGCGACGACCTTTACTGCGCCGTGCTGCCGGTGCCGGTCGTCGTGCCGGTGGTCCCGGTCGAGCCGGTGGTCGGGGCGGCGCCCGGCGCCATCTTATCGTCCTCGGCCGGCTTCCGGTTCTTGTTCAGCGACGTCATGGTGTCGTCGTACTTGAACTCCGGCATCGCCTTCACGTCGTCGCGGCTCATGCCGGCCAGGTTCAGGCGGTTGTTCTGCGAATCCCAGTTGGCGGCGGTGTAGTCGACCGCGACCTGCTTCTCGCCGATGCCGAGGAAGCCGCCGGAGCTGACCACCAGCTGCTTGGCCTGCCCGTTGGCGTCGAGGATCACGTCGTCGACCTCGCCGATCTTCTCATTGTCGCGGCCATAGACGTTCTTGCCGATCAACTCCTCGGCGCTGGCGAGTTGGCCGCCGGTGGCACTGGTGGCCGAGCTGCCGGTGGTGGCGCTGTTCGACATGGTGGAGGTCGACGAGGACGGATTGCCCACGGTCGGCGAGGTGGTCTGCGCGACGGCGGCGCCGGAGAGCAAAGCCAGCGTGGCGGCGGTGGCGATCAGGGTGCGACGCATGGGGTGGCTCCTTTGTCGTTGTGTCGAAAGACACCGGTACAACAGGCGCAAGCCCCGTTTGATCTCACCTTCCGTGAACTCTTTCGGTGTGGGCCTAACCCTTGGTGGTAATGTCCCAGCCCGGTTCCTGCGGCGTCAGCGTCGCCGGACCGGCCTGGAAGGAAAGCCCGTTCTCGGCCGCGCGCCGCACCTCCTCCAGCCGCAGCAGGGCGAGTGCCGCGCCGTCGCGGACGCTGCGGATCTCCCCGGCCTCCTTGCCCTCCAGCATCACCGGAGTGCCCGGTTCCGGTGCCGGACCCTCGATGGCGGCGGGGAACAGCTTCTTCTTGATCAGGGCGCGGTACTTGGTGCGGGCGGTCAGCTCCTGCCCCATGTAGCAGCCCTTGTCCCAGGAAATGGCGTTCAGCGCGTCCATCCGGTTCTCAAGGGGAATCGACTTTTCCGGGATCAGGTCGTCGGTCCCGTCCGGCACGCCGAGCGACAGGCGCAGGCGGTCGTACTCCGCGGCATCCCGTCGCACCAGCCCGGCTGTCTCCAGTTCCGCAATGCCGTCCGCAGGCAGGAACAGGCGGGCGCCCAGCGCCGGCAGTCGGGGGTCGGTGAAGGCGATCCCGCCGCCGAAGGGCCGTGCCGTGCCCGGCTCCGCCGGCAGTCCCAGCGCAGCCAGCGCGCCGTCCCCGAATGCCACCACGACGCGCAGCGCCTCGGCCCGGTCCTCCAGCGCGATCTTCGAGCGGAGCTTGTACATTTTCAGCCGGCGCAGCAGGTCGGCGCGCCGGTCCATCTCCGGATCGAGCAGAAGTGCCGCTGACGCATCCGTACCCGATTCGACGGCACCCGATTCGACGACGGTGAAATCATGCAGGAACTTGCCCTGCGGGGTCAGGAATAGGGCATAAGCGGCATGGTCGGGGGTAACGCGCAGCATGTCGTTGGACACCAGCCCCTGCAGGAAGGCCTTGCGGTCCTCCCCCGTCACCGCCACCACGCTCCGCCGGTCCAGCACCGCGTAACCCGCCGACATCCTTGCCTCCACCCTGTCCGATCGGCCGAACTGCCGACCGTCTGGAGTGTTGGTCCGAACGGGCCGGCTGGCAAGGGCCTGCCGCATCGCAACAGACCCCCCGGGCGAAAGGCTGGGTTGCCGCCACGGACTGTGGCATGATGACCGAAGCGGCAAATGCATTGCGTATAGGCAGAGGATCGGCTGTTGACGGCCGGTGGTGCCACCGGATTACTCTGTTGGTAGCGGTGGCACGGCTTTGGCATTGCCATACAGGTTTGACCTTTTCCCGGATTGACCCTCCTTGCCTTCGCACGCCGAGACTTTTCCCCCGGACGCTTCGCCGCCCCGCCTGGAGCTGCGCGGCATCACCAAGCGATTCCCCGGATGCCTCGCCAACGACCATGTCGACCTCGTCCTCCAGCCGGGCGAGATCCATGCGCTGCTGGGTGAGAACGGCGCCGGCAAATCCACCCTGGTCAAGATGATCTACGGTGTGCTGCACCCCGACTCCGGAACCATGCTGTGGCAGGGGGCGGAGACCAATGTCCCCGATCCTGCCGGAGCCCGGCGGCTGGGCATCGGCATGGTGTTCCAGCACTTCTCGCTGTTCGACACGCTGACGGTGACGGAGAACATCGCGCTCGGCCTGGACGATGCCGGCCGGATGGACGAGCTGGCCGACCGCATCCGCAGCGTGTCCGAACGCTATGGCCTTGCGCTCGACCCCGAACGCCATGTCTTCCACCTGTCGGTGGGCGAGCGGCAGCGGGTGGAGATCGTGCGCTGCCTGCTGCAGGATCCGAAGCTGCTGATCATGGACGAGCCGACCTCGGTCCTGACGCCGCAGGAGGCCGCCAAGCTGTTCGAGACGCTGCGCGTCCTGGCGGCGGAGGGCTGCACGATCCTCTACATCTCGCACAAGCTGGAGGAGATCCGCGCGCTGTGCAGCCGCGCCACCGTTCTGCGCGCCGGCAAGGTGGTTGGCGCCGCCGACCCGCGGCAGGAGACGGCGCGCAGCCTTGCCGAGATGATGATGGGGGCGGAGCTGTCCATGCCCGAACGGCCGCCGCAGGGTGCCGCCGGGGCCGCGCGCCTGTCGGTGCGCCATCTGTCCACCACCTCCGACAATCCCTTCGCCACCAACCTGAAAGACGTCGGTTTCGAGGTGAGGGCGGGCGAGATCCTGGGCATCGCCGGGGTGGCCGGCAACGGGCAGGCGGAGCTGATGGCCGCGCTCAGCGGTGAGATGCTGGTTGCTGACGCCGAGTCCGTGGTGATCGAGGGCACCTCGGCCGGGCATCTGGGGCCGCGCGCGCGCCGCGCGCTCGGCCTCGCCTTCGTGCCGGAGGAGCGGCTGGGCCGCGGCGCCGTCCCGGAACTGAGCCTCTCTGAGAATGCGCTGCTGTCGGGGTATGCCCGCGAGCCGCTGGTGCGTGGCGGCATGGTCCATTTCGGCCGGGCGCGGGCCTATGCCGAAACGATCATCCGCGGCTTCAACGTAGTCGCCCACGGCCACCGGGCGGAAGCGCGGTCGCTGTCGGGCGGCAACCTGCAGAAATTCATCATCGGTCGCGAGATCCTGCAGAAGCCCAAGCTGCTGGTGGTCGGCCAGCCGACCTGGGGCGTCGATGCCGGCGCCGCGGCGGCGATCCACAAGGCGCTGATCGGGCTGGCGCGCTCGGGCGCCGCGGTTCTGGTGATCAGCCAGGATCTGGACGAGCTGTTCGTGCTGAGCGACCGGATTTCCGTGCTGTTCCACGGCCGCCTGTCCGACAGCCGGCCGACGCACGAGACGACGGTGGAACGCATCGGCCTGCTGATGGGCGGCCTGTTCGGCACGCCGCCGGACGAAGACGGGGAGATCACGCGTGCGGTCTGATGGTTTCGCGATTGCCGGAGACGCCGCATGAGCCTCATCCGTTTGGAACCGCGCGGGCAGGCGTCGAAGACGATGGTCTACGCCACGCCGCTGCTGGCGGTGGCGCTGACCCTGCTCAGCGGCTTCATCCTGTTCCTTGCGATGGGGTTCGATCCCGTCAAGGCGCTCCATGCCTTTTTCATCGCCCCGCTGACCTCGGTGCGCGGGCTGGGCGAACTGGTGGTGAAGGCGACCCCGCTGGTGCTGTGCGCCGTCGGCCTCGCCATCGGTTTCCGCGCCAATGTCTGGAACATCGGTGCCGAGGGCCAGCTGACGCTGGGCGCCATCACCGGCGGCGGGCTGGCGCTGGCCTTCTATGGCGAGGGCGGCTGGTGGCTGCTGCCGCTGATGGTGATCGGCGGTGCGGTCGGTGGCGCGGTCTGGGCGGCGGTGCCGGCCTTCCTGCGGCTGCGCTTCAACGCCAGCGAGATCCTGACCAGCCTGATGCTGAATTACGTGGCGCTGCTGCTGCTGAACTATCTGGTCCACGGCCCCTACCGCGACCCCGATGGCTTCGCCTTCCCGGAGTCGCGCCTGTTCGAGGCCGACGCCGTGCTGCCGATCCTGTGGACGGGCACCCGCGTCCATCTGGGCGCGCTGTTCGCGCTGTTGGCGGTCGCGGGCGGCTGGCTGCTGATCGCGCGGACCTTCATCGGCTTCCAGATCAAGGTGATCGGCCTGACCCCGGCCGCCGCCGGCTATGCCGGTTTCGACCAGAAGCGGATCGTCTGGTTAGCGCTGCTGCTGTCGGGCGCGCTGGCCGGCATCGCCGGCATGGGCGAGGTCGCCGGCCCGATCGGGCAGGTCACCGCCGGCATTTCGCCGGGCTACGGCTATACCGCCATCATCGTCGCCTTCCTGGGCCGCCTGCATCCGGTCGGCATCCTGCTGGCGGCGCTGCTGATGGCGCTGTCCTTCATCGGCGGCGAGGCGGCGCAGATCGCCATGGGCCTGCCCAAGGCCATCACCGGAGTGTTCCAGGGCATGCTTCTGTTCTTCCTGCTGGCAAGCGACGTGCTGATCCGCTACCGGGTCCGCTTCGGGGCGCGGAGGGCGGTGGCATGAACGACTTTGCCCTGATCGGCCCGATCCTGACCGCCATGTTCGCTGCGGCGACGCCGCTGCTGTTCGCGGCGCTGGGCGAGCTGGTGGTCGAGAAGTCCGGTGTCCTCAACCTGGGCGTGGAAGGCATGATGCTGGTGGGCGCCGTCTGCGGCTTCGCCGTGACGATTCAGACCGGTAGCGCCGTCACCGGCTTTCTCGTCGCGGCGCTGGCCGGTGCCGCCACCGCCTCGCTGTTCGCCGTGCTGACCCTGTTCCTGCTGGCCAACCAGGTGGCGACCGGCCTGGCGCTCACCCTGTTCGGCGTCGGCCTGTCGGCGCTGATCGGGCAGGGCTTCGTCGGCATCCCGCTGGAAGGGCTGCCCAAGCTGTACATCCCCGGCCTCACTGACCTGCCGGTGGTGGGGCAGGCGCTGTTCGGCCAGGACATCATGGTCTATCTGGCGGTCGCCGCCGTGCCGCTGGTCCACCTGTTCCTCTACCGCACCCGCGCCGGGCTGGTCCTGCGCGCGGTCGGGGAGAACCACACGGCCGCCCATGCGCTGGGCTACAAGGTGTTGCGCATCCGCTTCCTCGCCGTGCTGTTCGGCGGCGCCATGGCCGGGCTGGGCGGCGCGTTCCTGTCGATGGACTACACGCCGATGTGGGCGGAGAACATGACCTCGGGCCGCGGCTGGATTGCGCTGGCGCTGGTGGTCTTCGCCACCTGGAAGCCGGTGCGCGCCATGCTGGGCGCTTGGCTGTTCGGCGGCGTCACCATCCTGCAACTGCACGTTCAGGGGCTGGGCATCGACGTGCCGTCGCAGCTCTTGTCGATGCTGCCGTATCTGGCTACCGTCCTGGTCCTGGTGCTGATTTCGCGGGACGTCGCCCGCATCCGCCTGAACGCGCCGGCCTGTCTGGGAAAACTGTTTCATCCCGATGCTTGACGCGTCGTTTTGAAATCGAAACAAAGCCCATATCACAGAGATATCAAGAACAAGGAGCTTCGACGTGAACAGAAGGACGATGGGCAAGGCGGTGCTGGGTCTGGCCGGTGCCGCCATCGCGCTGAGCGTGGGCATGGGCTCCGCCCTGGCGCAGGACAAGCTGAAGGTCGGCTTCGTCTATGTCGGCCCGGTCAGCGACCACGGCTACAGCTACCAGCACGACCAGGGCCGTCTCGCCGTGGAGAAGGCGCTGGGCGACAAGGTCACCACCACCTTCGTCGAGAATGTGCCGGAAGGCGCCGACGCCGAGCGTGTGGTCGAGCAGCTGGCCGCCAGCGGCCACAAGCTGATCTTCACCACCTCCTTCGGCTTCATGAACCCGACGCTGAAGGTGGCCAAGCGCTATCCCGACGTGAAGTTCGAGCACGCCACGGGCTACAAGCGCGCCGAGAACGTCGCGACCTACTCCGGCCGCTTCTATGAGGGCCGCACGGTGGTGGGCGCCATCGCCGGCAAGATGACCAAGTCGAACATCATCGGCTACATCGGCTCCTACCCGATTCCCGAGGTGGTCGGCGGCATCAACGCCTTCACCATCGCGCTGCGCGAGCAGAACCCGAAGGCCGAGGTCCGCGTCGTCTGGGTCAACAGCTGGTACGACCCCGGCAAGGAAGCCGAGGCGGCCAAGGCGCTGATCGACCAGGGTGCCGACGTCATCGTCCAGCACACCGACAGCCCGGCCCCGATCCAGACCGCGCAGGAGCGTGGGCTGTGGTCGGTCGGCCAGTCGTCAGACATGACCCGCTTCGGTCCGAAGTCGCACCTGACCGCGATCGTCGAGGATTGGAACGGCTATTACGTCCAGCGCGTCAAGGCGGTGCTGGACGGCAGCTGGAAGCCGATCGACACCTGGGGCGGCATCAGCACCGGCATGGTCGAGCTGGCCCCCTACAACCCGGCCATTCCGGCCGACGTCGTGAAGATGGCCGATCAGCTCAAGGCCGACATCGTGTCGGGCAAGCGCCACTCCTTCCAGGGCCCGGTCAAGGACCAGGCCGGCAAGGTCGTGATTCCGGAAGGCAAGACCGCCACCGACGAGCAGATCCTGAAGATGGACTGGTACGTCGAGGGCGTGCAGGGCAAGGTTCCGAAGTAAGCAGTGTACGGCGCGGCGAACCGGCGGTGAAAACCTCCTGTCCGTCGCGCCCTTCGGCGATGTGGGGAGGTGGGCGATGGACGGTAGCAGCCTCTACGACAGCGATTTCTACGCCTGGGCGAACGAACAGGCCGCCCTTCTGCGGGCCGGCAAGCTCGACGCGGCGGACATCGAGCACATCGCCGAGGAGATCGAGAGCATGGGGCGCAGCGAAAAGCGTGAACTGGTCAACCGCCTGGTCGTTCTGCTGCTGCACCTGTTGAAGTGGCGCTATCAGGAGCCGCTGCGTGGCAACAGCTGGCGCCTCAGCATCGAGGAGCAACGCTATCGGCTCGCCGCTCATCTGCGCGATAATCCAAGCCTCAAGTCATCGCTTGGAGCGTCTGTCGAGGACGCATACCGGCTTGCCTTGATCGCGGCCGAACGCGAAACCGGTATCTCGCGACAGGTTTTTCCCACGGATTGCCCGTGGAGCTTCGCTGAGATGATGAACGAGTCGTTCTGGCCGGATGCCTGAGCGGCACCTTCCGGCGCCGCCCCGCTTTACAGATACTCGCCCAGCAGCCGCAGGAACGGGCGCGCTTCCTGCAGGACCAGCGTCGTCTGGTGGAACAGATCCTCGGGCGAGGCGTGGTGTTCCAGCCTGATTTCCGAGAACAGGATGATCTTCTGCCCGCCCTGGACGATGAAGCGGACATGGGGCAGCCCTTCGATCCCGCGCAGCACCGCCAGCAGGGAGCGGCGGCGTTCCGGCGCCTGGGCGGTGTAGGGCACATGGCCGACATCGGCCCAAATCTGGCAGATCGACCCGCCGCCTTCCTCTTCGCTCTCATGCCGGACGGCGACGTTGAAGGGCAGGCCGTCGGCCATGAAGGTCAGCTTGCAGGGGCGCGGCGGCCTGGCGATGCCCAGCACGCCTTCCGGCGTCACTTCGATGGAACCTGGGCTGATCGGCAGGGCGCCGTCGGGCACCTCGGCCAGCGATTGAATGGTCTTCAGATCGGGAACGGACAAGGCGGTACGCTCGGCTTCAGGGGCGATTGAGACGACAGCATGGGCGCCGCCAGCTAAAATTCTGTAAAGGCCCGGAACGCACGTCTAGAATGGCTGTTCGCTGTGGTCTGAAAATACGAAGAAAGCAGGCGATGTCCGCCATCGATACCGTCGTCGTTCCCATCCACCGTGCCGGCTGGCCCTTCATCGCCGGATTCGCGGTGGTCTCCCTGGTTCTCGGTCTCGCCGTCTGGGCGCCGCTCGGCTGGATCGGGCTGGTCCTCACGCTCTGGTGCGCCTACTTCTTCCGCGATCCGGACCGCGTGACACCGACCCGGCCCGGCCTGCTGGTCAGCCCGGCCGACGGGCGGGTGACCATGATCGTCCAGGCCGTGCCGCCCAAGGAACTGGGCATGGGCGACAAGCCGCTGACCCGGATCAGCGTGTTCCTCAACGTCTTCAACGTCCACGTCAACCGCGTGCCGGCCGACGGCACCATCGTGGCGGCCGAATACCACAAGGGCA
The DNA here is from genome assembly GCF_031455875.1 of Azospirillum sp. BE72. Lineage (NCBI taxonomy): Bacteria > Pseudomonadati > Pseudomonadota > Alphaproteobacteria > Rhodospirillales > Azospirillaceae > Azospirillum > Azospirillum sp. BE72. The sequence continues at coordinate 869,224 of NZ_JAVDTO010000001.1, forward strand.
CCTTCGTCAATGCCGCGCTCGACAAGGCCAGCGACGAGAACGAGCGGATGGCCTTCCGCCATCGCCTGCCCGACGGGCGCGAGATCGCCTATGTCCAGATCGCCGGTCTGGTGGCGCGCCGCATCCTGTGGTGGGTCAAGGCGGGGCAGGAGGTGAAGGCGGGCGAGCGATTCGGCCTGATCCGATTCGGCAGCCGCACCGACATCTACCTGCCGGACGGCGTCGCCCCGCTGGTCTGCGTCGGTCAGACCGCCATCGGTGGCGAGACGATCCTGGCCGACCTGGACGGGACGGAAGCGCAACGGCAGGGGGATGTGCGTCGATGAAACGACCGCCCGTCTTCCGCCAGCAGATCTTCCGCCCGCACCGGGCGCGCCGCCCCGGCCGGCCGCACCCACGGTTGAAGGGCCTGTCGATCAACCACCTGCTGCCGAACGTGCTGACGGTGCTGGCGCTCTGCTCCGGCCTGACCGCGATTCGATTCGCCATGCAGGGGCGGTGGGAGCCGGCGGTCATCGCCATCGTCATCGCCGCCATCCTGGACGCGCTTGACGGCCGGATCGCACGCCTGCTGAACGGCCAGAGCAAGTTCGGCGAGGAGTTGGACAGCCTGTCCGACGCCATCAGCTTCGGCGTCGCGCCGGCCTTCATGATGTATCTGTGGGGGCTGAACGGCGCGGGCAGCCTGGGCTGGATCGCCTCCATGGCCTATGCCGTGTGCTGCGCGTTGCGTCTTGCCCGCTTCAACTCGCGACTCGGCGTGGTCGATCTGCCGCCCTGGGCCTACAACTACTTCACCGGGGTTCCGGCTCCGGCCGGCGCCGGCCTCGTGCTGCTGCCGATGATCCTGGGGTTCGAGATCGGGCCGGAGTTCCTCGGCCATCCGGCGGTGATCGTGCCCTGGACCCTGCTGATCGGTGGGCTGATGGTCAGCACCCTGCCGACCTTCTCCTTCAAGGGCGCCCGCGTGCCGGCACAATGGGTGGTGCCGGCGCTGGCCGGTGTCGGCCTGCTGGCCGCCATGCTGGTCAGCCAGCCCTGGTGGACCCTGTCCATCGTCGGGTTGGCCTATCTGTCGATGCTGCCCTTCTCCGTCCTCCAGTTCCGCAAGCTGCAGAGTGCCGCGGAACTGATGCGGACGGAGATCACGGAGCCGGGGCCGGAGGTTGAGGCCGAAGCCTCTCCCGGGGAGCAGCCGTCTGACGACATCGCAGCGTCCGGAGAGGAACCGCGGAAGCCGGTCTGACCGGCCTTCCGCCTGCTGCATTCCGCCGCCGCTATTCCGCCGCCACCAGTTCCGCGGCGGATGCGGTGGCGGCAAGTTCCGCGACGATGACCCGCGCCACCATCGGGATCTGTCCCAGGCAACGGCCGATATGGTCGGTCTCCGCCTGGGGCAGGTCACCCACTTCCATGGCGATGGCAAGCGTATCGTCGGTCAGGCGGCTGTGCAGGGCCAGCGGGACCAGTCCGCGCTTTGCAACGAATTCCAAGATGCGGGGGAGGGTGCCGGGATCGGCATCTGCGACCAGGGAAAAGGCGACCCGGCGGCCGGGCGCGGTGACGCGCGCATCAGACGCGGATGCGGCGGTGGTCTTCACGGTGACGGACATGGCGTGATCAGGCTTTCAGACGGTTCTGCGGAATGGACGAGCGAAATCCCCGGCTCTCAAAGGAGAACCGGGCCGCTAATTCGCAGAATGCCGTCGAAGCGATGCGTGATCATGGCAACAGCCTAAGCTGCCGCAGCCGCCCCGTCAACAGGGGCCGACCAGCCGGAAGTCCGCAGGCGTCGCGTTCGGGGAGCGCCGGAGGAGCCGAATCCCCCCTTGGTGGTGGCGAATGGTCACGTTCGAGCCGGACAGGAACAAAGCCCAGGAATACCCGTTCCGTTTCCGCTTGTCCGTCACGAAAGCTCCACCAGAAGGGAGAAGGCCATGCTCGGCACGATTCTGCTCATCATCCTGATTCTGTTGCTACTCGGTGCCGTCCCGGCTTGGCCGCACAGCCGCGGCTGGGGTTATGGTCCCAGCGGCATCCTCGGCGTGCTGCTGATTGTCCTGATCGTTCTGCTGCTGATGGGCCGGATCTGATCCGCAACCCATCGGACAGTCTATCCGTTTGATGCACGGCGGGGCCGGCGGAGGGCGAACATCAGCCATCCGACCGGCCCCAGCATCAGCACCATCACCAGCCAGCCGGCGCGCGGGCCGAAGGGGCAGCGTGATCCGGCAGGCGGACGCCATCCGCCACCGCGGCGCGACAGCGCCACATGGAGCAGCGGCAGCCCATAGAAGGCGAACAGGACCAGCCAGGGAATGGCGGCCCAGAGACCGTTGGCGGAGGAATCGGCGTTCATCGCTCCAAGATAGCACCGAAGACGGAGCGTTTGCGACCGATCGTCACGGCATAGTACAGCCGCACGCAGTCTCGGTTGCGCCGCACACAGGGCAGCGAGGTTGAAGGCTGGCGCGACTTTCGGCTAGGGTCGTCGGCGAATTCGTCCGAAGGGCCCGGTCATGGCACTGGAAATCGAGCGACGATTCCTGGTCCGCAAGGGCGTCCGGCATCTCTGCCGGGACGGCGTGCGAATCGTCCAGGGATATCTGCCGTCCGACGGCATCAGCACGGTCCGCGTCCGCATCGCCGACGACCGCGCGACACTCACCATCAAATCCTTGAAACAGGGGGCCTGCCGCGAGGAGGTGGAACATCCCCTGTCGCTGGATTTCGGCCGGCGACTGCTGCTCTACGGCTGCGAGGGGCGAGTGATCGACAAGACGCGTTACCGCCACTGTCAGGACGGCCTGTGCTGGGAAATCGACGTCTTCCACGGTGAGAACACCGGCCTGATCATCGCAGAGGTCGAACTGGAAGACCCCGACCAGACCGTTCCGCTGCCCGACTGGATCGGGGCGGAGGTCACCACGCTGCGGGCCTACGGCAACTCGTCCCTCTCCCGCGCACCCATCCAACGCTGGTCGTCGCCTGCGGCCGCTTAGCGAATATGATCCACTGCAGGTGCCGGTCCCCATTCGCCGCCGAAAGGGCGGGAGGAACCGGCGCAACCGCAGCAAACTGAGTCACTGTAAAAGCTACGCCGTCCGCACCTTGTCGAGGAAGCCCTGCACCTCGCCGCGCAGGCGGTCGGCCTGGGCGGTCAGGGTGCGGCTGGCATTCAGGACCGCATCCGCGGCGCCGCCGGTCTTGGTGGCGGCGGTGGTCACCTCGGCGATGTTGCGCATCACCTGCTGGGTGCCTTCGGCCGCCTGCTGGACATTCTGGGCGATCTCGCGGGTGGCGCTGCCCTGCTGCTCCATCTCGTGGGCGATGTCGGTGACGGTTCCGCTGATGGCCGTCACCGCGTCGGAGATGGTGCGGATGGCCGCCACGGCGCTGGAGGTGGCGGTCTGCATTTCCGCGACCTGGGCGGAGATCTCCTCCGTCGCCTTGGCGGTCTGGCCGGCAAGGTTCTTGACCTCCGTCGCCACCACGGCGAAGCCTTTGCCGGCCTCGCCGGCGCGGGCCGCTTCGATGGTGGCGTTGAGCGCCAGCAGGTTTGTCTGCTCCGCGATCTCACCGATCAGCCCGACGACCTGACCGATCCGCTCGGCGGCGAGCGACAGGCCTTCGACGATGCTGTTGGTCTGCACCGCCTTGTCGGCGGCGCCGGATGCGGTGGCGGAACTGGCGTTCAACTGGCGCGAGATTTCGGCGATGGAGGCGGACAGCTCCTCCGCCGCCGCCGCGACGGTCTGGACATTCGCCGTCGCCTGTTGCGAGGCGGTGGCGACGGCGGTGGACTTGGCGGTGGTCAGCGCCGCATCGGACGACATCTCCTGCGCATCGCGACCCAGCGACCCCGCCGACTCGGTCAGCGACATCACAACGCCGGACACCGCCTGCTCGAAGCCGTTGGCGAACTCGTTCATGGTGCGGCGGCGGTCGGCATCGATCTGGATGCGCATCTCCTCGCGTTCGCGTTCCATCCGCTGCATCTCCAGGGCATTGTCCTTGAAGATGGTCATGGCGTCGGCCATGTGGCGCATCTCGTCCTTGCGGTCGCCTCCGGGGATCTCGACCGTCAGGTCGCCCTCGGCCAGCCGGCCCATGGCGCCGGTCATGGCGTGCAGCGGGTGGGTGATCGCGCGGTCGATGATCCAGGCCATCAGCGCGCCCAGCAGCAGGGCGACCGCCGCACCGATGGCGATCACCATCCCGGCGCTGGCGCGGCCGGCCTCGCGATCCTCGCGCTGGAGGGTGACCAGCCGGCCCACCTGTCCGCTGACCGCGGATGAGGCCTGGGCCATGGCGGCCGACGCCTCGTGCTGCTTGGCGGCGGCGGCCGATAGCGCTGCGAATTCCGAATCGAAAGCGCGGGCGGCGTCGGTGATGGCGGCGATCAGTGCGCGCCCCTCCTGGTCGACCAGCACGGCTCCGGCCTGTCCGGCGATGTCGAGGATCTCCTTGACCGCCGCCGCGACCGCGGTCTTCGCGCCGGTGGATGCATCCGACGCGCCGGACAGGAGGAAATCACGCTGGCCCAGCATCGCGGACTGGGCACCCTGCACCAGGCGCATCGCCAGACCGCGCAGCATCACCGCCTCGTTCACTTCGCTCTGGGCGAATTTCGAGGCTTCGCGCAGTGCTTCGGTCACGATGGCCTGGTTCTGCTGAAGCTCCACGGCGCGTTCCTGCACGCCGCGTGCGGCCTCGTCCAGCCCGGCGGCGACCCCGGCATCGGCCAGCGCCGCGGCTCCTCTGCCGCGCAGAGCCTGCACCGTGCCGTGATAGGCTCGGGTGTCGTCGGCGATTCGCGCGGCCAGCGCCTCATCATTGGTGCCTACAAGGTCCTTGGCGACGGTATCGGTGGTCTGCACGAGTTCGTCCAGCGCCTCCACGATCTGGGCAGCCAGCGCCTCTTCGGCGTTGCGCCGCAACTCGCTCTGCCGGCGGCGGACCTCCAGAACCCGTTCGATCACGCGGTTGGCCCGTTCGGCGGTGTCCATGGCATGGCGCAGTTCGGCGTCGGCGTCGCGCTTGCTGGCCATGTTCAGGTCATGGCGCTCCGACTGCTGCTTGCCGATCTTCTCGGCGATCTCGCGCAGCGCGCGCGCGCGCATTTCCATGCTGGCGGTGCGGGCGTGCGCCTCGGCGTCCTGGGCGACGAAGTTGGTGAAGGCGGCACGGTAGCCGTCGATCCCCGAACGCACCTCGTCCAGCAGGCGACGGCCTTCCCCGTCGGCGAGCGCGGCGCGGGTCTCCTGCGCTTCGGCCTGCAGGGCGTCCAGCATGCCGGGAACATTGGCCGCGGCCTTGGCGTCGCGTTCGGTCACGAAGCGCGCCTCTTCCAGCCGCACCGACTTCAGCCGCGTGTCGAGATCGGCGGTGTGGGCCGCCAGATCGACTCGCTCGGCATAGGTGCTGAGGCTGTTCCAGCCGACGAACGCCACGCCAACCGTCAGAAGCAGCACGGTGGCGAAGCCAAGCGCGATCCGCGTTCCGATCGTCATGAATGGTGGACTCCCCGCTCGCGTCGCCCTTCCGGAGACGCCTTTCTCCCGATCATTGCCCGATTGAAGCACAGGACGGTTAACGTCCGGTTTGATTCAGGTCAGGAAACAGCCTTATTTCAGAAGCGGTCAGGCATCCAGGGTGCCGCGCCGCAAAATATGCGCTGCAGCCGGTCGATCATCTTTTCTTCACCATGAAGCAAACCCGCCCGCCACAATGCGCGAGCGCTTGCGTGTCCGGTGAACAGACTGGCGAAGGTGCCGATCTCCATCCTGGCCGGCGCTTCAACAACTTGCTCGATTTGGGAGATATTCCCCCTGGATCGAGCAACCTCAAGATGGTAGCGCCCGCAATTGCTGAAAATTAAGGAATCTTTTATCTCGAAGGTAGCCGATTCGGTGAGGCCGGCCGGATAGCCGCGTTTCTCCAGCGCCGCCGCGACGTCCAGCGGGCGGACCAGCCATTCTTCCCGTCCGTCCAGCCGCAAGCCGTCGCCGGCCAGGAGCGCCAGAGGGTCGTTGGGACCGCCGGACCATGTTACCCGGTCCACCTGGGCGCGGAAGCCTGCCAGCAGGTTCATCGCCCCGCCCAGCGTTGCGCCGGAGGGCAGGCAGTGGTCGGCGACCGCAAGCCGCCGATCCCGCGGCGGCAGGACGGCGATGTATCCGTCATCATCGCGGAAGAGGTCGGCCGGATCGCCATCCGGACAGAGGGCAAGCGTCCACAATGCCTCCGTCCGTTCCGGCAACCCATTCCCGTCTGCCAGCAATTGACGGCGGAGCTGGGCAAGCGGGGCGGCGTCGAGCGGATCCGCCGGCCGGAGGGAAGCGGCGCCGGATGGCGGTGTGGCGAAGGCGGCAGGCGGTGCGCTCCACTGGCAGGCGACGCCTCCGCACCCGTACCCCAGTCCGCGATAGAATGGCAGCGTGGCAGGGCAAAGGATCGACAGGACCGCTCCGGCGGAGCGCGCCTCCGTCAGCAGGGCGCGCATCATTGCCTTGCCGTGGCCGGAGCCGCGCAGGGCCGGATCGACCGCCACCATGGCGACCGCCTGTACCGGAACCGGGCTTCCGCCGAACCACTGGTCCATCATCCAGTGCGCGGCACAGGCCACCGGAATGGTGCCGCTGCCATGCGGACGTCTCAGCACCCGAACGGTGTCGGGGCCGAACAGAGCCGCATAGCGGTCGAACAGGTCGCGCGACAGCCCGAAGCCGAGCCGGGCCAGCCGAGCGACTGCGCTCAGTTCGTCCGGATGTGCCGGGCCGTAGTCGGATTGTGGCGTGGGAAGGGAAACGGCCGGTCTCCGCTCATTCGGCGGCAGGCGGCACCGCGGCGACGCGGGTCGGGATCAGCGCAGCGAGGATGCGCGACTGCTCGTCCAGGCGGCCTTCCATCCGGCTGATGCGTTCGCCCTGATTGTGGGTGGTGATCTGCAGGTCTTTGAGGCGGTGGTTCATGTCATCCAGGCGCTGGTCGACTCCATCGGCCCGCTGCTCTAGGCGGTCGAGATGCTGCTCCACCCGGTCGAGACGCTGCTCCACCCGATCGAACTTGCCGTCGAAGTGGGTCTTCAGATCCAGAATCGCGGTTAGAATCTCGGCATTGTTGGACATGCACGCCTCCGCAGGAATGATAGCGCAACAGCGCTGGCGGCGACAAGGTAGGCGGAAGCCATCGTCGCGCAGAAGAAATGTCACTCAGGCGTGTGAATTTGCCGCATCGCTCAACCGAACTGCCGCCCATGCGGCCGCCTCGCGCACCACATCGCTCGCATCCTCGCGCAGGGCCTCAGCCACAGGTCTCAACGCCGGGTCGCCGCTGTTGCCGATGGCGATCAGCACGTTGCGGACGAAGCGGTCCCGGCCGATGCGCTTGATGGGGGAGCCGCTGAACACCTGCCGGAAGCCGGCATCGTCCAACTGCGCCAAATCGGCCAGCCGGGGCGCCGTCAGTTCGGCCCGCGGCAGGAAGGCTGGCTCGTTTGTCGCGCGGGCGAATTTGTTCCAGGGGCAGGCGGCAAGGCAATCGTCGCAGCCATAGATGCGGTTGCCCATCAGCGGCTTGAGTTCGTCGGGGATCGGCCCCTTGTGCTCGATGGTCAGGTAGCTGATACAGCGCCGGGCATCGATCTGGTAGGGCGCCGGAAAGGCTGCCGTCGGGCAGGCGACCTGACAGCGGTCGCAGGAGCCGCAGCGGTCGCGCGCCGGCGGGTCGGGCGGCAGTTCCAGCGTCGTGTAGATCTCGCCTAAAAACAGCCAGGAGCCATGGTCGCGCGACACCAGATTGGTGTGCTTGCCCTGCCATCCCAGCCCGGCCTGCGCCGCCAACGGCTTTTCCATCACTGGGGCGGTGTCGACGAACACCTTCACCCCGGCCTTGGTCTGGTGGGCCAGCCATTGGGCCAGCGTCTTCAGCCGCCCCTTGATCAGGTCGTGGTAATCGCGGTTGCGGGCATAGACGGAAACGATGCCGCGGTCGGGATGCTCGGCCAGCCGGCGCGGATCGTCGTGTGGCGCGTAGCTGGTGCCCAGCGCGATGACGGTGCGCGCCTCGTCCCACAGCGATTGCGGATGGCTGCGCTGGTCGCTGCGCTCGGCCATCCAGCCCATGTCGCCGTGCCGTCCCTCGGCGACGAAGCGGGCGAGGCGTTCGCGCGCCTCCGGCCCCAGCGCGGCGGGGGCGAAGCCCACCGCATCGAATCCCACCGCCAGCGCGCGGTTGCGGATCGCCTCCCGCAGGCGCGACGGGTCAGACGGGACGGTGGCGGGCTTAGCCGCGGCCACGGTAGGTCGGCACGTCCTGCGACGGAATCCAGACGCCCTTCGGCGGCTCGCCGGTCTGGAAGAACACGTCGATGGGGATGCCGCCGCGCGGATACCAATAGCCGCCGATGCGCAGCCAGACCGGCGACAGCTCGTCGACCAGCCGCTTGGCGATGCCGACCGTGCAGGCCTCGTGGAAGGCGCCGTGGTTGCGGAAGCTGGTCAGGAACAGCTTCAGCGACTTCGATTCGACCAGCCAGTCGCCCGGCACATAGTCGATCATCAGATGGGCGAAGTCCGGCTGGCCGGTGATCGGGCAGAGCGAGGTGAATTCCGGCGCGGTGAAGCGCACGCAATAGGCGTCGCCGGGGTTCGGGTTCGGCACCCGCTCCAGCACCGCCTCTTCCGGGGTCTTGGGCTGGACGGTGGAGCCGCCGAGCTGGGTCAGGCCGGCATAGATGTTTTCAGTCATCGGTCTTTTCCTCTGCCATCCGCTCGGCTTTGGGCGGGCGGCCTTGCTTCGGCGGCTTGCCGGGCTTGGCGATGGGGTCGACGGTCGCCTCGATGTCGCCCTCGTTCAGGCGGGCTTCCATGGCGCCGGCGACCTCTTCGAAGTTGCCGTCGGCGATGGCCTGCCGCATCGTCCGCATCACGTCCTGGTAGTAATGCAGGTTGTGCCAAGTCAGCAGCATCGGCCCCAGCATCTCGTCCGCCTTGAACAGATGATGCAGATAGCCCCGGCTGTAGCTGCGGCAAGCGGGACAGCCGCATTCGGCGTCGAGCGGGCGCTCGTCATGGGCATGGCGGGCATTGCGGATGTTGATGGTGCCGCGGCGGACGAAGGCCTGACCGGTGCGGCCCGAACGGGTCGGCATCACGCAGTCGAACATGTCGACGCCGCGCCGCACGGCGCCGATCAGGTCGCTTGGCCGGCCGACGCCCATCAGGTAGCGCGGCCGGTCCTTGACCATCAGCGGCTCTGTGAAGTCGAGCACGCGGAACATCGTCTCCTGGCCCTCGCCGACCGCCAGCCCGCCGATGGCGTAGCCGTCAAAGCCGATGTCGGTCAGGGCGGCGACGCTCTCCGCCCGCTGCTCCGGATAGATGCCGCCCTGGACGATGCCGAACAGGCCGTAGCCCGGCCGCTCGACGAAGGCGTCCTTGCTGCGCCGCGCCCAGCGCATCGACAGGCGCATGGATGATTCGGCCTGCGCTTCCGTGGCGGGGAAGGGCGTGCACTCGTCCAGGCACATGGTGATGTTGCTGTCCAGCATGTGCTGGATCTGGATCGAGCGTTCCGGCGTCAGGTGGTGGCGGCTGCCGTCCAGGTGCGATTTGAAGGTGACGCCTTCCTCCGACATGGTGCGCAGGTCGGACAGGCTCATCACCTGGAAGCCGCCGCTGTCGGTCAGGATCGGCTTGTCCCAGTTCATGAAACGGTGCAGGCCGCCCAGCTGGGCCACCCGCTCCGCCGTCGGGCGCAGCATCAGGTGGTAGGTGTTGCCCAGCAGGATTTCCGCACCGGTCGAGGCCACCGCGTCGGTGGTCATCGCCTTCACCGTCGCGGCGGTGCCGACCGGCATGAAGGCCGGCGTCTCGATGGTGCCGTGGGCGGTGGTCACGCGGCCGCGCCGCGCCCGCCCGTCGGTCGCCAGAAGGTCAAAGCCGATGCCGGTCATGATGGGTCCGTCCTGTGCAGCAGCGAGGCGTCGCCGTAGCTAAAGAAGCGATAGTTGGTGTCGATGGCGTGCCCATAGGCCGCCCGCATGCGGTCGTAGCCGGCGAAGGCGCAGACCAGCATGAACAGGGTCGATTTCGGCAGGTGGAAGTTGGTCCACAGCAGATCGACGATGCGGAAACGGTAGCCGGGGGTGATGAAGATGTCGGTGTCGCCGCTGAAGGGGACCAGCGTCCCGTCCGGCTGCCCCGCCGTCTCCAGGATGCGCAGCGCGGTGGTGCCGACCGAAACGATCCGGCCGCCGGCCTTGCGCGTCTCGTTCACCGCGGCGGCGGTCTCGGGAGAGATTTCTCCCCATTCGCTGTGCATCTTGTGGTCGGCGATGTCGTCGACCTTCACCGGCAGGAAGGTGCCGGCGCCGACATGCAGGGTGACCGGAACCCGCCGCACCCCGCGCGCATCCAGTGCCGCCAGCAGCTCGGGCGTGAAGTGCAGCCCGGCGGTGGGGGCGGCGACGGCGCCCTCGCGCGCGGCGAAGACGGTCTGGTAATCGGCGTTGTCGCCCTCGTCGGCCTTGCGGCGGATGTAGGGCGGCAGCGGCATCCGGCCATGGCGGTGCAGAGACTCCATCAGCTCCGCCCCACCGGCGGAGAAGCGCAGACGCACCTCCATGCCGTCCTTGGCGATCACCTCGGCGCTGAAGTCTTCCGCGATGACGATGGTGTCACCGGGCTTCAGCCGCTTGCCGGGCTTGGAGAAGGTCGCCCATTCCCGTTCGCCCAGCCGCTTGTGCAGCGTGATCTCCACCGCCACCTCACCGCGCCGGCCATCGAGCCGGGCGGGGATGACGCGGGTGTCGTTGACGACCATCAGGTCGCCCGGCTGCAACAGCGTCGGCAGGTCCCGCACGATGAGGTCGCGCAAGGAGGAACCCACCTCCAGCAGGCGGGCGGCGTCACGCGGCCGGACGGGATGCTCGGCGATCCGGTCGGGCGGCAGGTCGAAGTCGAAATCGGCGGTCTTCATGGGAGGGGCAAGCTATAGACTGAACGGTGGGCGGATGGGAAGGGTTTGGGGGGTTGGCTTCTTGCGACGTTAGACCCCCACCCTGACCCTCCCCTGCTGGGCAGGAGAGGGAAATGGACCTTTGTCGACGTTCAGCAGCAGTCCCTCCCCCACCCAGCGGGGGAGGTTAGGTGGGGGTCTACGCCGCAAGAAATCCGAGTCCCCCTCCTCACTCCGCCTGCGGCAGCCCCTGCGCCGCCAGCGCCGCGCTCTGCCGTGCCGTCAGCACATCGACGTCGAAGTCGCGGATCAGCCCCTGGAACATCTGGTACCAGTTCAGCTCCGCCTTCAGATGCAGGAAGACCGAGCCAAGCCCCACCGCGGCGCGGTCCATGAAGACGAACTCGCGCGGGATCTCGACTCCGCCGACGCGGCGAAGCTCGGCATGGACCTTGCCCGCCGTCTCGCGGCCGTAATGGCCGCCGTTGGTCTCCTCGATCTTGCGTTGGCGGTCTTCCATGATCGGGGCGTAGACGAAGCGCGCCCAGATGTTCAGCACGTCGACCAGTTCGTTCGACGGGTTGACGAAGCCCCAGGTGCGATAGGCTTCCACCGCCTGCTCGCGGTTCTCGGTGCGCAACGCGTTGTAGAGGTCGATCACGCCCTTGACGAAGCTGGGCTTGAAGACGCGGATGCAGCCGAAATCGAGCAGGTTGATCGACCGGTCGGGCCGGACCGTGTAGTTGCCCAGATGCGGGTCGCCATGGATGACGCCGTAATTGTAGAAGGGCACGTACCAGGCGCGGAACATGTTCATCGCCAGCTCGTCGCGCGCCTCGGGATGCTCGGCGACGAAGTCCAGGATCTTGCGGCCATGCACCCACCCCATGGTCAGCAGCCGCTTGGTCGACAACTCCGGCACCACGTCCGGCACATGGACGCCCTGTGTGCCGGCCAGCATCGATTGATAAAGGCGCGCGTGTTTGGCCTCCCGCTCGTAATCCAGTTCCTCGCGCAGGCGGGCGCCGATTTCCTTCTGGATCTGGCGGGTGGAGATGGCGCTGTCGGTGCGCTCGAAGATCGCGAAGATCAGGCCCAGCTGCCGCAAATCGGCCTCCACCGCCGAGGCCATGTCGGGATATTGCAGCTTGCAGGCAAGCTCCCGCCCATCGGGGCCGATGGCCTTGTGGACCTGGCCCAGCGACGCGGCGGCGGCGGCCGTGTGCTCGAAGCTCTGGAACCGCGACTGCCAGTTGGGGCCAAGCTCGCTCGCCATCCGCCGCTTGACGAAGGGCCAGCCCATCGACGGCGCGTCGGCCTGAAGCTGCGCCAATTCCTGGGTGTACTCCTTCGGCAGGGCGTCGGGGATGGTGGACAGGATCTGCGCCACCTTCATCAGCGGCCCCTTCAGACCACCCAGCGCCGCCCGCAGCTCCGCCGCATGGCGTTCGCGCTCAACGCGGATTCCCAGCACGCGCTCGCCCGCCAGCCGCGCGGCCAGCCCGCCAACGGCGGTGCCGACCCGCGCATATCGCGCGACCCGTCCGCCCCATGTGTTCTCATCGTGTTCCGGCATGCCCACAAGGTGGGTGCGCCCCTGGCAAAAGGCCAGTCCTCCCCCGATCGGAGACTGCCGACCGATGTCCCCCGGATGGTGCTGCGCCGCAATGTGCGATTTTCTTGACAGCCTCCGGAAAGAGGGGCAGGCTTCGTCTTGCAGTAATCAACGCCGAGGTGAAGTGAGCGAAATTCGGAAACGCCTAACCGGTCAAGCTGATAGCTTGGACGGAGCAGTAGAGACCGATACCAGGGAGGGTGAGTAAGATCATGACTCCACCGGCGCTTACCTGATTGTGCCGAACTTCTCGGCCGATATGACTGAGGTTTCAGTTTCGAATTCCTTCGCCTGATTGGCGACTTCATCCGGGCCATGGATGCCCGCTGCGAAAGCCCTCGCTTCATCTCGGAGCGAGGGCTTTTGTTTTGCGGAGAGCTCTCCAGCAATACGTTTCAAACGATACTGTTTGCGCATGAAACCAAATCCCGCTATCCACGGAAACTGACGGTGCGGCGGGACGCCGCAGGCCGGCGCGCACCCGTCACGCAAGACCAAGGATGGGGAGGATCGCATGGGTCGGTTGCTGAGGCCTTTCGCACTGGCGGCGCTGCTTGCCACGACGGTGTTGTCCGCTGCGGCGTTTCCCGCTCTGGCTCAGACCGCGAAGCCGGTGCGCATCGGCGTGCTGGCGGACGAGGCGGGCTTCGCGTCTGACATCGGCGGCAGGGGGGCCGTGCTCGCCACCCGGATGGCAGTGGAGGATTTCGGCGGTTCCGTGCTCGGCCGGCCGGTGGAGGTGCTGTCCGCCGACATGCAGAACAAGCCGGACGTGGCGTCCAACATCGTGCGCAGCTGGTTCGACGTCGATGGCGTCGACATGGTGACCGACATCCCGGTCTCCTCCGTGGCGCTGGCGGTGCAGGCGGTGGCGCGCGAGAAGAAGAAGGTGCTGATGATCAGCGCCGCGACGACGACCGAGCTGACCAATGCCCAATGCTCGCCCTACAGCATTCATTGGGCGGACGACACGGCGTCGCTGGCGGTCGGCACGACCAAGGCGGTGGTGCAGTCGGGCGGCACCAGCTGGTACTTCATCACCGCCGATTTCGCCTTCGGCACGGCGATGGAGAAGGCCGCGACCGAGGCGATCAAACAGGCCGGCGGCACGGTGGTCGGCGGCGTGCGCCACCCGATGGGCACCAGCGATTTCGGGTCCTACCTGCTGAACGCCCAGGGCAGCGGCGCCAAGGTGGTGGCGCTCGCCAATGTCGGCGCCGAGACCATCGGCACCATCAAGCAGGCTGGCGAATTCGGGCTGACCGAATCCGGGCAGCGGCTGGTCGGCTACATCGTCTTCATCACAGACATCCACTCGCTGGGGCTCGACCTCGCCAAGGGGCTGTATGTCACCAGCGGCTTCTATTGGGACCGCAACGACCGGACGCGGGCATGGGCCAAGCGCTTCTTCGAGCGCCACGGCAAGATGCCGACCAAGGAGCAGGCCAACACCTATCTCGCCACCCTGCACTGGTTGAAGGGCGTGAAGGCGGCGGGCACCATCGACGCCGAGGCGGTCACCGCCGCGATGAAGGCGATGCCGACCGATTATTTCGGCACCCCCGGCAGCATCCGCAAGGACGGCCGCGTGCTGTACGACCTTGATCTGTACCAGGTGAAGACCCCGGCGGAGAGCAAGGCGCCGTGGGACTACTACAAGCAGATCCGCAGCATCCCGGCGGCCGAAGCCTTCCTGCCGCTGGAAACCAGCGCCTGCCCCTTCGTCAAAGCCCAGTAACCGGCGCAGGGGTGACCTGCGGGGCGTCGCCGGCGGGATCGGGGTCGAGAGGGGTTCCCGCCGGACCGCGATCCGGGTTACACTCCGCTCTTTAGGCGCAGCGGGGACGGTACGTGGATCTACAGGTGCAAAGCGAACGACAGAACGACACCGGACGGTTGCGTTCGTCGGCGCTGGTGCGCCCGGTCTTCGCCGCGCTGGACCTCGGCACCAACAATTGCCGGCTGCTGATCGCCAAATCCGCACCCGGCGGTTTCCGCGTCATCGACGCCTTTTCCCGCATCGTCCGGCTGGGCGAGGGGCTGAGCCGCAACGACCATCTGTCGGAGCCGGCGATGGAACGCACCATCGCGGCTCTGCGGGTCTGCGGCTCCAAGATCGAGCGCCGCGGGGTTACCGCGGTGCGTGCCGTAGGCACGGAGGCCTGCCGCCGCGCCGCAAACGGCACCGCCTTCGTCGAAGCGGTGGAGCGCGAGACCGGCATCGCGCTGGAGATCATCTCCAGCCAGGAGGAAGGGCGGCTGGCGCTCGCCGGCTGCGCCGCGCTGCTGGAGCCGACGCATCCCTATGCCATCGTGTTCGACATCGGCGGCGGCTCCACCGAACTGATGTGGCTGGCGGTGGAGAAGGGGCGGGTGCCGCGCCTGCTGGACCAGACCTCCATCCGCTGCGGCGTGATCGGCCTGACCGAGGAATATGGCGGCCCCGACGTCACCCGCGTCAACTACGACCAGATGGTGGAGGCTGTGGCCGACGCCATCGCCCCGTTCGAGGCGCGCAACCGCATCCAGGACCGCATCGCCGCCGGCAAGGTGCAGATGCTGGGCACCTCCGGTACGGTGACGACGCTGGCCGGTGTGCATCTGGGGCTCTGCCGCTACGACCGGCGGGCGGTGGACGGCAGTTATCTGCGCGTGGACCATGCCCGCACGGTGATCGACCATCTGGTCTCCCAGGATTTCGACGGCCGTGCCCGCCATCCCTGCATCGGGCAGGACCGCGCCGATCTGGTGGTCGCCGGCTGCGCCGTTCTGGACGCGCTGTGCGACGTGTGGCCGGTGGAACGGCTGCGCATCGCCGACCGCGGCTTGCGCGAAGGAATTCTGGTGGACCTGATGGGGGCCGCCGGCGAGTGACCGGATTTGGCCGGCGAGCGGCCGGAATTTGTATGGGCCGGGCAGGGGAGAAGGCTCCCCGCCCGTGCCGGATGACCGAGGAACTGCAGCGATCATGACCGAAAAGACTCCGTCGACGCGCCCGGGCGGGCGCCGTGCCACGGTCCGTGTGAAGACCGCCGGCAAGCGCACGGAATCCTCCAAGCGCTGGCTGGAGCGCCACCTGAACGACCCCTATGTGGCCGAGGCGACCAAGCGCGGCTACCGCTCGCGCGCCGCGTTCAAGCTGCTGCAGCTGGACGAGAAGTTCCGCCTGCTCGGCCCCGGCATGCGCGTGGTCGATCTGGGTGCCGCCCCCGGCGGCTGGACCCAGATCGCGGTGGAGAAGGTTCAGACCGCCAAGGACGGCTGGAAGGTCGTCGGGCTCGACATCCTCCCCATGGATCCGGTCCCCGGCGCCACCACCATGCAGGCCGACTTCCTTGAGGAGGGGGCTGCGGAAGCGCTGAAGGAAGCGCTGGGCGGCCCGGCCGACCTGGTGCTGAGCGACATGGCCGCGCCGACCACCGGCCACCAGCAGACCGATCACCTCCGCATCATGGGTCTGGCCGAGGCGGCTTACGATTTCGCGGAGGAGGTGCTGGCCCCCGGCGGCGCCTTCGTCGCCAAGCTGTTCCAGGGCGGGGCGGAGCGCTCGCTGCTCGACCGGCTGCGGCGCGACTTCGCCCAGGTCAAGCACGCCAAGCCGCCGGCCAGCCGTGCGGAGTCGTCGGAGACCTACGTCGTCGCCACCGGCTTCCGCGGCGGCAGCGCGAACGGCGACATTCGCTGATTTTCGCACTTGCATAACAGATGCTGTGTGCGCACGGGTTCACAAGCCCATGGTCTTGTGTATAAGTGCGCCACGTTTATCTTCCGGGAGATTCACACATGGCGCGCGACACCAAAATCCGCGAAGCCCTGACCTTCGACGACGTGCTGCTGGTTCCGGCCGAAAGCTCGGTCCTGCCGAACGACGTGGACACCCGGACAAGACTGACGAAGACCATCGAGTTGGGCATCCCGCTGATGTCCTCGGCGATGGACACGGTGACCGAGAGCCGTCTCGCCATCGCCATGGCCCAGGCCGGCGGCATCGGCGTCGTCCACCGCAACCTGACCATCGAGCAGCAGGCCGAAGAGGTCCGCAAGGTCAAGCGGTTCGAATCGGGCATGGTCGTCAACCCGATCACCATCACGCCGAACGCCACGCTGGCCGACGCGCTGCAGCTGATGGCCGACCACCGCATTTCCGGCATCCCGGTGGTGGAAAGCCGCGACCAGCTCGGCAGCGGCAAGCTGGTCGGCATGCTGACCAACCGCGACGTCCGCTTCGCCACCGATCCCAACCAGCCGGTCAGCGAACTGATGACCAAGGAGCTGGTGACCGTCCGCGAGGGCGTAAGCCAGGAGGAAGGCAAGCGCCTGCTCCACCAGCACCGCATCGAGAAGCTGCTGGTCGTCGACGAGGATTACCGCTGCATCGGCCTCGTGACCGTCAAGGACATCGAGAAGGCCCAGGCCTATCCGAACGCCTGCAAGGACAGCAAGGGCCGCCTGCGCGTCGCCGCCGCCACCGGCACCGGCAGTGACGGTCTTGCCCGCGCCGAGGCCCTGTTCGACGCCGGTGTCGACGTGCTGGTGGTCGATACCGCGCACGGCCACTCCGCCAAGGTGCTGGAGCAGGTCCGCGCCGCCCGCGCCATGTCCAGCTACACCCAGGTGATCGCCGGCAACGTCGCCACCGCCGAAGCGGCCAGGGCGCTGATCGACGCCGGCGCGGACGCCGTCAAGGTCGGCATCGGTCCGGGCTCCATCTGCACCACCCGCATCATCGCCGGCGTCGGCGTGCCGCAGCTGACTGCGGTCATGGATGTGGTGGACGAGTGCGAGAAGCACGGCATTCCGGTGATCGCCGACGGCGGCATCAAGTATTCGGGCGATCTGGCCAAGGCCATTGCCGGCGGCGCCAGCGTCGCCATGCTGGGCAGCCTGTTCGCCGGCACCGACGAGAGCCCGGGCGAGGTCATCCTGTTCCAGGGGCGTTCCTACAAGAGCTATCGCGGCATGGGCTCGGTCGGCGCCATGGCGCGCGGCTCGGCGGATCGTTACTTCCAGCAGGAGGTTTCGACCATGAAGCTGGTGCCGGAAGGCGTCGAGGGCCGCGTTCCCTACAAGGGCCCGGTTTCGGCGGTCATCCACCAGCTGGTCGGCGGCCTGCGCGCGGCCATGGGCTACACCGGCAGCGCCTCCATCGCCGAGATGCGCGAGAAGTGCCAGTTCGTCCGCATCACCAACGCCGGCCTGCGTGAAAGCCACGTCCACGACATCACCATCACCAACGAGTCGCCGAACTACCGGCAGGGGTGAAGGTGAGGTTGGGGGCTTTTGCGGATAACCACCGTCTTCGATCGCCCCCACCTTAATCCTCCCCCGCCCAGCTCTCGCACAAAGCATAGCTTTGTGCGAGAGCTGGGCGGGGGAGGAGACAAGCCCTTGTTTAGGCACGTGTTTGCGGGGAAGGCGGCGGCAGTCCCTCCCCTGCCCAGCGGGGGAGGATAGGTGGGGGTCTAACTCGCCACCTGCTTCCAGAACTGCCACCCGCCCAGCCGCACGCCGACGGCCATGCTGGTGAAGGGAATGCGCAGTTCGATGTCCCGCGGCTGGAAGAAGGTCAGCCGTTCCGGCTCGCCGTGCGCGTCGAATTCCAGGCGGGCGCCCTTCGGCTCCGGCGCGTATTCGTCGCTCATCACCTGCCAGATTTCCAGGTCGCCGCCATGGTTGGTGATCTTGTACTGGCCGCAGCGCCAGGCGGTCGATTCGCCGACGCTGCCCTCCACCACCTTCTTGTCGCCCTCCATCCGCACGTCGCCGACCCCGGCGGCCTCGCCCTTCATCGAGGGGCCCTGGGACTCGGCACGGAATCCCAGCCGCAGCCAACCGGAGCGGCCGTGCGGGATCAGGCGGCGGACGGTGCGCGCGTCCTCCGCCGCGAAATGATCGGGATCGTCGTAGAGGATGCGGTCCAGAGCGGCGGCGACGATCATGCGGTCGTCGATGCGCAGGTCCGGGAGATGGGCTTTGCTCATCAGGCAGGCGGACTCCGAAAAGATGTGCCCGTCAGTATATAGGCACTCCGGCCGCCCGTCGCCCCGATGCGCAGTGTCCGTCCCGACAGACTCCCGAAACCGATCTGCAGGCGCTATCCTGCGCGGCCCTTCTTCGGAAGCCCCCGATTCGTCACGAGACGCGCCATGCAGGACCTGTTCGACACGCCGCCCAATCCCCGCAGCATCGATGTCGAGGCGCTGACGCCGGATCAGGCGGCGGCGGAACTGGCGGCGCTGGCCGCCGAGATCGCCCACCATGACCGGCTCTATCACCAGCAGGACCAGCCGGAGGTCTCCGACGCCGAGTATGACGCGCTGGTCCGCCGCAACCTCGCCATCGAGACGCGCTTCCCCGACCTGCGCCGCGCCGATTCGCCCAGCCTGCGCGTCGGCGCCGCCCCTGCCGCCGGCTTCGGCAAGGTGCGCCATGCCATTCCGATGCTGTCGCTGGGCAACGCCTTCGCGCCCGAGGATGTGGCGGAATTCGACGCCCGCGTCCGCCGCTTCCTCGGCCTGTCCGACGAGGCGCCGCTGACCTTCGTGGCGGAGCCGAAGATCGACGGCCTGTCCTGCTCCCTGCGTTACGAGCGTGGTGAGCTGGTGCTGGCCGCCACCCGCGGCGATGGGGCGGAGGGCGAGAACGTCACGGCCAATGTCCGCACCATCCGCGACGTGCCGCACCGCCTGCCGGCCCCCTTCCCCAATGTGCTGGAGGTCCGCGGCGAGGTCTATATGAACCGCGACGACTTCCTGGCGATGAACGCCGCCCGTGCGGAAAAGGGGGAGCAACTGTTCGCCAACCCGCGCAACGCGGCGGCCGGCAGCCTGCGCCAGCTCGATCCCTCCATCACCGCCGGCCGGCCTCTCTGCTTCTTCGGCTATGCGCTGGGCGAGGTGTCGGAATCGATCGCCGAGACGCAATGGCGCATCCGCGAGCGGCTGAAGGGCTGGGGCTTCCAACTGAACCGCCCGGCGGAGCTGTGCGACGGCAGGGACAAGCTGCTGGCCTATTACGAGGGTATCGGCCGGCGGCGCGCGGGCCTTCCCTTCGACATCGACGGCGTCGTCTACAAGGTCGACAGCCTGGAGCTTCAGCAGCGGCTGGGCTTCGTCAGCCGGGCGCCGCGCTGGGCCATCGCCCATAAATTTCCGGCGGAACAGGCGCAGACAAGGCTGAAGGCGATCACCATCCAGGTCGGCCGCACCGGCGCGCTGACCCCCGTCGCCGAGCTGGAGGACATCACCGTCGGCGGCGTCGTGGTCAGCCGCGCCACCCTGCACAACGAGGACGAGATCGCCCGCAAGGACATCCGCGTCGGCGACCTCGTGGTCGTCCAGCGCGCCGGCGACGTCATCCCGCAGGTGGTGGAGGTGGTGCTGTCCCAGCGCCCCGCCGACTCCGTGACCTATGTCGCGCCGGAGACCTGCCCGGTCTGCGGCAGCCTCGCCATCCGCGAGGCGGGGGAGGTGGTGCGCCGCTGCACCGGCGGCCTGATCTGCGCGGCCCAGGCGAAGGAACGGCTGCGCCATTTCGTCTCCCGCGACGCCTTCGACATCGAAGGGCTGGGCGAGAAGATCATCGAGGAGTTCTGGGACGAGGGCTTCATCAAGTCACCGGCGGATATCTTCACCCTGGAAGGCCGGGTCGAACTGATCGGCCGGCCGGGCTGGAAGGAGAAATCGGTCCAGAACCTGTTCAAGGCGATCGAACAGCGCCGCAGCGGTATCGACCTGCACCGGGTGATCTACGCGCTCGGCATCCGCCATGTCGGCGAAGTGACGGCGAAGTCGCTGGCCCGCCAGTATAAGACCATGCAGGGCTGGGTCGACGGCATGCTGGCGGCGGAACAGGCCATGCCGGGGCAGGAGTGGCGCGACCTGCATGCGTTGAGTGGCGTCGGCCCGGTCACCGCCGACACCATCCTCGCCTGGTTCGCCGATCCGGAAAATGCGGCCAAGCTGGACTTCTATGCCGGCAGCGAAGCACTGCGGCTGGAGACGGTCATCAGCTCGCTCGGCATCAAGCGGCTGAACACGCGCGCGGCCCAGGCGCTGGCCACCCGCTACGGCACTCTCGCCGACTGGCGGGCGGCGATGGAGCGCGCGACGGCGCAGGTGCCGGGGCAGCCCTGGCTCGACCTGGTCGCCACCCCCGATGTCGGCGAGGTCGCGGCGGAGGAACTCGCCGGCTTCTTCGCGGAGGAGCGCAACCTCGTCATCGTCCGCGGTCTGATGGAGCGGCTGACCGTGCTGGCGGCCGAGGCGCCGAAGGCCAGCAACTCACCCATCGCCGGCAAGACGGTGGTCTTTACCGGTACGCTGGAGCGGATGACCCGCTCGGAGGCCAAGGCGCGGGCCGAATCGCTGGGTGCCAAGGTCGCCGGTTCGGTCTCCGGCAAGACCGACTATCTGGTCGCCGGGGCAGACGCCGGCAGCAAGGCCGCCAAGGCCAAGGAGGTGGGTGTCGAGATCCTGACCGAGGATGAATGGCTGGCCAAGATCGGCGGCTGACCGGATGCCGGCCTTAGCCAAAATGTCGCATCTCCGTTCGCTCGGATTGACGGACGGAGGCAGGGGGAGTGAGATCAGACAACGCTTATGGTCAGAAGCGAAACGATGCCAAGCAGGCGGCCCGACCCTGGATCAGGGCGGGGTCGACGGGCGGCCAACGCCCGCACCTACCTGCCCGGCACCCAACGAAGGGGGACGAAGGAAACGCCATGGAGCCAATTCAGTGGTCGCGCTGGATGAGCGTCGGCAACGACGCTCTGGACGAGGATCACCGCGTCCTGATCGCCATCGTCAACAAGCTGTATGACGACGCCAACCGCCAGGACCCCGCCTTGATCGAAGCGATCATGGATGAACTGATCGCCTACACCCGCCACCATTTTGCGGAGGAGGAGGCGCAGATGCAGCGCCTGAACTACCCGACCTTCGCCGCACACAAGGCTCTGCACGACAATCTGACCCGGCAGGTCGAAAGCTACCGCGATGACTTCCGGGCCAACGGCGGCAGCATCAGTGGCGAGGAGGTTTTCCTCTTTTGCTCCGATTGGCTCGGTAAGCACATCCTGAAGGAAGACACCCGCTTCGGCGAATATGCCGGCAGCGAAGCGGAACTGGCGGTGGCGGAGTAGGGGGAGAGGAACTTTCAATCTGGTCGAGACCATGGCACGCCAATAGTCCTTCTCCCCTTGCGGGGCGGGATCGGCCAAACGCCAACGGCGTTTTACCGACCCGTGGGTTGGGATGAGGGGTGTAAGGGCCGTAGGCGACTGGAAACATTAGTTTGCGCCCCCCTCACCCCAACCCCTCTCCCGCAAGGGGGGAGGGGCTTAACGCAAGTGCTCTCGAAGCATCATCTGAAGAAAATTATCTAAAATACTGAAACAATTCAGAAAAGCGTGAGCAGCCACGAAAATCCGGTGAGCGCCCAACCCGAGAGGGGAGGGCGCTTTTTCTTTCGCACGCCTCTGGCCGACGGAAGGGGAGGGGAGTGCGCGCAAAGAAAAAGCCCTCCCCGGTGGGGGAGGCAGGGGCAAACCCAATCGAAAACCGGCCCAATCGAGAACAGGCTGTCGTCAAGCGACCGCCAGCTGCTCCAAACCACGGCGCGCGACCGGAAGCGACACCGCCGTCTCATAGCGCCAGGCGCTGCGGTCGGCGAACAGCGCACGCAGCAGCTGGTTGTTCAGGGCGTGGCCGGAGCGCACGCCATGGAAATGCCCGACAATGGGCGCACCAGCCAGATACAGGTCGCCGACGGCGTCCAGGATCTTGTGGCGCACGAACTCGTCGGTGAAGCGCAGGCCCTCGGCGTTCATCACCGTGTCGCCGGAGATGACCACCGCGTTGTCCAGCGAGCCGCCGCGGGCGAGGCCCATCTTGCGCAGCCCCTCGACCTCATGCAGGAAGCCGAAGGTGCGGGCGCGGCTGATCTCGTCCTTGAAGCTGTCGGTGTCGATCTCCAGCGCATGCGCCTGACGGGAGATGGCGGCGCTGTCGAAGTCGATCTCGAAGCTGTAGGTGGTCGCGATGTCGGGGGTGAAGGACGCGCTCTTCACGCCGTCGCCGATGACGACCGGCTTCAGGATGCGGATGACGCGGCGCGGGGCCTTCTGCACGGCGATGCCGGCCTGTTCGATGGCGGCGACGAAGGGGGCGGCGCTGCCGTCCATGATCGGCACCTCGATGCCGTCCAGCGAAACGACGGCATTGTCGATGCCGCAGCCGGCCAGCGCGGACATCAGATGCTCGATCGTGCCGACGGTGGTGCCATGTTCGTTACCGATCACGGTGCACAGACGGGTGTCGACCACCGTGTCCCAGCGCGCCGGAATGACGGCGGCGGCACCACGGAAGTCGGTGCGATGGAAGGTGATCCCGGAATTCGCATCGGCCGGGGAAATCGTCAGCGTGACGATGACGCCCGAATGCAGACCGACGCCGGCGATCGTCACCGACTTCTTCAGGGTCTGCTGGAACATGCCGTCCGCGTTGCTGCGATTGTTGGCCACGATGTCTTTTCCATCTTGGTCATGAAGGGGAGGTTCCCGGCGATGCCGCGCCGCATGATCTTGGGAGATCATCGCGTCGGCGGCTTTCGCTTTCGACCATGCTGATAGGTAACACCGGGGCTCGGAAATCGGCAAATCACTCATTGTTACCGTTTGTTGCAGGGCAAAAGAGGCGCGGATCACAAGCAATCGGGTATACGCACAATAGTGATGCAATAAAAAATCCCCGGAAACGCACGGAGGCGTCCCGGGGTCCGAGAGGTTCGGTCAGGTTGTGGAGCCGTCGGCGCCGCGATTAGGAGGCTGCGGCGCCGGCGGTTATCTCCGGCTTTCGCCGGGATCGGCCGACCGCCGCGGGAGAGTCCGCGGCGGTCCGGAATGGTGGGCGCTCAGTTGGCCTGACGGCGCAGGAAGGCCGGGATGTCCAGTTCCTCCTGCTCACCCGGCTTGGCGTCGGCGCGCGGGGCCGGGGCCATCTGCTGCGGGGCGGCCGGATAGCTGGGCGCCTGCGGGGCCTGCTGCGGAGCCGCCTGCTGCTGCGGATAGACCGGAGCCTGCTGCGGAGCGGTCGGGTAGGACGGGGCCGGCTGATAGGCCTGGGGCGCCTGCGGCTGCTGCGGGTAGGCCGGCTGCTGCTGCGGGTAGCCCTGCGGGGCCGGCTGGTACTGCTGCGGGGCCGGCTGCGGCTGGTAGACCTGCGGCGCGGGCTGCGGGGCCGGCTGGTGCGCCGGTTCCGACTTGCGGCCGAGGCCGGTCACCAGACCGAACAGGAAGTTCCCCTTGCGGGCGGGCGCCGGCTCCGGAGCGGGCGCCTGCGCCGGAGCCGGGCCGACCGACAGGCCGCCCGGATGGGGCTGGTGAGCCTGCGGGGCGGCGTGATGGTGATGCTGGTGGGCCTGCGGGGCCTGCTGGTGGGAGACCGGCTGCTGCGGCTGGTGCTGCTGCGGCTGCGGCTGCTGGTGAGCCTGCGGGGCCTGCTGGTGGGCGGCGGGCTGCTGCGGCTGGGGAGCGGACAGCGGGGCGGCGCCGACGGTCACCGGCTGGCGGGGACCGGCATCGGCCGGCTTCGGCGCGAAGAAATGGCCGCCCTGGTTCTCGCCATGCAACGGACCGGCGGCGGGCTTCGGCGCCTCATGCTGTTGGGGGGCGTGCTGCTGGGCCGGGTCGTGCTGGATCGCGGCGGCGCCGGCGGTCACCGGCTGCGGGGTGCGCAGGCCGATGGCGGCGCTGGGGATGGGCGAACCGGGGGCGCCGGCCGGGGCGACCGGCGCGCCGGTCAGATTGCCGGGAGCGCCCGGCTTCTTGGCGCGGTCGCCGACCAGCGACAGGTTGACCGGGTGCAGGGTGCGCGGGTTGCTCATCGCGGCGGCGTCGATGCCGGTGGCGACGACCGACACGCGCATCACGCCGTCCAGCGAGCTGTCGAAGGTCGAGCCGAAGATGATGTTGGCGTCGGGGTCGACCTCGTCACGGACGCGGTTGGCCGCCTCGTCGACCTCGAACAGGGTCATGTCGTAGCCGCCGGTGATGTTGATGAGGACGCCGCGGGCACCCTTCATCGACACGTCGTCCAGCAGCGGATTGGAGATGGCGGCCTCGGCGGCCTCGATGGCGCGGCGCTCGCCGCCGGCCTCGCCGGTGCCCATCATCGCCTTGCCCATCTCGGTCATGACGGACCGGATGTCGGCGAAATCCAGGTTGATCAGGCCGGGCATCACCATCAGGTCGGTGACGCCGCGCACGCCCGAATGCAGAACGTCGTCGGCCATCTTGAAGGCGTCCGCGAAGGTCGTCTTCTCGTTGGCGATGCGGAACAGGTTCTGGTTCGGGATGATGATCAGGGTGTCGACATACTGCTGCAGCTCGGCAATGCCGCCCTCGGCCAGCCGCATGCGGTGGCCGCCCTCGAAATGGAAGGGCTTGGTGACGACGCCGACGGTCAGGATGCCGCGCTCGCGGGCCGCGCGCGCGATGACCGGTGCCGCACCGGTGCCGGTGCCGCCGCCCATGCCGGCGGTGATGAACACCATGTTGGAGCCTTCGAGATACTGGACGATCTCGTCGATCTGCTCCTCGGCCGACGCGCGGCCGACATCCGGCTTGGAGCCGGCGCCCAGGCCGCGGGTGGTGCCGGTGCCCAGCTGGATGCGCTTTTCGCACAAGGAACCCTTCAGCGCCTGCGCGTCGGTGTTGCCGACGACGAAGTCCACGCCTTCCAGGTTCGACTTGATCATGTTGTTGACGGCGTTGCCGCCGGCGCCGCCGACGCCGAACACGGTGATGCGCGGCTTCAGTTCGGGCTCGATCTGGGGAATGGTCACGTTGATCATGGTGTTCAGGCCTCCACAACCTGTTTTCGTTGGGTTTGATGTTTGATATGCCGCGACCGGCGCCCGGTTGTGTCCGGTGTCTGTCCGTTCGGGAATCGGTGGATGGCAGCGGGAATCATCACAGATTCTCCCGCAGCCAGAGGCCGACGCGGCCGATGAGCCCGGTGGATGCGACCGCCTCGTGGCCGGTCACCATCAGCTCCGTCGGGTTGCGGACGGCGTGTAGGAGAAGGCCCGCGACCGTCGCGAAGGCCGGGCCGCCATGGGCCTCGTTGAGGCCGGCGATCCGGGTCGGGCGGGCGATGCGGACCTGCTTGTCCAGGATCGGGGCGGCCATGTCGCGCGTGTTGGGCAGCTGGCTGGCGCCGCCGGTCAGCACGACGCGCCGGCCGACCAGCCGGGAATGGCCCGACTGCTCGATGGCGCTGCGCACTTCTTCGAAGATCTCTTCCATCCGCGCCTGGATGATGCTGACCAGGAAGGAGCGCGGGTGGCTGGCGGTGCCGCTGCCGCTGCGCTCGTCCTCGCCGATCTGCGGGACCTCGATCATCTCGCGCTCGTCGGCCGGGTTCACCCGGGCGCTGCCGTAGAGCACCTTCAGCCGTTCGGCATGGACCAGCGGCGTGGTCAGCCCATGGGCGATGTCGTTGGTGACATGCCGGCCGCCCAAGGGCACGAAGCCGGTCCAGACCAGATTGCCTTCGGAGAAGATCGAGATTGTCGTGCCGCCGCCTCCGATGTCGACGCAGGCCGCCCCCATCTCCATCTCGTCCTCCACCAGACAGGCGAGGCCGGAGGCGAAGGGGCTGACCACGATGGATTCGATGTTCAGGTGGCAGCGGGCGATGCAGGCGTGCAGCGTACGGATGGCGCCGGCCGCAGCGGTGACGACATGCAGCTGGGCGCCAAGCGAATGGCCGCTCATCCCCTTGGGGTCGCGGATGCCGCGGCTGCCGTCCAGGCTGAAGCCCAGCGGGATGGTGTGGATCAGCGCCTGATCGGGGCCGGCCTGCAGGGTGCGGGCATGGGCCATGGCGCGGCGGATGTCGCCCTCCGTCACCTCCTGGCCGGAGACGGGGACCGTGGCGGTGAAGGCGTGGGAACGCGGCTGGCCCATCGACAGGTTGACAACGACATCGTGCACCGTTTCGCCGGCCATCTGTTCGGCGGCATGCACGGCGGCACCGATCGAGGTTTCCGCCGCCTCCATGTCGATGATGGTTCCGGCGCGGATGCCCGTGGCGATCTGGTGGCCGACGCCGATCACGCGGAGGGAGCCGGGCTCCTCCATCCGTGCGATGACGCAGCACACCTTCGTCGAGCCGACGTCCAGCGCCGTGACGATTCCGCCACGGGCTGGCCGCTTCGGCTTCTTGGCGCCGTTGAATCCCATCCCGAACATGCCCCCCAAACGTCCCCTCTACTCCTGTCCACCGGCGACGGGCTTCCCCCGGAAAGGCCCGCCGCCGGTCCGTCCTTACGATTTCTTGCCGTTCTTCTTCTTCGACTCATCCTCCCAGCCAGGAAGCTGGGCGGTGGCGGAGGTCTGGATCGCGGCGCGGCCGGGCAGCCGCAGGTCAATGGCGACGATGTCGCGGTCCAGCACATGGCTGGCCGTATGCATCTGCTCCAGCTGCTGAAGGGCGCGGCGCATCTCCGCGGTGCCTTCGGGCAGCTTCACCGTCACGCCGTTGCTGAGCTGCAGGTTCCAGCGCCGGTCGCTGATCCAACTGGCCGAGGACAGCATCGGAGCGATGGTGGGGGCGCTGTCCAGCGCCGACAGCAGGGTGTGGACCTGCTGCGGGGCGTTGGCGCCGATCACCTGGGGCAGCGTGTCGATGCGCTGGTTGCCGCGGCGGGCCAGTTCCGCCGCATCGGCCAGCGGCCGGCCGGCGCGGTCGATGACGGTGAACTGCCGCTCATGCTGCCAGATCGCCATCGGCTGGCGTTCCGACAGGCGGATGTAGAGGAAACCGGGCAGCCGGCGCTCGATGGAGGCCGACGACACCCAGGGAAGCTCTTCCAGCCGCTGCTTGGCCTCGGCGAGGTCGATGGACAGGATCGGCTCGCCCCGGCGCACGCCCAGCGCGTCGAGCACGGCGTCGCGTTCCGTCTCGCTGCGGCCGACCACCAGGATTTCCGACAGGCGGAAACCCAGGTCGCCGGTGGTCTGGATGACGCTTTCCCGCGCCGCCTCCAGCGTGTCGGCCAGGGTGCCGCGCTTCCAGGTGGAGCCGGCGGCGGCGGTCAGCCCCAGCACCGGCACCAGGATCAGCGCCGCCTTGACGGCCGAACGCGTCCAGCGCGGCCAGGCGCGGCGGCGCTTGCCTTTCTGCGCCGACGCGGCCATGGCGCGCGGCGGGGTCGGCATCTCGTCCCGGGCGCGCGCGCCGGCGGCGGCGGCGCGGAAGTCCGGGTCGGCCATCAGGCGAGCTGACATGCGGCATTCTCCACCAGCCAGCCGACCAGCGCGCCGTAGGAAATTCCCACATGCGCCGCCTGTTCGGGCACCAGCGACAGGGGCGTCATGCCCGGCTGGTTGTTGATCTCCAGGAAGTACAGCCCGTCGGTTCCCGGCCGGCCGTCATCCCAGCGGAAGTCGCTGCGCGAGACACCCCGGCAACCCAGGGTGTGGTGCGCCAGCACCGCCAGCCGCTTCGCCTCCTCCGCCACGGCCTCGGGGATCGCGGCGGGGATGGTATGGACGGCATGGCCGGCGCTGTATTTCGCGGTGTAGTCGTAGACCTGAGCCTGAAAGACGATCTCGGTCACCGCCAAAGCGCGGTCACCCATGACGCCCACGGTCAGTTCGCGACCGGGGATGAACTCCTCGACCAGCACGCGTTCTCCGAAGGTCCCCCCGAAGAAGCCATCGTCGCCGACCGGGCTGTTCTGCCCCTCGCGGACCAGGGTTACGCCAACGGTCGAGCCTTCGTCCACAGGCTTGACGATATAGGGCGCCGGCATGGGGTGGGTACCGCCGGTGATCTCGCCACGGGACAGCACCATTCCTTTGGGGGAGCGGATGCCGACCGTATCCAGCACCCGCTTGGTCATCGCCTTGTCCATGGCGATTGCCGCGGCCTGGACGCCGGAATGGGTGTAGGGGAGGCCCAGGAACTCCAGCACGCCCTGGATCGTCCCGTCCTCGCCGCCGCGGCCGTGCAGGGCGTTGAACACCACGTCGGGGCGCGGATTGGTCAGGGCGTGCATCAGCCCGCCCAGGTCGCGCTGCACGTCGATGGCGGTGACGCGGTAGCCTTCCTCTTCCAGCGCCTTGGCGACGCCGGCACCGCTGACCAGCGACACCTCGCGCTCGGCCGACCAGCCGCCCATCAGGACGGCGACATGCTTCTTGTGGGCGTGGAGCAGGGCTTCGGTCATTGGACGGTGCTTCCTTCGGCGGCCGGGACGCCGATGCGCTTGATTTCCCACTCCAGCGTCACGCCGCTGGTCTCGAACACGCGGCGGCGGACCTCCTCGCCCAGCGCTTCCAGCTGGGCGGCGGTGGCCGTGCCGTTGTTGATCAGGAAGTTGCAGTGCTTTTCCGACACCTGGGCGTCGCCGATGGACAGGCCGCGGCAGCTGGCCCGGTCGATCAGCTCCCAAGCCTTGTGGCCGCCGGAAATTTCAGGGGCCGGATTCTTGAAGGTCGAACCGCCGGTGCGCGAGCGGACGGGCTGGCTGTCGGCGCGCTTGTCCGAGATCTCCGCCATGCGGCGGGCGATCTCCAGCGGGTTGCCGGGCTCCCCGCGCAGGACGGCACCGGTGAAGATGCAGTCCTCCGGCGCTGCGCTGTGGCGGTAGGTGAAGCCCATGCCGGCATGGCTGAACTCCAGCCGCCGGCCATCGCGCGCGACCGCGGTGGCGGAGACCAGCACGTCGGCCAACTCGCGGCCATAGGCGCCGCCGTTCATGCGCAGCGCGCCGCCGATGGTGCCGGGGATGCCTGACAGGAACTCCAGCCCCTCGATGCCGGCGTCGCGGGCGACCATGGCGACGTTGAGGTCGAGCGCCGCCGCACCGGCGGTCAGCGTCATCCCATCCGCCAGGATGTCGGTGAAGCCGCGGCCGAGCCGGATGGTTACGCCCGGCACGCCGCCGTCCCGCACCAGCAGGTTGGACGCGACGCCGATCACCGTCACCGGAACCTCGGCGGGCAAGGCGGCCAGGAAGCCGGCGAGGTCGTCTGCATCGGCCGGGCGGAACATCACCTCCGCCGGCCCGCCGACGCGGAACCACGTCACCGGCGCCAGCGGGGCGTCGGCGGTCAGCCGCCCGCGCACGGCGGGCATCCGCTCGATCAAGTGGCCGATCCGATGGCCGTGAGGGGCGCTCATGCGCGGTGCCGCCGTCATCGATTGGTGCCGTAGAGGGACGACAGCTCGCCCGGAAGGGCGTTCGCCCACTGGGTGATGTTGCCGGCGCCCAGGCAGACGACGAAGTCGCCGGGCTTGGCCATCTCGCGCACGACCTGCGCCAGCTCCTGCTGGTTGTGCAGGGCCACGACATGGCGGTGGCCGTGCATGCGCAGGCCCTCCACCAGGCTGTCTCGGCTGACGCCCTCGATCGGCGCCTCACCGGCCGCATAGACGTCGGCGACGATCACGGCGTCGGCGTCGTTGAAGCAGGTGCAGAACTCTTCGAACAGGGCGGCGAGGCGGGAATAGCGGTGCGGCTGGACCACGGCGATGGTGCGGCCGGTGCCGGCGGTGCGTGCGGCCTTCAGCACAGCGGCGATCTCCACCGGGTGATGGCCGTAATCGTCGATGACGGTGATGCCGTTGGCCTCGCCGGTCTTGGTGAAGCGGCGCTTCACGCCCTGGAACTTGGCCATGCTGTCGCGCATCACCACGTCGGGCAGGCCCATCTCGTTGCCCACCGCGAAGCAGGCCAGCGAGTTCTGGACGTTGTGCGGCCCGTACATCGGCAGGCGCACGCCGGCGATGGCGCGGCTCTCGCCGCTGTGGCGGTCATAGATCAACACGTCGTACTTGGCGCCGTCGGGACCCAGCTCCACGTTCACCGCGCGGATGTCGGCCTGCGGCGAGAAGCCGTAGGTGACGATGCGGCGGTCGGACACGCGGGGGATCATCGCCTGCACCTCGGGATGGTCGATGCAGAGCGCGGCGAAGCCATAGAAGGGAATGTTCTGGACGAAGCTGTCGAAGGCGGCCCGCGCGTTGTCGAAGGTGCCGTAGAAGTCCAGATGCTCCGGATCCATGTTGGTGACGACGGCGATGCAGGCCGGCAGCTTCACGAAGGTGCCGTCGCTCTCGTCCGCCTCCACCACCATCCAGTCGCCGGTGCCGAGCCGGGTGTTGGAGCCGTAGGCGTTGATGATGCCGCCGTTGATGACGGTCGGGTCGAGGTTGGCGTGCTCCAGCATATGGCCGACCATCGAGGTGGTCGTGGTCTTGCCATGGGTTCCGCCGATGGCGATGGCCCATTTCAGGCGCATCAGTTCGCCCAGCATCTCGGCGCGACGGACCACCGGCACCAGGGCGGCGCGGGCGGCGACCACTTCCGGATTGTCGCGCTTGACGGCCGAGGAGACGACGACCACGGCCGCACCGGCGATGTTCTCGCCGCGATGGCCGACGAACACCTTGATGCCCAGTTCGCGCAGGCGCTTGACGTTGGCGTTCTCGGCCAGGTCGGAGCCCTGGACGGTGTAGCCCAGGTTCCGCAGAACCTCGGCGATGCCGCTCATGCCGATGCCGCCGATGCCGACGAAGTGGATGGTGCCGATCGAGAGGGGGAGGGCGCGCATGTCAGGCTTACTTTCCGCGGCGAAGCATCAGGCGAAGGGTGGCGTCGACCGCCCCGTCGGACAGGTCGTTGGGAAGGGGTTGCGATCCGTGGATCATCGACAGGCGATCCCGCAGAAAGCCGCCTTCGGCGAGGAAGCGCGGCACCAGCGGACAGCCCGGACGGTTGTACCAGCCGCCCTCGGTCCGAGTCATGTCCGCCGGCCAGTCCTGCAGCGGGCGCGGCGTCGGTCGGGTCAGTGTCCTGGCTTTGATCATTCCGCGGCCCCCTTGGCGCTGGCGCCGGCGGCGGACCACCGGGCGTTGTGGGATCGGTCGTGGTCAGTCTTCGTCGGATCGGTCGTGGTCGGGTCGGTCTGGTTGGAACCGGTGTCGGCGGTGCGGTTGACTCGGGTGCCGCCGTCCAGCATCGCCAGAACGGCGTCGGCCAGGGCGCTGGCTGCGTCGGCGGTGCCCCAGCCATGGGCGGCCTGCGCCGCAGCGGACAGCGCCTGCGGATCGGCCAGCAGGGCGGACAGCCGCTCGGCCAGCGCGCTCGCGGTGAAGGCGGGCTGCGGCACCAGCCACGCGGCGCCGGCCTCCGCCAGATGGCGGGCGTTGGCGGTCTGGTGGTCGTCGGTGGCGTGCGGGTAGGGCACCAGAATTGCCGGGCGGCCGACGCAGGTCAGCTCGGCGATGGTGGAGGCACCGGCGCGGGTGACGGCGAGGTGGCAGGCGGCCAGCCGTTCCGGCACGTCGCGGAAGAAGGTCTGCAGCTCCAGCCGGGCAAGGCCCAGCGGCTCCAGCGCGTCGCGGGCGGTTTCCAGGTCTTCCGCGCGGCATTGCTGCGCCAGATGGATGCGGGCGCGCAGGTCCTCCGGAAGCAGGGCCAGCGCCGCGGGGATCACCTCGGAA
The DNA here is from genome assembly GCF_031455875.1 of Azospirillum sp. BE72. Lineage (NCBI taxonomy): Bacteria > Pseudomonadati > Pseudomonadota > Alphaproteobacteria > Rhodospirillales > Azospirillaceae > Azospirillum > Azospirillum sp. BE72. The sequence goes on from NZ_JAVDTO010000001.1 coordinate 901,318, forward strand.
AAGACGCGGGCGCCCTGGCTGCCGCCCATCACCAGCAGGCGGACGGGACCACCGGGCTGCGGCGCCTCGTAGGGGGAGAGGCGGCGGGCGGCGACGGCGGGACGGACCGGGTTGCCGGTGCGGACGATCTTGGCGCTCTGCGCCTCGGCCAGCTTCTCGATGCCGGGGAAGGCGACGGCGATGCGGCGGGCGCCTGCGATCAGCATCCGGTTGGCGCGGCCGAGAACGGCATTCTGTTCGTGCAGCAGGGCCGGCAGCTTGGACTGGATGGCCGCATAGACGGTGGGGACGGACGGATAGCCGCCGAAGCCGACCACCGCCGCGGGGGCGAGCTGCCGCATCAGGGCGCGCGCCTCCAGCAGGCCCATCCCCATCTGCAGGGCGGCCTTCAGCTTGCCGACGATCCCGGCGCCGGGGGAGGCGGCGCGGATGCGGTGGACCGGCACCTCCGGCAGATTGTCGCCGAAGGCATGGCCGCGCTTGTCGGTGACCAGAGTCACGGCACGGCCGCGGGACAGCAGCTCGCGCGCCAGCGCCTCGGCCGGAAACATATGCCCGCCGGTGCCGCCGGCGGCCAGCACGATCACCTTGTGCGCTGTGGGGTCCAAATCCGTCGGCCTCCTCATTCCGCGGGGCCGAAGCGTTTGCGTGTCAAAGCCAGAACCATGCCCATGCCGAACCCGAGTGCCAGCAGCGAGGAGCCGCCGTAGGAAATGAACGGCAGGGTCATGCCCTTCGTCGGCATAAGATGCAAGGACGATCCCATGTTGATCGCCGCCTGAAGTCCGAACTGGATCAGAAGACCGGCGGTCGCCAGCAGGACGAAGTAGTTGTTGTCGTTGAAGACCCGCGCGAATCCGCGCAGGACGACAAAGGCGAACAGGACCACCAACCCGAGGCAGAAGATCAGCCCCAGTTCCTCACCGGCGACGGCGAAAATGAAGTCGGCGTGGCTGTCGGGCAGATAGAACTTCACCGTGCCCTGGCCGGGGCCGGTGCCCATCAGTCCGCCGTTGGCGAATGCCTCCAGCGACCGGTTGACCTGATAGTTGTCGCCGGCATTCGGGTCGAGAAAGCGGTCGATGCGGCTGGTGACGTGCGGCAGCGTGTAATAGGCGCCGATCAGCCCGACCACGCCCAGCCCGCCGAGCCCCATCACCAGCACCAGATTCAGCCCGGCCAGGAAGAACTGGGTGAACCAGACGGCGGAAACGACGAAGGTCATGCCCAGGTCGGGCTGCAGGATCAGGCCGGCGACGGTGATGCCGTAGAGCACGATCGACACCAGCGCGCCGGGAAAGCCGGGGTTGGTGCGCGACAGCGAGAACAGCCACGCCGCCACCACCGCGAAGGCGGGCTTGACGAACTCAGACGGCTGGATCGACAGGCCGGGGATGTGGATCCAGCGCCGCGCGCCCTTGATCTCCATGCCCACCACCAGGGTGGCGAAGACCAGCAGCACCGAGAACAGGAACACGCCCAGCGCCACCCGCCGCACCCCGCGCGGGCTGAGCAGCGAGACGCCGACCATGATGATGATCGCCGGGATCAGCATCATCAGGTGGCGTTCGACGAAATAGAAGGTGTCCTGGATGCCGATGCGCTCGGCGACCGGCGGGCTGGCCGCGGTGATCAGGACCGTGCCGAGAAACATCAGCAGGGCGATGGCGCCCAGCTGCCAGCGGTCGACGGTCCACCACCAGCGGCCGAAGATGGATTGGTCGGTACGGTCGAAGGTGATCATGCAGCGCCCCCGCTCGTCGCATCGCGCGCGCCGAGTATGCCCGCGACATAGGCTGCGAAAGCCTCGCCACGCTTTTCGAAGTTGGCAAACTGGTCCCAGGACGCACAGGCGGGCGACAGCAGCACGCAGGCGCCGTCCAGCCGTTCCGCCAGGGCCAGACCAGCCGCCTTCGCGGTTGCGATATCCAGCGTCCCGCAGCGTGTATAAGCAACACCTTGCGCGTCAAGCCATGCGGCGAATTGTTCCTGCGCCTCGCCGATCAGGAAGGCGTGGCGGACGCGGCCCATATAGCCCTCCAGCCCGTTCAGCCCGGTGTCCTTGGCCTGTCCGCCGAGGATCCAGTAGATCGGGTCGAAGGTGGCCAGCGCCTTTTCCGTCGCGTCGGCGTTGGTCGCCTTGCTGTCGTTGACGAAGCGCACGCCGTCCGCCTCGCCGACCAGCTGCTGCCGGTGGGCAAGGCCAGGAAAGGTCGCCATCGCTGCGACGACGGCCGGCACCGGCAGGCCGGCGGCCTTGCAGGCGGCGAAGGCGGCGGCGGCGTTCTGCCAGTTGTGGGTGCCGAGCAGGGTGGGCAGGGTGGACAGCTCCACCACGCGGGCGGCTTGGCCGTCGGTGTCGTCGACCAGCCAGCCGTCGGCGGCATAGACGCCGCCCGCGACCGGCCCCAGGGCGGAGACCGGCCAGATGCGCTGGTCGCCGGCCGCCACGAGGTCTGCGTGGATTTTCCGGCAATGCTCGTCGTCCACGCCGATCACCGCGGTGCGTGGCCAGGTCTGGCGGTGGAAGATCAGCGTCTTGGCGGCGATGTAGCCCTCCATCCCGCCATGGCGGGCGAGATGGTCAGGCGTGATGTTCAGCAGGACGGCGATGTCGAAGGTGATGGAGTGGGTCAGCTCCAGCTGGTAGCTCGACATCTCCAGGACGCAGGTGCCGCCGGACCCGATCGGGTCGAAGGTCAGCACCGGCGTGCCCAGGTTGCCGCCGACCGCAGCCTTGCGCCCGGCGGCGGCCATGATGTGGCCGACCAGGGTGGTGGTGGTCGACTTGCCGTTGGTGCCGGTGATGCCGATGAAGGCGCAATCGCGCTCCGCCCGGCCCAGCAGCTCGATGTCGCAGATCAGCTCGATCCCCATTGCCTTGGCGCGCTCGGCGACCGGGTGGGGCGTGGGGTATGTGTGGGGGATGCCCGGCGACCAGACGATGGTGGTCAGATCCGACAGGTCTGCGGTGGCGAGATCGACGACGGCGAAGCCCTCGGCCTCCGCCGCGGCGCGGGAGGCGGGGTTGTCGTCCCACACCCGCACCTCGGCCCCGCTGTCGCGCAGCGCGCGGGCGGTGGCGAGGCCGGACTTGCCCAGCCCCATCACCGCGACGGGCAGCTCCTGCATATAGAACAGGTCGATCATCGCCTTGGGCCCCCTCAGCGCAGCTTCAGCGTGGACAGGCCGACCAGCGCCAGGATCGAGGCGATGATCCAGAAGCGGATGACCACCGTCGGTTCGGCCCAGCCCTTCTTCTCGAAATGATGGTGCAGCGGCGCCATGCGGAACACCCGCTTGCCGGTCAGCTTGAAGGACGCGACCTGCACGATCACCGACACCGTTTCCAGCACGAACAGGCCGCCGATGATGGCCAGCACGATCTCGTGCTTCGTCACCACGCTGACGGCGCCCAGCGCGCCGCCCAGCGACAGCGATCCGGTGTCGCCCATGAAGACCATGGCCGGCGGGGCGTTGTACCAGAGGAAGCCCAACCCGGCGCCGACCAGGGCGCCGCAGAAGACCGTCAGCTCGCCCGATCCCGGAACATGGTGGATCTGCAGGTAGTTGGCGAAGATGGCGTTGCCCGACAGGTAGGAGATCAGGCCGAAGCAGCCGGCGGCGATCATCGTCGGCACGATGGCGAGCCCGTCCAGCCCGTCGGTCAGGTTCACCGAGTTCGACGCGCCGACCATGATGAAGGCGCCGAATGGCACGAAGAACCAGGACAGCTGGATCAGGAAATCCTTGACGAAGGGCACAGCGACGCCGCCCGACAGCGGTGGGGCCGACACCCACATGATCAGCGCGGAGGCGACCAGCCCGATGGCGATCTCCCAGCCCAGCCGGAAGCGGCCGGACAGCCCCTTGGTGTTGCGCTTGGTCAGCTTCAGGTAATCGTCGCCGAAGCCGATCAGGCCATAGCCGATGGTCACCAGCAGGACGATCCAGACATAGGCGTTGGTCAGGTCGCCCCACAGCAGGGTGCTGACCGTCATGGCGATCAGGATCATCAGGCCGCCCATGGTGGGCGTGCCCTTCTTCTTGAAATGGCTTTCCGGGCCGTCGGCGCGGATGGGCTGTCCTTCGCCCTGCTTGCGCTTCAGCCAGGCGATCAGGCGCGGAAAGAACACGAAGCTGATGACCAGCGACGTGATCACGGCACCGCCGGTGCGGAAGGTCAGGTAGCGGAACAGGTTGAACGGCGTGAAGACGTCGGCCAGTCCGAAGAGGAGGTTGTAGAGCATTTGGGTCCGTCAGCCTCGCGGGCCTTGCTGGCCTTGCGCGGCCGCCTGCGGCTGGTTGGTGGTTCGGGAGGCGGCTTTGTCCACGCTTTCGCGCCCGCTGTCGAGTGCCGCGAGCGCATCGACGACCAGACCTGTACGACTGCCCAATGACCCCTTGACCATGATAACGTCGCCGCCTTTTACGGCCGCGGTTACGATGGGAGCGAGGTCGACGCTGGTCTCGGTCCAGGCGCCGCGCATGGTTTCCGGCAACCGGTCGAACAGCGCCTTCATGTGCTGGCCGCAGGCATAGACGGTATCGACCTGCGCGGCGCGCAACGGGTCGGCAAGCGCGATGTGCAGCGTGTCGGCGCGATCGCCCAGCTCGCGCATGTCGCCCAGCACCGCGATGCGGCGTCCGCCGGCGCCGGGATCGATCTTGCCCAGAACCTCCAGTGTCGCGGCCATGGCGGCCGGGCTGGCGTTGTAGCTCTCGTCGATCAGGGTGAAGGCGCCCTGGGGCAGTTGGATGCGCTTGCGGGTGCCGCGGCCCTTGACCGGCTGCAGGCTGGACAGGGAGCGGGCGGCCGCGGCGACGTCGGCGCCCAGCGCCTTCACCGCGAGCAGCACCGCGAGGCTGTTCATCACCCAGTGCCGGCCGGGCTGCGACAGGCAATATTGCAGCCGCTCGCCGCGGATGACCGCGGTGACGGCGCTGCAGGTGGCGTGCAGCGAACAGTCGATCAGGCGGGCGTCGGCATCCTCATGGGCGCCGAAGCTCCAGATGTTGGTCAGTCCCTGGCGGCGTGCCGCGGCGGCCAACCGGGCATATTGCCCGTTGTCACGGTTCAGCACGGCGACGCCGTTGGCATCCAACCCCTCGAAGATCTCGGCCTTGGCGTCGGCGATCGCCTCGACGCCGGAGAAGAACTCCAGATGCGCCGCTTCCACCGTGGTGACGATGGCGACATGCGGCTTGACCTGCCGCGACAGCGGGCCGAGTTCGCCGGCGTGGTTCATCCCCAACTCGAACACGCCATAGGCGCTGGCTTCCGGCAGGCGGGCGAGCGACAGCGGCACGCCCCAATGGTTGTTCAGGCTGCCTTCGGTGGCGTAGGTGAGCCCCTGCGCCGACAGGACGTGCCGCAGCGTCTCCTTGGTGCCGGTCTTGCCGACGGAGCCGGTGACGCCGACGACCCGCGCGCCGCAGCGGGCACGCGCGACGGCACCCAGCGCCGCCATCGCCTCCAGCGTGTCGACCGGGGTGATCAGAAGCGGCGCATCCGCCGGCAGCCCGTCGGGCACATGGTCGACCAGTGCCGCCGAAGCCCCGGCGGCCAGTGCCGCGCCGACGAAGGCGTGCCCGTCGAAATTCGGCCCGCGGATGGCGACGAACAGATCGCCCGGCGCCACCTTGCGGCTGTCGATGGCGACGCCGGTGGCGGTCCAGGCATCCGGACCGGCCAGAAGCCCGCCGGTGGCGGCCGCCGCGTCCCGGGCAGTCCAGAGGACCGTCTTATCGCCGGTCCGGAGGACCGTCTTGTCCTCGCTCATGCTCCAACCTCCGCTACGGCTTTCCGGGCCTCGTCCGCGTCGTCGAACGGACGCACCTCGGTGCCGATCGTTTGTCCCTGCTCGTGGCCCTTGCCGGCGATGACCAGCACGTCGCCGGGCTGAAGCTGCCGCACCGCGGTGCGGATCGCCTCGGCCCGGTCGCCGATCTCCTCCAGCTTTCCGGCCAGTTCCCCGGTGGCGCCGGCCAGCACCTGACCCCGCACGAATGCGGGATCCTCGGTGCGCGGGTTGTCGTCGGTGACGATGGCGCGGTCGGCCAGCCTAGCCGCCAGCGCCCCCATCACCGGCCGCTTGCTGCGGTCGCGGTCGCCGCCGCAGCCGAACACCGTCACCAGATGGCGCGCGGCATGCGGCTTCAGCGCCCGCAGCACTGTTTCCAGCGCATCGGGCGTGTGGGCGTAATCGACGTAGACCGTCGCCCCGTTGGGGTGGGTCGCGACATGCTGCAGCCGGCCCGGCACACCTTCCAGCGAGGGAAGGGTGGCGAGCGCCCGTTCGGCATCCCCGCCGGACCCGATGACCAGCCCTAGCGCGCAGAGCACGTTCCAGGCCTGGAAACGACCCGCCAGCGGCAGGTCCACCGTCACGTCGCGGCCGAGCACGGACAGGGCAAGGCGCTGGCCATGGGCCAGCGGCTCCACCCCGGTCACCCGAAGCTCGGTTCCGGCCAGACCATAGGACAGGACGCGGTGGCCACGGTGGTTACAAATGGTGGCAAAATGTTGAAATTCCGGAGAGTCGGCGTTCAGCACCGCGACGCCGCCCGGCGGCAGGACCCGGTCGAACAGCATCGCCTTGGCGTCGCGATACGCCTCCATCGTGCCGTGGTAATCCAGATGGTCCAGCGTCAGGTTAGTGAAGCCGGCGGCCTTGATCGCCACGCCGTCCAGCCGGAACTGCTCCAGGCCGTGGCTCGACGCCTCCATCGCCAGATGGCCGATGCCGGCCTCCGCCGCGGCGGCGAGGTCGCGGTGCAGCGACACCGGGTCGGGCGTGGTCATCCCGCCATAGCCCTGCAGTCCGGGGCCGAGCAACCCAAGCGTGCCCAGGCTGGCGGCGGGCAGGCCGAGCCGCGTCCAGATCTGGGCGGCGAACTGGACGGTGGAGGTCTTGCCGTTGGTGCCCGTCACCGCCACCACCGTCTCCGGCTGGCGCCCGCCATGGAAGGCGGCGGCCATGCGCGCGAAGGCGAGGCGGGGCTGGGGATCGGTCAGCAGGACGGCGGTGGAACCGGGCGGAAGTTCGGTGCCCTCGGGCGCCAGAACCGCGACGGCGCCCTTGGCGAGCGCGTCGGCGATGAAGGCGCGGCCATCGGCCTTCACGCCGGGCAGGGCGGCAAAGACGAAGCCGGGCCTGACCGCGCGGCTGTCGGCGGTCAGCCCGGCGATGTCGGGGTCGGCTACACCGTGTGCCACATGGGCGGTGGCGTCAGCGGGGCTTGGTCTGAGTTGGGAAAGACGCAACGGTGCTTCCCTTCGACGGGGGTGGGGCGGAGACGGGAGGCAGGGACTGCTGCCAGTTGGTGGACCCGGCGGCGTTCAGGAAGGTGGAGTTCAGGATCTCGGGCGAACTCTCGTCCACCGTCGGCACGTTCAGCAGCGGGCCGATCTGCTTGATGATGCGGCCGGCCGCCGGAGCGGCGACCCAGCCGCCGGTGGCGTAGCCGTAGGTCTTGGCCGTCGCCTTGGGCTCGTCGACCAGCACATAGACGACATAGCGCGGGTCGTGCATGGGGAAGGCCCCCAGGAAAGACGACATGCGCGAGTTCTTCTGGTAATGCCGACCCTTCTGCTTGTCGGCGGTACCGGTCTTGCCGCCGACCACATAACCCTTTACGTCGGCCGACTTGCCCGTTCCTTCGGTGACGACGAAGCGGAACATCCGCCGCATCATGTCGGAGGTCTGGCGCGAAACGACCTGTTCGGTCGGGATTTCGGCCTCCGAATTGCGCTTCAGCAGCGTCGGCTTGTGGAAGAAGCCGCCGTTGATGACGGATGCGGCGGCGGCCACCGTGTGCATCGGGCTGACCGAAATGCCGTGACCGAAGGAGATGGTGTAGCTGTTGACCTCGCGCCATGGGTTGGGCACCAGCGGCCAGCCGCTTTCCGGCAGCTCCAGCCCGGTGGGCTTGGTGAAGCCCATCTTGGTCATGAAGGCCTTCTGCGCCGCGATGCCCATCAACTGGACCATGCGCACGGAACCGAGGTTGGAGGAGTGCTGGAACACTTCCGCCACCGTCAGGGCGCGGTTCAGTCCATGATATTCGTTGATGGTGAAGCGACCGATCTTGATCGGATGCTTGGTGTCGAACATGTCCGTCACTCGGATCTTGCCGGAATCCAGCGCCAATGCCGAGTTGAAGATCTTGAAGGTCGAACCCATTTCGTACACGCCGAGCGTCGCCCGGTTGAACAGCGTGTCGGGGTTGAGGCCGGTCGGGTCCTGCGGGTCGAAATCGGGCAGCGAGACCATCGCCAGGACTTCGCCGCTGCGCACGTCGAAGACGATGCCGGCGGCGCCGATGGCGCTGAACTCCTGAATGGTGGCCGTCAGTTCCTTCTTCAGGACGTGCTGCAACCGCAGATCGAGAGACAGCTGCAGCGGCGTGCCGGGATCCTCTGTCAGGCGCTTGTTGAAGCCCTGCTCCATGCCGGCGAGGCCGTTGTTGTCGATGCCGGTGAAGCCGACCACATGCGAAGCCAGCGGGCCGGCCGGATAGAAGCGGCGCTCCTCACGCTCGAAGGCGATGCCGGGAATGCCGAGCCGGTGGACGGCGGCCTGCTGCTTCGGCGTCAGGTTGCGCTTCAGCCAGACGAAGCGGCGGTCACCGCTCAGTTTGCCCACCAGATCCTTGTAGTCCATGTCCGGCAGGACGCTGACCAGCTTCTGCGCGGCCTCTTCCGGGCGCGAGACCAGCTTGGGATCGGCGAAGAGCGACTGGGTGACCAGCGAGGTCGCCAGCAGGTTGCCGTTGCGGTCGACGATGTCGGCCCGGTTGGTGGTGGTGTTGTCCACCTCCAGCGCCACATGCTGGCGCGGCTCGCCGCCACCGGCGAACAGGGTTGCCATCGCCAGCTTGACGCTGATCGCGGTGAAGACCGTCGTGACCACGGCGGCTGTTACCAGCAGACGGTAACGGCTCTGTTCCAGCGCGACGGCCAGTGACGTCCGCGGTCTGGCGGACGGCTGCTGGGGCGGCGTCTGGTAAGGCGAGGGCGCCGGGGGCGGGACATAAGTGCTGCCGGGGCTGCCGGGCACCCCGCCACCGCCGGGCTGGCCGTAACCGGCCGGGCCGCCGTGGTCGTAACCGCTCATCGATTGGCCCCCAGACGCGCGACGAGCAGGCCCAGGCTGTCGGTCGGCTTGGGCTGGTAGGGCTGCTGGACCGCCGCCGCCTTGGGTGCTGGAACCGGAGCCGCGGCCGGCGGCACCGGCCGCGTCGCCACCTCGGTCGCCCGGTTGGGAGAGGTCGGGGCGTTCGGCGCGAGCTTGCCGGCGGCGCGGTCGGTCGCCGTCTTCTCAGGGGTCTTCTCCACCGGGGCGCGGGCCGCACCCGGCACCAGGGCGGAGGGCTTGACGCGGGGAGCCGGATCGGCAAGGCCGCCGCTCGACGGCAAGGAGGCCGGCACGATGACCGCCGCGCGTTCCAGCGCCTTGTCCATCGGCAGCGGCTTCGCGGCCGCCGGCACGCTGGCCGGAACGATTCCGGCGGCGGTGTTGTTGGGAACGGTGGGCACGCGGGCGGAAGCGACCTGGGAGGTGCCGGTGCCGGGCGCGCGGACCATCGGCGGCAGCGGGGCGGCACCGGGCTGGCCGGGCAGGGCAGGGGCAGGCGGCGGAACGGCATCGGCCGGGCGCATGGGAATCAGGTCCATCGCCACATACTGGCGCGGCTCCGTCGGCTGCAGCGCCAGATGGCTTTGGGCCATCTGCTCCAGCTTGGTCGGATCGTTCAGGTAGCTCCACTCGGCCTTCAGGACCTGGATGGACTCCTGCTCATGGATGATCTTGCGGTTCAGCCCGGCGAGCTTTTCCTCCAGATCCTGGACGTCGTAGCTGGTCTGGAACAGCACGCCACCGGCGGCCGCGATCAGGCCACCCCAGAACAGCCAGGTCTTGCCTTTCATGCTGCCTCCTTGCCGGGCGCCGGGAACGCTGGCGCCTCGGTACGTTCAGCCGCGCGCAGCCGGGCGGACCGGGCGCGGGGATTGTTGCGGGCTTCGGCCTCGCTCGGGTCCACGGGTTTCCGGGAGAGCAGGCGGAAGGATGGGTGATGCGCCGCGACCGCGGTCACGGGCGTATGGCGGGACGGGGAGGGCGGCGGCGACGACCGTTCCCTCAGGAACGCCTTGACCTCGCGGTCCTCCAGCGAATGGAAGGAGACGACGGCCAGACGCCCGCCGGGCGCCAGCAGCGACTCGGCGGCGGACAGGCCACGCCGCAGTTCGCCCAACTCGTCGTTCACATGGATGCGCAGCGCCTGGAAGCTGCGGGTGGCGGGATCGATCCCGTCGCCCTTCCCCTTCGGCACCACGGAGCGGATGATCTCGGCCAGCCGCGCCGTTCGCTCGATCGGTGCCTCGCGGCGGGCGGCGACGATGGCGCGGGCGACTCGGCGCGCCATCCGTTCCTCGCCCAGGTGATAGATGATGTCGGCCAGTTCCGCCTCGTCGGCGGTGTTGACCACGTCGGCGGCGGTCGGCCCATCCCGTCCCATCCGCATGTCGAGCGGGCCATCGAAGCGGAAGGAGAACCCGCGCTCCGGCTCGTCGATCTGGGGGGAGGAGACGCCGACGTCGAGCGCCACGCCGTCCACGCTGGTCACGCCATGGTCGGCCAGCAGCCTGTCCATGTCGCCGAAGCGGCCCTCGATGACCTCCAGCCGGCCCGGGAATTCCTGGGCCAGCGTACGGCCGCGCTCGATCGCCGCGGGATCGCGGTCGATGCCGATCACGCGGCAGGACGCCGAGCGCAGCAGGGCGCGGCTGTAGCCGCCGGCGCCGAAGGTGCCGTCGACATAGAGGCCGCCGTCGCGCGGGGCCAAGGCCGCGATCACTTCGTCCAGCAGGACGGGAATATGGATGGGAGTGTTTCCGGTCATCAGGCGCCCTCCCCGCTCCGGCTGGCGGCGCCGCGGGAGGCCTTGGCGACGATCTGGCTGAGGGAGATGTCCTTGCGCACGACCTGCTCCCGCAGCGCCGCCTCGTGGGCTTTCAAAGCGTCGGGTTCCCAGATCTGGAAGGTCTTGCGGCGGCCGATGAAGGCGGCCTCCTCGGTGATGCCGGCGAATTCCGCCAGCTCCTTGGGCAGGACGATGCGGCCTTCGGCGTCGGAGGAGACGGGGATCAGCTTTCCGAAGATGAAGGTCTCGATCATGTCACGCTCGTCAGCGTCGAGGTCGGGGGATTCGAGGCTTTCGGAGAGGACGTCGAGATAGTCCTGGTCGGCGCCTTCCAGCGCCTGGTGGTTCAGCGAGGGCCAGAGATAGACGGTGCTGGGAGCCGACGTCTTGGCAAGCGACTGCCTGAACTGTGCCGGGATGGACACACGCCCTTTCCTGTCAACCTTATTGACGTATGTGGACAGGAAAACGGCCATAGGCCCGGCGATCCCCCCTGCTATCCCCCGTGCGCGGTCGGGTGCTCCGCGCTAGCCCCGCTTGGCCCATTCAGCCCCCGCCCCCGGTGTTAACCAGAATGGGTAAGAGCCCCCCTTAAATGGGCATTCTTGGGATAGCATGGGACGGCATGGGCGTCAACGGCCCCCCGAGTATTCAGACGGGGGTGTCAAGACTTTCGGGTCAGGCTGTGGCATCTGCGCAAGTTGGTGTACGAATTTCCGGAATCTTCGCAGTATTCCGCTGGACTCTGCCGATGTGGATAAAGTTATCCACACGGGTTCTCTGAATGTTCCAAAGTTTTAAGAAAATGCGACTGATCCATGGTTTGTTGCACCGTCGAATCGACCCCCTCCGACGGCATAGGACCTTGGGTAGGAAAGGGCGGTCCGGCATGGGACGGCATGGGAAATCGCCCCACAGTTATCCACCGGCTGTGGATTAGTCTGGGGAAAATGTGGATGTGGCCGTGGACATCCTGGGGATGGCCGCGGGAAAGCCCGGCAAACTGCGGGATGCGGGGAAGGAGGGGCGGCGCCCGCCCTGTGGATGACGCGGGAAAGCGCCCATGCCGTCCCACGCCGAACCATCCGATTGGGCGGCAGGGGGGCAAAAGGGTGCCGCCATGGGGGCGCATGGGATCACATGCCCCGGTCGGCCGCCCGAACTGGGATGGAATGGGCAGTGGTGTAGGAAAAGTGCCAGATGGCCTGTAAGCCGGGTTCTGTATCCCGCCCCGAAGGGCAGGCGATGGCCATTCGTCTGGGACGCCGGTTGCCCGGACGCCTCGCGCGACCAACCCGAGCGGCGGCGCGGAAACGCGCTTGACCCACGCCCGTCCCGTTGCGGGGACGGTGGTCGGGCCGCTCCTATTCGGTCTTGCTCCCGGTGGGGTTTACCGTGCCGTCCCCGTTGCCGGGTCCGCGGTGCGCTCTTACCGCACCCTTTCACCCTTACCTGCGTCGAAACGCTGGCGGTTTGCTTTCTGTGGCACTGTCCCTAGGGTCGCCCCCGCCGGCCGTTAACCGGCACCGTGTTTCCGTGGAGCCCGGACTTTCCTCCCCCGGTCGAAACCGAAGGCGGCCATCCGGCCATCTGGCGCGGTCGTTCATATAGGGAAGCGGCCGTGGGGGCAAATCCCAAATCAAGCGGCGGTTCAATCGATCAGAGGAACCGCGCGTGCCGTCACCGCCCCGTCCGCCGCAGCAGCGCGCGCAGGCGCCGCACCGTCTCGGCGTTCGGGGTGCCGGTCAGGCAGTCGGGGTGGAAATGGCGCTGGAAGGCCAGCAGCGCCCGCGGTTCGGCCGGGTCGTAGCCATAGCGTCCCAGCAGCCCGGCGACCTCGGCATCGGTGAAGGGGCCGCCGTCGGCCTGGGACGGCGTGGGCCAGATCCCGACTCCGTGGGTGGCGAGGCCTGGCCAGTCGAACAGTTCGCCCGGATCCTCCTTGCGGGCGGGCGCCACGTCGCTGTGGCCCAGCACGTCGGCGGGAGCGATGGCGTGGCGCTCCATGATGCCGTGGCAAAGCTCCGCCACCGCCGCCATCTGCACCGGCGGGAAGGGGCGATAGCCGAACTCGTGGCCGGGATTGACGATCTCGACGCCGATGGAGCGGCTGTTGACGTCCTCCGCCCCGCGCCAGCTCGACCGGCCGGCATGCCAGGCGCGCCGGTCCTCGGGCACATGGGCGTAGACGGTGCCGTCCTCGTCCACCGTGTAATGGGCGCTGACCTGGGCCGCCGGATCGCACAGCCGGTCCAGCGCATGGGTGGCGGTCGGCATGCCGGTGTAGTGCAGGATCAACAACTCCACCTGCGCACCATCGGCCCGAGGGCCATGGTTGGGGGAGGGGCGGTCGATCCGGCGGAAGGCGCTCATGTCGGATTCGTGACCGTCTCGTTGACCGCCTTCGCTCCGCGCCGGACGATCACCGCGACGCCGCCGATGGTCAGCAGCCCGCCGATGGCGAGGTTGATCGTCAGCGGATCCCCCATCAGCAGCGCGCCCGATGCGACGCCGAAGATCGGCACCGTCAGCAGATAGGGCATGGTCTGGTTGACGGAGTAGCGGCCGAGCAGCGGATACCACAGCCCATAGGCGATGATGGTGACGGCGACCGCCATGTAGACGATCGATGCCCACCCCACCCAGGTGGAATTGGCGAGCGCCTCCATCTGGCCATGCTCCAGCAGCAGCGACAGGACCAGCAACTGCGGCATGGCGAACAGCGCCATCCAGCCGTTGACGGCGAAGCCGTTCACCGCGCCGATCAGCTTCATCTGCACGCTGGCCACCGCAAAGGCGAAGCTCGCGGCCAGGATCAGCAGCAGCGAATAGAGCGATTCACCCAGCCGCGGCTCGCCTGCGATCACCGCCACGCCAGCGAAGGCGGCGGCCATGCCGATGCCGCGGCGCCAGCCCAGCTTGTCCTTGAACACCACAGCCGCCAGCAGCGAGGAGAAGGGCACCTGCGCCTGTGCCGCCAGCGAGGCGGTGGCGGCGTCGATCCCCTGCAGCCCGGTGAACATCATCGGGAAATGGATGCTGCCGAGCGTCACCGACAGCAGCGCGATCTTCCACAGCTTGTCCCGCGGCATGCGGAAGAAGGGGGTGATCAGCACCGCCACCAGGGCGAAGCGCAGGAACATGACGAACAGCGGCGGGAATTCCGCCAGCGCCCATTTCGCCACGACGAAGTTCAGCCCCCACAGCGCCATCACCACCAGCGCCTGGAGCGTGTGGGCGAAACTCATGCCCGCCCGCCTTCCAGCTCCTCGCGCATCGCCTCCAGCTCCAGCCAGCGCTCCTCCGCCGCGGCGAGGGCGGCCTGCTTGGCGTGCAGCTGTTCGCTGGTCTTCTGGAATTTGGCGGGATCGCGGGTGAACAGGTCGGGGTCGGCCAGCGCCTTCTCCAGCTTGGCGATCTCCGCCCCCAGCCCATCCATGCGGGCCGGCAGCTCGTCCAACTCGCGCTGGTCCTTGTAGCTCAGCTTGCCGCGCGGCTTGGCGGCGGCGGCCGGCGCCGCGGCGGCGGGTTTCGGCTTGGCGGCGGCAGCTGGGGCCAGCTTGGCCGGGCGCTGCACCAGATAGTCGGAATAGCCGCCGGCATATTCGGTGGCGGTGCCGTCGCCCTCCAGCGCGATGGTGGCGGTCACCAGCCTGTCGAGGAAATCACGGTCGTGGCTGACCAGCAGCAGCGTGCCCTGATAGTCGCCCAGCACGTCCTCCAGCAGGTCCAGCGTGTCCATGTCGAGGTCGTTGGTCGGCTCGTCGAGGATCATCATGTTGCTGGGCTTTGCGAACAGCCGGGCCAGCAGCAGCCGGTTGCGCTCGCCGCCCGACAGCGCCTTCACCGGGCTGTCCAGCTGCCGGGTGTCGAACAGGAAGTCCTTGATATAGCCGGCGACATGGCGCGACACGCCGTTGACCATCACCGCGTCGCCGCCGAACGGGCACAGCACCTTGCGGATGGTGTCCTCCGGATCCAGGCCCTCGCGCCGCTGGTCGAAATAGGCGGTGTCCAGGTTGGTCCCCAGCTTCACCGTGCCCTCGTCGGGATCGAGCTGGCCGGTCAGCATCTTCAGCAGGGTGGACTTGCCGGCGCCGTTCGGCCCGATCAGGCCCACCCGGTCGCCGCGCAGGATGCGGGTGGAAAAGTTCTTCACGATGGTCTTGCGGCCATCGGGCGTGTCGAAGCCCTTGGAGATGCCGGTCGCCTCGATCACCAGCCGGCCGCCGCGCTCGGCCTCGGCGATGGCGAGCTTGGCCTGCTGGCCGCCCTTGATCTGCTCCGCGCGCCCGGCGCGCAGGTCCAGCAGGTTGCGCACGCGCCCCATGTTGCGGGTGCGCCGGGCGGAGATGCCCTCGCGCAGCCACTTCATCTCGCTTTCGATCTTGCGGTCCAGCTTGTGGGCCGCGGCCTCCTCCGACTCGAACACCTCGGCCTGCCAGGTCTCGAACTCGGCGAAGCCGCGGTCGGTGGCGCGCACCGTGCCGCGGTCGAGCCACAGCGTGCGCTTGGCGAGCCGGTTCAGGAAGGCACGGTCGTGGCTGATCAGCAGCAATCCGCCACGGAAGGACAGCAGTTCCTCCTCCAGCCACTCGATGGTGGGGAGGTCGAGGTGGTTGGTCGGCTCGTCCAGCAGCATGACGTCGGGGTTGCCGACCAGCGTGCGGGCCAGCGCCGTGCGGCGCGACTCGCCGCCCGACAGGGTGCGGGGGTCGAGGCTGCCGTCCACCTGCAGCCGGTCCAGCACGGCGTCGACCCGGTGGGCCTCGTCCTGCTCGTCGGCGGGCAGGCCCTGCACGACATAGTCGTGGACGGTGGCGCAGCCGGTGAAGTCCGGTTCCTGCGGCAGATAGGCGAGGCGGGCGCCCGGCTGGACGAAGACGGTGCCGCCGTCGGGGTGGATCATCCCGGCCAGCACCTTCATCAGCGTCGACTTGCCCGACCCGTTGCGGCCGACCAGGCAGGCGCGGTCGCCGCGGGCGATGGACAGGTCGATGCCGTCGAACAGCGGACGGCCGCCGAAGGTGACGGTGACGCCCTGGAGCGCCGTGATGGGTGCGGGAGGAGCCATGGACCGTTCGTGCGCCGGAAAATCGAGGGAAGGGGATGGGTTATAACGCGCCATCCCCCTCCACCGCGACCCGGAAAAACGGTTGGGCGGGTTGCGTCCTGCGGAGCCGGGCTCCCCTCAGCCCGCCGCCGGAACCGGTCCGGTCGGCGTCGCCACCTGCTGCTCCTGCATCTTGAAGCCGAAATAGGTGCCGTTGCTGATGCCGGTCAGGGCCAGCAGGTTGGCCGACAGCTCCGGCATGCCCAGCGTGCGGGTGACCTCGTAGAGGAAGGTGATGCCCAGCACCATGGTCCAGGCCAGCAGTTGCAGGCGGTGGATGTTGTAGCCGGCGGCATCGCTCAGCAGGTCGGCCAGCCATCCCTGCGTCGGCGGATAGACCTCTTTCAGGCTCGCGGCCATCGTCGCCTGATCGGGCGGGTTGGCCGCGGCGGCGGCGATGTAGGCGGCGGCATGCTGCTGGCGCCGCGTCTCGTCGTCGCCCGGCCGGCGGTCTTGGAAGGCCGCGAGCACGGAGGTGCCGCCGACGATTCCCATCAGCGCCATGGTGCCGGTGGTGACGGTGTCCATCGATCCGGTGATGGTCAGGATGGCGACGTAGGAGGCGGTGACGATCCCGCTCCACCACAGAAGCTGGAAGCGGGCGAGGCTGTAGGGCGCCCGGTAATCGGCTGGCATCGGCACGCGGGAAATGGGGGTGATCGAATCCATGCGGCCGAAATGGCGGAAGAAGGCGAACAGGAACCCCGCCGCCACAAGCGCGAACCACAGGCCGGCCAGCCCGAGGTCGCGGTCGCTCGCCCCCTGGATGGCGACCAGCTTCGGTGCGGTGCTCATGCCGCCGGTGGCCGGACCGAAGGCGATCGGCAGGGTCTTGGTGCGGGAAAGGCTGAAGAAGCCGCTGAAGGCGGTTTGCCATGCCGCCCGCCGCTGTGCCGCGTCGTCACCGTTGCCGGCGATGGAGGTGGAGGCGGTGCCCACCAGCTCCCCCTTGGCGGAGCAGCCGAAGCTGGCGCGGGCGCCCGGAATGGTCTGGCCGTTGGCGACCAGGACCAGCCCTTGCGCGTTGAGCGCCGCGGCTTGCGTCGGGCAATCGGCGCCGGACGGCGGAGCCCCCAGATTCAGCGTCAGCGGCTGACCCAGCACCACCGGGCTGTCGATGGATGCGGTCTGCGCCTGGGCGGCGCAGAGCGTACCTGCCGCCAATGCCGTTCCTAAAGCCGCAGCGAAGATCGTCCGGATGATCGTGCGTTGCATCGTCGTGTCGTTCCCAAATCCTGCGGGCAACCGGTCGCCCGCCCCATCGGGGACGATACGTCAAAAAACGGGATAAAGCCCACGGTAAAGCAATTTAAAATCCAGTCACATCGTGACGAATCGCGACACGCTAGAGCAGGGCGGCGCTTCCTTCCCGCTCGCGCCGGATGCGGTCATAGGCGGCGTTGACGAGCGCGAGCTTCTGCGTCGCCAGATCCACGAACTCCTGCGGCATGCCTTGGGCGATCAGCCGGTCGGGGTGGTGTTCGCGCACAAGCGCACGGTGGGCGGCCTTGACCGCGTCGTCGCCGGCGGTTCGCGCCACGCCCAGCACAGCGTAGGGGTCCGAGTCGGTCGGGCCGCCGGCCATATGGTGCCCGGCGACGATGCGGCGGAATTCGGCCTCGTCGAAGCCGAAGATCACGGCGATGGCGTGCAGATACTCCACCTCCGTCTCGTGCAACTCGTCGTCGGCCTCGGCGATCATCAACAGGCTGTCGAGCAGTTCCTCCAGCACCGCGTGCCTGTCCTCGAACAGGTTGGCGATCTGGCGGGCATACTCTTCGAAGCCATGGGTGTCGCGGCGGGCGAGGTCGAAGACGTGGCCGACATTGGCCAACTCGTCGGCCGGGACGCGGAACAGCCGCTTGAAGGTGTCGACCTCCACCCGTTTCACCACGCCATCGGCCCGCGCCATCTTCGCCGCGAGGGCGATCACGCCGATGGTGAAGGCGACGGTCTGCTTGGCCTCCTCGGCCTCCGCATCGGTCATGGCCCTGCGCTGGTCGCCGGGGCCGCAGGGCGACCACAGGTCCACCGCCTGCCCGGCAAGCCCGCCCAGAAGGCTGCCCAACGGCCCGCCGCTGAACAGGCTGGCCGCGCTGCCAAGGATCCTGCCCCAAATGCTCATGCTCCGCCTTCCGCGTTCCGCTCGTCCGTCATCCTGTCGGCCGGCAGCATAGCCGCCGTACGGTTATCGGCCAACTGTGGCGCGGCTGCAACAGGCCAGCATTGTTCGCATTGCGAATTTCTAATAAGCGCTTGCCATTCCCCTCCAGGACGCCATGTTGCACTGCAATAAAGGGCGCCGCAGAGAGCGCCGGTTTCGATAACGACGGTGTCCGCCAAGTGCTTGTCACGAGCGTGCGGTGCCGGGGTCTGGGGAAAAACGTTCTGCACGAATGCGTTTTCGGATTTCGAGAACCGTGAGCAGAGCCATGCCTGTCATCCGCAAGATCATGCCGACCGAACTCCCGCAGTACCGGGCGCATCTCCTCCGCCTGGACAATGCCGACCGCTATGCCCGCTTCACCGGCACGCTGTCGGACGAGGCTGTGGAGCGGCACTGCGCATCCATCGACTGGGGCCGTACGGTGCTGCTGGGCGCGTTCGAGGACGGCGTTCTGCGTGGCGCGGTGGAGCTGTGCGGCGACCGCATCCTCTGGCCCGATCAGGCCGAATTCGGCATCAGCGTCGAATCGGTGCTTCAGGGCAAGGGCATCGGCAGCACGCTGGTCCGCCGCATCCTGACCGTCGCCCGCAACCGCGGCATCCGCCATGTCCACATGATGTGCCTGGCCAGCAATGTCCGGATGCGTGCCCTGGCCCGCCGCTTCGGCGGCCGGCTGGCGCTGGACGGCGGCGAGGTCGCGGCTCTGTTCGAACTGCCGCCGCCCAACCAGTTCTCCCTCGCCCTCGAAGCGCTGGAGGACGGCAGCGGCGCCTTCAACAGCATCCTGGCCGGCAACGCCATCCTGGCCCGCCTGCCCGGCACCCGGCCGGAGCGGCTCGCCGCCTGACCAAAGGTGTGCTTCATCGGTGATCCTGTGTTCTTTCCGCCGCGGCCGCCCGTCTTGATGGCTGCCCTGATGGGCGTGGGGCACGCTGGCGGTTGAAATTCGCTGCCGGATCGCGAAACTCCGGCCCACGCGCGGTGCGGTTGCCGCGCAGGGATTCGGCGGGTGCGACGACGATGGCTGAGAATCAAGGCGCGGCGATGGGCGGGACGGCGGCGGTCAAGCCCGCCCAATGGCAGTTCTGGATCGATCGCGGCGGCACCTTCACCGACATCGTCGGCCGCCGCCCGGATGGGTCGGTCGTCACCCACAAGCTGCTGTCGGAGAATCCGGAGCGCTATGCCGACGCCGCCGTCCAGGGCATCCGCGAGCTGCTGGGCCTGAAGCCCGGACAGCCGATCCCGCCGGATACGGTGGAGGTGGTGAAGATGGGCACCACCGTCGCCACCAACGCCCTGCTGGAACGCAAGGGCGAGCCGACCGTTCTGCTGATCACCGAAGGGCTGGGCGACCAGCTGCGCATCGGCCATCAGGCCCGGCCGAAGATCTTCGCCCGCCGCATCGATCTGCCCGACCAGCTCTATTCCCATGTGGTGGAGGTGCCGGAACGGGTGATGGCCGACGGCCGCGTGCTGAAGCCGGTCGATCTGCACGCCGTCCGCCGCGGGCTGGAGGAGGCCTACCGCCAGGGTTTCCGCGCCGCCGCCATCGCGCTGATGCACGGCTACCGCTATCCGGAGCATGAGCGGCAGGTCGCCTCGCTTGCCCGCGCCGTCGGCTTCACCCAGGTCTCGGTCAGCCATCTGGTCAGCCCGCTGATGAAGCTGGTCGGCCGTGGCGACACGACGGTGGCCGACGCCTATCTCTCTCCGGTGCTGCGCCGCTATGTCGACCGGGTCGCCAACGACCTCAGCGTCGATGGCATGCCGGTGCCGCTGATGTTCATGCAGTCGAACGGCGGCCTGACCGACGCCCGCCGCTTCCAGGGCAAGGACGCCATCCTGTCGGGGCCGGCCGGCGGCGTCGTCGGGGCGGTGCGCACCGCCGGGATGGCCGGCTTCGACCGGGTCATCGGCTTCGACATGGGCGGCACCTCCACCGACGTGTCGCATTATGCCGGGGAGTATGAGCGCGCCTTCGACGCGGTGGTGGCCGGCGTGCGCGTGCGGGCGCCGATGATGCACATCCACACCGTGGCGGCCGGCGGCGGTTCGCTCTGCGTCTTCGACGGCACCCGCTTCCGCGTCGGGCCGGACAGCGCCGGCGCCAATCCCGGCCCGGCCTGCTACCGTCGAGGCGGCCCGCTGACCGTCACCGACTGCAACGTGATGGTCGGCAAGATCCAGCCGCGCTTCTTCCCGCAGGTCTTCGGCCCCAACGGCGACCAGCCGCTGGATGCCGAGGTGGTCAAGGCCCGCTTCACCGAACTGGCCGCCACCGTCAACGCCAAGCTCGGCACGACGATGACCCCGCAGGAGGTCGCCGAAGGCTTCCTGCGCATCGCCGTCGACAACATGGCCAACGCCATCAAGAAGATATCGGTGGAGCGCGGCTATGACGTCACCGGCTACACGCTGAACGGCTTCGGCGGGGCGGCGGGCCAGCATGTCTGCGCCGTCGCCGACGCGCTGGGCATGACGCGGGTGTTCCTGCACCCGCAGGCCGGCGTGCTGTCCGCCTACGGGATCGGTCTGGCCGACACCGTCGCCATCCGCGAGCGCGCGGTCGAGGGCCCGTTGAGCGATCCCGTGGTCGACCGGCTGACCATGCTGTTCACCGATCTGGAGACCGAGGGGCGGGCGGAGCTGGCCCGTCAGGGCGTTGCCGCCGACCGGCAGGCGATCAACCGCCGCGTCCACCTGAAGGCCGCCGGCTCCGACACCACGCTGACGGTCGCCTTCGGGTCGAAGGTGGCGATGACCAAGGCGTTCGAGGAGGCGCACCGCCGCCGCTACGGCTTCCTCACCCCCGGCACCGCGCTGGAGGTCGAATCCGTGACGCTGGAGGCCGTCGGCCTGACCGATGTGCTGGAGGATCCCGAGCTTCCCGCCACCACCGCGGTGCTGCCGCGCCGGCTCGCCACCGTCGCCATCCATAGCGGCGGCCAGCGCCGCGAGGCGCCGCTCTACGACCGCCGCCAGCTTCAGCCCGGCAACCGCGTCGTCGGCCCGGCCATTCTGGCCGAAGCGGTCTCCACCACCGTGGTCGAGCCCGGCTGGATGGCGGAAGTCACCCGCAAGAACCATCTGGTGCTGACCCGACTGGAGCCGGCGACCCAGCGTCAGGCAGCCGGCATCAAGGGGGCTGCGAAGGTCGATCCGGTGATGCTGGAGGTCTTCAACAACCTGTTCATGTCCATCGCCGAGCGGATGGGCGTGACGCTGGAGAAGACCGCCCGCTCGGTGAATATCAAGGAGCGGCTGGATTTCTCCTGCGCCCTGTTCGACCGCGACGGCGGGCTGATCGCCAACGCTCCGCACATGCCGGTGCATCTGGGCTCGATGGGCGAGAGCGTGCGCGCGGTCATCGAACGGCGCGGCGGGACCTTCACCGCGGGCGAGAGCTTCGCGCTGAACGACCCCTATCATGGGGGCACGCATCTGCCGGACATCACCGTCGTCTCGCCGGTGTTCGACGAGGCGGGCAAGGAGTTGCTGTTCTTCGTCGCCTCGCGCGGGCATCACGCCGACGTCGGCGGCATCACCCCCGGCTCCATGCCGCCGGACAGCAAGACCATCGCCGACGAGGGCGTGCTGCTGGACTGCGTGCCGCTGGTGGAGAACGGCCGGTTCCGCGAGGAGGCCATGCTGGAGCTTCTGCGCTCCGGTCCGCACCCCGCGCGCAACCCGGCGCAGAACATCGGTGACCTGAAGGCGCAGGTCGCCGCGAACGAGCAGGGCACCCGCGAACTGCACCGCGTCGTCCGCCTGCACGGCCTGTCCACCGTCATCGCCTATATGCGCCACGTCCAGGACAATGCGGAGGAGCAGGTCCGCCGCGCCATCGGCGTGCTGAGCGACGGCGATTTCGCGGTGACGCTGGACAACGGGGCGGTGATCAAGCTGCGGGTTTCCATCGACCATGCCGCGCGCTCGGCGATCGTCGATTTCTCAGGCACCAGCACGCAGCTGACCAACAACTTCAACGCCCCCTCGGCGGTCTGCCGGGCGGCGGTGCTCTATGTCTTCCGCTGTCTGGTGGACGACGAGATCCCGATGAACGAGGGCTGCCTGCGTCCCATCGAGATCGTCATCCCGCCGGGGTCCATGCTGTCGCCCAACCCGCCCGCCGCGGTGGTCGCCGGCAATGTGGAGACCAGCCAGTGCATCGTCGATGCGCTGTTCGGCGCGCTCGGGGTGATTGCGTCGGCGCAAGGGACGATGAACAACACCACCTTCGGCAACGAGCGGCACCAGTATTACGAGACGGTCTGCGGCGGGTCCGGCGCCGGAAACGGCTTCGACGGCACCGACGCGGTGCAGACCCACATGACCAACTCCCGCCTGACGGATCCGGAGGTGCTGGAATGGCGCTTCCCGGTGCTGGTGGAGGGCTTCCGCATCCGCCGCGGCTCCGGCGGGGCAGGGCGCTGGCGCGGCGGCGACGGCGTGATCCGCCGCCTGCGCTTCCTGGAGCCGATGACCGCCGCCATCCTTGCCAACCACCGCAAGATCGCCCCCTTCGGCCTGAAGGGCGGTGCCGACGGCGCGCTCGGCCGGACCTGGGTCCAGCGCACCGACGGCAGCGTGCAGGAACTGGCATCCCAGGACAGCACGGCGATGCGGCCGGGCGACGCCCTGGTGGTGGAGACGCCCGGCGGGGGTGGGTTCGGGGCTGTGGGGTGAGGGGGCGTTTGCCCCCACCCCAACCCTCCCCCGCTGGGCGGGGGAGGGGGTAAGTGCTTGTTCGGAAAGGTAGCGGCAGTCCCTCCCGCGCCCAGCGGGGGAGGTTAGGTGGGGGTATAACGCCCCGCACCCTCACTCAGCCCGATGCGGCGCCACGATGCCGAAGCGGTGCATCTGCCGATGGATGGTCGATCGGTCGACCCCCAGCGCCCGCGCCGTCGCCGACACGTTCCAATGGTGGCGCCGCAGCGTCTCGCGCAGCCGCGCGGCGGGATCCTCTTCCGCCACCACCGTTTCCGTCGCCTCCGCCGGCCAGGCCTGGAACAGGCCGCTGTGCTGAACCGGCTCCGGAATGTCGGCGAGGTCGATCAGCCCGCCGTCGCTGACCGCGCAGGCATAGTCCAGCGCATTCACCAGCTCCCGCACATTGCCCGGCCAACTGTGGCCCCGCAGTGCCGCCAGCGCCGCCGGGGCCAGGCGGTAGCCGACGCCGTCGCGCTCCGCCCGCTCGGCCAGCAGCCGTTCGATCAGCCAGTCCAGGTCGCCGCGCTGCCGCAGCGGCGGCACGGTGAACACCGCCCCGTTGAGACGAAAGTACAAGTCGTCGCGGAAGCGGCCGGCCTTGACCAGCTCGACCAGATCGCGGTGGGTCGCTCCGATGACGCGGACGTCGACAGACACCGCCTTGGTCCGACCGATCGGCGTCACCTCTCGTTCCGCCAGCACGCGCAGAAGGCGGGTCTGCGACGACAGCGGCATGTCGCCGATCTCGTCCAGGAACAGGGTGCCGCCGTCGGCCTCCAGGATCAGCCCCTTCTTGCCGCGCGCCGTCGCCCCGGTGAAGGAGCCGGGCTCGTAGCCGAACAGTTCGCTCTCGATCAGGTTTTCCGGCAAGGCGGCGCAGTTGACGGCGACGAAGGGCTTGTTGCGGCGGACGCTGGACTTGTGCAGCGCCTTGGCCAGATGCTCCTTGCCCGTGCCGGTCTCGCCATGGATCAGCAGGCTCATGCGCGTGTTGACCAGCTTCGCCGCCCGCGTCAGCACCGCCTTCAGCGCCGGGTCGCCGCCGGACACCACGCGCAGCGGCTCCGGCAATGGGTCGTTCCCGTGATCGTGGGGATGGTTGCGGGGCAGGGACACCGCCGGCGGCGGCATCGCCTGGGCGAACAGCGGCAGTCCGGTGCGGCGCAGGCGCAGCGTGCGCTGCTCGGTCGGGAGCGCGCGGACGAAGCGGACCAGATCGTCCACCTCGCAGTCGAACAGTTCGGCGAAGGAGCGGCCGAGCGGCGACACGCCGTCCTCTGCCAGCAGGTCATGGGCCTTGTGGTTGAAGCCGATCACCCGTCCCCCGCCGTCCAGCGCGAGGACGAAGTCGGGATCGACCTCCGCGAATTCCTGCGACGCCGACAGCTTCACCACCCAGTCGCGGCGGAAGTTGTTGTAGAGGTTGGCGGTTTCGATCTTGTGGACATAGGCCTTGACCATCTGCAGCGCCAGATACTGGCTGATTTTCGGTTCCGGCGAATGCAGGGCGGAGATGTCGAGGACTGCTGCCAGCTCTCCCCCGCTGTCGAAGACGGGGGCGGCGGTGCAGGTCAGCGGAATGTGGGTGGCGTCGAAATGGTCGGTCTGGTGCACGGTCAGCGCCTGGGCCGTGGCGATGCAGGTGCCGACGGCGCAGGTGCCGGCATGCCCCTCGTTCCAGTCGGAGCCCAGATACAGCCCGGCCCGGCGCAGATGGTTGTCGAAGGTCGGGTCGCCGATGAAGTCCACCGTGACGCCGTTGCTGTCGGTCAGCAGCAGGACATAGCCCATGCCGGCGACCTGCCGGTACAGCGCCTCCAACCCGAAGCGGGCCATGCGCAGGAATTCGTCCATTGCGTCGCGGTGCTCGCGCAGCCGTTCCTGCGGCAGGATGTGGGCCTCGCGCCCAATGGTGGGGTCCAGCTTGTGGTCGGCGACGCAGCGGCGCCAGGAGCTTTCGATGATCGCATCGCGGGCTGACGGCACACCGGCGGAGACACGGACGAGTTCATCGATGTGGGCCGCGCGCGCGCTGTCCATGGTCGTGCCTCCCGCAATATCGTCCGCTTGTCCCGCGAACAGATTTGAATGAAACATTAGCAACCGGGCGACCCGGTAGGCAACATGTGCAAAAGCATCAGACAGGCCCACCGGCCGACCGCGGACAGGTCTCCGCCATACCTGCGTATGACCCCGGCTTTTCGTTATCGTTCTGCGACATGACGTTAAGGACATTTGCACAAGTCGGGTCTCATGCTCCATAAACGGGCATGGATCGCCGGGAGCTTTCGATTTGCGGATTCTGA
Organism: Azospirillum sp. BE72; assembly: GCF_031455875.1. Taxonomy (NCBI): domain Bacteria; kingdom Pseudomonadati; phylum Pseudomonadota; class Alphaproteobacteria; order Rhodospirillales; family Azospirillaceae; genus Azospirillum; species Azospirillum sp. BE72. Next base: position 926,543 of record NZ_JAVDTO010000001.1, read on the forward strand.
TCGTCGACGATTCACCGCGTCACCTCACCATGATGGTGTATGAGCTGACGAAGCTGGGCTACGCGACCAGCGTGGTCGAGACCGGCGCCGCCGCCATCGAGGCGGTGGCGAACGAGCGCTTCGACGTGGTGATGGCCGACATCCGCCTTGCCGACATGACGGGGATCGAGCTGTGCTGGCACCTGCGCACCGCCCAGGGGCTGCGTCACCTCTATCTGATCCTGATGATCCCCGGCAGCATGACCGACCAGTTCCATGAACTGGTGGAGGCCGGTGCCGACGAGTTCCTGCGCAAGCCGCTGGATTGGAAATGGACGGCGGCGCGCCTGCTGGCCGCTTCGCGCGTCGTGGCGATGCAGCGCGACCTGGAGCGGCTGGCCACCACCGACGCCCTGACCGGTGCCCTGAACCGCCGCCGCTTCCTGGAACGGGGGGATGAGGAGTTCGGCCGCTCGCGGCGCTACGAACGTCCGCTGTCGGTGGTGATGCTGGACATCGACCATTTCAAGCGGGTCAACGACACCCACGGCCATGCCACCGGCGACGAGGCGATCCGCAGCACCGTGCGCGCCTGCAAGGAGAGTTTGCGAACCAGCGACATCATCGGCCGCCTGGGCGGCGAGGAATTCGCCGTGGTGATGCCCGAAACCCCGCCGGTCAATGCCTACGCCGTCGCCCAGCGCCTGCGCCAGGCCGTCGCCGCCATGCCCGTGCGGCTGGAGGCCGGCGGCGAGATGACAGTGACGGTCAGCCTGGGCCTGAGCTGGCTGAATGCGACCGACACCGGCATCGAACCCCTGCTGGCCCGCGCCGACGCCGCCCTCTACCGCGCCAAACACGCCGGCCGTAACCGCGTGGAGGTGGAACCGCGGATCGCGCTGCCGAAGTCGATGATGGGGTAGGGGAGGCCGCAGTCGGCGTTCCGCATTGGTCGAACTGCAATCGACGGCGCGTCAACCCGATGATGCGCAAAGAAAAACCCCCTGACTTCCGTCTGGAAATCAGGGGGTTTTCCTATGATGGTAGCAGCGGAGGGATTTGAACCCCCGACCAAGGGATTATGATTCCCCTGCTCTACCACTGAGCTACGCTGCCATCGTGTTCGCCGTTGTTGGCGTTTCCGCCGCCGTTGGCTACCATCGTGTCCCGTCGTTGCCGCCGGGAGCCGCTATATAGGATAGGGCGACTTGGCCTGTCAACGCGGAATTTTCAGGGGGTGCGATTTTTTTCGGCTGGCTGGCGGAAAGTCGCTTAACCCCCTGATTCAAGCCGCCGTTTCACTCACCTCCGCCCCCGCGTCCACACCACCGGCGGTGCCGGAAATCCAGCCGCCGCCCAGCACGCGGTCGCCCTGGTAGACGACGCAGGCCTGACCGGGGGCGATGCCGTGCTGGGCGTCCAGCAGTTCGACGCGCGCGCTGCCGTCCGGTCCGGCGCGCCACAGGGCAGGGGCTGCCGGCTGGGCGGAACGCAGCTTCACCGACACCTCGATCCCCGCACCGTCGGCGAGATCGGGACCCAGCCAGTTCACGTCGCGCACCATCACCAGCGAGCGGGCGAGGTCGCGGCGGGGACCGACCACGACGCGGCGGCGGGCCGGCTCCAGGCGGACGACGTAGAGCGCCTCCTCCTCCTGGCCGCGGATGCCGCCGATGCCCAGCCCCTTGCGCTGGCCGACCGTGTAGTGGACGACGCCCTTGTGGCGGCCCAGCACGCGGCCGTCGACATGGACGATGTCGCCGGGCTCGACCGATCCGGGGCGCAGCTTCGCCACCACCTCGGCATAATTGCCGTTGGGCACGAAGCAGATGTCCTGGCTGTCCGGCTTGGCGGCGACCTCCAGCCCATGGCGCTCGGCCAGCGCGCGGGTCTCCGGCTTGGTCAGGCCGCCCAGCGGAAAGCGCAGGAACTCCAGCTGCTCGCGCGTGGTGGCGAACAGGAAATAGCTCTGGTCCTTGGTGGGATCGACGGCGCGGTGCAATTCGGCGCCCTGCGGGCCGGCGATGCGGCGGACGTAATGGCCGGTGGCGAGCGCGTCGGCGCCAAGGTCGCGGGCGGTGTTCAGCAGGTCGCGGAACTTGACGCGCTGGTTGCAGCGCACGCAGGGGATCGGCGTCTCGCCGCGCAGATAGCTGTCGGCGAAATCGTCCATCACGTCCTGGCTGAAGCGGCCCTCGTAATCCAGGACGTAATGCGGGATGCCGATGCGGTCGGCGACCTGACGGGCGTCGTAGATGTCCTGGCCGGCGCAGCAGGCGCCCGGCTTCTGCAAGGCGAGGCCGTGGTCGTAAAGCTGCAGCGTGATACCGACGACGTCATAGCCCTCCTCCCGCAGCACGGCGGCGGTGACGGAGGAATCCACCCCGCCGGACATCGCGACGACGACGCGGGTGTCCTGGGGGCGCTTTGAAAGACCGAGGGAGTTCATGGCGCCCTATATGGTACGGGCAGGCGCCCGGAAAAGTAGGAAATCGGAACAGAGGACGGGCAGGGGAAAGAGGCCGCCGGGTCTTGCGTCGCGTGACGCCGTCTCCGGCGGCCGGAACAGGGCTCCCCCGCGCCGTTACTTCATCGCGTTGTTGCTGCCGCCCGGCAGACGGACGACCAGGCCGTCCAACTCTTCGGTCATGATGATCTGGCAGCCGAGGCGCGAGGTCTTGGTCAGGCCGAAGGCGAGGTCCAGCATGTCCTCCTCGTCCTCCTGCGCGTCCGGCAGGACGTCGAACCATTCCGGCTCGATCACGACATGGCAGGTCGAGCAGGCCAGCGAGCCCTCGCAGGCGCCTTCCAGGTCCAGGCTGTTCTTGTGCGCGATTTCCAGCACGGACAAGCCGAGCGGGGCGTCCACCTCGCGGCGGCTGCCATCGGGCTCGATGAAGGTCATCTTGGGCATGGGGTCCTCGTTCTTCTAAGGTTGCCTAGCGATTGAAAGGGCGGGTTTTGGTAACGGGTTGGCCGGATCAGGGCCGTGGCGGCGTCCGGGCGGCACGGCGGTCGCGGACGTCGGCGGCCAGCGCCTCCAGCCGTTCCAGCCGGGCCAGGATGCGGGCGGCGCCGTCGAAGGCCGGCGGGCTGTCCAGGCCGGACGCCGTCTGCGCCTTGCGGAAGGCGGGGGCGAGATACTTGATGCAGGCCTCGATCCGCTGGCCGAGGTCCAGGCCGATGCGGTCCAACTCCAGCGCGTCGTCGGCACGGGTCAGCCGGGCGGCAAGGTCGGCGATCTCCTCATCCCCATTTTCGGCCCCATTTTCGGCCCCATCGTCCACGGCCGGCATGCCGCCCAGCAGGGACAGCAGCGTCCGGGCGCGGCGGATGGGGTCGCGCAGCACCTCGTACGCCTCGCGCAGGGCGTCGACCTGGGCCTTGGCGTTGGCCTGCTGGCGCGGGCCGCGGGCGGCGAAGCGTTCCGGGTCCATAGCGCGGGTGAAGCCGGCATGCTGCTTCGACAACTGCTCCAGATCGATGTCGAAGCGCCGTTCCAGCCCCAGCCGGGTGAAGGGGTCGAGGGCGCGCGGCGGCTGCGCCGCACCGCAGGCGTGGCAGAACAGGGCACGCGGCGCAACCGAGCGGCCGCAGGCGCCGCAGGGCTCCAGATCGCCGGCGATTGCGCCGGAAATTCCGCCGCTGTTGTTGCCGGGCGGGCCGGATTTGGAACGGGTCATGCGCGCTGTCCGTCAAAACGCCGAAAGGCTCGGCCGATAGGATGGTGTACCCGACATCATGCCTCCGCCGCCATCCGGCCCGACACCATAGGGGCCTTCCGCGGCGTCATACCCAGAAGCCGCATCCGGCGCAATGCGCGAATGCAGGCTTTCCGGATGGGAGACAGATGGTCGCGCAGCCATGCCGGCTGTAGGAGGACCCTCAGCCATCCGCAGGCGCACTTCGCCGCGCCATCGCGGTCCAGGCCGTCAGGAAGCGGTCCACCGCCTCGTCGTCGCTGGTCCAGCCCAGGCTGACGCGGATGGCGCTGGCGGCGGCTTGGTCGTCCTCGCCCATCGCCGCCAGCACATGGGACGGCTTCACCTTGCCGCTGGAACAGGCCGAACCGGCGCTGACCGCCACCCCGGCGAGGTCGAGCGTCATCACCTGGGTCTCTCCGGGCAGGCCGGGCAGCATCAGGCAGCAGGTGTTGGTGACGCGCGCCGCGCCGGCCCCCATCACGCGGGCGCGCGGCATGGCGGCCAGCGCCTCGCGCTCCAGCCGGTCGCGCAGGGTCGCGAGGTCGGCGGCGTCCGCCAGCCCGTCCAGCGCCAGACGCGCCGCGGCGCCGAAGCCGACGATGCCCAGCAGGTTCTCGGTGCCGGCGCGCTTGCGCCGCTCCTGTCCGCCGCCGCGGATCAGCGCATCGGGTTCCAGACCCTCGGCCAGGATCAGGGCGCCGACGCCGGTCGGACCGCCCAGCTTGTGGGCCGACAGCGTCATCAGGTCGGCGCCGAGGGCAGACAGCGACAGAGGCAGCCGTCCGGCCGCCTGCACCGCATCGCAATGGACCAGCGCGCCGTGGGCGTGCGCGATCCGGGCGGCGTCCGCCACCGGCTGGATCACCCCGGTCTCGTTGTTGACGAGCATCAGCGCGACCAGCGCCGGATCGGCCCCGTCGGTCAGCCGGCGTTCCAGATCCTCCAGGTCGGCGACGCCGTCGCGGGTCGCGCCGAAGCGCTCCGCGTCGGGCCGGGCGGCCAGCACCGACTCATGCTCGATGGCCGAGGTCACTACCCGGCGGCCGGCGAAGCCGCGCAGCGCGAAGTTGTTGGCCTCCGTCCCGCTGCCGGTGAACAGCACCTGCGCCGGCCTGACCCCGGCGAGCGCGGCCACGGCGGCGCGCGCCTCCTCCATTGCGCGCCGGGCGCTGCGGCCGAAGGCATGCACGGAGGACGGGTTGCCGACCAGATCCATCGCCTGACCCATCGCCGCCTTCACCTCCGGCTTCAGCGGAGCAGTGGCGTTGTGGTCGAGATAGACTCCGGTCCGCCGGAACGGGCTGACGGGCAGAATGGTCACTTTTCAGGCCTGCTCGCGTCCGGAAAGGGTCGTCTTCACTCGGCGGCGGCGACCGCGGCGCTGTCGGCGGCCGGGGCCGGGCGCAGCAGGTTCAGGCCGCTGGTGCCGATGATCCGCCGTTCCACCACGTCGGCCACGGTGACCGAGCTGAGATACATGTGGATCTGGTTGCCCAACTCCTCCCACAGATCGTGGGTCAGGCAGCGCGAGCGGTTGGTGCGGCAACCCTGCGGCGTGCCGTTGGCGCAGCGGGTGGTGCGGATCGGCTCGTCCACCGCCAGGATGATGTCGGACACCCGGGTGGCATCGGCCGGGTGGGCGAGCAGATAGCCGCCGCCGGGACCGCGCACGCTCTTGACCAGCCCGCCCTTGCGCAGCTTGGCGAACAGCTGCTCCAGGTAGGACAGCGAGATCTCCTGCCGTTCCGCGATGTCCGCCAGCGCGACCGGGCTGCCCTGGCTGGTGGCGGCCAGATCGACCATCGCCATCACGGCATAGCGTCCCTTGGTGCTGAGTCTCATCGCGGATCTCCTTGGGCTTCGTGCATCCCGACAGGGTGGGACGCCACCGCTTCCAGCGGTGTGGGTGTTGAACGGGGAAGTACGGTTGCAGCCGATGGCGGGTTCGCCGCCTCCAGCTCGCCGACACGGGCCTGCAGCGCCGTGACCTGATCGAGCAGGCCGGACAGCGCGCGGGCCACCGGATCGGGGATCTCGCCGCAAGGGGTGCCGTAGGGCATGAATTTGCGCGTTTCCGTCCGGTCGCGCGGGGCGACCGGCCTGGCCGGGATGCCGACGACCGCGGTGTCCGCCGGCACATCGGCCACCACGACGGCGTTGGCGCCGATCCGCGCGCCGCGCCCGATGGTGATGGCGCCCAGTATCTTGGCGCCGGCGCCGACGATCACGCCGTCGCTCAGCGTCGGATGGCGCTTGCCGGGATTGAGCGAGGTGCCGCCCAGCGTCACCCCGTGATAGAGCATGACGTCGTCGCCGATCTCCGCAGTTTCGCCGATCACGACGCCCATGCCGTGGTCGATGAAGAAGCGGCGGCCGATGGTTGCACCGGGATGGATTTCGATGCCCGTCAGCGAGCGGGCGATCTGCGAGACGAGGCGGGCGGTCAGGTGCCAGCCGGCGTCGCGGGCACGCCGGGCAAGGCGGTGGAGCACGATCGCATGAAATCCGGGGTAGCAGATCGCCACCTCCAGCCGGGACCGCGCCGCCGGGTCGCGCGCCATGATCCCGTCGATCTCTTCGCGAAGATGCTTGAACACGCCATCACCCGCCGTGGTATAGTCCGCCGCTCTCATCGGCCGCCCGCGCCCGGCTTCGGCCTGTCGGAACCTTGCGGTTCAGGACCTTCCGGTCCGGAACCATGCGGATCCGGCCGGCATGGACCCGGTCTTTCGGCCGGTCCCGCTAGCGCTGGGCCGATCGGGCGGGTCAGGCGGGTTGCCCCGGAGGACGTTACGACGCATATATGATGACCAAGCAAAACGGTCAAGAATTGTGTGCGAAAAACCCCACTCCAATGCGGGAAAATCCGTGACGGGCTCGTAAAGGCCCCGTGCGTCGGAGCGGCAGGCCGGATCATCTCCGGTTGGTCGCCTCAGACGGTCCCAACAACCCTTTGTCCGCGTCAGGAACGTCGTTCCCATGCCTGAAGTGCTCTTCAACGGTCCCGCCGGTCGCCTGGAAGGCCGTTACACCCACGGCAAGCAGCCGAACGCCCCGGTTGCGCTGCTGTTGCACCCGCACCCGCAGCACAATGGGACGATGAACAACAAGGTGGTCTTCACCCTGTTCCAGTCCTTCACCAAGCGCGGCTATTCGGCGCTCCGCTTCAACTTCCGTGGCGTCGGGCGCAGCCAGGGTACCTACGACAAGGGGGAGGGGGAACTGGCCGACGCCGCGGCGGCGCTGGACTGGCTGCAGACCTACAACCCGAATGCGCCGGTCTGCTGGATCGGTGGCGTGTCCTTCGGTGCCTGGATCGGCATGCAGCTGCTGATGCGCCGTCCGGAGATAGACGGCTTCGTCTCGGTCTCGCCGCCGGCCAACCTTTTCGACTTCTCCTTCCTGGCGCCGTGCCCGTCCTCGGGCCTGATCATCCACGGCGACAAGGACGAGGTGGTGCCCCAGGCCGCTGTGACCAAGCTGGTGACCAAGCTGTCGCACCAGAAGGACATCCGCATCGACCACCGCGTGGTCCCCGGCGCCAGCCACTTCTTCGTCAACCGCACCGACGATCTGGCGACGCAGGTCGACGACTATCTGGACAAGGCCCTGGGCAATCCCATCGCGGCGGTGGCGGAGTAAGTTACCCCCCCACCCCAACCCTCCCCCGCTGGGCGGGGGAGGGGAAAAGTGCTTGTTCGGAAAAGCGGCGGTAGTCCCTCCCCCACCCAGTGGGGGAGGATAGGTGGGGGTCTAACCTCCCCCTACGCCCTCACTGCTCGCAGCCCAGAACCCACACGTCGTAGATCGGGTTCTCCATCGCCGAGAGGGCGGGGCTGGAGGCGAACATCCAGCCGCTGAAGACCTGTTCCGCCTGCTCGCCGGGCTTGATCTCCGTGACCTCAAGAAAGGCGGCGGATTCCGGTGTTTCGATCGGCGGGTTCTCGCGGCAGGCGCGCAGGGTGATGCGCAGGCTGCTCATCGCCTTGGTCTCCCCCACCTTCATGGTGAAGGTGGAGGTGCGGGCGGTCACCTTGTCCAGCCATTGCAGCTTTGCCGCCGGCCGCTCCATCATCTGGCTCGGAACCGGGGCGGCCTGGACGGCCAGCGGGACCAGCACCGCCGCGGCACCCATCAGCCGGGCGGCCGGCCGGAAACATCTTGAGAGTCGCGTCACGTCGGATCGCTTCCGTTATTGCGGACGGCGCCCTTGCGGCCGGACCTGCCTGTCGGTATGGGCTCTGCCGGGGGCGCTCCGCCTTCTAGCCCGGAAGCGGGGGCAGCGTCCAGTGGCGGGGACGCCGGGATGGGTTGTTCGTGGCGGATGGTTCAGCGCCAGAGGGCTCAGCGCGTGACGCTGCTGCGCGACGCAGGGGCGCTGTAGGTGGAGCCGGTACCGCTCTGCGCTTCGTTCCGGTCTTCGATCTTCTGGGTGGCCGCACCGGCACCGGCGCCGGCCGCGGCGCCGACGACCGCACCCACCGGGCCGCCGACCACGGCGCCCGCGGCGGCACCGCCAAGTCCGCCGCTGGCGGATTTCTCTTCCATGTTGGCACCGCAGGCCGCGGTCGCCAGGGCCAGACCGAACACGGCCAAGTGGGAGAGACGCATCGCACTTCCTCCTGCTTCATGATCCGGCAGCGCCTGTCCGATGGCCGCCATCCGGATACAGGAGGAACGCTTGAGCGTGGCCGCTGGTTCCGGCCGCGTCCCTGCTTCGTATCGGAGCCTGGTGTCAGAGCTTCGGCGGCTGGGCCGGCGCCTGTGACGGCGCCTGGGAGGACTGGCCGCTGGACGAATCGCCCGGCTTGCTCATGCTCTGCAGCGAGAAGATGACCTGACCCAGCAATTGCTCCAGGCCCGGCGTGCTCTGCGTGAACTCGATCTTGCCGTTCGGCTTGATCATGTCGGGATCGCCGCCCGGTTCCAGGGACAGGAACTTGCCGCCCAGCAGGCTTTCCGACGCGATGACCGCCGCGGTGTCCTTCGGCAGCTTCACCGAATTGTCGACCGACAGGTGGACCACCGCCTGATAGCTGGTGGGGTCGAGAGACAGCCCGGTGACCGTGCCGACCTTCACGCCGCTGATACGGACGTCGGCGCCGCCCTGCAGGCCGGTGATGCTGGTGAAATTGGCGGTGATGTCATAGCCCTGCACCTTGCGCAGATCGGCGCTTTTGTAGGCGAAGGCAAGGAACACGGCGGCCACGGCGAGCACGACGCCGCCCAGCACGGTTTCGATCACATTCCGGCGCATAGAGCTATCCTGCTGCGAGTTCCAGAAACGAAACCCGGCCCGAAAGGGGCCGGGCTTTCCGCTCTGACGTGAGGGTCAGTCCTAGGCAGGGATCAGCTCGGAGTCCAGGGCTCGTAGTCGCCGGTGGCCGGCACGCGCTTGCCGCCGGCCAGCACATGGCCGGGGGGACGATAGGCCTGGACCGAGCCCGACATGTTGGGCAGATGTTCCTTCTGCCAGGGCTTGTGGAAGGCGCTCGACCCTTCGGGCAGCGGCTCCTTGGTGGTGTGGTGCAGCCAGCCGTGCCATTCCGGCGGGATCTTGGAGGCGTCGGGCTCACCGGCATACAGGACCCAGCGGCGCTCGCGCGTGCCGGCCTTGGTGTCCTTGCTGCGGTAATAGACGTTGCCGAAGCGGTCGCTGCCGACCTTGGCGCCCCGACGCCACGTGACGTAACGGATGTGGATGTTCGCCAGTTTGGTGAACAGGGAGATCGGCTCGCTCATCGTCGCTCACGAATTCCGGAGTCTGGCCCCGCGGACACGGGGCTGGTCGAATGCGGGCCGCACTATGACACCGCAAGGGACGCGCGTCCACCGTTGGTGAGGCCCAAGCTGCCCCGCAGGGTGGAAAGAGGCGCCTATTGCAGGCGGGTCGCGGCGATCTTGGCGGTGTCGACCGGGGTGGCGGTGCAGCCGCCCAGCGTCGGCCCGACCGGAAGCTCCCCGAAAGCGCCGAGCGCGCCCTCGGCCTTCAGCCGGCCGACGAATCCGGGCTCCGTCCCGCGGGCGACCCAGGCGAATCCGAGCCAGGTGGAGCGCACCGGCTCGCCCCCAGCCCGCACCATCGCCGCCAGCGCCTCCGCGTCGCTGGTGCCGGGGGAGAAGACCGCCAGCATCATGCCGTCGGTCGCGTCCGGCAGGGCGGCGCGTTGCAGCGACAGCCCCATCAGCGCCGCCCAGACCAGCAGAACGCCGCCGAACAGCGCCGCGGCAAGGCCGTGGCCGATGGGGAGCCCGGAAGGGGAGGGGGCGGGGCTGTTGCTCATGGGATTTACCTTACGCCTTCGCCTCGGCCGCCGCCAGCGACGGGGCGGGCTTCTCGGCGATCGGCCAGTGGACGATGGTCGCGAACATGGCCAGCGCCACGCCCAGCCACCAGACGACGTCGTAGGACCCCGTGCGCTCATACAGAACGCCGCCCAGCCAGACGCCCAGGAAGCCGCCGACCTGATGGCTGAAGAAGGCGAAGCCGTACAGCGTGCCCATGTAGCGGGTACCGAACATCAGCGCGACGAGGCCGGATGTCGGCGGCACGGTGGACAGCCACAGCAGGCCCATCACCGCGGCGTAGACGATCACCGTCACCGACGAGATCGGCAGCAGGATGAAGATCGCCGTGGCGATGCCGCGCGAGAAATAGTTGGCGCACAGCAGGTAGCGCTTGCTGACCTTGCCCGCCAGCACGCCGGACGCGTAGGAGCCGATGACGTTGAACAGGCCGATCAGCGCCAGCGCCCAGGCGGCGAGCGACGCGCTGATGCCGGCCTCGGTCAGGTAGGGCGGCAGATGGGTGGTGATGAAGGCCAGCTGGAAGCCGCAGACGAAGAAGCCGGCAACCAGCAGCACATAGCTGCGGTGTTGGAAGGCCTGCCGCACCGCGGCGATGTAGCCGATGTTGGCGCCGGTCACCGCCGGGGTGCCGCTCGCCGTCATGCCCTTCGGTCCCGGGAAGACGCCGGCCAGCAGCGGCACCGCGATCATCGACGCCGCCAGCAGAAGGAGGGCAGTCTGCCAGCCGAAGCCGGCGATGAAGGCCTGACCCATCGGCGCGAACAGGAACTGGCCCATCGACCCGGCCGCGGTGGCGATGCCGACCGACCAGCTGCGCTGTTCCGGCGGCAGCAGCCGGGTGAAGCCGGCGATGATGATGCCGAAGGAGGCGCCCGACAGCCCCAGCCCGATCAGCACGCCGGCCGTCAGGTACAGCTCGACGCTGGTGGTGGCATAGGGCATCAGCGCCAGCCCGGCGGCGTAGAGAACCCCGCCGCCGGCAAGCACTGGAGCCGGACCGTAGCGGTCGGTCAGCGCACCGGCGAAGGGGCCGCCGGCCCCCCACAGGATGTTCTGGATCGCCATCGCCAGCGCGAAGACGTCGCGGCCCCAGCCGCGGGTTTCAGAAAGCGGCCCGATGAACAGGCCCATGCTGGACCGCGGTCCGAAGGCCAGCATCGAGATCAGGCAGCCGCAGACGACGACGAGTGCTGGCGTCCTCCAGGAGGGCGCCGGTGCGGGGGTGGCGGTGGTCAAGGCGTCCTCCGGGGTCGGGTGCCGATGCGTGCCGATCCGGCGCAGCAGCGCGGAAGGGGAATACGCATCGTGGCGTTGTGTCGCCTCCGACGATAGGCAGGCATCAACAGTTCGGCAAATTCATAATCGGTAACCGGGTCATTCCGCGGCGGAATGCAGGAATGCGATCCGTTCCATCGCTTGGTTCACCGGCTGAGCGGCGGCCAACTCGCGCCGCAGCGCCTCCTCCAGCCGGTCGAACACCGGGGCGATGCGTCCGGTCGTCCGCGATTGGATCAGCCAGATGGTCACCGCCATCCGGAAACCGGGCAGATCGACCGGCCGGACCATGGCGGCACCGGGGATCGGCGCGATAAGGCCCATCGGCGCCAGCCCGAACCCGACGCCGCGCGCCACCAGCGACACCAGCAGGCTCTGGTCGTAGGCCTCCACCGTCACGTTCGGCTGCAGTCCCAGCGGCGCCAGCGCTTGGTGGAGCGCCTCGCGGTACCGGCAGCCGTTGGGCTGCAGCACCCATCCATGTTCGTTCATCGATGCCAGATCGGCGCCGACCGACCGGTCGGGAGAGGCGACGATGCTGACATCCTCGGTCCCGATCCGGCGGGCCGGCAGGTCGTCGGGCGGCGTCTGCTCCTCGCACATCAGGATCAGCCCGCCATCGAGCGTACCGGCGCGGACCTGCTCGATCAGCGGGTTGCTCCAGTCGGAATGCAGTCGCACCGTCAGGCCGGGAAAGCCGGCGCGCAGGTCGTCCAGCGGCCTTCCGGCGGCAAGCGCGGTCAGCACATGCGCGACGCCCAGCCTCAGCAACCCGCGCGGTTCCACGGATCCGGCGAAGGCGTCGGCGAAGTCGCTGGCCGCCGCCAGGATGCGCCGCGCATGGGCAAGCGCCAGCTCCCCGTCGCGGGTCAGCGCCAGCGGCTTGGTCTGCCGGTCGAACAGCACGACGCCCAGTTCCGCCTCCAGCCGCTGAATCAGCCGCGACACCGCCGACTGCGTCAGCCCCAGCCGGTTGCCGGCCTCCTGCACCGACTGCGCATCGGCCACGGCGATGAAGGTGCGGATTTCGTTGAGCTTCATGGGGAGACCTTAAAGTCCGGAGGGCCGGCAGAACGCGGCGATGCGTCTTCGCGTCTGGTGTGCCAGTGTCGGATCGCGTTACCGTCGGGTCAAGCCATCGATGGGGAGCCGATCATGTCCACTGTTCCGCCCGACCGTTCCAGCCGCGAATATCCCGACCGTCCCTGGGTAGGGGTGGGGGTGGTCGTTTGGCGCGGGGATAGGGTATTGCTGATCCGGCGGGGCAAGGCGCCGCGGCTGGGGCAATGGAGCCTGCCGGGCGGGGCGCAGTCGGTGGGCGAGACCGTGTTCGAGACGGCGATCCGCGAGGTGCGGGAGGAAACCGGACTGGAGGTGGTGCCGACCGGCATCGTCACCGTGGTGGACGCGATCACCCCCGATGCCGAGGGTCGCGTCCATTACCACTACACGCTGGTGGAGGTGGCGGCGGACAGTGCGGAGGGCGATCCGATTTGCGCCGACGATGCGCTGGAAGCCTGCTGGGCCACCGCCGACGAGGCCGGCGACCTGACGGAGTGGGACGAGACCCGGCGGGTCATCCTGATGTCGGCGGAACAGCGGAAGGCCCGCCCGGCTTCAGGCCGATGACGACGCTGCGTTCGGCCAGGAACTCCGCCACGCCATCGGCGGTCAGCGGGCGCGACAGCCAATAGCCCTGCAGCGTGTCGCAGCGGTAGGCCTGGAGGTACAGGCGCTGTTCGGCCGTCTCCACCCCCTCCGCCACCACACCGAGGTCGAGGGCGTGGGCAAGCGCCACCACCGCCTGGACGATGGCGGCGGCGTCGCGGTCCTCCACCATCGCCTGGACGAACTGCTTGTCGATCTTCAGCGCTTCCACCGGCACCCGCCGCAGGGTGGCGAGCGACGACCAGCCCGTGCCGAAATCGTCCAGCACCATCCGGATCCCGGCGCCGCGCAGCTGCAGCAGGGCCTCCCGCGCGTCGGCGGTCTGGCTGAACATCGCGGTTTCGGTCAATTCCAGCTTCAGGTTTGCGGCGGGCAGGCCGGTTTCGCCCAGGATACCCAGCACCTTCAGCACAAGACCCGGATCGTCGAGCTGACGGGCCGACAGGTTCACCGACACCGGAACGTCGACGATACCGGCGCGGAGCCAGCCGGCCGCCGCCGCGCAGGCGGCGCGCAGGGTCCATTCGCCCAGCAGGTGGATCGCCTCGCCCTGTTCGGCCATCGGCACGAAGACGTCCGGGGGCAGCATGGTGCCGTCGGACAGGCGCCAGCGCGACAGCGCCTCGAACCCGGTCAGGCGGTTGGTGAAGACGTCGGCCTGCGGCTGGAAGACCAGCGACAGCTCCTGCCGATCGATGGCATCGCGGACCCGCTCGACGAATCCCGCGTCGGATGTCCCCGGCGTTTCGGGCCCGTTCGACGTCGCGTGCGTGTTCGCCACCGTCCGCTCCATTCCGCCAACCTTTGCCGGTCGCTGCCCGGCTCTCCCTGGCATAACAACCACAGCAATGGTTTGTTAACCATGTCGCGAAAGAGCTTGACGAATTTTATATGGTTACGAAAGAGTTAACGTTGCTGGGTTGGTGACAAGAAAGAGGCTAAGCGGAGACCTCACCGCTCCCCATCATTGGGACAGACAATCACCCATGGGGTGCCTCATGCTTGAGTCGGCTGGGCAGCAGCTCCCCCGATTGATCGAGCACCGGGTAGGCGGCGGCGACCAGATGGGCGTTGATGCGGCGCAGGTCGCGCAGGATATCCAGATGCAGGGCGCTGGTTTCCACGCTTTCGGTCCGTCCGGCACGCAGCCGGGCGAAATGCGCCTCCGTCGCGCTGGTTTCCAGATCGCGGATGACCTCCTTCTCGCGCATCAGTGCGCGGGCGGAACGGATGTCGCCGGACACGAAGACGGCGGCGGCCAGCCGCTGGGTCTCACTCAGCCGTTCCAGCATGCCGGCGATCTCAGCCGCGCCTTCGGTGGAGAAGCGCAGCCTGCGCCGGATCTTCTTCGACGCGGCCTCCATCAGGTTGCGGTCGACGATGTCGCCGACATGTTCGAGGTTGATGGTGAAGGTCAGCACGTCGGACACCCGACGGGCGTCGCGTTCGTCCAGATCCTCGACGTTGATCTGGGTGAGGTAGCGCTTGATCGTGTCGTGCAACCGGTCGAGCACGTCGTCCATCCTGCGGATCTCCTGCACCCGCTTGCGGTCGTCGGTCTGGAGCACGTCCAGCGCGCCGCGCAGCATGCTGTCCACCGTGTCGGCCATCCGCAACGCCTCGCGTGAGGCGTTGGCGATGGCGAGATGGGGAATGCGCAGGGCGCTGCGGTCGAGATAGAGCGGCATCGCCGGATCGGCGACCGCCACCCGCTCCGGGAAAAGCCGGGTCAGGGCCCGCGCGAACCAGGGCAGCGGGCCGATGAACAGCGCGGCCATCGCCAGATTGAAGGCGAGATGGAAGTTGGCGGCCAGCCGGGTGGCATCCGGCGACACCATCTGCAACCCGGCGGTGATCGGCCCCAGCAGCGGCACGACGATCAGGCAGCCGACGAGGCGGTTGACCAGGTTGCCCACCGGCAGGCGCCGGGCCGCCGGGTTTTGGCCGTCGCCGCCCGGTCCCTCGATGATCGGATTGATCGCGCTGCCCAGGTTGGCGCCGGCCACCATGGCGACGGCGGCCTCGGGCGCGATCACCCCGCCGCCGGCCAGCGAGGCGATCAACAGGATCGCGGCGACGCTGGAATGGGCGGCCCAGGACAGGATGGCGGCCAGCAGCACCGCCACCACCGGATCGGCGGTCAGCATGCCCAGCATCCGCTGCAGCATCGGCGCGTTCTCCGCCGGGGCGATGGTTGCCAGCAGCAGGTGCAGCGACAGCAGCATCAGGCCCAGCCCGATGGCGACCCGGCCCAGGTCGCGGCTGCGCGTCCGGCTGCCGCGGCGGAAGGCGAGGAAGCCGCCCAGCAGCAGCACCGGCGCCACATGGGAAACGTCGAAGGCCAAAACCTGGACGATCAGGGTGGAACCGACATTGGCACCCAGCATCACCGCCAGCGCCGGCATCAGCGACACCAGCCCGTTGGCGGTGAAGCCGGTCGCCATCAGGCCGGTTGCGGTGCTGCTCTGCAGCAGCATGGTGATGCCCATGCCGGACAGGAAGGCGGTCCAGCGGTTGCGCAGCCCGGCGCCCAGGATGCGGCGCAGATCGCCGCCCAGCGCGCGGGTCAGCCCGCTCTGCACCATGTGCAGCCCCCACAGGAGCAGCACGACATTCCCGGCCAGTTCCAGCAGCACCCGTGTCGCCTGCATCGCACCCCCTCTGTCGGATCGGGGATGCGATCAGGCGGCACCCCTAACTGAAGGGTGGGGTGCGCTGATTGTTACGACAATATGACAGTTGGGTGACGGCGGAGGTGGAATGGGGGCCGTTACGCCCCCGTCCCCTCAAACCCCGTCTGATCAGACGTTGAAGCGGAAGTGGAAGATGTCGCCGTCCTGGACGACGTATTCCTTGCCTTCCTGGCGCATCTTGCCGGCGTCCTTCGCCCCCTGCTCGCCGCCCAGCGTGACATAGCTGGTGTAGTCGATGGTTTCGGCGCGGATGAAGCCGCGTTCGAAGTCGGTGTGGATGACGCCCGCCGCTTCCGGGGCCTTGGCGTTGCGGCGCACGGTCCAGGCGCGCGTCTCCTTGGGGCCGACGGTGAAGAAGGTGATCAGGTCCAGCAGCTTGAAGCCGGCGCGGATCAGCTTGTTCAGGCCGGTTTCCTCCAGCCCCATCGATTCCAGGAACTCCGCCTTCTCGGCCGGGTCGGTCAGCTGGGCGACCTCGGACTCGATGGCGGCGGAGATGACGACGACTTCGGCATTCTCGGCCTTGGCCTTTTCGGCGACCTTGGCGGAGAAGCTGTTGCCGGTGGCGGCGGACGCCTCCTCCACGTTGCAGACATAGAGCACCGGCTTGGCGGTCAGCAGCATGAACTGCTTGAACACCGGCCGCTCCTCGTCCGAAACCTCGACCACGCGGGCCGGCTTGCCGTCCTGCAGCACCTTCAGGGCGCGCTCCATCAGGTCGGCCTTGATCTTGCTGTCCTTGTCGCCGCCCTTGGCCTTCTTTTGCAGGCTGGTCAACTGGCGTTCCAGGCTTTCCATGTCGGCGAGCATCAGCTCGGTCTCGACCACCTCGGCGTCGCGCAGCGGGTCGACGTTGCCCTCGACATGGGTGATGTCGTCGTCTTCGAAGCAGCGCAGCACATGGACGATGGCGTCGACCTCGCGGATGTTGGCGAGGAACTGGTTACCCAGCCCTTCACCCTTCGACGCGCCGCGGATCAGGCCGGCGATGTCCACGAACTCCAGCTGGGTCGGGACGACCTTCTGCGACTTGGCGATCTCCGCCAGCTTGTCCTGCCGCGGGTCGGGCACGCTGACGCGGCCGACGTTCGGCTCCTTGGTGCAGAAGGGGAAATTCGCCGCCTCCGCCGCCTGGGTGGCGGTCAGCGCGTTGAAGAGGGTCGACTTGCCGACGTTCGGCAGGCCGACGATGCCGCAATTGAAGCCCATGGGTGGGTGCTCGCCGTCGGAAATGCTGGAATTGTTGCGCTTTATCCTACGAAGGGGGGCAAAGCGCAAACGCGAAGTGGGGGAGGGGACGGGCAGGCCGCGGCTTATCGCGCCTGCGTCGCCACCGTCACCTTGTTCATGAAAAGCTCCGGCTGGCCCTCTACCATCAGGGGGAGGTTGTCGGAGACGGCGTCGAGCAGCGGGTCGATCCAGCCCTGGTCGGCCTTGGCGAAGTCGTGCAGGACGTAGCCGCTGACCAGATCCTTGTTGCCGGGATGGCCGATGCCCAGCCGGATGCGCCAGTATTCCTTGCCGATATGCGCGTCGATGGAGCGCAGTCCGTTGTGCCCGCCATGGCCGCCGCCCTTCTTCACCCGGATCTTGCCGGGGGGCAGGTCCAGCTCGTCATGGATGACGACGACGTTCTCGGGCTTCAGCTTGTAGAACTGCAGGGCCGCCACCACCGACTGGCCGGACAGGTTCATGAAGGTGGCGGGCTCCAGCGCCAGCACCTTGTCGCCGGCGACGGTGCCTTCGGCGGTCTGGCCCTGGAAGCGCTTCTTCCACGGGGTGAAGCGATGGCGTTGGGCGATGGTCTCCACCGCCATGAAGCCGATGTTGTGGCGGTTGCGGGCATACTCGTTGCCGGGGTTGCCCAATCCGACCAGAAGCAGCATGTCCCTCACCCTTTGGAAAGCACTCTCCACAAACGAAGCGGGGGGCCGAAGCCCCCCACTGTACCCATCGTCGAAGAACGGACGCTCCGGATTAGGAAGCGGCGCCCTCTTCCGACTTCAGGCCCGACGGCGCAACGATGGTCGCGATGGTGAAATCGCGGTCGGTGATCGTCGAGGTCACACCCTCCGGCAGCTTGACCGAGGAGATGTGGATCGAGTCGCCGACGTCGAAGCCCTCGCACGAGATGGTGATGTGCTCGGGGATGCTGTCGGCCGGGCAGCTCAGCTCCAGCTCATGACGGACGATGTTCAGAACACCGCCGCGCTTCAGGCCAGCCGACTTGTCCTGGTCGGCGAACTCGACCGGAACCTGCACGTTGATGCGGGTGTCGGACGAAACGCGCAGGAAGTCGACATGCAGCGGGACGTCGGTCACCGGGTGGAACTGCACGTCGCGCGGCAGGACGCGATGCGCGGCGCCGTCGACGGTCACTTCGAACAGGTGGGTGAAGAAGCCCGGCTGATGCAGGACGCGGGTGAACTCGAACTTCTCGAGCGAAATGGTAACAGGAGCCTGCTTACCACCGTAGATGACGGCCGGAATGCGGCCGTCACGGCGGGTCTGGCGGGCGGTCCCCTTGCCGGCCCGTTCGCGCGTCTCAGCGCCGAGCGGAATGATCTTGGTCATGACGATGCTCCAAAACGAAAAGGGCGCCGGCCTCCAGGGGTGCCGACGCGTGCGCGGCGTGCTTACGGCAATCGGGGGGCTGCGTCAAGGGGCGTGGCGGGATTTCGCAGGAACCGGCGGCGGATGGAACGTTTGAAACGGCATGAAACAGGTTTTGCGCCCCTGTTCAGTTGTTCACTTCACAAGGGCGCGACTTGACCCGTCCATTCTGGCACGGGCGGCGGGGCGGCTAAGCATCCGATGAAAAGCGGCGCTCAATGCCGCCGCAGGCTGCGGTAGGCGGCAAAGGCGGCGACCGCGGCGCCGGCCACCAGCACGGGAGAGACCCAGGCGGGCGGCGGGGTGTAGAAGCCGCCGGTGATGTCCCGGCCCCTCTCCACCGGCTGGAACAGGTTGCCGTCGCTGTGCGGCGCCGGGGGCTGGCGGTCGAAATGGCGGTGGGCGCCATAGCCCGCCACCGCCTCCACCAGCCGCGGCGCCACGGCGTGGCCGAGGCGGGCCAGCGGCGTCAGCGCTCCGACCATGGCCTTGGCGCGCGGACGGCGGGCGACCGCCACCATCGTCGCCGCCACGTCCTCGGGATCGTCGTAGATCGGGCCTTCCGGCGACAGTTCGTGCCCGGTGTAGTTGGCGCCGTGCATCATGCCGGGCGTGTCGGTGAAAGCGGGATAGACGCCGCAGACATGCAGGTCCGGGCTGTCGACCAGCTCCGCCCGCAGGCTTTCCAGCATCCCGTCCAGACCGTATTTGCTGGCCGCATAGGCGGCGGCATAGGGGGCGGGGGCGAAGGCGCCGACAGAAACGGTGGCGATGAAGGTGCCGTGGCCCTGGCGGCGGAAGAGGGGCAGCACCGCATGGGCGCCGTGGAGCGGTCCCAGCAGGTTGGTTTCGATCACCCGGCGGTGCGCCTCGACTGGAGTATCCTCGAAGCGGCCGACCGCGCCGACACCGGCATTGGCGATCCAGATGTCGATGGAGCCGAATTCCTGCACCGTCCGCTCGGCGAGGCGCTTCACCGCGTCGGCATCGGTGACGTCGGTGGGGATGACGATGGCGCTGGCGCCAAGGTTGCGGCAGTCCTCCGCCACCTCCTCCAGCAGTTCCTCCCGCCGGGCGGCCAGCGCCAGCCGGGCGCCTTCGCGTGCAAAGGCCAGCGCGGTGGCCCGCCCGATCCCGCTCGATGCTCCGGCCACCACGACGGCGGCGCCTTGCAGATCCCGCATCTTTTCTCCCCCCGGCTTGCGCTGTATCGACAGCCTCAACAGGGGGCGGCGGCGGTTGTCGCGGCGCTATTGGTGGCCTTTACAGACCGGCGGGCGCCGGGCGGGTGTCGGCGGTGCGGGTGGCGACCTGGTCGACCAGGGGCTGCAGCGCAGGAGCGAGGCTCTTCAACAGCTGGGCCGGCAGGGCGCTGGTGAAGCGGTAGTCGTCGGCCTCCGGCCCCTGGACGAAGGCAGTCATGGTGCCGAAGAAACGGTCGCCGATGTAGAAGACGAAGGTGGCGGTGCGGGCCACCGCCTTCGATTCCAGCAGCACGCCGCCCGGACCCCAGCGCTCCAGCCGGTGGTCGCCGGTGCCGGTCTTGCCTCCCATCGGGACCGCGGCGCCGGACGGATCCTTGAAGGAACCCCAGACCCGCTTGGCGGTGCCGTTCTGCGCCACGTCCATCAAGGCGCGGCGCAGGGTGGCGCAGACCTCCGGATGCAGAACCCGCTCGCCCTTCAGCGGCCCCAGCCCCAGCTTCGTCTCGTATGGCGTGCCGGCGGCGAAATGCAGTGAGCGGATGCGCACGGTGGGCTGGCGCACCCCATCGTTCAGGATCAGGCCCATCAGCTCCGCCAGCGCCGCTGGACGGTCGGCGGAACTGCCGATGGAGGTCGCCAGCGACGGCACCAGCGTGTCGAAGGGATAGCCGACGCTGCGCCACTGGGCGGTGATGCGCTTGAACGCCTCCTCCTCCAGCCCGATGCGGATGCGGGTGTTCTGGGCCGCCATGCCCTTCTTGAACAGCCAGCGGTAGCTTTCCTGGCGTTGATCGGCGCTGGCGGCGAGGATCTCGGCCCGCGTGGCGTTCGGATTGTTCTGGAGATGGGCGACCAGCCACAGCTCCAGCGGATGGACGCGGGCGAGATAGCCGAGGTCGTTCAGCGGGAAGCGGTCCGGCCCGTATTTGGCGTAGAGCGCCGACAGCTCGCCGTCGGACAGCGTCTTGTCCGGCAGCCGGGCGCGCAGGAAGGCGGAAAACTCGGCAAGCCCGGCCTTGGGCCGCACGGTGCGGAAGACCACTGCCAGCCGGTAGGGCACCGGTCGCGAGCGGGTCGCCAGCCGGGCCAGCGCCTCGTCGGGCGTGCGCTTGCGGTAGTCGTTGTAGAAGCGGTTGAGGAAGTCCGAGCCCTCGCGGTCGGCGAAGCGGGCCAGATAGGCCTGACGGGCGGGGTGGTCGGGCGTGCGCAGAATTTCGGCGCCGTCGTCGGCACCTTCGTCCATGTAGAACTGAACGATGTCGCGCATCAGCCGGATGAAGGGCAGGTTGACGCTGCTGCGCAACGCTTCCTGTATGGTCAGGATGCGGCCGTTGTCGTCCTTGTTGAAGTTCACGAAGCTGTGCTGGCCGCCGCCGGTGAAGAACACCTCGCCTGGGCTTGCGGAATAGCGCCGCTCCATCGCCGCATCCAGCATGGCCGGCAGGCGCCGGTCCGGCGCGGTCGTCAACCAGGAGGCCGCCCAGCGCGTCAGGTTGTCCGACGCCTCGTCCTGCACGTCGGCCAGGAAATCCTTCGGCAGATGGGCATAGCGGCTGTGCAGCTCCGCCACGATCTGCAGGTAGGTGACCAGTGTGCGCAGCTTGGCGGTGGAGCCGAGGTCGAGCTTGGCGCCTTCATTGATGTCCAGCGGCTGGTCGAGGTTGTCGGCCTGGACGCGCAGATAGTTGGCCTCGGGGCCGCGTTCGTACAGGGTGATCGAATAGACCAGCTTGGACAGGTCGTTGTTGCGGGCGTCGAGCAGCCGCTCGCCGGTCAGCCCCAGCGTGCGGGCATAGTCTGGATCGTTCAGCTTGCCCAGCACCTCGACCACGCGGGCCTGCGTTTCCGCATCCAGGGTCGATTGCGCCGTCAGGTCGAGCCGGTCGAGTTGGTAGAGGCTCTGCACCCCCAGCATGCCGAGCAGCCGGGCGCGGACGGCGTTGGTGGCCTTCTGTTCGATGAAGGAGGTGGCGGGGGGCGACGGCGCCTCCTCGCGGAAGGTCAGCCGGATGGCGAGCGCGGCGTCGCGCAGCGCCTGGTCGATGACGCCGGCCTGGGCCAGCGCCCGCAGATGGGCGTCGGCCAGCCGGTCGAGCGCCACGCGGTCCTGGATCAGGTAATAGGACGGCCGCCGCTGGGCCAGCAGCAGAGCCAGAACCTGCTTGTAGGCCAGCGCCTTCAGACGCAGGGCGCGCGGCTCGGAAGCGGGTTCGGCCAGCACGCGCTTGGCGATCGACAGGTCGGTGCCGAACCAGGCCCACAGCCCGTCGCCCAGCCCGTTCACCTCGCCGAAGCCCTGCCGCGCCGTCAGCGGCGTGGAGTTCAGGTAGTCGACCAGGACGCGCCGCCGCGCCTCGGTGGTGTCCTCACCGTCGCGATAGGCGCGGACGCTGGCCGACGCCATCTGGCGCAGCTTCTCCACGCTGCCGGTGGTCTGGCCGTCCGGCGAATGGCGGTACTTCTCGATCTGGGTGGCGAGCGTCGATCCGCCGGGGGAGCGCTGGCCCGGCCGGATCACCTGCAAGGGCAGCATCGCCACCGCGGCACCGAAGCGGTCCCACTCCACCGCCGGATTGCGGCGCGGCTCGTCCTCGTTCAGAAGCTCGCGGTTCTCGATGAACAGCAGGGTGTCGGCGACCAGCGCCGGCACATCCTCGAAGCCCTCGAACACCCGCTCGGGGAAGCGCGCGGCGTACATCGGCACGCCGTTGCGGTCGAGCAGGGTCAGGCCGGCCTGGGTCTTTTCCCGGTAGATCGGAAAGCCGCCGCCGGCCATGAAGCGGTCGAGCGCCGGGGACAGCACCGCCTGCTGCTCGACCGCGTAGATGTCGCGGGTCAGCGTGTCGAGATAGCCGGGCAGGGCGGTGTAGCCGAGGCGTTCGTTATAGGGACCATGCGCGGGATAGCGTGCCGCCGGGTTGGGGCCTTCGCGCAAGGACACGGTCATCGACTGGGCGACGCCGGACAGCAGCCGCGCCTGGAGCCGCGACGTTTCCATCTCGCGCCATCCGGCATAGCCGGCCGCGGCGACGGTGGTCGTCAATGCGACCCCGATCACCGCCCGCCGCGCCCAGCGCCCCGCCTGCACCCACGCCTTTGCCATACCGGATGCGTGTCCCCTGCCGCCCGACCCACATGATCGGTGTAGGTCGGAACGGTAGGGGATTCATGGTTAATAGGGGTTTAAGGGAAGCCCCTTCTCACCCCTCCAGCAGCGCCTTCGCGCGCGCGGCCAACTCGGCCAGCGGGACCTCGACCTGTTCGCCCTTGACCAGATGCTTCAGGGTCGCGGTGCCGCGGGCCTTCTCGTCGGAGCCCATCAGCAGGACGACGGGAATGCCGGCGCGGTCGGCGTATTTCATCTGCTTGGCGATCTTGCCGCCGTCCAGCTGGATTTCCGTGTTGATGCCGGCGGCGCGCAGCTCGCTCGCCATGCGGAAATAGTCCGCGGACAGGGCCGGGTCCATCTGCGTCACCAGCACCTGGGCGGTGGGGGCGGCGTCCTTGATCAGGCCGGCCTCCATCAACTGGTAGAACAGGCGGGTGGCGCCGATGGAGATGCCGACGCCCGGCAGCTTCGACTTGGTGTAGTGGCTGGCGAGATTCTCGTAGCGGCCGCCGGAGCAGACCGAACCGATGCCGGGATGATCGTTCAGGAAGGTCTCATAGACGGTGCCGGTGTAGTAATCGAGCCCGCGCGCGATGGCGAGGTTGATGCGCACCGTCCCCTCCGGCACCTGGAAGGCGTTCAGCCCCTGGATGACGGTGGTCAGTTCGCCGACGCCTTCGCGGAAGGTGGCGTTCTCGATGTCGAGCGCGCCGAGCGCCGCCAGAGTCTCGGCGTTCGTGCCCTTCATGTCGATCAGCGACAGGATGGTGTCGGCGGCATGCTCCGTCACGCCGAGGCCGAGCAGGCTGTCGCGCACCTTGTCGCGGCCGATCTTGTCCAGCTTGTCGATCTCGCGCAGCACCAGCACGCGGGTGTCGGCATCGGCGACGCCAAGGCCGTCGAGCAGGCCCAGCAGGATCTTGCGGTTGTTCACGTTGATGGTGAAGCCGCCGAAGTTCAGCTCGGTGAAGACATGGTGGATGACCGCCGGGATCTCGGCGTCGTAATGGGCGGACAGGCTGTCCTTGCCGATCACGTCGATGTCGCACTGGTAGAATTCGCGGAAGCGCCCGCGCTGCGCCCGCTCGCCGCGGTAGACCCGCTGGATCTGGTAGCGGCGGAAGGGGAAGGCGAGGTCGCGCTCATGCTCCGCCACATAGCGGGCGAGCGGCACGGTCAGGTCGAAGCGCAGCGCCAGTTCCGGCTTGTTGCCCTGCTGGATGGCGCCGGTGGACTGGACGAAATAGACCTGCTTCTCCGTCTCGCCGCCCGACTTGGTCAGCAGCGTGTCCACCGTCTCGAACACCGGGGTTTCGACGGGGACGAAGCCGAACCGCTCGTAACCGCGGCGGATGGTGTCCAGCATGCGCTGGAAGGCCACCTGCTGGCGCGGCAGCAGCTCCATCGTTCCGGGCGGGGTGCGGGGCGTGATCAGGCTCATCGGAGAAGGTCCGCGCTTGGAATAGGAAAAGCGTGCGTTTTCTAGACCCTTTCGCCGGTCCCGTCACCTGCGCCCGGAAACGCGGGGGAAATTTTTCGCGGGGCCGTGAAAATTTTTTGGAAGGGTGTGGAATGAACGGCAGCGGGGCCGCGTTCATCTAAGCACGATCCCGCAACGAGGATCGCTCACCGAAATGGAGAAACCAAATGTCCGGCACCGTCTTTGGGTCGCGTATCCGCTCGTCCGTTTCGACCTATGCGTTCGTCGCCTTGATGGCGACGGCCCCCGTGCTGAGCGCGGGTGCGGCAACGGTCGCGCCGGCCGTTCCGGCCACGCCGGCCCCCGCCGCGACGACCGACTCCACGACGACGACCCCCGCCCCGGCTGCGAAGGCCGAGCAGAAGGCCGTCACCAAGAGCGAGGCCACCAAGACCGAAGCCACCAAGATCGAGGCGCCGAAGGCGGACGCCAGCAAGGCCGACGCGACCAAGGCCGATGCCGGCAAGACCAAGCATGAGCAGGTCGCCGCCACGCCGAAGGCCGAGGTGACCAAGACCCAGGCCGACGCAGTCGCCAAGGAACTGGGCGCCAAGCCGTCCGACCAGCTGTCTGCCCAGCTCGGCAAGTATCACGAGCAGATGCTGGCCGCCCATGCGCTGAAGGACGGCGCCGCCCGCGACAAGGCCGTGGCGGACGCCCGCCAGCAGCTGGCCGGCATCGGCGGCAAGCCGGTGACCGCCGAGCAGGCCGCGAAGATCGACGGCATCCTCGGCCTGAAGACCTCGACGACCATTCAGTAACGAGGTTCGGAGCGCTGCCCCACCCGCCAACGCCGGCCGGCGGGTGGAGCAGCGCTTCCCGGGGACCGCCTCTGTTGAGATGCGGCGGCGATGGCGATAGAACGTCGTCCAAGCTCACCGCCTCCCTCGACACCAGCGCCGGGACCCGATTCATGCCCAACGACCGCCTTGTCATCCGCCGTCCCGACGACTGGCATGTTCACCTGCGCGACGGCGCCATGCTGAAGGCGGTCCTGCCCTTCACCGCACGCCAGTTCGGCCGCGCCATCGTGATGCCGAACCTGAAGCCGCCGGTGGCGACGGCCGCGGATGCGGTGGCCTATCGCGAGCGCATCCTGGCGGCGCTGCCCGACGGCGTCGCCTTCACCCCGCTGATGACCGCCTACCTGACCGACGGCACCGATGCCGTCGATCTGGCGCAAGGCTTCAAGGACGGGGTGTTCGCCGCCGCCAAGCTCTACCCGGCCAACGCCACCACCAACAGCGCCCATGGCGTCACCGACATCGCCCGCATCGCCCCGGTGCTGGAGCGGATGGCGGAAATCGGCATGCCGCTGCTGATCCATGGCGAGGTGACCGACCAGTCGGTCGACATATTCGACCGCGAGGCGGTGTTCATCGACACCATCCTGGCCCCGTTGCTGGAGCGTCATCCGACCCTGCGCGTGGTGCTGGAGCATGTGACGACGGCTGATGCGGTGCAGTTCGTGCGGGCACATGCCGCCAGCGGCCGGATCGGCGCCACCATCACCGCGCACCATCTGCTGATCAACCGCAGCCACATCTTCCAGGGCGGCATTCGTCCGCACCTCTACTGCCTGCCGATCGCCAAGCGCGAGACGCACCGGGTGGCGCTTGTCGAGGCGGCGATTTCCGGCGAGGGTCCCTTCTTCCTGGGCACCGACACCGCCCCGCACACCGTCACCGCCAAGGAGGCCGCCTGCGGCTGCGCCGGCTGCTTCACCGCCGCCAATGCGCTGGAACTCTATGCAGAGGCCTTCGACGAGGCCGGGGCGCTGGACAAGCTGGAGGCCTTCGCCAGCCTGAACGGCCCGCGTTTCTACAACATGCCGGTCAGCGAGGAGCGCGTGGTGCTGGAGCGCCGCCCGTCGGTCGCCCCCGACCTGATCCTGGTCAGCGAGGGCGATGCCGTGCTGCCCTTCCGCAGCGGCGAGACCCTGCGCTGGAACTTCGCCGGCCCGGTCTGAGGCAGGGCTCCGCACCGGTCTTTCCCGCTGATTCAGGCGCGGGGCCGGTCGCGGGCTTCGGCCTGCCGTTCCATCGCCGCCCGCAGCAGGGCGGCGACGCGGAACGGGGCGTGCAGGAACTTTCCATAGGGCAGAGTCGCGAACAGGCCGAGCACGATGCCGAGATGGACCAGCAGCGCCGGTCCCATCGCCGCCGTCTCGCGCAGCACCAGCAGGGCGAATCCGCTGGCCGCCGTCAGGAACAGCAGCACCAGCAGCGCGTAATCGGCGCCGGTCACGCTGGCCGCCACCGGCCCCGGATCGGCCCGGCGCTTCAGCAGGGCGAGCCCGACCGTGCCGGCCAGCATCCCGGCTCCGCCCAGACTGCCCAGCAGGACCGGCAGGCTGAAAAGCGGATAGGGCGCCTGCCTGCCCAGCAGATGGTCGTACAGCGTGGCGACGCCGGTGGCGGCGAAGCAGAGCGCCACTCCGTAGAACAGCGCATGGTGGCAGTGCCGCCGCGCCTGGGACAGCCCGCCGTCCCGGCCGCCATCCCGCACGAAGCAGCCGGCCCCGCCGCCGCCGAGGTTGCGCAGGGTGGCGGCATCGCGCAGCGTCTCCCGCACCGCCGGCAGCAGCGGCACGCCTGAGGGCGCCGGCCCCATGCTGCGCCAGAAGGCGACGACGCTGAAGCCGATGGCCAGCAGCGACCACACCATCACGATCCCGGCCAGTCCGGCCATGATCTCCCACGGCACCACCCGGTAGAAGGCGCCGGGACCGGCATGCCGTCCGAACAGCGCTTCCGGCGGAACCGCCAGGAACGCTGCAAACGAGAGGACCAGAACCGCCAGCAGGGCGGCGAGGATGACCGGCTTGCCCGTGTGGCGCAGCCGTCCCCGCAGGAATGGCGGCCAGGCATGGTCGCGGTAGGAGTCCTGCCGGACCAGGCTGAGGCTCTTCGGCAGGTTGACGGCGAAGGCGTGGGGTGGGGCATACTGGCAGGCGTGGTAGCAGGACCGGCAGTTGTGGCAGAGGTTCGCCAGGAAGACCATGTCGGCCGTCCCCACGTGCCGCCGCGATTTCAGCGCCCGGAACACGGCGCAATAGCCGTTGCAGTATTGGCAGGCGTTGCAGATCTCCAGCGCCCGCCGCGCCTCTGCCGCGATCTGCTCCGGGCGGTCTTCACTGCAGGGCATAGGCCGCGGCCTCCCGCCCGGCGATGCGCCCGAACACCGCGCCGATGGACATGGCGCTCCCCGCCAGATAGCCGCGGCCGAGGATGTTGGGCGCCATGATGACGCCTGCGGCGAAGACACCGTCGATGGCCTCGCCCTCCCCCCGCAGAACCCGCGCCTGCCCGTCGACCCGCACGCCGAGACAGGTGGAGGTGACGCCGGCCCCCATCGGGTAGGCGCCGAAGGGCGGGACCCGGATCGGCGCGGCCAGCCGCGTCTTTGGCGGCTGGATGCCCATGGCGGAGCCGTCGCCGCCGATTGCGGCGTTGAAGCCGGTCACCGTGGCTTTCAGCGCCGCCGGATCGATGCCCAGCTTCACCGCCAGTTCGCCGATGTCGTCCGCGCAGATCGTGGGGAAGATGGACGGGCGGAAGCGCGTCTCGATCTCCGCGTCGAAGATCGAAAAGGCGACGGCGCCCGGACAGCGCGCCACGCGATCCCCCCAGACCGAGAAGCGAGTCGGCCCGGTGTGGGAGCCCTCGTCGGCGAAGCGGCGCCCATCGCGGTCCACCACGATGCCGTGCGCGATTCCGTCCAGCCGGGTGACGATGCCGGCGTCGAAGCCGGGGGAGCGGCTGTCGACCGCGACCATGTGGCAATGGCCGGCGGCACCCACCGGCTGCGCCCCGTCTTCCAGCAATGCCTTCAGCATGGCTCCGGTCGCATGGGGCGTGCCGCGGATCACGAAGCGGTCGGCCGCGTCGCCCCACTGGTCGCGCAGCCAGCCGCGGTCGGCCTGGAAGCCGCCGGAGGCGACGACGACCGCCCGCGCCCGGATCATCCGCATGGCCTTGGGATGGCGGACGGTGACGGAGGGCAGCCCGGCCGTCAAATGAAGCGCGCAGGCCTCGCTGTCGTAATGGATGGTAATGCCCAGCGCTTCGGCGGTGTTGTAGAGCGCATTCACCAGCGCCTTGCCGCCGCCGAGGAAGAAGGCGGTCTTGCGGGAATAGGGCAGGGTGCCGTCGGCACCGCTCTGGAACCGCACGCCGTTTTTGCCCATCCAATCGACGATGCCGGCGGACTCGGCGATCAGCAGGCGCGCCAGCCTCTCGTCGGCTGCGCTATCCGTCACCGCCTCCAGGTCGGACCAGTAATCCGCCGCCGGATAGCCGCCCTGGAGCCAAGGCGTCGGCCCGTCATGCATAACGCGGAAATTGCGGGAATGGCGGGCGTTCCCGCCGCGCAACGCCTTGGGTGCCCCCTCCAGCAGGGTGACGGCTGCGCCGGAGCGGCGGGCGGAAATGGCGGCACAGAGTCCTGCATTCCCGCCCCCGATCACCAGGACGTCGCAGTCGCGCGGAGCAGAGGTCATGAATCGGCCATCGGGAGAAGGCCTGGCCCGGACATGTCCGGAGCGGGCCTATGAAGCCGATGGCTTTAGTCCCGGCGGCTGCCGCCTGGGAAGAGCCGCCGCCTGCGACAGATGGCAGCGGCCGGCAGGGCGATGCCGTCAGAACAGCGTGCCCTGCACCGGCGCCACGCGCGGCTTGGCCTTCTTCTCCGGCTTCGGCTCGGGCTTCGGTTCTGCCTTCACCTCCGGCTTCACCTCCGGCTTCACCTCGGTCTTCCCGTCCGCCTTGGGCGCGCCGCCGTCGATGGTTGCAGCAACTTTGGCGTCATCGGCGAAGACGATGTTGACCGCCAGACCCGGTGTCGCCTGATCTGCACGGGTGACGGGGCGGCCGTCACGATCCTCGACCAGGGCGAAGCCACGGGCCAGCACGCCCTTGTAGCTGTAGCTCTCCAGCAGTTGCCCCAGCGACGCCAGCTTGGCCGCCTTGTCGGCGACGCCCTTGGCATAGCTGCGGTCGAGGCGCGGCGTCAGGTCGGCGACGCGGCGGCTGCCTTCGTCCAGCTTCACCCGCGCCGGGGACAGCGACAGCCGGCCGGCGACGCGCTCGAACCGCCCGCCGGCGGTGGTCAGGGCATGCCGCAAGCCTGAGTCGAGCGCCCGGCTCTCCGACGCCAGCTTTTGCCCGGCCTGGGCCAGCTTCTCGCGCGGGTGGCGCAGCTTGGCGGCCAGTTCGCCGACACGGGTGCGGCGGCGCTCCAGCAAAGCCGCTGCCGCGAGGTTCAGGCGTTCGGCCCGGTCGTCCAACCGCTGGGCATGGCCTTCCAGCAGGGCGCGGGGGTCGCCCAGGCCGCGGGCCAACCCCTCCACCCGGTTGCGCCGGTCCTCCACCGCGCGCGAGGCGCAGGCGAGCAGGCGGCGTTCGTCGTCGAGGATCTGCGCCAGCAGTTCGCCGCGCACCGGCACCGCCATCTCCGCCGCGGCAGTCGGGGTGGGGGCGCGTAGGTCGGACGCGAAGTCGATCAGGGTGGTGTCGGTCTCGTGCCCGACGGCGGAGATCAGCGGGATGGCGCTGGCCGCCGCGGCGCGGACGACATTCTCCTCGTTGAAGGCCATCAGGTCTTCCAGCGAGCCGCCGCCGCGCGCCACGATGATCAGGTCGGGGCGAGGCACCCGGCCACCCGGCTGGATGCGGTTGAAGCCCTCGATGGCCGCCGTCACCTCGGCCGCCGCGCGCTCGCCCTGGACGGCGACCGGCCACAGCAGGACATGGCGGGGGAAGCGGTCGTTCAGCCGGTGCAGGATGTCGCGGATGACCGCCCCGGTGGGGGAGGTGACGACGCCGATTACGTCGGGCAGGAAGGGGATGCGCTTCTTGCGGGCGGGGTCGAACAGCCCCTCCGCCGCCAGCCGGCGCTTGCGCTCCTCCAGCATCTTCAGCAGCGCGCCTTCGCCGGCCAGTTCCATCGACTCGACGATCAGCTGGTATTGCGAGCGGCCGGGGTAGGTCGTCATCCGCCCGGTGACGATGACCTCAAGCCCCTCCTCCGGCCGCACGGCCAGCTTCGCCATGGTGCCGCGCCAGCACACCGCCTCGATCACCGCGGTGTCGTCCTTCAGGCGCATGTAGCAGTGGCCGGAACTGTGCTTCTTCGGCTGGCTGATCTCGCCGCGGACGCGGACGAAGCCGAATTCCTCCTCGATGCTACGCTTCAGCCGGCGCGCGAGGTCGCCGACGGTGAATTCCGGCAGGTTGGAGCCGGGGCGCGGTTCCGGGGCGATCAGGGGCAGGGAGTCGGTGTCGGAGGTCATGGCGCTCTTGAGTTGGGACGCCGCCATGATACAAGGCGCGCAGTTCGCAACAAGGCGGAAGGAGCGCCACCCCATGAAAGTCCTCGTCGTCGGATCGGGCGGTCGTGAGCACGCGCTCTGCTGGGCCATTTCCAACTCGCCGTTGTGCGACGCGCTGTATTGCGCGCCGGGCAATGCCGGCATCGCCGATGTCGCCACCCTGGTGCCCATCGGGTCGGAGGATGTCGACGCGTTGGTGCGCTTCGTCCAGGACAACGCCATCGACTTCGTCGTCGTCGGCCCGGAAGGCCCGCTGGTGCTGGGTCTGGTGGACAGGCTGACGGCGCTGGGCGTCAAGGCCTTCGGGCCGAGTGCGGCGGCGGCGGAGCTTGAGGGTTCCAAGGGCTTCATGAAGGACATCCTGGCGAAATACGGGGTGCCGACCGCCTTCTACGAGCGATTCAAGGACCCGGAAGCCGCCAAGGCCTATGTCCGCAAGCATGGCGCCCCCATCGTGGTGAAGGCCGACGGTCTGGCCGCCGGCAAGGGCGTCACCGTCGCCCGCACCGAGCAGGAAGCCTTTGAGGCCATCGACGACGCCCTGGTCGGCGGCCGCTTCGGCGCCGCCGGTGCCGAGGTGGTGGTGGAGGAGTTCCTGGACGGCGAGGAGGTCAGCTTCTTCGCGCTGTGCGACGGCGAGAACGCGCTGCCGCTGGCCTCCGCCCAGGACCACAAGGCGGTCGGCGACGGCGACACCGGCCCCAACACCGGCGGCATGGGCGCCTATTCCCCGGCCCCGGTGCTGACGCCTGACCTGCAGGACCGCGTGATGCGCGAGATCATCCTGCCGACGGTCAAGGGCATGGCGGCGGAAGGCAAGCCGTTCAAGGGCGTGCTGTTCGCCGGCCTGATGATCATGCGGACGCCGGACGGCCCGGTGCCGAAGACGCTGGAGTTCAACGTCCGCTTCGGCGACCCGGAATGCCAGACGCTGATGATGCGGCTGAAGTCCGACGCGCTGGCGGCGCTGGTGGCGGCGGCCGACGGCGTGCTGGACAGCATCGACCTGCGCTGGCACGACCAGACCGCGCTGTGCGTGGTGATGGCGGCCAACGGCTATCCCGGCGACTACGCCAAGAACACCGAGATTCGCGGGCTGGACAAGGCCGGGGCGGTGGACAAGGTGACGGTATTCCATGCCGGCACCAAGCGGTCCGAGGATGGCCGGGTGCTGTCGGTCGGCGGCCGGGTGCTGGGCGTCACCGCGCTGGCGCCCACGGTGGCGGAGGCGCAGGCCGCGGCCTACAAGGCGGTCGACGCGCTGGACTGGCCGGATGGCTTCTGCCGCCGCGACATCGGCTGGCGGGCGGTGGGGCGTTAAAGTTCAACTTTTCCTGAAGAGGGGGCGCAGTGATGCGCCCCCTTTTTCGTTTCCGTTTCAGGCTTTGCCGCTGTCGTATTTTAAAATTCGAGCGATACCGCCCCATCTCTAAAGCCCTTCTCCCCTTGTGGGGCGGGATCGGCCAAACGCCAACGGCGTTTTGCCGACCCGCGGGTTGGGATGAGGGGTATTTCGCCGAAGGCGGAAGAGGTTTGCATCCCCTCACCCCAACCCCTCTCCCGCAAGGGGAGAGAGGCGTTTTTAGTGAACCACACCCAAATACGATCAGCCGGTGTCAAGCCCGCAGCCGTTCCGACGCGCTGGCGATGTTCTGGGACACCACCTCGATGTCGCGGACGACGCGGGTGACGCTGTGGGCGATCTCCTTGGTCGCCGACTCCTGCTGCGACACGGCGGCGGCGATGGTGGTGGAGATCTGCTGAACATCGGAGACGATCGTGCCGATGCGGCGGATCGCGTCGACCGCGTGCAGCGCCTCCTGCTGGACCGAGGCGATCTGCGCCGCGATGTCGTCGGCGGCGCTGCCGCTCTGCTGGGCCAGCGACTTCACCTCGTTCGCCACGACGGCGAAGCCGCGGCCCGCCTCGCCGGCGCGGGCGGCTTCGATGGTGGCGTTGAGGGCCAGCAGGTTGGTCTGCGAGGCGATGCTGTTGATCAGCTTGGTGATGGCGCCGATGCGCTCGGCCGAAGTGACGAGGGCCTCCACCGCGGCGTTGGTGCGGCTCGCTTCTTCAGATGCCTTCAGCGAGGCGCCGGACGCTTCGTTGGCGCGGGTGCTGATGTCGGAGATGGAGGCCGACAGCTCTTCCGTCGCGGCGGCGACGGTCTGCGCGTTGGCGGTGGCGCGGTCGGCGGCAGTGCCAACCTCGCGGTCCAGCGATTCGGCAAGGGTGGTGACGCTGCGGCGGCGCTCTCCGTCCATCTCCGCCTGCCGCAACTCGGCCTTCTTCTGCCCGTCGATGTCGATCAGCGAGCCGCAGGCGCGCAAGGCCAGGCCGTTGCCGTCGCGGGCGACGCCGCCGATGGCGCGGAACCAGCGATAGCTGCCGTCTTTCAGCTTCAGCCGGTAATCGACGTCGTAGCCGGTGCGGCCGCTGCGGTCGTTCAGGCAGGCCATGAAGGCGTCGAAGGTCCCCTTGGCATCGTCGGGGTGCAGCCGGTCGGCCCAGGAATTGACGCCTTCGGGGAAGCCGATGGTGTCGTCACGGTCGAAACCGGCGAGACGGCGGAACTCCGGCGACCAGTGCCAGCGGCTCTGCGCATGCATCGGATCGCCGTTGTGGAAGATCGCGTCCCACAGACCGACGCCGGCGTGGCGGTCGAGCAGCTTGGCACGCTCCAGCTCCCTGCGCTCCGCATCAATGTCGATCAGCGAGCCGCAGGCGCGCAGGGCCAGACCGCTGCCGTCGCGGGCGACGCCGCCGATGGCGCGGAACCAGCGATAGCTGCCGTCCTTCACCTTCAACCGGTAGTTCACGTCATAGCCGGTGCGGCCGCTGCGGTCGTTCAGGCAGGCCATGAACGCGTCGAAGGTCGGCTTGGCATCATCCGGATGCAGCCGGTCTGCCCAGGAACCGACCTTGTCGGGGAAGCCCGCCTTGTCGTCGCGGTCGAAGCCGACGAGCCGGCGGAACTCCGGCGACCAGTGCCACTGGCTTTGCGCGTGCATCGGATCGCCGTTGTGGATCACCGCGTCCCACAGCCCGACGCCCGCATGGCGGCCCAGCAGGGCCAACTCTTCGGCCGCCTGATTGTCCTGCGGCTTGCGGAACGACAACATTCGTAACTCCTGATGGCTGGAAGCGGTCAGTCCATCATGTGCATATATTCGCTAAACAAACACTTAACAGAATATATCATTTTTACACGAACAGAAGCGGCGGTTGTTAAGCGCCTGGGATTTTCATCCAGGCTTGCCCATTGGTAATTGTGCCTGCATAGACATGGCATTCAGCAATTATATTGCAGCGCTACAGAAACAATATTGTGCGCCCGGTCGGAGTGCCAGCGGACCGATCGTCGCTTGGGGAGGAGTTACCGCCGGTCCCTGAAGAAGTCACGCAGCAGCGCGCCCGCCCGCGTCTCGCCGATGCCGCTGTAGACCTCAGGCGCGTGGTGGCAGGTGGGCTGAGTGAAGAAGCGCGGCCCGTGATCCACCGCGCCGCCCTTCGGATCGTAGGCGCCGTAATAGACCCGCCGGATGCGGGCGAAGCTGATCGCCGCAGCGCACAGCGCGCAGGGCTCCAGCGTCACGTACAGGTCGCAGCCGGGCAGGCGTGGCTGGCCGCGTTGCGCGCAGGCTTCGCGGATCGCCAATAGTTCGGCATGGGCCGACGGGTCGCACAGCTCCTCCGTCCGGTTGCCGGCGCTGGCGAGAACGGCGCCCGTCGCGGGATCGACGACGACGGCGCCGACCGGCACCTCGCCGCGCGCGGCGGCGGCTTCGGCGGCGGCGAAGGCGAGGTCCATATGGCGGGGAGAGGGCATGGCCGGGCAGGGTGCCAACCGCTCGCCGGGCGCGTCAACCGGATTCCGGTGTCCGGGTGCCGGACTCGTGTTGCGGGCGGCGCGTCCAGGCCCTATGGTCCGGCCATGGACCGCTCCGATATTGCCAAGAAATCCGATTCCGCCACAAATGGCGGTGAACGCATCGCCAAGCGACTGGCGCGCGCCGGCCTCTGCTCGCGCCGCGACGCCGAACGCTGGATCGCCGAGGGCCGCGTCGCGGTCAACAGCCGCGTGCTCGACAGCCCCGCCTGCGTGGTGCACCCCGGCGATGTCGTCCAGGTCGACGGCAAGGTCATTCCGGAGCCGGAACCCGCCCGCCTGTGGCGCTACCACAAGCCGTCGGGGCTGGTCACCACCGCCCGCGACGAGAAGGGGCGCGAGACCGTTTTCGACCGGCTGCCGGCCGACCTGCCGCGCGTGGTCTCCATCGGCCGTCTCGACCTGACGACCGAAGGCCTTCTTCTGCTGACCAACGACGGCGAGCTGGCCCGCTTCCTGGAACTGCCGGCCACCGGCTGGACCCGCCGCTACCGCGTGCGCGTCTTCGGCGAGGTCGACGAGAGGCAACTGGCGGCGCTGGAGAAGGGCCCGACCATCGAGGGCGTGAAGTACGGCCCGATCGAGGCCGTGCTCGACCGCGTCCAGGGCCGCAACGCTTGGCTGACCGTCAGCCTGAAGGAAGGCAAGAACCGCGAGATCCGCAAGGTGATGGAGTCGCTGGGGCTCCAGGTGAACCGGCTGATCCGCGTCGCCTATGGTCCCTTCCAGCTCGGCAAGCTGGAAGAGGGCGCTGTCGAGGAGGTGCCGAAGCGCGTCGTCCGCGAACAGATCGCCCCCTTCTTCGGCACCCCCGAAGGGGCGGAGACGACCGAGTCCGGCACCAAGCAGCGCGCCAAGGCGAGAGCCGACGCGGCGGTGAAGGCCGCTCCGGCGAAGACGACGTCAGGCGGCCGGCCGGCGGGCAAGGCCGAGGCCAGGGCGGATGCGAAGACGGACGCCAAGGCCGCCCCGAAGCGCGCGCCGCGGTCCGCCACCAAGCGGCACGAGGCCGAAGCCGCCCGCGTGGAAGAGACCAAGCCCGCCCGGCGTGGAACCGCGTCGCGCGGCACCCTGTCGCTCGGCGGAGCGGCGGCCAAACCCGGCCGTCCGGGCAAGCCCGAAGGCCGGGACGCCGCCAAGCCGGCCGGTGCTGCCGGTCCGCGGGGGGCGAAGCCCGGCGGGTTCAAGTCGGGTGCCGCGAAGACGGATGGCCCGCGTTCCGAGGGCGCCCGCTCCGAGAGCGCAAGGTCTCGGGATGCCAAGCCCAGGGATTCGAAGCCTAGGGATGACAAGCCGAGGGACAGCAAGTTTGCCGGTCCGAAATCGGCTGGCTCCAGGTCCGCGGGTCCGAAGGGCGCCGGTCCGGCGCCGAAGGGTGGGCCTAAGGCCGGCGGCGCCGGCGACAGGTCGGGCGGCGGTGCCGGCGGACGGACGGAGCGCCCGCGTGCGGATCGTCGGCGGTAAGCACCGCGGCCGCAGTCTGGTGGCGCCGGGCGGGCGTGACACCCGCCCCACCACCGACCGCACCCGGCAAGCCATCTTCAACATCCTGGCCCATGCCGACTGGGCGCCCGAGTTCGAGGGCGCCGCGGTCGTCGATGCCTTTTGCGGAACCGGTGCGCTGGGGCTGGAGGCCCTGTCGCGCGGGGCCGCCTGGTGCGGTTTCCTCGACATGGGCCGGCCGGCGCTGGACGCCGTGCGCGCCAACGTCGATGCCCTGCGCGAAACCGACAATGCGTGGATTCTGCGCGCCGACGCCACCAAGCCGCCGCCGGCCCCGCGGTCCTGCATGCTGGCCTTTCTCGATCCGCCCTATGGCCAGGATCTGGCGCCGCGGGCGCTGGACGGGTTGCTGAAGGCCGGCTGGCTCGCCGACGGCGCTCTCGCCGTGGTCGAGGTGGCCGACCGTGATCCCCTGCCTCTGCCCGATGGCTTCACCGCCGTCGATGAACGCCGCTACGGCGATACCCGCGTCGCTTTCCTGACGGTCCGCCGCCCGGCCTGATACCCGCCAGGGCGGGTTTTCCTTTCCCGCCCGGCCACCCGCCTCGCCTTCCCAAGCCCGAGTTTCATTTTTCGCGCCCGCGGACCATGGCCGGGTCGGGCGAACGCCGCACGTTCCAAGGCGGTCCCCGGCGTTTTTCCATCATGCGGAAAGCCCAAACGGACTGTTGAGTTCCAAAACAATCCGAGTAAAAGATTATGTGTCGCCGATGCGGTTCCTCTATGGAAACGGCGGCATCTATCTATCTCCTAAGACTGCACACCCTCGTTCGAGGGGGCCGTGCAGGTACCGGCACGGCTTCTTTTTACAGGATGTGCGTCGCACCGAGTGATCGGACACAAGAACCGATGTGGACCGGACATTCTGAGCGACACGAGGTGTAAGTTTTACTTGGTCAGTACGTGTGCATACGGCGTCGGACCGTCCGTCCGGGTCTTTCTGTCCCCGGTTTTGGCATACCAGATTACATATCTGGCATGCCAAAACCGGGACAATCGAACTCCGAGCGATTGTCGGCATCCGCGCCGAGTTCCGGAATGGAACCGTCAGCAAGAGCGGTCCGTCCGGGTCATTCCGCAATCGTGATTGGTGTGCCGGTCCCCGGGAGAGGGGCCGCGCCACCGGCTCAGGCAAGATCATTGGGAGGCACGATGGCTCATATGAATTCACAACCGGCGGCGGCACAGGCGCCGGTGTCCGATACGGTCCGCTGGATGCAGATCGTCGTCGGCATCGTTTGCATGGTGGCTGCGGCCAACATCCAGTACGCCTGGACGCTGTTCGTCCCGGAAATCCAGGCGACCCACGGCTGGACGCGCGCTTCGATCCAGACCGCCTTCACCATCTTCGTCGTCGTGCAGACCTGGCTGACGCCGATCGAGGGTTACTTCATCGACAAGTACGGCCCCCGCGTGATCGTCGGCGCCGGCGGCTTCTTCACCGGCCTGTCCTGGGTCATCGACAGCTATGCCGGCTCGCTCAGCATGCTGTATGTCGGCTCGGCCATCGGCGGCATCGGTGTCGGCTGCGTCTATGCCACCTGCGTCAACAACGCGCTGAAGTGGTTCCCGGAAAAGCGCGGTCTGGCGGTCGGCCTGACGGCGGGCGGCTATGGCGCCGGCTCGGCCCTCACCATCCTGCCGATTTCCGCGATGATCCACAGCAGCGGCTATCAGACCACCTTCTTCTGGTTCGGCCTGCTGCAGGGCGCGATCATCATCGCCGCCGCCTTCTTCCTGCGCATGCCGCAGAAGGAGCACGTCAAGGCCTCCACCAAGGTCGCCCAGACCCGCCGCGACTATACGCTGGGCGAAGCCATCCGCACCCCGGTGTTCTGGGTGATGTGGGCGATGTTCATCGGCACCGTCACCGGCGGCCTGATGGCAGTGGCCCAGCTGGGCGTCATCGCCCACGATCTGGGCGTGAAGGAAGCCCCGGTCAGCGTCCTGGGCATCACCATGGCGGCTCTGCCCTTCGCCCTGATGCTGGACCGCGTGATGAACGGCATCTCCCGTCCGCTGTTCGGCTTCATCTCGGATCACATCGGCCGTGAGGCGACCATGTTCGTCGCCTTCACCCTGGAAGGCCTGGGCATCATCATGCTCAGCAAGTTCGGCCACGACCCGATGATGTTCCTGATCCTCAGCGGCATGGTCTTCCTGGCCTGGGGTGAAGTGTACAGCCTGTTCAGCGCCACCTCGGCCGACACCTTCGGCACCAAGCATGCCGGCAAGATCTACGGCGTCCTGTACTGCGCCAAGGGTGTCGCCGCCCTGCTGGTCCCGCTGGGCAACCTGCTGATGGAAGCCACCGGCACCTGGGCGACCGTGCTGTACGTCACCGCCACCATGGACCTCACCGCCGCGGCCTGTGCGCTGCTGGTCCTCAAGCCGATGTTGGCCCGCCACCATGCCCGCAACGAAGAACTGGCACGCCGTGAGGAACAGGGCGAGGCAGCCCGCGGCGTCCCGGTCGGGGTGGCGACAGGTACCGCCAACGGCTGAAGAACCGACAGCCGAGAGCACAAGCGTAAGGGATCGGCCTGAGGGGTCGACTTAGGAGAAAAGACAGGCGACGGGCCGGGGACGCGACAAGCGGTCCCGGTCCGTCCGTCATTCGAGCCAGAAGGGACGATCCTCGCCCTTTTCAGTCCCGGGCTTCTTCTGGGGCGTCTGCTGGAAGCGGTCGGAGGTGAACAGGATGGTCTCCTCCTCGGTCTCTTCCTTCTCCGGCTCGATCACGGTGAAGCCGCCCCGGCCGCTGGCCATGTAGACGGCGTGGCCGATCATGCCGGTCAGCGCGAGGAACAGAAGGGCCTGGGTCTCGATCATGGCGGGGCATCCTTATCGTAAGGCAGGGGCCAAGGGAGGGGGTATCGACAGGGTCAACAGCGCATGACGCCGAAAAGCATCGGTCGCGGACGATGGGGTCCAACGGTCAAGCCAGGGCCATGCTGTAACGCAACATAAGCAAACTGGCATACCATCGCAAAAAGTTTTGCATGCCAGATACCGGTTGCCTGACCTGCAACTTTGCCGCAGTGCTACTGCCCCAAACGGTCAGTCCATTCAGCAACACCGCCCCGCAACCAAAGTGGCCTTGCCGCTGTTGCCCGCCTGTCGATCCCGCATCGGGACGGCGATCGCCACCGGCACGACGCGGGACGGAACGGCCATGATCGGGGACCTCTGGTACAAGAATGCGGTGATCTACAATTTGTCGCTGTCGACCTTCATGGACGCCAGCGGCGACGGCATCGGCGATTTCCAGGGGCTGCTGCGCCGGCTGGACTATCTGCACGGGCTGGGCGTGACCTGCATTTGGCTGGGGCCGTTCCAGACCTCGCCGATGAAGGACGACGGCTATGACGTCGCCGACTACTACACGGTCGATCCGCGATACGGCACGCTGGGCGATTTCGTGGAATTCACCCACGCCTGCGAGCAGCGCGGCATCCGGGTGATCATCGATCTGGTGATCAACCACACCTCCGACCAGCATCCCTGGTTCAAGGCGGCCCGCAGCGATCCGAACAGCAAATATCGCGACTGGTATGTCTGGTCGGACAAGAAACCGGACAATGCCCACACCGGCATGGTGTTTCCCGGCGTGCAGGAATCGACCTGGACCTACGACCGCGAAGCCAAGGCCTGGTACTTCCACCGCTTCTACAAATTCCAGCCCGACCTGAACACCGCCCACCCGGAGGTGCATGCCGAGCTGCTGAAGATCATGGGCTTCTGGATCCAACTGGGCGTCGCCGGCTTCCGCATGGACGCCGTTCCCTTCATCATCGCGGAGAAGGGCGCGGACGTGACCAAGCCTCGCGAACAGTTCGGCATGCTGCGCAGCTTCCGCGAGTTCGTGCAGTGGCGCCGCGGCGATGCCGTTCTGCTGGCGGAGGCCAACATCCTGCCGGAGGACGATCTGGAGTATTTCGGCAGCGATGGCGACCGGTGCCACATGGTGTTCAATTTCCAGGTCAACCAGAACCTGTTCTATGCGCTGGCCACCGCCGATACGGCCCCGTTGATCAAGGCGCTGAAGGTGACGAAGCCGCGCCCGGCCACCGCGCAATGGGGCTGCTTCCTGCGCAACCACGACGAACTGGATCTCGGCCGCCTGACTGATGAGCAGCGCCAGGCCGTCTTCGCCGCCTTCGGGCCGGACAAATGCATGCAGCTTTACGACCGCGGCATCCGGCGGCGGCTGGCGCCGATGCTGCACGACGACCGGCGGCGGATCGAACTGGCCTACAGCTTGATGTTCACCCTGCCGGGAACGCCGGTCATCCGCTATGGCGACGAGATCGGCATGGGCGACGACCTGTCGCTGCCGGAGCGCAACTGCGCCCGCACGCCGATGCAATGGTCGGACGAACCGCATGGCGGCTTCACCAAGTCGGACGAGCCGGAAATCCCGGTGATCAGCGGCGGGGTCTTCGGTTATGAGCGGGTCAACGCCGCGGTGCAGCGCCGCGACCCGGAATCGATGCTGAACTGGACCGAGCGCATCATCCGCATGCGCAAGGAATGCCCCGAGATCGGATGGGGCGACTTCCAGATCCTGAAGACCGGCCGGCCGGAGGTGCTGGCGTTGCGCTATGACTGGCGCAACAACGGCCTGGTCGTCCTGCACAACCTGTCGGACAAGCCCTGCGAGATCGTGCTGGACGTGGAGGGCCACGGCGAGACCTGCCGGCTGGTCAACCTGCTGTCGGAGGAGCACAGCGAACCCGACGGCGAGGGCCGCCACCATCTGGTTCTGGAGGCCTACGGCTATCGCTGGTTCCGCGTCGGCGGGCTGGATTACCTGCTGCGCCGGACGGAAGCGGAGGAAAAGCCCGAAAAGTGACGGGCGCCGGAGCCGGGTGACAGGAGTTCAGGCGACCGGAATTCATGCAACGTCGAGCCGGGCCGGGGCGTCTCCCTCGTCCCGGTCATAGGCGGCGCGCGACTCCAGCACCTGGGCGATGTGGGTCTCGGCCCACACCCGCAGAGGCACCAACGTTTCGGCCAGCGTGGCGCCCAGCGGGGTGATGGCGTATTCAACGGTGACCGGCACGGTGGCGAACACCTTGCGGCTGACCAGCCCGTCGCGCTCCAGGCTTTTCAGGGTCTGCGACAGCATCTTCTGCGAGATGCCCTCGATCTCCCGGCGCAGCTGGTTGAAGCGCATCGGTCCGCCTTCCAGCAATCCCAGGATCAGCACCGTCCATTTGTCGGCGATGCGGTCCAGCGCCTGCCGCGTCGGGCAGCCGGAGGCATAGGCGTCCGGCAGCTGATCCACCTCCGACGGCCGTTTGCCGCCCAGCCCCAGCAAGGTCCTGTCCATCCTCATCCACTCCCAAGCGAGCCACCCGGCGGTTACATACGGGTGACCATGTCACGAAAAGGTGCCTTCTTTACACCAGATTTCCAAACCGGCATCAAGTCACCATTGGAAACCTAGTCAGAGGACACCTGCCATGAACATCGCCATCATCGGCGCCGCCGGCCGCGCGGGCAGCCGCATCCAGGCCGAGCTGCTCAGCCGCGGCCACAGCGTAACCGCCATCGTCCGCGATCCGTCCAAGGTCGCCGCCGCCCCCGGCCTGACGGTGAAGACTGGCGACGCCAACGACGCCGAGTCCCTGGCTCCGCTGCTGGCCGGCCATGACGCGGTGGTCAGCGCCGTGATGTTCCTGATGGGCGATGCCGACAGCCTGATCGGTGCGGTGAAGGCGTCGGGCGTGCCGCGCTATCTTGTGGTCGGCGGCGCCGGCAGCCTGGAAGTGGCGCCGGGCGTGCGCGTGCTCGACCTGCCGGAATTCCCCGAAGCCTACAAGGCCGAGGCCACCAAGGGCGCCGAGTTCCTCGACCGCCTGAAGGCCGAGCCGGATCTGAACTGGACCTTCCTGTCGCCGTCCGCCGAATTCGTGCTGGGCGAGCGCACGGGCAAGTTCCGGCTGGCCGACGACACGCTGCTGGCGGATGCGAACGGCCGCAGCTGGATCAGCTATGAGGACTTCGCCGTGGCGCTGGCCGACGAGATCGAGACGCCGAAGCACGAGCGCAAGCGGTTCACGGTCGGGTACTGAGGAGGAGCGTCAGAGGCGTAGCGACAGCAGGAGCGCCAGTTTGGCAAGTCCCTGCCGTCGCTCCGCTTTAATAAGCGGCAGGCTATGTATGATATCGAAAGGGATTGGGCATTCAGATTTCCTCCTGCATCTCCTCTTCCTTTTGCTGGTTTATCATTCCGTCAGCAGATGGTACGAGAGTCGCAATGTGTCGGCTAAGGATCATTCTCCTGCTTCTCTTGAAGGCTTCGATGTTATTAGATAAGAGAGCATCCAGACAATGCTCATCCATCAAATGTGAGCGTAGGATATCTAACAATCCATCTCTGCCATGCACCGTTTCAAGCGCACCAAAATACTTGGAAGGATGTTGATTCGATTTTTCTGAGTTTGAGGTGATAAGTGTGCGATTCAGAATTGAGTTATCATTAAACCCAGCTCGTGGAAAAATATGATCGTCTTGAAGTTTTGCCAAATCATGAGTGGCCTGCTTTCCACTTTTGAAATCTGATGCGCCATTAAGTAAAATCTGGCATAGAATGCCTCTATAAGTAGCGCTAGACTTTGACGTTACGAAAAGATCAACCGATTGCGGGTTAAAGTTCCTGATAAATTCTGGCGCAGGAGATTTCTCAAGAAGCCAGTCTCGCATGCGTGTGCAATCGCTGAATGTCGTGGAGTTAACAGCTTCATTGTATCGGTTTCCAAAAACTGACGCCCAATACCATTCAGACACTTTCGCATAGTCAGGAGCCGTCCCTCTGGTACTGTTTTCTACGTGCCAAAGAATTACTGCTAATGGAATGAGTATGGTCTTGAATGGAGCGAATCTTTTAAAATCAGCGGCCCCAAATCCCCCCGATATTGATGTCATCATTCTGTAAGCTTGGTCGAGGCAACCGCAAGCTTTTTTCCAATCTTCTGAAAAAGTGTTGGAGCTAAGGTGTAGTATATTTGATTTGGTTATTTCTTTTCCTTGCATGAGGCATATAGTTCTCAAAATGAACTCCGAAGGTATGCCAACATCGTCCTGCGCAAATTGGTAAGACTCTTGCGCAGAGTCCACAAGATCTCTAAGTTTTATATCCTTGCGGACCAGACGTGCTGTTAGTAGATCCGTAATATTTAGCGGCATACCGGTCCTGTTTATTCGTTCAAATATCTCAACAACGGTGTCTATTGGTGTTCCTCGCTTAAGCTCTACCATCTGAATTTTAAATTGATTGAATCCATTCACTATATTGAAAATATCCGGGAACTTGTCTGTCCATTTATTCTTACTGAGGCGTGCTATCAGCGCTGAGGCATCAACGAATTCACGAAAGTGGATATAGTCTTCTCCGGAGTATCGTGCAGCGTCACGCTTATTAGTAACTGCATATCCAATAACAGCGTCGTCCCATTTCTTAAGAAGTGCATCCGGAATGTGAAGAACAAAACGATAAGGGCTCTTTCGTCCAAAGAGCGGCAGGCTAGGCTCGTAAAGTGCGTAAAAAATAGCAGAGCACCGCTGTTGGCCATCGAGTAGTAACTTAATTATTGACTTGGCTTCTACGGTAGGAAATCGACTTTCCACCCCATATATCAGACGAGTTGCAAAATCTGTCGTCTCAACTAAATCATCCATATATAGCATTGTTCCGACATAGTAGTCCGCCAGTGCGGATATCAAAAGATCTTTAATGTCCTCTACTTTCCAGACGAAATCTCGTTGGAAATCTGGCAAAACAACGCGACCGTTAACAACATCATCCATTAAGCTGGAAATTGACGGGCTCTGAATATCCAATTTCGTCTCCTTACGGGATTAGTATAAGGGTCTTCCTTCGCAAGCGCGAGCGACGCAGCACGCCACAAATCACTTTTCAGCGTTAGCCTCACTATAACGCGACACTAAACGGGAGGCTATGCGAAAGGGGGTATGGGGCGACTTCAAATTCAATTGAATAGAATGCACTTTAGGTCTTGCTTTTTAAATAATTGCGCTATGTGGTTGAGTACATCCTTCCAATAGGCTGAAGTTGTCTCAGGGATCTGAAAATTATCTCGAAGTAAAAAGATTTGCAATCATGTGCTATACTCATATATTTCACCTCCGCCCAAAAAGCCGCTCAATATCCGCCAGCTTCAGCTCCACATAAGTCGGCCGCCCGTGGTTGCACTGGCCGCTGTGCGGGGTCGCTTCCATCTGGCGCAGCAGCGCGTTCATCTCGTCGACGCTCAGCGTGCGGCCGGCGCGGACGGAGCCGTGGCAGGCCATCGTCGCGCAGACCTCCTCCAGCCGCTCCTTCAGCGACAGGGCGTCGCCCAGCTCAGACAGTTCCTCGGCAAGGTCGCGGATCAGGTTCTTCACGTCGGACTGGCCGAGCAAGGCCGGCACTTCGCGCACCATCACGCAGCCGTGGCCGAAGCCCTCGATCACCAGACCCAGTTCGGCCAGCTCGGCGCTGCGGGCCAGCAGGCGGTTGGCGGAGGGTTCGTCCAACTCGATCAGTTCGGGGATCAGCAGGGCCTGGCGCTTCACGCCGCCTTCCAGCAGTGCGGCCTTCATCCGTTCGTAGACCAGCCGTTCATGGGCGGCGTGCTGGTCGACGATGACGATGCCCTCGCGGGTCTGCGCCACGATGTAGGTGGTGTGGACCTGCGCCCTCGCCGCGCCCAGCGGGTGGCTGTCGAGCGGCGGCTCGGGCTTGTGGGCGGACGGGTCGGGGGCGCGGTATTCCGGCGGGCGGGCCGAGGGG
Organism: Azospirillum sp. BE72; assembly: GCF_031455875.1. Classification (NCBI taxonomy): domain Bacteria; kingdom Pseudomonadati; phylum Pseudomonadota; class Alphaproteobacteria; order Rhodospirillales; family Azospirillaceae; genus Azospirillum; species Azospirillum sp. BE72. The sequence continues at coordinate 971,101 of NZ_JAVDTO010000001.1, forward strand.
GCGAAGCCGTTGCCGAAGCCGCTGAGACGCCCCTGCAGCGGCGGCAATCCCGTCTGGGTCGGCGCCTGGAAGGCGGCGGAGCGCTCCGCCAGACCGCGGGGCACGGCGGTCGGCGTGTAGGAACCGCCCCAACTGCCGCTTGAGCCGCCGCCGGAACGTCCGTAGGGCAGGGGGGAGGGGGTGAAGCCGCTGTCCGCCGGCGCGTCGCCGGACGGCTCCGGCCGCAGGGCGCCCAGCGTGGCGAGGCCGACGGTGGTGGAGGCGCGGTGGCCGGCCTCGGCCAGCGCGTGCTTCAGCGATCCGACGATCAGGCCGCGCACCAGCCCCTGGTCGCGGAATCGCACCTCGGCCTTGGCCGGGTGGACGTTCACGTCGACCTCCTGCGGGTCGATGTCGAGGAACAGGGCCAGCATCGGGTGGCGGTCGCGCGGCAGGAAATCGGCATAGGCGGCGCGCACGGCACCCACCATCAGCTTGTCGCGCACCGGGCGGCCGTTGACGAACAGGTGCTGGTGCTTGGCGGTCGGGCGGTGCAGGGTCGGCAGGCCGATCCAGCCGGCCAGCGTCACGCCCTCGCGCGCCGCCGTCACCGGCACGGCGTTCTCCTGGAAATCGCGGCCCATCAGCGCGCCCAGCCGGGTCAGCCGGGCGTCCAGCAGGTCGCCCTGCGCCGCACTCAGCCGCAGGCCGCCGCGTCCGCCGTCGCTGAGCGTGAAGGCGACGCCGGGATGGGCCATAGCCAGCCGTTCCAGGCAATCGGCGATGTGGTCGTATTCGGTGCGGGAGGCCTTGAGGAACTTCAGCCGGGCCGGCACTGCGGCGAACAGGTCGCGCACCTCGATCCGCGTGCCCTGGGCCAGCGCCGCCGGCTGCGGCGCCCCCTTGGCGCCGGCATCGACGGTCAGGCTCCAGGCGCTGTCGGCGCCGCGGGCGCGGCTGGTGATGGTCAGGCAGCTGACGGCGCCGATGGACGGCAGCGCCTCCCCCCGAAAGCCGAGGGAGCGGATGTCGAGCAGGTCGTCGCCCGGCAGCTTGGAGGTGGCGTGGCGTTCGACCGCCAGGACCAGTTCGTCCGGGGTCATGCCGCAGCCGTCGTCGGTGACGGCGATCAGCGACTTGCCGCCGTCGCGCGCCACCACGTCGATGCGGGTGGCGCCGGCGTCGATGGCGTTCTCCACCAACTCCTTGACGGCGGCGGCGGGTCGTTCGACCACCTCGCCGGCGGCGATGCGGTTGACGAGCGTTTCAGGGAGAAGACGGATCGGCATGCCCATAGATATAGTGGCAGCCGGCGCCCGGCACCACCATCTTCGGGCATATTCGCGCGCTTACAGGCCCTTCAGGGCCTTCATGTACTCGATCAGCTTGCGTTCGTAGAAGGGCTGGGGCGACTGGAAGCGGGCGACAAGGCCGGCCTCCTCCGTCAGCTTCACCACCATGCCGATGCAGGACACGTCCACCGGATCGCCGCCAAGGTCGAATTGCAGGCGGAAATCGAACTTCTGCTTGGCGATCAGGTCGCCGTCATAGGGGCGGATGCGGAAGGAGCCGAGGACGAATTCCTCCGGCACGTAGTCGTGGTGATCGATGACGATCGTCGGCGGGGCGGACGGACGCTCCTTCTGCGGCCCAGCGCTGGATTTCGCGTCGCCGGACGCCTTGTTGCCCCCGGAAAAGATCGACAGCCAAGACATGAAGAGCGATGTCCCCTCGTTCCGGAAGCCTGAAACCACGCCGACATATTCCGACAGTTTTGGGGGCATATCCTTTAGTAACGGTTAATGGCCTAAGCATCGGTTACGGCGCCGTAACTTTGTCGCCGCCAAGACGACCGTACTGCAATGGAACGCCGGAACGGTAGGGGGCGTCCTGCCGGGACAGCCGCCCCCGGCCGATCACCGGACCGTCAGATCCGGCCCAGCATGCGGCGGCGGTCGGCGTCGTCGGCCGGCACGATCTCGGTCCCGACCGGCCAGAGCGCCAGCAGGGCCAGCTTCAGATGCGCCCAGGCGAAGGGCAGGCCGATGATGGTGATGGCAAGACCCACCGCGGCGATCAGATGGCCGGCGGCCAGCCACCAGCCGGCCAGCACGAACCACACCACGTTGCCGATGAAGCCCAGGGCGCCGGTGCCCATGTCCTCGCGCCCGCGGAACTCATCCCGGCGTACGGCGGTTTGTCCAAAGGGAAGCAAGGTGTAATAGGCGATGGTCAGGGCGGACCGGGCCCAGGGCAGGCCGATGATGGACAGAGCCATCAGGACCGCGGCCAGGAGCCAGCCGAGCGCCATCCAGATGCCGCCCGTGATCAACCACAGCGCATTGAGGAGAAGACTGAGCAGAGGCATGACACGAACCCTCCCTTTCGCCGCAGATGTGGGGACGGTCCCGGCCGTGGACCAGAGGGGCGGCTTTCGATTGCGGGACCAGCCGCAACGATGGGGCACCCCGTCCGGCGGCGCGAAAGAGGGGGAGGTTCAAGCAATCCATGCCTTGAACCGGATCCGCAGGGTCCACAGATCCGGTAGAGGCATCATGACGACGCGTCCGGACGGGTCCTCCGCCGACAGCACCGCCGGCGGGCCGCCCGTTTCCGGACCATACGGATCGGAGGCCGCATGAACGAGGCTTTGAATACCGACCCCGGCGCCGATGCGCCGAACATGCCGCGCGAGGGCGAGTCGCTGTCGCCGGTGGTCGCCGCCATCCTCGGCACCGCCGTCGCGGCGGCAGCCAAGCGCGGCAGCGGCGGCGACGTCGTCCGCGGGCTGATCGCCGGCCTGCGCGTCCTGCGCGCCACCGTCGAGGAAGAGGCCGGCTACACCATGGCCGCCGCGGTCGACAACGCCATCCGCACCCGCCTGCTGGCCGACAACCTGTCGCGCCTGCGCGTCAGCGGGGAAAAGCCGAAGGCCATCCCGCTGCCCGATCCCGGGCCGGGCACCAGTGCCGCCGCCGCCATCTTCGAAAGCGCGGCCGAGTCCTGCCTGACCGTCAACGCCCACGCCGAGGACAACGGGCCGCTGGAACATGCCGTCTTCGCCTTCACCGCGCAGTTGCTGCAACAGCTGGGTGGAGCACCGGAATGGCGGAGCCTGGCCGGCGAGCTGCGCCGCCCGATGGCGGTGGCGCCGGACGGCGAGGAGATGGAGGTGACGCTGCATTGAGCGGCGTTCGATGGCACCGGCCAAAAGGCAGCACCGGCAAGTAATGGAATTTGGTTTGTTTTTGAGCCGTTTCGGCGGCGGCTGAAACCTTTTGCGGGCAGGGCGGGTTTCGGGGCCGCGTTAAGGGTTTTGCCCGATTTATCGTACGGGACGACTTGCGTTCGGCTTCGTTAGGGTTGGCTTCGGCGGTGGGAACGTCCCATCGCGGAACGCCAGCACCGGGGAACCCGAACGTGTTCTTTCACACCCATCCCTCCACCGTCCGCACCGGACGGGCAGAGTCCGTCCGCTTCGCGGTGACCGGCACGGCGTCGGACCGGATGGATGCCGGCATCGGTGTCGGCACGGCCGGCGACCGCACGGCGGACCGGGCGGGCGATCCGTTGGGCCGGCGAGTGATCTTCCTTCATCCCGGTAAGGGTGCCTGGTGGCGCCTGCTCGACCACGTCCCGTCGGGCCAGGAATGGCTGACCTTGCCAGCCTCCGCCTCGGCACGGCTGTCGTCGATGCTGGTGGAACGCGGCGGCCGGCGGCCGGTGCTGGTGGCGAGTGCGGTGACGGCGCCGCTCGCCATCGTGGCGGCGCTGGATTTTCCCGATCAGGTCGGCGGCGTGATGATCGTCGACGATGTCGGGGCCGATTCGCCGCTGCGGCGGCGCTGGAACGCCCTGTCCGCCTGTTTCGGCCGGCCGCGGCCCGTGGACCTGACCGACCGCCTTGGCGAGTTGGAGGCGGAACTGCCGGCGGTGCGGGTGCCGGTGACCCTGATGCAGGGAAGCGAACCGGCGGAGCTGTTCGCCCGGCTGGAAAGCCGGCTGACCGGCTGCCGGACGCTGACCGTCGTCGCGGTGCCCGATGCCGCCGCCGTCCGCCCGCGCACCCATGCCGCCGAATTGCGCGGTGCTTTGCTGGCCCTGGTCTCCGCGGTGGAGCGGGCGCAGCGGTAGGGACCGCGCAAGTCGCGATGCGCTTGATGAACGTCTTTCACCCGTCAGCCCCGCCAAGGTGGAAATCCAGCCGACTCAGCAATTGAACTGCGGAGTTTCCTGGATCCCCGCCTTCGCGGGGATGACCGTGGAAGAGTAACGCTTAAGGGTTTAAAGGCTCTGCGCCGTCAGTGCGGCCTGCGTGCGGTTGCGCACGCCCAGATGCCGCAGGATGGCGGTGACATGGACCTTCACCGTGCCTTCCGTCAGCCCCAGCTCATGGGCGATCTGCTTGTTGGACTTGCCGTCGCGCAGACGGGCCAGAACGTCGCGCTGGCGCGGTGTCAGCTGGTCGCCGCCGCTGCCGTTGCCCAGCGCCGCGGATTCGTCCGTCTGGTCGCCGGCAGCGCCGCCGCCGTAGCCGCCCTGCATCTGGTCGACGCGGTCGCCGCCGCGGATCGCCTGTTCGGGAAGATAGATGCCGCCGGCAAGCACCAGTTGCAGCGCGCCCAGCAGCACCTTGGCGCTGGAGGATTTCGGGATGTAGCCGGCCGCACCGTTCTCCAGCGCGGCCAGAAGGTCGGAACGCTTCTCCGATCCCGATACCACCACCAGCAGGGCCTTTGGCAGGCTGACATGGATGTCGCCCAGCGCCGAGAATCCGGTCCAGCCCGGCATCCCGAGATCGAGCAGGATCAGGTCGAAGGGTCTCGTCCCGTCGCAGAGCGCCCGCACCTCGTCATAGGTGCTGGCCTCGAAAAAGGTCATGTCGGCGTCGAATTGCGCCAGCAGGCGGCGCAGACCGTCTCGGAACAACAGGTGATCGTCGGCGATCAGCACGTTCATCGCGGGCATTTCCAGGAAGGTTGCGGCGATGGCACACCGGGATGGCGTCATCGGCCCGGACGTTCACATAGGCACGGTCATTCTGACGCTGTAGTTCGCTTTTCGTCTTAGACCGCTTCCTCTATGCCCGCGCCTTTCGCGACCGGAACGGGAGCGTCGATCGCCGCACGACACCGGAATCGGAAACGGCGCCGCGCCGCCCCGCCGACCGCCGGCCCCGGATGGAAGGGGCGGGCGGCCAGGACGGATAGCGGGCGAGACCTTGCGAAACGCTGGGCTATGATGAGGATCTGACGGCGTCCGTCAGACCGTGGCGGCGACGCCGGTTTCGGCGGCCTGGTCGCCGATGCCGTTGTTCAGCGCCCAGATGGCGGCCTGGGTGCGGTTGGACGCGTTGATCTTGCGCAGCAGGCTCTTCAGGTGAACCTTCACGGTGGCTTCCGTGATGCTCAGGTGGTTGGCGATCATCTTGTTGCTGTTGCCGTTCAGCAGGCAGCGCAGGATCTGCACCTCGCGCTGCGACAGGCCCTTGCGGCGGGTCGGCAGCTCGGCGCCCATGTCCTCGGTGCGCCCGTTGACCAGCAGTTCGGCCAGATGGGTCGGGAACACCTTCTCGCCCATCATCACCAGCTTCAGCGACTGCATCAGCGCCTCGCAGGCGATGTCCTTCAGCAGGTAGCCGCCGGCGCCGGCGCCCAGCGCGGCAGACAGCCGGCGGGTTTCCAGGTCGTTGGTCAGAATGACGATCCGGATCGACGGATGGCCCTCGCGCAGCGTGCGCATCGCCTCGACTTCCTCGTCGGCACCGCTCGGCAGATCGATCAGGATCAGGTCGGGGGTGGTGCCGGTGCCGAGCGCCGTCAGGCCCTCGCGCAGGCTGCCGGCCTCGCCGACGACGTTGAAGGGCGTGCCCTCGAAAAGGCGCTTCATGCCTTCACGGAAAAGCTTGTTGGCATCGATGAGGAAAACGTTGATGGCATCCATGGTCTCAGCCCGCCTTTTGTTCCGTTCCGATCAAAGTGGCGCCGATTGGCGCTTCCGAGGCATCCCCGACCGCTCGCTCCCGCGTCCGGCCCGCTTCCCCCGTCAGGGTGTGGGGTGCCTCGTTGTGATCCATAGATACCCCCGATTTGCGCGGCGCAAAATTTCGCTTAGGTAAATTTCGCGTCGAGCAATGGGCATATGCCGTAAGCCCGGATAAGACAAGATGCGGACATAATTCGAACTTTGATGGTCGGGCGGAATAACGGCCTGTGACAGAAAAGGGGAAATCGTTAACCAGGGGCTTCTGAATTGGTCATGTTTCTCAGTTGCAATATGGCGGGACTTCGTTGCCGGCCGGCGTAGGCCGCGCGAGGATTGTGCCCCCGTCCGATGGTTGGGGTCCTATGTCCTGAACGCCCGCCCTTCGGCCTAGGCTTGGCCGTGCAACCGCGCAAACCCGAATGGGAGACGCGGGCTGTCGCGGGGTTCGTGCCGGGGCGCTCTGTGCTATATACGTTCCAACCGCAAGACAGCATTCCCATGCTTGAGCCGATTTTTCTTCTTTTCCCCAAGCCGGGCCGCCCATGTCAGACGCGTACGACGACGATCCGTTGAGCCATGCCGCTCCCCCCGCCGCCGCTTCGGCCACGGGCTTTCCAAGCGCGGCGCAGCGCTTCGCCTATCTGGACGGGTTGAACCCGACCCAGCGGGCGGCGGTGGAGGCGCTGGACGGGCCGGTGCTGGTCCTGGCGGGCGCCGGCACCGGCAAGACGCGGGTGCTGACCACCCGGCTGGCCCATCTGCTGATGACGCGCCGCGCCGCCGCCTTCCAGATCCTGGCTGTCACCTTCACCAACAAGGCCGCCCGCGAGATGCGCGAGCGTGTCGCCCATCTGGTGGGAATCGAGCCGGAAGGCTGGTGGCTCGGCACCTTCCACGCACTGGCCGCACGCATCCTGCGCCGCCATGCCGAGCTGGTCGGGCTGAAGTCGAACTTCACCATCCTCGACACCGACGATCAGGTGCGACTGATCAAGCAGCTTCTGGCAGCCGAGAACATCGATTCCAAGAAATGGCCGCCCCGGCAGGTGTTGGGCGCCATCGAACGCTGGAAGGACCGCGGTCTGACCCCCGACCGGCTCGGCGACGCCGACGGCGGCGACGTGGCCGGCGGCCGGGTGGTGGCGATCTACCGCGCCTACCAGGAGCGCCTGCGCACCCTGAACGCTTGCGACTTCGGTGACCTGCTGCTGCACAACCTCGCCATCTTCCAGAACCATCCGGATGTGCTGGCGGAATATCACCGCAAGTTCAAATATCTTCTGGTGGACGAGTATCAGGACACGAACGTCGCGCAGTATCTGTGGTTGAGAATACTTTCGCAAGCTCACAAGAACATCTGCTGTGTCGGTGACGAAGATCAATCGATCTACGCTTGGCGTGGCGCGGAAATTGGGAATATTCTTAGATTTGAGACCGACTTCCCCGGCGCCACCATCATCAAGCTGGAGCAGAACTACCGCTCCACCGGCCATATCCTGGCGGCGGCAAGCGGCCTGATCGCCAACAACCAGGGCCGTCTCGGCAAGACGCTGTGGACCGAGGCCGACGGCGGCGAGCCGGTCAAGGTCAAGGCGGTGTGGGACGGCGAGGAGGAGGCGCGCTGGGTCGGCGAGGAGATCGAGGCGCTGCAGCGCAAGGGCACGTCCCTGGCGCAGATCGCCGTGCTGGTCCGCGCCGGCTTCCAGACCCGCGAGTTCGAAGAACGCTTCATCACCCTGGGAATGCCTTACAAGGTGCTGGGCGGTCCGCGTTTCTACGAGCGGCAGGAAATCCGCGACGCGATAGCCTATTTCCGCGTGGTCAATTCCGGTGACGACGATCTCGCCTTCGAACGGATCGTCAACCTGCCCAAGCGTGGCGTCGGCCCGGCGGCGATGCAGACCCTCTACACCGCGGCGCGTGCGCAGGGGCTGTCGCTGACCGAGGCCGGCTGGGCGCTGACCGAGACGGACGAGTTGAAGCCGAAGCTGCGCGCCACCCTGCGCGGGCTTCTGCAGGACTTCTTCCGCTGGCGGACGCTGATGGCGACGGTGCCGCACACCGAGCTTGCCCGCACCATCCTGGACGAGTCCGGCTACACCCGCATGTGGCAGGAGGACAAGACGCCCGAGGCCCCCGGCCGGCTGGAGAACCTGAAGGAACTGATCACCGCCATGGCGGAGTTCGAGAACCTGCCGGGCTTCCTGGAGCATGTGGCGCTGGTGATGGAGAATGCCGAGGCCGCGGGGATCGAGCAGGTCACGGTGATGACGCTGCACGGCGCCAAGGGGCTGGAGTTCGACCATGTCTTCCTGCCGGGCTGGGAGGAGGGCGTGTTCCCCAACCAGCGCGCGCTGGACGAGACCGGCATCGCCGGGCTGGAGGAGGAGCGGCGGCTGGCCTATGTCGGCCTGACCCGCGCGCGCCGCCGCGCCTATGTCAGCCATGCCGCCAACCGCAGGCTCTACGGCAACTGGGTCAGCGCCGTGCCCTCCCGTTTCGTCGAGGAAATCCCACAGGACAATGTGGAGGCGGAGGCCGCCAACGGCCTGTTCGCCGGCAGCGGCGGGCGCGGCAGTTTCGGGGGCGGGGCAGGGGCCTATGGAGCCGGCGGCTTCGGCGGAGGTTCGGGCGGCGGCTTCCAGTTCCGCGGCTCCACCCGGCAGGCGCCGGCGCCGAAGACCATCACGCTGGACCAGGGCGCCTATGCCGTGGCACCGCGGCCGCGGCCCGATGCGCCCTTCGCCAAGGGCGCGCGCGTGTTCCACCAGAAATTCGGTTACGGCACCGTCGTCGCCGTGTCGGAGGACAAGCTGGAGATCGACTTCGACCATTCCGGCAACAAGAAGGTGATGGACAGCTTCGTCGTGCCCGCCGACAAGGCGGGCTGAGGGGGCGGGCTGAGGGGGCCGGCTGACGGTTTGCCGCACTGTGACGGCCGTCACAGCCGCGGCCCCCGCCACCGGCCAGTATTGCAGCATTGCAACGGAGCCGGAGGTCTTCCGCCGTGTTCGGAACGGGCAGCGTCAGTTACGAGGTGCAGAGCCGCCGCGAGGGACGCTGGCTCATCGAAGGCGCCTATACCGATCAGGAGGCGGCCTTGTCGGCCGCCCGCTCCCAACTTGCCGCCTCCGGGGTGGAGGAGGCGAAGGTGGTGAAGTTCCGCACCATCGCCGGGCTGTCGCTGGAAACGGTGATCCTTCACAAGACCGCGCCCCAGGCCGCGCGCAAGGGCCTGACCCTGGGCGGTACGGCGGAAGGGGCGCCGCTCTGCCGCAAGCCGGACGACCTGCGCGGTTTCGAAAGCCGGGTGGTCATCGGCCGGCTGCTGCGCCCCTATCTGGACGCCCAGCGCATCACCCCGACCGAATTGCTGCATTCCTGGCCGCTGTTCCGCCGGCTGGAGGAGCAGGGCGCGCTGCTGGGCGCCGCCATCCATGCGGTGGCCCGCCACCATGCCGACCTTCACGGCGTGTCGCATGCCGCCCGCGCCCGTGAACTGCGGCAGATGGTGGAGGCGGTCGTCGCCACCGCCCGCGATGCGCTGGCCGAACGGCGCCGGCTGCCGCGCTTCGACGCCGCCGACCTGCCCGGCACCAGCAACAGGATCGAGGAGTCGGTGGGGGAGGCAGGGCATGACACGCTGTTCCTGATCCTGCTGTGCCAGCAGCTGGAAGGCGGCGGGACGTTGGCCGGCAAGCTGGAACTGCTGTTGGCGATGATCGACGACGATGTCTGGCCGCGGCATCTTGCCCTGCTGGACGGGGTGATCGCCGACATCATGGCGTCCGCCGACACGATGAAGGAGCTGCTGGGCACGCAGCCCAGCCTGCATGCCGGGCTCTGCGCGCTGGCCGACGCGCTGTTCGACCGCGATCCCGACCCGGCGCTGGCGCCGATGGCCGCGTCGCTGCGCCAGGTCTGCCGCCTCGCCCTGCAGGGCCGCGCGCCGCAGAGCCGGACCGTCCTGCTGGAGCGGCTGCGCCAGAGCGTCGCCGGCGACCAGCCCCTCGACCGGCGCGACGCGAAGGCGGAAGGGGTGCTGACCCGCGACCTTACCGACCGGCTGAAGGGGGCGGACGGCGCGCTGCTCGGCGGGGCGGCGATGGAGAAGGCGCTGGAGCGCCGCCTGGTGCGCCACCGTCAGTCGGTCCTGCGCGCCCAGGGCATGTACGACATCGCCGACCGGCTGTCGGGGCGGTAGAAGCGCACGGATAAGGGTTCCCCCATTATCCGGAATCCTTGGTCTCTTTCCGGCTTGATGCTAAAACGCCGCTTCTTCTCGCGTCGTCGTCGGAAAGCCCCTGTCATGTCGCAAACCCCGCTCTGGCGCATCGCGCTGGTCGTCCCCGAAGCCCATGCGCCCGTTTTCGCCGAGGCGGTGGGGGACCATGCCGATGCGGTGTCGACCTTCGAACTGGAGGAGGGCGGCAACTGGCTGGTCGAGGCGACGCTGTACGGCGCCCCGGACGAGGCGCGGCTGCAATCGCGCGTCGCCGTGCTGGCCAAGGCGCTGGGGATCGAGGAGCCGCGGCTGGCGATCGAGAACCTGCCGCCCATCGACTGGGTGTCGCACAGCTATCAGGGCTTCCCGCCGATTCGCGCCGGCCGCTTCTTCGTCCACGGCTCCCACCATGAGGGCATTGTGCCGGCCGGCAGCATCCCGCTTCTGGTGGATGCCGCCACCGCCTTCGGCACGGGCGAGCACGGTTCGACCAACGGCTGCCTGCAGGCGCTCGACCGGCTGTCGCGCCACCTGAAGCTGCCGCGCGGCGGCCGTCGCGGCGCGCTCGACATGGGCTGCGGCTCCGGCATCCTGGCGCTGGCGGTGGCCAAGCGCTGGCGCGTGCCGGTGACCGCCGTCGATATCGATGCGGAGGCCGTCCGCGTCACCCGCATCAACGCGGCGCTGAACGGGCAGAAGCGCATGATCCGCGCCCAGGGCGGCGACGGCTACCACACCCGCATCGTCGGCCGGCACAAGCCATACACCCTGATCACCGCCAACATCCTGGCCCGTCCGCTGTCGCGCATGGCGCCGCAGCTGCGCCGTCACCTGAAGAAGGGTGGCTATGCGGTGCTGGCCGGCCTGCTGAACCGGCAGGAGCGCCACGTCATCCAGGCCCACCGCAACCAGGGCCTGCGACTGGTCGCGCGCATCCCGGTCGGGGAATGGACCACTCTTGTGGTGAAGCGTTAAGCCAGGGGCCGTTGAAACCAGAGGACCGGGTTGCGACTTCCCCTAGGGACGATGTCCCGACACTCACCTGGGGAGACACCATGCTGAACCGCATCCGGTCCTTGTTCGCAGGCGACGACGACGGCGCCGAGCCGGGCGAGGACGCCCTGCAGGCCGCCGCCGCCGCCCTGATGGTCGAGGCCGCGCGCACTGACGACACCATCACCCAGGCGGAGCGCGACCGCATCATCTCCGTCGCGCAGCGCCACTTCCACCTGAACGAGGAAGAGGCGCAGGACCTGCTGTCCGCCGCGGTCTTCGACACCGAGGACGTGTCGCCCTACCACCACTATGTCAGCATCATCATGAACCGCTGCCCGCCCGGCCGCCGTGTCTGGATCATCGAGATGCTGTGGGAGGTCGCCTACGCCGACGGCGTGCTGAACGACCTGGAAGCCAGCCTGCTGCGCCGCATCGGCGGCCTTCTGCACGTATCCGACATCGAGCGCGGCGAGGCCCGCAAGCGGGTGCTGGAGCGGCTGGGGCTGCCGGACGACGCGGGGTTGCCGGTTTAGGGACGGATTCTTGCGAGATTGCCCCCCCCTCCTAACCTCCCCCGCCCAGCGGGGGAGGTTAGGAGGGGGTCTAACGCTCCACATCCCAAAACCCCCACCCCAACCGGCATAGCCGCCGCCCCGCCGCTTGCGCCCGGCCGGCCGGGTGCCTAGCCTGGGACCACAGGCTTCACCCTTCCGAGGAACACGTTCCGTGTCCAGCGCGACTCCCTCCGGCGCTTATCGTGGCGACGACGCCCTTGCGACCCTGTTGACCGAGGCCGGGATCGGCCGCTCCCCCGCGGATGTCCGCGCGCTGCTGGCCGGCGTGCTGGCGGCGCCGGAGGGAGAGAACCCGGCGGCGTGGCTGGTACTGGTGGGCGAGACCCTGCCGCCGGCATTGGCCGAACAGCTCCAGGCGCTGAAGGCGGTCCTGGCGGCGGAAGCGCCGGCGGCCCGGCCGGGCCCGGCGCAGCGGCTGACCGACCTGCGCGCCGCGCTGACGCGCCGGGATCTCGACGGCTTCATCGTTCCGCGCGGCGACGAGCATCAGGGCGAGTATGTGCCGCCGCGCGCCCAGCGGCTGGGCTGGCTCACCGGCTTCACCGGGTCCGCCGGCAATGCGGTGGTGACATCCGACCGCGCCGCGATCTTCGTCGACGGCCGCTACACCCTGCAGGTCCGCAGCGAGGTGCCGTCCGACTTGTACGAGTACAAGCATCTCGTCGAGGATCCGCTGACCGACTGGATCGTTGCGGCATTGCCCGAGGGCGGGCGCTTCGGCTTCGATCCCTGGCTGCACACCATCGGCTGGGTGGAGAAGACCCGCGCCGCTCTGGAACGCGCCGGCATCCTGCTGATCCCTTGCGAGGACAATCCGCTCGATTCGGTGTGGCAGGGCCAGCCGCCGGCCCCTATCACCCCCGTGGTGCCGCAGGACGAGGCATTCGCCGGCGAAAGCTCCGCCGACAAGCGCGCCCGTCTGGCCGACGAGCTGGGGCAGTCGGGCATCGCCGCCGCGGTGCTGACCCAGCCGGACAGCATCGCCTGGCTGCTGAACATCCGCGGTGCCGACGTGCCCTGCACGCCGCTGCCGCTGTCCTTCGCCATTCTGTCCGCCGATGCGTCGGTGGACCTGTTCCTCGACCCGCGCAAGCTGGCGCCGCAGACCCGCGCCCATCTGGGCAATCAGGTGCGGGTGCGGCCGGTTGAGGAATTCGGGCCGGCGCTGGACGCCGTCGCCCGCGGCTCCGCCCGCGTGCTGGCCGACCCGACCTGCACCTCGGCCTGGATCGTCGACCGGCTTCATCTGGCCGGTGCGAAGGTGGAGCGCGACGGCGATCCCTGCGCCTTGCCAAAGGCCTGCAAGAACCCGGCGGAACTGGCCGGCACCCGTGCCGCCCACACCCGCGACGGCGCCGCCATCGTCCGTTTCCTGCACTGGTTCTCGGAGGAGGCGCCGAAGGGCGGACTGACCGAGCTGGCGGTGGTGGAGCGGCTGCTGGCCTTCCGGCGTGAGAATGAGCGGTTCCGCGGCGTCAGCTTCGACACCATCGCCGGGGCCGGTCCGAACGGCGCCATCGTCCATTACCGCGTGACACCCGAGACCGACCGCCGGCTGGAGCCGGGCAGCCTGTTCCTGCTGGACAGCGGTGCGCAGTATCTGGACGGCACCACCGACGTCACCCGCACGCTGGCGGTCGGCGAGCTTGACCCGGCCCTGGCGGTGGAGATGCGCGACCGCTTCACCCGCGTGCTGAAGGGCCACATCGCGCTGTCCACCGCGCGCTTTCCGCGCGGCACCACCGGTTCGCAGCTGGACGCGCTGGCTCGGCTGCCGCTGTGGCAGGCGGGGCTGGATTACGACCACGGCACCGGCCACGGCGTCGGCAGTTTCCTGTCGGTGCATGAGGGACCGCAGCGTATCTCCAAGGTCGGCAACACGGTGGCCCTGCAGCCGGGCATGATCCTGTCCAACGAGCCCGGCTATTACAAGACCGGTGCCTACGGCATCCGCATCGAGAACCTGATCGTCGTCCAGCCGGTGGAGCCGCAGGACGCGCTTGCCGGCGCGGAGCGCCCGATTCTGCAGTTCGAGCCGCTGACCCTGGTGCCGATCGACCGCTCGGCAATCGAGCGCGCGCTGCTGTCCGATGCGGAGGCCGCCTGGGTCGACGCCTATCATGCGCGGGTGCGCGAGTCGCTGTCCCCCCTGCTGGACGAGGCGGCCCGCCGCTGGCTCGCCGGGGCGACGGCGCCGTTGTGATCGGGGGTGATGCCGCATCGAATCGGGTGCGGCCGTCCGCTCCGGACGTGATCGACCGTGGGGACGACCCTGATTCGGCAAGATGATGTCCCGCGTGGTAACACGTTCTTTACCAGGCTGATGCAGTGTGTCCCAAGGGGATGACTTTTGGCGGCAGTTAGGGCACTACAGTCGGCATCACTTCCCGGATTACGGCGCAGCCCCCGCGCCGGGTGGGCGTAACGGCCGGACAGACACCGGCAACGGATTATTGCGGAGACGTCTAGATGAAGATCCTCGTCGTCGATGATTACGCCACCATGCGGCGCATCGTGCGGAACCTGTTGACCCAGATCGGCTACACCGACATCGACGAGGCCGGCGACGGTGTGTCGGCGCTGGCGAAGCTGCGTGAGAGCAAGTTCGGCCTCATCATTTCCGACTGGAATATGGAGCCGATGACCGGCCTCCAACTGCTGAAGGAAATCCGCGCCGACGCGAAGCTGGCGGCGACGCCCTTCATCATGGTCACCGCCGAAAGCAAGACCGAGAACGTGATCGCCGCCAAGCAGGCCGGCGTGAACAACTACATCGTCAAGCCTTTCAACGCCGACACGCTGAAGCAGAAGATCCAGGCCGTCATCGGCGGCTGATCCCGCAAGGGCAAATCCCGCAAGGGGCGATCGAAGCTTATCGTGACCGGTCCGGGTGGACGGCGGCACATGCCGCCCGGCGCCCGGTCCTTGGGGCGGCTGGCGAATCCAGTTTGGGGAGTGGACCGGTTTGGAGCAGCTTCCGCAGCTGTCCGATGAGGAGTTCGAGCAGATCGAGGACGCCATCGCCCGATCGGCGAAGGGAAGGGCGTTCCTGCGGCGGCTCCACCGGCGGTCCCTCGGGGCCGCGACGGAGGAAGTGCGCGCGATGCTCCAGGAGTTCCGCGACTCCTGGAACCGGCAGAACGAAGCGGTGGAGGCCGGCAAGCATGTCGGCGTCCTGCGCCGCGAGCTGATGGAAATGGCGGCGTCGATCGAACAGGCGCGGCGGGAGGTTGCGGCACTGCGGCCCCCCGACGGGTCGGGCGACAAGATCCTCTCCGCCACCAACGAACTCGATGCCATCGTCATCTCGACCGAACGCGCGTCCTTCGAAATCCTGAATGCGGCCGAACGGCTGATGGATCTGGCGGGCAAGCTGCGCGCGAGCGGGGCCGATCCGACGATGTGCGGCGAGATCGACACGCAGGTGAACGACATCTTCACCGCCTGTTCCTTCCAAGATCTGACCGGCCAGCGCACCAGCAAGGTGGTCAACGCGCTCCGCTACATCGAGCAGCGCGTCATGGCCATGATCAGCATCTGGGGCGAGGATGGGCTGGCCGGCATCGTCGTCAAGGAAGAGCAGACCGACAGCCGGCCGGACGCGCATCTGCTGAACGGTCCGCAGTTGGACGGACACGGCGTCAGCCAGGCCGATGTCGACAGCATGTTCGACAGCCCGGTTGCCGCGCCGGTGCCCGCACCCGCTCCACCTCCGCCCCCGCCCCCGCCGCCGGCCCCGGCGAAGGCGAGCCAAGCCGACATCGACAGCATGTTCGGCGCCCCGGCGCCTGCCGCGGCACCGGTAAAGGCGAGCCAGGCCGACATCGACAGCATGTTCGACGCGCCGGCACCCGCCGCGGCACCGGTAAAGGCGAGCCAGGCGGACATCGACAGCATGTTCGACGCGCCGGCGCCCGCCGCGGCACCGGTAAAGGCGAGTCAGGCCGACATCGACAACATGTTCGACAGCCCGGCTCCGGCGCCCGCTCCGGCGAAGAAGCCGGTGCCGAAGCCGCCCGGCGCGGCGCCGAAGGCCAAGGCCGCTCCCAAGCCCGCCGCACCGCCCCCGCCGCCCGCGGCGGCGGAGCCACCGGCGCCGCTCGATCAGGCGGCCATCGACGCTCTCTTCGGATAGGACGGGGAAGCCGCGCCGGCCCGTCCGGCCGGTCTCTCCCCCGTAGGTTTCCCCCGATTGATCCGTCCGGCAGGCCGATGGCCCCATGCGGCGCGGTCGACGGCTCCAGAACGCAGACCCGGTACGCAACCAGACATTCCACCACCCCACATATTCACCACCCAGGCCATAGGCGGCCGTTTCCGAGAGGCGGGACCGAGGATGAAGCAGATGACCAAGCCCTTCATGGCCGAGCTTCAGAAAGCCCGCAAATCCGGGCACCCGTTCCAGGCGCTGATCGAAGACGGTGCCGCCGCAGCGGCGCTCCCGGTGCCGGCCCAGGTGGTCCAGGCCGACAACACCGAGGTGCTGCGCGCCATCGGTGACCTGGGCGCCAAGCTGGACCGCTTCCTGACCATGGACGCGGCGCAGATCGACCAGATCCAGGTCGAGATCGCCGACATCTCCGGCAAGATCAAGGCGACCAAGGTGGAAATGGCGGCCATCCGCCACCCGCTGGCCGGCGACGACAAGTTCCAGCAGGCCAGCCAGGAACTGAGCGCCGTCGTCGCCGCGACGGAGGCCGCTACCAACACCATCATGGCCTGCGCCGAAGAACTGGAAGAGGTGGTGTCGGAGTTGAAGTCGTCCCTGCCGGAGGGCTATCACAACGACCGCGTCAACGACATGGTCGACGTGATCGTCCGCATCTACGAGGCCTGCAATTTCCAGGATCTGACCGGCCAGCGCATCACCAAGGTCGTCCGCGCCATGTCCTTCATCGAGGAGCGCGTCGACGCCATGATGGGCCTGTGGAACAAGCGGGAGTTCGAGGCGATGCCGCTGCCGCCGTCCGTCACCAAGAAGGACGAGGATCTGGACCTGCACGGCCCGGCCGAAGCCACCCCCGACAGCGGCAACATCAGCCAGGCCGACATCGACGCGCTGTTCGGGTAAGAAAATCAAAGCCCTTCTCCCATGAGGGGAGAGGGGATTCTCTATATTTCGGCCCTCAAACCCGATTGCCCGACCCACCCCCGCGTTACCGCTTGCGGCGCCCTCACCCCGGCGTGCTATACAGGGGCAACTTCGAAAGCGCCCAAGACGACGATGCTTCCTCGCCCGTACCGCCTGCCGCTGACGGCCATCCTCCTGTCCGCCGCCCTGACCGCCTGCTCCTCCACCAAGGAGGACGCGTATGTCGAACGTCCGGCCGACCAGCTTCTGTCGGAAGCCGACGCGGCGATGCGCGAGGAGGCCTTCAAGAAGGCCGCAAGGCTCTACGACGAGGTGGAGCGGCAGCATCCCTATTCGGATTCGGCCAGCAAGGCGCAGCTTCTTGCCGCCTACGCCCACTATCAGGATCTGAAGTACGACGACGCCATCCTGGCGCTCGACCGCTTCATCCAGCTTCATCCGGGCAGCCCGGATGTCGACTACGCCTATTACATGCGGGCGCTGTGCTATTACGAGCAGATCACCGACGTGCGCCGCGACCAGCGGATGACCCGGCAGGCGCTCGACGCCCTGTCGGAGGTGGTGCGCCGTTTCCCGGACAGCAAATACGCCCGCGACGCGAAGCTGAAGATCGACCTGACCAACGACCACCTTGCCGGCAAGGAAATGGAGGTCGGTCGCTTCTATCTGCGTCAGCATCAGTACACCGCCGCGATCAACCGCTTCCGCGTCGTCGTTGAAAATTACCAGACCACGTCCCATGTGGCGGAGGCGCTGCACCGGCTGGTGGAGTGCTATCTGGCGCTGGGCGTGACCGACGAGGCGAAGGCCGCCGCGGCCGTGCTTGGCCACAACTTCCCCGGCAGCGAATGGTACACGGACAGCTACGCACTGCTGGTGGACGCCAATCTGCGTCCCGAGCGAAACGAGAAGTCGTGGATCAGCAAAGCCTGGAACTCCCTGTTCTAGGACGTTCCATGCTCGTGTCGCTGACGATCCGGGACGTTGTCCTGATCGAGCGGCTGAGCCTGTCCTTCCGCAAGGGCTTGTGCGCCCTGACCGGCGAGACCGGCGCCGGCAAGTCGATCCTGCTCGACGCGCTGGGGCTTGCCCTCGGCGCCCGGGCCGATTCCGGTCTGGTCCGCCATGGCGCCGATCAGGCCTCCGTCACCGCGGAATTCGAGCTGTCGGGCGACCACCCGGCCTTCGCCATCCTGAAGGAACAGGGGCTGGACGCCGATTCCGGTGACTCTGCCTCCGGTTACGGCTCGCTGGTGATCCGCCGCACCGTCAACACCGACGGCCGCAGCCGCGCCTGGGTCAACGACCAGCCGGTCGGCGTCGGCCTGCTGAAATCGCTCGGCGCCGAACTGGTCGAGGTCCATGGGCAATTCGACACCCATGGCCTGCTGAACCCGCAGACCCACCGCGGCGTGCTGGACGCCTATGCCGGCTTGTCGGCGCAGGCGGCGCAGGTCTCTGCAGCGCACCGCGCCTGGAGGCAGGTCGAGGATGCGCGCCATTCCGCCGCCGCCGACATCGCCCGCGCCCGATCGGAGGAGGAATATCTCCGTCACGCCGTGGCCGAGTTGGACGCGCTCGCCCCCAAGCCCGGCGAGGAGGAGGAGTTGTCGGAGACCCGCGCGGTGCTGATGCACCGGGAAAAGCTGGTCGACGGCATGAACGCCGCCTATGCGGAGCTGTCGGGCGACCGCGGTGTCGAACGCGCGCTGTCCTCCGCCATCCGCACGCTGAGCCGCATCGCCGACCGGGCCGGCGGCACGCTGGACCCGGTGATCGCCGCACTGGACCGCGCCGCGACCGAGGCGGGGGAGGCCATCGCCGCCCTGCAGGCTGTCTCCAGCGGCGTCGACATGGATCCGCGGGCGCTGGAAAAGCTGGAGGAGCGGCTGTTCGCGCTGCGCGCCGCCGCCCGCAAGCATGGCGTCGATGTGGACGCGCTGGCCGCTTTGCGCGAGGAGATGGCCGGCCGCCTGCTGCTGATCGAGGATCAGGGCGATCTGCTGGCCAAGCTGGCGAAGGAGGCCGAGCAGGCCCGCGCCACCTTCCACAAGGCTGCCGAGGCGCTGGGCGCCGCCCGCCGCGAGGCCGCCGGCCGACTGGATATCGCGGTCGCCTCCGAACTGGCGCCGCTGAAGATGGAAAAGGCCAAGTTCCGTACGCTGGTCGAGCCGCTCGACGAGGCGGAATGGAACGCGTCCGGCATCGACCGCGTCGCCTTCCAGGTCGCGACCAACCCCGGCTCCCCGCCGGGTGCGCTGAACAAGATCGCTTCAGGCGGCGAACTGGCGCGCTTCATGCTGGCGCTGAAGGTGGTGCTGGCCCAGACCTCCACCGTCGGCACGCTGGTATTCGACGAGGTGGACACCGGTATCGGCGGCGCCGTCGCCGCGGCGGTGGGCGAGCGGCTGGAAACGCTGGGCCATGGCCTGCAGGTGCTGGTCGTCACCCACAGCCCGCAGGTCGCGGCGCGCGGCGCCGTCCACCTGAAGGTGCAGAAGTCGCAGAAGGGCGAGCAGGTCACCACCGGCGTCGCCGAACTGGACGGCGACGAGCGGCGCGAGGAGATCGCCCGCATGCTGTCCGGCGCCACCGTCACCGCCGAAGCCCGTGCGGCGGCCGACAGTCTGATCGCCGGCCGCGGCTGATCCTCATTTTTCCAGCCGAAGCTTCCGCAAGCCGGGAGTCCGCCGTCAGGCCTGGACTCCCGGCTCGCTTGCTTGCGCATCCTCCCCGTCATGCCGGCGAACCGTTGCGCGGCTCACGATCCGGAGTTGTGCGAGCGTGACGAGATATCTGAATCGTTCCTCGAAAAAATGACTATTCACTGGGCAGAAACAGACGCAGAGCTCTTCAAAAATTATCCTATGTTAAGTTAACGCGCCTTAATAAGAACATAGGAATAGCCATTTTGGAGCGTTGCGGCGCTCCATTGTCCTGCCTAAATTGTTGTCCACATCCCTTGGCAGGGCGTGACAAACGCCACTGGTCTAGCTTCCGCTCGAGGTCGCGTTTGTCCGAAGTCTTCGCTCGATGAGCAGCCCTGTTCCTTCGGGGTCTGTCGACCTCACCGATTGCGACCGGGAACCCATCCACCAGCTGGGTCTGATCCAGCCGACCGGTTTCCTGATCGCCGTCACGGCCGATTGGATCGTCGTGCACGCTTCGGCCAACACCGCCCGCTGGCTGGGGGTGGAGCCCGAGGATCTGCTCGGCACGCCACTGTCGCGCGTGATCAACGCGGATGCGCTGCACACCATCCGCGGGAGGCTGCAGGTCGCCCACATCAACGGCAGCGTCGAACGCGCCTTCGGTATCCAGCTTTCGGAAACCGCCCCGGTCTGCGACGTCGCCGTCCATCTCGCCGGCTCCACCATCGTGATCGAGGCGGAACCCAGCGAGGGCGAGGGACCGCAGGATTCCGGGTCGCTGCTGCGCTCGATGATCGGCCGGGTCCAGAACACCCGCGGCTTCGACGCCTTCTGCCGGGAGGCGGCGCGCCAGATGCGGGCGCTGACCGGCTTCGACCGGGTGATGGTCTATCGCTTCGACGCCGACGGCGCTGGCGAGGTGATCGCGGAATCGGCGGTGCACGGCATCGGCAGCTTCCTCGGCCAGCGCTATCCGGCCTCGGACATCCCGCAGCAGGCCCGGCGCCTGTACGAGCGCAGCTGGCTGCGCTGCATCGCCGACGTGAACGCGCCGCCGGTGCCGGTGATCCCGGCGCTCGACCCCACCGGCCAGCCGCTGGACCTGTCGCTCAGCCTGCTGCGCAGCGTCTCGCTGATCCATGTCGAATATCTGCGCAACATGGGGGTCGGCGCCTCGCTGTCGGTGTCGATCCTGCGGCACGGCAAGCTGTGGGGACTGTTCGCCTGCCACCACCGGCAGGCCCGCTCGCTGTCCTTCGAACGGCGCACCACCGCCGAGCTGTTCGGACAGATGGTCTCGCTTCTGCTTGAAGGCCGGGAGCGTGAGCAAGAGGACCAGCGCGAGGCGCAGGTGCGCCGCGCCCATGTCCGCATCATGTCGATGCTGGCCGACAGCGAATCGCCGCTGGACAGCCTCGTCACCTTCGCCACCGAACTGCGCACGCTGATTCAGTGCGACGGCTTCGCCTGCTGCATCGACGGCCAGCTGCAGATGGAAGGCGAGACGCCGACGCGGGAGGAGACGCAGGGCGTCATGCGCTTCCTGCACCGGACCCCGCCCAGCAAGGTCTATTTCACCGACCAGCTGGGGACGGTCCATCCGCCGGCCCGCGACTTCACCGAACGCGCCTGCGGCCTGCTCGCCATCCCGGTGTCGCGCACGCCGCGCGACTATCTGGTCTTCTTCCGCAAGGAACTGGTCCGCACCATCACCTGGGGCGGCGACCCGTCCAAGCCGGCGCAGTATGGCCCCAACGGCCCGCGCCTGACCCCACGCAAGAGCTTCGAGGCCTGGAAGGAGACCGTGCGCGGCCGGTCGCAGCCCTGGAGCGATCTTGATCAGCGCAGTGCCGAATCGCTGCGGGTGACTCTGCTGGAGGTGGTTCTGCGGCTGGCCGACGTCGCCGGCCGCACGCGCAAGGAGGCGACCGAGCGGCAGGAGTTGCTGATCGCCGAATTGAACCACCGGGTCCGCAACATCCTCAGCCTTGTCCGCGCGCTGGTGCGCCAGAGCGAGAGCGGGGCGGAAACGGTGCAGCAGTTCGCCGCCATCGTCGCGGGCCGCATCGAGGCGCTGGCCCGCGCCCATGACCAGATCACCGCAGACAATTGGGGGCCGGCCGCGCTGCGCTCGCTGATCGCCGCGGAGATCGGTGCCTATTTGTCGACCAAGAGCGAGCGGGTGCGGCTGACCGGTCCCGACGTTCTGCTGGCGCCCCAGGCCTTTTCCGTCTTCGCGCTGGTGGTGCATGAGCTGACCACCAACTCGGCCAAATACGGCGCGCTCAGCGACGGCGGCGGCTGGGTCGAGGCCGATTGGTCGATTGACGAGGGCGGGCGGCTGCTGATCGACTGGCAGGAGAATGGCGGCCCGCCGGTACGCGCGCCGACCCGCACCGGTTTTGGCACCACGGTGATCGAGCGCTCCGTCCCCCACGACCTGCAGGGCGTGGCCGAGGTGACCTATGCGCTGTCGGGCCTGCGGGCGCACTTCATGATCCCGGCCCAGTATGTGACCGTCGCCGACAGCCTGCCCGGCGGCGGCCGGACCAGCATGCCGGTGTCGGCGGCGGACTTCTCCATCGACGGCCCGGTGCTGCTGCTGGAGGACAACATGATCATCGCCATGGCGACGGAGGACGTGCTGCTGAGCTTCGGCGCCAGCCGAGTCAACACCGCCGCCGGTGTCCGCCACGCCCTGCGCCTGCTGTCCGACGATCCGCCGGTGGTCGGGGTGCTGGACGTCAACCTCGGCAACGAGACCTCGGTGGCGGTGGCCGACCGGCTGCGGGAATTGGGCATCCCGTTCGTGTTCGCGACCGGCTATGGCGAGGCTGCGGCTGTGCCGGAGCGGTTTGCAGACGTGCCGGTGTTGAAGAAGCCCTACGGGTCGGATCAGGTGGTGCAGGTGCTGGCTTCGGTGATGGGGTAGGGGGGGCTTGCGGCGTTAGACCCCCACCTATCCTCCCCTGCCGGGCGGGGGAGGATAGGTGGGGGCATCCGAAGCCTACCCCTTACCAGCCGCATACCGCGCAAACAGCGCCACGCTGACCGCCACGGTGGCGTTCAGCGACTCCACCGCGCCCGTCGTCGGCACCGACAGCCGGGTTGCCGGGCAGTCCGCCGGCACGCCCTGGCCTTCCTCGCCCAGGATCAGCCGCATGTCCGCCGGCCAGTCGAAGCGGGTCAAATCCTCTCCCCCGCCATCCAGCGCATAGAGCGGCCCCGCCGCCTCGTTCACCGCGCTCCAGCGCGGGCCGCGCAGCAGGGTCAGCGCGAACTGCGCGTTCGATGCAGCGCGCAGGCATTTGGGGTGGAAGGGATGGGCCGCCCCCTCCAGCAGCACGATCCGCGACACGCCGAAGGATGCTGCGCTGCGCAGCAGGGCACCCAGATTGCTGGGATCGCCCAGCGCGCACAGAAGCTCCAAGCCCTGCGGCGGCTGCGACAGGTCGATGGCCTGCATCTTCGGCACCGCGCCGACCAGCAGCGGAAAACCGGTGCCCGACACGTCCAACGTCCGGAACAGGGATGGTGCCAATTGCACCGGCTCCACCCCCGCCGGCAGGCGCCAGGACGATATCTGTGCCGGGTCGGTGAACAGGATGCGCTCGAACCGCTGGGGGTGCTGGCGCAACGCCTCCGGCACCGTCTTCAGCCCGGCCAGCAGGAACTTGCCGTTCTTCTTCAGCCCGCGGCTTTCCAGCGCCGATTCCCACAGCTTGAACTGCGGGTTCTGCGGGCTTTCGATCAGCAGGGGCGGGCGGGTCATGGCAACGGGCTTTCCGGCAGGGAGTTGCCTTCTGCCTAGCACAGCCATGCCTTCAAAGTCAGGGGCCGAAGTCAGGTGTCGAGGCGCCGGCCCAAGAACAGCAGCGGCCCGCGCTGGCAGGCGTCGGTGAAGCCGGCGCGCTGGTAGAACTCGACATTGCGGGCGAAGACGGCGGTGACCAGATGCACGCCGGGCAGGCCGTCGGCCCGGCAATCTTCGGCGAAGCGGTCGACCAGCCGTCGGCCCAGCCCGTGCCCCCGCCAGCCCGGCCGGACATTGACATGGAAATGGGCGGGGTAGGCGGCGAAATGGTCGGCGAAGACCTCGTATTTCGGGATGCGCCGGGCGAGTTCCGGCGTGCCTGCGCTGTCCTTGCAGCCGGTGAGGTAGCCCACCACCAACCCGTCCGCCGTCACCGCCATCCAGATGTCCCGAGGCGCATCATCCACGTACCAACCGGTCCAGGTGTCGAGGAAGGCGGCGCGCTTGGCATCCGACGCGAATTCCGTCCGGGTGGTGGAGGCGAAGAAGATCTCCTCCAGCGCCGCCAGCGCCCCATCCCGGTCGGGCAGGGCGGTCAGCCGTTCCAGCCGGATGTCGCCACCCACCGTCATCGCTTCCGCCGTCCTCACTTCCGCTGGGCGGTCTCGACCGACAGGTTGCGCGGCGCCAGCATGGTGTAGCGGCCGCGCGCCTTCATCACGCCGGCCCCTTCCTCCGCCTGGGCCCCGTGGCCCCAGAACAGGTCGCCGCGCACCGGACCCTTGATGGCGCCGCCGGTGTCCTGCGCCATCACCAGCCGCTTGATGGCGCCGCCCGGCACAGGGGCGTCGCGCACCTCCAGCCACAGCGGCACGCCCAGCGGGATATGCTCGGCATCCACGGCAAGGCTGCGGCCGGGCGTCAGCTCCATGTTGCGGGCGCCGCGGGCGCCGACCTCGGGCTTCACCTTGAAGAAGACGTAGGAGGGGTTGAGGTTCATCACCCGCTGGGCCTCGGCCGGATGGTCCTTCAGCCAACGGCGGATCGTCTGCAAGGACATCTGCTCCGGCGTGGCGTCGCCGCGGTCGATGATATGGCGGCCGATCGGGTAATAGCTGTGACCGTTCTGGCCGCCGTAATGGATGCCGACCACCGACCCGTCAGCCATGATCGCCCGGCCGGAGCCCTGGATTTCCAGGAAGAAGGCGTCGACCGGGTCATCCACCCACATCAACTCCAGCCCCTTGCCCTTCAGCGCGCCGGCTTCGATCCGGGCACGGGTGGGCAGTCCGCGCTTGCCGCGCGGCGGCATGCGGTAGAGCGGGACGTTGTAGCGCTCGGTGCGCGTCCAGCTGCCGCGAAGCTCGATCTCGTAATAGCCGGTGAACAGGCCGTCCTCGCCGTTGCTGACGTCGCGCGGGGCGAAGAAGGCCTCGAAGAAGCGGCGGGCCGCCTCGCTGTCGCCGGGGGCCAGGTCGCGGGCGGCGGCGCAGATGGCGCGCCAGTCGTCGGTGGTGCCGGCGGCGCGCAACTGCCCCAGCGGCTTGCCGGGGGGCTGGTTCCTCACCCAGCCGCAGGTGCGCTGCACGGCGGGAACCGCCTGGGCATGGTCGTCGTCGATCCAGCCGGGGAGATGGCGGAAATCGGGGGCCACCTGATCGAGCGTCGGGCGCTGTGCCGTCGGGCGCTGCCCTTCGATCGTCGGGGTGGTTCCGGCGCAGGCCGCCAGCGTCGCCAGAAGGCCCGCGACCAGCGAAGCCCGCCCGGCCTGCTTCAAGACACGCGCACACGCAACCCCAATCGCAGCCGCCATCGCGCACTCCGCCGTAAAAATCCGTCATGTCCGTCGAAGACCCCGCCGCCCGCCGGCCACAGGGCCGGTCCGGTCACGGCAAGGTCACATTACCCGTTCGTTTGTGCCGGTGGTTACCCCGAGTCGTCAATATCCAACCTGCACTTTCGGATAGGTCGCGGCCGGTTGTCACGGGGAGGGGAATCGGACCGCCTCCGAGTCGCCGTCTGGGCAGCCGCGCGGCGGCGAAGCGTGACAGCGCGCACCAAACGCGGTATCGACAGCCCATACGCGAAGGACCGCCCGAAATCCGGATCATCGAACCGGAACATGCCGGCCCCGGTCCTGTTCGCCGCCATGAGACACCCCAAGGGACCAGACGCCATGACACCCGCCGCCCGCCTCCAGGCGGTCATCGATCTGCTGACCGAGATCGACGAGACCCCTCGCCCCGCCGACGCGGTGATGAGCGCCTATTTCCGCAACCGCCGTTACATCGGGTCGAAGGACCGCACCGCCGTCGCCCAGATGGCCTACGCGATCCTGCGGCGCCACGCGCGGCTCGGCTGGTGGATCGAGTGGGCCGGCTACGAGCGCCCCACCCCACGCGCCCGCGTGCTGGCCTATCTGCTGCTGGAAGAGAACCGCAACGCCGGCGTGGTGCTGGAGATGTTCAGCGGCGGCAAATTCGCCCCCGCCCGCCTGACCGACGACGAGCTGGCGATGGTCGGCAAGCTGGAAAGCCACACGATGGACCACCCCGACATGCCGGAGACGG
Source organism: Azospirillum sp. BE72 (assembly GCF_031455875.1). Taxonomy (NCBI): domain Bacteria; kingdom Pseudomonadati; phylum Pseudomonadota; class Alphaproteobacteria; order Rhodospirillales; family Azospirillaceae; genus Azospirillum; species Azospirillum sp. BE72. Next base: position 996,928 of record NZ_JAVDTO010000001.1, read on the forward strand.
TGCGGGTGGAGTGTCCGGAATGGGCGGAAGCGGCGATGCGCGCCTCGCTCGGCGACCGGTTTGGGGTGGAGATGGAGAAGCTGCTGGAGGCGGCGCCGCTCGATCTGCGCATCAACCCGCTGAAGGCGAACCAGCAGAGCGCGATCAAGGCGCTGGCCAAGGCGCAGATCACGGCGGAGACCACGCGCTGGTCGCCGCTCGGCCTGCGGGTGAAGGGCCGGCCGCCGCTGGGCAGCGTCGATGCCTTCAAGGACGGTCTGGTCGAAATCCAGGACGAGGGCTCGCAGCTGGTCGCGCTGGCCGTCGCGCCGAAGCCCGGCCATCAGGTGGTCGATTTCTGCGCCGGGGCCGGCGGCAAGACGCTGGCCATCGCCGCGCTGATGAAGAACAAGGGCCGCGTCGTGGCCTGCGACGTGCTGGACAAGCGCCTGAAGCGCGCCGCCGAGCGGTTCCGCCGCGCCGGCCTGCACAACATCGAGGCGCACCCGCTGACCAGCGAGCGCGATCCCTGGGTGAAGCGCCACAAGCGCAAGTTCGACCGCGTGCTGGTGGACGCTCCCTGCTCCGGCACCGGCACCTGGCGCCGCAATCCGGATGCCCGCTGGCGCCAGCTCGGCCCGGGGCTGGAACAGCTGCTGCCGCTTCAGGCCAACATCCTGGACAGCGCCGCGCGTCTGGTGAAGCCGGGCGGGCGGCTGATCTATGCCACCTGCTCCATGCTGCATGACGAGAACGAAGCCCAGGTCGAGGCCTTCCTGCAGACCCACCACGACTTCATCGTGAAGCCCGTCGCCGAGGTGTGGGCGGAGGAGGAGGCCGGCGCCCCGCCGGTCGAGGGTCCGTACCTGCGCCTGACGCCGGCCAAGCACGATACCGACGGTTTCTTCGCCGCCGTGCTGGAACGCCGCGCGGAGGAAACGGTGTCGGAGGAAAACGTGTCCGACGTCGGCGTGGAGCAGGGCGAGGTCGATCCGGTCGAGCTGGGCAAGGCGATCGATGCGTGAGTGAGGGGGGCGTCGGCTACCGATGCCCCCACCCTAACCCTCCCCCGCTGGGCGGGGGAGGGATTGGTGCTTGTTCGGGAGGGTGGCGGCAGTCCCTCCCCCGCCCAGCTCTCGCACAAAGCTATGCTTTGTGCTGACGCGGCAGGCGGACCGTAGGTCCGCTGAGAGCGGGGGAGGTTAGGTGGGGGTCTCGCTCCGCAAAGCGCCAACTCCCCCCGCACTTGACAGCCGGGGTGGCGCGCTCCTTATCGGTGGGGTAGGCTTTCCGCCACTGAATTCGTCCGGGCATATCCGCCCCACCTCCCAAGAGGACCAGATGAAGTTCTCCTTCGCCAAGCCGTCCCTGCCTGCGTCCGGCGTGCTCGCCGTGACCGTCGCCGCCGACCGCAGCCTCGGCCCGATCGGGCGCGAGCTCGATCAGAAGACCGGCGGGGCGCTGGCCCGCGCCATGGCCGCCGCCCGCTTCAACGGCAAGAAGGACGAGACGCTGACGCTCCTCGCCCCGGCCGGGACCGAGTTGGACCGCATCCTGCTGGTCGGCATCGGCAAGGGCGCCGACCTGACCGATCTGGTCCTGCAGTCCGCCGGCGGCGCCATCGCCGTCGCCCTGGACAAGGCAACCGAAGAGGCGGCGCTGCTGGTCGAACTGCCGGAAGGCGCGACGCAGTCGCCCGCCGCCGCGGCGGCCGAGATCGCCTTCGGTGCGCAGCTGCGCTCTTACAAGTTCGACAAGTACCGGACCAACGACCGGAAGGCCGACAAGAAGGAGCCGAAGCCCAACCTGCGCAAGCTGACGCTGCTGGTCGAGGAAGACGGCGCCGCCAAGGCCGCCTTCAAGAAGCTGGACACGCTGGCCGACGCCATCCGCTTCACCCGCGATCTGGTGTCGGAGCCGGCCAACGTCATCTATCCGGAAAGCCTCGCCGAGAAGACGAAAGAACTGGAGCAGTTCGGCGTCGAGGTCGAGATCCTCGACCAGAAGAAGCTGCGCAAGATCGGCATGGGCGCCCTGCTCGGCGTCGCCCAGGGCAGCGCCTTCGAGCCGCGCGTGGTCGTCATGCGCTGGAACGGCAATCCGGATGCCGACGACAAGCGCCCGGTCGCCTTCATCGGCAAGGGCGTGACCTTCGACAGCGGCGGCATCTCGATCAAGGGTGCTGCCGGCATGGAAGACATGAAGTGGGACATGGGCGGCTCCGCCACCGTGATCGGCACCATGTACGCGCTCGCCGCCCGCAAGGCGAAGGTCAACGCCATCGGCATCGTCGGTCTGGTGGAGAACATGCCGTCCGGCACGGCGCAGCGTCCGGGCGACATCGTCACCTCGCTGTCGGGCCAGACCATCGAGGTCATCAACACCGACGCCGAAGGCCGCCTGGTGCTGGCCGACTGCCTGTGGTACGCGCAGGACGTCTACAAGCCCAAGCTGATGATCGACCTCGCCACCCTGACCGGCGCCGTCATCGTCGCGCTGGGTCACGAGCATGCCGGCCTGTTCGCCAACGACGACGACCTCGCCATGAACCTGACGGCCGCCGGCCTGAAGGTGGGCCAGCCGGTGTGGCGCATGCCGCTGGGCGACGCCTATGACAAGGAAATCGAATCGCCGGCCGCCGACATGAAGAACACCGGGTCGGGCGGCGGCGCCGGCAGCATCGTCGGCGCGCAGTTCCTGAAGCGCTTCGTCAACGACGTGCCGTGGGCGCACATCGACATAGCCGGTGTCGCCTGGGCGAAGAAGGACGGCGCGACCGTGCCGAAGGGCGCTTCCGCCTTCGGCGTGCGCCTGCTCGACCGCTTCGTGGCGGACTTCCACGAGGCTTGATGGCAGACGGTTGATGGCAGAGGCTTGATGTGTGCGTGAAGGAGCCATGACCGAAGTCCGCTTCTACCACCTGCAACGGCGCACGATGGAGCAGGCGCTGCCCAAGATCCTGGAGAAAGTTCTTGAGCGGAACTGGCGCGCCGTCGTGCTCGCCGGTTCGCCGGAGCGGGTGGACATGCTGAACCAGCATCTGTGGACCTACGATCCCGGCTCCTTCCTGCCGCATGGGGCGGCGCGCGACGGCTTCGCCGACAAGCAGCCGGTGTGGCTGACCGATGCCGACGAGAACCCCAACGGCGCCACCGTGCTGGTCACGGTGGACGGCTGCGTCAGCGACCGGATGGAGAGCTACGACCTCGTCTGCGACCTGTTCGACGGCAACGACGACGAGGCGGTGATGGCCGCCCGCCAGCGCTGGAAGGCCTGCAAGGCCGCCGGCCATGGCCTGACTTATTGGCAGCAGAACGAGCGCGGCGGCTGGGACAAGCGGGCATGACCGCGGCGGTCACGCAAGCCGCCTTTCCTGATCATTTCGATTGCATTTGATCCGTTTGGAGGCAACTCTGATTGCCCGTGTGGATGGTCAAAGGTGCAAGCTCCCCAATGAACAGGAGCCAGTTCGACCCGGCGCTCGCCCAGCAGGTCAGGGACGCCAGCATCCTGATCGTGGACGACAACCAGTCCAACGTCGACCTGCTGCGCGAAATCCTGAGCCATGACGGCTACACCCGCGTTCTCGGCGAGACCGATCCGCGCAAGGTGCCGGACCTCTGCGCGGCCGAGCCGTTCGACCTGCTGCTGATCGACATCCGCATGCCGCACATGAGCGGCTTCGAACTGATGGAGCGGCTGAAGCCGGTCTTCGGCGGCGATTACGTGCCGGTGCTGGTGCTGACCGCCCAGACCGACCAGGAAACCCGGCGCAAGTCGCTGGAACTTGGCGCCAACGACTTCCTGACCAAGCCCTTCATCGCCTGGGAACTGCTGCACCGCGTCCGCAACATGGTGGAGATCCGCAAGCTCTACCGCCGCGCCGCGGAGCAGAACCGCGAGCTCGAGCGGCGGGTGTCGGAACGCACGGCCGAACTGTCGGACGCGCTGGAGGCGGCGCGCAAGGCCGACCGCGCCAAGCTGGATTTCCTGGCGGTGGTGAGCCACGAACTGCGCACGCCGCTGAACTCCATCATCGGCTTCGCCGACGTGCTGGCGGGGGAGGGGATGGGCAAGCTGGGCCACCCCGACTATCTGGAATATGTGAAGCTGATCGAGGACAGCGGCCGGTCGCTGCTGACCATGGTCAACAACATCCTGGACTACACGCGCGGCTCGACCGGCTCGATCGAAATCCAGGAGAGCGACGTCGACGTCCCGCAACTGCTGACCGGCTGCGCCGACCTGCTGGCGCCGAAGGCGGCGGTCAAGCAGCTGGCGGTGACGGTCCATCCCTGTCCGGCCTTCCGCATGCGCATCGACCGCCGCCGGCTGCGCGAGATGGTGCTGAACCTGCTGGACAATGCGGTGAAGTTCACCCAGCCCGGCGGCCATGTCGCGTTGTCGGTGGAGGACCGCGACAATTTCGTCGGCGTGACCGTGCGCGACGACGGCCCCGGCATCCCGGCCGAGTTGATGGGCCGCCTCTTCAACCCCTTCACCCAGGCCGAACGCTCGCTTGTCCGCCAGCATGAGGGGGTGGGGCTGGGCCTGCCCATCGTCCGCCGCTTCGCCGAACTGCATGGCGGCGGCGTTGAGGTGGACAGCGCACCGGGCCGGGGGACGGCGGTGACGATCCTGCTGCCGAAGGAGCGCTTGCTGGGGGGATGAGGGGTGTAGGAGCCTTGCGACGTTAGACCCCCACCTTAATCCTCCCCCGCTCTCAGCGGACCTTCGGTCCGCCTGCCGCGTCAGCACAAAGCGGAGCTTTGTGCGAGAGCTGGGCGGGGGAGGAGACTGCCGCTGAACGCCGACAAAGGTCCAATCCCTCCCCCGCCCAGCGGGGGAGGATAGGTGGGGGTCTAAGCCTGCAAGGATCCCCCCTCAATGAAAGGTGAACATCTCCGGCGCTGCGCCGATGCGTGCGACCAGCCCGCCGCCGGGCGGGACCGGGCGCCATTGGTCGCGCTGGGAGTCGACCGGCTCCGACACCACGATCAGACCGTTGTCGCCGCGCCGCCAATAGAGGCTCGGCGGTTTGTCGTCCGACGCCCAGCGCACGGCCCACACCCGCTCGCCATCGGTCCAGGTCGCGGTGAAACGCAGGGGAGAGGTGATGTGCAGCGCCCGCATCTCGTCGCGGATGGCGTGCAGGACGCGTTGGAAGGCGCCGACCGAATCCCGCTCCAGCCCCTGGCCGAGGGCGGCGAGGAAGATCGCCTCGCTGTCGGTGGTGCCGGTGCGGGCGCCGTACAGCTCGTCCGGGATCATCGCCTCCACCTTGCGGCGCAGGCGGGGCCAGTCGCCGACCTGTCCATTGTGCATGAACAGGAAGCGCCCGGCCTTGAAGGGGTGGCAGTTGGCGCGGCTGACCGCCGTGCCGGTGGCGGCCCGGACATGGGCGAAGAACAGGTGGGAGCGGACATGGCTGCAGATCGACTGCAGGTTCTCGTCCGACCAGGCCGGGCGGATCTCGCAATAGCGGCCGGGCTCGGTCCGCTCGCTGTACCAGCCGACGCCGAAACCGTCACCGTTGGTCTCGGTCTTCGCCTCGGCGGCGTGCATAGACTGTTCGATCAGGGAATGACAGGGCGTGCAGACCAGCGTTTCCAGGAACACAGGCTCGCCGCAATAGGCAAGGAACCGACACATCGACCGACGCACCATGGCAGCCGCGACAGGAGCTGCGTCAATTTGACCCGATGCGGAGTGTGAAACAAGGGGGCGGAGTCACGGAACCGTCACGCCGCCCGCCGGGTGTTGCATTTCCGCCGGTTCCGCAAGGCAGCGCCCCGCTTTTGTCACCACACGACCCTGGGCAGGGCGGCGACGCGCAACGGGCCGACGAACAGGGCGCGGTCCTGCACGGTGACGGGGGCGGTGACCACCGGCTCGCCGTTCGGGCCGGTCGGGCGGGCCAGCATGGTCAGGACGGTGCGGGCGATGGCGGCCTCGTTCGGGCGCATCATCGGCTTCACCGCGTCCAGGATGGCGGGGGCGCCGCGGATCTCGGCGGTGAGCGCCGCCTGCGGCTGCAACTGCGCGTCCAGCGCCAGCGTGCCCGACAGCACCGCACCCAGCGGACCCCAGTCCAGCGCCAGCCGATCGACCTCCACCGTGCCGCCGTCGCGGCTCCAGGCCGACAGGCTGGCCGGTTCGGGGCGGGGCGGGGTGCCCATGACGCGCAGGGTCAGCTCCGTCCGCTTCACCTCGCGGCCCAGCGTGGGCAGCAAGCCGTCGGGCAGGGTCAGGCCATCGGCGGACAGGGTCAGCGTCAGGCCGGCGGCGGTGCGCTCGGCCGGCGGCTGGTCCGGCTGGGCGGCGGCGACATCCAATGCTGCGACCGGCATCGCCTGTCCGGCGACCTGCGCGGTCAGGCCGGTGAAGCGCAGGGCCAGCCGCTCCAGCGTGCCCGACATCCGCATGGTCAGGTCGCCGCTGCCGCCCTGCGGAGCCAGGATGTCGACCGGCGGCTGGCCGGGCTGCACCACCGACAGGCGCTGTTCGCCGGGAAAGGTCAGGGCGATCCGGGTGGGGTTCCAGGGAGCCGCCTCCGCCACCAGGCGCGTGCCCTGCCAATCGGCGCCGCGGGTGGCCAGATGCGGAGTCTCCAGTTCAGCCCGCAGGGCGAAGGGGAAACCGCCGACGGTCAAGCCGCCATGTTCCACCACCGCCCCGTTGTCGCGCTGTGCGGCGACCCAGTCCTCCAGTCCGCCACGCACGGCGCGGGCCGCCTGCCACCACCACAGGGTATAGACGACGGCCGGCAGCAACAGGACCATCAGCAGCAGGATCATGGCGATCCTGCGCCCGGTCAGCAGGCGGCGCGGCACGGAAGTGGTGGGGGTGGGTCGCATCGGTGGCATGTCCGTTCCATCTCCGTACCCTTATAGCGACCCCGGAAGGCGCATGCTAGGTTTGGGCATCGCCGATTCGCCTCTGGACATTCTTCACACCCGATGGCTCCCGATTCGCAGCTTCCGCGTCCCGCCTGGTCCGCCGACATCGCGGTCGAACCCGGCAGCGACCTTTGGGTGTTCGGCTATGGCTCCCTGATGTGGAATCCCGGCTTTCCCTTTGCCGAGCGGCATGCGGCGACGCTGCCGGGCTATCACCGCAGCTTCTGCGTCGCCTCCCACCGCTACCGCGGCACGCCGGAGCGGCCGGGGCTGGTGCTGGGGCTCGACCGTGGCGGCTCCTGCCGCGGCATCGTCTTCCGGGTGGCGGCGGAGGACGTGCCCGTGGCGCTCGACTATCTGTGGGAGCGGGAGATGGACAACCGCGTCTATCTGCCGAAGATGCTGCAGGTGCGCCTGCGCGGTGGCCGTTCGGCCGAGGGGCTGGAGACGGTGCGCGCCTGCTGCTTCGTCGTCGACCGCAGCCATCCCCAATATTGCAGGGGTATGGACGAGGCTGCGGTCGTTTGTCGCATCGCGGGCTGCCGCGGCCAGCGCGGACCGAACATCGATTACCTCGCGAACACAGTCCGACATTTGGACGAGCTGGGGATTCGCGATGAAAGGTTGTCAAAGTTGTATGATTTGGTGCGGCGTTATCCGGGTTGACCTATGACTGAACAACGTCCTGTCGACTCTTTATGGCAAATGTGATCATTTGCTCCAAACTTTATGTCGTCTTGTAATGTACCAACGAACTTTGTCCGCGGATTGCGTCTGAATTGTACGGTTTTGACTCTGACCGACCGAATCCATAGACTTCGAATTGTCTATCCGGGAGGTCGTTTGAATGCAAAACATCAGCATAAGAATAAAATTCCTCACCATATCGGCAGTCATGCTCTGCGCAATCATTGGTGTGGCTGCCATCCTTCTGTCTTCTCTTCATAGCACTCAAGAGGAGGCCAGCAAGGCGAAGGTCCGTTCGATCGTTGAGGTCGCCATTGGCGTCGTCAAAGATTTTGAGACTCGGGTGGCAAAGGGTGAGATGTCCGAGGATGCGGCGCGCACTGCGGCCCGCAATGCCATACGTGCGATGCGTTACGCCGGAAACGAATATCTGTTCGCCACAGATGTAAATGGACGAGTTGAAGTTCATGGTGGACAGCCGCAAATCGAGGGGCGGGATTTCTCCGGCTCCAGGGATCCGAATGGCGTCCCCTTTGCACAGCTTTTGGTCGAAGAGGGACGCAAGGGCGGCGGATATGTTTCCTATTCCTGGCCGAAGGTGGCGGGGGCCCAGCCCAGCCCGAAGATCGCCTACTCGGAGTTGACGCCGGGATGGAAGTGGATCGTCGCCACCGGTGTCTATGTCGATGACATCGAGGCCGATTTTCTCCGTCGTGCGGCGGAGGCCGGACTGCTCGGCGGCGTGCTGGGTGTCGGTGCGCTGCTGCTGTCGCTGTGGATCGCCCGGTCGATCACGCAGCCCTTGTCGCGGCTGACCGCGGCGATGCGCCGGCTGGCCAACGACGACCTGGATGTGGAGGTCACCGATGGCGGGCGGCGCGACGAGATCGGGCAAATCGCGGTGACGGTCGGCATCTTCAAGGAGCGCGGGCTGGAGAACCGCCGGCTGCGTACCGAACAGGAGGAGATGCGTGTGAAGGCGGAGGCGGAACGGGTCGCCTTGCTGTCCAGGCTGGCCGACGGTTTCGAACGGTCGATCGGCGAGGTGGTGCGGCAGGTGACGGCGTCGGCCGGAACCATGCGCCAGACCGCCCAGGCGTTGACGTCCAGCACCGCCACCGCGACGACCCGCAGCACAGCCGCCGCCCAGGCCGCGGAAGAGGCGGCGGTCAGCGTCAACACCGTCGCCGGCGCGACCGAGGAACTGTCCAGCTCCATCGGCGAGATCGGCCGGCAGGTCAGCGCCTCCAACGATGTGGCGAACCAAGCGGTCGCCGAGGCGACCAAGACCAACGAGGTGATGAACGGGTTGGTCCGTGCCGCCAACGAGGTGGGAGAGGTGGTGAACCTTATCAACTCCATCGCCGGGCAGACCAACCTGCTGGCGCTGAACGCCACCATCGAGGCCGCGCGTGCCGGCGAGCATGGCAAGGGCTTCGCCGTCGTGGCAAGCGAGGTGAAGGGGCTGGCCAACCAGACCGCCCGCGCCACCGAGGACATCCAAAGGAAGATCGCGGAAATCCAGCAGGCGACCAACGTGGCGGTGGTGGCGATCCGCGACATCGGCCATGTGATCGGCGAGATGACCAGCATCTCCAGCGCCATCGCCGCGGCGGTGGAACAGCAGGGGGCGGCGACGCGCGACATCTCCGCCAACGTCCATCAGGCGGCGCAAGGTGCGCAGGCGGTCTCCGCCAACGTCGCGGTGGCCAGCGAGGCGACGACCGACGCCGGCACCAAGGCCGACGAGATGCTGGGCGAATCCGGCCGGCTGACCGGCGTCGCCGACCGGCTGCGCGGCGAAGTCGACGGCTTCCTGGCAAGCATCCGCGCCGCGTAAGGCAGCGCTGGCGCAGCGGTCGTCCACGGCCCATCTTGAGGGGCATGACGACCCTGCGCATCCGGGCCCCAGTCCTTGGGACCCTGGCGGTGGCGGCGCTGGTCCTGGGCGTGGTCGCCCCGGCCGGTGCCGCACCGCTTCACCACGACATCGACCTGACGCTCGACCCTGCCGCCGGCCGGGTGGAGGTGGTGGACCGGCTGAGCCTGCCGGCCGGAGCGCAGTCGCTGCGCCTCGACTCCGCACTGGCCCTGCACGAGCTGCGGGTGGGCGACCGCGTTGTTCCCGCCGACCGGCACGGTGATCGGCTGCGGCTGGTGGTGCCGGAGGGAGGCGGACAGGTGACCATCCGCTATGGCGGGCGGCTACCGGGCTTCACCGGCGGGACCGGGGTGGCGTTGGACAGGGAGGGCGCCTTCCTGCCGGGGCAGGGCGGCTGGCTACCCGATCCTGGGGCCGATCCGGCCGCCGATGGGGGCGATCCGCCCAGCTGGCGGCTGTCGGTGCGGGTGCCGGCGCCCTATGTCGCCGTCGCCACCGGCCGGCTGGTGGAGGAGGGGCGCGACGCCGCCGGCTACCGTGCCGTGTTCGAGGAAACCCGCAGCGTGGAGGAGCCTTCCGTCTTCGCCGGCGCATGGACGGTGGAGGAACGGATGGCCGGGGCCTTGCGCCTGCGGCTCTACCGCCATCCGGAGCAGACCGGGCTGGCCGACGGCTATCTCGACCTGTCGGAGCAGGCGATTGCCGCCGGCGCCGCCCGCATCGGCGCCTATCCCTTCGACGGCTTCAGCATCGTGTCGGTTCCGCCGCCGGTGGGGTTGGGCTTTCCGGGCCTGACCGCCATCGGCCGTTCCGTCCTGCCGCTGCCCTTCATCCGCAGCCAGTCGCTGACCCACGAGATCATGCACAACTGGTGGGGCAACGGCGTGCGCGTGGGGAGCGGCGGCAACTGGGCGGAAGGGCTGACAACCTATATGGCCGATTACGCCGCAGCGCGCGACCGCGGCGCCGACGCGGCGCGGGCGATGCGGCTGGACTGGTTGCGCGACTATGCCGCCCTGCCGGCCGAGCGCGACCGTCCGCTGACGGAATTCCGCTCCAAGGTGCATGACGCCGCGCAGATCGTCGGCTACGGCAAGGCGGCGATGCTGTTCCACATGCTGGAGGAGGAGATCGGCCGCGATGCCTTCGACGCCGGCATCCGGCGCTTCTGGAGCGACCATGCCTTCCGCGATGCCGGCTGGCCCGACCTGCGCCGAGCCTTCGAGGCGGCGTCCGGCCGCGACCTGGGCCGGCTGTTCTCCCAATGGCTGGAGCGGCGGGGGGCGCCGCTGCTGACGCTGGCGGATGTGCGCGCCGATGGTGACGGCGTGCTGCTGACCCTGCGGCAGGAGGCCGATCGACCCTATGCCCTGACCGTGCCGGTGCGGCTGGAGACGGCGGCGGGAGTGGAGGACCGCAAGGTCCGCTTCGATGCGAGGGAGGCGACACTGCGCGTGCCGGCCGGTGCGGCGTTGCGGGCGGTGTCCGTCGATCCCGATTTCGATCTGTTCCGCCGTCTGGCTCCGGGCGAAGCTCCGCCGATCCTGCGCGACGTCACCCTGCGCCCCGCTGCCGAGCGGGTGATCGCCGCCGATGGCGACGCGGCCGAGGCCGCGCAGGCGCTGGCCGGCCGGCTGATGGACGGCGCCGGTCGGGAGAGCGGCGGCCGGGAGAGCGGCGGCTCGGGTGCACCCCTGCTGCTGGTGGGGACCGATGCGGCGGTGGCGCGGGAACTGGACCGTCGCGGGATAGCGCCTGTGCCGGCGGAACTGGCCGGACGGGGCAGCGCGCGGGTGTGGGTGTCGCGCGCGGCGGACGGGCGGACGGCGCTGGTGGTGTCGGGCGCCGATGCTGCCGCGCTGCAGGCGCTGGTCCGGCCGCTGCCGCATTACGGACGGCAGAGCTGGCTGGTGTTCGACGGGGCGAAGGCGGCCGACCGAGGGGTTTGGCCGGTCGGCGACAGTCCGCTGCGGCGGGTGGTGGGGCGGTGAGGGTGACGCTCAGGTGCCGGCTTCGAGTGCCCCCACCCCAACCCTTCCCCGTTGGGCGGGGGAGGGGGTAAGTGCTTGTTGGGAGAGGCAGCGGTAGTCCCTCCCCCGCACAGCGGGGGAGAATAGGTGGGGGTCTAACTCAGGCAAGTAAGAGGACTGACTCTACTTCCCCTCGCCCCAGACCAGTCCGTTGAACAGCGGTTCGATCACCGACTGCCCGACGTCGCGGGTGATGAAGACCAGCTTGGTGCGATGGTCGTCGCTGGGCCAGTCCTCCAGGCGGACGGGCGGGTGGAACATGTGCTGGACGCCGTGGACGACCACGGGCAGCTCGCTTTCCTGAACGTTCAGCAGACCCTTCACCCGCAGCAGATTCTCGCCGGCCTGGGCGATCAGCGCCTCCATGAAGTCGACGAAGCCGTTCCACGGGATCGGCCGGTCGATCACCATGCAGAAGGCGCGGATATGATCGTCATGGCGGTTGGCGTCGTGGTGATGGTGGTCATGGCCGCAGTCGGGACCGCAATGGTCGCCATGCTCGTGGCCGCCATGGTCATGCTCGCCGTGATCATGATGGTGGTGATCATGGTCGTGGTCATGGTGCTCATGCCCGTGCGCCTTGGCCTGTTCGTCGCGATAGGCCTCCTCGCGCAGCCAGCGGGCGACATCGGGGCTCTTGGTCTCGGGATTGTAGAGCCCGGCGTCGAACAGCCGCTTCGGGTCGATCTCGCCATGGGCGGCGGGAAGGACCGGGGCGGCCGGGTTGATGGCGGCGAGGCGCTGCATCAGGGCGGCCGTCGCCGCAGGGGTGGCGACGTCGGTCTTGGTCAGGACGATGCGGTCGGCGACGGCGGCCTGCTTGACGCTTTCCGGCTGGCGGTCGAGCTGGAGAGAGCCGTGCGCCGCGTCCACCGTGGCGATCACCCCGTCCAGGCGGAAACGGGCGGCCAGCAGCGGGTCCGACATCAGGGTGTGGATGATGGGTGCGGGATCGGCCAGCCCGGTCGTCTCCACCACCACCCGGTCGAAATCTGGGATCTCGCCCTTCACCCGCTTCAGGAACAGGTCGCGCAGCGTGTCGACCAGATCGCCGCGGATGGTGCAGCACAGGCAGCCGCTGTCCATCAGCACCATGTTCTCCGACGCCTTGGCGACCAACAGATGGTCCAGCCCGACCTCTCCGAACTCGTTGATGACGATGGCGGTGCGCGCCATGGCCGGGTTGCGCAGCAGCGCCTGCAGCAGGGTGGTCTTGCCGCTGCCGAGGAAGCCGGTCAGCACCGAGACGGGAAGGCGGGCGGGAGAGGCGGCGGGAGCGCTCAACGGGTGTTCTCCTGACAGGATTTGCACAGGCCGCGCACCTCGACGGTGGGACGCTGGACACGGAAGCCGCGCTCGGCCGCCGCGGCGACGATGGCCGAGCCGACGCCTGGGTCGTCGATCTCGGCCGCATCGCCGCAGCCATCGCACACCAGGAACTGCCCGGAATGGGCGGCCCCCGGTGCTGCGCAGCCGACATAGGCGTTCAGCGATTCGATGCGGTGGACCAATCCCTGCTCGACCAGGAATTCCAGCGCGCGGTAGACGGTGAGCGGCGCCGCGGCCTTGCCGTCCTGCTGGCTGAGGTCTTCGAGGATCGCATAGGCGCCGCGCGGCCGGTGGCTGGACCACACCAGTTCCAGCACGCGGCGGCGCAGCGCGGTCAGCCGCGCGCCCCGTTCGGCGCACAGGGCGTCGGCACGGGTCAGCGCATCGGCGATGCAGTGGGTATGGTCGTGAAGTGCGGACATGGGTGTTACTTTATAACATTGCGACCCGCGACGCAACGCGCATGGAAAAGGCGGCCCCGGGGCTGGGGCCGCCTTGCTGAGTGGCGGTTGTTCTTTTTGGGGCCGGGCTCTTTGCAAGCCTGGACATGCAGCGACCGCGGCGGAGCGGCCGGCGTCCTTATCGCTTCTGACCCGGAAGGCTGGGCGGGACAGGGCGGCCGCACCGGGCCGCTGAAGGCAGACTAGCAACCGGGCGTGACCGTTTGCGGGCGCGCCGATGACCGTTCGGTGAAGATGGCGACGAAATACAGCGGTCAGGACGCCGGCTCGACCCGCCGCTTGCGCCCTTCGAACAGCGCGAGCGCACGGTCGCGGGCGGCGCCATGGTCAAGGATCGGCCGCGGGTAGTCGTCGCCCAGCCGGATGCCGGCCTGCCGCAGCAGCTCGGTCGGGGCGGCCCAGGGCTGGTGAATCCAGCGCGGCGGCAGCCGGTCCAGTTCGGGCACGTAACGCCGGACGTAATCGCCTTGCGGATCGAACTTCTCGCCCTGCAGGACCGGATTGAAGACGCGGAAGAAGGGGGCGGCATCGGCGCCACATCCCGCCACCCATTGCCAATTGCCGGCATTCTGGGCGAGGTCGGCATCGACCAACGTGTCCCAGAACCAGCGCTCCCCCTCCTGCCAGGGCAGCAGCAGGTCCTTGATCAGAAAGGACGCCACGATCATCCGCACCCGGTTGTGCATCCAGCCGGTCTCCCACAATTGGCGCATGCCGGCATCGACGATGGGATAGCCGGTGCGCCCGCGCTGCCACGCCCGCAGGCCCGCCGCATCCTCGCGCCAGGGGAAATCGGCGAAGCGAGGATCGAGCGGGCGGTCGGGCAACTCCGGCGCATGGTGCAGCAGATGATACTGGAACTCGCGCCAGCCGACCTCGCGCAGGAAGGAGTCGATTCCGGGCGCCAACTCCGGCCGGGCGTCGGCGGCATGGCGGGCGGCGTGCCAGACCTGCCGCGGTCCGATCTCCCCGAAAGCCAGATAGGGGGACAGGGCGGAGGTGCCGTCACGGTCCGGCCGGTCGCGTTCGGTGGCATAGGCGCCGACCGGCCCGTCGAGGAAATCGGCCAGATCGGACAGCGCCGCCGTCTCCCCCGGCACCCAACGCTTGCGCAAGCCCGCGGCCCAATCGGGCTTGGAGGGCAGCAGACCCCAGCTGTCGAGCGCATCGCCGGCCGGCGCCCTGTCCGGCGCCTTCAGGGCGGCGGGCGCGCGGGTGGGCAGCGGCGGGTTCAGCGTGGCCGACAGGTGGCGCCAGAAGGGGGTGAAGACCTTGAAGGGACCGCCGCTCTTGTTGCGCACGGTCCAGGGTTCGGCCAGCAGGCCGGCATTGAAGCTGCGGGCATCGACGCCGCGCGCCTTCAGCCGCTCCTTGATCTCGGCGTCGCGTGCGGTCTGGGCGGGGGTGTAGCGGCGGTTCCACAGCACGCACTCCGCCCCCGTCTCGGCGATCAGCGCATCGAGCACGGCCCCCGGCTCGCCCCGGCGCAGCAGCAGCGGCGAGCCATGGCGGGCGCAGCAGGTGGCGAGCCGTTCCAGGCTGCCGTGCAGCCACCAGCGCTGCGCCCCACCGAGCGTCCAGGGGTCGCCGGTGTCCTCCTCCAGGATATAGAGCGGGATGACCGGCGCGCCGCGTTCGGCCGAGGCCTGGGCGGCGGCGGTCAGCGCCGGGTTGTCGGCCAGACGAAGGTCGTTGCGGAACCAGACGATTATAGGGGTGGCGATGGGGGCGGACATACGCTGCGCTCGGTTGATCGTCTCCGGACCAACCGATATAGGCCGCGCTCACGCTTCGGCCAGAGCGTCAGCGCGCGCGGTCCGGCGACAAACGGGCGCAGGGGAAGCGATAGACCCGGCCACGCACTGTCATCAGCACCTCGAACCGGCGGGCCAGCAGACCGTCGAAGGCGGAATCCAGCACGTTCAGCCCGCCGGTGAAGCTGCCGAAGGCGGGCAGGATCAGCTTGGCGCCGTCATGGGCAAAGCAGCGTTCGCGCACCCGCCGTCCGGCCAGCGCCAGCGCCGCCGCCGGGTGCAGGTGCCCGGACAGTTCACCCACCGCACCGGGCTGCGCCTCGTGCCGGAAGGTCAGCGGGCCGAGCGATAGCTCCGCCACCGCTCTGCCGCCGAGGCCCTGTGGCGGTTCGGGATCGTGGTTGCCGGTGATCCACACCCAGTCGGCGGCGGCGGCGGTCAGGCCGCGCAGCCGCTCCACGTCGGCCGGGTTCATCCGCTCCGCCGCGCGGCGGTCGTGGAAACTGTCGCCCAGGCACAGCACGCGCGCCGGCCGCGCTATCGCGATCAGCTCGGCCAGCCGGTCCAGCGTCGCCCGCGTGTCGTAGGGCGGCAGCATCCGGCCGCGCGCAGCGAAGGCGGACCCTTTTTCCAGATGCAGGTCAGCGACGGCGAGCGTGCTCTCGGCAGGCCACAGCAGCGCGCCCGAGGGATCGGCCAGCAGGTCGGCACCGCAGAGGGTCAGGGCGACGCGGCTGTCATCGCCCTGACAGGCAGAACCGTGAGCTTGGGAGGAAGCTGACAACATTCGTTCACCGGCAATCATCGGAAATGGCCAATATCCATTAATTTTTTGTGGGCATGATGTTTGCAGCCGGACGGGCCGCCGTCGTGGAGGCATGGCGGATGACAACCATACCCGGAGGATACCCATGGCCACAGTGACGTTCACCGGCCTGAACATGCCCAAGGACATGACCGTCTACGCGGTCGCCGGCGATACCGGCACTCTGCTGGCGCTGGCGAAGAAGCACGACATCCCAATCCCGTTCCAGTGCCAGGACGGGGAGTGCGGGTCCTGCCTCGTCAAGATAACCTATCTGGACGGAAAGACTCCGATGGCCATCGATCTGACCGAAAAGGAGAAAGTTACCCTTTCCGTCAACGGCAAGCTGAACAGGGACCTGTTGGAGGCGGCCGAGAACGCTCATCGCCCGCCGCCCTACCGTTTGGCCTGCCAGTTCATCGTCCGTGACGAGACGATTCTTGTCGAGTTCAGCGGCGAGCCGGGAGTGGAACCGGAGCTGCGCAAGTAACCTGCGATCGGCATGGGGCGGTGTCACAACGACAACCGCCCCTGCTGCGGGCGCCCCATTTCCGATTTCGCAGGCCGTGGCGGAGCCAGTTCCGGCATCGCCTCCGCCAGCAGTTCGGCCTCGGCGGCGGCGAGCAGTTCGTCGGTGGCGCTGCCGTCCACCCGCTCGCGCCCGATCTCCAGGATCACCGGCACCGCCAGGGGAGAGATGCGGTCGAGGTCCTTGTGGGTGATCCGCCCGCGCACCCGCGCGAGGAAATCGGACAGGCGGCGGATGTCGGTCAGCCCGCCGGCCGCATCGGCCCGCGTCGCCCGCAGCAGCACATGGCCGGGGTCGTGCTTGCGCAGCACGTCATAGATCAGGTCGGAGGAGAAGGTGACCTGCCGCCCGGTCTTCTCCTGCCCCGGATGACGGCGGTCGATCACCCCGGCGATCAGCGCCACATTGCGGAAGGTCCGCCGCAGCATCGACGATTCATCCATCCAGGCTTCCAGATCGTCGCCCAGCATGTCCTGGTCGAACAGCGTGTCCATATCCGCGGGCGACCGCAGCGACCACACCGCCAGCACATAGTCGGTGGCGACGAAGCCCAGCGGCCCCAACCCGAATCGCTCCATCCGCCTTGTCAGCAGCATGCCCAGCGTCTGATGCGCGTTCCGCCCCTCGAAGGCATAGGCGACGAGGAAGCGCTTGCCGGCCTTGGGAAAGGTCTCCACCAGCAGCCCGTCGCGGTTGGGCAGGACCGAGCGGTAGCGCTGCAGCCGCAGCCATTCCTGCACATCCTCCGGCAGCCCGTCCCACCGGCGCGGATCGGCCAGCATGGCGCGCACGCGCTCGGCCAGATGGGTGGTCAACGGCAGCCGCCCGCCGGCATAGGCGGGCACCTTCGGATCGCCGCCGCCGCCCTTGGCGACCTGCGCCTCCATCTCGCGCACGCCGAGGAATTTCAAAAGCTGACCCGCGAACAGGAAGGTGTCGCCGGGGGTCAGGCCCTGGATGAAATACTCCTCCACCTCGCCCAGCACCGGACCGCGGTTCAGGCGGACACGCAGCAGCGCCTCCTGCGTGATGGTGCCGACATTCATGCGGTACTGGCGCGCCACCGCCGGGCCGGCCACCGCCATCCGGCCATCTTCGCGCAGCGTCAGGCGCTGGAACCGCTCATAGGCGCCGAGCGCATAGCCGCCGGTGGCGACGAAATCCAGCACGTCGTCGAATTCGTCGCGGGTCATCGTCGCATAGGGGGCGGCGGAGACCACCTCCTCATACAGCTCGTCCGCCAGGAAGGGGGCGGCGCAGGCCATGCCGAGCAGGTGTTGGGCCAGCACATCCAGCCCGCCCGGCCGAGGCGCCTCGCCGTCCAGCGTGTGGTCGTGCACCGCCTCCAGCGCGGCGCGGCATTCCAGCACCTCGAACCGGTTGGCGGGGACCAGCAGGGCGCGGCTCGGCTCGTCCAGCCGGTGGTTGGCGCGGCCGATGCGCTGGACCAGCCGGCTCGACCCCTTGGGCGCGCCGATCTGCACCACCAGATCCACCGCCGCCCAGTCGATGCCGAGATCGAGCGAGGAGGTGGCGACCACTGCGCGCAGCTCGCCGCGCGCCATGGCGCCTTCGACCTTGCGGCGCTGCTCCACCGCCAGCGAGCCATGGTGGAGCGCGATCGGCAGATTGTCGTCATTGACCCGCCACAGCGCCTGGAACACCAGCTCCGCCTGGGCGCGGGTGTTGACGAACAGCAGGGTGGTGCGCTGGCGGCGGACGCGCTCGTAAATCTCCTTCATGGCGTGCATTGCCATGTGACCGGCCCAGGGCACCCGTTCCTGCGAGGTCAGGATCTCCACCTCCGCCTGGGCGCCGCTGCGGCCAAGCACGAGGCGCACGTCGTCGGAGTCGCTTCCGTCATGCCGGCCGCGGCGCGAGAGCCAAGCGAGCAGCCGCTCCGGCTCCGCCACCGTGGCCGACAGCCCGACGCGCCGGGCGACGGGGGCTAGGCGCGACAGCCGGGCCAGACCCAGGGCCAGCAAATCGCCGCGCTTGGTGCCGGCCAGCGCATGCAGTTCGTCGATGATGACGCAGCGGAGGTTGCGGAACAGCCGGTCGGCGTCGGTGTAGGACAGCAGCAGCGCCAGGCTTTCCGGCGTCGTCATCAGCATGTGCGGCGGATGGGTGCGCTGGCGCTTGCGCTTGGCCTCCGGGGTGTCGCCGGTGCGGGTTTCCGCCCGGATCGGCAGCCGCATTTCGGCGATGGGCTGTTCCAGATTGCGCTGGATGTCGACCGCCAGCGCCTTCAGCGGCGAGATGTAGAGGGTGTGCAGACCGTCGCGCGGCCGTTCGGCCAGTTCGATCAGCGAGGGGAGGAAGCCGGCCAGCGTCTTGCCGCCACCGGTGGGCGCGATCAGCAGCGCGCTTTCACCCCGTTCCGCCGCCTCCACCATGGCGACCTGATGCGGGTGCGGCGCCCAGCCGCGCGACCGGAACCAGGCTGCGACGTTGGGTGGGATCAGGGCAGGGGAGGGTGCATCCATGGCGGCCGGACTGTACCGGATCGCCTGGAACGGAGGAAGAACGATGTGAGAGGTGATCTCCTTCTCCCCCCCTGGGGAGAAGGTAGGGATGAGGGGGTTCGGCGCAGCCGAAGTGATTCACGCTATGTGACGCCTGCCCCCCACCCTAACCCTCCCCCGCCGGGCGGGGGAGGGGATAATCGTCACACCGTCGCCGCCTTCTTCACGCCGAAGCAATGCTCCGGCCCTGGGAAGGCGCGGGTCCGCACTTCGGCGGCATAGGTCGCGGCGGCCTCGCTCACCGTCTCGCCCAGATTGGCGTAGCGCTTGACGAATTTCGGCTGGAAGGCGCCGAACAGGCCCAGCATGTCGTCGGTGACCAGCACCTGCCCGTCGCAGGCCGGCGAGCCGCCGATGCCGATGGTGGGTATGGCCACCTCTTCGGTGATGCGGCGGGCGAGTTGCTCCATCGTGCCCTCGATCACAAGGGTGAAGGCGCCGGCCTCGGCGATCGCGCGGGCGTCGGCGGCGATCCGCTCCGCCGCCTCGGCATCGCGGCCGACCGCCTTGTAGCCGCCGAGCGTGTTGACCGACTGCGGCGTCAGTCCGACATGACCCATCACCGGGATGCCGCGGGCGGTCAGGAAGGCCACCGTCTCCGCCATCTCCAGCCCGCCTTCCAGCTTGACCGCCTGCGCACCGGTTTCCGCCATCACGCGGGCCGAGGCGCGGAAGGCGGCCTCCTTGCTTTCCTGATAGCTGCCGAAGGGCAGGTCGACCACGACGCAGGCACGTTCGGAGGCGCGGACCACGGCGGCGCCATGGGCGATCATCATGTCCAGCGTCACCGGCAGCGTGCTGTCCAGCCCATAGACCACCATGCCCAGCGAATCGCCGACCAGCAGCAGGTCGACATGCGGATCGAGCAGCCGGGCCACGGGAGCAGTGTAGGCGGTCAGGCAGACGATGGGCTCGCCCCCCTTGCGGGCGCGCAGCGCCGGGACCGACTGGCGGGCGGTGAGGTTGGACGCACTCATGATCGGGCCTTTCCGGTACTGGCTGCGGCGTAATGGCTCGCTGAGCATTCAATACGCTTGCCCGGCGCACAGTCGGGCCACGCAGAATGGCGCAGATACACCAAAACCGCCCACGCGAAGATCGCGGGACGGTCGGGTGCAAGACACAAGGGGTCTTGGGCGCGCATCACACGCGCCCATCGCAGTCGCTAAGAGCGA
Source organism: Azospirillum sp. BE72 (assembly GCF_031455875.1). NCBI lineage: Bacteria > Pseudomonadati > Pseudomonadota > Alphaproteobacteria > Rhodospirillales > Azospirillaceae > Azospirillum > Azospirillum sp. BE72. The sequence continues at coordinate 1,016,983 of NZ_JAVDTO010000001.1, forward strand.
GCGACGATTAGTAGCCCTCGCGTTCCATCCGCTTGCGGAGCAGCTTGCGGGTGCGACGCACCGCTTCAGCCTTCTCACGCGCGCGCTTCTCCGAGGGCTTCTCGTAGTTACGGCGCAGCTTCATTTCACGGAAAATGCCCTCGCGCTGCATCTTCTTCTTCAGCGCGCGGAGGGCCTGATCGACGTTGTTATCTCGGACCAGAACTTGCACGTTTACCGTCACCCTTCAAGTGTGCCGTGTTGCGCAAAGGCAACAAATAGGTATGCGCGGCAGGCGCACCCCTTGTGTGAGCGCAGTGTGTAGCACGCCCCATCGCCTTTGTGAAGGGGAGTCTTCGGCCTACAAGCATGAGCCCGGCCGGAACCACCGAAACCGGAACCACAGGAAACGGTTGCTCCGGCGGCATCCACACTCCAGATATAGCGGCATGCCAGTGCTTCCAATCGCCCGGATGGGCAATCCCGTACTCCGCAAGATCGCGGAACCCATCGCCGACCCGACGGATCCTGCCGTCGTCCGGCTGGCGGCCGATATGATCGCCACCATGCTGGATGCCCCCGGAGTCGGATTGGCCGCGCCGCAGATATCGGAGTCGCGCCGGATCATCGTGTTCCGAGTCCCCGCCGACCGCGGTGAGGGCGAGGAGGTGGCGAACACCGTCCTGGTCAATCCGGTGATCGAGCCGCTGTCCGACGACAAGGTTTTGGGCTGGGAGGGGTGCCTGTCGATACCGGGTCTGCGCGGTCTGGTGCCGCGCTATGGGCACATCCGCTATCGCGGTTACGGCCTGGACGGCGCCCGCATCGAACGCGAGGCGTCCGGTTTCCATGCCCGTGTGGTCCAGCACGAGGTCGACCACCTGGATGGCGTGCTCTATCTTGATCGCATGGACGATCTGCGGCTCCTCGTCTGCACCGAGGAGATGCATCATATCAACGCCGCGCTTGCTGCGGTTAAGGATGTCACCGCCGCGCCGGGCGCGGCCACGGACGCGCCGCCCCGAGCTTGAAGGCGGGCGCAGGGAGAGTTGGCTATGAGCATCGACACGCTTCGCGACGATATCCTGGTGGCGAGCCTGCCCAATGTGGTGTTCGACGGCTGGAGCCTGCAGGCCCTGCGCGACGGCACCCATATGGCCGGCCACGAGCCGTCCGCGCTGCTGCGGGCCTTCCCCGGCGGCGTGACCGACGCGGTGGAGCATTTCGCCGACTGGACCGACCGCCAGATGCTCGACCGGCTGGAGGCCCAGCCGCTGGCCGAGATGAAGGTGCGCGAGCGCATCTCTCTCGCCGTCCGCACCTATTTCGAGGTGCTGGAGCCCTACCGCGAGGCCAAGCGCCGGCAACTCTCCTATCTGGCCATGCCGCAGAATGTGGCACTCGGCCTGCGGCTGCTCTACCGCACGGTGGACGCCATGTGGTTCGCCGCCGGCGACACCTCCACCGACTACAACCACTATACCAAGCGGGCGCTGCTGTCGGCGGTGGTCAGTTCCTCCACCTTCTACTGGCTGGACGACCAGTCGGAAGGGCATGTGGAGACCCGCGCCTTCATCGACCGCCGGCTGGCCGACGTGATGGCGGTGGGCAAGGCGACCTCGTCGGTCGGCAAGATCGGCTCGATGCTGAACTTCCTCCCCAACCCCCTGCGCTTTGCCCGCCAGATGCGCCAGCGCACCACCGGCGCCCAGGCCAGCAACGCGACGGTGCATATGGCGGAGAATATTTGAGGGAGGATGCGTCAGTCCCCCTCTCCCCCCTGGGGAGAGGGGATTACGGGGGGAGAGGGCGTATTACTTCCGCTTCACCTTCGCCGCCTTCTTCGCGGCGGCCCGCAACGCCGCCTCGAACCCCGACCGTGCCCAGGGCAGCAGTTCGTCGCGGTCGTCCAGGGCCGAGTCCGGCGGCGGGTAGTAGGACAGGGTGGTCGGTTTGTCCGGCATTGGCCGGAAGGGCTCCAGGCCCAACTCCGCAAACGCAGAGCGGTTCACGTCGTCCGCCTTGAAATACAGCGTCTCGTCCGCGACCAGCGCGAAGGTCAGCCCGTCGATGGACAGGCCATAGCCGCCGAACATGCGGCGCGCCCGCACGTCACCCAGCGGCGCCATCATCTCGCAGAGCGTGGCGACATATTCGCTGGGCGGCCGGGCGGGCATTTGCGGGAGGCGGTTACTTCTTGCGGAAGGCGTCCAGCGCCACGACCTCGCCACGCTTCGGCTCTTCGGCCGGAGCGGCTTCCTCCGCCTTTTCCTCGGCGCGCTCGGCGGCGGGGCGGGGCGGGATGGAGGAGACCTCCGCCGATTCGGCGGCGGCCAGCGGCTGGAATTGCAGCGCGAAATTCACCGACGGGTCGGCGAAAGTGGTGATGGCGGCGAAGGGGATCACCAGCCGCTCGTGCACGTTGTTGAAGCTCAGCGTCACTTCGAAATGATCGTCCGTGACGTCCAGACCGTAGTACTGGAACTGCAGGACGATGGTCATCTCGTTGGGATACTGGGATGCCAGATAGTCCGGAATATCGACGCCGGGAAAACCGGTGCGGAAGGTCAGGTAGAAATGGTGATTGCCCGGCAAGCCGCGCTCGGCAACCTCGGTCAGCGCGTCGCGGACAACGCCGCGCAACGCGGTCTCGACCATGCGGTCATAGCGGAGCTGCTCTTTCGGCATGCTTGGGCGGATCCCTGATAACGCATCGGTCTGGCGTCCCGCCGGCGGAAAGGCCGGTTGCGGACGCTGGGAAGAAGAAGTGTGGGCCTTCTGTTGCTAGGCGGCCCACGGCCCCACCCTTAGGCGCTAACCCTCGGGGATTAGGTTTAGGCTACCAGCCGCCGTTAGGCAGCGAGGCGAGCCTGAGCAACGTTGTCGTTGGCAACTATTGCAACGGCCCGATAACGGCGGAACCATGCCGAGCGAAAACCATGCCTTTACCACGCGTGTCGATCCTATTTCGCCCCCAACGACCCCGGTCAACGAGTCCGGTGTATGGTTGGTGGAGGCGCCGGGTACCGCCCCCGGGTCCACAACGCTTATTCCACAAGGCGTTTATCGCCATAGTCGGCGAACCGACGACGCGAATATAGGCACTCCCGTCCGGCAAGGGAAGGGGGTGTGTGTGCATGATCGCCGAATGCGTTGCGGTGACGCGGGCGGATCCGTTCGTTCACCGTTCCCGACAGCCACGCGGTCTGGTAAGACAGCCGGCACCGTAACCCCGGAGTCACCATGCCGATCACGCCCGAGCAGCGCGACGAAATCGATCGCCTGCGCGCCGTCACCGCCACCACCCGCCGCGCCACCGTCCCGGCCCTGGAGGACATCCTCTATCAGCCGCTGGAGGTGCTGGACCACGGCTTCGTCCGCGTCATCGACTATATGGGCGACGATGCGGCGGTCGTGCAGGCGGCGCGCGTGTCCTATGGCAAGGGCACCAAGAAGGTCAGCGAGGATTCCGGCCTCATCAAGTATCTGATGCGCCACCGCCACTCGACCCCGTTCGAGATGTGCGAGATCAAGTTCCATGTGAAGCTGCCGATTTTCGTCGCCCGCCAGTGGATCCGCCACCGCACCGCGAACGTGAACGAATATTCGGCGCGCTACTCCATCCTCGACCGCGAGTTCTACGTGCCGGCGCCGGAACAGCTGGGCGCCCAGGCCGTGGTGAACCGCCAGGGCCGCGGCGACGTGCTGGAGGGCGAGGAGGCGGCCGACGTCATGCGGCTGCTGCGCGAGGACTCGGAACGCGCCTACAGCCACTATGAAGAGATGCTGAACCAGCGCGAGGACGGCACCGTCATCGACCCGTCCCGCCAGGGTCTGGCGCGCGAGCTGGCGCGGATGAACCTGTCGCTGAACTACTACACGCAATGGTACTGGAAGGTTGATCTCCACAACCTTCTGCACTTCCTGTCGCTGCGCGCGGACAGCCACGCCCAGTACGAGATCCGCGTCTATGCCGAGGCGATGCTGGACGTGGTGAAGCGCTGGGTTCCGGCGGTCTACGAATCCTTCACCGAATACCGCATGGGCGGCGCCCACCTGTCGCGCACCGGGCTGGACGTGGTGAAGCGCCTGCTGGCGGGCGAGCCGGTGACGCAGGAGGCCAGCGGCCTGTCCAAGCGCGAATGGCGCGAGCTGATGGACCAGCTCGGCCGCAGCGACTCGTAAGAACGGACGAAAGACGATGACGCCGGATCAGGCCGAAAGCATCTACCGCCAAGGCCTGATTGCCGCGCAGGCCGGACGCTGGGCCGAGGCGCAGGAGTTGATCGCCCAGGCCATCACCGCCCGCCCGGGTGTCGCCGTCTGGTGGGCCACCTACGGGCTGGTGCTGGAAAGCCAGGGAGACCTGCCGGCTGCGGTGCAGGCGTTCGCCGGGGCGCTGAACCTCGACGGCGATCTCGCCATGGCAATGGATGGCCTGCTGGCGGCGGCGGAAAAGCTGGCCGTCGCCGGCCACGTCGCACTGGCGGAGGGGTGCTACTGCCGGGCACTGGCGCTTACCCCTGCTACGCCAGCCGCTCTGGTCAAAGCCGGCGCCCTGCTGTGGTCACAGGGAGTTGACCCGGCGGGGCTGCTTCGCCGCGCCGCGCTGCTTCGGCCGGCTGTCTCTGATTGAGCTGTCGCCGGGAGCTGGTTTCAGCCGCGGTCGTCGTAATCGTCGTCCCGGTCGTCCTCTTCCGCTTCCGCTGCGAGGCGGCGCTGGTTCGCCAGCATGTCGAGCGCGCCCTGCAGGATGTAGGCGGCGGCCATCTTGTCGACCACCTCGTCGCGGCGCTTGCGGGTCATGTCGGCCTCGCCGATCATGAAGCGCTCGACGGCGGAGGTCGACAGCCGCTCGTCCCAGAAGGCGATCTCCGCCTCCCAGCCCAGCAGGTCGGGGCGTTCCAGCAGATTCTTGGCGAAGGCGCGCACCGATTCGGCCCGCGGCCCTTCGGTCCCGTCCATGTTAAGCGGCAGCCCGACCACCAGACCGCCGATGCCGTAGTCGCGGATGGTCTTGCCAAGCTCGCGGGCGTCCTGGGTGAATTTGGTCCGCTTCAGCGTGCCGATCGGGGATGCGACGATCAGTCCCGGATCGGCAACCGCCAGCCCGACGGTCTTGGTGCCGACGTCAAGGCCAAGCAAACGTTGGTTTTTGCCCAGGCGGGCAGCGAGTTCGGAGAGGGTGTGGATCATCACCCGACCATAGGGCCGCAGCCTTGTCACCGCAAGATCGCTTGAGTTGTTGTTCAAGATACTTATTCTTCTAATCATGAGCTGCGCATCGACCCCGCCCATCCTGTCGCACCGGCCGCTTGCCGATGGCGACATCCCGACCATCTGTGGATTCCCCCGCAGTGCGGAAGAACTGTATTTCCTGTTCCCGCGTGCGGTCTGGCCGCTGACCCCGGATCAGGTCCGGGCCACGCTCGGCACCCGCCGCGACCCGACCGTCGTGACCCTGTCCGAAAACGGGCGGGAGCAGGTCGTTGGGTATGCCAACTACGCCACTTTCGAGGACGGCCGAACCGCCAGCATCGGCAATGTCAGCGTCGACCCGACCCTGCGCCGCCGTGGCATCGCCGAATATCTGGTGCGGACGATGATCGGCCGCGCGTTCGACCACCACCACCTGCCCGAACTGACCCTTTACTGCTTCAACACCAACACGCCGGCCCTGCTGCTTTATGCCAAGCTCGGCCTGACGCCGATAGCGCTGGAGACGCGGGTGACGCCCTGGGGCGACCCGATCGCACTGTTCAAGTTGCGCATGGACCATGCCAGCTGGCAGTCGGCATCGCGCATCGCCGCCTGAGCATCCACTTGTTTGATGATTCGGCTTTGGTGATTCGGCCGCTGGCGGCCCGGCCCGTGCGGCGTATAGTCGGTCCCCAGTGGACGCGGCTGCCCCTCGACGCGCAGCCCTGACGCATCGACGGAGCGGACGGATGAGCAGGACAGGAACGGGTGCGAACCGGCGTGCGGTGCTGGCCGGGCTGGCTACCGGCGGTGCCGGCCTTTTCGCGGCCGGTGGGGCGAAGGCGATCACGGCCCAGCCGCGCTCCGACTATGGCGCCATGCTCGATGCTGCCTGCGGCGCCAGTGCCGACCACAAGCGCCAGATCGTGGAAGTGGAACGCGCGCTTGGGGTCACGCTGCCCGATGCGCGGGTGCTGCAGGTGCTCCAGCAGACCACCTGCCGGTCCTGCGGATGCCCGCTGGCCCTGGCCGCCGGCCCTGTCGCGGGCAATCCCGACGCCTTCTGAGCGGGTCACGGGCCGCAAACGTTGCGGTGGACGTGCGCGGGTGATAGCTTCGCGGCCGATTTCCAATGTTTTGGAAGAGAGTAGAGGCATGTCGCTCGACAAGGCCACGGTGGCCAAGATCGCGCATCTGGCCCGCATCAAGGTGCCGGACGAGGAACTGGAATCCCTGGCTGGGGAACTGAGCCAGATTCTGACCTTCGTGGAACAGCTCAACGAGGTCGACACGAAGGACGTGCCGCCGATGACCAGCGTGGCCGCGCAAAAGCTGCGCCGCCGCAAGGACGAGGTCACCGACGGCGGTTACGCCGCGCAGGTCCTGTCGAACGGTCCGGAAACGGCCGAAGGCTTCTATGTCGTGCCCAAGGTGGTCGAGTGATGACGGCGCTCACGCATCTGACGATGGCGGAGGCCCTCGACGGCCTCGCCAAGAAGGACTTCACCGCGGTCGAGCTGACCGAGGCGCATGTGCGCGCGGTCGAGGCCGTGCGCCCCTTCAACATCTTCATCACCGAGACCCCCGACGCCGCCCTGTCGATGGCCAAGGCCAGCGACGAGCGCCGCGCGAAGGGCTCGGCCGGGCCGATGGACGGCCTGCCCATCGCGGTGAAGGACCTGTTCTGCACCAAGGGCGTGTCGACCACCGCCGGCAGCCACATCCTGGACGGCTTCAAGCCGGAGTATGAATCCACGGTGACCTCCCAGCTGTGGCGCGACGGCGCCGTCATGCTGGGCAAGGTGAACCTGGACGAGTTCGCCATGGGTTCGGCCACCATCACCGCCCATCAGGGCGAGACGGTCAGCCCGTGGAGCCCCGGTGCGCCCGGCGCCTGGGAAAAGAAGATCGTTGCCGGCGGTTCGTCGGGCGGTTCCGCCGCGGTGATCGCCGCGCGCGCCGCGCTGGGCGCCACCGGCACGGACACCGGCGGCTCGATCCGCCAGCCGGCCGGCTATACCGGCACCGTCGGCATCAAGCCGACCTATGGCCGCTGCTCGCGCTGGGGCATCGTCGCCTACGCCTCCTCGCTGGATCAGGCCGGGCCGATGACCCGCACGGTCGAGGATGCGGCGATCATGCTGCGCTCCATGTGCGGCTTCGATCCGAAGGACTCCACCTCGGTCGACATGCCGGTGCCGGATTTCCGCGCCGCGCTGACGGGTGACATCCGCGGCCTGCGCGTCGGCATTCCGAAGGAATACCGGGTCGAGGGCCTGTCGCCGGAGATCGCCGCGCTGTGGGACCAGGGCATCGCCTGGCTGAAGGAGGCCGGCGCCGAGCCGGTCGAGGTCAGCCTGCCGCACACCAAATACGCGCTGGCCGCCTACTACATCATCGCCCCGGCCGAGGCGTCGTCCAACCTCGCGCGCTATGACGGCGTGCGCTACGGCCTGCGGGTCGAGGGCGGCAACCTCAAGGAGATGTACGAGAACACCCGCGGCGCCGGCTTCGGCAAGGAAGTGCAGCGCCGCATCCTGATCGGCACCTATGTGCTGTCGGCCGGCTATTACGACGCCTACTACAACAAGGCCCGTCAGGTGCGCACGCGCATCAAGTGGGACTTCGACGAGGCGTTCAAGAGCTGCGACGTCATCCTGACGCCGACTGCTCCCAGCACGCCCTTCGCCATCGGCGAGAAGATGGACGATCCGGTGCAGATGTACCTGAACGACGTCTTTACCGTTCCGATCAATCTCGCCGGCCTGCCGGCCATGTCGGTCCCCGCCGGTCTCGGCGCCGACGGCCTGCCGCTCGGCCTCCAGCTGATCGGCCGCCCCTTCGACGAGGAGACGCTGCTGCGTGTCGGCCATGTCGTCGAGAAGGCCGCCAACTTCACCGCGGTTCCGCCCTTCATGGCGTGACGCGGGCGACGTGACAGCGAAAGGGCCGGCTCGCAGGAGCCGGCCGTTTTCGTTTGTGATTGAGCTTTGGCAGGAACAAATGAGTTCGCAATGGGACGATGATCCCCTCTCCCGCGAGAGCGGGGGAGGGTTAGGGAGGGGGCTTCGTAAGCCGACGCCTACCCATCAAGCCCCGCCGATCCCCTGCACATAGCTCTCGCCGGTCTTCGGATCGATGTTCTCGCCCGTGCCCGGCGTGCCCGGCGGTGCTTCGTCCTTGTCGCTCATCGGCTCGACCGCCGGCTTCACCGGGATCGGCTTGGCGGCGGGACGGTCGCTGCCGGCCCGATCGTTCTGCGGCATATCGGACGTCTTCTCTTCGGCCATGGCGGCAGTCTCCCTCTGGTGGACGCTTCACCCCCACCAACAGCCCATGCGCCGCTTCGTCACCCCCGCCGCGCTTATTCCGCCGCCTCAAGCGCGACCCGCGCCAATTCCAGCAGCTTCTTGTCGACCTCCTCCTCGTCATAGCCGGGGGTGTCGGCCAGGGAGTCGCGCAGGCGCATGGTGATGAACTCACCGGTGTGGTGCTTTTCATAGAGGCGGACGTCGCCCAGCGCCTTGGCGACGCGGTGCAGCCGATCACGATCCATCATGCTCTCTCCCATCCTGGTCACTCATCTCGGTCACTGGCGTGCCAACAGCCGGGCTGCCGCATCATTCCTGTGCGTTGAATTCCTCTTGCGCCGTACTGCGCTTGGATGCCGGAACAGGGCGCGGCTTTCGGGCGTCCCTGTTCTTGGCTGCAATCACCGGCGATTGGGGGCGAGTGCATGGACCCAGGACAGGATCAACGGCGAGAACTGCTCACCCGCGTCCGCCATGTCGTGGAGCATTACGAGCGCCACAGCACCGCCGGCCCCGCCATCATGCGCGGCGTCCGCTACGACCTCGCGGTGCGGGCAACCGACCTGAACGGCGACGGCTGCCTATTTCCGGCCTGCACCTGCGCCAAGGCGGACTGCGCCGAACGCAAGGGCTGCGCGCCGCCCGATGTCGGCGTCTGGATTGAACAGGCCAAAAAAGAAAACCGCCCCCGGCGCGAACCGGGAGCGGCTTTCGAATGATGCGTGACCGACCGCGGCGCCCATTGCCGGACGCCGCGAGGCAACATCAGACCGAGTAATACATCTTGTACTCGATCGGGTGCGGCATGGTCTCGAAGGCCATCATCTCTTCCGTGCGGAGGTCGATGTAGCCGTCGATCATGTCCTGCGTGAAGACGTCGCCCTTGCGCAGGAACTCGTTGTCCTCGCGGAGCGAGTTCAGGGCTTCGCGCAGCGAGCCGCAGACGGTCGGGACCTTGGCCAGCTCTTCCGGCGGCAGATCGTACAGGTTCTTGTCCATCGCGTCGCCAGGATGGATCTTGTTCTGGATGCCGTCCAGGCCGGCCATCAGCATGGCGGCGAAGGCCAGGTACGGGTTGGCCGACGGATCCGGGAAGCGGACCTCGACGCGCTTGCCCTTCGGCGAGGCAACGTACGGGATGCGGCAGGACGCCGAACGGTTGCGGGCCGAGTAGGCCAGCAGAACCGGGGCCTCATAGCCCGGGACCAGACGCTTGTAGCTGTTGGTCGACGGGTTGGTGAAGGCATTCAGCGCCTTGGCGTGCTTGATGATGCCGCCGATGTAGTACAGCGCCAGCTCCGACAGGTCGGCGTACTGGTTGCCGGCGAACAGCGGCTGGCCGTCCTTCCAGATCGACTGGTGGCAGTGCATGCCCGAACCGTTGTCGCCGAAGACCGGCTTCGGCATGAAGGTCGCGGTCTTGCCATAGGCGTGGGCGACGTTGTGCACCACGTACTTGTAGTACTGCATGTTGTCGCCGGTGCGGACCAGCGTGTCGAACTTGATGCCCAGTTCGTGCTGTGCGGCGGCCACCTCGTGGTGGTGCTTCTCGACCGGAACGCCCATCTCGGCCAGGACGCTCAGCATCTCGGCGCGCAGGTCGTTGCAGCTGTCGATCGGGGCGACCGGGAAATAGCCGCCCTTGGTGCCCGGGCGGTGGCCCAGGTTGCCGTCCTCATACTCCTTGCCCGACGAATAGGAGCCTTCGTCAGAGGCGAACTCGTAGGACACCTTGTTCATGTCGACGGAGTACTTGACGTCGTCGAACACGAAGAACTCGGCTTCCGGACCGAAGAAGACGGTGTCGCCGATGCCGGCCGACGCGGTGTACTTCTCGGCGGCCTTGGCGATGCCGCGCGGGCAGCGGGCGTAGGCGCCGCCGGTGCCCGGATCGTAGACGTCGCAGAGGATGTTCAGCGTCGGCTGGGCGGCGAACGGGTCCATGATGGCCGTCGTCGGGTCCAGCTTCAGGATCATGTCCGACTCTTCGATGCCCTTCCAGCCGGCGATCGAGGAACCGTCGAACATGATGCCGTCTTCGAACACGTCCTCGTCGATGGTCGAGACGTGCTGGGCCGTGTGGTGCAGCTTGCCGCGCGGGTCGGTGAAGCGCAGGTCCACGTACTTGACGTCGTGTTCCTTGATCAGGTCGAAGACCTTGCTGATGTCGGACATGTCTCTTTTTCCACGCTTTAAGAGGGTTGGATCCCGCTGCGTCAAGCCGCAGCCCCAGCCCTTTCGGGGCTTCGGCGGCGGAGGGCGGCGCTCGCGGCGGACGTTATCTCACGCCTTTCTTCCCCGTACAACGCGCCAACCCAAAAAGTCGCACGTTCGCCATAGGCGGCCATCGGCCGTTCGGCGAAGGGTGCGGCAGGGGCCGGCGCGAGGGGATGGGGAAAACGGCGCATGTTGGCGGATGCTGGTCGGAAGGGAGCCGGTTGGAAGGTCGGACGGGATGGCCGGACGCGATCAGATCGCGTCGGCACCCTTTTCGCCGGTGCGGATGCGGACCACTTCCTCCACGGGCGTGACGAAGATCTTGCCGTCGCCGATGCGGCCGGTATGGGCGGCCTGCTGGATCGCCTCGATCGCCCGTTCCACCAGGGAGTCTTCCATCACCACCTCGATCTTCACCTTCGGCAGGAAGTCCACGACATATTCCGCGCCGCGGTAAAGTTCGGTGTGGCCCTTCTGGCGGCCGAAGCCCTTGGCTTCGGTGACGGTGATCCCCTTGATCCCGACCTCGTGAAGGGCTTCCTTCACCTCGTCGAGTTTGAACGGCTTGATGATGGCTTCGATCTTCTTCATGGGTCTCTCGTGTACGAGGTGCCAACGCCGGCAGGCACCGTCCACGGCACTGCCGACAGCGACGACGGTAAGCATGGAGCGTGCCACATTCGGCCGATCCGGTCCGGCGGCATCGACGCTGGTCATAAGACGGTCGGATGCCGTCCGATGGGGCAGGGTGCTGCCGAAGGATTCAGCGGAGTGAACAATATTTGTGCAACAGGCGCAAGCGCTCCTCTGCCTGAGCGTCATCGAAGGCGGCAGTTACGGGCGAAAGGGGTGGGCTCCGACCCCGAAAGAAGTTTTTTCACTTTTCGCGAAAAAGGCGCTTGACCGGAAAGCCGAGGTGGAGGATAACGCGGCTCCCGACGGCGGAAACGCTGACGGCGGCGGTGGTAGCTCAGTTGGTAGAGCCCTCGGTTGTGGTCCGAGTGGTCGTGGGTTCGAGTCCCATCCATCGCCCCATCTTCCCTTTCCTTTCCTCTTAAAATCCGTTCTTCTTATCGTCCGCACGGCTTACTGGCCGTCTCGCGGGCGTTTATGCTTGTCTGCATCGTCCGTTGCGGGCAAAGACGCACCCCAGGGGTAGAGTGGGGGCGTGCGAGTTCGCCCGCAACGGAACGCAGTGCCGGGGAGTGAGGGATGGATGAGCTTCTGTCCGTCGCGGAGATGTATCGGGCCGATCAGTTGGCCATCGCCGCCGGGGTGCCCGGCCCGGCCCTGATGGAGGCCGCCGGCGCCGCCGTGGTCCGCGCGGTGTGCGAACGCTGGGCGCCGCATCCGACCGCCGTGCTCTGCGGCCCCGGGAACAATGGCGGCGACGGCTTCGTGATCGCCCGGCTCCTGCTGGAGGCCGGCTGGCCGGTGCGGCTGGCGCTGCTCGGCACACGCTCGGCACTCACGGGCGACGCCGCGGTGGCTGCAGACCGCTGGCCCGGTCCGATCGAAGCGGCCGATCCCTACATCCTCAAGGGCAATCCCCTGGTCATCGACGCGCTGTTCGGCGCCGGCCTGTCCCGGCCGCTCGACGGCCACGCCCGCGCCATCGTCGAGGCGATGGAAGGGCTCACGGTGGTGGCGGTGGACGTGCCGAGCGGCCTGCACGGAGACAGCGGCCGGGTGCTGGGCGCCGCGCCCCAGGCGGCGCTGACCGTCACCTTCTTCCGCCGCAAGCCCGGCCATGTGCTGTTGCCCGGCCGTACCCTGTGCGGCGAAGTGGTGGTCGCCGACATCGGCATTCCGGAGCGCGTGCTGGACGGCATCGCCCCGCAGACCGCCGTCAACGAGCCGTCGCTGTGGCATCATCGCTTCCCCTGGCCGGCGCTGGACGGCCACAAATATGCGCGCGGCCATGCCGTGGTTCTCGGCGGTGCGCGGATGACCGGGGCGGCGCGGCTTGCCTCGGTCGCGGCATTGCGGGCCGGGGCCGGGCTGGTCACCATCGCCTGCCCGCAGGAGGCCTTCCCGGTCTATGCCGCCGGATGCGCCAGCGTGATCGTCGACCCGCTGGAGGATGACGGCGCCTTCGCCAGCCTGCTGCAGGACCAGCGGAAGAACGCGGTGCTGATCGGGCCGGGAGCGGGCAGGGGCGCACAGACCCGCGCCGCGGTGATGGCCGCGCTGGATGCCCGCAAGGCCTGTGTGCTGGACGCCGATGCGCTGACCAGCTTCGCCGAATCGGCGGACGAACTGCTCGATCGGTTGGACAAGCGCTGCGTCCTGACTCCGCATGAGGGGGAGTTCGCCCGCCTTTTCGGCGATTCGGTCGGCATGGACGGCGACAAGCTGTCGCGGGTGCGTGCCGCCGCCGCCCGGTCGGGTGCCGTGGTGGTGCTGAAGGGGGCGGACACGGTGGTCGCCGCGCCCGACGGCCGCGCCGTGGTCAACGTCAACGCGCCGCCCGATCTGGCGACCGCCGGGACCGGCGACGTGCTGGCCGGCATCGTGCTGGGCCTGCTGGCGCAGGGGATGGACGGGTTCGAAGCCGCCTGCACCGCCGTCTGGTTGCATGGCGAGGCCGGGCGCGCGCTCGGCCCCGGCCTGATCTCCGACGATCTGGCGGGGGCGCTTTCCGGTGTGCTGAAGGCATTGAAGGCACAAGGCTGACACCTGCCAAAGGCCGCTCAAGCGCGACGTTGGAGGTACCTCCAACGGCAGCGTCCACGCGCCCCCTTGCGGCGCCGGTCGAGGCGGGCCAGACTCCGGGGCATGAGCGACGCACCCGACACGACCACGCTGGATCCTGTGCCGCCATCCCAGGCCGCGCAGCCCAATTTTTTCGACCGCGCGCTGGACAACCTGCGCACCCGCTGGCGCGAGATCGCGGCCTCGGCCCGCGGCGCCGTCGGCGCACCGCCGCGCACCCATCTGCCCCGCGAGGACGCCGAACGGCTAAAGGAGCAGATCGAGGCCTGCCTGGAATCGCGCGGCGGCGAGGTTTCGGCCCGCGCCCGCGCCGCCCAACTCGGCCGCACCTATCTGGCGCTCGATCCCCAGGGCCGCCGCAACTTCCTTTTGATGCTCGCGCGCGACTTCGACGTCGACCGCGACGCGGTGATGGACGCGATGGCGACCTTCCAGGCGGCTGCCGACCCGGTCGCCCGCGGCCATGCCGAGCGGGCTCTCCGCCGTGCGCTGGAACCGCCGCGCCTGCGCCTGCTCACCCAGTTCAACGCCCTGCCGGAAGGCGTCAAGTTCCTGGTCGACCTGCGCGCCGAACTGATGGAGATGGCGCGCGGCGAACCGCTGCTGCAGGCGCTGGAAGACGATCTCAAGAACCTGCTGCGCGCCTGGTTCGACGTCGGATTCCTGGAGATGCACCGCATCACCTGGGACAGCCCGGCCTCGCTGCTGGAAAAGCTGATCAAGTACGAGGCGGTGCACGAGATCAGCGGCTGGCAGGATTTGAAGGACCGGCTCGATTCCGACCGCCGCTGCTTCGCCTTCTTCCATCCGCGCATGCCGCACGAGCCGCTGATCTTCGTCGAGGTGGCTCTGGTCCAGGGCATGTCGGACAATGTGCAGGCGCTGCTCGACCCGACCGCCCCGGTCTGCGACCCGAAGAGCGCCGACAGCGCCATCTTCTATTCGATCTCCAACGCCCAGGTCGGGCTGGGCGGCATCAGCTTCGGCAATTTCCTGATCAAGCGGGTGGTCGACGGGCTGGCGACCGAATTCCCCAACATCAAGTGCTATGCCACCCTGTCGCCGATCCCCGGTTTCCGCCGCTGGTTCGACCGGACGCTCGACTGCGACGGCGACGCCCTGCTGAGCAACACGGAGGCCGAGCGCATAGCCGAGCGGCTGGCCGCGCTGGAACAGGGCGACGACACCGAAGCTCCGACCGAGGGCGGCGTCGGCACCGACGAATCGCCGCTGCTCGCCCGCGCGCTGTCCCGCCCCGGCTGGGTGGAAGACGAGGAACTGCAGAAACGCCTGCGGGGTCCCTTGATGCGGATGTGCACCCATTACCTGACCACGGTGCAGGAGGCGAAGGGCCATGGCCGCGCCCGCGCGCAGGATCCGGTGGCGCATTTCCACCTGACCAACGGCGCCCGGATGGAACGGCTGAACTGGCTGGCCGACCGGTCGGCCAAGGGGCTGAAACAGTCGCTGGGGATGATGATCAACTACCGCTACCGGCTGGGCGAGATCGATGCCAACCACGAGGCCTATACCGGCGAGGGGCGCATCATCACCTCGTCGGCGGTAAGGTCGCTGGGGAAGGCCGGCAACTGAGGCGAACGGACCGGACCTCACTCTGTTGAGCGGGGCCATTTTGCCTGTTTGCTTCCGGCGCGCTGTGCTATAGACCGGACTTCGCCGGCGGTCCGGCGGGTGTTTGCGCACCCGTCGCGGCTGCCTTTGCCATGAACGCGGGCGTGGCGGAATTGGTAGACGCGCTGGATTTAGGTTCCAGTGACTTCGGTCGTATGGGTTCAAGTCCCTTCGCCCGCACCATGGCAACACCTTGGACCGCATGGACAACACGGATTCGGGCCGCCCGGACGGGCGCCGCCGGGCCGGAACAACGAGATAGGCTTTCGTTCCGATGAACATCACCGAGACCAGCACCGACGGCCTCAAGCGCGAATTTCAGGTCGTCATTTCCGCCAAGGACATCGAAGAGAAGGTGAACGGCAAGCTGGAAGAGCTGCGCCGCACGGTCCAGCTGCCGGGCTTCCGTCCGGGCAAGGTGCCGGTCACCGTGATCAAGCAGCGCTATTTCGGCGGCGTGCTGTCCGAGGTGCTGGAGGACGCCATCTCCGACAGCTCGCGCCAGGCGCTGAGCGAGCGCGGCCTGCGCGTCGCCCTGCAGCCGAAGATCGAAGTCGAGAAGTACGAGGACGGCGGCGACCTCACCTACAAGATGGCCGTCGAGCTGCTGCCGGACGTCGAGCCGGGCGACTTCACCGGCATCGAGCTGGAGAAGCCGGTCGCCGAGGTCACCGACGAGTCGGTGGAAGAGGCGCTGAGCCGTCTGGCCTCGGCCCACTCGACCCAGGCCCCGGTCACCGAGGACCGCGCCGCCGAGACCGGCGACATCGCCGTGATCGACTTCGCCGGTTCCGTCGACGGCGAGGCCCTGCCGGGCATGGACGGCAAGGACTATCCGCTGGAACTCGGCGCCGGCCGCTTCGTGCCGGGCTTCGAGGAGCAGCTGGTCGGCGTCAAGGCCGGCGAGCACCGCACCGTCAACGTCACCTTCCCGGAAGACTACCCGCACGAGCGCCTGAAGGGTGCCGCGACGGTCTTCGAGGTCGACGTGAAGGAGCTGCGCAAGAACGTCCCGGCCGAAGTCAATGACGAACTCGCCAAGGAGTTCGGCATGGAGAGCCTGGAGAAGATGCGCGAAGCCATCCGCGACCGCATCAAGGGCGAGTATGACGGCCTGTCGCGCCTGCGCGTGAAGCGCCAGCTGCTCGACAAGCTGGCCGAGGCCCATTCCTTCGAGGTGCCGGCCGGCATGGTCGACATCGAGTTCGAGGGCATCTGGGCCCGCCTGCAGGAAGAGCTGAAGAACGGCACGGCCGGCGAGGACGCCAACAAGTCCGAGGACGACCTGAAGGCCGAATACCGCTCGATCGCCGAGCGCCGCGTCCGCCTGGGTCTGCTGCTGTCGGAAGTCGGCCGCCGCAACAACATCCAGGTCACCCAGGACGAGGTGAACCGCGCCCTGATCAACGAAGCCCGCCGCTTCCCCGGCCAGGAGCGTCAGGTGTTCGAGTTCTTCAAGCAGAACCAGCAGGCGCTCGAGAATCTCCGCGCCCCGATCTTCGAGGACAAGGTCGTCGATCACATCCTGGATCAGGCCAAGGTGACCGAGAAGACCGTCAGCGTCGAAGAGCTGACGAAGGACGAGGACGAGGCTGAGGCCGCCTAACTCCCCAAAAGGAGTGGGGGCGGACTACCATCCGCCCCCAAAGGTTCCTATATGTGGTTCCGTGCCGGCAACGATCACCGGTTCAGCCAACTGCGGGGGCAGGGAAGAACACATGTACGACTTCGAGCCGAAGATGAATGCTCTGGTCCCGATGGTCATCGAACAGACCAACCGGGGCGAGCGCGCGTACGACATCTATTCGCGCCTGCTGAAGGAGCGGATCATCTTCCTGATCGGCGGAGTGAACGACGCCGTCGCCAGCCTGATCTGCTCGCAGCTGCTGTTCCTTGAGTCGGAGAACCCGAACAAGGACATCGCGCTCTACATCAATTCGCCGGGCGGATACGTCTCGGCCGGCCTCGCCATCTACGACACCATGCAGTACATCCGTCCGCAGGTGTCGACGGTGTGCATGGGGCAGGCCGCGTCGATGGGCTCGCTGCTGCTGGCCGCCGGTGCGCCGGGCAAGCGCTTCTCGCTGCCCAACAGCCGCATCATGATCCACCAGCCGTCGGGCGGCGCCCAGGGCCAGGCCTCGGACATCGAAATCCAGGCCCAGGAAATCCTGAAGCTGCGTTCGCGCCTGAACGACATCTACGTCAAGCACACCGGGCAGGACCTCGACACCATCGAGACCGCCATGGAGCGCGACAAGTTCATGTCGCCGGAAGAGGCGAAGGCCTTCGGCCTGATCGACGAGGTGGTGGAGAAGCGCCCGGGCGCCGACCACCATTCCTGAGCCCTCCCAACAAAGGGTTGATCGGGTCGTGACGCTGTTGTTGAATGGCAGTGACACGATCCGGTCATAGGGGAAGTCCCGATGAGGGACCCGGATATGCGGATCGTGATGCGTCGCCAAATCGGCGCATGACCTTGTCGCGGGCGTCGTCCGCGATAACCTGAGTAGGACCGGCGTCGGGGGGCGCCGCGAACGGGCATGGTCCTCAAGGATCACGCCTCCCGCGAGATGACGGAGTACCGATGAGCAAGTCCAGCAGCGGCGATTCGAAGAATACGCTCTACTGCTCCTTCTGCGGCAAGAGCCAGCACGAGGTCCGCAAGCTGATTGCCGGTCCGACGGTGTTCATCTGCGATGAATGCGTCGAACTGTGCATGGACATCATTCGCGAGGAGAACAAGACGACCCTCGTGAAGTCCCGCGATGGGGTTCCGACCCCGCGCGACATTCATGCGGTGCTCGACGATTACGTTATCGGACAGTCCTACGCCAAGCGCGTGCTGTCGGTGGCGGTCCACAACCATTACAAGCGCCTCGCCCACGGGACGAAGCACAACGACGTCGAACTGGCGAAGTCGAACATCCTGCTGATCGGTCCGACCGGCTGCGGCAAGACGCTGCTGGCCCAGACCCTGGCCCGCATCATCGACGTTCCCTTCACCATGGCCGACGCCACGACGCTGACCGAAGCCGGTTACGTCGGCGAGGACGTCGAGAACATCATCCTCAAGCTGCTGCAGGCCGCCGACTACAATGTGGAGCGGGCGCAGCGCGGCATCGTCTACATCGACGAGGTCGACAAGATCAGCCGCAAGTCCGACAACCCGTCGATCACCCGTGACGTGTCGGGCGAGGGCGTGCAGCAGGCACTGCTGAAGATCATGGAGGGCACCGTCGCCTCCGTGCCGCCGCAGGGCGGGCGCAAGCATCCGCAGCAGGAATTCCTGCAGGTCGATACCAGCAACATCCTGTTCATCTGCGGCGGCGCCTTCGCCGGCCTGGACAAGATCATCGCCCAGCGCGGCAAGGGCACCAGCATCGGCTTCGGCGCCGATGTCCGCTCCGCCGACGAGCGTGCCACCGGCGAGATCCTGCACGAGGTCGAGCCCGAGGATCTGCTGAAGTTCGGTCTGATCCCCGAGTTCATCGGCCGCCTGCCCGTGCTGGCCACCCTGTCCGACCTGGACGAGGGCGCGCTGGTCGAGATCCTCAGCAAGCCGAAGAACGCCTTGGTCAAGCAGTACCAACGCCTGTTCGAGATGGAAGACGTCCATCTGGAGTTCTCCGAGGACGCCATGCGCGCCATCGCCCACAAGGCGATTGCCCGCAAGACCGGCGCCCGCGGCCTGCGGTCGATCATGGAAGCCATCCTGCTCGACCCGATGTTCGACCTGCCGGGCCTGACCGGCATCGAGAGCATCCTGGTCAACAAGGAAGTGGTCGAAGGGCGTGCCAAGCCGCTCTACGTCCATGCCGAACGACGCAGCGAGGCGCCGGGCGCCTGACCCGGAGACACTCTGTCGCGCGTGTCGCGACGCGGCGAATAATGGGGCGCTTCGGCGCCCCTTTTCTTTTGTCCGCCCCCTTTATCTCTTTTCCCCATGGTTCCGGTGCCGCCGGTTCCATGGGTTGGCCGCCCTCCCATCCGAATCGTCGCCTCACCAGAGCTGTCATGGCGGTCCTGCCCCGGGTTGGGGCGCGGACGGGGCCGCAATGCTCCCCATTAGGCGGCCGAATGGGCTCCAAATCGGCCCGAAGCGCCGTTCAAGCCGTCCGAAAGTGGAATAAACGGGGTGTTGGCCGGTGGAATGGCCTCCTCACCCCGTGGAAACGGCGCGAAGGAAGCCGCAGCCACTTGAAGGGCGCATGGGCGTGTGCCACGTTAGTCGGGTGCCGTAGGCGATCCCCGCGCTCAACCCGAGGCGGGGGCTGTGTCAGGCCCATTCCGGGCTGGCGGCGATCCATTCATCGAGGCCCTGCCCATGATCGAACTCTCCCGTGGTGCCCTCTACCCGGTCCTGCCGCTGCGCGACATCGTGGTCTTCCCCCACATGATTGTGCCGCTGTTCGTCGGGCGCGAGAAGTCCGTGCGCGCGCTGGAAGACGTGATGAAGGATGACAAGCAGATCCTGCTCGTCACCCAGAAGAACGCCGCGCAGGACGATCCGACTCCGGCCGACATCTACAGCGTCGGCACCGTCGGCACCGTGTTGCAGTTGCTCAAGCTGCCGGACGGGACCGTCAAGGTGCTGGTGGAAGGTGGCCAGCGCGCCGCCATCACCAAGTTCGCCGACAATGAGGAGTTCTTCCAGGCCCAGGCCGAACTGGTGGAGGAAAAGACCGGCGAGAACCAGGAGCTCGAAGCCCTGAGCCGCGCCGTCGTCTCCCAGTTCGAGCAGTACATCAAGCTCAACAAGAAGATCCCGCCGGAGGTGCTGGTCTCGATCAACCAGATCGAGGAAGCCGGCAAGCTGGCCGACACCGTCGCTTCGCATCTGGCGCTGAAGATTCCGGAAAAGCAGCAGCTTCTGGAATGCGCCACCGTGTCGGAGCGTCTGGAGCGGGTCTATGCCTTCATGGAAGGCGAGATCGGCGTTCTTCAGGTGGAAAAGCGCATCCGCAACCGCGTCAAGCGGCAGATGGAGAAGACTCAGCGCGAGTACTATCTGAACGAGCAGCTGAAGGCGATCCAGAAGGAACTCGGCGAGACCGAGGACGGCCGCGACGAGTCGGCGGAACTGGAAGAGAAGATCAACAAGACGCGCTTCTCCAAGGAAGCCCGCGAAAAGGCGCTCGCCGAGCTGAAGAAGCTGCGGTCGATGAGCCCGATGTCGGCGGAAGCCACCGTGGTCCGCAACTACCTGGATTGGATGCTGTCCATTCCGTGGAAGAAGCGCACCAAGGTGAAGCGCGACCTGAAGCTGGCCCAGAAGGTGCTGGACGCCGACCATTACGGTCTGGAGAAGGTCAAGGAGCGTATCCTCGAGTATCTCGCCGTCCAGAACCGGATGAACAAGGTCAAGGGTCCGATCCTCTGCCTCGTCGGTCCGCCCGGCGTCGGCAAGACCTCGCTCGGCAAGTCGATCGCCAAGTCCACGGGCCGCAACTTCGTCCGCATGTCGCTGGGCGGCGTTCGTGACGAGGCCGAGGTCCGTGGTCACCGCCGCACCTACATCGGCTCGATGCCCGGCAAGGTCATCCAGGGCATGAAGAAGGCGAAGTCCTCCAACCCGCTCTTCCTGCTGGACGAGATCGACAAGCTCGGCGCCGACTGGCGCGGCGACCCGTCGTCCGCCCTGCTGGAGGTCCTGGATCCGGAGCAGAACGGCACCTTCAACGACCATTACCTGGAAGTCGACTACGACCTGTCCGACGTGATGTTCGTCTGCACGGCCAACACGATGCGCATGCCGCAGCCGCTGCTGGACCGCATGGAGATCATCCGCGTCGCCGGCTACACCGAGGACGAGAAGGTCGAGATCTCCAAGCGCCACCTGATCGAGAAGCAGATCGAGGCGAACGGCCTGAAGAAGGGCGAGTTCACCATCTCCGACGACGCGCTGCGCGATCTGGTCCGCTACTACACGCGGGAAGCCGGCGTCCGCAGCCTGGAGCGTGAGATCGCCAACCTCTGCCGCAAGGCGGTGAAGGAGATCCTGCTGAAGGGCACCGGCGGCGCCAAGGTGTCGGTCACCCGCCGCAACCTTGACAAGTATGCCGGTGTCCGCCGCTTCCACTATGGCGAGGCGGAGCTGGAGGATCTGGTGGGCGTCACCACCGGTCTGGCCTGGACCGAGGTCGGCGGCGAACTGCTGTCGATCGAGGCCGTCGGCCTGCCCGGCAAGGGCCGCGTCACCACCACCGGCAAGCTGGGCGACGTGATGAAGGAATCGGTCCAGGCGGCCGAGAGCTACGTCAAGTCGCGCGCCGTCGCCTTCGGCATCAAGCCGACGCTGTTCGAGAAGAAGGACATCCACGTCCACGTTCCCGAAGGCGCCACGCCGAAGGACGGCCCGTCGGCCGGTGTCGCCATGGCCACTTCCATCGTCTCGGTGCTGACCGGCATCCCGGTTCGCAAGGACGTGGCGATGACCGGCGAAATCACGCTGCGCGGCCGGGTCCTGCCGATCGGTGGCCTGAAGGAGAAGTTGCTGGCCGCACTGCGCGGCGGCATCAAGCATGTGCTGATCCCGAAGGACAACGAAAAGGATCTGGCGGACATCCCGGACAACGTGAAGCGCGGGCTGGAGATCATGCCCGTCAGCACGGTGGACGAGGTGCTGCGCAACGCGTTGGTGCGTCCGTTGGAGCCGATCGAGTGGACCGAGCCGGAGGTCGATCCGGCCGCGGCGAAGGTCCAGGAGAAGGGCGCCGACGGAGAGGCCCTGCGTCACTGATCCGGGGCCGGCGGTTGCGATCCGATCGTGGCCGCCGCCGGACGCGCGACTTTTGGAACATGATGAGCTATGCCGCCCGTCTGGAATTGACGGGCGGCAAACGCTGTGCTTATCCTTTGCTTCCAATAAGTCGTGGACGAAAAGTCCTGGGGCGGCTTTTGTCTTTCAGTATTTGCTGAATTTGGAAGGGGGATTGCGTGAACAAGAACGATCTCGTGGCGCATGTTGCCGAAGCGTCCGGTTTGTCCAAGACCGACGCCACGAAGGCCGTCGACGCCGTGTTCGACAGCATCGCCGAATCCTTGAAGAATGGCGATGAGGTCCGTCTGGTCGGCTTCGGCACCTTTGCGGTGGCTGAGCGTCCCGCGACCGAAGGCCGCAACCCGCGCACGGGTGAGAAGATCGACATTCCGGCGTCCAAGCAGCCGAAGTTCAAGGCCGGCAAGACCCTCAAGGACGCGCTGAACTGAGGTTCAGCCGGACAGGCTTGAAGTTTCCGGCCCATTCAGGGCATAGTGCGGCCGGCCGGGCAACCACCCGGCCGGCTTGTATTTGAAGGCAAAGCCTTTTCCAGGCTTCGGGCGATTAGCTCAGCGGTAGAGCGTCTCGTTTACACCGAGAATGTCGGGGGTTCGATCCCCTCATCGCCCACCATTCCCATACGCGCTTCTACAACCAGGCCCCGATCCGGGGCTTTTTTCATGCCCGAAAAGTGAGGGGCGCCGGATGGGGCGCCCGTTTGGCGGTCACTGTTCGCCGCAGGGATTCGGCTGATCCTTCATGCCGACATAGCCTTGGCTCGCGTCATACAGGAACTGGTACTGCCGCAGGAAATGGCGGCCGGTGTTGATGAAGGGTGGACGCTTGTCGGTGCTCCAGGGGATCACCTGTTCCGGTTCGTTCGGCGCGCCGCCGCCAACGATGAAGGCATCGGTTGCGATGGGATTGGCGGCATTGGGAATTTGCACGGCGACCGACATTTGTGGTGCCAACACGCCGACGGTCTTGTTCGGCTCGCTTCTGTCAGGCTGCTGCACCGTGTCGAACTTGATCGCGGGCGGCACCGTCATGTAGCTCTGCGGGATGCCGGTATCGACCAGAATGTTCGCCGGGGTGCAGGTCGGGCCATTGGCATCGCGGTTATCGTTCGGATTCACCGTGATGCAGCCGCGCGGCATCATCCAGTCGCCGGGATACTGCTGATAGGGCTGCAGCTTGGCGAAGCGGAAGCCCGCCGTGTTGGCCGCGGTCAGCCCGACCTGGATGCCCTGGCGGCCGATGATATAGCCCTTGTTCAGCGTGCCCGGCGCGACGGGCCGGCCGTTCACGCTGCGCAGGTTCAGCAGGACATTCTTGTCCGGCGTGCCCTGCGGCTGGAAATCCGCCTCCTGACCGAATCCCACGCCCATGTAGAGCACGGGCTTTTCCGGCACCGGCAGGTTAGGGCAAATCGTCTGATCGGTCTGGTAGCTGTCGCAACGGCCGGACTGCTCCACGCCCAGCACCAAGACGTCCGAGGTCGCCACCGGCTGGTTGTTGCGGTCATACAGGGTAACCGTCATCGGCACCCAGGTGCCGACCCACAGCACCTTGCTGCTGGACAGGAACTGCGTGCCGGCCGTGGCACCTGCGGCCGTCTTCAGCTGTTCATAGTTGGGGATGTTGGCGGCCGAGATGGCGATGCCGACCGATCCCGTGTCCATCGTCACGGAGTGGATGGTGCTGTCGCCGGCAATGCTGAAATTCAGCTGCGGCGCATCGGTGAAGGACACCGGCTGGAAGTTCGCGAAAGGAATGCACTGGGTAACGCTCGCGCCGCCATAGCTGGGCTGGCTCTGGGCCAGGGCAGGGCCCGCTACGGCGAGGCTCAGTGCCGCTGCGGTCACGGTACGGGTAACCGAAGTGAAGAATTCCATGGCACGGCTCATCATTGATTGAGGATGCCAAGAGAATTGCTGGCGACGCGAGTATCGTCCAGTGACCAATCTTGCCAAAAAAGAGCGAATCTCCTCGGCGCTGCAATCAATAGGGCGGCTACCGCCCTATGGTCCTGCGGCTGTTCAGCGTGCGTGTTGATCCAGGAAGCTGCGGCACTGATCGAAGTCGCGCAGGCATGGATCGGGCAGGTCGATTCCCTTGCGCTCCGCCAAACTGCGGGCGAAGGCGACCATGCGCTCCGTCGGCTCGCGGCGGCGAAGCCCATTCGGCGGCGCCGGAGCGGTGGCCGATGCGGCAGGCTGTACATTATCCGCCTGCACGCTCGTCGGCGGCGCCGATGCCGGAGCCTTGGCTTTGCGGACACGGCGGGGCTTCGGCGTGGCAGCCCCACCCTCCACCGGAGGTTCGGCCTTGCGGGTCCGCCGGCGCACCGGCTTGGCAGCACCCGCTGCGGCGTCGTTGGTGCGTCCACCCGCGCCCCGGCGGGCGAATCGTGCCTTGGGAGCAGGCAGGCCGAGGTCCAGCAGCGTGCCGCGCTGTCCGACCAGCGCACCGATCAGACGTTCCGCCTCCGTCGCGATCGCGTCGATCACGCGGCGAAAATCGGCGCGGCCGGTGACCACCTCGTCCAGCTTCATCTCCCACAAGGCGGTGGTTCCGGGATCGACCAGGGTGGGGGCGGCGGCGCGCAGCGTCTCGAACAGGTGCAGGCCGGCGGGCGTGGGCACCAGCCATTTGCCGTCCGCGCCCAGCAGGTTCTGCTTGCGCAGCCCCTTGATGACTTCGGCGCGGGTGGCCGGGGTGCCGATCCCTTTGGCCTCCTTCAGACGGTCGCGCAGGGACGGCTCCTCGACGAACCGCCAGGCGTTCTGCATGGCGTCCACCAGCGTGCCCTCATTGTAGCGCGGCGGCGCCTGGGTACGTTTGGCCTCCACCTTTGGGTCGCTCAACGTCGCCGGCTCGCCGTCGGTCAGCGGCGGCAAGGTCTGCTCGGCCTCCTCCTCCGGCTTGCCATCACTCTCGGCGGACCCGAAGGCAGCCTTCCAGCCCAGCTTCAGCGGGATGCGGCCGACGGCGCGGAAGGCGACGGGCTTGCCCCCAACCGGCACCGGCATGGTCACGCTGGTCTGGCGATACTCGTAATCCGGCATCACCGCGGCAAGGTAGGACCGGCAGATCAGCGCATAGAGCCGCTTCTCGTCGTCGGTCAGCCGGACCAGCCGCGATTCCAGATCGTCCAGCACATTGACGTTGGGGATCACCGCATGGTGTGATACGCCCTCCAGCGCCTTGTCGCAGAAATGGCCGGACTTGCCCTTGCGGATCACCGGGCGGGCAATGTCGAGATGGGCGAAGCCGCGCAGCCGGGTCAGCGCGCCGACGATGGCCGGCACGTCGGCGATCTGGTTCTCCGACAGATACCGCGCCTCGGCGCGCGGATAGGTGATCAGCTTCTTGCCGTCGCCGTCATACAGTTCCTGCGCCACCGACAGCGTGCGGTCGGCGGTCCAGCCCCAGCGTTGTCCGCAGGTCTTCTGCAGAG
The DNA here is from genome assembly GCF_031455875.1 of Azospirillum sp. BE72. NCBI lineage: Bacteria > Pseudomonadati > Pseudomonadota > Alphaproteobacteria > Rhodospirillales > Azospirillaceae > Azospirillum > Azospirillum sp. BE72. Next base: position 1,042,259 of record NZ_JAVDTO010000001.1, read on the forward strand.
AAGGCAGGTCGTACAGCTTGGGCGGGGCCTGCCGCTTCTCCTCCACCGTCACGGTCAGCGGGCCGCGGTGGTTGTCGGCGGCGCGGGCGATGGCCTCGGCCGCAGCGCGGTCCTTGATGCGGTCCTTCGGCGCCGGGGCGTGGCGCATCTGGAAGCTTCCCTCCGCCACGCTTGCGGTCGCCACGACCTCGAAATAATCCTCCGGCTTGAAGTTGCGGATCTCCAACTCGCGCAGGCAGACGATGGCCAGCGTCGGGGTCTTCACCCGGCCGATGCCGATGACGCCGCGGGTGCCGGGCGCCAGCAGGGTCTTGGTCGCGGTGCGGGTCAGCGACAGGTTGTAGATCTGGTCGGCCTGCTGGCGCGCCACCGCCGCCTCATAGAGCGGGCGCATGCTGTCGTTGGGCTTCAGCGTCGCGAAGGCGTCGCGCAGGGTCTTCGGGTCCTGCGCCGTGAAAAGCGCGCGCCGCACCTTGCCGCGATAGCCGACATGCTCCAGGATCTCCTGGCCGATCAACTGGCCTTCGCGGTCGCAGTCGGTGGCGAGGATCACCTCGTCGCAGGCGCGCAGCGCGGCTGTGATGGCCTGCAGCTTCACAGCCTTGTTGCCACCCTGGTCGGGGCGGGTGGGGTAGAGTCCGTCCGGCTTCAGCAGGGTCGGCGACCAGCGTTTCCAGGCGGGATCGACCTCGTCCGGCTCGGCAAGCCGCAACAGGTGGCCCTCGGCCGGCAAAATACGGCCGTAGCGGTCGCCCAGTGCCGCGCGCAGGTCTTTCGCCTGACTGGATTTTTCGGTGATGATCAGCGTCGCCATGCGCGGGAGAATACGGGATTGAGGGAAACGGAGCAAGAACATGCGCGCGGTCGGCGCCGCCTTGGCCTCGGCCTTATGGTCGCAGCCGCGCTTGCGCTCATAATTCTGGCCGGTGCGCCCGGAGCCCATGCGGAACGGCCGCTGCTGCCCGGCGTCGGGCCGGGGGACCGGCGGGTGCCGGTGGATGCGTCGGCGGCTCCGTGGCGCAGCGTCGTCCGGGTGCAGACCAACCTGGCCGGCCGCTGCACCGGGGCTTTGGTCGGGCCGCGCACGGTGTTGACCGCCGCCCACTGCCTGTTCAACCCGCGGACGCGGCGCTTCCTGCAGGCCTCATCGCTGCATGTCCTGTTCGGCTATGACCGGGGCGACTTCACCCGGCATGTCACGGTGGCTCGCGTCGCGACCGATCCGGCCTATGATCCCGCTGCGCCCAACCCCATGGTTTCGGCCGACTGGGCGGTGCTGACGCTGGAGCGGCCTGCGCCGGAGTCGGTGCCGCCGCTCCCCGTCAGCGCCGCGCTCCTGCCGGCCGGAACGCCGCTGATGCTCGGCGGCTACAGCCAGGACCGGGCGCAGATCCTGATGGCCGATCGCGACTGCCGGATGCTGGGGGAGAGTGCCGGGCTGCTGGTCCATGATTGCGACGCCACGCGCGGGACAAGCGGCGGGCCGCTGCTGGTGCGGTCCGCGAGCGGCGACGGCCCGGCGGGGGGCGGCTGGGCCGTCGCCGGAGTCGGCGTCGCCGCCGGCAATACCCCGGCCGTGCGCAATTTCGCGGTCGCCGCCGCCCGGTTTGCCGCACTTTTGGCGAAGGATACCGCCGCGGAGCAGCCCTGAGCGGGGGCGGCGCATTTTTTACTTCGCGCGCGGCTCTGAATGGCATAGACGTACGCGCGTCTTTTTCGAGCCCCCCGGAACCCGGAGTCTTTTCGTCATGTCGATCCAGCGCTTCCACACCGGACCGCGCATGAGCCAGATGGTCGTCCATAAGGACACGGTCTATCTCGCCGGTCAGGTCGCCGACGAGCCGACGCCCGACGTCGAGCGTCAGACCGCCCAAATCCTGGCCCAGATCGACGCCCTGCTGGCGGAAGCGGGCAGCGACAAGAGCAAGCTGCTGTCGGCCACGATCTATCTGGTGGACATCGCCAGCTTCGGCGCGATGAACAAGGCGTGGGAGGCCTGGGTCGATCCGGCCAACCCGCCGGCCCGCGCCACGGTGGAAGCCAAGCTGGCAGCCCCGGAGTATCTCGTTGAAATTCAGGTCACCGCTGCTAAATAAGGCGGCGGAAACGGGGCGACCCGGCAGCCTCGGTTGGGGTGTGCCGGCGTGGCCCGAACGCTGTGAGGGCCGCGCGCTTCAATATTCCGACAAATTGCTTGTCGGTTTACGGAATGTTAATAACGCCTTAACAGATCGCCCGTAAAACCCCGACCAACCTCTGCCGCCGAAGCGGACGACCCTGACGGTCGCGCTTCGGTTGTCGCGTTACTGCAATGGAACCGCAACATGCCGCGCCAAACGCCACTGTCTGACATTCGGAACATCGGCATCATCGCCCACGTCGACGCGGGCAAGACGACGACCACCGAGCGCATTCTGTACTACACCGGTCGCAAGCACACGATCATCGACGTCCACGAGACGAAGGATCTGAAGACGTCGACCACGACCGACTACATGGAGCAGGAGCAGAAGCGCGGCATCACCATTCAGTCCGCCGCGGTTTCGGCTTTCTGGCGCGAGAAGAAGATCAACGTCATCGACACCCCGGGCCACGTCGACTTCACCATCGAGGTGAACCGCTCGCTCCGCGTGCTCGACGGCGCGGTCGTGGTGTTCGACGGCGTCGCCGGCGTGGAGCCGCAGTCGGAGACCAACTGGCGTCTGGCGGACAACTACAACGTCCCGCGCATCTGCTACGTCAACAAGATGGACCGCTCCGGCGCCAACTTCCAGCGCTGCGTCAGCATGATCAAGACCCGCCTGAATGCGCGTCCGGTCTGCATCCAGGTTCCGCTCGGCTCGGAAGACAACTTCCGCGGCATGGTCGATCTGGTCGAGATGAAGGCCTATGTCTGGTTCTCCGACGACAAGGACGCCAAGTGGGAGACCTGGGAGGTCACCGACGATCTCGCCCAGAAGCTCAACCTGACCGTCAAGGAAGACCTGGACAACATCGCCAGCATCCCGGCCCTGCGCGCCGAGCTCGTCGACACCGCCCTGGAAATGGACGAGGCGGCGATGGAGGCCTACCTGGACTCGGGTGAGGATCCCTCGCCCGACGTTCTGCGCGCCTGCCTGCGCAAGGGCACCATCACCAGCGCCTTCACGCCCGTGCTCTGCGGCTCGTCCTACAAGAACAAGGGCGTCTGCCAGGTTCTGGACGCGGTCGTCGACCTGCTGCCGGCTCCGACCGACGTCGAGGCCATCAAGACGGTGGACGAGGACGGCAACGCCAATGGCGAGCGTCTCAGCTCCGACGACGCGCCCTTCTCGGCGCTGGCCTTCAAGGTGCTGAACGACACCTACGGCTCGATGACCTTCGTGCGCGTCTATTCGGGCGTGCTGACCAAGGGCATGTCGATCCTGAACTCGACTCGCGGCAAGCGCGAGAAGATCGGCCGCATGGTCGAGATGTACGCGAAGGACGCCAACCCGATCGAGGAAGCCCGCGCCGGCGACATCATCGCGCTCGTCTCCCTGCAGGAGACCGAGACCGGTGACACGCTGTGCGACGCCTCCGCGCCGGTGATCCTGGAGCGCATGCGCTTCCCCGACCCCGTCATCAGCGTCTCGGTCGAGCCGAAGACCAAGGGCGAGCAGGAGAAGTTCTCCATCGCTCTGGGCAAGATGGTCCGCGCCGATCCGTCGCTCCGCCTGGAGACCGACCGTGAAACCGGCCAGACCATCCTGCGCGGCATGGGCGAGCTGCACCTGGAAGTGACGCTCGACCGTATGCGCACGGAGTTCGGCGTGGAAGGCAACATGGGCAAGCCCCAGGTGGCCTACCGCGAGACGATCACCAAGCCGGTGGAATACACCTACACCCACAAGAAGCAGACGGGCGGTTCGGGCCAGTTCGCCGAGGTGAAGATCATCTTCGCGCCGCGCGAGCGTGGCGAGGGCTTCGAGTTCCTCGACGAGACGGTCGGCGGCACGGTTCCGCGCGAATATGTCCCGTCGGTCAAGAAGGGTCTGGAGATGCAGAAGGAAGACGGCGTCCTCGCCGGCTACCCGACTGTGGACTTCAGCGCCCGCCTGGTGGACGGCAAGTACCACGACGTCGACTCGAACGCCCTGACGTTCGAAATCGCCGCCAAGGCCTGCTTCCGTGAGGCTCTGCCGAAGGCCGGTCCGATCCTGCTCGAGCCGGTGATGAAGGTCGAGATCGTCACCCCCGACGATTACCTGGGCGACGTTATCGGCGACGTGAACCGTCGTCGCGGCACCGTCCTGGGCCAGCTGGAGCGTGGTTCGAACATCGCCGTCGAGGCCAATGTCCCGCTGAACGAAATGTTCGGCTACATCGGCCAGCTGCGCGGCATGACCTCGGGCCGTGCGTCCTACACGATGGAGTTCAGCCACTACGAGCCGGTGCCGCGCAACGTCACCGACGAAATCGTGGCCGGCCGCAACAAGGCCGCCTGATCGCCCGACCCGGATCATCGGGCTGGCAATCGGGGCACATCCGGTAAAGCAGACGGCCGGCGGAGCGATCCGCCGGCCGTTTGCTGTTTCAACAGGTTGTGGGCGGAACTTCAACTTCCGGCTCAAGTCCGTTCCGTCACCCGACCGGCACTGCACCGATGGTGTAAGGGTCATAGATCGGCGGGTTGGGCGCCGAGCCAGCGCCTCTGACCAATTCTTTAGCGTTTTGCAACCAAAAAATAGTTGGCAGAGCGTCGAATCCGTGCCCAAATTTGGAGCATGATGATTCGGCGCTTCTTTTCCTTGACTGTGCTTTTGCTGCTGACCCTCGGGGTGCCGGCCGGGGCTGGGCAAGGGAACCTGCGTCTGGACGGCCTTTTCCAAGCCCTGCACAGCACCACCGACGCCGCTTATGCCGAATCGGTGGAGGAGCATATCTGGGACTTCTGGCTCGATCATCCTGACCCGGCAATGGTCCGCGACATGCGCGCCGGTGTGCTCAGCCTGAACAGCGACGATTACGAGTCGGCACTGCGGAACTTCGACGCGCTGGTCGCCCGCGATCCCTCCTATGCGGAAGGCTGGAACAAGCGCGCTGCGACTCACTACATGCTGGGCGACTACCGGTCGGCCATGCTGGACCTGCGCCACGCGTTGTCGCTGGAGCCGCGCCATTTCGGGGCGCTGGTGGAATTGGGGTTGGTCTATTTGGCGCTGGGTGACGAAAAGCCGGCGCTGCGAGCCTTCGATGCGGCGCTGAAGATCAACCCGCATCTCAGCCGGGTGCGGGCGCAGGCCGACGCCCTCCGGCACCGCGCCGCCGGCACCGACCTCTAGGCAGGCCGGCAGGCTCGGCTGCTACCTATTGTCACGAGCAGAACTATCCCAAAAGACGCGCGATAGAGGTATAACCTTCGGCGATGCGACCAGTGGGCGGTCGCTGTCTCAATCCTGCGCGCCCGCAATCGGTGCGGCCGGGCCGGATGCCGGGGGTACGATGTTCGACCAAGCCATCCATTTCATCGGCGAATTGCGGGTGCTTAGCGCATTGGGCCTGCTGGGCCTGTCCTTCATCCTGCCGCTGACGATCTTCATCGGCCGTACCAACATCAAGAATGTCAGGCAGAAGATCATCGCCGACCTGGAGTCGGTCTTCCGCATCGAGGGGTGCGAGCATGACCAACTGATCCCGTCCTTCGAGTTCGCCGCCTACAAATACCGTGCCCTGCCGCAGGGACCCGACAACAAGCAGCCGTCGGAATGGCGGGCTTACTTCTTTCCCGTCCTGGTCTTCATCATGGTGTCGTTCAGCGGTTTCCTGACCTCCAGCGGCATGCTGCTGGGCAAGGATCGCCTGGACCATTTCCAACCGCTGTTCAGCGGGATGACGCTGTACGGGGTCGACGGCGTCACACCGGTCGATCTGGTGCATTACCAGCTTCAGACCGTGGCGGTGCTGTCGTTCACCTTCTTCGGCGCCTATGTCTGGTCGATCAATTACCTGATTCGCCGAATTTCCAACTACGACCTGTCGCCGATCTCCTTCCTGCGCGTGACCGGCCACATCATCCTGGCCTGCGTTACCTCGGTCACCCTGCACCACGGCTACATGGATCTGGCGCAGATGGTGCCGGAAGGGGCGGTCGGCGATCGGGTGCCGGAACTGATCGTGGCCTTCCTGGTCGGATTCTTCCCCAAGCTCGGCCTGCAGACGCTGCTCAGCCGGGTGCCGCAGTTGCAGGTCCGGCGGATCGACCCGCGGGCGCAGGCTTTCATCCGAGAATATCCGATCGACATGATCCTGGGTATCGACTCGTCCATCAAATTCCGGCTGGCCGAATTCGAGATCGAGGATGTGCAGAACCTCGCAACCGCGAATCCGATCCTGCTGTTCGTGGAGACACCCTACGGCATTTACGAGACGATGGACTGGGTGGCGCAGGCCCAACTGATCCTGGCGCTCGACCTCGACCAGATCGAGGCGCTGCGGGTCGTCAATGTCCGGACGATCTTCGACATCGAGCGCTTCATGGCGCGGCCGGAGTCGCGGCCCCGGCTGGTCCAGGCGCTGAACTGCCCCAAGACGGACGGCAAGGGCACGGTGCTGCTGGCCGACCGCGGCATCACGCTGGAGAACCTGGACTCGGTGGTGCAGGCCATCGGCGAGGATCTGCATGTCCAGCGCCTGCGCCAGATCTGGCGCAACATCGAGCTGAAGCTGTGTCTCGACCTGCCGCAGGTGAACCGTGACCGCGCGCTTCTGAATGCCGGGCGGCTGCCGCGGAGCCCGATTCCGGCAAAGGGTATGGCGGTCAACGACACCGACGCTGACGGCGAACCGCTCGATACCGCGCCGGGGCTTGTGCGGACGGCGGTTCCGGCCGAGTAATCGGCCTTGACAAGTTCCGGGGTTTTTCTATAGTCCCACCCTCTCGCCGCCCCACCGGGTGGCGGGTAACATTGTGCGTTCCCAGGTCCGGCCTTGTGCCGGGCGGGATTTGCTCGGTGTGTAGGCGGCCCGACGGGCTGCCGTTGAGATATCGAGATCGAGGAGAGCAGCGTGGCGCGTATCGCTGGCGTCAACATCCCCGCGCAGAAGCGCGTGGAGATCGGGTTGACCTACATCCATGGCATCGGCCCCTTCAAGGCCAAGGAAATCTGCGCGAAGCTGGCCATTCCGGCCGAGCGTCGCGTGAACGAGCTGACGGACGACGAAGTCCTGAAGATCCGCGAAACCATCGACGCCGACTACCGCGTCGAGGGCGATCTTCGTCGTGAAGTCGCGATGAACATCAAGCGTCTGATGGACCTGGGCTGCTACCGTGGCCTGCGTCACCGCAAGGGCCTGCCGGTCCGCGGCCAGCGCACCCACACGAACGCCCGCACCCGCAAGGGTCCGGCCAAGCCGATCGCCGGCAAGAAGAAGTAAGAGGACGAACGCAAAATGGCCAAGCCCTCCGCCGCTTCTCAGCGCCTGCGTCGTCGCGAGCGCAAGAACATCACCGCCGGCGTCGCTCACGTGAACGCCTCGTTCAACAACACGATGATCACCATCACCGACGCGCAGGGCAACACCATCGCCTGGTCGTCGTCGGGCACCATGGGCTTCAAGGGTTCGCGCAAGTCGACGCCCTACGCCGCCCAGGTCGCTGCCGAGGATGCCGGCCGCAAGGCCCAGGAACACGGCATGAAGACCCTGGAAGTCGAAGTGAAGGGTCCGGGTTCGGGGCGTGAGTCCGCCCTGCGCGCCCTGCAGTCGATCGGCTTCCAGATCACGTCGATCCGCGACGTCACGCCGATCCCGCACAACGGCGTTCGCCCGCCGAAGAAGCGTCGCGTCTGATCCAGTACCGTTTCCGCACCCGCGGGGACCGACCGTTCCGGGACAGGGGGCCGCTGCCATCGCGGCCCCCTCAGCATGGGAATGGTTCGGGCCCCGCGGGTTCGTGTCCACCCGATGGCATCTTGAGGTCGATCCGTGCTTCAGAAGAACTGGCAGGAACTGATTAAGCCGAGCAAGCTGGACATCCAGCCCGGTGACGACGCCGACCGCTTCGCGACCGTGGTCGCCGAGCCGCTGGAACGCGGCTTCGGTCTGACCCTCGGCAACGCGCTGCGCCGCATCCTGCTCTCCTCGCTGCAGGGTGCCGCCGTCACCTCGATCCACATCGACGGCGTGCTGCACGAGTTCTCGTCCATTCCCGGCGTCCGCGAGGACGTGACCGACATCGTCCTGAACATCAAGACGATGGGTCTGCGCATGGGCGGCGACGGCCCGAAGCGCATGCGCCTGCGCGCCGAAGGCCCGGGCGAGGTCAAGGCCGGCATGATCGAGACCGGTCCCGACATCCAGGTCATGGATCCGGAACTGGTCATCTGCACGCTGGACAACGGCGCGCGGCTGAACATGGAACTGACGGTCGAGACCGGCAAGGGCTATGTCCCGGCCAGCCAGAACCGTCCGGAAGACGCGCCCATCGGCCTGATTCCGATCGACGCCCTGTTCTCCCCGGTCCGCAAGGTGTCCTACAAGGTCGACAACGCCCGCGTCGGGCAGGTCACCGACTATGACCGCCTTTCAATGACGGTGGAGACCAACGGTTCGGTCAAGCCGGACGACGCGGTGGCTCTGGCCGCCCGCATCCTGCAGGACCAGCTGCAGCTGTTCATCAACTTCGAGGAGCCGACGCACGCCGTCTCCGAGGAGAAGCACGAGGAGGTTCCGTTCAACAAGAACCTGCTCCGCAAGGTGGACGAGCTGGAGCTGTCGGTCCGTTCGGCCAACTGCCTCAAGAACGACAACATCGTCTACATCGGCGACCTGGTGCAGAAGACGGAGGCGGAAATGCTCCGCACCCCGAACTTCGGCCGCAAGTCGCTGAACGAGATCAAGGAAGTGCTGTCCCAGATGGGCCTGCACCTCGGTATGGAAATCCCGAACTGGCCGCCGGAGAACATCGAAGAGCTGGCCAAGCGTCTGGAAGAGCCGTACTAAGCATCTCGCGTTTATGCCCCCACCCTAACCCTCCCCCGCCCAGCGGGGGGGGGTAGGGGTGGGGGCAAGAGTTCACCACTGCCAGGGCCGCCACGGCCCGACCCCGCAGCCGTACCAGCATTTCGACTGGGCGGCGGGGTTCACGATCGGCTCCCCGAGGGGGGCCAAGCCATGAAGGAGGACCGCCATGCGTCACGGCGTTTCGGGACGTAAGTTCAGCAAGACCAGCAGCCACCGCAAGGCCATGTTCTCGAACATGGCGAACGCGGTGATCAAGCACGAGCAGATCTCCACCACCCTGCCGAAGGCGAAGGACCTGCGTCCGATCGTCGACAAGCTGATCACGCTCGGCAAGAAGGGTGGCCTGGCCAACCGTCGTCTGGCCTTCGCCCAGCTGCGCGACAACGAGACGGTCACCAAGCTGTTCACCGTTCTGGCGGACCGCTACAAGGACCGTCAGGGTGGCTACAGCCGCGTCCTGAAGGCCGGCTTCCGCTATGGCGATGCCGCCGACATGGCCGTGTTCGAGCTGGTCGACCGCGACGTCTCCGCCAAGGGCCAGAACTCCGGCCCGACGCAGGATGTCGTCGATGCCGAAGGCGAGACCGCCGAGTAACATGACCGGGCATCGCGCCGGTTATCCTGACTGTGCGGCATCGGGTCTCAGGACCCCGTGTTGCGCAGGACGGAACCGCCGATATCGGTGATATATTAGACCCTTCCTTCGGGCCACCCCCCGGAGGAAGGGTTTTCTCTTATGTGGCCGGTCGAATGTTGCGTTCCCTTTACACGCGCCTCCAGCGCCTCTCCGCCCGCGACGATGCCGTTTGGTGGATGTCGGCGATCTCCTTCGCCGAAAGCTCCTTCTTCCCGTTGCCACCGGACGTGATGCTGGTGCCGATGTGCCTGGAGAAGCCCAAGAAGCTGTGGTTCTACACCAACATCTGCGCGCTGGCGTCGCTGCTGGGCGGGCTGCTGGGCTATGCGCTGGGCTTCTATCTGTTCGAGAGCGTCGGACGGATGATCATCGACTTCTACAATGCGCAGGAGTCGTTCCAGCATTTCCAGGAGATGTTCGCCGAGTTCGGCCCCTGGTTCCTGATCCTGAAGGGGGTGACGCCTATCCCCTACAAGCTGCTGACGATCACCGCCGGCTTCGCACATCTCGACCTGACGGTCTTCATCCTCTGCTCGATCGTCGCGCGCTTCTCCCGATTCTACATGATCGCCATCCTGCTGCACTTCTACGGGCCGCAGGTCCAGCAGATCATTGAAAAGCGCCTTATGCTGGTGGCCACCGTCCTTCTGGTCGTGGTGGTCGGCGGCCTGCTCAGCTTCAAGTTCGTCTAGAGTGTGGTCGCTTCAAGCGAAGCCGCTTGAAGCGTGATCACACGGGAAACCTCGGATCAGTCCGGCATGCCCTGGTCCTGGCGGTTGCGCCGGGATGGGGGCAGGGCGTCGCGGTCGGCACGGTCGCGGCGCACGATCATGACGATGGCGACCGCCACGAACAGCCCGCCCAGCATCGGGATGATCATCTCGCCCATGCCGATGTTGGGCAGCGCCAGCGCGCGCGATCCCAGCATGACGAGACCAAGGACGAGCAGCGCCAGCAGCAGCCGCAGGGAGCGGTGGCGTGGTGAGTTGCGTGTTGATCTGCCGTCCGATTCCGGTGTCATTTCAGTCATTCCCTTCTTGATGCGGTTGTCGGCATAGTGGGGACCGAACGGGGGATGGTCCAGAGGGGTGTGGCATTCCGCCATGTCCGCGGCCGTCCTCACAACAAGAAGAATAGGAGCCGTCGTGGCTATGTTCCGTCCGGTCCGTCTCATCGCCCCGCTGGTGGCCATCGCCTTGCTCGGCCTGTCGGCCTGCGCCGACCGTCCGTCCGACCGTCCGGCCGCCTCGGGCCCGGCGCCCACCGTCACCGTCGTGCCCGGCCCGTCGACCCCGCGCGGCGGTGCCGACGACCAGTCGCTGCGCCTGGACAACGGCACCGGTGCCGACGTCGGCGCCTCTTGCCAGGCCCAGTGCGAGCGCAGCCACAATGTGTGCATGGATTCGGTGGCCGCGCGCAACCAGGGCGGCATCGACCGGACCGATTCGACGCCCTTCAGCCCGACCGACAACTGCGGCTTCCAGCTGAAGCAGTGCTACCAGCGCTGCGGCGCGGCGCGCTGAGGCACCGGCCATGGCGAAACGCGGCGAGTCGGGCGGTGATGCCGGCCTGTTCGAGTCGGCGGCTCCCCGCCCGCTCGCCGACCGGCTGCGCCCGCGCACGTTGGACGAGGTGGTCGGCCAGGACCATCTGCTGAAACCCGACGGGCCGCTCGGCCGCATGGTCGCGGCGCGGCGGCTGGCCTCCATGATCCTGTGGGGGCCGCCCGGCTGCGGCAAGACCACCATCGCCCGCCTGCTGGCCCACAGCACCGACCTGCATTTCGAACCGCTGTCGGCGGTCTTCTCCGGCGTCGCCGACCTGCGCAAGATCTTCGACGCCGCCCGTGCCCGGCGGGTGGCAGGGCAGGGAACTCTGCTGTTCATCGACGAGATCCACCGCTTCAACCGCTCGCAGCAGGACGGCTTTCTGCCCTTCGTCGAGGACGGTACCGTCACGCTGGTCGGCGCCACCACCGAGAATCCATCCTTCGAACTGAACGCCGCCTTGCTGTCGCGGGCGCAGGTGTTCGTGCTGAACCGGCTGGACGATGCGGCGTTGGAAAAGCTGCTGTCGCGGGCGGAAGCGGAGATGGGCCGGCCCCTGCCGCTGGATGCCGATGCGCGCGCCGCGGTGAAGGCGATGGCCGACGGCGACGGCCGCTTCTGCCTGAACCTGTGCGAGGAACTGTTCGCGCTGCCCGGCGAGACGGTGCTGGACACCAACGCGCTCGCAGCCACCATCCAGCGCCGTGCCCCGCTGTACGACAAGGCGCAGGAGGGGCATTACAACCTCATCAGCGCCCTGCACAAATCGCTGCGCGGGTCGGACACCGATGCGGCGCTCTACTGGTACAGCCGCATGCTGGATGGTGGCGAGGATCCGCGCTACATCGCCCGCCGGCTGACCCGCTTCGCTGTGGAGGATGTCGGGCTGGCCGATCCGAACGCCCTGACCCAGGCCATCGCGGCGTGGGAGGCGTATGAGCGGCTGGGCAGCCCGGAAGGCGAACTGGCGCTGGCGCAGTTGGTTATCTATCTGGGGACGGCGCCGAAGTCGAACGCCGGCTATACCGCCTACAAGGCGTCGGTGCGCGCGGCGAAGGAGACGGGCTCCCTGATGCCGCCCAAGCATATCCTGAACGCGCCGACCAAGCTGATGAAGACCATCGGCTACGGCAAGGGCTACGAGTATGACCACGACACGGCGGAGGGTTTCTCCGGCCAGAACTACTTCCCCGAAGGCATGGCCCGGCGCGAGTTCTACCAGCCGGTGGAGCGGGGATTCGAGCGCGACCTGCGCAAGCGGCTTGATTATTGGGCCAAGCTGCGCGAGCGGCGGGGGGAGGAGTAGTCAGACCCCCCCCTAACCTCCCCCGCTGAGCGGGGGAGGGACTGCCGCCACTCTCTTGCATCAGCACTTGTTCCCTCCCCCGCCCAGCGGGGGAGGGTTAGGGTGGGGGCAATAACCTCACCAAAGCAGCATTTCTTACGCCGCCATCCCACCCGACGGCGCCGCAGCGATCAGGCGGTAGTGGCTGGTGTCGGCCAGGACCGAGCAGCTCAGGGTCTTGGACACGCCGTCGTCTTCGGTGCTGACGACGCGGGCGTGGGGGATGCCCAGCAGGTTGACCGTCGCCGTCACCCGCCAACCGCGGACGCCGGCGGTGCCGACCGGTTGGAAAACCTGCCCGATCTGGACATGCTTCTTGCTCATGACGGATAAACCCCTGGTCGGCCGCCCGTGCCCGGAAATGAGGACGGGCCGGCCTGTTGCGCGAAATTCAACCCGCAGTTAAGCGCAGCAACGAGTCGCGATCAACAGGGAAACCACCGCTCTTCCGCCTGATGCGATGACACGGGTATGATTGTCACGGATCGGCGCCCCGTCAGCAGCCCGACTTGGGCAGCGCCTCGATCTTCTCCAGCACGGCGTTGACGGTGAAATCGCCATAGTCGATCTGCATGGACTCGGCGATGCCGTTCTCCAGCAGGCGCAGGCTCATCTCATATTCCGGCTGCGCCGAATCGCTCTGCAGCGGGAAGAAGGCCATGCGGACCGGCCAGGATTTGCCCACCTTCAGCAGCGGATCCTTGCCGGCTTCCTTCGGCGCGCCCGGCTTGCCGGCGACGGTCGACACCTCGGTCGGCCCCTCCGCATCCGATCCGTCGAAGATGGTGCGGGTGAAGAAGGGCTCGTTCCGCTCGGCATGGTCGAGGATCGCCAGCGTGTGGGCGGTGGGGAACATGGTGCCGGCCGGCAGCTCCATCTCCTGCGGTTCGGGCTTGGTGAACTGGGCGGTGCCGGCGCCGTCGGCCTGCAGGTTGGCCTCGCCGCGCACCTCCTCGTCCAGCTCGCCGTTCACCAGCTTGCGGACGTTGAAGCGGTAGCGCAGGCCGTTCTTCGCCTCCCACGTCGTGTAGTTGGTGTTCATCGCCATGTCGTCGCCCTCGCTGTAGACGAAGCGCAGCTGGAAGCGCTGCTCCGTCGTCCAGCCGTCGCAGGCGTCGGCCCATTCGAACATCATGCGGCCGCGGACGTCGCTGACCTTCGAGCCGTTGCGTGCCGATCCCAGCGACATGGCGTAGATCGCCCGGTGCGGCTGGATCTTGGCCGCGACCGCTGCCATGGAGGTGGCGGCCGGCTGTGCCAGGACAGGAGTGGCCGCAAAGAGCGCACCGGCGGTGGCGGTGGCGGCGAGGACCGTGCCGACGGTCGCCGGCAGGGCAGAGAGACGGTCGAGCAAGACGGGATCCACAGGTGATTGACGGCTCTGGGTGAAGTATGGGTGTTTTTGCCGCGGTCCGAAAGAGCCGCCACCCTTGATTCCTAATCAATGGAAGGGAACAGCCGGAATGACAAGCCCTGCCGAGACCCCGCTGGACGGTGTCACCCGTCCGGTGGTGCTGCTGACCCGCCGCCTTCCCGATGCGGTGGAGGCGCGGGCGTCGCGCGATTACCGGGCCGTCCTCAACCCCGAAGACCGGGCGTTCAGCGGGACGGAGATCGCCGCCCGCGCCGCGGAAGCGGGGGCCGACGCGGTCCTGTGCTGTGCCGGCGATCGGCTCGACGCCGCCGCCATCGCCGCCCTGCCGGAGCGGGTGCGGGTGCTGGCCACCTTCTCCGTCGGGACCGACCACATCGATCTGGAGGCGGCGCGCGCCCGCGGCCTGACCGTCACCAACACGCCCGACGTGCTGACCGACGCCACCGCCGACATCGCCCTGCTTCTGCTGCTGGGAGCCGCGCGCCGCGCGTCGGAGGGGGAGCGGATGATCCGGGCGAATGCCTGGACCGGCTGGACCCCGACCCAATTGATGGGAACCCATGTCGGGGCCAAGCGGCTGGGCATCGTCGGCATGGGCCGCATCGGCCAGGCGGTGGCGGCCCGCGCCCGCGCCTTCGGCATGGCGATCCACTACAGCAACCGCCGCCGCCTGCCCCCGGAACTGGAATTGGGCGCCACCTATCATGCCGACCCGGAGGCGATGCTGGCGGTCTGCGATGTGCTGTCGCTCCATTTCCCCTCCACGGCGGAAACCCGGCATTGGCTGAACGCCGAGCGGATCGGGCGGCTGCCGCCGGGGGCCATCCTTGTCAACACCGCCCGCGGCAGCGTGGTGGACGACGACGCCGTGATCGACGCGCTGAAGAACGGACGGTTGGCGGCGGTCGGGCTCGACGTGTTCGAGAACGAACCGAACCTGCATTCCGGCTATCGCGACCTGCCCAACACCTTCCTGCTTCCGCATCTGGGCAGCGCCACGGTGGAGACGCGCAACGCCATGGGGTTCAGGGCTCTGGACAACATCGACGCCGTGATGGCCAGCCGCCCGGCGCCCGACCGGGTGGCATAACGCGCCGCCCGGCAGGGATTTCCTGCCACCAAAGAGCGGCGATGGGCAGAAGATGCCGGCCGGGTGGGAAAGACGTTCCATGGCCGGCCGGTGATCGGCAGGCACAATTCGCCGCCGATCGATAAAATGCTTGGCATCTGCGGGGTGCGTGGGATTGGCACGGCGGTTGCTTGTATGAGGTCGAAGTGTTCCGACCTTCATCAGAGGAGCCGACCCCATGAACGCCATCGTCGCCGCCCTGGACCTTAAGCATCATGCCTCCGACCGTTTCGACGTGCCGGTGGGCTGGTCGCCGGTCGCGCTGGCTTCGCGCGTCGGGCTTCTGCGGGGGACCGAGCGCCAGACGCTGGACGAGACGATCGCGCTGCTCGCCGAGGCCAAGGAGACGATCGTCGAGTTGCAGGAGCGCATCGCCTACCTCGAAAGCCTGACGATGACGGACGAGTTGACCGGCCTCTTGAACCGTCGCGGTTTCTACAGCCACTTCCGCCGCGAACTGGCGTCCGCCCGCCGGAACGGGTCCGCCGGCGGCCTGCTGGTCATGATCGACCTGGACGGGTTCAAGGCGATCAACGACACCCACGGCCATGTCGCCGGCGACGCCTATCTGCGGCAGGTCGCGCGCATGATCGTCGGCAATGTCCGCCAGGAGGATGTGGTCGCCCGGCTGGGCGGCGACGAATTCGCCGTGCTGCTGACCAACACCGACACCGCCAGCGGCCTCGTCCGCGCCCGCCAGCTGGCGGCCATCGCCGACGCCACCCATGTGGAATGGGGCGGGCGCAGCCTGCCGGTCCGCTTCTCCGTCGGCACCCAGCCCTATGGCGCCGAGGACAGCGAGGACGAGGTGATGCGGCGCGCCGACGCCATGATGTACGGCGCCAAGGGTGCCCGCCGCCGCGATGCCAAGCGCAAGTGCGACACCAAGCGGAAGACCAGGCAGGCCGCCTGAGACGCGGCACCCGCCCCATGATCGCCCGAACGAAGCCGCCCGCGCCCGCCGCGGGCGGCTTTTCCTGTCCGGACAGGGCGATGGACAGTGTCAGGGCTGCCGTCCATTGGTCGGGTAACGACTATTTAACCGTCGCGACCTATTCAGAAAGGGGGTATACCGGAGTGCGATGCCGCACGGGTAACCGCCGCCCGATGGTCGAATGGCGGGCGCAACCGGGTATCGGACGGCGTGAAGGCGGGGGCCAGACCCAGGGGAGGATGCATGTCAGCGGAGCCGGGCGGTCCAACCTTGGCCGGTGGTAAGCCGACGAAGACCGTCCTCATCGTCGAGGACAACGAGCTGAACATGAAGCTCTTTCATGACCTGCTCGAAGCGCACGGCTACGACACGCTGCAGACCCGCGACGGCATGGATGCGATGCGGTTGGCCCGTCAGCACCGTCCCGACCTGATCCTGATGGACATCCAGCTGCCCGAGGTGTCGGGGCTGGAGGTCACCCGCTGGATCAAGGACGATCCGGACCTGAAATCGATCCCCGTCGTGGCCGTCACTGCCTTCGCGATGAAGGGTGACGAGGAAAAAATCCGCCAGGGCGGCTGCGAGGATTACGTGGCAAAGCCCATCTCGGTCGTGAAGTTCCTCGAAACCGTCAAGAAGTTTCTCGGGTAAGTCGGTTTTATCTGTAGCAATTCTGCAGGAATTTGCATTCCGATGTCCGCGCGTGTCCTTGTCGTCGATGATGTTCTGCCCAATGTGAAGCTGCTCGCGGCGAAGTTGACGCGCGAGTACTTCAATGTGCTGACGGCGTACAACGGGCCGGACGCGCTGGAGATGGTGCGGCGGGAATCGCCGGACATCGTCCTGCTGGACGTGATGATGCCGGGCATGGACGGGTTCGAGGTGTGCGAGAAGATCCGCTCCGACCCCGCCAGCATGCACATCCCCGTCGTGATGGTGACGGCGCTGTCCGACATCGCCGACCGCGTGCGCGGTCTGGAGGCCGGGGCCGACGATTTCCTGACCAAGCCGGTGAACGACATCGCGCTGTTCGCGCGCGTGCGCTCGCTGGTCCGCCTGAAGATGATGATGGACGAATGGCGCCTGCGCGAAAGCACGTCCGGCCAGTTCGGCGTCATCGAACGCAGCGGCACCATGCTGAGCGAATCCTTCGAGCACGCCACCGTGCTGGTGCTGGAGGATTCCATGCTCGACCTGGAGAAGGTGACGGAGACCCTGCGGCGCGACCACAACACGGTGATGTCGGCCGACACCTGTGCCAAGGCGCTGGAACGCGCGCTGGGCGGCGAGCTGGACCTCGTGGTCGTCAGCCTGACCCTGCTGAACGAGGACGGGCTGCGGCTCTGTTCGCAGCTGCGCTCGCACGAGCGGACGCGGCAGGTGCCGATCCTGCTGATGGTCGACGAGGGCGATCTGGCGCAGGTGGCCAAGGGGCTGGAGCTCGGCGCCAACGACTATGTCGTCAAGCCGGTCGACCGGAACGAGCTGCTGGCCCGCGCCCGCACCCAGATCCGGCGCAAGCGCTACCAGGAACGGCTGCGCTCCAATTACGAGCAGAGCCTGTCGATGGCGCTGACCGACAGCCTGACCGGCGTCTTCAACCGCCGCTACGTCAACGCCCATCTGCCGCGGCTGCTGGAACGCGCCATCGACAGCCACAAGCCGGTGTCGGTGCTGATGTTCGACATCGACCACTTCAAGGTCGTCAACGACAGCTACGGCCACGCCATCGGCGACGAGGTTCTGCGCGAGGTGTCGGCGCGCGCCAGCCGCAACCTGCGCACCTTCGACCTCGTCGCCCGGCTGGGCGGCGAGGAGTTCGTCGTCATCCTGCCGGATACCGACGGAGAAGCCGCGCTGATCGTCGCCGAACGCCTGCGCTCGCGCATCGCCGACACCCCCTTCGCGGTGTCGGCCGACCGCGGCGAGATCAACGTGACCGTCTCCATCGGCATCTCCATCGGCGGCCGGCTGGGCGACACGGCCGAGGGACTGATCCGCCGCGCCGACGAGGCGCTGTACGAGGCGAAGCGGTCGGGCCGCAATTGCGTCATCGCCGACGCGCGCGCCGATCAGGTGGAGGGGTAGGGCGGGGCGGAATTTCCCGGCCCTTGCCGTTCGTGCTGCGCCGCACCATCTGGCAAAGCCGTTCCTTCAACCGCCATCCACGGGGTCCCGATGTTCGCCACCGCCAGCGGCGCCATCACCCATCTGGGCAGCAGCAGCCTTCTCGTCCCGCTTTCCGCCCTCTACGCCACCGCCCTCTGGCGGCACCATTCGGCACCGCTGGCGCTGCGCTGGCTGCTGGCGCTGTCGCTCTGCCTCGGTGTCATGGTGGTGCTGAAGCTGGTGGGGCATGGCTGCGGCCTGCCGGACTTTCCGCTGTTCCCCTCGCTGTTCGCCGGCGACCGTTTCGTCAGCCCCAGCGGTCATGCCGCCTTCGCCGCGGTCTTCTACGGGTCGGTGGCTGCACTGGCCGCGCGTGACGCCCGATCCGTCTGGCTCAGGATCGGCCTGCCGCTGGCGGCGGTGGCCCTGGTGCTGGCCATCGGCGCGTCCCGTGTCGCAGTGTCGGCCCATTCGGGGGCGGAGGTGGTGGCCGGGCTGCTGATCGGCGGCCTGTCGGTCCTGCTGTTCCTGTGGACCAGCCGCAAGGACGGCGCGCCGCGCCTGCGCGTCTCTCCCTGGCTGCTGGGAGCTCTCGCGCTGGGGCTCTCCCTGCTGGTCCATGCCGGCGACCCCTCTTTCGTCGAAGGAACCATCCGCCGCGTGGCATACCATTTCGGCAGCGGCGCCGGACTGTGCGAACTGGCCGGCCGGGTTTTCCCCGGCGCCCGCGGATAAGCCACCAATCGGGATGAAGCCGGCGGCGTCCTGTGGTATGACGGGCGGTCGCGCGTGACCCGGTGGCATGAGCCCCCGGAAGCCCGACACCTCCGCAAGCGTGAGCCAGGGGCTTGCGTCCCACGGCGCAAGGTCCTATACCGACGCCCCGTTTCCGTTCCGTTCCGGCCAGGTCACTTCCGCACCGCATGTCGCTATTCGATGCCCTGCCGCGTGGCCCTTCGGGTGGCGCCGCCGTCCCCTTCGCCCAGGAGGACCTGACGCGCGTCTTCGATGCCAAGACGTTGCAACGCGGCCGCACGCTGATGATGACCGGAGCGGTAACGCTGGGCTCCCCCGGCGGCGACCGGATCAAGGCGGAGGTCAGCGACCTCGGCCGCCGGCTGGGGGTGACGGTGTATCCGGTGCAGGGCAAGCGCGGCATCGTGCTCGACCGCAGCTGCACCTGCGGCCGCAACGCCTGCGCCCACATGGCGGCGGCGGCGATGCTGGCGCTGGAAAGCCGTCCGGAATGGCGCCGCGCCTCCCTGTTCGACGTCGCCGACGTGAAGGCGCCGATCGCGCCACCACCACCCCCGCCCCCGATCCCATCCCCGGTGACCGCGCCGGCAAGCCTGTCGCCGGCCCCGCAGCCGAAGCCGCCCGCGGCCCCATCGGCGCCCCCCGGGCCGAAGCCCCCGCTGTCGCTGGTCCGCGCGCCGGTCCCGCCGCCGATCCGCAACGTCGCGCCTCTTCCCCCTCCGCCGACGACCGCGCCGAAGCCGGAGCCGGTGCGCAGCCTGCGTTGGACCCTGGAGCCGGGGCAGGGCGATGTCGCCTGCTACATCCTGGCGGAGTTCGTGGCGGAGGGATCGGCCGACAGCAGCCCGGCCACTCCGCGCGACGTGCTGGCGAAGGCGCCGCGCTCGCTCGACGGCGACGCCGACCGTGCCATCGCCCGCCTGCTCGGCGGTGGCGGGACCGAGCGCACGCCCGTCGCCAAGAGCCGGGGGGAGGCGGTGGACCGCCTGCTGCGCCGCCTGCTCTCCACCGGGCGGCTGCGCTGGCGCGACGGCACCCCGCTGGCCGAGGCGCCGGGCCGCACCGTCCGCACCTTCCGCGATCCCGCGACCCGCAAGCTGCGCCCGACCGGCCTGCCCGAACGCAGCGTGCTGGTGAAGGGCCAGTCCTATTGGTGCGTCGACAGCGCCACCGGCACAGTCTTTCCGGTCGATCTCCAGGTGGTGGAGGTGCCGAAGGCCAAGCCGGTGCCGCCCGCGCCGGTCCCGCCGCCGGTTCCGTCCAAATCGACGCCGTCCCGGCTGTTCGGCCCGTCGCGCGGCAGTGTCGCGTCGATGCCGCGCATCACCGCGCCGCCGCCGATGCCGGGTTCCAACTTCCGCGACAACGCCATTCCCGGCGTGCGCAGCGGCGCCGCCGACGCCGCGGCCATCGTCGAGCGGTCGCCGCGCATCATCGCGCGGCTGGGCCGGGTGGTGACTCCGGCCGACGGGCTGGTCGACGTGCTGCGCCTGTCCTTCGACTATGGCGAAGCCGGCCGCCCGGTTGAGATCGAGCCCGACGACCAGCGCCAGTTCGCCCGCTACGAGGACGAGTTCGGCGACGTCACCTTCGTCCGCCGCGACAAGCCCGACGAGCAGGCGGCGCTGGACCGTCTGTCCGGCCTCGGCTTCGCCCAGGCGCGGATCGAGCCGCCGAAGGGCGCGCTCAACGCCCGCGGTGCGCGGGTCCACTGGCTGACCGGCCGCGATGTGGAGGAGCGCTGGCAGCATTTCCTCGCCACCGAAGTTCCGGCCCTGACCAAGGCCGGCTGGGTCATGGAGGTCGGCGCCGATTTCGGCACCAAGGTGATCGAGCCGGGTGCCGAGGTGGAGGTCGCGGTGCGCGACGCCGGCGACGGCTGGTTCGACCTGGATGTCGGCGTCGAGATCGACGGCGAGCGCCAGCCGCTGCTGCCCATCCTCGCCCGGCTGGTGGAGAAGGGCGGCCTGTCGACCACCCGCATCATCGACGGCCGCGCCCATATCGTGCTGGATGACGGCAACGTCCTGGCCCTGCCGGCCGAGCGGATCGAGCGGCTGCTCAGCGTTCTCGAAGCGATGCTGGACAGCGGGCGCAGCAGCGGCGACCGGCTGAAGGTGCCGCTGGCCGAGGCCGATTCCCTGCTGGACATCGACGACCTGATCGCCCGGCGTGGTGACGAAACGGCGCAGATCGACGGCTATCTCCAGCGCCTGCGCGCCGACGAGATGCCCGGCGACATGGCACCGCCGCCGGGCTTCCGGGGCGAACTGCGCGACTACCAGCGCGGCGGCCTCGCCTGGATGCAGAGCCTGCGCGCCAACAACGTCGCCGGCATCCTGGCGGACGACATGGGGCTGGGCAAGACCGCTCAGACGCTGGCCCATATCGCCATGGAAGAACACGAGGGCCGGCTGACCGAGCCCTGCATGGTGGTGGTGCCGACCAGCCTCGTGCCGAACTGGGTGGCGGAATCGGAACGCTTCACGCCGCATCTGCGGGTGGTGGTGCTGCATGGCGTCGACCGTCACGGCAAGCTGGCCGAGCTCGATCGTGCCCACATCGTCGTGACCACCTATGGCGTGGTGGCGCGCGACGTCGACCTGCTGAAGCGGCTGACCTGGCACATGATCGTGCTGGACGAGGCGCAGGCGATCAAGAACCCCGACGGCAAGGCGACCCGCGCCGTGGCGGCGCTGCCGGCGCGGCACCGGCTCTGCCTGTCCGGCACGCCGGTGGAGAACAATCTGGGCGAGCTGTGGAGCCAGTTCGCCTTCCTGATGCCGGGGCTGCTGGGCGACCGCAAGGAGTTCGGCAAGCGTTACCGCGTGCCCATCGAAAAGCGCGGCGACAACACCCGCGCCAACCTGCTGATGCGCCGCATCCGCCCCTTCCTGCTCCGCCGCACCAAGGAGGCGGTGGCGAAGGAGCTGCCGCCGAAGACCGAGGTGGTGGTGCGCATCGACCTCGACCGCGACCAGCGCGACCTGTACGAGACCATCCGCCTGTCGGTGAACGAGACGGTGCGCGCGGCGCTGGCCGCCAGCGGCAAGGGGCTGGGCCAGAACGCCATCGCGGTGATCGACGCGCTGCTGAAGCTGCGTCAGGTCTGCTGCGACCCGCGCCTGTTGAAATCGCTGGGCGGGGTCGGCGGTGGCGCAGGTGGCGGCAAGGGGCGCCACAGCGCCAAGCTGGCCGCCCTGACCGAGATGGTGAAGGAGATGGTGCCGGAAGGCCGGCGCATCCTGATCTTCTCGCAGTTCACGACCATGCTCGACCTGATCAAGCTGGAGCTGGAGAAGGCGGCGGTTCCCTATGTCGAGCTGACCGGCCGCACGCTGGACCGCGCCGAACCGGTGAACCGCTTCCAGAACCGCGAGGTCCCGGTCTTCCTGATCAGCCTGAAGGCCGGCGGCCGCGGCCTGAACCTGACCGCCGCCGACACGGTGATCCATTACGATCCCTGGTGGAACCCGGCCGCAGAGGATCAGGCGACCGACCGCGCCTATCGCATCGGCCAGGACAAGCCGGTCTTCGTCTACAAGCTGATCGCCGCCAACACGGTGGAGGAACGCATCCTCGACCTCCAGCGCCGCAAGGGCAGCCTGTCCGCCGCCACCATCGAGGGCAAGGGGCTGGTCAGCGCGCTGGACGGCGGCGACATCGACTATCTGCTGGGCGACGGCGAGGAGGAGTAGGCGTCAGCGCGGCCGCTTGGCGGCCAGCATGCTGGCGACCGCCGCCCCGGTCCTGCCGGCGCGCTCGCCGATGGCGTTCAGCGTCTCGCCCGGCGCGGCGTCGATGTTGGCGGCCTTCAACACCTCCACCGCCTTGTCGGGGGGCAGGCCCAGCGCCGGCGCCGCCGCTTCGAGCGTAGCGCCCGACAGCGCGCCGAACACCGCGCCTGGATTGACGCTGCCGCCACCGGTGGTGCCGGTCATGCCGGTGAAGACCACCGAGACGACGATGCTGGCGACGAAGGCCGCCTGCGCCGCATGGCGCTTCAGATAGCCGACGAAGGCGCGCCAGTTCTTCACCAGATGCCAGAGCGCGATGGCGGAGAACGCCACGCTCAGCCATTCGTGGGAGAAGCGCACCAGCCCGGTGTTCCAGTGCAGCAGCAGCATGATGCCGGTCACGGTGGACACGACGAAGGTGACGATGGTGACGGGGGTGACCACGTCGCGGGTCATGGTCTTGGAAATGGTCATGGCAGGCGCCCTTGATCCGGTGTCGTTTCTTGTTGGCGGCCATGATCGCGCACGACTGTAACTGGACAATATCCGGTGGGGTGCGGCTGTGTAACAGTGTGTAACGCGCCGGCCGCCATGCTATCGGCAGGTTTCGCCCGTCATTGTCCGCGATGTGTTTGGGGAGTGTCATGGCCTCGGTTCAGGAAGCCTTGCGGGTCGCCGTCGACCACCACGGGGCCGGGCGGCTGCGGGAGGCTGAAATCCTCTATGGCCGCATCCTCGACGCCGCTCCCGGAACGCATGCCGCATCCCATCTGCTGGGCATGCTGCTGGCGCAGACCGGCCGCCTGCAGGACGCGGCGCCGCGTATCGCCGCGGCGGTTCGCGCCCAGCCGGACATCGCCGATTACCACCGCGATCTCGGCAAGGTCCATCAGGCGCTCGGGCTGCCGGCGGAGGCCATGGCCGGCCAGCGCCGCGCCGCCGCACTGCGGCCCGACGACGCGGCGGCCCTGGCTCTCCTCGGCGTGGCGGCGCAGATGACGGGCGACACCGGCGCCGCCATCGACGCGCTGGGCCGGGCCTTGACGCTCGACCCGCGCGACGGCGAGACCCGGCAACGGCTGGGCCTGTTGCTGGAGTTGCGCGGCCTCCACCATCTGGAGCGGCGGCGGGCGGAGCTGGCCGTCGCCGATCTGTCGCGCCTGACCGCCTTGGAGCCGCCGACGGCGGAGCGGCTGTTCCAGCTCGGCAACGCCTTGTCACGCGCCGGGCGGCCCGGCGATGCGCTGGCCCGTTACCGGCAGTCGCTGGCGCTGCAACCCGGCCATGTCGGGGCGGTCTTCAACCTTGGCGTCGTCACCCGGCAGGCGGCCGGCCTGGATCTGGAGGCCCTGGAGCAGGCGGCGGCGATTCTGGCCCGGGCGGTGGCGCTGGCACCCGATTTCCTCGACGCCCGCGAGAACCTCGCCATCACTCTCTTCCAGTCCTACCGGGAGGAGGAGGCGCTGGTGCAGGGCAGCCTGCTCCTGGCGATGAAAGCCCGGGTCGCGGTGCAGGAGGGCGCGGCGCTGGCTTTGCCGCCGCTTCGGGGCCACCCGTCCGCTCCGGAGGGGCGCATCCGCGACGTGGTCGCCTTCAGCCTATGGGGGACGGCCGACATCTACCGCCGTGGTGCGGTGGCGAATGCCCGGCTGGTGCGGTCGGTCTATCCCGGCTGGATCTGCCGGATTTACCACGACGACAGCGTGCCGCCGGAGATTCTGGCAGAGCTGGACGAACTGGGCGCGGAACGGGTGGCAATGCCGCCCGGCAGCGGCCCGGTCAGCGGCCTCTACTGGCGCTTCCTGGCCTCCGACGATCCGACCGTCCGCCGTTTCGTCTGCCGCGATTGCGATTCGCGCGTCGGTCCGCGCGAACGGGCGGCGGTTGAGGCGTGGATCGCCTCCGGCAAGCCCTTCCACGTCATGCGCGATCATCCGCTGCACAGCGAACTGATGCTGGCGGGCATGTGGGGCGGGACCGCCGGCCTTTTGCCGCCGCTGGAACCGCTGATCGAACGCTTCGCTGCGGTGGAGGCCGACCGCTGGCAGGACCAGCGCTTCCTCCGCTCCCACCTGTGGCCGCTGATCGCCGATGCCTGTCTTGTCCATGACAGCCACCAGCCGTCCCATGGGGGTTCGTTCCCCGAGCATCCCGGCGACCCGGCGGAGCATGCCGTCGGCCGGCGCGTGGCGTAGGCCGCAATACGGTCCCGGCAATCCTATCCAAGACGGCCGCCGCGCCCGCCTGTTAGACTGCGGCATGGACCAGCACTCCGCATTGATCCGAACCCCGGCCGTCGGCGGCGACTTCGCCCGTCTGTGGCGGGAGGCGCGCTTCGACGGCATGGAATGCCTGAACGCCCGCTTCCAGCGTCACAGCTACGCGCCGCACACCCACGAGACCTATGTGGTCGGCGTCATCACCGCCGGGACCGAGCTGTACCGCTGCCGCGGTGCCGAACGGGTGGCGCGGGCGGGGCAGGTGGTGGTGCTCGACCCGGAGGTTCTGCACGATGGCCGGCCGGCGGAGGACGGCTATGCCTACCGCATGTTCTACCCGTCGGTCGCCCTGTTCGGGCAGGCGATGGCCGACGCGATCGGCCGGCCGGTCGCGCCGCATTTCGCCGCCACCGAACTGGATGACCCGGAGTTGTTTCAGGCCTTGCGCAGCCTGCATCATGGGCTGGAGGGGCCGCATCGCGACCCCTTGCGAACCGACACCGACGCGCTGCGCGCCTTCACCGCGCTGGCCCTGCGTCACGGCGACCTGAGCGCCCGCCCGCGGGAGGTGGGGCGGGAGCCGGCGGCGGTCCGGCGTGCGCGGGAATTTTTGGATGCCCATCTCGACAGCCCGGTCGAACTGGCCGATCTGGCGGCTGCGGCCGGGCTCAGCCGGTTCCACCTGCTGCGCGTCTTCCGGGCGGCGGTGGGGACGACCCCGCACGGCTATCTGACCGACCGCCGGGTCGCGCAAGCCAAGCGGATGCTCATCGGGCCGCTGCCGCTCGCCGATGTGGCGCTGGCCTGCGGCTTTTGCGATCAGGCACATTTCAACCGGGTGTTCAAGGGGCGGGTCGGCGTCTCTCCCGGTCAATACCGGCGCGGCAGCAATCCCGTCCAAGACGCGCGCGCCTCGGCCGCCTAGCTTGCCGCCCATGAGCAAGCATATGGCATACGTATGAGCACGGACAGCATCACCATCCCGGCATCCCCGCGGCAGGAGTTCGCGGCGGGTGTCATCCATTGCCTGCCCATCGTGGCGGGGGCGGTGCCCTTCGGGTTCCTGCTGGGCAGCCTCGCCGCCAAGGCCGGGCTGTCGGCGCTGGACATGGGGCTGATGAGCGCGCTGGTCTTCGCCGGCAGTTCCCAGTTCGTCGCGGTCGAACTGCTGGACAGAAATGGGAGCGGGGGCAGCGCCGGGCTGGCGGTGGTCGGCGCGATCCTGCTGGTCAATCTGCGCCACCTGCTGATGGGGGCGACGCTGGAACCGCGTTTCCGCGGCGTCCCCCGTGCACGGGCCGGTCTGGCGTTGTTCTTCATGACCGACGAGCAATGGGCGCTGGCCCTGCGCCGCGGGCCGGAACTGACGCTGGCCTATTGGTACGGGGTGGCGGCGACGCTGTATCTGGCGTGGCTCGGCAGTACGGTGGCCGGGACGCTGGCCGGTGCCCTGATCGCCGACCCGACCGCCTGGGGATTGGACTTCACCTTCATCGCCGTCTTCCTCTGCCTGCTCGCCGGTTTCTGGCGCGGCGTCGGCTCGCTGCCTCCCTGGCTGGCGAGCGGCGCCGCCGCGCTGGCCGTCCATGCCCTTTCGCCCGGCGGCACCTGGCACATCATCGCCGGCGCGTTGGCCGGCGGCGCCGTCGCTGCCGTTCAAGCCAAGTGGCAGGGGAGGGCGAGCGATGCTTGAGTCGCTGCATCTGGACTGGAGCATCCTCGCCATCGTGCTGGGCGGGGCGCTGGTCACCTGGATGACCCGGATCGGCGGGCCGTGGCTGGTCGCGCGGGTGCGGCTCGGCCCGGCGGCCAATGCGGCGCTGGAGGCCACGCCGGGCGCGGTGCTGGTGGCGCTGGTGACGCCCGCCGCCCTGTCGCGCCCGTCCGACGCGCTGGCCGCCGCCTTCGTCTGCCTGATCGCGCGGCGCGTGCCGATGGTGGTGGCGGTGGCGGCCGGCGTGGTCGCCGTCGTGCTGCTGCGCCGCCTGCTGTAGCAACTGTTGCAAACTGCCGTCTGGTGAAGCGCGCGGGGGATGCCTATAAGTCGGGGATGACCGACCCGATCCATGCCGCTTCCGCGCCCGCATCCAATCCGGCTGCATTCGACCCGCACGCCCTGCCGCCGCTGCGCGACGTGATCGCGCGCTTCGGGCTGGAGGCACGCAAGTCGCTGGGGCAGAACTTCCTGCTCGACCTGAACCTGACGGGGCGGATCGCGCGCTCGGCCAATTTGCCGGCCGGCACCACCGCCATCGAGGTCGGTCCCGGTCCCGGCGGCCTGACCCGCGCGCTGCTGGCGACCAACGCGGTGAAGGTCATCGCCATCGAACGCGACCGCCGCTTCATCGAGGCGCTGCAGGATGTGATCGAGGCGTCCCAAGGCCGGCTGTCCATCGTCGAGGCCGACGCCCTGACGGTGGACCCGGAAGACCTCGCCCCCGCGCCGCGCGCCATCGTCGCCAATCTTCCCTACAATGTCGCGACGCCGCTTCTGTTGGGCTGGCTGGCGCGGATCGAGGCCTATGTCAGCCTGACCCTGATGTTCCAGAAGGAGGTCGCCGACCGGCTGGTGGCGAAGCCCGGCAGCAAGGCCTATGGCCGTCTGTCGGTGATCACGCAATGGCGTTCCGACGCCCGCGTGCTGTTCAACCTGCCGCCGCGCGCCTTCACCCCGCCGCCGAAGGTCGAATCGACGGTCGTCCATCTGACCCCGCGCGCCAACCCGGAGGCGGCCGACTGGCGCGCGCTGGAACAGGTCACCGCCGCCGCCTTCGGCCAGCGCCGCAAGATGCTGCGCCAGAGCCTGAAGTCGCTGGGCAACGCCGAAGCCCTGCTGGAGGAGACCGGTCTCGCCCCGACCGCAAGGGCGGAGGAGATCGACGTCGCCGGCTTTGCCGCACTCGCCCGCGCCTTCCGCGCCCGCCACCCGCTGGAGCCACCGTCGGAGAGGACTGAATGATCAGGGTCACGCCCCGCATCAGCCTGGACGAAAACGAGTTGCAGGAGGAGTTCGTCCGCGCCTCCGGCCCCGGCGGCCAACACGTCAACAAGACGGAAACGGCGGTCCAACTGCGCTTCGACGTGCGGCGCTCGCCCAATCTGCCCGATCCGGTCCGCTACCGGCTGGAGCGGCTCGCCGGTTCCCGGCTGACCCAGGACGGCGTGTTGATCCTGGTCGCCGACCGCCACCGCTCGCAAATCCGCAACCGGGAAGATGCCCGCGAGCGCCTGATCGACCTGATCCGCGACGCCGCGGCCCCGCCACCGCCGCCCCGCCGCCCGACCAAACCGACCAAGGGCTCCAAGGAGCGGCGTCTGGAAGGGAAGGCCAAGCGGTCGGAGGTGAAGAAGATGCGCGGGAACGTTAACGACTGATCCCGGGTCTTCCGGGCATGCCCGCCATGAGGCAGGCGCATTGGACGGTTCAACCATCCCGTGCCAGCCTTTGCCCATAGCTTGCCCGTGAAACATTCCCCCGTGAGGACAAATCCGGGGCCGGAGACGTTCGATGAGTCATCCATCCGCCAGCGCCGCCCTGCCGTCGCCGACCTCGGCCCGTCTGTCGGTCGGTTTCGCCTGGGTCGGGCATACGCTGATGCACATTGTGTCGGCGCTGTTCCTTACCATCGTGCTGGCGCTGGAAACCGAATGGAAGCTCTCCTATGACGAACTGATCCGGCTGTGGACGCTGGGGGCCTTCATGATCGGGCTGGGGGCGCCGCTGGCCGGCTGGCTGGGCGACCGCTGGAGTTCGGCCGGCATGATGGCGGTCTTCTACCTGATGACCGGCGGCGGGGCGGTGATGGCGGGCCTGTCGGACGGGCCGGAGATGCTGATGTGGTCGCTGGCCCTGCTGGGGCTGGGGGCGTCGATCTACCACCCCGTCGGCATGGCGTGGATGATGGCGAATGCCGAGAATCGCGGGAAGGCGATGGGCTGGCTCGGCCTGTTCGGCACCTTCGGCGTCGCCACCGCCGCCATCGTCGCCGGCAGCCTGACGGACTGGCTGAACTGGCGCATGGCCTTCATCATCCCCGGCGCCATCTGCCTCGTGATGGGTGCCGCCCTGGCCCTGCTGATCATGAGCGGCATCGTCCAGGACCGTCACGCCGACGTGAAGCCGCAGCCCAAGCCGTCGCGCGGCGACGTGGTGCGCGCCTTCTTCGTGCTGTCGCTGACCATGGTCTGCGCCGGGCTGATCTTCAACGCCATGCAGGTCGTGCTGCCCAAGCTGTTCGAGGCGCGACTGGGCGGCTGGCTCGGCAGCGGAACGCTGGGGGTCGGCGGGCTGGTGACGGCGGTCTACCTGATCGCGGCCCTGCCGCAGATGATCGGCGGCGTGCTGGCCGACCGCCATTCACTGAAGCGGGTCTACATGCTCTGCCTGCTGGTCCAGATCCCGATGATGGCCGCCGTCGCCGTCCTGGCCGACCTGCCGCTGGTCGCCGCCGCCGCCTTCGTGGTCATCGCCTCGCAGACGCAGATCCCGGCGGAGAACATGCTGCTGGCCCGCTACACCCCGGACAAGCACCGTGGGCTGGCCTTCGGCGCCAAATACATCCTGTCCTTCGGCGCCGGCCCGCTGGCGGTGCAACTAGTGGCCTGGGTCTACGAGCGCACGGGCGAGTTCACCATGCTTTACCTGACCCTGTCGGCGCTGGCCGCGCTCGCCTTCGCCGCCGCCCTGCTGCTGCCCGACGACCGCCGCAAGGCCGAACCGGTGGCGGAGCCGCTGCCGGCGGCGGAGTAACCCGCCGCCGAACCGGGGGATTTACCCCAACGTCTTGTTCAGCGCCTGATCCAGGTCGGCGATGATGTCCTCCGCCGTCTCCAGCCCGATGGACAGGCGGATCACCTCGGGGCCGGCGCCGGCCGAGGCCTGGGCTTCCGCCGATAGCTGGCGGTGGGTGGTCGAGGACGGGTGGATGATAAGGGAGCGCGCATCGCCGATGTTGGCGAGGTGGCTGAACAGTTCCACGCTCTCCACCACCTTCACGCCGGCCTCGAAACCGCCCTTGACGCCGAAGGTCAGCACCGCACCGGCGCCGCGCGGCAGGTACTTCTTCGCGAGATCACGGTACTTGGACGATTCCAGCCCGGCATAGCTGACCCAGCTGACCGCCGGATGGCTTTCCAGGAACTGCGCCACCTTCAGCGCGCTGTCGGCGTGGCGCTGCATGCGCAGCGGCAGGGTCTCGATGCCGTTCAGCGTCAGGAAGGCGTTCATCGGCGCCTGGCTCGGCCCCAGGTCGCGCAGGCCCACGGCATGGCCGTGGATGGTGAAGGCGAGATGGCCGAAGGTCTCGTGGAAGCGCAGGCCGTGATAGCCGGGGTCGGGCTCGCTCAGCGCCGGGAACTTGCCGGACTTGCTCCAGTCGAACTTGCCGCTGTCCACCACCACGCCGCCGACCGAGGTGCCGTTTCCGGACAGGAACTTGGTGGTCGAATGCACCACCAGCGTGGCGCCCCACTGGATCGGGTTGATCAGGTAGGGGGTCGCCAGCGTGTTGTCGACGATCAGCGGGATGCCGGCATCGTCGGCGATCCTGGCGATGGCCTCGATGTCCGTCACCACGCCACCGGGGTTGGCGAGGCTTTCGACGAAGATCGCCTTGGTCTTCTCGGTCAGCGCCGCCTTGACGTTGTCGACGGTGTCGGTGTCGACGAAGCTCGGCTGCCAGCCGAAGGCGCGCGGGAAGCTGATGCCGAGCTGGTTCAGCGAGCCGCCATAGAGCTTCTTCGACGCGACGATGTGGTCGCCGGGCGCCATCAGCGGGAACAGTGCCAGCAGTTGCGCCGCATGGCCCGACGAGGTGGCGGTGGCGCCGGCACCGCCTTCCAGGTTGGCGAGCCGCTCTTCCAGAACCGCCACCGTCGGGTTGGTCAGGCGGGAATAGATGAAGCCGACCTTCTGCAGGTTGAACAGCGAGGCGGCGTCGTCGACATTCTCGAAGACGAAGCTAGTGGTCTGGTAGATCGGCGTCTGCCGCGCACCCGTCGCCGGGTCGGGAGCGGCGCCGGCATGGATGGCGCGGGTCTCGAAGCCGAAGCTCTTCTGCTCAGTCATCTGTGTGCTTCCCCCAGTTTTTCAGATCAGCTTTTTGAACGATTTCGTCGGCGCCATACGGCGCGTCACCAGCACATTGGAATTGACCCCGATCCGGCCGATCTCGCCGTACAGGCGCTGGATTTCCATCTTCGGACAGCGGTCCATCACCACGGTCAGCCCGGCGGCCTGTGCCCGCGCCGCCGCCTCGTCGTTGCGGACGCCCAGCTGCATCCACACCACCTTGGCCCCGGCCGCGATCGCCTCGTCCGTCACCCCGCCGGCGGCGGCGGAGTTGCGGAAGACGTCCACCATGTCCGGCGGCTCCGGCAGATCCTTGAGGCTCGCATAGACGGGCAGGCCGAGGATGGTCTGGCCGGCCATCTTCGGGTTGACCGGGATGACCTGATAGCCCTTGTCGCGCAGGTACTTCATCACGAAGAAGCTGGCCTTCACCGGGTCGGCGCTGGCCCCCACCACGGCGATGCTCTTCGTGGTTTCCAGCACGCCGCGCAGGAAGGCGTCGGTATAGTCAGCCGGCTCCGTGATCTTCCGCCCGCTCATCGACCGCACCACACCGGCGTGCGCTTGCCAAGGAAGGCGTCGATGCCCTCGGCGGCGTCCTGCGCCATCATGTTCTCGGTCATCACCTTGGCCGCATAGGCATAGGCACCTTCGGCATCCAGATCGATCTGGCGGTAGAAGGCTTCCTTGCCGGTGGCAAGCGTCAGCGGCGATTTGGACGCGATCTTCGCCGCGACGCTGTCCACGACCTCGTCCAGCTGGTCGGTCGGCACCGCGCGGTTGACGAGGCCGATGCGCTCCGCCTCTTCCGCGTCGATCAGGTCGCCCAGCAGCAGCATCTCCATCGCCGCCTTGCGCCCGACCGCGCGGGTCAGCGCCACCATCGGCGTCGAGCAGAACAGCCCGATATTCACCCCCGGCGTGGCAAAGCGCGCCTCCTCTTCGCAATAGGCGAGGTCGCAGGTGGCGACCAGCTGGCAACCGGCGGCGGTCGCCACGCCGCGCACCTTGGCGATCACCGGCTGGCGGACGCGGTTGATCGTCAGCATCAGGCGGGAGCACTGGGTGAACAGCGCCTCGTACAGCTCGCGCGACGGGGCGGCGCGCATCTCCTTCAGGTCATGCCCGGCGCAGAAGGCGCCGCCGGCCCCGGCCAGCACCACGGCGCGGACGCTGCTGTCCTCGTGGATCGCATCCAGCGCGTCCTGCAACGCCGCCATCAGCCCCACCGACAGCGCGTTGCGCGCCTTCGGCCGGTTCAGCGTCAGCGTGGCGACCCCTTCGCGGTCCTCGCGCAGGACCAGCGGGGCATGGGGATCGTGTGTGGAAAGCGCGGCGCTCATGGTCGTTGTCCTCCCGTATTCCTTTGGTTGCGCACCGCCGGCAGCTTAACGCGCCGGGCCTGCGGGCGACACGGGGAACCTGCAGGGCAGGGACAATGAGACGGCAGGTGGAGAAGGAATTCAACAGGTAATTTTGCTATAACCGATCAAAAAGCTACTACAACAATAGGAAATATGTTCGAGCAGAGCGGTGCGGACCAACCTCCGGCCAATGGGGCAGGGGATGGTCAGACCGAGAAGTGAAGCCGTCCGGCGATGTAGCTCAGGTGGGCCTCGACCATGTCGCCGGCCCGCATCCGCCGGTCGATCATCAGGAACTGCAGAGCCTGCTGCCAATGCCGCGACTCCGAACCCGGAGCGGTGGACAGCATCGTGTGGTCGTCGATGTGCAGTTCGAACCAGAAGGCGATGGCGTGCAAGGCGCCGTCGGCGGCGATTGGAAGGCGGGCGGACCCGACCGGCCCATGTGCGGGTGGATTGCGCAGATCGATCCAGCAGACATCGGTCGGCGGCCCCAGCGGCCGGTGCGGCAGATCGTTCAACGCCAGCACCATGTAGGAGGGGTTGCGATACGCCTCCAGCCGCGACAGGTCGAATCCGGCGATGGTGCCGACCGGGTTTGCGCTTCGCAAGCCGGGGCATTCGATCGGCATCGCCTTGATGACCGCGCCCCGCGGCAGGATCACGGCATCGGGCTTCACCAGGGCGCGCGCGGCCTTGGCCACGCTTGCCGCCGCTCCTTCGCCCAGCAGTCCGGCGTCGAGGATTTCGGAGATCAGCAGATCGGCTGGTTCGGGAAGATCGATCCCGACGCGCAGTTCCGACGACCGCTTGTTGATGATGGTGATCCGGTCCGACAAGCCGTTGTCGGACACGATTCCCCTCGCGAGTTCCGCCAGCGGCCGCGACAGTTCGCAGCTGTAGACATGGGCGGCGCCGGCCCGGGCGGCCATCAGGGCGAGCAGACCCGCACCGGTGCCGATCTCCAGGACGATCATGCCGGGCTTCACGGCTGCGTCGATCGCACGCTGGTAGGCGGCATTGCGTGCCTGATCCGCCAGCATGGTGAAATGCCAGGCGGGAAATTGTCTGCCGAGCACAAGGCGCAGATCGAGTTGGGCTGCCTGGAAGGAGGGCTCGACGGCCAGCGCCCGGCGGCACCCCGCGACTGCGGCATCCATCCGGTGCCGGTCCTTCTCGACGGACGCGAGGCTGTACCATGCCTCGGCATCGCCCGGCGTCAGCGCGAGAGTCCGGCGGTAACCTGCGGACGCGGTCTCCAGACTGCCCGATTCGTGATGAAGGCCGGCGCGGTTGAAATGGGCTTCCGCCAGATCCGGAACTTCGCAGACCAACCCGTCGAGGAGGGCAATGGCGCTGTCCACCATGCCGGACCGCGAGAGAGCCGTTGCGGCGCGAAGGAACGACCCGAGGGAGTCCGGAACCATACGGGCGACCCGCAGGAACAGGGCGGCCGCCTCGGCCGGCCGATCCGCTTCCAGCAGTTCGGCTGCCGAATGAAGGGTGGCAGCATGCGCGGGCGAAAGCTGCAGGCATGCGCGAAAGCTGTCCAGCGCCTCGCCCTCGCGTCCAAGCCGGCGCTGGAGAACGCCGCAGTTGAACAGCGTCTCCTCCTTCAGCGGATCGAGACGGCCGCTGCGGCGGGCGATGGCCAGTGCTTCGGCCGGATCGGCGGTCATGGCGGCGAGATTGCCCAGCGCATCCGGATGATCGGGTTCCAGGGCAAGGGCCATGCGGTAGCAAATGTGGGCTTCGTCCTGCCGCCCGAGCGCCTTCAGGGCGTTTCCGGCGTTCGACCGGAATGAGGCTTGCTCCGGCGCGAGACGGATCGCCGTTCGGAAGGACGCGACGGCATCCGTTGCGCCCCCCATCTGCGTCAGCGCGACGCCGAGCAGATGGTGGGCATCCGCTTGGCCGTGATCCGCTTCGATGATGCGGCTGTAAAGCGTCGCCGCCGCATCCAGCCGACCGGAGGCGTGGTGGTCGAGGGCGGCAAGCAGGGCCTCACGGATGGTCGCCATTGCTCAGCCCCCGCCATACGCCGCCTTCCGTTCGGTCAGGATGCCTTGGCGGTCTTCTTCTTCGGCGCGGCGGCTTCCGCCGGTGCGTCCTTGGCGGCCTTGGCCTTGGTCGCCTTCTTGGCGGTGGGCTTCTTCGCCGCAGTCTTTGCCGGGGCCTTGGCCTTGGCGGGCTTTTCCGCGTCGGTGCCCTCGGCCTTGGCCGGTTCGGCGTCCTTCGGGGCCTTGCCCTTCTTGGCGGCGTCCTTGGCGACCTTGGCGTCGATCAGTTCCAGCGCCTGTTCCAGCGTGACGCTGTCCGGCTCGGTCCCCTTCGGGATCGAGGCATAGACGCTGGCATGCTTCACATAAGGGCCGAAGCGGCCGGAGCCCATTGTGATCGGCTTGCCGGTCTTCGGGTGGTCGCCCAACGTCTTGGCCGGGGCCGACGCCTTCTTGGCCGCACCGGCCAGCAGGTCGACGGCGCGGTTGATGCCGATGGTCAGCACGTCGTCATCGGGCGTCAGAGACTTGTAGACGCTGCCATGCTTCAGGTAGGGACCGAAGCGGCCGATGCCGGCGCTGATCTCCTCGCCCGTTTCCGGGTGGTTGCCGATGGTGCGGGGCAGGGCCAGCAGCTTCAGCGCGGTGTCGAGATCGACGTCCGCCGCAGCCATGCCCTTGGGCAGCGACACCCGCTTGGGCTTCGGCGCCTCGTCCTTCTTCTTTTTCTTCGCCTTTGGCTTCTTGCCGTCGGCAGCGGGCTCTTCGGCAGCCGGCTCTTCCGGCGGAGCGACCGCCGCGGTGGGCGCCGGGCCCAGCTGGATGTAGGCGCCGTAGGGGCCGCGGCGCACCGTCACCGGCAGGCCGGTCTCAGGATCGTTGCCCAGCTCGCGTGGGCCTTCCTGCGCCTCGCCGTTCTCGTCGTTGGCGACGGCCAACGGCCGGGTGTAGCGGCATTCCGGATAGCGCGAGCAGCCGATGAAGGCGCCCATCTTGCCCAGCTTCAGCCCCAGCCGGCCCTCGCGGCAGACCGGGCAGACGCGCGGGTCGTGGCCGTCCTCGGTGGCGGCGGGGAAGAAGTGCGCGCCCAGTTCGTTGTCGAGCGTGGTCAGCACCTGGGTGATCGTCAGGTCCTTGGTGCCGTTCACCGCCACGTCGAAAGCGGTCCAGAAGTCGCGCAGTACGGTCTTCCAGTCGATCTTGCCGTCGGAGATCTCGTCCAGCTGGTTCTCCAGCTCCGCCGTGAAGTTGTACTCCACATAGCGGTGGAAGAAATTCTCCAGGAAGGCGGTGACCAGCCGGCCGCGGTCTTCCGGGATGAAGCGCCGCTTGTCCAGCCGAACATAGTTGCGGTCCTGCAGAACCTGGAGGATCGAGGCGTAGGTCGACGGACGGCCGATCCCCAGCTCCTCCAGCTTCTTGACGAGGCTGGCTTCGGAATAGCGCGGCGGCGGCTGGGTGAAATGCTGTTCCGGATCGATGTCGCCGCGGGCCAGAGCGTCGCCCTGGTCCATGGCGGGCAGGCGGCGTTCCTGCTGGTCGTCCTCGGCCGCGTCGTCGCGGTCCTCCTGATAGACCTTCAGGAAACCGTCGAACACGACGATGGAGCCGGTGGCGCGCAGAACCACGTCCTTGGACGGGCCGGCGATGTCCACCGCCACCTGGTCCAGCACGGCGCTTTCCATCTGGCTGGCCAGCGTGCGCTTCCAGATCAGTTCATAGAGCCGCAGCTCGTCGCTTTCCAGATAGCCGGCGACCGAGTCGGGGCGGCGCTGCAGGTCGGTCGGTCGGATGGCCTCGTGGGCCTCCTGGGCATTCTTGGCGGCGGTCTTGTAGACGCGCGGCTGGGCCGGGACATAGCGCTCGCCATAGTGCGAGCCGATCAGGCTGCGGGCGCCGTCGATGGCCTCCTGCGACAGGCTGACGCCGTCGGTTCGCATATAGGTGATGAGGCCAACCGTCTCGCCGCCGATGTCCACGCCCTCATACAGCTTTTGCGCGGTCCGCATGGTGCGGGTGGCGCCGAAGCCCAGCTTGCGCGAGGCCTCCTGCTGCAGGGTGGAGGTGGTGAAGGGCGGCGACGGGTTGCGGCGGCTCTGCTTGCGCTCGACCTGCGATACGGCGAAGGCCTGCGGGCGGATCTTCGCCACCGCGGCTTCCGCCGCCTCGCGGTTGGGCAGGCCGAACTTGTCGAGCCGCTTGCCGTCCAGCTGGGTCAGCGACGCGGTGAAGGCGGCGCCGGCCGGCGTGGTGAAGCCGACGGAGATCGACCAGTATTCCTGCGGCTTGAAGACCTCGATCTCCGACTCGCGCTCGCAGATCAGGCGCAGCGCCACCGACTGGACACGGCCGGCCGACTTGGAGCCCGGCAGCTTGCGCCACAGCACCGGCGACAGGGTAAAGCCGACCAGATAGTCCAGCGCCCGGCGCGCCAGATAGGCGTCGACCAGTTCGCGCGACACGTCGCGCGGGTTGGCGATGGCGGCCTGCACCGCGCTCTTGGTGATCTCGTTGAAGGTGATGCGCTGGACGTCGCGATTGTCGGTCAGGTGCTTTTCGCGCAGCAATTCCGACAGGTGCCAGGCGATGGCCTCTCCCTCGCGATCCGGGTCGGTTGCGAGATAGACGCGGTCGGCCGACTTCACCGCCTTGGCGATCTCGTCGATGTGGCGCTTGGAGCGGTCGCCCAATTCCCATTCCATCGCGAAGTCTTCATCCGGGCGCACCGAGCCGTCCCGCGCCGGAAGGTCGCGGACATGGCCGAAGCTGGCGATGACGGTGTAGTCGTCGCCCAGATACTTGTTGATGGTCTTCGCCTTGGCCGGCGATTCGACGATGACGACGTTGCTGCCCGGCAAGAAACCAGCCCTTCGCGTATGCCCACCCAAACCACGGCGATGCCGATCAGGCGAGAGAGACCTGATGACCGGGAAGACGCTGGACTCGGCCGGCAAGCTCAAGTTCCAGAACCACGGTCAGCACCACCGGAGCGGACAATTGGCACCCGCGGACGAGTTCGTCAATGGTGACGGGCGAGGGGCCGAGGTTTTCCAGCACCAGGGCGCGTGCCTTTGCAAGGTCGGATTCGTCCGGTTCCGTGGTGGGGCCGGGGACCAGTCCGGCGGCGCTGAACAGGTCGCGGGGCCGTTCCGCCAGCGTCGGCGACCGCAGGTTTTCGATGGCGCGCAGCACGTCGTCGGCCCGTTCCACCAGCGTCGCCCCCTGGCGCAGCAGATTGTTGGTGCCGTGGCAGCGCGGGTCGAGCGGGGAGCCGGGGACCGCCATCACCTCCCGCCCCTGTTCCAGCGCCATCCGCGCGGTGATGAGCGAGCCGGAGCGCAACGCCGCCTCCACCACCAGCACACCCAGCGACAGGCCGGAGATCAGGCGGTTGCGTCGGGGGAAATGGCGGGCCTGCGGCTGGGTGCCGATGGCGCTTTCCGCC
Source organism: Azospirillum sp. BE72 (assembly GCF_031455875.1). NCBI lineage: Bacteria > Pseudomonadati > Pseudomonadota > Alphaproteobacteria > Rhodospirillales > Azospirillaceae > Azospirillum > Azospirillum sp. BE72. Next base: position 1,079,908 of record NZ_JAVDTO010000001.1, read on the forward strand.
ACCACCACGCCCTGCGCCACGATGTCGCGGTAGAGTCCCTCGTTCTCAGGCGGATAGACGACGTCGATGCCCCCCGCCAGCACCGCGGCGGTGCCGCTGCCGATCGAGCCGGCATGGGCGGCGGTGTCGATGCCGCGGGCAAGGCCGGAAACGACCAGCAGCCCGGCCGCGCCAAGCTCCCGCGCCAGCGACTCGGCGAATTTCTTGGCGTTCAGCGAGGCGTTGCGCGCCCCGACGATGGCGACCGCGCGCCGCCTCAGCAGATGGGCGTGGCCCGCCGCCGAGATCACCGGCGGCGCATCGTCGACCGCGGCCAGCGGTTCGGGGTAGTCGGGTTCGCAGGCGCAGATCAGGCGGGCGCCGAAGCGGCGGTTCGCCTGCATCTCCCGCTCCGCCTCCGCCTTGGAAGCGACGCGCAGTGGCTTGGTCCGCCCGCCGCGCTTGGCCAGTTCCGGCAAGGCGTCCAGCGCCGCACGGGCACTGCCGAACTGCTCCAGCAAGCGATGAAAGGTGATCGGCCCCACATTCTCGGTGCGAATGAGGCGGATCCAGTCGAGCCGTTCGGCATCGGACAAGGGGCGACGCGGTTGTGTCATGCTTGGAATTTATACAACCATTCCATACAGGACATCAACATTCAAACGTATGGAGATGCGATCTCCCGGATAAATCTCCTCGAAATGGTGTGCGTCGTCGCTGCCGCAATCCAGCGGGTGGCGTCGTGCCGTCTTTCTGCCTCGTTGAACTTCACAACGTTGTGTGCTGGAGGTGACGCGAGTTTCCATCCTGAAGGCGGAGCCGGTTGCCCGGCCCCGCCCGTCGGCCCTTAGCTATCCCGGTCCTTGTTGAAGCCGGCTTGGAACTCGATCTTCCACTTGAACCAGAAGCGGTCGAGCCACTCTAGGAACTGCTTCACTCGCGTCACCTCCTTGGATCGCCGGCCGAGACACATCCCTGCCGGACCGGCGCCACTATGTGGAACCTGCGCGTGTGTCAATTGCGGCGGGGAGTCGCGTGGCTGCGTTGCCGGTCCATGCAATGAAATACCGCTCACAAGTAATATAGTTTCAGTCTGCTGAAATCCGTTTGCGACGACAGTCCTCCATCAGGGTGTGTCGCAATGACGGGTGTTCTCAATTAAAAAATATGGAATTCTGGCAAATCAGTGGTTTGTGATCTTTTCGGAATAGCGACGTATGCCGGAGTTTCCCCAATAGAACCCACTCCACGTTTAGGTATCATCAGCCCCGGATATATGGATTGAGGTGGGGTGCAGGCGATGTTCGGACGGGGAAAGGTCAATCGGGCGCTGGCGCGGAAGATGTCGGCGCTCGATGCTTTGCGGGCGAAGGTGATGGTGGCCGACGAGAATCTGACCATCGTTCACGTCAATCCCGCCGTGGTCGCATTGCTGCGCGAAGCGGAGAGCGATCTGCGCAAGGATTTGCCCCGGTTGGACGTGAGTCGTCTGGTCGGCACCAACATCGACGTGTTCCACAAGAATCCCGACCACCAGCGCCGGTTGCTGGCCGCTCTGACGAAGCCGTACAGCGCCACCATCAAGGTTGGCGGCCATCAGTTCGACCTGCTGGTCACCCCGCTGACGGAAGACGGGCAGCGAATCGGCTTCGTCGTCGAATGGGCCGACGCCAAGGAGCGGCTGGAGAATCTCGACTATGCCGCGCAGATGGCGGCGATCAGCCGGTCGCAGGCGGTGATCGAGTTCACCACGGACGGCATCATCACCAAGGCCAACGACAATTTCCTGAGGGTGATGGGCTATCGCCGGGATGAGGTGATCGGCAAGCACCACAGCATGTTCGTCGAACCGGCCCAGCGCGACAACGCGGACTATGCCCGCTTCTGGGATACGCTTCGCCGTGGCGAATTCCAGGCCGCGCAGTACAAGCGCATCGGCAAGTCCGGCAATCCGGTGTGGATCGAAGGCGCCTACAACCCGATCTTCGACGAGAAGGGGCAGGTGACGAAGGTCGTGAAGTTCGCGGTGGACATCACCGCCCAGGTTTCCCTCCTGAACAATCTCAAGGTGTTGATCGACAAGAATTTCGGCGAGGTCGATCAGGCGCTTCGCCTGTCATTGGGCGAGGCGGGCTCCGCCAACGCCGCCGCCGGTTCGACGTCCGCCAGCGTCCAGGCGGTGGCCGCCAGCGCGGAGGAACTCGTCGCCTCGATAGGCGAGATTTCTCAGAGCATGACCCGCGCCCGCGCCGCGACCGACGGCGCCTTCGACCGCACCGTCGCGGTGGGGGAAAGCACCGACCGGCTGGCCGCCGCCGCCCAGGCAATGAACGGCATCGTCGGGCTGATCAACTCCATCGCCGGCCAGATCAACCTGCTCGCGCTGAACGCCACCATCGAAGCGGCACGCGCCGGAGAGGCCGGCAAGGGATTCGCCGTCGTGGCGTCGGAGGTGAAGAACCTCGCCAATCAGGCCGGCAAGGCGACGGAGCAGATCTCGGCGGAGATCGAGGGCATCCAGTCGACCTCGACCGAAGTCGCCAGTGCGCTGAACGCCATCCGCGAGGCGGTGGCCGTCGTGCGGGAGCATGTGACCGGCACCGCCTCGGCGGTCGAGGAGCAGAGCGCCGTCACCCAGAACATGTCGGCCAACATGCAGACAGCGTCGGCCGCCGTAGCGACGGTGACCTCCAACGTCACGGCGATCTCCACGGCGGTCAATCAGGTGGCCGGAGCGGTCGAACGGACCAAGGAGGCGGCGCACGTCCTGGTCCGCTGACGACCTCGGCCGGATCAGCGCTTGTGGAAAGCCGGCGGGCGCTTTTCGAAGAAGGCGGTGATGCCCTCCTTCGCTTCGCCATGGTGCAGGGCTTCGACGAACAGGTCGCTTTCGCGGGCGAGCTGGGTGGCGAAGCTGCCATAGGCCAGTTCCATCAGCTTCTTGGCGCGGCCCATGGCGCCGCTCGGGCCCTCGGCGATGGTCTTCGCCCAAGCGACCGCCTCCGGCAGTGCCTGTCCCGGCGCCGTGACGCGGTTGACGACGCCCGCCGCATGCAGGCGGGCGGCATCCACCGGGCCGCCGGTCAGCATCAGTTCCGCATAAAGCTGCGGCGGCAGCGCGCGGGCCAGCGAGGCCGAGGCGCCGCCATCCGCCGTCAGCCCGACCTTGACGTAGGCGGTCAGGAACTGCGCGTCCTCCGCCGCGACGATCAGGTCGCAGGCCAGCGCCAGCGAGAAGCCGGCACCGGCGGCCGGCCCTTCCAACGCGGCGACGATGGGCTTGGGGCATTCGCGCATGGCGCGGACCCAGCCGTGGAAACGCTCGATCCCGTCCCGGTTCTCCGATCGCGAGCGGCTGCCGTGGTGATAGAGGTTGGTCAGGTGCCCGCCCGAACTGAAGGCACCGCCGGCCCCGGTCAGCACGATGGCGCCGATGTTGGGATCATGCGTCGCCTCGTCCAGCGCATCGCGGCCGGCGGCCATCATCCGCAGGCCGAGCGCGTTGCGGGTGCCGGCGTCGCTCATGGTCAGCACCATGACGCGGCCCTGGCGTTCCACCGTCATGCTGCCGGTATCCTGACGTTCGTTCATGGTCGTTTCTTCCCCGGTTGTCCTTGTCCGGCGGAGGGATCCTCACCGGATGGTAGAACCACTGTGACAGCGGCAGGGCACCGCTCCAATCCGTACGACCGGTATAGGAAGGAGCCGGATTTCGCGGAAAGCGCCTGTTCTTCCACAATACCCCTTCCTACATTGGGGTGAGGCCGATCGCCGCGGCAGCGCTTGGCGGGCCGGCATGGCGTGACCGACGGGCGGAGGCGGGGGATGGCGCTGGCTCTGGATCGGCAGGGGGATCGGCAGGGGCGGGGCGGGGGTGGCGGGAAACGGCCGGGCATCGCCGCGCCCCTGCCGCCCTACGCCAACCGCACCATCATCCTGGCGTGCGTCCTCGCCTTCGTGCTGCGGCTTCCGCCGGAGTCCTTCGCCTTCGTCCCCGCCTATTTCTTCGGAACGGTCGAACTGGCCGGGCCGCTGCCCACCGCCGCCTTATGGCGCGGGCTGTTCGGGCATGTGCTGATCCATGGCGACCTGACGCACCTGACCTCCAACATGGCGGTGCTTTTGCTGTTGGGCGATGTGGTGGAACGCGAGGCCGGTCATCTGCGCTTTCTGCTGCTGTTCTTCGCCGGCACCGTGGCGGCCGCATTGACCGAGGGGCTGCTCGCGGCCGACCGGATGGCGCCGCTGATCGGGGCGAGCGGGGCGATCTGCGCGCTGATGGGGGCTTTCCTGTGGATGCGCCCGCGCTTCGGACTGCTGTCGCGGCGCCTTCCCCGGCGGCTGGTGCAGGGAGCGATCGTCGTTTTCGCGCTGCTCAACGCGGCGATGACGCTGATGCCGCCGCCCGCCGGCTCTCCGCTCGCGGAAGTCGGATGGGGCGCCCATGCCGGCGGGCTGTCCGCCGGGTTGCTGCTGGGGGCGCTGCTGCTGTGTCTGGCCGGACCCCGGCGGCCGGCAACCGTCGGGTAGCGGCGTTCGGTATTGTCTCCAGAGCGGTTGCAATCCGCTCCCATGCCCGAAATACTCGCGCCATCGTCAGCGGGAGAGAGCGGACCATGGGGAACGACGCGGTTCTAGGCGTGATCGGCGGCAGCGGCCTTTACGACATCGACGGGCTGGAGAACACCCGCTGGGTCAAGGTGACGACACCCTTCGGCGACCCGTCCGACGAGCTGCTGACCGGCGAATACGAAGGCCGCAAGCTGGTCTTCCTGCCGCGCCATGGCCGCGGCCACCGGATTCCGCCGTCGGAGCTGAATTTCCGCGCCAACATCCACGCGCTGAAGCAGCTGGGCGTGACCGACATCCTGTCGGTCTCCGCCGTCGGTTCGCTGAAGGAACATCTGCCGCCCGGCACCTTCGTGGTGATCGACCAGTTCATCGACCGCACCTTCGCCCGCGACAAGAGCTTCTTCGGCAGCGGGCTGGTCGCCCATGTGGCGCTGGGCCATCCGGTCTGCGGCCGGCTGGGCGACATGATCGAGCAGGCGCTGGTCGAACTGGACATCCCCCACCAGCGGCGCGGCACCTACATGGTGATGGAGGGGCCGCAATTCTCCACCGTCGCCGAATCGAACCTGTACCGCAGCTGGGGTTGCGACGTGATCGGCATGACCAACATGCCGGAGGCCAAGCTCGCCCGCGAGGCGGAGATGTGCTACGCGACCGTCGCCATGGTCACCGATTACGACTGCTGGCATGAGGGGCACGACCATGTCTCGGTCGACGCGGTTATCAAGGTGGTCGTCGCCAATGCCGGCAAGGCGCGCTCGCTGGTTTCGGCCCTGGCGCCGAAGGTGGCGCACCGCGACGGCCACTGCGTCCAGGGCTGCCACACCGCGCTCGACAACGCGATCATGACCGCACCCTCCCACCGCGACCCGGCGATGCTGGAAAAGCTGGCGCTGATCGTGAAGCGCGCGCTGGGGTGAATTGGGGCGGCGTGGACCGTTGCCGACCGCGTGAAAACGCACTATTTTCGGGGAAGGCGTACCGAGGCTGCTATCCCCGGTACGCCCACCCGATCAGCGGTTCAGATGCTCAAGCACCAGCTTGAGCAGCTGCAACAGCAGGATCAGGAGAGTGAGGATTTGGTTCATCCTCTTGCCCTCCGTTAGTGCGGCGCGGGCGGTGGCCGTTCCACCGCCCCGACCGCGGCGCAAACATGCCAAGCATCCCCGCCGGTTGGAAGCTGCAAGTTGTATGTAATTTTCCGTGCTCGCTTTTTTGTGTGCACAAAGCGCTTGCCCACGGCATGGGACAATGACTCCGCTGCCTGATCGGCCCATGAACGAAAGTAGGGGTGTGTACCTTTCCGGGCGTCGAATATATCATCGGCACACGTAACCATTCGGGTGACGTCAAGACGGTTCGGCGGTTGATCGATGCGGCTGATGGATGCTCTCGGGAGCAGACCCGGTCTTCGCATGGTCCTGCGATGCAGTGCTTTGAAAATCCCTGGTGCGGCGATGGGCTGTCGGCGCCGGTACAGTCTTGCGTTCGCGCTGTATTTTCCACGCGGTGGAATAGGACGGGAATGGAAGCCATGCATTTTGACGAATTGCCGGAAAGCCGCTGCGATTTCTAGGATTGTTCAGGCACCATAGTGTCTTCTGTTCGGCAAAAGACGCCTTCACGCAATGGGCGTCATGGCCATAACGATGAGGAAACGTTCATGAAGCGCCGTTCCTTCCTGACCTCGGCCGGCGTCGGCGTCGCCGCCAGCACGCTGGCGGCTCCCGCCATCGCGCAGTCCCAGCCGGAAATCCATTGGCGTCTGGCGTCCAGCTTCCCCAAGAGCCTGGACACCATCTACGGTGGTGCCGACACCATCGCGGCGCGCGTCGCCGCGGCGACCGACGGCAAGTTCACCATCCGCCCCTTCGCCGCCGGTGAAATCGTCCCCGGCCTGCAGGTGTTGGACGCCGTGCAGAACGGCACGGTCGAATGCGGCCACACCGCCAGCTACTACTATGTCGGCAAGGACCCGACCTTCACCTTCGACGCGACGGTGCCGTTCGGCCTGAACGCCCGTCAGCAGAACGCCTGGATCTACAATGGCGGCGGCATGCCGCTGCTGCGCGAGTTCTTCGACGGCTACGGCGTCGTGAACTTCCCGGCTGGCAACACGGGCGTGCAGATGGGCGGCTGGTTCCGCAAGGAGATCAAGAACGTCGAGGATCTGAAGGGGCTGAAGTTCCGCATCGGCGGCTTCGCCGGCCAGGTTCTGTCCAAGCTTGGCGTCGTGCCGCAGCAGATCGCCGGCGGCGACATCTATCCGTCGCTGGAAAAGGGCACCATCGACGCCGCCGAGTGGATCGGCCCTTACGACGACGAGAAGCTCGGCTTCAACAAGGTCGCCAAGTACTACTACTATCCGGGCTGGTGGGAAGGCGGGCTGAACGTCTCGCTGCTGGTCAACAAGCAGCAGTGGGAACAGCTCCCCAAGCAGTACAAGGCTGTTCTGGAGGCCGCCTGCTTCGAAGCCAACGTGACCATGGCCGCCAAGTACGACGCCGAGAACCCGGCGGCGCTGAAGCGTCTGGTCGGCGGCGGCGCCCAGCTGCGCCCCTTCCCGCGCGACGTGATGGAGGCCTGCTACAAGTCCGCCACCGAGCTGTATGAGGAGACGGCGAAGACCAACCCGAAGTTCGCCAAGATCTACGAGCCGTGGAAGAAGTTCCGCGACGACGAGTATCTGTGGTTCCGGGTGGCCGAGAACTCCTTCGACAACTTCGCCTTCACCGCCGGCCTGAAGCGCTGACGGCCATATCGGCAGGCTGTATCGGCAGGCTCTATCGGCAGTCAAGGCCCCCGCGACCCGCCCGGTCGCGGGGGCTTTTTCTTGGTCAGGCCGGGCGTCCGGGCGCCAGCAGGTTGGCGATCATGGTCTGCACCACCTCGTCATTCTGGTTGAAGGTGGTGGTCTTCACCCGCAGCACGCCCTGGTCCGGGCGCTTGGCGGAGCGCCGGGCCTCCAGCACCTCCATCTCGATGCGCAGCACGTCGCCGGGACGGGTCGGGCGGGGCCAGCCGATCTGGTCGACGCCCATGCCGATGTAGCCGCCGGCCAACTCCGCGTTGCTGCCCACGATCATGCGCATCGTCATCCCGGCGGTGTGCCAGCCGCTCGCCGCCAGCCCGCGGAACAGCGTGTCCTTCGCCGTGTCCGGATCCAGGTGGAAGGGCTGGGGGTCGAACTTCTCGGCATAGGCGACGATCTCCGCCGTCTCGACCGTCAGCGGCCCGCCGGTGAAGCGGTCGCCCACCGTGATATCCTCGAAATAGCGCATCCCCCGGAACTCCGTTCGTTGTGGTGGTCAGGGCCGGTTCGGCCGGTTATGATACAGACCTGTCTCTTCCGCCCGATGGTAGAGACAGGTCTGTATCATTGTCAACGGCCAAGCTTGCAGCGGGGCCGTCCTGAACGGGTGGGGTCGGATGGCAGAGACGGCAACGGTCAGGAAGCCGGCGCGGGAACGGATTCTCGATACGGCGGCGGAACTGTTCTACCGCGAGGGCATCCGCGCGGTCGGTATCGACACGATCATCGCCAAATCCGGCGTCGCGAAGATGAGCCTGTACCGCAACTTCGCGTCCAAGGACGACCTGGTCTGCGCCTATCTGGAGCGCAACATCGCCCAGCATGCCGCGTGGTGGGACCGGGTGACCGCCCGCCATTCCGGCGACCCGCGGGCGCAGATGAAGGCGCTGTTCGTGGCGCTCGGCCACTGGATCGACCATCCCAAATTCCAGGGCTGTCCTTTCACCACTGCTGCCGCCGAACTGCGCGACCCGGCCAACCCCGCCCACGCGCTGGCGCTGGCCCACAAGCGCATGGTCCGCGACCGCCTGCGCGCGTTGGCCGCCGCCGCCGGCGCGGACGATCCGGACCGGCTGACCGGGCAACTGCAATTGCTGATGGAAGGAGCCTACGCCGCCGGCCGCGCGCTGGATCTGGGGCCCGGCAACGGGGCGGTGGCGAGTGCCGCGGCGGCGCTGATCGACGGGGCTTGTGGTGGAGAGCCCTCGGCCGACGGATGCCCCCACCCTAACCCTCCCCCGCTGGGCGGGGGAGGGGACGAGCGCTTATGCGGGAGAGTGGCGGCAGTCCCTCCCCCGCCCAGCGGGGGAGGTTAGGTGGGGGCATCGTCAGCCGACGCCTTCCCAAACACCACCACCTCGAACGCAAAAAGCGCCGCAGGCTGGACCTGCGGCGCTTCTTCAATTCTGCCCAATGCGTCAGTCGGCGCCGATCCGGTCGCGGACAGGCTGGCCGGGACGGTAGTCCTGCAGGCGGGTGGCGCGCAGGCCACGCATGCCGTGGCTGTCGATCAGCCGCTGCCAGGACAGGAACTCCTCCACCGACAGGGTATAGCGGCGACAGGCCTCCTCCAGGCTGATCAGGCCCGATCGGACGCCGGCGACCACTTCCGCCTTGCGGCGCATCACCCAACGCTTGGTGTCGGGCGGGGGAAGGTCGTTTTCGGTCATGGGACGCCCCTCAGGACCAATGACCGATGCACCGACCGCAGAGTCGTCGGCGGTGTCGAGTTCTATGAGTGCCATGCGCGGACGCTCCAACCCAAACTGTGGATTCCACGATTTCGGGGTACTTTAGGCGCCGGCACTTAACAAATGCCTAAACGATAGGGTTAACTTTTTATCGCGGGTTATCCCTTAACCCGAATGGACAGCAGGGGCGGCGCACTCGTCCGGCGGCCGGAGATTGCCGGCCGCCCCATCGAAAATGCCCGGCAGTAACGCCTGTCAGTAAACCGTGGTCAACTTGGACAGGGGGACTTCACGGGCGCCGATGTTCAGCACGGTTTCGCCTTCCTTGCTGTTGCCGATGCCGGCGACGGTGCCGAAGGTGTAGGTGGTCGTCTTGATAATATCGTCCTTGTTCTCGGCCACCGGTGCGACGTTCATCCTGTAGGCGCCCGGCTGCACGGCGCGGCCGTTGTTGTCCTTGAAGTCCCAGTTGACCGCATGCTTGGTCCCGGCGCCGGTTTCACCCTTCATGGAGCGGATGATGTTGCCCTTGTCGTCCAGGATGTCGACGCGGACCGACTTGGCGGAGGTCGCCAGTTCGTAGCCCAGCGGGGCCTGGGTCATACCCTGGGTGTACTGGAAGCTGTCGCCCTCGAAGGCGACCATGCGGCCGAGATAGGCAAGGTTGGTGGAGGCGGTGCCGGCGGACTGCAATTGCACCAGCTTGTCCAGGCGGCTGTTGGTGCCGATGTTCTGCTCGACGTTGGCGAAATCGACCAACTGCTTGGTCATGTCGTTGGTGTCCAGCGGCTTCAGCGGGTCCTGGTTCTTCATCTGCGTGGTCAGCATGGTGAGGAACGTCTGGAAATTGTCGCCCAGGCCCTTGGTCGCCGACGCCGTCTTGTCGGCGTCGGTCTGCGGGGTCTTGGCCGTCTCGGCCGCCGTCTTGGACCCGGTCGACAAGCCGCCCGAATAGGTGCCGTACTTGTTCACGGTCGGGGTGGTGATGGCGTTGGTCGTCGTCATGGCGGTCGTCCTTCGTGGCTCTTGCGGCCGGTGTCTTGGGTGCGGCGGGCGTGCTGCCGGGGTCAGGCGCGGATGTCGAGACGTCCGTTGCCGAGCGTCGCGGTGTAGACGGCGGTGTCGGACGCATCCTCGTCGCTTCCGTCGAGTCCGCGGCCGCGCCGGCCCGCCCCGTTCCCCTTGCCGTCGCCCCGCCCGTCATTGCCGAAGGGGTTGCCTTCGCCGCGCAGGCTGAAGTTCAGGCTGTTGGAGTCCGTCTGCAGTCCAGCCTCTTGCAAAGCGCGTTCCAAACCGCGGCTGTCGCGCTGCAGAAGTTCGAGAGTCTGGGCCCTTTCCACCGCAACCATCGCACTGACCCGGCCGTCGGCGCCGATGTCCAGCTTGATGTCGATCCGCCCAAGTTCGGCCGGGTGCAGATTGATGGTGAACTGGTCGATCTCGTCGCCGACCTGCTTCTTGATGTGGACGGCGATCTGGTCATGGACGCCCATCGGCATGCCGGCGCTGCCGCGCGACGGGCGCAGCATCGCGGTCGCCTGCGGCTGGTCGATGCCGGGAATGCCGCCGGGAATGCCGCCGTGCATCCCCTCCATGGCGGCCAGCGCCGGATGGGTGTGGACGCCCCCAGCGGCGTGGGCCGAGCCCGCGACGGCACCCGCGCCCTCGATCCCCTCCAACGCGCCGGTGGCCTTGGCGGTGGCCGACGCGGCAACCGTTTCCGCGACCGGCGGAACCGCCGGAGCGACTGCGGCCGGCTGCGGCATGGCCTGCGATTGGGAATCGTTGCGGCTGCCGCCGTCGGCGCCGGTCTGTTTGCCGCCCTGTTTGGCCTCGCCGGACTTCGCCTTGGCGGCGGCGAGCAATTCGGCGAAGCGGTCGGGCAGGGAGGCGTCGTCGTCGTCCGGCAAAGCCTCCGCCGCGTCCTCGCCGCTTTGGGTGCCGCCATCGACCCCGGTCAAGGCCGCGGCCGGGGACTGCCGGGTGCCGTCTCCGTCCACGGCCAGCGCATCGGCGGCGCTCTTTGCCGCGGCATCCGCACCGGCCTGCGCCGCACTCGGGGTGCCGGCCGTGGCTTGTGCCTGGGCCAGCTGGGCGGCAAGCTGCGCGGCAGGATCGACCGTACCGGTCGTTGCGCCACCCGCAATCGCATCAGCCGCCGCAACCGCCGCATCGCCACCCGCACCGGCGGTGGACTGGCCGGGCGCCGTCAATCCGGCGAGGATCAGGTCACTCGGCTGCGGGGCCTTCTGCTGCAACGCCGGTTCCGCGGTGGCGGTCAGGGGCTGGTCGGCGGTCTGCTCTTCCGCCCCGGCATCCTCGGCTGGCGCGTCGCCGGTCCCACCCCCCTCGGCCATTGCCGCGTCGATGTCCGCCTGTGCTGTCTCGGCGTCCGCAACCGCCGCATCCGTCCCATCGCCCGCCTGTGCCTGATCGGCGCCGGCGGCTTCCGTGCCGGTCTTCGCCGCATCGGACTTTGCCGCATCGGTCTTCGCCGCATCGGACTTCGAGGTATTGGCCTTGGCAGTGTCGGATTTGGCGCCATCGGCTTTGGCGGCATCCTTCGGCTTGTCGCTCTTGACCGGCTTGCGGTCGTCCTGACCGGGCTGGACCTCGCGGTCGCCGTCCGTCTTGGCGGCCTTCGGTTCCTGCGTCCGGGCGGGCTCGGCATCCGCTTCGCTCCGGCGCGCGGCCTGGGCACGGGTGTCGCGGCCGAGTTCGGGCTTCGGCTCGGCCCACACGGGAGCCTTGCGCTGCGCGTCGGCCGCGCGGGCGTCGCGGGCTTCCTTCGCCTCGTTGGCGGAGTCGCGCGCGGCATCGGCGGCCTGCTCGCGCTTGCGCGCGGCGGCGTCGGCCAGCATGCGGTCCATCATCTTGGAAAACAGGTCATTCTTCGCCCCCGTCCCCTGTGTCTGCTGGGACTGGCCGAGACCGTCGAACAAGGATGCGGCGATGTTGTTCGATTGGATATCCATGGAACGGCCTCTCAGGACGGCGGAGCGCACCGACGGCGATGCGGCGGGATCAATGCAACGGGCGGGCCAAACGTCGGACGGGCTCCGCCGGGGTGCCGGGGAGGGGCAGGGCGGCAGTTCCGGCCCCATGACATGGCCGCGACCGGCAAAAACGTCCCCATGCGCGGTCTTTCTTGCCGCGGCGCCTTACCGATGCCGGCTCACCGACCCTCGCAAAGAAAAAGGCCGCCTCCGATCGGGAGGCGGCCGTCCGAAACAACTCGGCAGTCACGGATGAAGACTGTCGGCGAGCGTCGCTCAAAGCCGGGTGTTGAGCGCCGCCGAGGTGCGCGGGCCGCTCGGCGGCGGGGAATAGCCGCGGCCGCCGCCCATATGCGCGGCATAGGCGGTCGCGGGCGCCTTCTGCTGGCGGGTGATCACGGTGACCACGGTATCGACCATCACCTTCTGGGCCTCGCCGCCGATGCGCAGGGCTTCGGCGTTGTCGGCGGTGGCGGCATAGAGCTTGGCGGTCGCATCCTTCAGCGCCGTCTTCATCTCCGGCGCCAAGCCGATCAGCCCCTCGCGGTCGACGCGCAGCAGGCGGCTGATCTCTTCGTAGACCAGCGTCATCGGCTGCTTGTCCCTGACGATCTGGGCCAATTCCTTCGCCGGGCGGCGGGCGCGGACGGCGGCGGCCTCGCGCTCCAGCAGGGCCGCCAGGCGGCCCATCAGCTCGACCAGGGCCACCGCGCGCTCCTGCGCGTTCTTCGGCAGGTTGGCGGCCGGCTTGGACTGCTGGGGAAAACGGACATCGACCTTATCCATGGCTGGCCTCCTGGGCGCGAAGAAGCTCTCCGTAAACCTGATTGGCGATGCCGAAGCCACCGCGCTGGGTGATCTGCTTGCCGAACTGCTCGATCAGCATCGGGCGGAACATCTCCTCGCCGCGCCCGCCGCCGAAGGTCTCGTCGGTGCCGATCCCCTCGAACATCGGGCCCAGCATCTGCGAAATGAACTGGCTCTCGAACTCATTGGCGGACTTGCGCAGCTGGGCAAGCTTTGCCGGGTCGGCCTTTGCCTCCAGATCGGAAATCCTTGCCTGGGTGCGCATGCCGAAACCGGCGGAAAGGGCGGAGCTCATCGACATCAGATCACCTCGATCTCGGCTTGCAGGGCTCCGGCGGCCTTGATCGACTGGAGAATGGCGATCATGTCACGCGGTCCCACGCCAAGCGCATTCAAGGACTGTACCAACTCCTGCAGCGTCACCCCGGCATTCATCACGGCGAGGCGGTTGTTGGACTGGTCGTCGACCTGGATGTCGGTGCGCGGCACCACCGCGGTCTGGCCCTGGCTGAAGGGGCCGGGCTGGCTGACCTGCGGGGTTTCGGTGATGCGGATCGTCAGGTTGCCCTGGGCGATGGCGACGGTGGAGATGCGGACATTCTCCCCCATCACGATGACGCCGGACTTCTCGTCCACCACCACGCGGGCGACCTGATCGGGGGTGATGCGCAGCTGTTCGATCTCCGTCACCAGCCCGACCACGTCGCCGCGCCGCGTCTCCGGCACGTTGATCAGGACGGAGGAGGGGTCGGTCGCCTGGGCGCGGTTGCCGCGCAGCTGGATGTTGATGGCGGTCGCCACGCGCTGGGCGGTGGTGAAGTCGGGATTGCGCAAGCTGAGGCGCAGGACCGGCAGTTCGGCCAGCGAGAACTGGATTTCCCGCTCCACGATGGCGCCGGAGGAAATGCGGCCGGAGGTCGGCACGCCCCGCGTCACGCTGGCCCCCTGGCCCTGGGCGGTGAAGCCAGATACCGCGATCGGCCCCTGTGCCACGGCATAGACCTCGCCGTCGGCGCCGATCATCGGGGTGACCAGCAGGGTGCCGCCCAGCAGGCTCTTGGCGTCGCCCATCGCCGACACGGTGACGTCGATGCGCGTGCCCTGCGCCGCATAGGCGCCCAGCGTCGCCGTCACCATCACCGCCGCCACGTTCTTGGTGCGCAGGTTGGTGCCGCGGGTGTTGACGCCCATCCGCTCCAGCATGCCGGTCAGGCTCTGTTCAGTGAAGGGCGAGTTGTTCAGGCTGTCGCCGGTGCCGTTCAGGCCGACCACCAGCCCATAGCCGATCAGCATGTTGTCGCGCACGCCTTCCACGTCGACGATGTCCTTGATACGGGCGGACGCGGCGAAAGCCGGTGCCGCCTGGACACCGAACGCCAGCAGGGCGGTCAGCACGACCAGAACGGTGCGGCGGCGCAGAAGGCGAAGGGTGGTCGGGATCATGACGCGGACACTCCTGAACTCGTGCCCGGTCCTATACAAACGCCGTGCCAGACGCGGCAAACGGCGGCTTCCGGTCGTTGACCTGAAAAACACCCGCAACATGACGCGTTTCGGTCACAGCCGCCCGGCAATTTTTGCCCGATTGCGGCAAGCCTTGACCGGATGTTAAGGTTGATCCATCTACAGTGCGCGCGTTTACGCATCCTTTACTGCAAACGGTTGCACGGATCATGAAAGTCGAAGGCACCGGAAACATACGCGGCAGCGGTTCGGTCCGCCGCACCGGCAAGGCCGAAGGCTCGTCCGGCGCCGCGTTCTCCAAGCAGCTGGTGGGAGAGGCCGGCTCCGCCCACGGGGTCAGCGGCACCGCCGCGACGGCCGGGATCGCGGGTGTGCTCGCCATCCAGGAGGTCGACGCGACCGACGACGCCACTGCGCGTGCGTCGCGCGGCAAGATGCGGGCGGAAGAGATGCTTGACCGGCTGGAGGAAATCCAGCACGGGCTGCTGTCCGGCACCCTGTCGGTTCAGAAACTGGTGGATCTCGCCAAGGTGGTCCAATCGCGCCGCGCCCAGGTCGACGACCCCGGTCTGGCCGAGATTCTCGACGAGATCGACCTGCGCGCGCAGGTGGAATTGGCGAAGCTCACTTCCTGACATGCCGGCGGCCATTCGGCCGCCCTGCGCGCATGGGTTGGGGCGGCGGATTCGCCACGGTCACAAATCTTTTTTATTCCAAGGGCTTGTTTGGTCGTTGCGGGGGCGAACCATAGGGTTGCGGTCCCGACGTGGCGTGCCTATACTCCGCGCCGCCCGGATCACCCCTTTTTCGCTGGATGCTTTCGGATGACGTCGCCGCTTCTGCCCCAGAACTATTCCCCGTCGGAAGACGAGGAGTTCATGAACCCGATCATGCGGGAGTATTTCCGCCAGAAGCTGCTGCGCTGGCGCGCGGAACTGCTCGCGGAATCCACCGGCACGCTGAACAGCCTCCAGGAAGGCGGTATCCAGGAACCGGATATCGCCGACCGCGCCTCGGCGGAGACCGACCGCGCGCTGGAACTGCGCACCCGTGATCGCGAACGCAAGCTGATCTCCAAGATCGACGCGGCGCTGGAACGCCTCGTCGACGGCAGCTACGGCTATTGCGAGGAGACGGGCGACCCCATCTCCGTCCGCCGGCTGGATGCCCGCCCGATCGCGACGCTGAGCCTGGAAGCCCAGGAGCGGCACGAGCGGATGGAACGGACCCAGCGCGACGACTGACGTCGCGCGGCCGCAGGGAACAGCCGCCGGTCCCGGTCGTCGGCGGCGAAGCCCTGCGTGATCGCTGCCGCCGTCACGCAGTTCTGGCAAGGCATCGGTCGTCCCGACCGGTGCCTTTGTCGTGTGCGCAGCGGCCGGGCGGAACCAAAGCCAGCACTCCGGGGTTCGGAACGGCACGGCATACAGCGGTTCCGACTCCGGAGGGCGATCCATGGACAACGAGACCTTCAACCTCGACCTGCGCAAGTTTCTGAAGCAGGTCGGCGTGACCTCCCAGCGGGAAATCGAACTGGCCGTCGGCCGCGCATTGGCGGACGGGCGGCTGGACGGGGTGACGTCGCTGCCCGTCCGCATGGTCCTGACCGTCGACGGCATCGGCCTGACCCACGAAGTCACCGGCGAGCTGTCGCTGGAAAAACCGCCGGGGTGAGGCGTCAGGCGGAGTGGATCTGTGGGGTGATGCTGAGGATCGCCGCGGTCATCCGGCGTTCGTTCCACGGCACGTCATGGTGGGCCGACTTGAGATAGCGGCTGTTGGCATCGCGGACCCATTCCGCCGGAAACAGGGCGATCGGCATGGCCACGCTCCGCCCGATGTTGCCGTCATAGGGGCGGCCTTCCAGGGCACAGGCCATGGCCCGGCACAGGTCGGCTCCCGCCAAGTCGCCGAGATGGCTGGTCTGGGTCGGACGGGCGTTGAACTCCAGGAAGACCGGCGGGCTGCCATCCTCCGGCAGGATCGCATCGATGCCGCCGAAGCCGGAATAGCCGGTCATCTCCACCACACGGCGCGCCATGTCGATCAATGCGGGATGGTCTCCCACCTCGATCACGGACGCCGGACCGAAGGGCTCCGGCTGATGGTGAAGCGTGGTGTAGGCGAATCCCTCCAGCATCCGGCCGTGCAGCGCGCAGAACGACACCGACGCCGCCGGTCCCCGGATGAACTCCTGCGCGGCGATCCGCCCGTCGGCGGGCATCGCGGCCCCGTTTTCCTGACGGCCAGTCGCGGCCCGCGCCGCAAGCTCCAGCGCCTCCCGAGGGCAACCGGCCAGTTGAACCCCGCGGCCGGCGGAACTGTAGTCCCACTTCAACAGCAGCGGCGTGCCGAGACCGGCCAGATCGGAGACGCTGGTTCGACCAGGATCGACGATGATCTGCCGTGGCGTGCGGATACCGGCGGTGGCGGCATGCTGCACGCACTGCGAACGCACCGTCTCCCAGGATCGGCCTCCGTAGCACGCCGCGATCATGCGAAGGCACCGCGCATCGGCACTGTCCACCGGCACCCGCTCCATCAACCGGTCGGCGGAGTTCAGCACTCCGACGGCACTTTCCTCGCAAGCGATTACGATGTCGGCCCGAACCTGTGCTGCGGCCCTTGCGGTGATCACGGTCAGGTCGTCGGGACTGAAGCCGGCAGGAAAGCTGTGCCTGCCGTCGATGCTGTCGCTGAACTCCAGCAGGGAATTTTGCGGGCAGATGGCGAAGACGCGAAAGCCCGCAGCCTTCAGGGCTGCCGGCATCCGTGCCGTGCCGTAACGATACATCGCGCAGGACACCAACAGCGCCGTCGGCATGAATACCATCTTAATCAGCGGGCTACGCTGAAGGTTTAGCGTCATAGGTCGTGCGCCGCAATCCGGAGCGCCCCGCCGAAGGGCAGCTATGCATATCGGGGTAAGTCTTCTCGTGACATCCGGGCCGGCACACATCTTGATGAGCGGATGGGTTTCGGCTAGGGATGGAAGCGTTTTGCCACCAGCCGGAAAGGCCCGACCGCATGAGCGACGATCCAGACTGCCTGGGCATGTGCGCCATCGACGGCGACATCTGCACCGGCTGCGGCCGCACTCTGGACCAGATCAACGCCGCGCTGGACCGTGCCGACACCGACCGCGACACCGATCCGCCGACCGGCTGAAATCGCCACCCGCCGCCACATTGGATCGTCGCGACGATCCGGTGCCTGCGCTGTTTCCTCCTCATCGCCAATCGATACGCGATCGAGGAGCACCAACATGGCCGATCAACCCGACAAGCAGCAAACCGACGCCCAGCGCGACGACCTGCAGAAGCCCGCAGGCGTTACCGGCAAGACCGAAGGCGGCAAGATCGACAGCCGCACCGAGAAAGCCCAGGAGGAAGCCGCCAAGGACCGCGCCCGAGAAGGCGGCTATCAGTAAGCGGTAAGCGGTAAGCGGCGCAGCCCGACATGGAACGGCCCGGCTCCCGGATAAGGGGCCGGGCCGTTCCATGTCGGGCTGCGCCGGGCGCCACCAAAAAGGATATATTGCGCTCAATGTTCTCCTTAAAGGTTATTATATTTTCAGCACTTTCGCGTTTTCGGATTAATTTTGATAATTAATGCAACCTCGTGTACAGATTTTATGATCGCCGCAGCCGACCGGACGTTTGTCAACGGCCGAAGCATTGAGTTTGAAGAAGACCTGAAAAGCGACCTGATCGTGCATGCGCCGGGCAAAGCCGCCATCATTTCCAGCTTTGTGTCCGACTACCTGTCCAAATGGCCGGGCGGCTCGACGTTCAAATGGGTGGCCAGCTACCTGGCCGGGGAGGAGATCGACAGGGTAATGAGCTGGATTGAGGGGCGACTCGATCTGGTGCCCAAATACGGCTATGTCGGCATGACCGTCAAAGGCTACCCACTCTGTGCTGACGGCATGAACAGCCAGGGGCTGTCCGTCGGCGCCCTTTGGCTGACCGGGTCGGAATTCCAGGAATTCGATTTCAAGGCGACGAACATCTTCTGCGGCACCTTCGTCGATTGGGTGCTGGGGCATTGCGCCACGGTTGCCGATGTCCAGCAGTTGCTTGGTGATGATGAGGTGCGCGTCTTCGATTCCAGTTTGATCGAAGATGTTCCCCTGCATTTCGCGGTTCACGATGCCGAAGGGAAGAGCATCGTCATCGAGTTCATCGGCGGCAAGGCCGTCATCAACGACAACCCGGTGAAGGTGCTGACCAACCTGCCGACCTTCTCCTGGCACCTGACCAATCTGGAGACCTACATCAACCTCAGCCCCGATGATGTCGAGAAGAGGCGCATCGGGGATCATCTCGTGCGCTCTCCCGGACCTGGCACAGGATTGCTCGGTCTTCCCGGCGATGCCACGGCACCCAGTCGTTTTGTCCGCACCGCGCTCTTGAAGGAATTCTCTCTGCAGCCCGAGAACGCCGCCGAAGCGCAGAGTCTTGCCTTCCATCTGCTGAACGCCGTTCACACTGCCAAGGGCACGGTGCGCACCCGCAATGGTGACGTCGACGAGTACGACCATACCCAGTGGGCGGTGGTGAAGGACCTGACCAATCGCGTCATCACCATCCGCATGGCCGCGTCGCAGCTTCCCTGGAGCTTGGATCTGAAGACCTTGGATTTCGATATCAATCACGGCCGGCGGATCGCCATCCCGTCGCAAATGTCCAACCCGCTGCCGCTCTGAGCCCTTCAGGCTTCAATCCACCCAGCCGATCACGGGGCTGGTCGACCGACGGCGAACCGGAAGGCTGCGCCGTCGGCCTTCGCAACACAGGAACGCTGCCGACGGCGCATAGGCCCTCCGTGGCTTCCTGCGATGCGTTGCGATGACTTCACCTTGTCGAACGCCCGTCGGACACGGCGGCACGACCCGCCCCGGTCCTCCATTCCATTTTCCGTGGAAGTCCATCGGTTTGGGTTTCGAAGCCGGTGCGGTATCCTATCCGCCTGCGTCAACAGGTCCCGTGCATCGACATGATCGCTCGCCTCGGCAATGTTCTCTATTGGGCCGGCTGCGGGATCGCCGTTCTGATCCTGATCTTCGCCGCGCTTCTGACGACCGAGTTGAAGAGCGGGCAGAAGTGGAACGCCCTGTCCGTGGCGCTGATGGCCGTCGTGCCTTGGCTGCTGGGGCTCGCGTGCCGCTATGTGCTGGCCGGCCCGCGGCGGAGACGATGAGCGACAATCCAGCCGGTCGCCGACCGCAGGGTTTTCCTGTGCCTGGCAACATCGTCCCGGCACAACCCGCCGGGCGGCAGCAATTTCCCATCCGGCAGGGATGCGCACGAGCGAAGCGCCCACGCCCCATCCCCGCCATCACTCGGCGGACAATCCTCAGAACGGCATTCCAATTTTCAGGCGTGAAAAGCGCCAGAAAATCAACGCTGTAGCTTTTTCGTGTTGCAGCCGTGTTGCATCGGCGCCGGCTAGCCGAACAGCCGACGCTCCATGTCGGCGACCGCGCGGTGGTGATCCTCGGAGGGGAACAGCTTCCCGTAACGCTCCATCGTCATCCGGTAGTCCTTGTGCCCGGCGAAGGTCATCACCGCCTTCACGCTGAAGCCCTGGTCGATCCAGGCCGACACGGCGAAGTGCCGCAGGTCGTGCCACCGCATCGCGATCCCGAGCTTCTCGCACAGCGGCCGGAACCAGAGCCGGTGGATATCGGTCTGGGCTCGTACGCCGCCCTTCCGATTCGGGAACACCAGACCCATGTCCGACGGCGGGCAGCGCAGCTTCCAAGCCTTCAGCGTGTTGACCACCATCGGGCCGATCGGGATGTCGCGGGTGCCGGCGCTGCTCTTCGGATCGCCCATCTCGTTGTAGATGTCGGCGCGCTCGCGGACATGGATGAAGCCGGCATCCAGATCGACATGCGCCCAGCGGAGACCGCGCTGTTCCGATGCCCGCAGGCCGGCGAGGGCGGCGACGATCAGGTAGGCGCGGAAGTCATCGTCCGCGGCATCCAGCAGCCTCTTGACGTTGGTCCGCAGCTGCCGCGCCGCCTCGTGCGAGATCGCGGCGCTGGACCGGCCCGGCCGGCGCACGGCGACGCCTTCGGTCGGATCGGTGAAGATCAGGTCGTTCGCCCGGGCGAAGACCAGCATGAACCCCAGCGTCGCGATGATCCGCTTCGTCATGGCGATCGACCGGCCGGCCTCCAGCAACCGGTCCCGGAACTCGGCGACCGTGACGGTGCGCAGCGCCGCCAGCTTCAGCGTGCCGATCCCGACCTCCGGATCCGTGATGTGACAGCGGATGCAGCTCTCGTAGGTGGCGAGGGTCGCGCGCTCCATGGCCTGACCGGTGTCGCGCCGAACCGTGAGGTGCTTGACGTAGCGCTTCGCCAGCTCGGCGACCGTGATCGAGTCGGAGGCGGGCAGGTGGGTGCCGGCGGCAACCTCGGCCCGCGCCTTCGTCTCGAACTCGACTGCCTCCCGCTTGGTCGCGAACTGGCGGGACCGACGCTTGCCGGCCTGATCGCGGTAGTCGACCTGCCATCTGATTTCGCCGCTGGGCAGCGTGCGCTTTCGGACCGACGCCATGGGGATTCCTCTCACGCGGTTGGGGTGGGCGTCGCCGGCGCGTTCATCGCCAGGGCCGCAGTGTCCGTCAAAGCCCCACGGATTTGCGCAGCTCGTCGTTGATCCGGGATTGCCAGCCCGGCCCGCTAGCCTTGAAGCGCTCGATCACATCGGCGTCCAGGCGCAGCGTCACCTGCTGCTTGGGCTTCTCCGCTGGCGGACGGCCCCGGCCGCGCTTCAGGCTCTCCGCCAGCTGCGGGAACACCTCGGCGAAGGGGCGGGCCTGCCGCATTTCCTCTTCGGTCAGTTGCGGGTTGTCGGACACCTCATCCCAGTCCTCTTTGCTGTATCCCCGCCCCGGCTGAAACTCGGTCAGCCGCTTCCGGTCTTCGGTCATGTCAGGAGCTTCCTTTCCTTGATGCTTGCCGGGCGCATGCTGATGACGGAGAGCGCCTCCGTTCCCAACGGCTTGAACACCACGACGACCACCAGCACGTCGCCCAGCCAACCCACGGCCTTGAAGCGGCCATCGCGTGACGGGATGACCAAGGCGGTTTCGAAGAACGCCCCGTCCTCCAGATCGGCGAAGTCCAGCCCGTGCTTGTCCAGGTTGGCCGTGCGCTTCGGAGGGTCGTAGACGATCTTCATGGGATTAATGTAACTCCAGAAAATAGCCGGGGCAAGATTAAACGTAACTACACAAATGCGCTTGGCCAGCAGCGGGATTATCCCGCAGGACCGGGCCGCTCCCGGTGAACGAACGGCCCGCACCACCCATGCGGGATGCCCCCACTTGGTAGCTTCCCCAATGGACCTATTTGGTATTTTCGGGTGTTTGACGCCCTGGGATGCCCGCTGTAAGTTGCGTCCCTATCGGGACTCCCAACTTTGACGAATTTTGCTAAGCTTACTCTCCAATGGGGCGAGTTGGTGGAGAGGGAAGCGTGTTGGTGGCTGAGGAAATGAGCAGAGCAACCCTCAAGGTCGTGTTCGACGGTCCGGCCATTCGAAATGGCTCCATGGACGTGCGCGACCTCGCTCCGGCGCTGCTGGCTGTCGGGAAGCTGTGCGAAGAGGCAAACCGGGTCCTCAACGAGAAGAAGACCGAAGTCACCGTCCTGGTGAAGAGCGACTTCGAAGCCGGCAGCTTCCATGTCAACCTCGACGTGGTGCAGAGCCTGCTGGAGCAGATGAAGAGCCTGCTGACTGGCGACAACGCCACCGCGGCGGCGAACCTCATCACCTTCCTGGGCTTCGCCGGGGGCAGCGGCATCGGGCTGCTCAAGCTGCTGAAGAAGCTCCGCGGCCGCCAGCCGCGCCGGTGGATTGTCCTTGAAGACGGCAATGTGCGCCTCGAACTCGGGGACGACGCCATCGATGTTCCGCGAGAGGTGGTCGATCTCTACCGGGATCTCGACACCCGCAAGGCGGTGGCCGACCTGATGCGCCCCCTGGAGAAGGAGGGCATCGACACCATCGCCTTCAGCAGCGACGATTCGCCCGTCGAGACGGTGACGAGGGACGACGCCGTTTCCTTCACGGTGGTGCCCGAAGCGCCCGAGGAACAGATCGTCAGCGAAGAGCGGAACGCCTTCTTCAGCATCGTCGCCGTGACCTTCAAGGACGGGAACAAGTGGCGCCTGTCGGATGGCCAGAACACCATCGGCGTCACCATGGCCGACGAGGAGTTCCTGGGGCGGGTCAACCGCAACGAGGTCGCCTTCGCCAAGGGCGATATCCTGCATTGCCGGCTGTTGACCGAGCAGTGGCGCACGGCCGACAGTTTGCGCACCGAATACACGGTGCTGAAGGTGCTGGACTATCGCAGTGCCGCCCGCCAATTGCCGCTCCCCTTCTCTGGCCCGTCGCCGACGGCCGGCGAGTGAGCATAGCCGCAGGTGCCGCCGGGTCGTGACATAGCCCGGCCGGAATCACGTCACACCTTCCCGCTACCTGACGACAGGTCCATTTCCTGCTGGGCCGGGGCGGGGGAGGCGATCACCCGGACGCCGACGTCGGCGTAGATGCCCGGCAGGCTGTCGGCGGCGGCCTGGGGGCCTTTCGTGCGTCGGATCTGATCGACCATGCGGATGGCGCTGATCCGCTCCATGACGCACAGGCGGCGCTCGGCAAGGGTCGGTTCGGGCGGGGTAGGAGTGGCCGGCCGCGTGGCGCGCTCCTCGTACCAGAGGAAGTATCGGCGCACCAGCTTGCCGATGGCGCCATTTTGATCGTGCAAAACTCCAATTAGGAAAACTGTCTCGCCTCAAAACGGAATTAAGTCACGTCTGTTCAAAAGCCATTTCTTTGTTAATTTGTCGAAATGAATTTCCTGATCGCCGTGAAGGTAAATTTCGACGGTCTCATTGTTTATGTTGATGCTTCGAATAAGAGGATGATCTTCAAGAATATTGGCAATTACATAATTAATACTGTTTCCAGCGGATGTTGCATCTGCGCAGCGGTTGGCAAGATCATTAGGAGTATCGATGGAACCAAGTCCGATCTCGACTAGCCGCCGAAGCGCATCCGACTCCGATTGCAATGATCGCGACTCTCGAAACCGTTCGATTTGAGCGGCGAGTTCAAGTGGAAGAGCCACGTTCTTCCGAACGGTAGTTTTTGGGTTCACTGCCATAGATGCACCATAACACCTAAGAATGTGCTGTCAAGGGCGCAAGCCAAGCTTGACAGATGCATCAACGTGCGCGCAACGTAGTGATGGACTGGTGATGCACTTATAGGTGACGAAGTGGATGGAAAGAAGTCGAGGAAGATGATCACTCTTCCATCAGAGATATCCCAGAAGGTGGATGATTATAGGTTCACTAAGCGCTTCCGAACTGAGACGGAAGCCCTGGTCAGGCTGATCGAGGCCGGGTTGGAGGCGGAAGCGGCAAACACCGTCAATGCGAGCACTGCAAACATGAAAGCCGGCGAACGGTGAAGGGCCTAGGAAACTCCCACCGCGCCGGCTTTCCGCTTACCCAAGAGGAGGACAAGCGATGAAAGTGAATGTGCCCTTGGTACGCCCGCGGCGCAAGGAGGCTCCGCCTTCGCCGCCGGGCTTTCAACAGGATGACCGCGCACCGGCCGGCAATTTCGACGTGGCCACCGCGGCTTTCGAGGCGGAAGCTCGCGCTCTGTTGATCTGTTTGCCGGATCAGGCGGCCTATTTGCCGGATCGGGCGGTTTCCCTCTGCCTGCGTTGGCTGGAGGTCGAAGCCCAGGCGAAGGAGCGCGCTGATCAGATGTCCGCTCGCGCGGCTGACCTGCGGGCGCAGGGAGAGCCGTTGGGCGACGACATCGCCATGGCCGACTTAAACGCCGAACTGGAGGCGCAGGAAGAAGTTCTTGATGCCGTTCGCGCCGAGATCGCTGCCACCCCGGCGACCACTCCTGCCGGCGTGCTGGCGAAGCTGGTCATCTGGCAGACCGAGCAGGGTGTGCCGGCGGATGGCGAAAGCGACCACCGCCTCGCTTGTGCCGCCGCCAACGACCTGCGCCGGCTGATCGCCGCCGGGCAGTGGGGGAGGGCCGCCTAATGCGCCGCGCCTCCACTAAGACGGCAACCATGATCGCCACCGCCCCGGCCTGCCCGGCGCCTGTCGCCCAGATCGCTCCTCCCGCCGCCCCGCTGCAGCTCGCCGACGATCTCCTCCAGGGCGCCGACAGCATCGCGAAGTTCATGGGCGTTACGCGCCGCCAAGCATACCATTTCGTCGCCGATGGCCGGATCCCGACGTTCCGGATCGGCGCCATCATCTGCGCACGGAAATCCACCATCCTGAACTGGATCGCCCAGCAGGAAGCCGCCCAGGGCGGGGGAGGAGCGGCATGAAGCGCAGGATCCCCGCCCTGAAGGAGCCGCCGCGTCCGCGCCGCCGGTCGCGCTTCCGGCGGCTGGCGGACCAACTGCGGATCACCCGCCCGCACTGCCGGCCGACCGGCCCGACCGCCCGGTTCATTTCCCCAATGGGCGCCCGGCTGATCGCCGGATGCCTGGACGAGATGATCTGGGAGGTGCTGGACCCCGCTCCGCCAATGGACCTGCCGGAGCCGGCGAACGAATCGTCTCCGTTTCGCACCTCATCCTTCACGGGAGGCGCCCTTGCCTGACCTGCCGAACGTCACGCGTCTCCCGGTTCAGCCCGCCCGCAGGATCGTCGCGCGCCACCCTCCGGCCGAGCGGGCGCGTGGCATCGCCGCCGACCTGCGCGAGGCCATCGCGGAGCGGGAACTCAGCCGGGACGAGCTGCGTGTCATCACCCAGCGCCTGGATGCGCTCGCTCGCGATCTGGAGGGTATGCCGACGTGAGCCATGCCATCGCCCTGCCGGAAGTCAGGGTCCCGAGCAACGAGGAGGCCGAACAGGCGCTACTGGGCGCGATCCTGGTCAACAATCGTGCTTTCGAGCGGGTCGCCGATTTCCTGCGGCCGGAGCATTTCCACGATCCTCTCCACCAGCGCATCTTCGCCGCCATCGCGGTGATGATCGACCGAGGGCAGACGGCCAACCCGGTGACGCTGCAGTCCGCCTTCGAGCGCCAGGGCGACGGCGGCCGGGACGAGATCGCCTATCTCGCGGAGCTGGTCGGCGGCGTCGTGACGGTGGTGAACGCCTACGACTATGGCCGGACCATCCGTGATGCCTTCCTGTGTCGCCAGCTGATCGAGATTGGTTTCGACATGATCGAGACCGCCGGCCGGCCGGGGCTGGACAAGGACGCGGCGGCGCTGATCGAGGAAGCCGAATCGCAGCTCTTCGAGTTGGGCGACCGCGGCAGTGCCCTGCGCCCAGTGCTGTCATCGGCCGAAGGGGTGGAGGCTGCCCTCGCGGCCACCGAACGCGCCTGGCGGAACCGGGGGCAGCCTCTCGGCATCACGACGGGGCTGGCAGATCTCGACGCGAAGCTGGGCGGTCTTCTGCCCGGCCTCTATGTGCTGGGCGCCCGGCCCTCGATGGGCAAGTCGGCGCTGGCATTCAACACCATCATGCTGGCGGCCGCGCGCACCGGTGCCCGCGTCCTGGGCTTCTCCACCGAGATGGCGGCGGAGAAGGTGTCCCGCCGGCACCTCGCCGCCCACACCGGGATTCCGGCCGACCGTCAGGCCCAGGGCGATCTGACCGACGAGGAGTGGTGCCGGCTGATCGACGCGAAGGCGGAGTTGGGCGCGCTGCCCATCCACATCGATGACACACCGGGCGTCACCGTCTCCCATATCCGCCGCACCTGCCGCCGGCACAAGCGGCGCCACGGACTGGACCTGATCATCGTCGACCACCTCCACCGCATGCGCGCCTCGCCGCAGGCGGAGAAGCAGGGTGAGACGGCGAAGATCACCGAGATCACCGCCGCGCTGTGTTCGATCTGGAAAGAGTTCCAGGTGCCGGTCCTGCTGCTGGCCCAGTTGAACCGCGGCCTGGAGACGCGGGACGACAAGCGCCCCAGCATGGCCGACCTCCGGCAGTCCGGTTCCATCGAGCAGGACGCCGACGTCATCGCCTTCCTCTACCGAGAGGAATACTACCTCTCCCGCACCGAGCCCGGCCGCCGGCCGGACGAATCCGACGACAAGTTCAACGAACGGCATGAGCGCTGGAGCCGGCGCTCGGATGAGGCCCGCGGCATCGCCGAGATCATCATCGAGAAGAACCGCGACGGCCCGATCGGCACCATCCGCGCCCATTTCGACGGGCCGCGCACGCTCTTCAGCAACCTCCATCGCGACCACGGGAACGCCTGAGCCATGGCACGGATCCGCACCATCAAGCCCGAGTTCTGCACGTCCGAACAGGTCGCCGAGTGTTCGCCGAACGCTCGGCTACTGTTCGTCTGCATGTGGTGCTTCTGTGACGACAGCGGCATCCACCCCGACAGCGCGAAGCGGCTCAAGATGGAGGTGTTCCCGGCCGACGACTTCACCGCGGCGGATGTCGCGGCCATGGTGGACGAGTTGATCGCTGCCGGATTGCTGGAGCGTTACGAGGTGGCAGGATCATCCTTCCTGCGGGTAACCGGGTGGCGGAAACACCAGAAGATCGACCAGCCAAACTACCGGCACCCACTTCCGGGTGGTGAAGTACCCGCCGCGCCGTCACGTCGCAGTGGTGGGAATTCGCCGAACGCTCCGAAAGGCGACGACGAACGTTCGACGAGCGTTCGGCGAACAGGTGACGACGCATCGGCGAACGATCACCAAACGCTCGACGAGCGTTCACCCCCGGAAGGGAATGGAAAGGAAAGGAGTAGAGAAGAGAAAGACTCACCACCCCCTACCCCCGCCTCGAAGGCTCGGTCGCCGGCAGCGGCGGCGGTGGTCGATGCGTTCGTCGCGGCGAAGGACGCCCGATGGCCGGAGCATGCCGAGCAGATCGCCCCCCGGATGACCCTGGAGGCGCTGGCCCAGCAACACCTCGACGCCGGCGGCACGGTCGAGTTGCTGACCGAGGTCATCCAGCGTGCCGTGCGGGACTGGAAGAACCCGACCCCGCCGACGAGCTTGGCCGCGCTAAAGAACTCGCTGGCCGATCGGGTGGCGCAGCATCGCCGGGCGCTGGACGGCGGCGGCGGTCGCAGTGCATCCGGCTCGGCCGGAGACCTGCTCGACGTCGATCCGCACGACCAGTCCCGCCAGCGGCTGCGGCACTGGGTCCGCACCGGCTGGTGGGAACCGCGGTGGGGAGAGATGCCTGGGCACCGCAGCTGCCTGATCCCGGACCGGGTGGTCCGGGAGGTCATCCCGGATTTCAAGCCCGGTTGGCGTCCTCCCGCCGCGGCCGCCAATGGAGCCGGAGGTGCTGCATGACGGCCCCCTTACCCGAGGCGCTGAACGAACTCGCCGCCCGTCTCCGCCGGCTGACGCCCAGCTGGCAGAACCCGGAGAGGTTCCACGAGGCGAAGTCCGAGCTGGTCGCCGACCTGCGCCGGCTGGCCCGGCAGGCTCCGGAGCCGGCCGTCCGCAGGGTGCTGGTGCCGGTGGAGCGGGTCGTCGAGCGGGAGCGGGTGGTCTACGTGCCGATCCGTCCAGCGCGGCGACGGCAGAGCGCTGAGCCGCCGGCCATGCAGGATCTGTTCGGCGAGGTGAAGGGGAGGGGCACTGCGTGAGCATGAGGGCGAAGCGCAAGGCGAACCGCCGCGGCCGCAAGCGGTCCGTGGCGATCCGAGAACCGAATGGCCGGGTCAGCCGAGCCAGCCAGGAACAGCACGGGCCGGTGATCCTCGACGAGGCGCTGGCGCAGCGGGCAAGGGCGATTGGGGTGGACTGCATGACCGTCGACGCGAAGCTCCGGAAGGCGATGCAGGACGAGTGGGCCGGATATCCGCTCGGCCGGCTGCGGCTGCTGGGGGCGATCACCGACCGCCAATTCCGGGCCGGCGCCAGCTACGCCATCCTCCGCCGGCGCTGGGACCGCCTGGCCGAAGTGCCGAGCCGGCATGCAAAGGTCGCGCGCCTGCCGATCGCGTCCGAGTGCCCGCAAGACCTCGCGCCACAGGTGATCGACCTGCTGGCGCTGGAACGGGAATCGGACCTGGACGGTGCGTGGCTTCGGGCCAAGCTGCACCTCCGGAAACTCGAGCGCCTGATTGGGCAGGGTGAGGCTGTGGCGGTGCTGGAGGCGGTGTGCGTCGAAGAGGCCGCGCCGGCGGTGCGCGATTGGTTGCCGCTGTTGCGGGTGGCTCTGGATCGGGTGGCCGAGCACTTCCGCCTGCCGCTGGAAGAGGGCGGGTCGCGAAAGTCGGAAGTGGTGCAATCTTCAGAATTTGTTAACGGATAAGGGGTAGGGCTGTGAGTGTCATTAATTCAGGCTCGACTTAATCCGCCAGCCTGATCGCCAAACCCGCCCGGTTCCGCCGCGGCGGGTTTTGTCGTTTCTGGAGCAGTGGGCGGTACGGGTGACGCTTGCGGCCTGGGGGTACGCCACTCTCCCCGTGACGGTCGGCGGCTTCCCGCCCACCGAACCGGACCGGCGGTTTCCCGGTTGTCGAGGCCGCAAGCGTCGCCAGCATACACCATCGATCAGCTACGATCGCCATCCTTCGCCCGCCCGGCTTCAGCTGTGGCGGGCTTCGTCGTTTCTGGAGTTCCGCCATGGCCGATCCCGCCGCTCACGACCTCGTCCAGATGGCGAAGTCGCTCTCCCCCACAGCCATCGGCGTTACCGCCGGCATGGTTGCGCGCTGGTCTCGTGAAGCACGCAACAGCGGATGGCGGGGCTTGGTGCGTATGGTCGTCCTGGACTTGCCGACCATGGGAGCGCTGACCATTGCCGCCGGCTCAGTCGCCCAGCAGCTCAACGCCGACACGCTGACGGCGACGGGCATCGGCACCTGCGCCGGTTATGCGGGCTCCGAGATCCTCAAGACGCTGCTGGCATGGCGGGCCGGCAAGCTTCCCGGTGGGCAGGGCTGACCGATCACACCCACGCTGTTCAAGGAGACGAACGATGGCGAGTGAACGCAACCTGTCGCAAAGCATCGCCAACGCGGCCGATCTGATCGACTGCGTCGCCCAGCGCGAAGCCTATCGCCGTGCGACTGAACTGATCGGTCCGAGCCTGGAGCGCGTCGCCGACCGCATGCCTGCCGGCACCATGGACGGATGGACCCTCGACGCGCCTGTGACGGCCTGAAGCCATGCGCGCCAGCGTCACCATCACTGGCAGCCTGGAGGACGCCTTCAACGAGTGGACGGAAGGGACGGCCCGCCGGCTGACCGACGCCACGGAGCATGCCGCGTCCACCGTGCGTGACGAGATGCGGGCTGCCATGTCGAATGCCGGTCTTGGCAAACTGGGGCGGGCTCTGGGCCATGCCGGCTATCCGGGAGGCGGCAACTACAGCATCCACCCCGCCGCGGAGGTGTTCGTCCGGGGCAAAGCCGCATCGGCTGCCAAGTGGGAAGGGATCATCGACGCCTTCAACGACGGCGCCACGATCCGGTCCAAGCGTGGCTGGCTGGCCATCCCGACGAAGAATTGCCCCAAGGGTTCGCGCGGTCGCTACCTCACCCCGGACCAAGTCGCCGAACGGTTCGGCCCGCTGCGCTCCATCGCCGCGGGCAAGTCGGTCCTCCTGTTCGCTGACATCATCGCGGGCAAGTCCGGTGGTGTCCGCAAGGCCACGGCGGGACGCCTCGCACAGGGCCGAGAGGCCAAGTTGACGTTGATGTTCGTCCTGGTGAAGGAAGCGACGATTCGCAAGCGCCTCGATCTGGACGCCGTCATCCGGCAGTGGGAGACCCGCTTCCCCGCGATGATCGCTGAAGCGCTGAAGGACGAGTGAGAGGGGGCACCATGACGAACCGTTTCAGCGAACAGCGCGACACGCTCCGCACGATCCGTGATGCGTTCGGCCCGTGCTTCTCGGTCAGTGCCTCGCTGGTGGGTGACCTGCTGACGGTCTCCATCGCCAAGCCCGACACGGACAAGCGCCCCTACTGCATGACCTTCGACGACGAAGCAGACTATGAGCGGGACGCGGAAGGGTTGGTGAGCGAGTTCGTCACGCTGGCCCGTGCCTACTTCGGGGCACCAGCATGAAGCCTCCTCCTCCCCCGCCCGTCTGGATCAACGGGGCGCCTCGCTCCATGCGGTCGACCATCGCCGCGGTGGACGTCTTGGCCACTCCTTCCGTCCCGACGCAGGGGGCGGCAACTCACCGCCTCCCCGACGGGGACAGCATCGCCCTTGGGTTCGCCACCGGCTACGCCGCCGGCATCCTCACCGCTGTGGCTGGCATCGCCGCGGGGTGGGTCATGGTGGGGTGGTGACCATACAACGGTCGGCTACGCCGCATCCGCGTGGTCAGTCCCTCTGACTGCCAGAGACAGGCCAAGCGCTCTGACGACCGACAAGGCCGTAGCAAGGGAAGGGTTGCCACTATCACTGAGGGCGCGATAGAGGCTTTCACGGGACAGCCCGGCAGACCGGGCGACTTCGGCCATGCCCTTGGCGCGAGCGATATCGCCCAGCACGGAGGCGATGACCTTCGGGTCTCCATCCTCAAGCGCTGCGTCGAGATAGTCGGCAATCGCCTCTGGTGTGGTGAGGCGTTCCGCCGGGTCCCATGCCTTGGTTTCCTTCGCCATGCTCAATACTCCTCTGCCAGCTTCTTGGCGGCCTTGATGTCGCGCTTCTGCGTGCTCTTGTCGCCGCCGCACAACAGGATCACGCCCGCCCGCTCCACGAAGTAGACCCGGTAACCGGGGCCGTAGTCGATCCGCAGTTCGCCGATGCCGTCGAAGAACTTCGCATCACCAGCGTTGCCCAGCGACAGGCGGGTGATGCGAACGTCGATGCGGCCTTGGGCGCGGGTGTCACGGAGACCAGCGAACCAAGCGTCGTATTCGGGAGTGGTGCGGATCGTCTTCATGGGAACAATGTAGCCCACAGGCTACAGAGTGTCAACGGGAAATCGTAGCTCATAGGCTACGAATGTGGGGTGATCGACCGCGAAACCCCTCCGATCCGCAGGGCCAGAAGCCAGCCGGGAGACTGACCCTCCCATAGAGGGCCGGTCCATAGGGCGCCCGCTGATGCGTTGTTCGTCGGGACGCTCCATCGCACGTCCGATGCGGGAGAGGCCACCCACGGGCCGCCTGACGGGCAGGACGGGGTCGCCCCACGGTGGGGCAGGGGTAGGGGGGGTATCGTGGGTCCTTCCGGGTGGCCCCCCTATAGGGGGTGGGACAAGTCCGATCATCGTCCAGGTATGAAAATTCCATAGGGGGGTTCCGCTTCCGGTTGGGCCGTCCGGTGAGGTGCAACCATGGCAACCCAGGCTGAGATCGCAGCGCATCTCGATCTGACCGACCGCACCGTCCGCGACCTCAAAAAGCGCGGTGTTTTCAACGCTGACGGGCGTGGACAGATGAATCTGGACGCATGCCGCGTCGCCTACATCCGCCACCTTCGCGAACGTGCCGCCGGCCGGACTTCGGACGAGGCCGAAGCGGAAGGCCTGGACCTCGTCGCGGAGAAAGCGCGGCTGGCGAAGGAGCAGGCCGACCACTACGCCATGCGCAACGCGGAGAAGCGCGGCGAGCTGGTGCCGGTCGCCGATTACACCGCCGCGGTGGTGTCCGTCATCGAGATGGTCAAGGCGAAGCTGCTGCGAATCCCGGCCAAGGTCGCCAAGACCGACAGCCGGCTGAAGGGCCGCATCGCCGACGCGCTGGAGGATGCGCTGGACGAGTTGAGTGCGGCCCGGATCGCTGAAGAGCGTGGCGGCGGGGACGATGACGGAGACGACGAAGATGGCGAGTGACGTCGTCCGCGTTCGCGGCGCCCTGCTGGCGGAGCATGTCGCCCGCTGGCTGCTGGCGCTGAAGCCCCGCCGCCGGATGACGCTGTCGGACTGGTCGCTCCGCAATGCCCGGCTGGAGGACGGCACGCGCTACCGCCCGTTCCCCTTCCAGGTCGGCATGATGGATGCCTTCACCGAGCCGGGCGTGCGGCAGATCACGGCGAAGAAGTCGAGTCGCATCGGCTACAGCCAGATCGTCAAGAACTACATCGCCTATTGCGCCGACCAGCTGCCCAGCCGGGTGCTGGTCTATCAGCCGACCATCGACGATGCGGAGGACTTCGCCAAGGACGACGTCGCCAAGCTGATCCTGTGGCCGGCGGTGCGGCGCCTGTTCTCCACCAAGACGCGGAACAGCAACAACACCATCCGGTCGAAGCGCTTTCCCGGCGGCTGGATCAAGATCAAGGGGGCGAACAGCCCGAAGGAGTTCCGCCGCATCACCGCCGACAAGGTGATCCTGGAGGAGCCGGACGGCTATCCGCCGACGGCCGGCGTCGAAGGCGACCAAGTGGAGCTTGCTTTCAAGCGGTGTCTGACCTCCGACGATCCGCTGAAGGCGGCCGGCTCCACCCCGACGATCAAGGGGCATTCCAAGATCGACGCGCTGTTCGAGCAGGGGACGCAGGAATACCGCTACGTCCCCTGTCCGCATTGCGGCGAGATGCAGATCCTCACCTTCGGCGACGGCAGCGGCGCCGGCCTCCGCTGGGGGCCGAAGGAGGCACCGGACAAGGCGTGGTACGTCTGCGTCAACGGCTGCGTCATCGAGGAGGAGCACAAGGCCGATATGGACGAACGGGGCGAGTGGCGGGCGCATGCGCCGCAGAACTGGCCGCACCGCTCCTTCCACATCTGGGCCGCCTACAGCCAGTTCCCCGGTGCCGCGTGGCTGGAGATCGCCAGGGAGTTCGTCCGGGCGCGGAAGGACCCGAACAAGCTCCGGGTGTTCGTCAATCAGGTGCTGGCCGAAACCTACGAGGTGAAGGGCGAAGCGCCGCAATGGCGCGTCCTCTATGACCGCCGGGAGGAGTATCAGGGCGTCCCGGCCGACGGGCTGGTGCTGACCGGCGGGCTCGACGTCCAGAAAAGCCCCGGCCGCATCGAGCTGTTCGTCTGGGCCTGGGGCCGCGATTTCCAATGCTGGCTGGTCGATCACGTCGTGATCCCCGGCAACCCCTACGACGCCGCAGTGTGGGACGAGGCGTCGCGCGTCGTCCAGGGCGCATGGCGGCATCCGTCGGGCGTCGATCTGCGCCTGTCGAAGGTCGGGGCGGACACCGGCTTCGCCACCACCCAGGTGGAGGCCTGGGCGAAGCGGCATCCGGGCTTGGTCATTCCGGTGAAGGGCGCCACCACCATCGGCGCGCCGTCCTTCGCATGGTCCAGCGTGCGGGAGGCCAACGCCAAGGGCGGCAAGCGCAAGCGCGGCCTGCAGCTCGGCATGGTCGGCGGCCATGTCCTGACCCTGGAGCTGTACGGCAAGCTGAGCCTGCAGCCTCCCACCGACGAAGAGGCGGCCGACGGCGCCGGGTTCCCGGCCGGCTATGTCCACCTCAACAAGGTGGCCACCGAAGAGGTGTGTAAACAGCTTGTCGGCGACCAATGGGTTGAGGATCGCGGCGAATGGAAACAGGTCCACGCCACGGAGGCGCTGGACGGCTGGAAATATGCCCGCGCCTGCACCGTCGCCATGGGGATGGAGCGCTGGACCGCCGCGCGATGGGCGGAGCTGCGGAAGACGTTCGCGGTGCCGGTGAAGGCCGGGCAGCCGCGGGCAAAAGCGACAGAGGCGCCGGCACCGGCGGCCGAAACTGAACAGCCCCGGCAGGAAGAACGGCGCCCGTCCGGCGGCGGTTGGCTTGGCGGGCGCGGCGGCGGATGGGGAAGGCGGTAGAGCATGGCACTGACGCAGACGCACCTTAACACCCTGGTTGCAGCATGGGCCGCCGGCACGACCAGCGTCACCATCGACGGCAAGCGGGTGGACTACCGCTCCATGCGGGACCTGACGACGGCCATCGCCACCACCGCGGCGGCGCTTGGCGTCCCGAACCCCCTTCACGCGACGCGGTCCGCCTCCCGGACCAGCGTCACCAAGTTTTCGCGGGGCTGAACCCATGAACATTCTGGACAAGGCCATCGGCTGGTTTGCTCCGCAGACCGGCGCCAAGCGGGCGCGGGCGCGTGTCGCCATGTCGCTGATGGCGCGCAGCTACGACGGCGCCAGCACCGGCCGCCGCACCGACGGCTGGAACACCAGCGGCACGTCGGCGAATGCCGAAATCGGCCCGGCCTTGGCCCGGCTGCGCGCCCGCTCCCGCGATCTGGTGCGCAACAACCCCTATGCCGCTCGCGTGGTCGACATATGGGCTGCGAACGTGGTCGGCACCGGCATCATGCCACAGAGCCGCACCGGCAATGAGGATCTGGACAAGCGAGTCAACGCCCTGTTCCGGCGATGGTCGGAGCAATGCGACGCCGAAGGGCAGCTGGACTTCGCCGGCCTGCAGACCCTGATCCTGCGGACGGTGGTGGAGGGCGGCGAAGCGCTCCCCCGTCATCGCAACCGCCGGCCGGAAGACGGGTTGCCGGTCCCCTATCAGGTTCAAGTCCTGGAGGGCGACTTTCTGGACTCCTCCCGCGACAGCACGTTGACCGGGCGCCGCACGATCCAGGGCGTGGAGTTTGACGCGCTGGACCGGCGAACCGGCTATTGGCTGTTCCGCACCCACCCCGGCGACCCCTACAGCATGACTGCGGAGGGGCTGACCAGCGCCCTGGTGCAGCAATCTGAGGTGATGCACGTCTATCGCAAACTGCGGCCTGGACAAGTGCGCGGCGTGCCATGGTTCGCGCCCGTGCTGATGAAGGCGCGCGACCTGGACGACTTCCACGAAGCCGCGATCGTCCGGGCCCGGATGGAAGCCTGCATCGGGATGGTCGTCACGCAGGCTGACGACGGGGGGCAAAACCCGATCGGCGTCACCAGCGAGACAGAGGACGGCAGGCGGGTGGAGGGCATGGAGCCGGGCATGGTCCCGTATCTCCGGCCTGGTGAGAGCATCGAGTTCCTGAACCCGACGGCATCGCCCAGCTTCGACCCGTTCACGCTCCACACGCTGATGGCCATGGCAGTCGGCACCGGGGTGACCTACGACCAGATGACCGGGGACCTGCGGCAGGCCAACTACTCCAGCCTGCGGGCGGGGAAGGTGGAGTTCCGCCGGCTGGTCGAGCAGGCGCAGTGGCAGATGCTCATCCCGATGTTCTGCGCGCCCGTTTGGCGCCGGTTCATCGAGACGGCGATCCTGTCCGGCGATCTGCCGGCCGGCGAAT
The DNA here is from genome assembly GCF_031455875.1 of Azospirillum sp. BE72. Taxonomy (NCBI): domain Bacteria; kingdom Pseudomonadati; phylum Pseudomonadota; class Alphaproteobacteria; order Rhodospirillales; family Azospirillaceae; genus Azospirillum; species Azospirillum sp. BE72. The sequence goes on from NZ_JAVDTO010000001.1 coordinate 1,115,425, forward strand.
ACCCGGTCGAGTGGAGCCCGCCGGCTCATGAGCCGATCGACCCGGTCAAGGACATGACCGCCGACATCCTGGCCGTCCGCACGGGCCGCTACACCTGGGACCAGTTCGTCGCCCGGTGGGGCTACGACCCCAAACAGCAGCTTGCCGACATCGCCCGGATCAACGCCGCCATGGATGACGCGGGCGTCGTTCTGGACACCGACCCCCGCAAGGTGACGAAGGCCGGCGGAGCGCAGCAGGGAGATCCTTCGAATGCCTGATAGCCTGATCCATGACCTGCCGATGCAGACGCGCGCTGCGGCGGTCCGAACCGTCGACGAAAGCGCGCGCACCGTGGAACTGGTCTGGTCGACGGGCGCCGGGGTGCCGCGCGTCAACTACCGGACGGGCGAGCGCTTCATGGAAGTGCTCTCGCTCGACCCGGAGCACTGCGACCTGACCCGCCTCAACAACGGTGCGCCGCTGCTGAACGCCCATGGCCAGTACGACCTTAGCCAAGTCATTGGCGTGGTGGAGCGGGCCGCGGTCGACGGTTCCCAGGGTACGGCCCTGGTCCGCTTTTCGGAGCGCCCCGACGTGGAGCCGTTCTGGAACGACGTTCGAACCGGGATCATCCGGAACGTCTCCGTCGGCTACGCCGTGCGGAAGTTCGAGGTGACGCAGGAGGAAGGCGCCTTGCCGACCTACCGCGCAATCGATTGGCAGCCGATGGAGCTGTCCATGGTGCCGATCGGCGCCGATGCCGGGGCGGGCACCCGCTCCGCCGATCTGTCTTCCACCCCTTGCGAGTTCATCAACCGGGCAAAGCCCGCCACCCAGGAGAGCACTATGCCGGACACCGTCCAGCACGAGCCGGGCACCGAACTGCCCGTTGACAACACCCGCGCCGTCGGCACCGATGCCGGCGCGGTGAGCGCCGCGATCGCGGCCGAGCGCGCCCGTATCGCCCACGTCAACGACGTGGCGCAGCGTCACGCCCTGGGCGCCGACTTCGTCCGCACCCACGTCGATGGCGGCTCCACGGCTGAAGCGGTCAACACTGCCGCTCTGGCTGCCCTGGCGGCCCGCTCGGAACAGTCGCCCACCTCCTCCATCCGCGTGGGCATCTCCCACGATGACCCGGCGGCGGTCCGCTCGGCCATGGCGGACGCCATCGTCGCCCGTGCCACCTACTCGGCCCCCGAGAACGAGCGGGCGCGTGGGTACATGGACGTGAGCATGCTGGAGATGGCGGCCGACCTCTGCGGCATCCGCTCGCGCAATCCGGACGAAATCCTGCGCCGCGCCATGCACAGCACGTCGGACTTCCCGCTGCTGCTCGAAGCCGCCGCGAACAAGGTCCTCCGCCGCACCTATGAGGCCGCGCAGCCGACCTATCGGCGCATCGCCCGCCGGCGCGACTTCAACGACTTCAAGCCGACCAAGTTCCTGCAGGCCGGCGACTTCCCGCAGCTGCTGGAATATGGCGAGACGGGCGAGATCAAGGACGGCACGGTTTCGGAGGGCCGCGAGACGGTGACGCTGTCCAGCTTCGGCCGCATCGTGAACATCAGCCGCCGGGTCTTCATCAATGATGACCTGGGCGCGTTCAACGATTTGGTGAACATGGCGTCGCGCCGCGTGGCCGATTTCGAAAACGCGACCTTCTACGCCATGATGCTGAAGAACAGCGGTGCCGGCCCGACCCTGTCCGACAACAAGGCGGTGTTCCACACGGGGCACGGCAACCTCGCCGCGTCGGGCAGCGCCATCGGCGTTTCGAGCGTGAGCGATGGGCGCGCGGCGATGCGCAAGCAGACCAGCCTGGACGGGCTGAAGATCAACGTCACCCCGTCGATGATCGTCTGCGGCCCGGACAAGGAGACGGAGGCCGAGCAGCTGTTGGCGACAATCCAGCCGCAGCAGGCCGGCAACGTCAACCCGTTCTCGGGCCGGCTGTCCACCGTGGCGGACGCCAACATCAGCGGAAACCAGTGGTGGCTGTTCGCTGATCCGGCGGTCGCTGAAGTGTTCGTCTACGGCTATCTGGCGGGCAACCCCGGCCCCCGCTTCATGACCGAGGAGGGCTTCCGGACCGACGGCGTGGCCCTGCGCGTCACCCTGGATTTCGGCTGCGGCGCGGTCGATTACCGCGGCGGCTACCGCAACCCCGGCAACTGATCCACCACCCCGATAACGACGGCATGATGGCGCCCGCTGTGGCGCCTTCGCCGTTTCTGGAGATCCCGAGATGAAGAACTTCGTTCAGCCAGGCAAGACGGTGACCGTCGCCGCCCCCTATGACGTGGCCAGCGGCGCCGGCTGTCTGGTCGGCTCCCTGTTCGGCGTCGCCACCATGACCGCCACCAGCGGCGCCAGCGTGGACATCTGCACCGAAGGCGTCTTCACCCTGGCCAAGACCAGCGCGCAGGCCTGGACCGTCGGTGCGAAGGTCTATTGGGATGACACCAACAAGGTGGCCACCACGACGGCGACCAGCAACACGCTGATCGGCTGCGCCCTGGAGGCCGCCGCCAATCCGTCGGCCACCGGCACCGTTCGCCTCAACGGCACGGTCTGACCGTGAGCGTCTTCGACGCCATGTTCGGCGTCCTGTTCGCTGATCCGAACATGGCGTCGGACGCTACCTATACCGCCCCCGGCCTCGGTGGCGTACCCACCCCTTGCCGCGCCATTTTCCGCCAGACCGATATGGATTGGCGTGGGAACGACGTAGAGGTGTCCACTCCTGGCCGGATTGCAGAGGTGCGGGTTGCTGAAGTCCCGATGATGAAGGAGGGCGGGACCCTCGCCGTTGACGGGAAGTCCTACACGATCCAGTCGGCCAGCCGGCCGAACACCGATCGCACCCTCTGGCGCCTGGAGTTGCGGTAATGCCCACCTCCGTCCGTGAACAGGTCTTGTCCACATTCGCGGCGATGCTCGGCACCGTCGCGGCGGAGAACGTCCCCGGCATGATCAAGGTCTATCGGGCGCGCCGCAAGCCGTTGTCCGACGATGACGACGCAGACCAGTTGCCGGCCCTGGTGATGCGGTCCGGCCCGGCCGGAGCGGACCAGACAAGCGCCGCGGTGACCCGCAACATCGAACGGATCACCGTCACCGCCGTGCTGAAGGCCGACACCGACGAAGGGCTGGACCAAGCCCTTGCCGATATGTGGGCCGCCCTGCAGCGCGCCGTCGAAGCCGATCCGACGCTAGGGGGCGTTGCGGTGGACGTGAACCTTGCCGATGCCGACCAGAGCGCGGCCGACGGCGACGGCATCGGCGGGGTGGGCGACGTCTTCGCCGCCTATGACGTCGAGTATTGGACCCGGCCGGGCGACCCCTACGCCTTCGCCCCCTGACCCTTCAACCTGGAGACCATCCCCATGACCATCCCGTCCCACCGGGCGGCGGCGGAGGTGCCGACGCCTGCCCACACCTTTGAGCTTCGCGCGGGCGAACTCATCAACCTGACGGAGGCGGAAGAGGCCGCGCGCAAGGCCGCTGAAGCGCCCGAGACCACTCCGGCGCCGGTCGCCAAGCCCCGCCGCCCCGCCAGCGACGCACCCGCCGGGGCCGTCCCGTCGGCCGACCAGTAAGGAACTGCCCCCATGGCACTGCGCACCCGTAACGCCGCTCTGCTGGCGAAGATCGAGACCACGGAAGGCGTCGACGCCTCCCCGGTGGCCGGCACCGATGCCGTGCTGGTCGAAAACCCGCAAATCAGCTTCAACCCCAACATCGTCCAGACCAACGAGGCCACGGGCAGCCTGGACGGGCGCGGCCCGATCACCGGCGGCATGACGGTACAGATCACCTGTGACGTCTATCTGAAGGGTTCCGGCGCCCCCGGCACTGCCCCGGAGTGGGGCAAGCTGCTGAAGGCCTCCGGCTGGGCCGAGACCATCACCAGCACCGCCGTTCCCGCGTCGGCTGAAGCCGCCACGGCCGGCACCACCACCAGCCTGACCCTGGGGGCCGGTGCCAGCGGCACGGCGCAGACCTATCGCGGGATGCCGTTGCTGCTGACCGGCAACCCGGCGGCGGGCGCCACGTCCTTCGTGTCGGATTACACCGCCGGCAAGGTGGCGACGCTGGCCGACCAGTTCGGGACGGCGCTGTCGACCGGGACCAGCTATCAGGTTCCGGTGAACGTGCTTTACAAGCCCGCCTCCACCTCCATTCCGTCGCTGACCCTGTACCTCTACATGGACGGATTGCTCTACAAGGTGGTGGGCGCCCGCGGCAACGCGACCATGCGGCTGACCAGCGGCAACGCCGGCCGGTTCAGCTTCACCTTCACCGGTATGTTCGTCAGCAAGACGGATGCCAGCGTTCCGACCGGCCTAGTCTACGACGCCACCCGCCCGCCGATCTGGAAAGGCGGTAAGGCGCTGGTCAATCGCATTCCGTCGGCCATGTCCTCACTGTCGGTGGAGTTCGGCAACAGCCTGACCAACCCGGACAACCCGAACTCGGCCGAAGGCTACGACCCCTCCATCATCACCGCCCGCAACATGACGGGTTCGTGTGACCCCCTGGAGGTGCTGGTCGCCACCCGCGACAGCATGGCCGCCTTCCGTGCCGGTACGGCGCAGATCGTCCACGCCAGCTATGGCGTGGTGGCGGGGAACCGGATCGGCCTGACCCTGCCGGCGGCGCAGTACACCAACCTGCAGCCGGGCGACCGCAACGGGCTGATGACCCTCACCCATCAGTTCGCCTGCACCGGTCAGGACGCGGGCGGCTTCATCTGCATTTTCTGACCTGAGACCCCGGCGGCAACCGGGCAACCAGTCGGCGACGGCCGACGGGGCGCTTTCGTGCGCCTAACGCGGGTGGTGTTGCCGGCACCACCCGCCCCCTTCCCGGCAGAGGACCCCTTTCATGCTCCCCATTTCGTCCAAGGACGTCGTCCACTTCACCCCGCGGCGGGACCTCTTGGCCCATCTGCGCGACCTGCATGCGGGCGCGCATGACGCCAAAACACGGAACGAGTTGCAAGCAGCTATCGACCTCGTCCAAACCGAGATCGACGCGGCCCCGCAGCCGGTCTATCGCCTCGCCGTGCCAAGCCATCTGCAGCGCGCAGCCTTCCGCCGCGACGTTCTGGCTGCTGGTGCCATTTTTTCCGGATACAAGGCGCTCTATGCCGCCTTACGCGCTGACATTGAGGCCATCGGCCCTGCAAATCTGGACGAGGCGCTGGAGATCATCGACGCCGTGGAAGCGGCCGGCAACCCGGCCGACGCGGACGCGGAACTGCGTGACCGCTTCACGGAAATTGCCCGCATCGCCCGCGGGCTTGGCGGGCGCTATGCCGGGGTGGAGGGCGACTTTGAGTTTTACCTGTCGGTCGCTCCCTTCATCGCCTGCCGTCACTTCCTGATGGGGTGGGAAGGCGTCAAGGACGCCGCCGGCACCGATGCGCCGTTCATCCGCCGTGGCAATCTGACCACGGAAGAGACGCTTGGTCATCTGGGCGAAAACGAGGTGCGGGAGATCGGGTTCAAAATCCTGAACCTGATGCAGCCGACCAAGGCCATGGAAAAAAACTCCGTATCGCCGTCGCGGTCAGCCTCCAGCCGGACGCTTTCCCCGACGGCGAAGAAGAAGCGCCCGACGGCTCGGCGTGGGAAATCTTCGGCGAACGGTACGACCGCAACCCCCGCCTGACCCTGTCCGACGGGGACTTGGAAATGGTGCGCTACTGGCGCGCCTATCGGCCCCATCCCGGACGCATCGGCGGCATGGCCGCCGGCATCATCCCCGCCACCGGTCACCTTCCGGAGTCCGGCGGCTACGGCGACCAAGCCGCGATCATGCTCGACGCTTTCGAGATCATGAGCGGGGCGGAAGCCGAACTCCTCGCAATGGAACGCTGATGCGAAGGCCGCCGGTCCCCATGCCGGCGGTCTACGTACGCACGTAGTTACGTCCTGGTTTTGACCTGGGTCAAAACCGCCTTTCCCATCGAAACCGGAGCATGCCCATGGCTGGCCGCAACGTCACCGCTCGCTTTGCTGTAGAGGCCGACGTCGCGCAGGCGAAGCGCGACCTTGAGGCGGTGACGCAGCAAATCGACCAGCTCGGCAAAACCCGCGTCGACGGCGCCCGGCAGGAATTGGAGCAACTGAACTCCGCCACGTCGAAGTTGGCGGCCGGATATACCGCTCTGTCGGAGGACCAGCGCCGGCTATACCAGCAGCGAGAACAGGACGCGCAACAGGTCGACAAGCTCCGCCGCACCTACAAGACCCTGGAGGGCGCGCTTGAGACGCTGGACGTCCAGGTAAAGAACGGCTGGCGGTCGATGGAGGAGGCGGCCCGGCTGCAGCCGCAGCTTGCCGCCGCCTATACCCGGACCGGACAGGCCGCGCGCCAAGCCGGGGCGGACCTGCAGGCGGGGACTGCGGCCACTCGGGCGGCGGCGGCGGCGCAGGATGCGGCGCATGAAAGCACCGGCCGGCTGAGCGGCGTCATGGGCAACCTTGGCAACCAAATACAGGACGTTACCGTACAGGCGCAGATGGGGACGAACGCTTTCGTCATCATGGCGCAGCAGGGGCCGCAGATCGCCAGCAGCTTTGGCCCCGCCGGGGCCGCAATCGGTGCTGTGATTGCCATTGCCTCCGTGGCCGCGGGCGCGGTGTTTGGTCTTGGCCGAAGCGCGGACACTGCGGAGACCTCCTTCACCTCCTACACCGCGGCGATGGAGTTCGCGAAAAAGGCATCGGAGGCGATGAAGACCGCCTCCGAAGGGACGAAAAACGCGCTTTTGGCCGAAGGTCGCGCGGCGAACGACGCGGCGAAACAGCGGCTTACCCTTGCGGAAGCTCAACTGAAATCCCTTGAAGTCGCCATGACGTCGAACGTCTCGGGTGACCTTAGCCAAAATGCCGGCGCAGCGCTGACGTACCTCTGGAAGGCGGACGATGTAAAGAAGTTGCGCCTTGAAGTGCTTACACTTCGCGCGGCTCTAGGCGAGTACAATGACGGCGCCCGTGAAGCCCGCTTGGCCACCGACATGGTCGGCGGCGGACTGCGTACCGCTCGCGATGCAGTGGCTACGCATCGCGAGGAAGTCCGCAAAACCATTGCAGAACTTGGCGTTGAGGTATCGACCTTCGACAAGTCGAGTGCCGAGAAGTTGCGGGCCAAGCTCCAGCTTGAAGCGCTCACCAAGGCGCAGGCGGCCGGGCGGCAGACGATTGACGAAGGCACTCAGTCCCTCATCAATCAGGCGGTCGCGCAACAAGAGCAGATCGACAAACTGGAGAAGCAAAAGAAGGCGGAGGAGGGCGCCGCTCGTGCGGGCGAGCAGGCCGCGAAAGAGGCTGAACGGAAGTCACAGCAGCACCAAAAGACCCTGGAGCAGGCCGACAAGTACATTGATCGGCTGAAAGGCGAAGCTGATGCACTCGCCATGTCCGAGCGGGAGCGCTTTGTCGCCAACAAGGCGATGGAATTTGAGCTTCAGAACCGGGGCAAGCTGTCCGGCGCTGAAATGGACGCCTACTTGGCCAAGGTGAAGGAGGAGGCCGGCGCGCTCTACGACAGCACGGAGGCGCGCAAGGCCAAGGCCAAGGCAGAGGAGGAGTCCGTCCGCGCGCTGGAGAAGTATCAGCAGGACGTCACCCGCGTTGCGACCGATATCGGCAAGGATATCTCTGAAAACCTGTGGGACCAGATCACCGGCAACGCCAAGGCCGGGGACGCGCTGCAGTTCTTCAAGAATTGGGCGAAGCGTCTCGCGGTGGAGATGCTGAACCAAAACTTCGTCCTCCCGATCACCATGCAGATCGTCGGCTCCATGCCGTCCCTGTTCGGTATCCAGGCGCCCGCCGGTGCGGCAGGGGCGGCGGGTGGCGCCACCAACAGCCTGACCGGCAGTCTGACCAACACCGCCCTGTCGAAGGCCGGCGGATGGGCCATGGATAAGCTGGGCCTGACCGGCGGCATGAACCAGTTGATGAATACGACCCTGATCGGCAATGCCGGCGGGTGGGCCGCGTCGTCCTTGGCTCCATCGACGGGCGCATATGTCGTCAGCAACTCGGCCTTGGCATCCGCCCCCTTCACGGCGCAGGCGGGCAGTCTCAACGCCGCAACGGGCGTCATCAATGCCGGCAAAACGGCGGGCGCGAACATCGCCTATTCGGGCACCGCGTCGGGCGCGTCGGGGAGCGGCGTCACGCTGGGGGGCGTGCTGGGGGCTGCTGGAGCGGGGGCTATGGGTGGCGGTCTGGTCGGCGGCTATCTCGGCACGGCCACCAACTCCAAGGCTGTCGGCGGTCTCTCCGGCGCTGCGGCCGGTGCCGGCGCGGCCTATCTGGCATCGGCAATGGAACTAGGCGCCCTTGGCGGCCCGTGGGGTATCGCCATCGGCGCTGTTGTCGGCGCGATCATGGGCATGCTTGGTACGCAGAAAGCCACCGTCGGCAAGACGGCGTCGGCTGATGTGACGATCAATGCCGGCGGCAAATCGGCAGCCTACGGGAATATCCAGACCGACAACGAAGGCGACCCGGAAGCCGGCCGGGCGCTCGGCACGGCGCTTTCTGGCATCTTCTCGATTGCTGCCATGGGCGGCGGCAAGCTGACCAAGGACTTTGGCATCGGCCAGACCGCGGCCAAGGGCCTCTACGTCGCCGGCAGCGTCCCCTACAAGGAGTTCGGCGACGATATCGCCGGCCTCCTCCGGTACACGCTGCTTGAGCAAGGCGGCCTGAAGGACGGCGGGGTGAACACCATCGCCGCTCTGAAGAACACCAAGGGGAAAGATTGGGAGGAGGTGACCAAGGACATTGCGCTGGGCGCCAGCATCGACGCCGGCACCACCGCTTTGGCCGCTCTGGACAAGTCGCTGAACAGCTTCACCAAGTCCGCCAAGGAGACCACGGCGGAGGCGATGAAGCCGATGCTGGAGGAGTTCGAAAGGGCCAAAAAGCTCGGCATCGGGACGGCGTATGTCAACCTCGCCACAGACCAACTCAAAGCCTACCTGGACCAGCTTCGCAACCCGGTCGACTACACGCAGCGCGAACAGGAAATGGCGTCGCTGACCGGGCAGTTCGCGGCAATCCGGGAGGCGGTGGCGCAACTCAACCCGACGATGGCCACCTATGTGGACCAGATCGAGGCGGAGACCCGCGCGCGGATCAAGGCGCAGACCGCGCAGGAAGCCGCTGCCATGCTGAACGAGGCGATGGGGCGGGGCTACCTGAACCAGATCAAAGCGCTGGAGGAGGCGCGCGGCGTCAACGCCCGCAATCTGGCTGTGGTGGGGTTGGACGTCTCGACGGCGGGCGACATCTTCAACGCCTCGCTGACCAGCCTGTTGAAGGGGCTGGACGATGCGTCGCTGTCCGTGGTCACACAGACCTTCACGGGCGATATCGCCAAGCTGGCCACGGCCATCCGGAACACCAGCGATGCGGCGGTGTCGTTCGCCACTGACGTTGCCGGCCGGGTGCAGACGGCGCTTGGCAATGATCGGGGAGCGTCGCTCCTTGCCCTGGACGCGCAACAGGCGGCGGCGCTCGCCACCGCCCGTGCCAGCGGATACGACACCACCACGCTGCAGCGGGTCCAGGCGACCGAACGGGCGGCGCAGGCCTTCAAACTGGCGCAGGCTGACGTACTGGCGGCATATGACAAGCAAATTACGGCACAGCAGGACTATGTTGCCTCGCTCACCGACGGTGCGGTAAAACTGGCACAGTCGGCCCGTGAGTTCCGGTCCGCCTACGACGCTCTGGCGCTCAACGACAATTCGCCCCTGAACGCCAAGGATCGGTTGGAGGAGGCGCGCCGGCAATTCGGGACCGCGCTCACCACGTACCGTGACGTCGCGGCCACGACCGAGCAGCGGGACGCGGCCAAGCAAACCCTGCTGTCGCTCGGCCCCTCGCTGGTCCAACTGGCCAAGGGATTTCTCGGCTCCACCTCCACCACGGATTATGACCGCGTCCGCTCCGTGTTCTCGGAGTTGGGCAACACCACCGCCCTTGGCGTGGACACGGCCGAACAGCAGCTCAAGACCGCGAACGACACGCTGAAGGAGATGCAGCGTCAGCGGGCAGAGGCCGCGGCCATCGGTCAGAAGCAGTACGGCGCGCTGACCAGCCTCAACAGCATCATGGCGCAGTCTTACACCCTGTGGCAGACGCAGCTTACTGCCCTGCAGGCCGGCACCGGCGCCACCTCCAGCACGTCGCCATCCACCTATGTGGACAGGTCGATGGAGGCCAAGCGGTCGCGCCTCCAGGCCTTCACGAATGCCGACATCGAAGCCGCTTTCGGCGGGTTCAGCGACATTCAGCAAGCGCGGGCGGATGACCGCTCGTTCAACTTGGCCGCATGGTTCCGGGACTTCGGCATCAACGAGGTGCTGAACGGCTCTCGTCGGATACCCTGTTTCGCCACCGGCACCCTCTCCACCCCGCCGGGCGCGGTATGGGTGGGCGAACAGGGGCCGGAATTGCTGTGGCAGGGTGGGGCCGCTGCGGTCGCCTCCTCCGTCGATAGCTTGCGCATCGCGCGGGCCTTCGAAGCGGCCAATGACCGCTGGTCCGGCAACGTCACCCCGCTCCGGTCGGCCGGCTCCTCCGCCATCAGCACCCGCGGCATAGAGCAGCGGTTGGACCGGGCCGTTGCCGTCCTGGAGCGGGTGGTGGAGGCCATCGACGCCGGCAATGAGGAGGCGGTCCCGGCGCTCAAGACGCTGGCGAGACAAGCCGCCCGGTCGCCCGAACCACTCGGGCGGCGAGTGACAGGTGCGAGGTAATCCATGCCCTACCTGATGCGCGCGGAGCCGTACGACGCCGATCTAGGCGCTGTGCGGCCCGTCTACCGTTCCGACGTCGGGTTTACGACGGAGCCGGGAGACAGCCCCTCAAACACCTACTTCGTGCGCCGGATCGACACCCCGTTGACCGTCAAGCGGAGCCTTTTCAATGGGACCGCCATCGGGGGCTATTCGGAGACCAGCTTCGGCGCCGTCACGCTCGGCAACGACGACGGTGCCGACGACTGGCTGGCGGATCTCGATTGGGACGGCCGGCTGGTGGAGATCCTGTATACGCCGAAGGAGCGGCCGGCCCTGGCCGATTTCGGCGTGCTGTTCTCCGGCGCCGCCGAACAGCTGGTGTTGGGCGACGCCATCGAAATCCAGCTTCGCGACCTGCTGGTGTTGCTGGACACCCCCGCCAGCCGCGGGCAGTTCGGCGGGGCCGGCGGCATCGACGGCACGGCTGAACTGAAGGGGCGGGAAAAGCCTTGGTTGGTCGGCCGGCGGCGGCAGATCGAGCCGGTTTTGATCGACGCGGCGAACAACGTCTATATGGTCGATCCGTCCGGGTTCTCGGCCTTGCTGGCGGCCCGTGACAAGGGCGTCGACTATCCGGCGGCGGTCGGGGACTATGGCTCCTATGACACCCTGGTTGCCGCGTCGATCACCGGCAACAACGTGGCCACGGCGAAGGCCGCCGGGTTGATCCGTCTCGGGCAAAAGCCGTCCGGGCGCTTCACCATCGACGCGGAGGGGGTGACTGTCTCCGGCGCCTGGATTTACCGCTATGCCGATCTGGTGCGCCATCTGATTGCCACCATGACGACCCTGTCCGACGACGACCTGGACGGCGACTCCTTCACCGCCTTCAACCTCAAGCAACCGGCGGTGCTGGGCCACTGGTGCGACGGCTCCAGCGTGCCGAAGGTGCGCGACGTCATCGACCAGTTGTCCGCGACCGTCGGGGCCTATTGGGGGTTCGGGGATGACCGCCTCTTGTCGCTCGGCCGCTACGAGGGGCCGGCGGCAACCGCCGACTATGAGTTTGACGCGCGGGACATCATCGACCTGACCCCGGAAGCGGTTGAGCGGCGCATGAAGTCCCTCAAGCTGGGCTATCGACCCTTCGGAGTCGTGTTCACCGCCGACGAACTGGACCAAGTCAACGTCACCGCGGCCAACCGGGAAGCGTTCCAAAATGAATACCGGTGGACCGCCGTGGCCACCAATGCCGCCGCCGCCGCCGCCTCGCTGCTGGCCACCGAAGAAGAGGCGCAGACCCTTTTCGACGCGGAAGCGGACGCCGTGGCCGAACGGGACCGGCGCCTCTCGCTCTATGCCGCCAAGCGGAAAGGCTTTTCCGTCACGGTTCCGATCACTCCAGGGCTGACCGTCGGCCACACGGTCAAACTGACGGACGACCGCTTTGGACTGCATGCGGGTTGGCGCGGCGTCGCCCTGGAGATCGAGCGGAACGCCAACGATGAAACCCTGACCATGAAGGTGATGGGCTGATGCACGCGCTATGGAAGAAGCCAACCGATGACGGGACCTATTCCGAAGGGTCATGGATCGGCACGGGCGGGCTGTCGCTGAACAATCTCAAGACACAGGACGTAATGGAGCTTGCCCGGTCGACCGACACGGCGGAGGCCTCAACCTGCTGGCGGATCGACTTCGGCCGGCTGGTGCCGCTGAGTTGCTTCGCCATCCTCAACCACAACGGGACGGTCCAGGCCAAGCGCCGGCATGTCGTCACCAACAGCCCGACCAACAGCGGAACCCCGGTCTACGACACCGGCATGGAGCGGATGCGGGTGGCCACCGAGATTTGGGGCGCCCGCCCGTTCGGCGCTTTCGCTTTCGACGGCATCGACACGGCGGCTTATCCAGGCGGCACCATCGACCTGCATTTCGCCCCCTCCACCGTCTACGGCCGATATCTCTTCACCTATGTAAGCGACGTCGACAACCCGGCCGGCTATTTCCAGGCCGGCCGCTTCATGGCGGGTGAGGCTTGGTCCCACCGGGTGAAGTACGGGTTCCAGGTCCGGACGGTGGACCCGAGCGAGACGCGCCGCACCCGCGGCGGCCGGCGCCTGGTTAGACGGCGTCCGCGCTACCGGACCATGACGATGACGTTCGAGGCGATGACCGAGCGGGACGCCTTCGCCACGGGCTTCGAGATCGAAAACCAACTCGGCAAGGATGGGGATTTCCTGCTGGTCTACGACCAGAACGACGATCCCTCCATCCAGTTCCGCCGAACCATCTACGCCGCGCTGGTCGACACCGCCGGCATCACCACCACGTCGCACCAGCGCTATGGCTGGTCTATGAATGCGGAGGAGTTGATCTAATGGCGAATTTCAACGGGAGAGACTGGACGGTGGCCGATATGCTGCCGTTCAAGTACGTGGAGAATTGGGACGATTTCTTTGATGACGTGATCGCGGAAATGGACGCGCGCCGCAATGACTTGGGCTCGGCGCTCGTCGCCACGTCGTCCACCAGTGACGTTGCCATCGGCACCGGCACCAAGACCCTGACGGTCGCCAGCCCGTCCACCAAGGGCTTTTCCGCCGGCATGTACGTGGTCGCGGTGGATGGCTCCAACAGCGCCAACGCCATGACTGGCCGCGTGACCAGCTACAACACCGGCACGGGCGCCCTGGTCATCTCCGTACCGACCGGCGGCACGACTGGCAGCGGCACGCCGTCGTCTTGGACCATCGGCATTTCCGGGGCGGCCGGTCCGCAAGGCGATGCTGGAACCGGCGTGACGGCAGCCACGCCCAACACCCTGGCGCAGCGGGATAGTGCCGGTGCGCTTGCCGTTACCGGGCTGAAGGCTCCGGGCGGTGCCAGCGACACCATGGCGTCATTGATCGGAGCCAATGAGCAGATCAGCGATGCAAACTGGAATTATGGCCAGCATGCCCTTCGTCGCCGCCTGTCGAATGCGGCGACCGTGAAGATGCAGCCGTACTTGCTCGGGGGCGACTCCATTGCTGATGGAACAATGGGCGCTCAGTGGGCGTCGTGGCTCGTGTGCTCTACCGCCCCAACCTCCACGTCAACTTCAACCATTGTGACCAAGTTCGTTTTGGCCGGTCCTGGAGACCTTGATTTGCGCCCGTCTTCCGGTCGGCTGTTGCTCAATGGCGTGAGCCTCGCGTCATTCATTTCGTCCACCACATTCAATGCGGCCGACAAAAGCCTGAATGTCTCGCTGGCCAGCGGCAACAAGCAGGCGACGGGCAGCGGTATCGGCGTCGTCCGCGGCACGCCCGCAATCCCGGCCGGCAAGTGGGTAGTCGGCTTTCGGGTGGATGCTCTCACCAGCGCTGGTGGCGCGGGCATAGCCAAGAGTACAGCGAGCCTGTCTCAATACCTTGGGCAGGATGTCAATGGATGGGCGTACGACACCTTCGGGAACAAAGTAAATGGCGGGTCGGCAACCGCGATGGGGGCGTCTCTTGGGGTTGGTGATATTCTGTACGTCTATCTCAACACAACAACCGGCAAGCTCTGGTTTGCCAAGAACGGCGTTGTTCAGGCATCAGGCGACCCGGCGGCAGACACCAGCCCCGCATTCAGCGGCCTAAGCGGTACGTTCTATGTGGCATGCGGCCCCGGCAGCGGCACGACCATGACCCTGCTGACCTCCGCCGCCGAACTGCCGTACCCGCCTGTGAGCGGCTTCGCCCCCCTGCCTTGATAGGTGCCATATGGACCTGCCGATTTTTGAGACCATGGCGCGCGAGTTCGATGCCCGCACAGAGCGCCCGGCTACCACCTATACCGACACAGAGGAGCCCGAATACGGCCGGATCAAGCGTGTCAGAGACGTGGAGCCGATCCCGCCGGAGGAAATCGCCGCGGCAGAAGCAGCCAAGCGCCGGGCCGAGCGTGACGCGGCCATGGCGGAGCCGCTCAACGTCCTGTCCCGCCACCGGAACCAGAAGGACTACGGCCTTCCCACGACGCTGACCGACGATCAGGCGGTGGAGTGGGCGATCTACCTGCAGGGACTGCGGGACTACCCCGAGACGGGTGAGTGGCCGGACAAGCCAGAGTAGCCCGCGACAAGACTCCACCCACCCGGCCGCCTCGTGCGGCCTTTTTCATGTCCGGAGCACGCCATGCCCGACAATCCCACTCCTGCCGAGCAGGAGGTGCAACAGGCGCTGGATGCCTGTGGCGGCAACCGCGACGCCGCCCTCCTGCTGCTCGCCCACCTGTTCGTCAACGCCCAGCGCGGACTGTCCGCCGGGCTGCTGCGCCTCCCGCCTGCCGACCGGCAATAAGGCGTTACAGCCGACCTGTAACGCATAATTCCCCAGCCTTGGAGACCACCATGCCCACCACGCTCTCCAGCGCGGCGAACCCGCGCGCCCTCCCCTATGCCGGCTCCGCCCGGCCCCTCCCCCTCGGCGCCGTCGACCGTGCCGCTCGCGATCTCGGCTGCGAGCCGGCCGCCCTGTCCGCGGTGCTGGTGGTGGAGACCGGCATGCGGTGCGGGTTCCTGCAGGCGCCCGACAGCCGCCCCCGCATCCTCTACGAGGCCCATATCGCCCACCGGCTGTGTGGGCGCCCGGTGCCGGGCCTGTCCGTCCAGGCGTGGGACCGCACCCTCTACGCCACCACCGGCGCCGGCGAGTGGGACCGCCTGCTCCGCGCAGTCGACGCGCTGGGGGAGGATGTAGCCCTCAAGGCCGCGTCCTGGGGCGTCGGGCAGGTGCTGGGGACCAACCACGACCTGTGCGGCTTCTCCAGCGTCCAGTCCTTCGTCCGGGCCATGGGCGACGGCGAGGAACAGCAGCTCGGCGCGGTGACGGCCTTCATCCGCGCCCGTCGGCTGGTCGACCCGCTGCGCCGCAAGGATTGGGCGGCCTTCGCCCGCGGCTACAACGGCACGGCCTATGCTGCGAACGCCTACGACCAGAAGCTGGCGGCGGCCTATGCCCGCATTATCGGCGGCACTCCGGACGACGGCACCCTGTCGATCGGTGATTTCGGCCCGGAGGTGGCGAGCCTTCAGCGTGCCCTGGTCGCGCTCGGCTACAAGGTCTCCACCGACGGCGACTTCGGCCGCATGACGCGAAGCACGGTGGAACTGGTCCAGGTGGCGCGCGGCCTGAAGGTCGACGGTGTGGTCGGGGCCATGACCGCCGCCGCAGTGGGGCTGTGACCATGGTCATCGACCCCAAAAGCCTGCTCGCACAGGTGCAGGCCAACCATCGGGCGCTGGAGTCCTGCCCGGATCACGACTTCCAGCGCGAGGATCGGCACCCCATGCCCGCGCGCTATCGCTGCACCCGCTGCGGCGGAGAGGCGAGCCTCCAGTTCGTCAGCGGGTATCAGCAGGGCCGAGCACACAGCGCTGCGCTCCCGGCCAAGGAAGGCGTGAGCGTGACGGCTGCCGAATCCGATCCGACCACTTCTGCGCCGGCCAGACAATCGCGTGCCGAGATCTGCCGCCACGGCATTGACAGGAACAGATGCACCGCGTGCGAGCCGCTGGCCCGGCTCCAGCATCGGTAACCGGCGCGACAGAGTGATCTGTGCCCGCGTCGATTTAATTGACCACGTTCTTGGTCTGAAAAATCGACGATTCGAGAAGACGCAACCACCGACCGCCCGCGCCATTCCGGCCGCGGGCTTTTTTGCGCCCAACAGGAGGCACTCATGGCCGTAGCCATCCCGTTCATCTCCGCCCTGACGCCCGTTATCGCCGACCTGATCGACAAGATTCCTGACCCCGACGCGAAGGCGAAGGCCACCGCGGCGGCGAATGCGCAGCTCGTCGCGATGCTCCAGGCCGGCGACTCGGCGCAGCTCGGCGTCAACGCGGCGGAGGCCAGCAACCCGTCGCAGTTTGTCTCCGGCTGGAGGCCGGCCGTCGGGTGGGTCTGCGTCCTCGGCCTGCTGGTCCAGACCGTCGGCTATCCCCTGATGGGGTGGGGGCTGTCGATCTGGTCGCCGGGCACGCCGATGCCGCAGATCGACACCGACACGCTCATGGGGCTGCTGGTGCCGATGCTCGGCCTGGGAGCGTACCGGACCTTCGAGAAGGTGAAGGGGGTGGCGCGGTGATGCGGCGACTGATAGAGACCATGCCCCTGAAGGGCAGCCCGCACGGGCCAGTACTGCGTGCGGCGCGAGACGCGCTGTGCGCGGCCGGGCTCGCGACCGGCGTCACGCTGGTGCTGGTCGAGGAATGGGAGGCGCTGGCGCGGCTGAACGCCCAGCACCTCGGCGACTGGTTTCCCCTCCTGCCCCGGCCGGTGGCAGCGCCGTCCTTCTGGGTGGCCGCGGTCGATGCTGAGGGCGAGTTCGTCGCTACCCATGGCGTGCTGCTGCTCGACTGCTCGGCGGCCAGCTTCGGCGCGCGGGTCGGGGACCTGACGGCGTTTCATGATCCTGGTGCTGCTCCGGTCGGGGAGTTCGGGTTCTGCGCCTCGCCGTCGGCTCATGAGACGCACGGGGCCGTGGCCTGGATCGTCGCCGGCTGGAACCGGCCGGACTGGCGCGGACGCGGGCTGTTCCACCTGCTGGGCGCCGTGGCGCGTCTGGTGGCGCTGGATCGCTGGTCGCCGCGCTGGGTGGTTGGGCTGGTCGATCCGGAGACGGTGCCGGTGTGGGTGCGCCGCTGCGCCGGCCGGGCGCTGTTGGAGCCCCTGCCCGCGGTGCTCTACCAGCAAGCGGGCGTCGGGCGGCTGCCGCTCCACTTCATGCGGTGGAGCCGGCCGGCGGTGTTGCTCGACCTGCAGGACGCGGCGCGGGCGCGGTCAGTGCAGGGTCTGGACATCGACAGCGGACAGCACGGCGCGGCGGCCCCGGTCCTCCCACCCATAGAGGGCGTGCGTGTAGACGAAGGGCCTGCCGACACCCGAGACGGTCACCCGGTTGAAGACCGCCTCGCCGGCGCCGATGCTCTCGGCATACTGCGCCCCGATGCTGTGCGCAAACTCGACGTGGGGATCCGCTTCGTCGGGCTGGTTGATGACGGCCCGGCCCCAGGCGCGTCCCAGCACCGACAGGGTCGGCACCCCCAGATGCCGGAAGCACAGCGGCTCGGCCGGCCCGGTGCTGGACAGGAAGGTGCAGCGGTCCATCAGGCCGGCGCGCTTCAGGAAGGCGGGCAAGGACGGGGTCAGCACACGCTGGCGCCGGCACTCCGCCACGATGGTTCGCTGCCAGTCCGTGGCCTCGCTCAGCGTCAGCCGGACGATGGTGGTCTCCGGCTGGACGGCGGGGCGCAGAGCGCCCCGGTCCTGGGCGGGGAAGGCGATGATGGTCATGCCGCGCGCTCCAGCTTCAGAGCCTCCACCGCGGCGGCGTAGGCCGCCAGGAACTGCGCCGGGGTGATGCCGGCGGCGCTGGCGCCGGCGTCGACCATGCGGCCGGTCGGCTCCTGCGGCAGGGCCAGCGTGGCGGGCGCTTCGGCCTCGAAAGCGGCGACCGTGTCGGCGAAGGCGTCGGCGTCCTGGCGCTGCTCGTTGGCGGGAGTCGCCATTCCCTCCAGCACCTTGATCGCCTGCCAAAGGATCCTGGGATGGAAGTTGCTGAGGTCTTCGTCGCTCGGCTGAGCTCCGTAGAGGATGGTGCGCTCCGCCTCGAGCGTGCCGACACTGCGCAGGAAGAGATAGCGCAGGATGGCTGCTACGCCGCGCGAGGTTTGCGGGGTGAAGTCCAGCAGACGGCTCACTGCATCGTCGTCGCGCTGCTCCAGTGGGGCACGCTCCTCCTCCGTCGCCTCTTGCGGAAGGGCATCGACAGATCGAGCGGCGTCCAACCACTCGTCGAATGCATTCAGCAGATCGGCGTCATCGGCTTTCTGACATTGGTCAATGGCTATGGCACCGCCCTGTTCACACGCCAGATCGGCGAGGCGATCTTCCAGCCACTGGCGGTATTCCCGCGTCATTCCATGCTCGTGAGCAAAGTCCAGCATGGCGCTGTGCAGATGGGACGAAACGGGCAAGAAGCGCATGAACGACAGGAAGGCCTTGCGGCATTCCGGCTCCAGCGCACGGAAAAGGCTGAGTGCCTCTTCGCGCTGTCCCTGCGCCTGATCAGGCGCCCGAGCATCCTCCACCGCACTCGCAGCGCTGTTGCGCGCGCATGCCCCCTGCATAGCCCGGGAAACCTCCTCGGGGAGTTGGTAGGCGTCTGCCCGGCGCTCAGCCTCCTCCGCCAGCTTCACATGCCGCTGCATCAGCTGCCGCAGCCCCGCCACCATTGCCAGAAACGGTTCCCGGATATCGGCGGCCAGTTGTTCGGCGCCGTCCTCGATCAGGAACAGCAGGCGCGGCCATGGACGCGAGCTGCTCTCGTCGATATTCGGCAGAAGCTCATCATCAAGCAGATCGTTCGATCTCTTGAGAAAATAGCCCAGCTTTACAATGGCGCCACTAAGATGCTGCACCGGTTCCAGTTCCAGCCAGTCTTCGATTTCGTCGAGAGCCGCTTCCGCGGCTTGGTGGTCTTCTTCGGACAGCCCTTCATCAAGGTAACGAGCGCGCGCTTGGACCCACCGTACATAGAGGCTGGCAAGGGTGTCCTGTGGCGCCTCTTCTCCAGCTTCAGGAACGGAAAGGTCAGGCCCGACGATCAACGACTGAGACCGCTTCATGTTCGCCTGAAGCATCTGCGCGTGGCGACGGAGGGACAGAACGAACATCCCGAGCACCTCGGCGTCGTTGGTCACACTGAGCATCTGCCGTACGGCCCGGCAGAGCGCCGCCGCGGCGCGTATGACGGCGACCGTTTCGTCGTACTTCTCGGGGTTGAGATCCTTGAGCGTCAGCATGTCCGCGATGATGGCGCGGTCGCGTTCCGTCACGGGCTCACCAGCATAGGGCTCGCGGTCGGCGGCTTGCCGGAAGGTCATGCCGATGCTGGGGATGATACTGGTCTCCATGGGGGAGGCAATCCGGGCAGTCTCGGCGACCTGATGCAGAAAGGCGGCGACGCGGCGAACAGCGGGAACATCGCGCTGGGGAATGTGGGTGGCGTCGTCCGGAAAGATGCGGTCCAGGATCGACGCAGCGTCCAAGATCGTGCTGGGCACGGCGGCGATGACGGTGTTCTCCAACATGCTCCATTGGGCGGCGAAGGCGTCGGCCTGTTCGTCGGTCAACGGGCCGGAACCATCGTGCTCGGCCAGCAGATCGGCGGTCTTCCGGCTGGCCTCGGCGATCGTCATTCCCAGGTGGGGGAGGGAGGTGCTTCCCAGCAGCATCGCTCGCAGGTCATGCGAGTGTTGGGTGGTGTCGCACGCGGGCGCATTGGCCGCGGGGGTTTCGGTGATGGGGGAGGGTTCCTGCTGCATTGCGTGATCTCCGGACGCGAGCAGCCGTGCGAACGCAGCTGCTGCCGCAGCCGTGCCGTTCGGAGGTGCATCGCTCGCCTTCATGGTTTTGGGCGTCTCTGCCTCCAGCAACTCGGCGTAGGGAGCCGACAGGGTGCGGGGCATGACGAGATGGGTGTCGGGCATAGCTGCCTCCGTGAATAAGCGATGCAGGAAAGCGCTTGGCCGGGGGTAGATGCCGGTGCGCTTGCCGAATAAAACCGCTGAATACAGAGGTGCGTTGAGATCCTAAATAGTACGTTTACTGAAAGGATTTCTCCCTGATGCCAGTTGAGAACTTGCCCACCGCCTGATGGATTGGCACTCGCACTCGCCCATTCCATCGAAGAGTGGGGGAGCGGCGGACAGCACCTATTTTGCCGACAGGTCGGTGCCGAACCAGCGGCCGGACAGGCGCGCGGTGGTGCCGTCCTCGGCGGCGCTGGCGATGGCCTGGGTGAAGCGGGCGGACAACTGGTCGCCCTTCCGAACGGCAACCGCCACGCCGCCACCCAATACGCCACCGCTGAAGGCAGGGCCGGCCGGGATCAGGTTCCCGCCGACGGCACGCAAGGCCTCCACCGACGTCCGGGCGGTCAGCATCGCGTCGACGCGGCCGGCGGCAAGGTCCAGGGCCGCAGCGTCCACCGTCTCGTAGAAGCGCAGCCGGACGCGGGGGAACAGCGTCTCCAGCATGGCCGCATGGTTGGTCGATACCTGCACGGCGATCACCTTCCCATCCAAAGCGCGGGCGGCACTGCTGACGATGCGCTGGCCGGCCGGGGTGGACAGGTCCGCGCGCTGCGCATCGGGCAGAGCGTCGACCAGTTCGGAGCCCGGCCGCACAGCGAACACGGCGGGATCGGCGGCATAGGCGGCGCTGAAATCGATCACGGCGGCGCGTTCGGCGGTGGCGGTGACGCCCGCCATCACGGCGTCGTACCGGCCCTGCTGCAGGCCGGGCAGGATGCCGGTCCAGTCCTGGGCCACGATGGCGCAGCGGACCCGCATCCGGCGGCACAGGTCGTTGGCCAGGTCGACCTCGAACCCGACCAGCTTGCCGTCGGCGGTGGTGGCGTTCCACGGGGCGAAGGCGCCCTCGGTGGCAATGCGCAGCACCGGGGCCGGCTCCGGCTGCTGGCTGGCGAAGGAGGCGGCGCCAGCGGCAATGGTGGCGGCAACAGCCGCGGCGGTGGCGAATAGGGCGAGGCGGCTCATGCAGGATCCTCCAGGCAAGGCGGGGGCGTTCGTGCCGGGTGGCGCGTTGTGCGGTGGCTGGCTGTTGGCGAAGGCGGCGCTGGGTAGCGTCAGGTGCCGGTCAGCCGATGGTGCGGCACGACATCTACTCGCTCCCAACCATTTATCAGTTGCCGTAACTCTCTAATGGGTTACCATAACCCCATCTAAAGGGTGCTTGCAACCCGAAAGTGGGTTCTCATAACTAATTTCTGAGGGTTCGGGATGTCGCTCACGTTGAGCCGCCAAATGAAGGCGGCGCGGGCATTGATCGGATGGGAGCAGCAACAGCTCGCGGATGCAGCAGGGGTTGCAATCAATACCATTCGACGGATGGAAGCCGGTGACGGCCCGATTAAGGCAAATGCGGAGACGTTGCGGAAGGTCGAGCGCGCACTGATGGACGCGGGCCTGGAGCTATTAAACCATGGAGCGCCGGGCGTGCGCCTGCGGGCGGTTACTGGTGAAGTGGCATCATGAAGGCTGCCGTCTTCGCGATGATCATCGACGGAGCTGATTTCTAGAATTCACTCCCGCCGTGAAGTTCGATCGTCATTGGTCCGACGGCGGCAGCAACATTGGCTGGGCTGCGGCGCCCATCTGTCCCTTACGCGGCAATGACCGGTTCGGCGCCATTCACATCGAGCAGCGCCACAGCCGCGAGATCGCGTAGCAGGGCTTCCAGGGGACGCGGACTACATCGCTTCCATCGCCGGGCACTTCAACCCTATCCGCGATGGCGGCGGGCGCTGGGTGCTGGCCTACGTCAACGGCGCGAAGAACATCGCGGTGGTGGAACTGGCGCCGTCGCCGGACGGAATGTTCTATTCCGTCATCTCGGCGCGGCCGGCCAATCGGACGTGCCTTGAAAAGAGGTTGATCTGGGAGGCGCCGCGCGGCGACGCCTCACCGGCATTCGGGGAGCCGGCCTGTTTTCCCCTTCAGTCCGTTACAGAACCCGACCGGACTGATGGAAGCGCTGCGAGCCAGATCGCGCCTGCGGAGGATCGCGTTGGGCCCAGCGCATAGCCGACCGAGGCCGGCACCGTTGATCCCTTGATCTCCGAAGGCGAATCCAATGTGACGCTGTAGCGATAGGACGGCAAGAGCAGGGGCACTGACTGGCACAATTAGCAAGCCTCGAACCGTCATGGAAACGGCAGGCGTCGAGTTCATTCCCGCCGGTTCTTATCGTGGGGAGGGCGGTCCAGGCGTCCGTCTTCGCCAAGTCATTCCGGCCGCCGGGGCCACATCCGAATGAGCTTGGTGGAGAACGAATGGACTACACTCACCTCCGGTCCAGCCTGCGCCCTGTCGCCACAGTTCATTCCCGATATCGACTCCCGGCTATAGCCCGTTCATAATCTCGGTTGCGCTGAGCCGATCCGGCTCGCGCCATGGGATAGGGGGCGGGGATGTGGCGTGCCTGGATGGTTGGATTAGGCCTAACGGCGGTGGCGCTGAGCGCTTGCCAATCGCCGCGTGGCGCAGCGAACCCGGCATTCTATTCAGGAGCAGCCGCTTCCAATGTCGGCGGGGCCGCAACATGCCGTTCTGGCCTAACAGGAATCATTTATACGGTCCATGGTGCCAACTGCTCCAACGGCGATACGCCGGTACCGCAGGGAGCTGCTGACTCTCCGATTGCGACCACGTCGGCAGCAACTCCGCCGTTGGCCACGCCAACCGCCGCTCAGCCTCAGCGCGGCTTGTCTTGTGAAGAGGCGGCGGCTCTGGGCCCGGCAAAGGCGATGAAAGTTGATGACCTGTTGGCATCCTTGCGGCCGCTCGCTCGGAAGAAGGGTGAGTTCGAAACGACAGCCGAGTATGAGGGGAAATTCACGCCCGCTCTGGAGAAGATCGCCGCAAAGGCGAGAGCAACAACCGACCAGGACCGCGTGATCCTCGCCTTCCCGATCCGGCCCAGCAGCATGTCATACGATGCTGACAAGGGGCAGATCACGATCGGTTCAACCGTCTCCCGATACATAGGGCTGTTGCCTTCGAAGTGGGCGCTCGGGGCGGAGGGGTATATCCCGACTTCCTCGAAGCGCGTCGGCTCCTCAACCTATGTCGGTTCCAATGCGTTCGGCGTGAAGAAGAACGTGATCAAGGTTGCCACAATGGACACGGGCGTCTTCATCCCCGGCAAGGCCCTGAGCGGCTGGCCGTCTGAATTTTCAGCGATAACGAAGGCCATGGCCCCGCGAGAGGCAATGGTTGCCAAGAACAGCATGTACGTGATGATGGCCGGGCGCCTTCAGCCGCCATTCGTTGTTACCGGGGAGGCTTATCAGGGGGCGACCATCAGCCTCCCAATCGAATCGGCCACGAAGGTTGAGGCCCTGAAATTTACCCCGGAGTGCGCCATCGTCTACGATGCCGGCTCCAAGCAGGTGATGGGCTCTGTACCATTCAAACGCTGATCCTCCCTGGTGGCAGGCAACCTCCCGATGACCAATTTGCCCTCCCGCGTCGCCGCCCTGGAAGTGCTGGTTGAGCAGCTGATCCTGGAGCGTATGAGGAAGCGACAACGTGTCGCTCTGGAAATTGAATCTTTACCCTGGGCGGCTATAGGTTATCCGAACTATTCAGGCGGATAACCATGGCTATCGATACCACCTTCCTGAATGTCGGCATCTACAGCATCCCCCAAGCAGCGCGACTTGTCGGGGTATCTGATGCGCGGCTTCGTTCTTGGATGGTGGGTTCTACGGTCCGCACCAAGTCCGGGCCGAAGCGCCAGCCACCTTTGTGGGCACCGCATATCCCGGAAGTAAATGGTCGTTGCGCTCTGACATTCCTCGATCTGATGGAAATCAGGCTTGTAAAGCGCCTTCTGGATCATGAGAAAGGAATGGGACTTCCTCGTATTCGAGAAGCGCTCTCTAATTACCGAAAGGTTAGCGGCGGCGATCATCCGCTGCTGAACAAGAAGCTATTTACTGACGGAACATACCTTTATAATGGAGCGGTCGACGAAAACGGAAAGCCGCTGCTAAATTTGAACAAATGGCAGTTTGTGTTCGAGGCTGTTGTTGCCCCGACCCTTGAGGCGGTAGATATTGGTGATAATGATTTGCCGTATCGTTGGTGGCCGAAGGGAAAAGACGGGCTTATTGTGCTCGATCCGACTCAGTCATTTGGCGATCCAGTTCTGGCTGATAGCCGCGTTCCAACAGCTGCGATAGTTCAGGCATTTGCCGTAGAAGAATCGGCAGATCGAGTTGCGCGTTGGTACCGGATATCCGTCGATCAGGTACGGGCAGCTATGCTGTTTGAAAGCGATCTTGCCGCGCGGAGGATTGCGGCGTGAAGCTGTTGTTGAGCGATGATCTTCCCCCAGCGTTGTCGGAAGGACTGAACACGATCATCCAACTCAGTCATGACAATTATCATGTCGGGCATGCCTTCGATTTACGTGCTGATGATGGGGGAAATAATTTGCCGTGGCAAGTCAAAGCGGCTGAGCGCGGCTGGATGGTTTTAACCAATTTTCGAGATATCGAAAAACATCCACAGCGCCTTTCAGCTTGGCTTGAGTCTCATCTCGTCGTTTTCTTTCCAACTGCAAAATTTTGCGCCTGCACATTTCCGGCGCGTTCCGCGGTTATACTTGCTCTGATCCCCGAGCTTCGAAAGATATATCTCGCCCGTTCCGGTGGTGCCGCTTACTCGATTGGCCCCGGAAAGATCAAGAAGATTGCGTAGGCCGCCCGCCACCCGGCCGGCGGGCTTCCTTATACTCACCTCATTCCTCAAGTCGGCTTGACCTCCATCCATTCCGAACCTCGAGAATCGCAGTAGCGCGCCGTCATCGCTGGGGATTTGTGGCCGAGCAGCATCTGCGCATTGATGCCCTGCTCGTGATAGAGCCGGGCGGCCAGCGAGCGGATCTCGTGGAAGCTGGGCGGCGTGTTGCCAGCAGGCCAACTGCGGCCGCTCTTGTCCCTGGCCTCGGCAAACCACGCGCTCACGGTGTGGCGCCGGATCGGGTCTCCGGGTTTGGCGCGGCCGGCGTGGGCGTTGTGGTGGATGAAATGGCGGGAGAGGATGTTGTCCCGACACCGCGCGATCACCTCGCCAACCGACCAGCCGACCGCCTGCAGCCGCAGCTCCAGCGGGATGCAGATGCGGACGCTATGTCGTTCGGTCTTCTTCGGCACGATCCAGAGCTTGCCGTCGCGCACATCGCGCGGCCCCATCGCGATCAGGTCCTCTCGCCGCTGGCCGGTGACGAGCGCCAACTCCATCACCCTAGCGAGCCACGGCGCATAGTCCTTCACCGCGACGGCATGGATGGCGCGGAAGTCGTCCAGGGTCAGACGGGCGCGCTGCACCTCCGCCGGCGCCACCTTCGTGTCGGTGACAGGGTTGAGCGTCACCCACCCCTTCGACTTGGCGACGGTGAACAGGTCGAGCAGGAATGCGCGGACCGACTGCGCCATCCGCAGCTTGCCGCGCTCTTCCCAGGCGGTCAGATAATCGGCGACGTCGCGGGTGGTGATGCTATCGATGCGCCGTTCGCCCAGCGCCGTCCGTAAATGGCGGCTCCTCTGCGACACATGCTCGTGGGTGGCCTTCTTGATCCGGCCAGCTTCCTTGCGGCTGTCGATGATGCCGGAGTAGAGGTCGCAGAACGCGCCGACGCTGTTGTTGGGGCCGGTGGTGAGGCGATCGACTAGCCGGCGCTTGTTCTGCAGCCCCTCCACCACGAGGTTGGCCTCGATGGCCTGCTCGACGGCGCTGCGCCGGTCGCGACCGAGACCATGTTCCCTGCCGGTCTGCGGGTCGCGCCACGAGTAATAGCCGGAGCGCTCGTACAGGTTCGCGGGCAGGCTTTTGTTCCTCGGGCTCCGCGGACGGCCTGCTGCGATCGCTTCCGTCCTAGGCTGTTCGAATCGGGCGAGATGATCTGAGGTCTCGGTGGGGGAGGCTTCAGCCCGAAATCGAGCGCTTGCGGGCAGGTAGTAGGAGCGGCCGTGGCGTTCGGGTGCCGGATAGATCCTGCAATCACGTGCCCAGCGTCTGAGTGTGGCGAGCGAAGGTGGGTTGTCGCCATACACCCTCTCGGCCCATTCGGGGAGGGTCAGAAGCTTGTCCATGCTCGCCTCGCATATCCTTCACGGAAGGTGGTGCGGCGAGTTGCCTGAATCGGCTGACCGGAAGCGGTATGGAGCCGGATTGTCGGTGCTGATCGGCGCTTCCTTGGAGACGGGGCGGCCCGGCAACAACGGCCCGGCACAACCCACCGACCGGCAGTAATTTCCCATGCGAACAGGGCGCGAACATTCGAGGCGCCCGTGTTGCATCCGTGTTGCATGGAGTTTTCGGGAATGGTCGGAAAACGGCGGATTTGCTGGGTTTCGCCATGAAACGCGATGCAACACGGCCATAAGGGGATTTCTCCCGCTATGGCATTGTTTCTGCAACGTTTTCTACCGTTCAGTTCGCGAAACGTCCTCAGAACGGCATGATGATGTCGTACAGCTGCTGGCCGTAGCGCGGCTGCTGGACGTCGGTGATCTGGCCGCGGCCGCCGTAGGAGATGCGGGCCTCCGCAATCTTCTCGTAGCTGATGGTGTTCTGGGCGGTGATGTCCTCGGGACGGATCACGCCGTGGATCTGCAGGTCGCGGACCTCGAAATTCACCCGGACTTCCTGGCGGCCCTGGATGACGAGGTTGCCGTTGGGCAGGGATTGCGTCACCAGAGCCGCGACCTTCAGGTCGATCTGCTCGTTGCGGTCGACCGAGCCCTTGCCGTCGTTCGAGCTGTTGCTGGTCAGGTCCACCAGGTTGGCGGCCGAGGCGCCGGCCGGCAGGACGCGGCTGAGGGTGGCGCCTTCCAGCCCGAACAGGCTCGGCATGCCGGCATCCTCGGAATTGGCGCGCGACCGTTTGCTGGAGTTGGCGACCTTGGCGCTGTCGTCGATCGAGATGTTGATGGTCAGGATGTCGCCGACCTTGTTGGCGCGCTGGTCCTTGAAGAAGGCCTTCGAACCGTTCCGCCACAGCGAGTTCGGGTTGCGCTCCGTCGGCAGCGGGGTCGGCATCGGCAGGCTGACCGGCTGGTAGCCGGGCTTGGCCTGCGGGTCCTGGATGCTCGACATTTCC
Organism: Azospirillum sp. BE72; assembly: GCF_031455875.1. Lineage (NCBI taxonomy): Bacteria > Pseudomonadati > Pseudomonadota > Alphaproteobacteria > Rhodospirillales > Azospirillaceae > Azospirillum > Azospirillum sp. BE72. The sequence goes on from NZ_JAVDTO010000001.1 coordinate 1,142,911, forward strand.
GGCGCCTTGCCGATGTCGGCGATGCGCGAGGCGGCGCCGCAGGCGGTCAGCGAGGTGGCGGCGGCGGCGATCATCGCGAAGCGGATCAGGCGGGCGGTCTTGGTGGCGGACATTGGAGCTTTCTCCTCACTGCGCGATGGTGCCGGGCTTTGCCACGGCGACGACGTTGGGGCCTGCGACCGTCGCTTCGACGATGCGGTTGGATTGGGTGTTCACGACGCGGATGACCTCGCCCTTGCCGCCGTCCTGCAGGGCCTTGCCCTGGGTGGTCAGCGTCATGGACGGCGTCGACAGGGTGATGGTGACCAGGGATCCCTTGTCGATCATGCGCGGCGATTGCAGGTCGCGCAGGCGGACGGGCTGGTTGGTGGACACGCCGCGCCGGGGCGTCATCCCGATCAGCTGGGCATCGGTGGCGGCGGTGTCGCTGGTGGTCTGGTCGGCGCGCACGTCCTGCCAGTCGATGTCGCCCGGGCCGATGACGTCGCCGGGAATGACGCGGCGCGACAGCACCGGGATCTGCACCACGCCGAAGGCGCGGCCCGACACCGGCAGGCGGATTTGGCTGCCCGTCACCACGATCTCGGCGGCGAAGCGGCCCTGGACCGGGCTGTAATAGAGGTTCTCCACCGCCAGCCCGCCGGCGCCCTGCGGCGCCCGCAGTTCCACCGCGCGGCTGTCCAGCTCCATCTGGAGCCGGCCGACCGTGACCACCCGCGACAGCGCGTCCGACAGCACCGCCTCGACATGCGGCATGCCGTAGACGACGTCCGGAACCGGTGCCGTCGCACCCGCGGCCGGAGCCGTGGCGGCCATCGCCGCGACCGGGGCGGTCAGCAGGGCGGCGCCGAGGATCAGGGCGGGCAGGCGGCGGGTGGCGAGGTGGCGGATCATGGCGGTGGTTCCCGAATTCGAGGCTGAGGCGAGGCGCCGGCGGTGCCGCCGTTACCTCATCTGGCTGGCCTGCTGCATCATCTCGTCGGTGGTCTTGATGACCTTGGAGTTCATCTCGTACGCGCGCTGCGCGGTGATCAGGGTGGTGATCTCCTGCACGACGTTGACGTTGGAGGTCTCCAGGGCACCCTGGGTGACGCGGCCGAAGCCGGGGGCGCCGGGGTTGCCGGTCACGGCCTGGCCGGAGGCGCCGGATTCCATGAACAGGTTGTCGCCGGTGGCTTCCAGACCGGCGGCGTTGGCGAAGGTGGCGAGCTGGAGCTGCCCGACATTCTGCGTGGCGGTCTGGCCGTCCAGCTTGATCAGCACCTCGCCCGACGAGTTGATGGAGATGTCCACCGCGTTGGTCGGGATGGTGATGTTCGGCTGGATCGGATAGCCGTCGGCGGTGACGATCATGCCCTCGGGCGACAGCTTGAAGTTGCCGGCGCGGGTGTAGGCCGTGTCGCCGCTGGGCAGCGTCACCTGGAAGTAGCCCGACCCGTTGATCGCCACGTCCAGCTTGTTGTCGGTGATGTTCAGGTTGCCCTGTTCCAGCACGCGGGCCACCGCGGCGACGCGCACGCCGGCACCCACCTGCACGCCGGTCGGCACGATGGTGCCGGCATCCGACGAGGTCGAGCCGATGCGGCGGAAGTTCTGGTACAGCAGGTCCTGGAATTCTGCCCGCTGCTTCTTGTAGCCGGTGGTGGTCGAGTTGGCGATGTTGTTGGAGATCGTCTCGACGTTGAGCTGCTGGGCGATCATGCCGGTGGCGCCGATGGCGAGGCTGCGCATGGTGGTCTTCTCCTCTCGTCGTCGGTCTGGTTCAGACGCTGCGGCCCAGCCGCTGAAGCATCGTGCGGATGCGCTCGTGTTCGTTGTCCATCAGCTTCTGTGCGGACATGTACTGGCGCTGGAGCTCGATCATCTGCGTCATCTCGACCACTGGCTTCACGTTCGAACCTTCTAGCAATCCCTGTGCCACTTTGGTCTCGACCGGGGCGGGCTCGGGCTGCTCGTCGCTGACGTACAGGCCGCTGCCGACTTCGGTCATCAGCTGCTCGTTCTTGAAGGTGACGATGTTCAGCTTGCCCACCGGGCCCAACTCGGTGGCGACGGTGCCGTCGCCGCTGACCTTCACGTCGCTGGTGCCGGCCGGGATGGTGATGGGCTGGCCGTTGTTGGCCAGGACAGGCAGGCCGCCGGCATCCACCAGCTGGCGCTGGTCGTTCAGGCGGAAATTGCCGGCGCGGGTGTAGCGGGGGCCGCTTGCGGTATCGACGGTGAAGTAACCCTGGCCGGTCAGCGCCAGATCCAGCGGATTGCCGGTCTGGGTCATGGCGCCGTTGGACAGGTCGCGCACCACGGCGCGGTCCTGGACGAAGCTGACCTTCTCATGCAGGCCGGGCTTTTCCAGGAATTCGGTGAACAGCATCCGCTGGTTCTTGTAGCCGGTCGTGTTGACGTTCGCGATGTTGTTCGACGTCACGTCCAACTGGCGCCGCAGGGCCATCTGATGCGACAGGGCGACGTAGATCGAATTTTCCATCTTGCGGCCTCTTCACCTTGCGAACGGATCGGGCGACTGCGTCCGACCGGCGAAAGGGGTGTTGCAGGCGCCGTGCCAACTTCGCCGAACCCCTGGAGCTGCTGAATCCGGGCAAGGCGGTGGCGGTCCCGCCGGATGGGGCAGGGGATGCCGGGCAGAATCTGCCGGGGTATGGGCGTTCCTTGCCGGGTTCTGCCGGGCAAGACTCTCCCGTTCCCGCCGCACGGCTGGTGCGGCAGGGCGATGGACGGCAGCCCCGCGACCCCGAGGGGGACGGCGGGCGGCCGGGGGCGGAGTCCGGACGTGGTCTGGCCTTGCGCGGACTGGCCTTGCGCGGCCGGGCGGTGGCGGACTGCCGGGCAGGCCCAATCAAGAACCGTGCCGAAACCGCCACAACAGGGTGAAACCTGCTCGTCCGGGGTGTCCCATCAGCCACTCGAAAGGAGTTATTAACTATCCCAAAAGTAGCTTTGGCATGGACAGACGGTAGGGCAGGCGGATGCCTGTGCCTGTTGCGCACCTCGAACGATCCAGGATGTCATGGCTGCCGAAACCGACGCAGGCGAACTTTCGACCGATGGCCTGCCGCGGAAGAAGTTCAGCGGCAAGAAGCTGGTTCTGTTCGTCGTCCTTCCCCTGGTCCTGCTGATCGGCGCCGGTGCCGGCGTCTATTTCTCCGGCCTGCTCGACGGCCTGCTGGGCAAGGAGGAACAGGCGGCCGAGGGCGAGCATGCCGCGGCGGAAGGCGAACACGCTGCCGAGCCCGGCAAGCCCGATCCGCATGCGGCCCCGGTCTTCTACGACCTGCCGGACATGCTGGTGAACCTGAACACCGGCAACAAGCGTCCGGCCTTCCTGAAGATCAAGATCTCCATCCAGCTGTCGAAGCCGGAGGATGTCGGTGCGGTCGAACATGTGCTGCCGCGCATCATCGACAACTTTCAGGTCTATCTGCGCGAATTGCGGCTGGAGGATTTGCGCGGCTCGGCCGGCATGTACCGGTTGCGCCAGGAACTGCTGCTGCGCATCACCGCCGCCGCCTATCCGGTGAAGGTGAAGGACGTGCTGTTCAAGGAAATGCTGGTCCAGTGAGGGCCCGGTCAGGTGGGGATGTGGACCGATGAGCGACACCGGTGAACTGAGCGAGGAAGAACGGCTTGCCGCCGAATGGGCGGCATTGGCCGAGGACAGCGGCGATGTCGGCGACATGGGCGGCGGCGGGTCGACCCGCGTCCTGAACCAGGACGAGATCGACAGCCTGCTGGGCTTCGACCAGGGCGGCGCCGGCGACGGCGACAACTCCGGCATCATGGCGCTGGTCAACTCGGCGCTGGTCAACTACGAACGCCTGCCCATGCTGGAGGTGGTCTTCGACCGCCTCGTCCGCATGATGTCCACGTCCTTGCGCAACTTCACCTCCGACAACGTCGAGGTCAGCCTCGACCAGATTTCCTCGGTCCGTTTCGGCGATTACCTGAACTCCATTCCACTGCCGGCGATGCTGTCGGTCTTCAAGGCGGAGGAGTGGGACAATTACGGCCTGATGGTCGTCGATTCCGCGCTGATCTATTCCATCGTCGACGTGCTGCTGGGCGGCCGGCGCGGCACGGCGGCGATGCGCATCGAGGGGCGTCCCTACACCACCATCGAACGCAACCTCGTGGAACGCATGGTCCATGTGGTGCTGTCCGACCTGTCCGCCGCCTTCGATCCGCTGTCGCCCGTCACCTTCCGCTTCGACCGGCTGGAGACCAACCCGCGCTTCGCCACCATCGCGCGGCCCGCCAACGCGGCGGTGCTGGTCAAGCTGCGCATCGACATGGAGGATCGCGGCGGCCGGCTGGAGCTGATGATCCCCTACGCGACGCTGGAGCCGGTGCGTGAGCTGCTGCTCCAGATGTTCATGGGCGAAAAGTTCGGCCGTGACTCGATCTGGGAAACCCACTTGGCGTCCGAGCTGATGGTGACGGACGTCGACCTGTCGGCCGTGCTGGACGAGGTGACGATGACCCTGCACGACGTGCTGAACTGGCGCGTCGGCACCCGCATCCTGCTGAACGCGACCCCCGACGGCGCCATCGAGCTGCGCTGCGGCGACGTGTCGATGTTCCAGGGGCGGATGGGGCGCAAGGGCGGGCACATCGCCGTCCGCCTGGAAAAGGAACTGCCCAAGCAGGAGGTCATGAGGTTATGAGTCCGCTGGTCTCCATCATCATCGACGTCGTGATGGTCGGCCTGCTGGCCGCGACCATCGCCTATGCGATCATCCTCAACCGGCAGATCATCGCGCTGCGCGAAAGCCGCGGCGAGATGGCCGAACTGATCCAGGGCCTGAACGACGCGATGGCGCGGGCGGAGACCGGCGTGCGCACGCTGAAGAAGGCGGCCAGCGACACCGGCGAGGATCTTCAGCGCACGGTGAACAAGGCGCAAACCCTGCGCGACGAGTTGGAATTCATGATCGAGGCGGCCGACGCGCTGGCCAACCGGCTGGGCGGCATCGGCGACCGTGACGGTGGACGTGATGGCGGCCGGCGCGATGGCGGACGTGATGGCGGGCGCTCCAACGCCGTGGCGCCGACGCTCGCCTCGCGCATCCCGGCCAAGGCGCCGCTGGTCGCTCCGCGCCCGGCCCTGCGCAGCCTGCCGGTCGAGGATGATCACGACCACGACGACCACGCCCCGCCGCCGGCCCGGCTGGATGCGCCGCCGCGGCGCGCCGCCGCCCGTGCCGAACCGCCGGCCGAGGCGCGCGATCCCATCACCCGTGATGGCGAGAGCCTGTCGCGGGCCGAACGCGAACTTCTGCAGGCGATCGAGAATGCCGGTAAGGGGCTCGGATGACCATGCCCACCAGTGACGGCAAGCCCGCTGCGGCGGGTGCTTCCCAGGAACAGAAGGTCGTGATCCGCCCGGCCGGTGCCGCGCCGACCGGCATCCGCACCTCTTCCACGCTGGCGGCGGCCCAGCAGGCGCAATTGCCGGCGGTGCGTCCCGCCGCAGGCAAGGTGCCGGCGAAGAAGGGCAAGGCGAAGGCCAAGCCGCGCAAGCCGGCGACGCCGCGCGTGCCGCTGACCGAGCGGCTGCGGGCGCGGCTGCGCGGCTTCCGCTTCCGCCTGTTGCCGCTGACCATCTTCGTCGCGGTGATGATGCTGGGGGTCCGGGTCGGCGACCTGTGGCGCCTCGCCACCCATGATGCCCGCCTGCCGGACTTTCCGGTCAGCCTCGCCCAGGGCCCGCAAAGCTCCACCCCGGCGACACCGCCCGCCCTGACCGTGGCCCAAGCTTCCGCTCAGCCTCCCGCCGCCGCCACCAAGCCGGCCAGCAAGGATGCCCCACCGGCCCCCGGCGGGTCGAGCGGTGCCGCGAATGCCCCCGCCACCAACGCTCCGGCCACCCCTCCGGCCCCGCTCGGTCCGATCAACAACCAGGAACTGCTTCAGCATTTCGCCGACCGTCGCGCCGAGATCGAGCGCCGCACCAAGGAGATGGAGCAGCGCGAAGCCCTGCTGGCCGCCGCCGAGAAGCGGATCGACCAGAAGGTGGCGGAGATGGAAAAGACCCGCGCCGACATCCAGAAGCTGATGGCCCAGGGCGACGAGAAACAGTCGGCCCAGTTGGAAAGCCTGGTGAAGATCTACGAGACGATGAAGCCAAAGGAAGCGGCCCGCATCTTCGAGGAACTCGACATGCCGGTTCTGCTGGGCGTTATCCAGAAGATGAAGGAACAGAAGACCGCGCCGATCCTGGCCGCAATGGATCCGGTCAAGGCCAAGGAGGTCACCTCGGCCCTGGTCGAACGCCGCGTGCCGCTGACGGCGACGGTGACGGCGCCGAAGTAAGTTCCATTCGGCGAGGTCAGGCCCCCACCCTAACCCTCCCCCGCTGGGCGGGGGAGGGGACAAGTGCTTGTGCGAGAGAGTGCTCTCGGGAAAAAAAGCGACGGCAGTCCCTCCCCCGCCCAGCTCTCGCACAAAGCTATGCTTTGTGCTGACGCGGCAGGCGGACCATAGGTCCGCTGAGAGCGGGGGAGGTTAGGTGGGGGTCTAACTTCCCCACCCAACGACCAACCCCTCACATGAACCGGTTGTTCTTCGGGAACCCGTTGGGCGGCATCTTGCCCTGGCCGGCGCGGTCGCCCATCCAGCCGGTCAGGTCGGTGACGTTGAAGTTGCGCTCGCCGTTCCTCCAGCCCAGCCCTTCGGCCAGCGTGAAGGTTTTCACGTCGGCGACGCTGGCGTCCTTGTACTTCTGAAGCTGGACACCCTTGCCGCGGGTCATCACCGGCACCTGCTCCAGCGGGAAGACCAGCATCTTGCGGTTGTTGCCGATGATGGCGACGGTGTCGCCGGTCACCGGATGGCAGATGCGGGCGGACTTGCCGTCCTCCAGGTTCAGCACCTGTTTGCCGGCGCGGGTCTGGGCCAGCACCTCCGCCTCTTCCACGCGGAAGCCGCGGCCATCCTCCGACACCACCAGCAGGGTTCGGCCGGGCTGGTGGCGGAACAGGTCGACGATGTCGACGTCGTTGCCGAGGTCGATCATCAGCCGCACCGGCTCGCCGAATCCGCGGCCACGCGGCAGCTTGTCGACGCCGATGGTGAAGAACTTGCCGTTGCTGGCGAAGACCAGCAGCTTGTCGGTCGTCTCGCACCGCTCGATGAAGCCGCGGGCGTCGCCGTCCTTGTACTTCACATCCTCCGCTTCCGCGTCGGTCAGGTGGCCGCGCACCGTGCGGATCCAGCCCTTGGCGGAGCAGATGACGGTCACCGGCTCGCGCTCCACCAGGGCGTCCAGCGGCACCTCGATCACCGCCGGCGCGTCGGCCACGTCGGTGCGCCGCTTGCCGAGCGCGCCGCCGCCGAACTTCTTCTTGATCTCGGCCACGCTCTCGGCGATCCGCTTCCAGCGCAGGGTCTCGTCGCCCAGCAGTTCCAGCAGGCCGTTCTTCTCGGTGGTCAGCGTGTCGTGCTCGCGCCGGATCTCCATCTCCTCCAGCTTGCGCAGGTTGCGCAGCCGCATGTTGAGGATGGCGTCGGCCTGCACGTCGGTCAGGGTGAAGGCGCGGATCAACTCCTGCTTCGGCTCGTCCTCCTCGCGGATGATGCGGATGACCTCGTCCAGGTTCAGATACGCGGCGAGATAGCCGCCGAGAACCTCCAGCCGGTGGTCGATCTGCTTCAACCGGTGATTGGACCGGCGGACCAGCACCTCGTGCCGGTGGTCGAGGAAGGCCTGCAGCACCTCGCGCAGGTTCATCACCCGCGGCACATGATCGGCCCCCAGCACGTTCATGTTCATCGAGAAGCGGATTTCCAGGTCGGTCGCCTGGAACAGCGAGGCCATCAGCACCTCGGGATCCACGTTCCGGCTTTTTGGCACCAGGACGAGGCGGACATCCTCCGCCGATTCGTCGCGGACGTCCTCCAGCAGGATCAGCTTCTTGGCCAGCAGCAGCTCGGCGATCTTCTCGACCAGCCGGGCCTTCTGCACCTGATAAGGCACTTCGGTGACGACGATCTGCCAGGTGCCCTGGCCGAGCTTCTCCACCTCCCAGCGGGCGCGCAGGCGGAAGGCGCCGCGGCCGGTGCGGTAGGCCTCGATCACGTTCTCCCGCGACTCGACCAGCACGCCGCCGGTGGGGAAATCCGGACCGGGCATGAAGCCGACCAGCGTCTCGATGGAGGCGTCGCGTTGCTTGATCAGGTGGCGCAGCGCGTCGCAGATCTCGCCGACATTGTGCGGCGGAATGTTGGTCGCCATGCCGACCGCGATGCCGCTCGATCCGTTGGCCAGCAGGTTCGGAAAGTTGGAGGGCAGGACCGCCGGCTCGTCGCCGTCGCCGTCGTAGGTCGGGCGGAAATCGACCGCATCCTCGTCGATGCCCTCCAGCAGGGCCTTGGCGACCTCGGTCAGGCGGGCTTCGGTGTAGCGCATCGCCGCGGCGTTATCGCCGTCGATGTTGCCGAAATTGCCCTGGCCGTCGACCAGCGGATAGCGGACGGAGAAATCCTGCGCCAGACGCACCAGCGCATCGTAGACCGAGCTGTCGCCGTGCGGGTGGAACTTGCCGATCACGTCGCCGACGACGCGCGCCGACTTCTTGGGCGGGGTCGTCGGTTCCAGACGGAGCTGGCTCATGGCGAACAACAGGCGTCGGTGCACCGGCTTCAGCCCGTCGCGCACGTCGGGCAGCGAGCGGGACATGATGGTGGACAGCGCGTAGCTGAGATACCGCTCGCCGAGCGCGTCGGCCAGCGGCTTTTCCAGGATTTCGGAGGCGGGGTTTTGCGGCTTCATGATGATGGGGTCTATCAGTTTCAGGATGAGCGCGCTACCGCGTTCGCGTAACGTTCTCTCAACCGTTCACGCGCGGGCGGCAGCGGCCCGTTCAGCACGTGGCGTTCCAGGAAATGCGCGGTCAGCCGCAACCCGTCGGACACCGAAGCCGGCCCGCCGCCGCCGCGCCCGGCCAGGAAATCGGGCAGGGGAAGCAGCCGGTCGCGATAGGGCTCGCCCACCGACGCGGTCACCGCGCGGCCGGTGCGCGGGCTGACATAGGCGAGATAGTCGTTGGCCCCCGACACGGCGCAGCGGTCGAGGTCGAGGCCGAATCCAAGCTCCGCCAGCAGCCCGATCTCCCAGCGCACATAGCTCTCCGCCCAGGCCGGGCTTTCCAGCAGGTCGAACAGGGCGAGCAGCCCGTCGAACAGGGCGGGGTGGGCCGCCCGCTCCGGCAATGCCGCTTCGACCAGTGCGCAGGCGCTGATCAGCGCGGCCAGCGCCTGGGCGTCGTCGAAGAAATTGGCGGCATAGCCCTTCACCGGCTCCAGCGTGAAATGGCCGAGATGCTCCGGCAGACGCCCGCGCCAGCGGACATGGACCAGGGTTCCCGGCTCCAGCGTGCCGCGCTGGCGCGCCGAGCGGCCACCCATCACCATGCCGGCATGGCGGCCGTGCTCACGCGTCAGCAGGGTCGCGACGGCGGACCCTTCCCCCTGGGGGCGGGCGGACAGAACGATTCCCTGATCGGACCAATCCATCGGTGCCGTTCGCAGAAGAGGTGGCAGGGGAGATGGCGAGCTATCCTAATATAGGAAAAAATCTCCCCAAGGGAACCGGTCGTGACGAATGGAACCGCCCGCATCGAGGGCATTCACCGATTCTTCACCAAACCACCCCCACAATCGTCACCTCAACGGTGGGAGGCCCCACCAATCGCAGGCCGCCAACGGGTCCGACGAGGGGTCTTGAACACCAACATCGACCGATATCTGCTGGCGGAAAAGGCCGGCTCCGAAGGCGTCTGGGATTGGGACCTGCGCAGCGACACGCTGTATCTCTCCCCCCGCTTCAAGGATTTCCTCGGTCTGCCCCCGGGCAACCCCAGCCGCGAGACCAACCGGCCGAACGACTGGCTGTCGCTGGTCCATCCCGAAGACATCGACTGGCTGCACGCCTCGTTCGAGGCGCAGATGGTCGGCCTGACGGTTCCCTTCCAGATCGAACACCGCGTCCGCCGTGCCGATGCGGACGCCGAGTCGACCGGCAAACCGCAATGGCGCTGGCTGGTCTGCCGCGGCATGGCGGTGATGGATGACTCGGGCGACCCGATCCGGCTGGTCGGCTCCGTCGCCGACATCACCGACCGCAAGCTCGCCGAACAGCGCCTGCGCCAGAGCGAGGAACGCTATGCGCTCGCCGCCGCCGGTGCCGCCGACGGGCTGTGGGACTGGCACATCGACAGCGGCGAGGTCTATTACTCCCCGCGCTGGAAGGCGATGCTGGGCTATGAGGACGCCGAGATCGGCGACACCATCGACGAGTGGTTCCGGCGCGTCCTGCCCGACGACCTGGACGGGCTGCAGACCGCGATCAACCTGCATTTGGCCGGAGAGCGTCCGCACCTTCAGCACGAATTCCGCATCCGCGACAAGGCCGGGCAGGAGATGTGGATGCTGGTGCGCGGTCTGGCGGTGCGCAATGAGAAGGCGCGCATCGAAAAGGGCGGCGCCGTCCGCATGGCCGGTTCGATGACCGACATCACCGCGCGCAAGAGGGCCGAACAGCAGATCCTGTTCGATGCCGTCCACGACGCCATGACCGGGCTGCCCAACCGCACGCTACTGCTCGACCGCATCGGGCAGGCGCTGGACCGCAACCGCCGGGCCGGCGCCCGGCCCTTCGCCGCGATCATCATCGACCTGGACCGCTTCAAGGCGATCAACGACGCGCTGGGCAGCAGTGCCGGCGACCGCGTGCTGCGCATCATCGCCAAGCGGCTCGACACCAGCCGCCGTGTCGGCGATACGCTGGCCCGGCTGTCCGCCGACGAATTCGCCGTGCTGGTGGACGAACTGGACGACGCCGGCGACGCGCTGGAGGCGGCGGAGCGCATGGCCCGCGCCATTTCCCGCCCGATAACGCTGGAGGAGGGGCGCGACCTCGTGCTGACCGCCTCGATCGGCGTGGCGCTGAGCCAGACCGGCTACGACCGGGCGGAGGACATGCTGCGCGACGCCAGCCTGTCCATGTACCGCGCCAAGAGCGGCGGGCGCGCGCGCATCGACGTCTTCGACGCCAATCTCCGCCGGCAGGCGATGGCCGCCATGCGGATGGAGGCCGACCTGCGCGCCGCTCTGGAACAGGGCCAGCTCTGCCTGCATTACCAGCCCATCGTCCTGCTGGAAACCGGGGCCATCGCCGGCTTCGAGGCGCTGATGCGCTGGAACCACCCCGACCGTGGCCTGGTCCCGCCCGCGGAGTTCATCCCGCTGGCCGAGGAGACCGGCCTGATCGCACCGATGGGCCGCTGGGCATTGGGCGAGGCGGTGCGGCAGTTGGCGCATTGGCAGGCGCGCTTCCCAAGGCCCGTGCCGCTGTTCATGAGCGTCAACGTCTCCACCCGCCAATTCCGTGACGACGATCTGGTCGGGGCGGTTCGCGACCTGCTGGACGCCGTGCCGATCCCGCCGTCCAGCCTGAAGCTGGAGTTGACCGAAAGCCTGCTGATGCAGGACCCGGACGAATGCCGGATGCTGATGCAGAGCATCCGCGACATGGACGTCCGGCTGTCGATCGACGATTTCGGCACCGGCTATTCCTCGCTGGCCTACCTGCATAAGCTGCCGGTTGATGTGCTGAAGATCGACCGCAGCTTCGTCCGCGCGGTGTCGACCGGGGAGGGCAACGCCGCCATCGTCCAGGTCATTGCCGGCCTTGCCACCATTTTGCGGCTCGACGCCGTGGCGGAAGGGGTGGAAACGGCGGACGAAGCGGTGTATCTGCGCGGTCTGTGCAAGTACGCCCAAGGCTATCACTTCGCCCGCCCGGCCCCGCCGGAGGCGGTGGAGCGGCTGCTGGCCGCCGAAGACGAGCACATCGCCCTGCCAGCATCGGCCTGAAGCCGTTGCGAGCTGTCGTTATTTGGAGTTTGCCCGATGTCGGACCGCACCTGCGGTGAATGCACCCTCTGCTGCAAGCTGATGGGGGTGCCGGAGCTGAAGAAGCCTTCGGCCAAGTGGTGCGCGTCCTGCGACCAGGGCAAGGGCTGCGCGATCTACGAGGAGCGGCCGCAATCCTGCCGGAACTTCCAGTGCTTCTGGCTGATGGACGAGAATTTCCCCGACGAGTTCCGCCCCGACCGCATCCACGCGCTGGCCGCCTTCAACGACGTGAAGGACAGCTGCGTTCTGCATGTCGACCCCGCAAAGCCGCGCGCCATGGGCAGCCCGGAGGTCCAGGCGCTGACCGACGCGCTGCTGAAGGTCTATTCGAAGGTGTTTTTCCTCTGCGGCAAGGAAAGCGCGATGATGCAGCGGTGAGGGATTGGGGGCGCCCCTTCCGGAGGCGCCCTACCGCTTCACCCCGCTCTCATGGACGCGGACCGCGTCCTCGATCCCCATCGCCAGCATCCGCGCGACACAGTCGTAGCCGGCGTCGTTCTGGTGCACGCCATCCGGCCCGATCAGGTCGGTGACGGCCATGCCGCGCGTCTCCACCAGCGACCGCATCACGTCGAACCGGTGGAACAGGCCGACACGCTGATCGGCGGCGATCCCGGCGATGCGGGACAGCATCGGGGCGACGCCGGTCTTTTCCAGCATCCTCGGCGCGTATTGCAGGTCCATCAGCACCACGTCCACCCCGGCGGCGCGCAGCCGCTCCACCCCTTGGCGGACGGAACGCTCGCTCAGGCCCTGGTCGCCGTCGCGCAGCACGGTGTTGGCGCCGACCTGCCAGATCACCAGATCGGGCTTGGCGCCCAGCGCGTCGGCGTCGATCCGCTTTTCGGTCTGGTCGTCGGTCTCGCCGTTGATGCCGCGATTCAATACTGCGATGTCCGCGTTGCGGAACCGCTCGGCCAGATAATGGGCGAGGCGGGCCGGATAGGCTTTGTCGGGCGCGCTCGCCCCCGCCCCGGCGGTGGAGGAGGACCCGATGGCGACGATGCGGATCGGCGCGCCGGTCGCGATGCGCTGGGACAGCTGCGGCAGGGGAGCCGAAAGCGCAGCCTCCCCACGGGGAAGCTGGCATCGCGCCGAGGCCGCGGGATCGGCGGCCAATGCGGGAGCGGATATGGCGATTGTGGCGATCAGCGTCAGGAGGCGGGCGGCGTGATGCAGGCTGAAGGGCTTGTTCAAGGGCTCGTTCCGTTGCTTCGCGCTATTGCCGGGGGGATGGCCGCCGGGGGATCTGCCTCCGGCCGGGCGATCATCGTGGCGATGCTTTCCGCCAGCAATTGTCCGATGCAACGGTGAACGAATTCATAAGACCGCCGCTTCGCCTCGTCACCCTCGTCGGCGAAATCGACCCGGCCATCCTCAACCCAATGCCGCATGATGTCGTAGCGGGGGAAGTGGAAGACGTCGGAACTCTGGGCCAGCCAGGACATGTAGGACACGTAGGGTGCGAAGTCGATCAACTGCGCCGTGTGCATGCTGTACTGCATGTCCATGATGACGATGTCGGCGCCGCGGCGTTGGACTTCGGCGATGCCGGCCTCCAGCGCCATGCCGAAACCTTCCGGATCCAGGTTGCGCATGGCATCGACCGTGCCGGTCTGCCAGACCACCAGCGCCGGGCGCTGGTCGGCGACCGCCTGGGCCAGCGGTGCCACCATGGCGGGCGCCGGCTCGCCGGGCAGGCTCAGCACGGCGGTCCGGACGGCGCGGCCGGGCAGGCGGCGCTTCAACTCCTCCTCCAGCCGGGCGGGATAGCCGACGATGCCGGGTTTGGAGGCCTGCTTGGCGGAATGGACGATCAGGACCGACAGAGGCCGGCCGGCGGCCAGCCGAGCCGCCACCCGCGGCAGCCCTTCACCGGGAGCAAGCACGGTGTCCGGCACGGAACAGGCGGGATCCACCGCCGCGGCGTTCGCCGCGTGGGCCGGTCCGGAAAGGGCGAGAGCCGCCAGCGCGATGGCCGTGGCCGTCAGCAACCGTCTCAACCCCCGTCCGCTCATGCACCCACATTCCTGCTGGCAGCGACCCTGTGGCGACGCGCCCGTTCGGCCGACTGGTACCAGCCGAGGAAGCGGGCCAGCAGCACCATCGTGGCGATGCCCAGCACGGTAACAAGGAACTGTGCGGAAAGCGAGCCGCTGACATGGACCAGCACGGTCTGCCCGGCGAAGGACAGCAGCACGCCCAGGCAGAACACCTGCAGCGATTGCCGTCCGCAGTCGAGCACCGGCGCGGCCAGCGATCCGTTCAGCCAGGACGCCCCGGCCGGCACCGCCCGGAGCACGACATAGGCCAGCGCGAAGAAATGCAGCAGGCGCAGCGGGTCGAGGTCGGTCTTGCTGATGGGGTAGAGGAACTCCGTCACCGCGTCGGGGATCAGCGCATGGAGCGGGGCGAACTTCCAGGACAGGGTCAGGTACAGCCCGGCCAGCAGGATCGCGACCGCCGCGACCATCACCGGCAGGCGGAAGCGGGTCAGCACGGCGCGCACATCCGGCTGGAACTGCAATGCCGCGCCCGCCACGAACAGCAACTGCCAGGTGAAGGGGTTGAAGTACCAGACGCCGCCGTCCGGGTGGGTGGGCAGGTTCCACCCCCAATGCCTGGACGCCAGATAGACCGCGGCGGAACCGGCCAGAACCGCCAGCGGCCGGCGGCGCAACGCCGGCAGCAGCAGGGGAAAGGCCAGCAGAAGCACGATGTAGAGCGGCAGCACATCCAGGTTCGCCGGTCTGAACTTCAGCAGCAGGGCCTGGGTCAGGGCGGTGACGGGGTCCTGGAAATAGCCGGCGATGCCCATCTCCTCCGCGAACAGCGGGCTGTCGAAGGCGCGGGCGGTGTAGGCGATCTGGGCGGTGAAGGCGAAGAACAGGATGATGTAGGTGGCGTACAGCGTCCAGCAGCGGTGCAGCACCTGTGCCGCCGCCATCGGCATGCCCTGCCGGTCCAGCGTCCGGCCATAGACCAGCGCCGCGGTGTAGCCGGAGATGAAGACGAAGATCTCCGTGGCGTCGCTCAGGCCGAAATTCCGCGGCGTCAGCCAGGAAATCTGGTTGGCCGGAATATGGTTCACGAAGATGAACCACAGCGCCAGCCCGCGGAAAAAGTCCAGCCGCAGGTCGCGCGCCGCGGCAGTCTCCGCCCCACGCTCCGCCACAGTCACGTCTCTCATGGCCATCCAACCCGCAAGGTCCCACGCTCCCCCATCAACACGCCGGCGCGGTCTTAAGCTCCGCCGGCCATCCTTTCCAGGGATCATTTCCCCGGGTCGTCGGCCGTGCCTGAACAGATGGGGGCAGCGGCGGCGGAGTCGAGAAGCAATGCCGCCGGACCCGCGGTCGACGTCGTCCGGCCGGAGTGGTTGAATGGAACCCCTGGCTTCGCGCCGCAGCGTTAAACCTCTGAAATAAGGACGTCAATTCCGCTTCACGCTTGATCCCGACCATTCGCTTCCTGCATAATCCGATCAGCGAAAGAAAGCTGGGACGGATCGGCCGGAAGGCCGGCCGCAAACCCGGATGGATGGGAGGAAGCGCAAGCAGAGACCGGGAACGGTCGTGCCGCCCATGTGCAGGCGCGTGGGCTTTCACGGTGTCCCGGATGCGCCGTCCGGGCCGGCCGAGCATGCATCCGGTCATCCGTGCATCCGGCCGGGCTGCATTCCAACCACTCCCGCTTTTCCCGCTCAACCGGTGCCATGCGGTCCCGTCGAGGGTCCGGTTTGGCCGGTTGCGGGCCGGCTGAACCCGGTCCGGCAACAAGAACGCATAACAGAGAACGGACAAAGGGAGCTTCTGGATGAAACGTCGTGCATTTCTGACCTCGGCCGGTGTGGGCGTCGCCGCCAGCACGCTTGCCGCCCCCGCCATTGCGCAGTCCTCGCCCGAGATCAAGTGGCGTTGCGCCTCCAGCTTCCCGAAGAGCCTCGACACCATCTACGGTGGTGCAGAGTTCGTGTCCAAGCGCGTGGCCGAGCTGACCGACGGCAAGTTCCAGATCCGCGTCTTCGCGGCCGGTGAAATCGTCCCGGCGCTCCAGGTTCTGGATGCGGTCAAGGACGGCACCATCGAGTGCGGCCACACCGTTTCCTACTATTACGTCGGCAAGGATCCGACCTTCGCCTTCGACGCGGCGATGCCGTTCGGCCTGAACGCGCGCCAGCAGAACGCCTGGATGACCCATGGCGGCGGCAAGGAGCTGATGGCGGAGTTCTTCGCCGGTCACAACCTCGTCGCCATCGGCGCCGGCAACACCGGCACCCAGATGGGCGGCTGGTTCCGCAAGGAAATCAAGTCGGTCGAAGACCTGAAGGGCCTGAAGTTCCGCATCGGCGGCTATGCCGGCACCATCATGGCCCGCCTGGGCGTCGTGCCGCAGCAGATCGGCGGCGGCGACATCTATCCGGCGCTGGAAAAGGGCACCATCGACGGCGCCGAGTTCGTCGGCCCCTACGATGACGAGAAGCTCGGCTTCAACAAGGTCGCCAAGTACTACTACTATCCCGGCTGGTGGGAAGGCGGCCCGCAGGTCTCCATGATGTTCGGCAAGGAGAAGTTCGAATCGCTGCCGCCGGCCTACAAGGCGGCGCTGCACGCGGCCTGCTCCGACGCGACGCTGGACATGTTGGGCAAGTACGACGTCCAGAACATGACCGCGCTGAAGCGTCTGGTCGCTGCCGGCACCCAGCTGCGTCCCTTCCCCAACGAGGTGATGCAGGCCTGCTATCAGGCCGCCATCGAGGTGTACGAGGAAGAGGCCGCGAAGAACGAGAAGTTCCGCAAGATCTACGAGGCGTGGAAGAAGTTCCGCGAGGAGGAGTATCTGTGGTTCCGCGTCGCCGAATACAGCTTCGACCGCTTCGTCTACGCGGCTCCGCCGCTTGAGAAGAAGAAATAAGGAGTTTTTGGGTGGGGCGTCGGCTTCGATTGCCCCCACCCTAACCCTCCCCCGCTGGGTGGGGGAGGGGACAAGCGCCTATGCGGGAGAGTGACGGCAGTCCCTCCCCCGCTCAGCGGGGGAGGTTAGGTGGGGGCAATCGAAGCCAACCACTCTCACACCTCGATCACCATCCCATCGAACGCCGGCTCGACCCCCTCCGGCAGGATCCGCCGCAGGCTGTCATAGTCCATGGTGTTGTCCATGTGGGTCAGATAGGCCCGCCGCGGCTGGACCCGCTCGATCCATTCCAGCGTCAGCGCCAGATGCGCGTGCACGGGATGGGGCGGCTCGATCCGGCCGCAGTCGACCACCCAGGTGTCCACCCCCGCCAGCGCCGCGAAGGCCCGCTCGTCCAGCCGCACCACGTCGGTCGAATAGGCGAAGCCGCCGAACCGGTAGCCCACCGTCCGCATATAGCCGTGGTCCTGCTCGAACGGCGTCACCTTCAGCCCCTTCACGCTGAACGGGCCGTCGATCCGGTGCGACCGCAGCACCGGCCGGTAGAAGGGATAGCCTTCCGGCAACGGATCGAAGCAGTAGGGGAAACGGATCTCGATGTCGCGCAGATGCTCGTCCCAGCCATAGGCGTCGATCGGCGCATGCATCTGCCGGCAGATCTCGCGCAGCTCGTCGATGCCGTGGCAGTGGTCGGCGTGCTGGTGCGTCCACAGCACGGCGTCCAGTCGCGAGCAGCCGCTGTCGAGGAACTGCTGGCGCAGATCGGGCGAGGTATCGATCAGGACCGATACGCCGCCGCTCTCCACCAGCACCGACGGGCGCATGCGGCGGTTCTTCGGGTTGGCGGGATCGCAGCGGCCCCACTGGCCGCCCGGCACCCCGGCGATCACCGGAACGCCGCGCGACCCGCCGCAGCCAAGGACGGTCACGCGCATCGCGCCGGTTGATGCGCCGTCCAGCGTCATGCAGCCGCCTTGTCGAACAGGCGGAAGAAGTTGTCGGTGGTGACGCGGGCCAGTTCCTCCGCCGACACCCCCTTCACCTCGGCCACGCAGGCCGCGGTGTGGGCGACATAGGCCGGCTCGTTGCGCTTGCCGCGGAACGGAATGGGCGCGAGGTAGGGCGCGTCCGTCTCCACCAGGATGCGGTCGAGCGGCACGTCCTTCACGATGGCGCGCAGGTCTTCCGACTTCTTGAAGGTGACGATCCCCGACAGCGACAGGCTGAAACCGTACTCCACCGCCTCCTCCGCCAGCGCGCGGCCGGAGCTGAAGCAGTGCAGCAGGCCCTTCACCTTCTGTCCGGCCGCTTCCTCCTTGACGATGCGCATGGTGTCGTCGTCGGCGTCGCGGGTATGGATGATCAGCGGCAGGCCGGTCTCCAGGCTGGCGCGGATGTGCCGGCGGAAGCACTCCTGCTGCTGGTCGCGCGGGCTCTTGTCATAGAAGTAGTCGAGTCCGGTCTCGCCCAGCCCGATCACCTTGGGATGGCGCGACAGCTCCACCAGCGTCTCGGTCGTGGTGATGGCGAACTCCTCCGCCGCCTGGTGGGGATGGACCCCGACCGAGCAGAGGATGTCGTCATAGCGTTCCGCCACCGCCAGGATGCGGTCGAACCGGCTGATGTAGGTGCAGATGGTGACCATCCGCCCGATTCCGGCCTGCCGGGCGCGGTCGACGACCGCGTCCAGCTCTTCGGCGAAATCGGGAAAGTCGAGATGGCAATGGCTGTCGACGAGCATAAGCGGACTCAGGCCTTCGGTTCTTCGACATAGCGCGGGAAGACGCCCTGCGGCGTCGGCAGCGGCGTGCCGGCGACCAGCGCCCCCGACGGCCCCAGCGTGCCGAAGCCGCGCGCATCCGGCCCCAGCGCCAGTAGGTCGAGGATCTTGGCGGAGCTGTCCGGCATCACCGGCTGGGTCAGGATGGCGAGATGGCGGATCGTCTCGGCCAGCACATACAGCACGGTCGCCATGCGCGCCGGGTCGGTCTTCTTCAGCGCCCAGGGGGCCTGCTCGTCGACATAGCGGTTGGCGTCGCCGACCACGGCCCAGATGGCGTCCAGCGCCTTGTGGAAGGCCTGCGCCTTGATCTCCGCCCGGACGATGTCGAGGATGCCGTAGGCGGAGCCCAGCAGCGCGTTGTCCGCTTCCGTGAACTCGCCCGGCGTCGGCACGGCGGCACCGCAGTTCTTGCCGATCATCGACAGGACGCGCTGCACCAGATTGCCGTAATCGTTGGCGAGATTGCCGTTGATCCGGTTGACCATCTGCTTGTGCGAAAAGTCGCCGTCATTGCCGAAGGGCACTTCGCGCAGCAGGAAGTAACGGGTCTGGTCGAGGCCGTAGGTGTTGACCAACGCGTCCGGCGCGATGACGTTGCCCAGCGACTTCGACATCTTCTGGCCTTCGATCGTCCACCAGCCATGGGCGAAAACCCGCTTGGGCGGCTGCAGGCCGGCGGCCATCAGGAAGGCCGGCCAATAGACGGCGTGGAAGCGCAGGATGTCCTTGCCGACCATGTGCAGGTCGGCCGGCCAGTACTTGGCATACTCGCCCGTCGTGTCGGGATAGCCGACGGCGGTGATGTAGTTCGCCAGCGCGTCGAGCCAGACATACATGATGTGGGCGTCGTCGCCCGGCACCGGGATGCCCCACTTGAAGGTGGTGCGGCTGACCGACAGATCCTTCAGCCCCGACTTGACGAAGGACATCACCTCGTTGCGCTTACCGGCCGGCGCGATGAAGTCCGGGTTCTGCTCGTAGAACTCGATCAGCCGGTCCTGCCAGGCCGAGAGCTTGAAGAAGTATGACGGCTCCTCCACCCACTCGCACTCGGCGCCGGTGGGGGCGATCTTCTTGCCCTCGGCATTGGTGGTCAGCTCGTCCTCGCCATAGAAGGCCTCGTCGCGAACCGAATACCAGCCGGCGTAGGAGCCGAGGTAAATCTCGCCCTTCTCCTTCAGCACCGTCCACAGCGCCTGCACCGACGCGACATGGCGCGGCTCGGTGGTGCGGATGAAATCGTCGTTGGAATAGTTCATCAGCGACACGAGATCGCGGAAATTCTGCGACACCCGGTCGGTGAACTCCTGCGGCGGGATGCCGGCCTTCTCCGCCGACTTCTCCACCTTCTGGCCATGCTCGTCGGTGCCGGTCAGGAACTTCACGTCATAGCCGTCGAGCCGCATGAACCGGGCGAGGACGTCGCAGGCAAGCGTCGTGTAGGCGTGGCCGATGTGCGGCACGTCGTTCACGTAATAGATCGGCGTCGTCAGGTAGAAGGTCTTCGGCCCGGCCATTTGCGGCACTTTCTTTCAAGTCAGGTTCAACCGGCAGGTTCTGAAACAACCCTAGGCGGCTGCCGTTTCCAGCGCCGACAGGGCGTTCAGGACCACCTGCTTGCGGTCCAGGTTTGCGGATTCCGCGCGCGCGAAAAGACGCTGAACCTTTTCCCACACCTCCACCCAACGTTCAAGACCGCGGGCGTTGGCCAGCCGGGTCATCAGGGCGGCTTCGCCCGGCACCACCTCCGCCGGCCAGGACCCCCGGGCGAGCGAGCGGGCGAAGCGGGCTAGCCACCAGACCAGCAGCTCCGTCGCCGTCTCGAACATCCCGTCATCCTGCTTGCGGGTCAGCTTGTCGCCGAAGGCATGCGCCGCGACGATGTCGATGCGCGGCAGGTCGGACAGCAGCCCGATCATCTCGCGGTACAGCGCCAGCCCGCCCGCATCGGCCAGATCGATGGCGCGGCCGACGCTGCCTTCCGACAGACGGGCCAGTGCCGGACGGTCGTCGGCGGCGATGTCCGGCCGGTGCTGCCCCAGCAGATCGATCACCGTCTCTTCGTCCAGCGGCTTCAGCGTCAGCTTGCGGCAGCGCGAGCGGATGGTCGGCAGCATGCCGCCGGGATTGTCGCTGACCAGCAGCAGCAGGGCGCCGGGCGGCGGCTCCTCCAGGATTTTCAGGATGGCGTTCAGGCCGCTCAGGTTCATGCGGTCGGCGCCGTCGATCACCGCGACGCGCCAGCCGCCTTCCGCCGAGGTGCGGCGCAGGAAGGGGCCGATCTTGCGCACGTCGTCCACCGCGATGTCGCGCTTCAGCCGGCCCTTCTTCTCGTCGCGCTGGCGCTCGATGGTCAGCAGGTCGGCATGCCCGCCCGACGCCACCCGCCGGAACACCGGATGGTCCGGCCCGATATGCAGCGAGGTAACGGGCGTGGCCCCGCCGAACAGGCTGTCGCCCTGCTGCTCCTGCGCCAGGACGAAGCGGGCGAAGCGGAAGGCCAGCGTCGCCTTGCCGATCCCCGGCGTCCCGCCGATCAGCCAGGCATGCGGCAGCCGGCCGGAGTTCCAGGCCTCCAGCAGCAGCCGTTCCGCCTCCTCATGCCCGACGAGATCCGGGTTGCGCCGGGGGGCGAGAGCCTCTTCGGCGGCGGGAGCCGCCGGGGCCGGGGTGCGGGCCTTGCTCACGGCGCCAGCTCCAGACGCCCGGACACCGCGTCCCAAATGCGCGCCTGCACGGTGTCGAGGTCGGCGTCGGCATCCACCACGGCGCAGCGCTCCGGCTCCCGCCGGGCGATGTCGAGGAAGCCGTCGCGCAGCCGCTGGTGAAAGCCGATGTCCATCCGCTCATAGCGGTCCTCGCCGCCATGGCGCGCCACCGCGCGGCGCAGGCCGGTCTCCACCTCGATGTCGAGGATCAGCGTCAGGTCGGGGCGGAAGCCGCCCAGCGCCGCCGTCTGCAGCGTCTCCACCAACTCGCGCCCCAGCCCCAGCCCATAGCCCTGATAGGCCATGGTGCTGTCGAAGAACCGGTCGCACAGCACCCAGTTGCCGGCCTCCAGCGCCGGCCACACCGTGCGCTCCAGATGATCGCGGCGGGCGGCGGTGTGCAGCAGCGCCTCCGTCACCGGACTCCAGCGGCCGGTCTCGCCGGTCACCAGCAGGCCGCGGATCTCCTCGGCACCCGGCGATCCGCCCGGCTCGCGCGTCGTCACCAACTCAAGGCCGCGGGCGCGCAGGGCCTCCCGCAGGGTCTCGGCCAGCCGGCGCAGTTGCGTCGACTTGCCGGCCCCTTCGCCGCCTTCCAGCGTGATGAAGCGCCCGCGATGTGGAGAGGTCGGCATGGTCGTCACGGTCACAGGCTGTTGCCGAAGACGAGATACTTGGCGGCGGCGAAGGCGCGGCCGAAGATGCCGGCCTTCGGCACGTCCTGGGCGGCCACCACCGGCACCTCCTTGCCCGGGAAGCCGGGGGCGGAGATCACCAGCTTGCCCACCGTGTCGCCCTTCTTGATCGGTGCGGCGACCGGGGCGTTGCTGACCAGCGACACCTTCATGCCGGGACGATCGGCGCGGCCCATGGTGACGCTCAGGTTCTGCGGCACGGTGACGGGAACGGTCTCCTGCTCGCCGAGCCAGACCGGCACCTGGTCGATCGTCTCGCCGCCCTTGTAGAGCGTGTAGGAGGCGAATTCACGGAAGCCCCATTCGATCAGGCGGGCCGATTCGTCGGCGCGCGCCTGCATGCTGGGCAGGCCGTTGACCACCAGCAGCAGTCGGCGCCCCTCGCGCTCGCCCGACGCGGTCAGGCCATATCCGCCGGCGTCGGTGTGGCCGGTCTTCATGCCGTCCACGTCCATGCCGCGGTAGAGCAGCGGGTTGCGGTTGCCCTGGTTGATGCCGTGGTACTTGAACTCCCGGATCGAATAGTAATGGTAGTATTCCGGATAGTCCTTGATCAGATGCTCGGCCAGCAGCGCCAGATCGCGCGCGGTCATGTAGTGGTTGGGGTCGGGCCAGCCGGTGGAGTTGACGAGGTTGGTGTTCTTCAGCCCCAGCTCGCGCGCCTTGCGGTTGGCCTGCTCGGCGAAGGAGCCTTCCGACCCGGCCAGACCCTCGGCCAGCACGATGCAGGCGTCGTTGCCGGACTGGACGATCATGCCCTTGATCAGGTCGTCGACCTTGATGTTGTTGTGAAGCTCCACGAACATCTTGGAGCCCTGCATCCGCCATGCCCGCTCGCTGACCGGCAGCGTGCTCTCCAGCGTCAGGCGGCCGGCCTTGATCGCCTCGAAGGTCAGATAGGCGGTCATGATCTTGCTCATCGACGACGGCGCCATGCGCTCGTCGGCGTTCTTCTCGAACAGCACGGTGTTCGAAGTCAGGTCGAGCAGGATCGCCTGCTTGGCGATGGTGTCGATGGTCGCGGCCTGGACGGAGGCCGCGGTCATGCCGGCGCCTATCGTGGCCCCGGCCATCGCGATCCCGGCCGCCATTCCAACCGAAAGGGCAACGGAACGGCCGAAAACGGCGCACAGGCGGACGACAACAGCGTTCATGGCAACAATCCTCCAAGGGCACTCGGTCACAGGCGCTCGGCAGAGCGGTCGGGGGCGATCACAGTGGATATCGGCAGGCCGGTTCAATCCACCACGATTTTGGCCTCCGTAAGGCCGGCCTGTATGATCTGGTTGAGCAGGGTGTCGGCACGATCGACGCTGTCCAGCGGCCCGACCCTGACGCGATGCAGGGACATGCCGCCCGACCGCGTCAGGCTTACGCTGGCGCGCTGGCCCATGGCGGACAGCCGGGCGCGGGCCTTCGCCACATTCTCTTCGCTGCCGTAGGCGCCGACCTGCACATAGATCGCCTCCTGCGGCTTTACCGGCAACTGCGCCACCACCGGCGCCGGCACGAACCGGCCTTCCGACATGCTGCCGGCGACGGTGGCGGGCGGCGGCACCGGGGCGCCGACCACTGCCGGACGCGGCGCGCCCGTCGAAGCTGACTGGGTCGAGGCCGACTGGAGCGAGGCCGACACCATCGTGACCGGTCCGGACGGCCCGCTTACCTCGATCCTGCCGCGCGGGGCGGCCTTCGGCGGCGGGCCGTCGATCTCCGCCAGCAGCGGCGCCGGGGTTCCCTGGCGCGCGGCGGCGGCGATGGCCCGGCTTTCCTCCGCCAGAATCTGCACGCGGACCTTCGCCGTGCCGGGACCGTCGAAGCCCAGCAGCTGGGCGCCGCGGCGCGACATGTCGATGATCCGGCCATTGGCGTAGGGGCCGCGGTCGTTCACCCGCACCACGATGGCCCGGCCGTTGTCCAGATTGGTGACGCGCACCAGGCTCGGCATCGGCAGGGTCCTGTGCGCGGCGGTCAGCTCGTCCTGGTCGTAGATCTCGCCGTTGGCCGTATTCTTCTCATGGAAGCCGGGCCCGTACCAGGATGCGATGCCCGTCTCGTCATAGGTGTAGTCTTCCTTGGGATAATACCAGACGCCGGCGATCTGATAGGGCTTGCCCACCTTGTAGATGCCGCTGGTCGGCAGGCCCGAGCCGGTGCCCGCCGGCTTCTGCGCACAGGCGGCGAGCGTTGCCACGCCGACCAGCACGACGATCCTGCCCACCCCGCGCCAGCGACGCATCCGCCAAACCCCTCGATCTCCCGGTCGCCTCGAACCGCCAAGGCGGCGGCACTCTAGCGGAGTGGCACGGCCGCGCCAATGCCCGGAAAGGCCGGGAAACACGATGACACAGGCGGAGTATGATCCTGATGATCAGGGAGCCGGGAACAGCGACTCGGTGCGGCCCATCAGCCAATAGGCGGTCAGGCCGATCCATTCCCGCACCGCGTCGTCCAGGATCACCAGATTCTGGCCGAACTCGAAGCGCAGATAGGGTTTGGCGCCGGTGCGGGTGCGGTAATCGACGGGGTAGGGGATCACCTCCCAGCCGACGGCACGGAAGATGCCGACCGACCGCGGCATGTGCATGGCGGAGGTGACGAGCACCCAGCGTTCTCCCGGCGCCGGCTTCACCATGTCCTTGCTGAACACGGCGTTTTCCCAGGTGTTGCGGGATTGCGCCTCGTAGATCACGCGGTCGTCGGGGATGCCGGCCTGCGCCAATGCGGCGCGGGCGGTCACGTCCTCCTTGTATTCCTGCCCCAGCAGCCGGCCGGACCCGCCGGTGAAGACCGCCTTGGCTTGCGGATGGCGGCGGACGAGATCGGCGAAGCCCAGGATCCGCTCCGCCGCGTCGTTGAGGGAGGGATCGCCGCGGTCGGCGGTGATCGGCGGGTTGAGGGCGCCGCCCAGCATGATGATGCCGTCGATCCGCCCTTCCGGCTCGGCCTTCGGAAAGCGGTTTTCCAGCGGCAGCGCCACCAGCGCGCCCAGCCCGGTGTAGGTGACCAGCAGCAGCAGGACCGCCGCCAGCGTGACCATCCGCTTGCCCGCCCGCTGCCAGCGCCGCGTCCGCAGCAGCAGCGCCCCCATAGCCACCGTCAGAACCAGTGCGTTGCCTGGCGCCACCACGCCCCAAAGCAGCTTCGACAGGATGAAGGACAGCACCGCAAAGCCCATGGCCGTGGAAGGGAGGCCAGCATAAGCGCGGCGGTCGCCCGTGGGCAACGGCGCTAAACTCCCTCTCCCGCCCCGGGAGAGGGCTGTCGTCACCTCACGCCGCCGCCCTCACCGCCACCCGCCGTTCCACCATCCGCAGCCCATGCACCCGGAACTGCGCCTGGACGATGGACGCCCAGCCCATGCGGATCAGCGTCAGCTTCACCGTGTCCGACACGTCGTCGCCGGTGACGAGGTCGGTGACCTGCCACATCAGCGTGTCGTCCACCGACCGCGGATACATCGCCGCCACCCTCAGCAGCCGCGCCATCAGCGCCGCGGTCGACTGGCGGCCCAGGCCCCGTTCGGCCAGCGTCAGCGCATCGTTCAGCGCCGCCAGCTCCCGCCGCGCCTTTGCCGAGGCTTCGCCCGCCGTGCGACCCGTGCTCTTCCCGCCGGTCATGGTCCGTCTCCTGCATTGCGATCCATGCGGGACAGTCTGTCGCTGCAATCCGAGGATCGCTGTGACGGCCGTCACTCCCCCATGGCCGCGGGGCTGGTTTTCCAGTGCGGGCGTGCTACCTGAAGGCTTTACCGCTATAGTGCGACTGCCGCGGCCAGTCCGGATCGCCCGAAAGCCGCCAGAATGCCGAGGTTTTCCCCGACCGATGCTGTCCGCCCGCTCCAAGACGCCGACTCCGCCCGAACTGCCTGCGCCGGCCATCCCCAACAAGCGCGCCATCATCTCCCGCCGCAAGCTGTCGGGGGAGCTTGAGGATCTGGTCGCCGAGCATGGCACCGGCGACAAGCTGCGCCCGGCGCTGATCGCCTGCCTGCGCAAGACGCTGGCCGAGGGGCGGGCGGAGGTGCGGCGGCGCTTCGACGACGGCGGGTCGGGCGAGCAGTGCGTGCGGGAGAACTGCTATCTCGCCGACCGGGTGGTGGGCACGCTGGCCGACTTTACCGTCCGCTTCATCTTCCCCACCGCCAACCCGACCTCCGGCGAGGTGTTCGACGTGGCGGCCACCGGCGGCTATGGCCGCGGCGAGCTGGCGCCCTTCTCCGACATCGACCTGCTGTTCCTGCTGCCCTACAAGCGCACGCCGCGGGTGGAGCAGGTGGTCGAATACATGCTCTACATCCTGTGGGATCTGGGGCTGAAGGTCGGCCATGCCGTGCGCAGCGTCGACGACTGCATCCGCCAGTCCAAGGCAGACGTCACCATCCGCACCGCCATCCTCGAATCGCGCTATCTCTGGGGTCCGGGTAAGCTGTTCGCCGAGTTGCGCAAGCGCTACGACAAGGAGGTCGTCGCCGGTTCCGGACCCGAATTCGTCGAGGCCAAGCTGGCGGAGCGCGACAACCGCCACCTGAAGATGGGCGACAGCCGCTATGTGCTGGAACCCAACCTGAAGGACGGCAAGGGCGGATTGCGCGACCTGCAGACCCTGTTCTGGATCGCCAAATACCTCTACCGCGTCGAGAGCGTCGATGAACTGGTCGGCAAGAAGGTGCTGACGCCGGAGGAGGCGCAGCGCTTCGCCAAGGCGCAGAACTTCCTGTGGACCGCGCGCTGCCACCTGCATTACCTGACCGGCCGGCTGGAAGACCGCCTGACCTTCGACGTCCAGACCAGCATCGGCGCCGCCATGGGCTACACCGACCATGCCGGCACCAAGGGCGTCGAACGCTTCATGAAGCACTATTTCCTGGTCGCCAAGGATGTCGGCGACCTGACGCGCATCTTCTGCGCGGCGCTGGAGGCCGAATCGAAGCGTCCGCCCAAGTTCAACCTGCTGCGGCTGGCCTCGGTCGCCCGGCGCAAGGACGTGGACGGCTTCATCGTCGACGGCGAGCGGCTGAACGCCCGCAGCGACAAGCAGTTCAAGGAACAGCCGATCGACATGATCCGCCTGTTCCACACCGCCCAGATCCACGACATCGACATCCACCCGGCGGCGCTGCGCTCCATCACCCGGTCGCTGTCGGCCATCGGGCCGAAGCTGCGCAACGACCCGGAAGCCAACCGGCTGTTCCTGGACATCCTGACCGGGCCGAAGGATCCGGAGATCACGCTGCGCCGCATGAACGAGGCCGGGGTGATGGCCCGCTTCATCCCCGACTTCGGCCGGGTCGTCGCGCAGATGCAGTATGACATGTACCATGTCTACACGGTGGACGAGCACACACTGTTCGCTCTCGGCATCCTGCACAAGATCGCCGCGCGCGAGCATGCCGACGAGCTGCCGCTGTCCACCGAGGTGATCCACAAGGTGGTGTCGAAGCGTGCGCTCTACGTCGCGGTGCTGCTGCACGACATCGCCAAGGGCCGCGGCGGCGACCATTCGGTGCTGGGTGCGCGCGTCGCCGAGAAGCTCTGCCCCCGCCTCGGCCTGACGGCGGAGGAGACGGAAACGGTGGCGTGGCTGGTGCGATGGCACTTGGCCATGTCGCACACCGCCTTCAAGCGCGACCTGGAGGACGACAAGACCGTCCGCGACTTCGTGGCTCTGGTCCAGTCGCCGGAACGTCTGCGCCTGCTGCTGGTGCTGACGGTGGCCGACATCCGCGCGGTGGGGCCGCAACGCTGGAACAATTGGAAGGCCACGCTTCTCCGCGAACTCTACAACCGCTCCGAAGAGGTGATGTCCGGCGGCATGACGGTGGAGGGCAGGGGGCGGCGCATCCAGGCCGCCCAGTCGAGCTTGCGCGCCGAACTCACCGACTTCGACGACGCCGCCTTCGAGCATCACAAGGGCCTGGGCTATCCCGCCTACTGGCTGGCCTTCGACACCGACACGCTGGCCCATCAGGCCCGCCTCGTCCGCGATGCCGAGCGGGAGCAGCGTCCCCTGACGGTGGAAACCCGCGTCGACCGCGGCCGCGCGGTGACGGAGGTGACGATCTACGCCACCGACCACAGCGGTCTGTTCTCCCGCCTTGCCGGGGCGCTGGCCGCCTGCGGCGCCGACATCGTCGATGCCCGCATCTTCACCATGACCAACGGGATGGCGCTCGACGTCTTCTCGGTCCAGGACGCCGCCGGCGGCGGTGCGTTCGAGAGCGGCGACAAGCTCGCCAAGCTGTCCGTGATGATCGAGAAGGTGCTGTCCGGCCAGCTGAAGCCGCTGAACGACCTGTCCACCCGCCGCACCACCCAGGCCAGCCGCACCCGCGTCTTCCATGTGCCGCCGCGCGTGCTGATCGACAACAACGCCTCCACCACCCATACGGTGATCGAGGTGAACGGTCGCGACCGTCCCGGCCTGCTCTACGACCTGACCCGCGCCCTGTCGAACCTGACCCTGCAGATCAGTTCGGCCAAGGTCTCCACCTTCGGCGAGAAGGCCATCGACGTCTTCTATGTGAAGGACGTCTTCGGCCTGAAGGTGACGCATGAGGGCAAGCTGGCGAAGATCAAGGAACGCCTGCTGAGCGCGCTGGACGACCCCACCGGCGACGCTCCCCCGCCCGCGACGGTGAAGCGGACAAGGACGAAGGTGACGGGCGCCTGAACCGGCTGTACGGAGCCCGCCGGTTCAGGCGAAGCTGTCGGTCAGCCCAAGTTTCTTGAGCGGAAATCCGGCGGTTTCGCACGCCTGCCGGATTTCCCGCACGGCGGCTGAGATCTCGCTGCTGAGGCTCGTCGTCGGCGGCGTGCTGAGGATTTGGCGGAACAAGTCCTGATGAGCGGCTATGAACAGCGAGTCGTTGGATTTGCCGAGCATGTGGATGCGGTACATATCGTCGAAGATGTTGGCATCGACCTTGCGGCTGCTCGACGTCGCGACCCGCTTGAACCAGCTCATGCTCTTGGCCAGTTCGGAATCCTGCCTGATCGTGTCCATCCGCCCGCTCAGGCGGCTGAAATTCTCGTCCTTCTGCTTGCCGTCGGCGAGGAACATGTCGAAGATGCATATCGCCTTGGTCTTGGTCGGTTTCCCCCGGAATTCGTCGACCATCCAGGGGAACAGCACCATCTTCAGCCGGTTCTTCGCGCTTTTCACCGGATCGACCATGAAGTTGATGCGATCCAGGCTGGGCATGGCGGGATCAAGCCTTACCGACGGCGTGGGGCTGATGGCGGCATAGACGATCGCCCGCCGCACATCGTCCGGAGCGAGCGCAATCGTTTTGGCGTAATTCTTCAAATCATGCCCCCCTTGTCGGCTGCACGGCCCTGCACGCGGCCGCCGCCCATTGCCCGGTCCCGATGATCGCGCAAACAGATTCGAGACCAAACAAAAAAGGTCAGTGTAACCACGATCGCGCAAGCCCTTTCGGCATCGCTGTGCATCGTCCGGAGGGGGGCATATGCCGGCTGCCCACCCCCAATTTCATTTCCCTCCTGTCCATTCCGTTTCCGGGATGCACGCTGCGCTGTCCGCCGGTCCGGCCTCCGGCGTTACGGCGCCATGAACACGCTGATGTGCTTGCCGACTTCGCCGCTCGTCTGGTCCTTGGCGATCACCGACACATCCGTCGAGCCGGACTTTACCGCCGCCGCCGGTACCTTCACGAACACGCGGTAGGTCGCAACCGAGTCGGCCTCCGCCCGCAGCGTCAGGCTGCCGCCGCTGCCGGCCTCGTCATCGCCGGCCACCGACAGATGCGCGTCGCGCAGCCCGTCGACCGTCACCGTATAATTGCGGGCGATGTGCGTCTTGTTCAGCACCTTGATGGTGTAGGCGTTCTGCACCGACCCGTCGGACAGCGTCACGAACAGCGGCGCCCGGTCGCGCAGCACGCTGACATCCAGCGTTGGGCGCAGCAGCAGGGCGATGCCCATGGCGCAGGCCACGACCAGCATGATCAGCGAATAGATGACCGTGCGGGCGCGCACCAGCTTCACCCGTTCCGGCTTGCCGTCGATCTTGGCGATCTGGTTGGACTGGGTGTCGAAGCGCACGAGGTCGATGGGCCGGCCGATCTGCTTCATCACGTCGTTGCAGGCATCCACGCACAGGCCGCAGCCGATGCAGGAGATCTGCTGGCCTTCGCGGATGTCGGTGCCGGTGGGGCAGACATGGACGCACTGCTTGCAATCGATGCAGTCGCCAAGCCCCGCCGCCTTGCGGTCGTCCCAGCTCTGCGACTTGCGCAGCGGCGCACGGCCCTCGCCGCGCCAGTCCTCATAGGTGACCAGGAAGGTGTCCTCGTCCACCATCGCCGACTGGAAGCTGCGCCACGGGCAGACATAGATGCAGATCTGCTCGCGCGCCCAGCCGGCAAAGAAGTAGGTGGTGAAGCTGAACAGCGCAATGAAGGTGGCGACGCCGCTGGTGATCTCCCCGTGCAGCAGTTCGTTCATCAGCGTCGGCGCGTCGTTGAAGTAGAAGACCCACGCCCCGCCGGTCATCACCGAGATCGCCACCCACGCCGCATGCTTGGCCCCCTTGCGCGCCAGCTTGGCCCCGGTCATCGGCGCCTTGTCCAGCCGGATGCGGGCGGTGCGCGGCCCTTCGATCTTGCGCTCCACCCACATGAACAGGTCGGTCCACACCGTCTGCGGGCAGGCGTAGCCGCACCAGATGCGCCCGGCCAGCGTGGTGGCGAAGAAGATGCCGAAGGTGCCGAGGATCAGCAGGCCGGTCAGGTAATAGACCTCCTGCGGCCAGATCTCGATCCACAGGAAATAGGCGCGGCGCCCGACCATGTCGATCAGCACCGCCTGGTCCGGGATGCCCGGCCCGCGTTCCCAGCGAATCCACGGCGTGATGTAGTAGATCGCCAGCAGCACGATCAGGGCCGCCCATTTCAGCTGGCGGAAGCGTCCCTTGACGTCCGCGGCATAGACCTTCGGCCGGTTGATGAACCAGTGCCGGCCCGGCTCCTCATGCTGTTCGGCGTGGGACGCTGCGGCCGGCTTGGCGGCCTGGGCAGGGCGACGGGTGAGGGTGGAGTCTTCTTGCGGAAGGGACATGGCGTGGTTCCTCGGCCGTCAGCGGCACGGGTGGCGTCAGCTTCGTCCCTTCTCCATAAGACTTCCGTCATGAAGCCGCATTGCGCGATGTCAATCCGGCCCCGCTTTATCCCTCCGCGGCCTCACACCGTCTGTCCGCGCAGCTCCGCCAGCCCGTCGTGATAGGCGCGGTCGAACAGGGCCTCCAGCCGGGCGTCGGTGCCGCGCAGGCCGGCGACCACCGCATGCGCCCATTCGAAATACTCGACCTTGCGCGACAGCGGCCAGTCGGCGGGCGGGCTGTGCGCCATGGAGCGCAGGTTCGACACCTTGTCGGCCAGCTTCACCAGCTTCGCCCGCGTCGAGGCACGGGGCGCGGCGTCGATCTGGTGCTGCTTGCGTTCGGCCTTCGACATGCGCTTGTCGTCGGTGGTCTCGGCGACGACCTGCACCACCTCCACACCGAACAGCTGCTCGATCTCCTCATAGCTGGCGTCGGTGTCCTCCAGCGTGTCGTGCAGCAGGGCTGCGATCACCACGACCGGATCCTTGCCCGCCGTCGCCTCCGCCACCAGCAGGGCGACCTCCGACAGGTGGTTGACGTAGGGCTCGGCGCGCACGCCCTTGCGACGCTGGTCGATGTGCTTGTGCGCGGCGAAATCCAGCGCCCGCGCAAAATCGAGGAGGGGGGCGTTCGGCAATGAAGCGTTCTGCAGGCTCATGGTGTTCTCTCGGCTGGGGCATTACTCTCCGCTTGGTAGGACCGTGCGAAGGACCGCTCTCATGTTCACGAGTTTCTTCTTCGATCTGCGCAAGGCCGGCGTTCCCGTCTCGCTGACGGAGTACCTGACGCTCATGGAGGCCATGAAGCAGGGCACCGCGTCCTTCCGCGTCGAGGACTTCTATTATCTCAGTCGTGCATGCTTGGTTAAGGACGAGCGCAATCTCGACCGCTTCGACCGCGTCTTCGGCGCCACCTTCAAGGGCCTGACCGACGACACTCCCGCCGGCGAGGAGGTCCCCGTCACCGACCTGCCGGAGGAATGGCTGCGCAAGCTGGCCGAACGCTTCCTGACCGACGAGGAGAAGGCGCAGGTCCAGGCGCTCGGCGGCTGGGACAAGCTGATGGAGACGCTGGCCCAGCGTCTGGCCGAACAGAAGGGCCGGCACCAGGGCGGATCGAAATGGATCGGCACCGCCGGCACCTCCCCCTTCGGCGCCTATGGCTACAACCCGGAGGGCGTGCGCATCGGCCAGCACGAGAGCCGCCACCGCCGCGCCGTCAAGGTGTGGGACCGCCGTGAGTTCAAGAACCTCGACGACCGGGTGGAGATCGGCACCCGCAACATCAAGGTCGCCCTGCGCCGCCTGCGCAAATTCGCCCGCAGCGGCGCGGCCAGCGAGTTGGACCTGCCCGGCACCATCCGCGCCACCGCCGCCAACGCCGGCTGGCTCGACCTGAAGATGGTTCCGGAGCGGCACAACACGATCAAGGTCCTGCTGTTCCTCGACATCGGCGGCTCGATGGACGACCACATCCGTCTGGTGGAGGAGCTGTTCTCCGCCGCACGCAGCGAATTCAAGCACCTGGAGCACTTCTACTTCCACAACTGCGTCTACGAGGGCGTCTGGCGCGACAACGCACGGCGCCATACCGAGCGCATCTCCACCTGGGACGTGCTGCACACCTATCCCGCCGACTACAAGCTGGTCTTCGTCGGCGACGCCGCCATGAGCCCCTACGAGATCGCCTACCCCGGCGGCAGCGTCGAGCACTGGAACGAGGAAGCCGGTCAGGTATGGATGCAGCGCCTGCTGTCGGTTTACGCCAAGGCGGTGTGGCTGAACCCGACCCCGCCGCAATACTGGGACTACACGGAAAGCACCCGCCTGCTCCAGCACCTGATGGGAGGCCGGATGTTTCCACTGACGCTGGAGGGGCTGGACGGGGCTATGCGGGAGTTGGGGAGGTGAGGGGTGTTCACCAGAGGTAGGAGTTCGAAAGTTCTTGCCTCTTTACTTCAACAAGGCTGGAAAGATCTTTAACAGATTCTAGTAGTTCCTGATGGTTGTTGGTGGGCGAATACTGAAGTATTCTTAGATTGTAGTTATTCTGTAGCATTTTACCGTACTCGTCGGATATTTTTCCAGAGAATGCAATGTAATGTGGTGGTGCTGAAGCAAACGATCTGGCATATTGCTCTAATACTAGAGACAAATCTGGATCATTCATTCCACATCCAAGGAATAGAAAAGTGTGAGTAAGAACAAGCGAATCTATAGCGCGATAAAAGTTAGCATTTTTATTCCTTATGTCGGCGTAATCCTCTCTTGTGAATACAAGCTTATCTGGAGTGTCTATGCAGCCATGAATTTTCAGTATTAATCTTTGATTTTCACCACCACGCAATGCTCTTGGAATATCGTCATCGTAGAATTTTTTTATCTTCAGTAGATTACTGGTTTTGGACTGGGCGTAGTTGTCGTATATTTTGTCAAGATTTGGAGTCAGAACAACTGACGAGTCAAGTCCAAGTATAGCTGTATGTAGATCGTTATGTTTGAATTGTGGCGTTAAAAACATTTCCTCGACAAATGGAACCCAATCATGATTCAGTTTATACTTGGCAATCTGACAGCACGTAAGATAGTCGCCGTTGTTTAAAAGTTTTTTCATCTCTGTATGAGGCGCGGGGCAGCGTAGGATAGCTTTCTCAAGAAATTCCTTCCAAGAGGGCGGAGATGCTCCTGCATCATTTTTGGAGTTCATGGAAACGCCAGCGCCCAGAAACAACACCGAGCGGCGTCTCGCAATTGAAGAAACTACTTCGTTAGGCCACGTAATCATTTAGCTCACCAATGTTCTCAATAAAGCGATTCGCAATGCCTTCGAAGATCGTATTAGATTCTTCGACTTTCATAAAATGCGCACCTACAATTCCATCAGAGCTTTTTAACGAAAATATTGGTTTCCTGCTACTTTGTGACATTGGGACAAGGCTGTGTAGATTCGGAATTGAGCCAATTCTGTATTCGATGTTCTCTGAAATTTTTTGATGATCATTAATAATTCCCTTTTGGATTGCATCCGGGATTGCTGACATAATTTTCTCATAAGCCTTTACAGCCCTGCGTTCTCCAGATGCATCTCTTTTTGCTGTGTATTGCTGATTAACATATCCGAGAAGTTGAAGGCGAAACTGCATGTCAGAAATTTCAACTTCTTCGATATCAGAAATGGAACTGATTTGAAGCTCAAGGCGTCGCTTCCACTCTTTTAGCCATGTTGATATATTTTCAGTTGCTCTAATGCTAAATATATCAATAGAAAGTGGAAGTACAAAATAGTCGCATCCAATGAGTACGGACCTATTTATGGAGCCGAGAGAAGGGCCCATATCGAAAAAGACATAATCGTAATCTTTGCAATGAGAAAGAAAATGCCGGAACATGAATGTAGTTCTTAATCCTCTCACTCCGGAGCTATTCCAATCAGCTGCAAGAGTGTCTTCGATTAGAGCAAGCCGGGGGTCGCCGAGAAGAACATCCACATCGAATGTTGGTGATTTGCGGAATGTGCTATCAGAGGAGAATCCCTTGCCCTGTGAAAGTGGGCGAGCCATAGAATAGATTGTATAGGCAGTTTTCTTCTCGTAGACTTCTTCGATGACACTATCATCAAACATATACTGAGTTGCGTTTCCCTGAGGATCAGCGTCAACGATTAGAACTTTCTTCCCTCTCTTCTTACTAAGGAAAGCTGCCAAATTACAAACGAGAGTCGTCTTTCCGACCCCGCCCTTATTAGTGAAGAATGCTACTGCTTTCATATTGCTAGCCATACTCTACTTGGGGAGAAAATCATTTGAGATTGGTATCGTAAGGAGGGAGGTTGAATAGTCAAGACGATCGCTATCGGAATGTATTCCTGCGATTAAAATACTATTCCTTACATTAGCCGCTGTAGGTTGGGAGCGACGCTTCTCAAAAGCCCACTATCTCACCTGATCTGTGATATGAAAGTTATCCTATAACCGCATTATGTTTTCCGCCAGAACAGGAGCGTTCACCCAACCGGCCCAGGAGCCGCCCCATGCCCGACTGCCTGACCCCGCCGAAGCCACCACCTCCGCCGCCCGTCCCGCCGACCGCTTCCCCTGCTGGGCGGAGGAACCGCCGGTCCCGCCGGACGGCTCCCTCGTCACCGGTTCGCGCTTCCACGAGGAACAGTGGATCATGGCCGCCGGCATGCTGGCGCGCGGTGCCTCCTTCCAGCAGGTCGCCCGTGCCATGGGCTGCAGCCGCACCACGCTGTGGCGGGCCTATTACGGCGCGCAGCACTTCCGCCATCGGGTCTGGTGGGAGAGGCAGGCGCTGAACCGGGAGGCGGAGCTTCGCCTGTCCTCGCTCCGCGCCCTGGTGACGGAGCAGATCGAACGGCTGGTCTCCATCGGCGATCCCGGCACCGTGCGCTGGCTGGCCGAGAAGCTGGGCCTGCTCAAGGAGTTCGGCGCCGAGCGGACGGATGCCACCCCGGCCTCCCCCGGCAACCGCGCCGCCGCTCCCGCCGCCCCGGAAATCCCGCCCGCCGAAGCGCCGGCCACGCCGATCCCCGATTTCGACGACGACAGCGTCCCCGGTGCGATCCGCGAGCGTCGGCAGCCCGATCCGGACAACATCGCCGCCATCCTCGCTCGGCCGGAGGCCGAGGGGCCGAAGGGCGTCTATCCCTGGACCTACAATCCCAGCGATCCTTATCCCAATCTCGGGTCCGCGCTGGAACGGCAGGGCGGGGAGGGGCCGTACACCCGCCGCCGGTGAACAGATGAAACGGTTGAACGCTGCCGCGAAACCGGCTCACGGCGTTTCAAACGTTCCATTCACCGCCAACTCACCGCCTCAGCCCGCAGCCTGCTCGATCACCCGGTTCGCCAGAGTCACCTTCTGGGCCAGCGTGGTCGCCAGGATGCGGTGCAGGACCAGCGCCAGTTCGGGGTCCTCGCGCTCCAGCCGGGCCAGAGTCGCGGCGGTCAGGCGGTGGATGGTGGAGGGCGCCTCCACCACCACGTCGGCGCCGCGGGTCTGGCCCAGCAGCAGGGCGATCTCCCCCACCACCGCCCCGGCGGTCATGGTGCGCAGGCGCAGCGGCCGGCCGTCGGGCAGGGTGATCTGCACCTTCACCCGGCCGCTGCCGATGATGAAGATGTCGCTCGCTGCCTCCCCGGCGCGGATCAGCAGCTCGTCCGGCTGCAAATGCAGGGTATCGAGCGCCGCCACCGCGTCGCCCAGCCGCGGGTGCGGTCCGGTCATCCCCTCCAGATGGCGCAGCAGCGGGGCGTCACTGCCGTCCCGCCCGGTTTCGGCCAGCAGCGCCTCCTCGCAGGATTCCAGCGCATGGTCCAGGTCGGGGGCGCGGCGCAGCACCGGGTCGCCTTCGGGGTCCAGGCCGCTGGCGCGGAAGGCGTCCTCGACGGCGGCGGGCAGGGCGCTCAGCACCAGGGTGGCGCCGGCCGCCTCCATCAGGTTGCGGATGCGGCGGAACACCCCGGCCGCCGCCGAATCCATGCCCTTGATGTGGCGGAAATCGATGACCAGGAAGCGCAAGGGCTGCCCGCCCGCCTGCTCCAGCCGGCGGCGGACCGGGGCGACGATCTGCTCGGCGGTGCCGAAGAACAGGTATCCCTGCAACTGCATCGCCTCGATGGCCGCGCCGGCGCCGGTCAGATGCAGGCTCGCCGCCGGGCTGCGGTCGACGCGGCTCCGCAACTCGGCTCCGCTGTGACGGCCGCGGATCACAGGCAGCCGGGAATAGCTGTAGACGAACATGGCCAGCGACACCGCCAGCCCCAGCGCCAACCCCTCCATGAAGCCGATACCGGCGATCGCCAGCACCACGGCCAGCACGATCAGCCACTCCGTCCGCGGCAGGCGGTGGCGGGCCTCGACCAGCCACTCCATCAGCAGCTCGACCCCCAGGAACAGGATCAGCCCGGCGGTCAGGAACACCGGCGTCACCGACACCAGCCATCCCGCAACAAACAACCCACCGAGGATCACCGCCGCGGTCGCCAGCCCGGCCCCGCGCCCGGTGGCGCCCATCCGCCCGGCCAGCAGCGTCATCCCCAGCCCGACATATCCCGACGGCCCGCCCAGCGCCCCGGCCATCAGGTTGGCGGCACCGGTGGACCGCAGCTCCGCGTCCGCGTCGATGTCGCGGCCCTGCGCCAGTTCGATCCCGCTGACATTCAACAGAAGGCCCAGCATGCCCAGCACGGCGACCGACACCATCGCCGGCACCGCCTCCGCCACCCGGCCCCAGTCGGTCAGGGCCAGGATCTCGGTCGGCACCGGCAGGCTGAACCCCGCATCCCCGGCCATGCCCGGCAGCCAGCCCCAGCCGCGCACCTGTTCCGCCGTCAGCCCCAGCAGGGGCAGGGCCGCATGGAAGGCCAGCGCAGCCGCCAGCAGCACCAGCGGCATGGCGAAGGGGCTGTCGCTGCGCCGCATCACCGCGACCAGCAGTGCCGCCAGCCCGGCCGCCGCCGTAGCGGTGAAGGCAATGGCCGGGCTCGCCAATTCGGCGATGCCGGCCGCCAGCCCATGCCGCCCGCTGACCATCGCCAGCGCGCCTTCCACCAGCAGCCAGCCCGACCCGGCGAGGAAGCCGGCCACCACCGGATACGGGAAGAAGCGCACCAGCCGGCCCAGCCGCAGCCGTCCCACCATCCAGAACAGCAGCCCGGTCACCAGCGTGCTGCCGCCCAGGATCGCGAAGGCGGTGGCGACCTTCACCCCGTCCGGCGCGTCCTGCAGGCCCGCCGCCATGGTCGCGACGGTGGAGGCGAGGATGGCGACCCCCGTCTCCTGCACCAGGGCGACGGAGTTCGGCTGCGTGCTGCGCAAGGCGACCAGCAGGGCCAGGATCGCGGCGCTCAACAGAACCACGCCGACCCCGGCACCCAGCCCGGTCATCAGCGGGCCAGTGAACAGAAGTGCCGCGATCGCCAGCCCGTTGCCCAAATTGTCGATGCCGGCGATCAGCCCGATCATCACCGAAGCGACCAGGGTTTTGCCGCGTCCGGCCTGTCTGTTCTGCGGAAGCGCGTCGCTCATGATTTCGGGTGGGGTCCGGTTTCTCTGGCCAGCTTCGGCCACTGCTGCGGGGAGCCTGATTTCTACGGCGCCGGACGTCGGCGCAGGCGCGACAGTGAGCAGATTTTCCCGGCCTCAGGCAAGCTGTATGCGGTGATGAATTGTGTTCTTCCACCCAGCATTGCGCAGTTGCCCATCGACAGGCGCCGCATGATTCAACGTGTGACAATGTTACAATTAACAATTTTTAAGACGCATCATACCCTCCATGATCCGTATCAGATGGAGCATTTCATGAAGAATGCATACTTATTGG
Organism: Azospirillum sp. BE72; assembly: GCF_031455875.1. Classification (NCBI taxonomy): domain Bacteria; kingdom Pseudomonadati; phylum Pseudomonadota; class Alphaproteobacteria; order Rhodospirillales; family Azospirillaceae; genus Azospirillum; species Azospirillum sp. BE72. The sequence goes on from NZ_JAVDTO010000001.1 coordinate 1,181,409, forward strand.
GCGTGCTGCTGCCCCTGGCGCTGGGGATGGAGCCGGCCGCCATGGCGGCAACCGCTCCCGCCAAGGGCAGCGCCGAGCCGGCCGGCGAGGCGTTCGGCAATCCGCCGCTGCTGAGCAATTCCGCCTCGCCGCGCGCCGGTTCGCTTCTGCTGCGCCAGCCCCAGGCGGCCCCCCGGCCGCATGCCGGCCAGGTTCGCAATTACGACCTGTTCGTGACCTTCACCGACGGCTACATCCGCAACCCGGCGCAGGGGCGGCCCGACCCGGTGCGGCTGCGCAGCTACCGCGGCACCGATGTCGACCCCAACCACCCCTATGTCGCCCCCACCATCGAAGCGACGCCGGGCGATACCGTCCGCATCAAGCTGCAGAACCAGCTGCCGGCCGATCCCGACTGCAACAATCAGGCGCAGGCGGACATCAACAACCCGCACTGCTTCAACGGCACCAACCTGCACAGCCACGGCGTCTGGGTCAGCCCGACCGGCAACAGCGACAATGTGCTGGTGTCGATCAATCCCGGCGTCGCGTTCGAATATGAATACAACATCCCGGCCGATCATCCGGCGGGCACCTTCTGGTACCACCCGCACCGCCACGGCTCCACCGCGCTGCAGGTCGGCAGCGGCATGGCCGGCGCGCTGATCATCCGCGGCGACCGTCCGCCGACCAAGGACGCCAACGGCGACCTCGACACCCTGCTGAAGAGCCCCAAGGGTGTGGCGATGACAGAGCGGGTCCTGCTGTTCGAGCAGATCCCCTACGCCTGCACCAAGGACGGCAAGCTGAAGTACATCGATCCGGTGAAGAAGACCATCGACTGGAGCTGCGCGCCGGGCGAGGTGGGCGAGATCGTGTCCTACGATCAGTTCGGGCCGGGCACCTGGGAACAATCCGGGCGCTTCACCACCGTCAACGGCCGCGTGCGTCCGATCTTCGCCAATGCCAAGGTCGGCGAGACCGAGCGCTGGCGCCTGATCCATGGCGGCGTGCGCTCCCCCATCACGGTGGAGTTCCGCAAGCTCGACGTCACCGACTTCTTCCAGCGGGAGAAGACCCTGTCGGCCGCCGAGCAGGACCGCTTCGCCAAGGAACGCTGCACCGGGCAACCGGTCCCCTACATCCTGGCCGCAGCGGACGGCCTGACCATGACCGAGGGGCAGGTGCGCACCAGCGTGCCGATGCAGCCGGGCTATCGTGACGATCTGCTGGTCAACTTCCCCGAACCCGGCATCTACTGCGTGGTCAACAAGCCGGCGGACGCCAACGCCAGCCCCGACCAGACGGCGACCTCCACCGGCGTGCTCGGCTTCGTCCGCGTGCGCGGCGACCGCGTGGTCAAGGACCCGGTGAAGGAGATCATCCGCCAGCTGTCGGTCAACGCGACCAAATACGCGCCGGCCGTCGCCAAGGAGGTGATCGGCGACCTGAACGCCCGCTGCCCCGAGAAAGCAATGGGCGGCAAGACGATGGTCGACACCCCCTATTGCCCGCGCTTCACCCGCTTCACCGCCCACCCGCCGATCACCGAGCATGAGGTGGTGCACCAGCCCAAGCAGGAACTGGTCTTCTACATCAACATCCCGCCCAAGGATGCGACGCGGACCAACCCGCTGTTCCAGGTCTCCAACAGCTTCGAGGTGGTGCAGAACCCCGACGGCACCTATGGCCCCAAGGGGGCGTCCGCCTACCAGCCGAGCGTGGTCGACCGGCCGGTGGTGCTGGGCACGGCCCAGCAGTGGGAACTGCAGTCCTACTTCGTCAGTCACCCCTTCCACATCCACGTCAACCCGTTCCAGGTCGTGTCGATCATCGGCCCCGACGGGCGCGACGTCAGCGAAGCCGGCTCCGGCGACCCCGACTATGCCGGCATGAAGGGCGTGTGGAAGGACACCATCTGGGTGAAGAGCGACATCAGCCAGCCGCTCAGCTCCACCGCGCCGCCGAAGGGCGCCTACAAGGTGACCGTCCGCACCCGATACGAGCGCTTCATCGGCGAATATGTCCTGCACTGCCACATCCTCGACCACGAGGACCAGGGCATGATGCAGAATGTCAGCATCGGCGTGCCGGACGGCCGCGGCGGCCTTGCCGGGGCCCATCACTGACCGGTGCGCCCCCCCTCTTCCCCGCCCAAGCGGGAAGAGGGGGAACCCCGCCGTCCCCGGCCGGTTGCTGCGATCCGTCGCTGCCTCCAACCATTGAAAAATCCCCCGGTTTCCGTCTACGGTCGCGCGTCCCCTTGGAGTGAGTGCATGCGCGATATCACCCCCGTCACGGTCGCCCGCGGCGACGGCATCGGCCCAGAGATCACGGACGCGGTGCTACATGTGATGACTGCCGCCGGCGCGCGGCTGAAGGTGGAAGAGGTTCCGGCGGGCGAGGCGGTCTACAAGCGCGGCCATCCCGGCGGGCTGGACGCCGCCGGCTGGGGGTCGATCCGCCGCACGCGGGTCTTCCTGAAGGGGCCGATCACCATGCCCCAGGGATACGGCAACAAGTCGCTGAACGTCGTCGCCCGCACCACGCTGGGCCTGTTCGCCAATGTCCGTCCCTGCGTGTCCTACCACCCCTATGTGCGGACCCGGCATCCACGCATGGACGTGGTCATCATCCGCGAGAACGAGGAAGACCTCTACGCCGGCATCGAGCACCGGCAGACCGATGACGTGATCCAGTCGGTGAAGCTGATCTCGCGTCCGGGCTCGGAGCGCATCGTCCGCTACGCCTTCGACTTCGCCCGCTCCAACCACCGGCAAAAGGTGACGGCCTTCGTCAAGGACAACGTCATGAAGATGACGGACGGGCTGTTCCTGAAGATCTTCTACGAAATCGCCGCCGATTATCCGGAGATCAAGGCCGACCACATGATCGTCGACATCGGCGCCGCCCGGCTGGCCGACCAGCCGGAGCGCTTCGACGTCATCGTCACCCTGAACCTGTACGGCGACATCGTGTCGGACATTGCAGCCCAGCTGACCGGCTCGGTCGGACTGGCCGGCTCGGCCAACATCGGCGAGACCTGCGCCATGTTCGAGGCGATCCACGGCTCCGCCCCGATGATCGCCGGACAGGGCATCGCCAACCCGTCCGGCCTGCTGATGGCCGCGGTGATGATGCTGGTCCATATCGGCCAGGGCGACATCGCCGCGCGCATCCACAATGCGTGGCTGAAGACGATCGAGGACGGCATCCATACCGCCGACATCTACGCCCGCGGCCTGGGCCGGGTGCGCGCCGGCACCAACGCCTTCGCCGAGGCGGTGGTGGAGCGGCTGGGGCAGACCCCCGTCACCATGCCGCCGGTCGGTTACTCCACCATGCGGCCCGCCTATGACGGGCTGAACCGGCTGGCGCCGCGCGTCCGTGCGCTCAAGGAACTGGTGGGGGTCGACGTTTTCCTGCAATGGTCCGGCGGCCTGCCGGACGATCTGGCGGAACTGGTGCTGCCGCTGTCGACCGAGGCGCTGACGCTCGCCAGCATCTCCAACCGCTCGCAACGGGTCTGGCCGGACGGCAACGCCGACGTCTTCTGCACCGACCATTGGCGCTGCCGCTTCCTGGCGCATGGCGGGCCGGTGCAGCACGGGGCCATCGTCGAGTTGCTGGGGCGGCTGGCGGAAGCCGGGATCGACTTCACCCAGACCGAGAACCTCTGCAATTTCGACGGCAAGGCCGGCTTCTCCTCGCCGGGGCAGTGAAGTTCGATGGGCGCGGCCGGAATAAAACGGCGGGGTGGGGCGTCATGACCGGTGACGACGCCCTTCCCGGATCTTTGATGAGCCCGCCCGATATCGATGACCGCGCCATCGCCGACCATGTGCCACGGCTTCGGCGCTATGCCACCGCCCTGGTGGGCAACCGTTCCGACGCCGACGATCTGGTGCAGGACTGCGTGGAGAAGGCGCTGGCCAACCGCCATGCGCTGCGGGACCCGTCGAAGCTCGGCGGCTGGCTGATGACCATCCTGCACAACCTGCACATCTCCGGCCAGCGTGGGCGGCGGCGGCGAGGGGCGGAGGTGCCGGTGGAGGATTTGGCCGACGATCTGGCGCTGAGCGCACCGCCGGCCGACCGCGGGGCGGTGCGCGACTTCGCTCGCGCCTTCGCGCAGTTGAGCGACGAACACCGCACCATCCTGCTGCTGACGGGAATGGAGGGGCTGTCCTACCGCGAGGTGGCGGAGGTTCTTGGATTGCCGATCGGGACGGTGATGTCGCGGCTGGCCCGAGCGCGCGAAAAGCTGAGGGTCCTGCTGGACGGTGGAACCCAGCAGGTGGTCAGGAGGATAAAGTGATGAGCGGCACCCGCAATCCCGTAACCGAGGCCGAGCTGCACGCTTGGCTGGACGGCGAATTGCCGGAGGAGCGTCTGGCCGATATCGAGCGCCACCTCGCCGACCATCCCGAGATCGCCCAGCGCTTCGAACGCTATCGTGCTCAGCGTGCCATGCTTGGGCAGTGCTTCGGCCCGCTGATCGACCAGCCGCTGCCCGACCGCCTGACGCCGCCCTTCACCGCGCGGGAGCATCCGAACCCCGCATCCCGCCGCTGGAGTGTCGCGCAGTGGGGCAAGGGCGCGCTGTGGGGTACGGCGGTCGCCGCCTCCCTCCTGGTCTTCGTTGCCGGCGGGACCGGCGGCTGGTTTCTGCGCGACCGGATGGCCGGGGGCGCGGAGCCCCCGACCGCCGCTTTCATCGCCGATGCCGTCGCTGCTCACCGCGTCTTCGCCGTCGAGGTCCGCCATCCGGTCGAGATCGGCGTGGAGGATGAGGCGCATCTGGTGAACTGGCTGTCCAAGCGGCTGGGCAAAAATATGCGTTGCCCAAAAGTCACACGAGGAGGTTACCAGCTGATCGGTGGGCGTCTTCTGGCCGATTCCGTTGGACCTGTGGCCTTGTACATGTACGAGGATGCGGCCGGGCGTCGCATCACGTTGTATATCCGCCCTGCCCATAACACCTCTGGTTCAGCGTTCCGTTTCGCCGAGGATGGTGGGGTGCGCGCTTTGTATTGGCAAGACAATGGCTTAGCGCTGGCCGTTACCGGGGAGCTCGATCGGGACACTTTGTCCGGCGTCGCGGAGGAGGTTTATGGCGCTCTGAATTCATGAGTCTACCCACCGACTTATCAACAGGAATGTTGCCGCGCCCCCTATCGTCAGCGGCCGTCATCTGGTAGCTTCCTCAACGGCTGGCACAAAATGTTGCGGCTTATGGAAAACGGCACTAGACCGTGACCTGTTTGCCACAACATAACCGGACACCGGATCGGGAGTACTCGGGGATGAGTTGGACGGACGAGCGGATTCAACAGCTCAAGGATCTCTGGTCCCAGGGGTTGAGCGCGAGCGAGATCGCCGACATTCTGGGAGACATCACCCGCAACGCGGTCATCGGCAAGGCCCACCGTCTGGGCTTGTCAGGCCGGCCGTCGCCCATCAAGAAGAAACCGACGCGTGGCGCCACCATCCTTGCTCTGACGGAGCGGATGTGCAAATGGCCGGTCGGCGATCCCAAGCACCAGGACTTCCATTTCTGCGGCAAGACCGCCTTGCCCGGCATGCCCTATTGCGCCGAACATGCCGCCCTGGCCTACCAGCCGGCATCGGGCAGCAAGAAGCGTGACGAGGACCGCAACGTCGGCGCTGCCTGATCCGCCGAACGGCTGTTCAAAAGCCCGCTCTCGGGGGAGAGGCGGGCTTTTTTGTTTGGTGGCCGCAAGGGGAAGAACGCAGAAAGCGGGGCGCCGCAAACAGGTCGGGAGCGCATCATGAAGCTCGGATACACCATCATCTATGTTGCCGACGTGCTTGCCACGATTGATTTCTACGAACGTGCCTTCGGCCTGAAGCGTCGCTTCGTGCATGAAAGCAACCTGTACGCAGAACTCGATACCGGTGAAACGACCTTGGCCTTCGCCGGTGAGCCGATGGCCGAAATGAATGGCCTCGCGATCCGCCCCAACCGTAAGGGCGAGATTTCTTCCGGTTTCGAGATCGCTCTCGTGACCGACGATCCGCGGGCGGCCTATGCGACGGCCATCGCCGCGGGAGCGGATGCCGTATCATCGCCGGTCGAGAAGCCCTGGGGTCAGATCGTCGGCTATGTCCGCGATATGGATGGATGTCTGGTCGAGATCTGCTCACCGGTCGCCGGGGGATAAGGCCGCCACCTCGCAACAGGCCGGCGGACAACGGCAGTCACCCTGCTCAACGCCAACCATTTCTGCTTTCACCGCCTGTTCGCGCTCGGCGTTCCTCCAACGGAGCTTCCTGGCTCCGTGGGGAAGGAGACGGTTCATCGGCATGGCAGCACCTTTTCGGCGGCTTCCCGGTCACTTCGCGGCACCGTCATACGTACCCTGCCGTGGCTCCATCGCATCTTGAAGCAGCAGTATCATTCCGCGGTGCCCGGCGACCACCATGGCGGCTCCGGCCGGCCGGTCCGGCCCTTCCACCGCCCATAGCGTGTCGCCGACGAACACGCGTCCGTGACCGTTGGCGATCGGTTCAGTCAGCATCACTGCCCTGCCGACCAACTGGCCTGCGCGGTCGTTGATCCGTGAGGCGTCGGCTTCGGCCGACGCGTTGCGCCGCCGGGCGTGGGCGATGGCGATGCCCACCGCGGCGCCTGCGGCGATGGTGAAGAAGCCGGCCTCGTTGATCAGCCCCCAATCATGCCAGAGCGCAGTGACGAGGCCGGTCAGCAAAGCCGCCCCGCCGAACCAGATCAGGAAGATTCCGGGCAGCACCAATTCCGCTGCAATCAGCAAGGCACCCAGCGCTCCCCACAGCAGCGGCGACATGCGGTCACTCCCCGTCCGCCGAGGACGAAGTCGGTGGCACTGACCACGGATTGCGCGGCGGGGGCTGTGATGCGGCGGGTGTCCGGGGCGGGGTGGCGTCGCGCAGCAAATCGCCCAGCCCCGCCAGGGCACCGGCGACGCCGGCCAGTTCCACCGGCAGGATCATGGTCTTCTGGTTTGGAGAGGCGGCGAAGGCCTTCAGTGCCTCCATATATTTTTGACCAAGGAAATAGCCCAGGGCCTGGTTCGATCCCTGTGCCACCGCCTCCGAGACCAACCGGGTCGCCTTGGCTTCCGCCTCGGCCAACCGTTCACGCGCTTCGGCCTCCAGCTTGGCGGCCTCCAGCTTGCCCTGGGCAATGCGGATCTGGCTCTCCTTCTCGGCGTCGGCCTCCAAAATCTGGGCACGACGGAGGCGCTCCGCCTTCAGTTGGCGGCCCATCGCCTGCACGATATCCTCGGGCGGGGTGATGTCGCGCAACTCGATACGGGTCACCCGCACTCCCCAGGAGGCAGTCGCCTCGTCCACCGCGCGGAGCAGGCTGGCGTTGATCGCTTCGCGCTGGCTCAGCAACTCGTCGAGGTCCATGGAGCCCATCACCGTGCGGGTGGTGGTCATCGCCAGCGTCTGGATCGCCCGCTGCAGGTCGTTGACCTCATAGGTCGCCTTCATTGGATCAAGCACCTGAAAATACAGCACGCCATCGGCAGTCACTGCGGCGTTGTCCTTGGTGATGACACTCTGCGATGGCACGTCCACCACCGTCTCGCGCATGTCGACCTTCGCGCGGACGGAGCTGATGACCGGAAAAATGACGTTGAAGCCCGGCGGCAGGGTTTCCTGATAACGGCCCAGCCGTTCGACGATGAAGTTGAACCCCTGGGGGACGATGCGGACACTGGTGATCGCCAAAATGACGACCAGAACGAACGCCGCAATGACCAGAATGCCGAGTTCCATCGATGGCCGCTCCTGACATGGGCTCTTGACATGGGCGGGCGCCGCAGTGGACACCCTCCGCCCATCATGAGGCAATTCGCGGAGCCTGCAAATGCCGCCGCCTCAATACTCCTGCGTGTCGTGCTTCAAGCGCACCAATTCGCCATTCAGGAGCGACAGCATCAATTGCACGACCATCTCGTGGACGATTACCGTGTGATGGTTGCCGGTTTCCTGCATCGCCTTGCGCAGGGATTCGCGGACCGCCGGCACGCCCGTGACATCGATCAGCACGTCCAGTTGCTCGCCCAAACGAGCCAATTCCTGGAAGTCGGTGGTGGTCTTGACGCCGCGGTGGCTGGCGAGGCGCATGCCCGGCGCCTCTGCATCAAGGTCGGCCACGCCCAGAAGTTCGACGAATGGGGCGGCCAGCAGCTTACGCAGCAGGGGCGTTCCGGTCTCGCCGGCGCCGACGACGGCGACGCGGAACAGATCGTTGGGCATCGGGTTCGGTCCTTTCCTGAACTGGACAAGAAAAAGGCGGGGAGCCGAAACTCCCCGCCGGAACCCTAGCCGAGCCGCGGTCCGGTTTGACCCGGACGCGGCGTCGCACCCTGAGAAAGACAGCGCCGGCCTTACGACCAGGCGGCCATCTTCTTTTCCAGATTGTCCGACAGCTTGTCCAGGAACTGCTTGGTGGTCATCCACGGCTGCTGCGGGCCGATCAGGATGGCGAGATCCTTGGTCATGTAGCCGGATTCGACGGTCTCGACGCAGACGCGCTCCAGGGTCTGGGCAAACTTGACGACGTCCGGCGTGTTATCGAACTTGCCGCGATAGGCCAGACCCTGGGTCCAGGCATAGATCGAGGCGATCGGGTTGGTCGAGGTTTCCTTGCCCTTCTGGTGTTCGCGGTAGTGGCGGGTCACCGTGCCGTGGGCGGCCTCGGCCTCCACGGTCTTGCCGTCCGGCGTCACCAGCACCGAGGTCATCAGACCCAGCGAACCGAAGCCCTGCGCCACGACGTCCGATTCCACGTCGCCGTCGTAGTTCTTACAGGCCCAGACGAAACCGCCCTCCCACTTCAGGGCCGAAGCGACCATGTCGTCGATCAGGCGGTGTTCATAGACCAGACCCTTGGCCTTGAACTGGTCGGCGTAGCTCTCGTCGAAGATCTTCTGGAAGATGTCCTTGAAGCGGCCGTCGTAGGCCTTCAGGATCGTGTTCTTCGTCGACAGATAGACCGAGTAGCCGCGCTCCAGGCCGTACATGAGGCTGGAGTGGGCGAAGCCCTCGATCGACTCGTCGAGGTTGTACATGCCCATCGCCACGCCGGCGCCGGGGAAGTCGTAGACTTCATGCTCGATCTTCTCGCCGCCCTCGGCCGCTTCCCACTTGATGGTCAGCTTGCCCGGGCCGGGAACGACGAAGTCGGTGGCCTTGTACTGGTCGCCGAAGGCGTGGCGGCCGATGATGATCGGCTTGGTCCAGCCCGGGACGTAGCGCGGAACGTTCGAGCAGACGATCGGCTCGCGGAAGACGGTGCCGCCCAGGATGTTGCGGATCGTGCCGTTCGGCGACTTCCACATCTTCTTGAGGTTGAACTCCTTCACCCGCGCCTCATCCGGGGTGATGGTCGCGCACTTCACGCCGACGCCATACTGCTTGATGGCGTTCGCCGACTCGACGGTGACCTTGTCGTCGGTCTTGTCGCGGTTCTCGATGCCGAGGTCGTAGTACTTCAGATCGATGTCGAGGTAGGGCAGGATCAGCTTGTCTTTGATGAACTGCCAGATGATGCGCGTCATCTCGTCGCCGTCGAGTTCGACGACCGGATTGGCTACCTTGATCTTGGTCATGGGTGCGAGATCTCCCCGAACGGGTAAGGGCGTTGTCATTCCTTGGGAGCCGGGCGCGTCGTCCAGCGGGCGCTTGTTGCCAGGGAGCATGCCGCATGGGTGGCTCCCCGGTACCCCGGGCGGAAATCAATCGCGGTTATATAGCATCGCCCCGTGACGGAAAGGAAGGTACGGCGGCGGCTTAGGCGTCGATGTCGCACGATTCCGCTTGCAACGCGGCACTGCAGCCGGCCATGATGGTCAATTGGTATTACCGGTTGGCCGGATTGCGGCTTTCCAGAGGCCGGCAGCCGATCAAAATGCGCTGATCAGCTTCCTCCACCGTTCAGGTCGCCGACTCCGGGGTGTGTGCAGGCCGGAGCTTACGCCCAGTGCCGACGGTTGCCTCGATTCCTGCCGACGCGTCTGCCAGATGGCGTTCCGCATTCACCATGTAGTCGCGGGTCAGCGGCACCGCACCCAGGGTGCGTGCGACCTGCACCTGGAACACCATGTGTCCCTGCAGCCGAAATGCCAGTTCCGCACCTACCAGGTAAAACTCCCACATCCTGCAGAAGCGTTCGTCATACAGCGCCTTTGCTTCGTCCCGCCGCGCGTCGAACCGGCTGCGCCAATGGCGCAGGGTCTCCGCGTAATGCATGCGCAGCACCTCCAGGTCGGTCGTGAACAGTCCGGATCGCTCGATGACCGGCAGCACCTCCGACAGGGCGGGGGAGTAGCCACCGGGGAAGATGTATTTCCGGATCCACGGATTGGTGGCTCCAGGTCCTTCCAGCCGGCCGATGGCGTGGACCAACGCCACGCCGTCATCGTTCAGCATGTCGCGAACGGCGTCGAAATAGTTGCGGTAATGCGGCACGCCGACATGCTCGAACATGCCGACCGAGACGATGCGGTCGAAGGCGGCCGGATGGGCGGTGGCGAATTCGCGGTAATCGCGCAACTCGAAGGTGACGCGGTCAGCCAGTCCCGCCTCCTCGGCCCGCCGCTTCGCCACCTCCAACTGTTCAGAGGACAGCGTGATGCCGGTCACCCGCGCGCCTGAGTGCCGGGCGAGATAAAGCGCCATGCCACCCCAGCCGCAGCCGATGTCGAGCACGCGCATGCCCGGCACCAGCAGCAGCTTCGCCGCGATGTGGCGCTTCTTGGCCTCCTGCGCGTCGTCCAGCGATAGGCCCGGCTCTGTAAAATAAGCGCAGGAATACTGCATGTCGCGGTCCAGGAAGAGTTCATAGAACTGGCGCGACAGGTTGTAGTGATGCTCGACGTTCTGCCGCGAGCGCCGCATCGGATTGTATTGCTGCGCACGGCGCAGAAGCGGCGACAGCGTCTCGACGGCGCGGCCGAGCGCTCCCTGCACCTCGCTGCCGCTCATCAGCATCGACAGCAGGTCGTAGATGCTCCCGCCCTCGACCGACAGGCGGCCGTCCATATAGGCTTCGCCGAAACGCAGGCGCGGATTGATCAGCAGGTCCCGCTCCACAGCGCGGTCGTGGAGCCGCAACGTCAGTTTCGGTAGGCCGGAGCCGATCCGATGGTGTTTCCCATCGACAGTGACGAGATCCAGGGTTCCGTCGCCCATGGCGGCGGCAAGCAGACGAACCAGCAGCATGCCGAACTCCTTCCGCGGTGCCGAAATCAGCATGGCGCCGGGGCAGGGGGGCGGCAATCCGTCAATCGGTCAGGACTGCTACCCAAATCGGGCATTGCGGATGTATGCGTGCCGGCCGGAATATCGCTTCAGTGGCGAGGCTGCTCCGGAATGCGGAAAGCCGCCCGGCCCCTGTTGGGACGGGCGGCTTCCGGACGAGCGGTGCGACGGTGCCGCAGCGGCTCCAGACCTTGATCCGGTCCGCCGGCGGCAGAAGGGCTATCAGCCCTCCTCTTCCTCGGTCGCGGTCTCTTCGACGAAGGTCTCTTCCTCGTCTTCGTCATCGCGCAGGTCGGCGGCGGTGATCATGCCGCCGCGCTGGGCCTGCAGTTCGGCCTCTTCGGCCGAACGGGCGACGTTGACCGTGACCGTGATCGACACTTCCGGGTGCAGGACGACGCGCAGCTTGAACAGACCCAGGGTCTTGATCGGGGTGTCGATCTGGACCTGCTTGCGGTCGGTCTTGTAGCCGGCGGCGGTCAGCGCGTCGGAAACGTCGCGGGTGGTCACGGAGCCGTACAGGACGCCGGTCTCGGCAGCCTGACGGATCACGACGACCGTCACGTTGTCCATCTTGGTCGCGACATGCTCGGCGTCCTTGCGGCGCTCGAGGTTCACGGCCTCAAGGTGGGCCTTCTGCTTCTCGAAGACGGCCAGGTTCGCCTTGGTGGCGCGCATGGCCTTCCGCTGCGGCAGCAGATAGTTGCGGGCGAAGCCGGGACGCACATTGACGACCTGGCCCATCTGGCCGAGCTTCTCGACCCGCTCCAGCAGAATAACTTCCATCACTCGTCCTCCTGACCGGGGGCCGCGGGGGAAAACCGGCGGCGCAGCCCGATCCATTGCTCGATCATGCCCAGGCCGACCAAAAGCAGGATCGGCCACCCGAAGAGAAACAGCATCATGTAGAAGCCAACCAGGATCAGCGTGCGCGCCGATCGGCTGCTGGCGAATACATGAACCACCGAAAGCCCGGCGAAGGCGAAAGGAACCGCCAGGATCAGCGCCAGATTGACCGCCAGGAACCCGACGGTTCCCGGCACGACCGAAGCCGCCGCGACCGACACCGCGAACAGCGGCGCCAGCCAGTTGGGCAACTCCAGCTCGGCCAGACGCATGGCAGGGCGCCGGTTGCGGCCGAACCGCATCAGCGCCCCCTGCGCCAGCACCGCGTTGACGATCGTCATGACAAGCCATGAGACCGCCACCAGTCCCGGCAGGACGGCAGCCACCCAGAATGCCTCGGGATCCGGGGCCTGCTGGCCCTGCATGCGAAACGCCGGCTCGACGACTCGAGCCAGTGTCTGCCGCATCAGCCCTTCCAGCCCACCGGGCTGTCCGAGCGTCAGGATCACCGCGGCGAGCAGCGCCGCCACGCCCATCCCGGTCAGGCCCATCAGGACCCGGCCGGGCGGATACCATTCCAGGGTTCCATCCTCTCGGGAGCGCGCCAGAAGCGACTGCCTCACCACCAGGATCGCCGGGGCGGCCCCGGTCACCAGATAGGACAGCGCCACCAGCATGCTGCCGGATGTGCCCAGCAACACCGCGGCGGCGCCGGCCAGGCCGGCCACCGTCACCGCGGGCGCCCCCAGCCACAGTCCCGTGAGGAACAGTGGCAGGGGGGCCAGATAGCCCAGGATCAGCGCTCCCATCCCGCCGAACATCACGGACAGGTAGAAGAACGCGCTTATCAGACCGCCGCCGACGGCGACCACCAGCGGAACGGCCGGACCCAAGGCCATGAAAACCCCTTGACTGCCTTCACCGAAACCCTTCGGCCCTTTGCCGGGCTTACTTCACCACGTAGGGGAGAAGGGCCAGGAAACGGGCGCGCTTGATGGCGCGGGCCAGTTCACGCTGCTTCTTCGTCGAGACCGCGGTGATGCGGCTCGGGACGATCTTCCCGCGCTCGGAGATGAAGCGGGACAGCAGCTTGACGTCCTTGTAGTCGATCGCCGGAGCGTTCGCACCCGAGAACGGGCAGGTCTTGCGGCGGCGGAAGAACGGGCGGCGGGCGCCGCCGGTGCGGGCGGGAGCGCCCGTGGTCTGCTTGTCGGACATTTACGCGGTCTCCCCTTCGGCGGCGGCAACGTTTTCCTGGCGGCGCGGCGGACGCGGGCCGCGGTCGTCGAAGCGACGCGGACCACGGTCGCCACGGTCGCCGCGCTCACCACGCTCGTTGCGGCTCTGCATCATCGCCGACGGGTTGGCATCGAGGGCGTCGACACGCACGGTCATGAAGCGCAGCACGTCTTCGCTGATGCTCATGTTCCGCTCCATCTCGGCGACGGCGGCAGCCGGCGCGTCGATGTTGAAGAGGGTGTAGTGACCCTTGCGGTTCTTCTTGATCTTGTAGGTGAGGGTCTTCAGACCCCAGTATTCGCTCTTGGCGATCGTGCCGCCGTTGTCGCGGACGATCTGGGCGAACTGCTCAGAGAGCTGCTCGGCCTGGGCGGCCGAAATGTCCTGGCGCGCGATCAGCACGCACTCGTAAAGTGCCATTGCACTCCCCATGGCTGTTCATGGTCCGGCGCTGCGCCCCATCCCTCATGGATCGGTTCAGCCGCCCGGGCCTAGCCGACGGCGGACCGCCGGCAAGGAGTTATGAAGCGGCGCAGTATGCACAGGCCGACGGTGGTAGCAAGCGAAAATCCGGCCGTTCCTGCTGCCACCTTCGAAAATCTATCCTCTTTCTAGGGAACCGGCCGGGTCAGCCCGGGCGCGCCGCTTGCTCAGTGCGCTGGGTAGGCCGGGTGCAACGGTGGATATCGCGCGGGATAGCTTCAGCGCATTTGACCGAAGTGCAATCGACCGGCGCAGGCGCCATGTTCCGCAAGCCGTTCAAGGCGGAGCTTGCGGTTCGGTCCATCCGGCCCGGCCGGTCCGCCGTCGGCGACGTCAGCCCGGTGCCCGGAGTAGCCATGCGCAAGAACCTGTTACCGTATCATGTGGTGGAGTTGCGGGGGCTGGCCTGCATCCTGCTGGTCGCCTACCATGTGGTCGGCATTCCCGGGGCTGGCATGCAGGTGGCGGACGGATCGATCTATCGATACGCCACCGACAGCTTCGAGCTGATTCGCATGCCGCTCTTCACCTTCATCTCCGGGTTGGTCTATGCCCTGAACCCTGCCCGGGTCGAGCGGCTGACGACCTTCTTCCTCAAGAAGCTGCGCCGGCTGGGCTTCCCGTTCCTGGTCGTGTCCGCTCTCTTCTATTTCCTGCAGACCCACGCACCCGGTGCCAACGGGACCTACGTCCCCGATTCGATGTGGCGGATCTACGTCTTCCCCTATGCCCATTTCTGGTACCTGCAGGCGCTGTTCCTGATCTTCTCCGCGGTGGCCTTGCTCGATGCGGCGAACCTGATGGACCGGCCGGGCAGATTCGCACTGGCGCTGGGGGTGGCGGTGGCCGCCTGCCTGACCGTGCATTTCGACTCGAATGTCCTGTCGGTGAACGAGGCCTTCTTCCTGTTGCCGCATTTCCTTCTGGGCGTCGGGGTGACCCGCTTCCGTGCGCTGGTGCCGCGCAATGTGCTTCTGGGTGGCGCCGGCATGGCGCTGGGGGTGGGGGTCGCGCTGCACCAGACCTCGCTCTGGGGGTATCTGCCCCATTTCGGCTGGAACAGCAGCGTTGCCCTGCTGTGCGGCATGGGCGGAGCGGTGACCCTTCTCCATGCAATGCCGTCGAGCCGGGTCTTCCGCATGGTGGGGGCGTCGTCCTACGCAATCTATCTGCATCACGCGATGTTCGCCGCCGGGGCCCGCGTGCTGCTGCACCGCATGGATGCCGGGGACGGGGTGATCTTCTGCGTTGCGCTGATCTCCGGGCTGGTCGGGCCCATGGTGTTGGAGGCGCTGGCCCAGGTGAGGCCCTGGACCCGGGTGGCGCTGGTCGGCAAAGCCTGATCGTCCGCCCCCTGATCTCCCCGTGATCAGCCCTTGATTTGTGCGCTTTGTTTGCAGCGCAGGAAACAGCGCAAGACCCGGCGGGCAACGCCCGCGAACAACCCCGTCCACCCGGCGGTTTTTCGTGGGCGTTCTGCCTTATTACGTGGCGTTTTATCGTGCCGTTGGCGCTCTGGTCATCGCGCGTCGCTTGACTTGCTAAAAAGTGAGGGTATGACTGTCGCCCAATCCATGGTGCCGCCGCAGGGGCGGGGCGCTTTCATCCAGGGTTTCACCGAAGCATGACCAGGGCGTTCGTCTTTCCGGGGCAGGGCAGCCAGGCCGTCGGCATGGGCCGCGAGCTCGCCGAGGCGTTCGAAGTCGCTCGTCTCACTTTTGAAGAGGTGGACGATGCGCTGAACCAGCGGCTGTCGCGCCTGATGGCCGAAGGCCCCGAGGCCGACCTGACCTTGACCGAGAACGCGCAGCCGGCCCTGATGGCGGTCAGCGTCGCGGTGATGCGGGTGCTGGCGAGCGAGGGCGGGGTCGACCTGTCGAAGCATGCCGCCTTCGTCGCGGGCCACTCGCTGGGCGAATATTCCGCGCTCTGCGCTGCCGGCGCCTTCACGCTGGCCGACACCGCGCGCCTGCTGAAGCTGCGCGGTCAGGCGATGCAGAAGGCGGTCCCGGTCGGCAAGGGCGCCATGGCTGCCCTGCTGGGCGCCGATCTGGACCAGGCACAGGCCATCGCCGCCGACGCCGCCCAGGGCGAGGTGTGCAGCATCGCCAACGACAATTCGGTCGGGCAGGTGGTGATCTCCGGCAGCGCCGAGGCCATCGACCGCGCCATCGTGCTGGCTGCCGAACGCGGGCTGAAGCGGTCGGTCCGGCTGCCGGTGTCGGCTCCCTTCCATTGCTCGCTGATGCAGCCTGCCGCCGATGCCATGGCGGAGGCTCTGGCGAACGTCACCATTTCCGCACCGGTCGTCCCGGTCATCGCCAACGTCACGGCGTCTGCCGTGTCGGACCCCAACACCATTCGCCGTCTGCTGGTGGAGCAGGTGACCGGCATGGTCCGCTGGCGCGAATGCGTTCTCTCCATGAAGGAGCAGGGCGTCGAACGGCTGGTCGAGGTTGGATCGGGCAAGGTGCTGGCCGGACTGACCAAGCGCATCGACAAGGATCTGGCGGCGGTGTCGGTCGGCACGCCTGCCGATGTCGAGTCGTTCCTGAAGACCCTGTGACCTTCGGATCCCTGATACATCAGCCTCGTGAGGCCATCCATGTTTGACCTGACCGGCAAGTCGGCTCTCGTCACCGGCGCTTCCGGCGGCATCGGCGCGTCGATCGCCCGCGCCCTGCACGCCCGGGGTGCTGCCGTCGCGCTGTCCGGCACCCGTGTCGCCCCGCTGGAGGCGCTGGCCGCCGAGTTGGGCGAGCGCGCCTTCGTCGTGCCCGGCAATCTCGCCGACGCCGCCGCGACCGAGCAGCTGTTCAAGGACGCCGAGGCGGCGCTGGGCAAGATCGACATCCTCGTCAACAATGCCGGCCTGACCCGCGACCAGATCGCGATGCGGCTGAAGGACGAGGACTGGCAGTCGGTGATCGATGTGAACTTGACAGCGGCATTCCGCCTGTCGCGGGCCGCCATGCGCGGCATGATGAAGCGCCGCTGGGGCCGCATCGTCAACATCACGTCGGTCGTCGGCGTCACCGGCAATCCGGGCCAGGCCAACTACGCCGCGTCGAAGGCCGGCCTGATCGGCATGTCGAAATCGCTGGCGGCCGAACTGGCCTCGCGCAACATCACCGTCAACTGCGTCGCGCCGGGCTTCATCGCCACGGCCATGACCGACGCCCTGAACGACGAGCAGAAGCAGAAGCTGCTCCCCGTCATTCCGGCCGGCCGCATGGGCCAGCCGGAAGAGATCGCCGCCGGGGTCTTGTACCTCGCGAGCGAGGAGGCCGCCTACGTCACCGGCCAGACGCTGCATATAAACGGCGGCATGGCCATGATCTGATGAGGATCGGACGGGGCGGCATCGCCACGTGTGAAGAACGGCGCCAACCCGGCTCCCTCGCGGGTGCTGGTCAAGGCTGCTGAAATGTGTTATCGGACGGGGCTTTTCGCGGCAGGACGGCACGTTCTTCGCGTGTTGCTCCGACCGGATTATCCCGAGCGGTTTCAAGGATTGGAAGGTCTTAAAAGATGAGCGACATCGCCGAGCGCGTGAAGAAGATCGTTGTGGACCACCTGGGTGTCGAGGAGTCGAAGGTGGTGGAGAACGCCTCCTTCATCGACGATCTGGGCGCCGACAGCCTCGACACCGTCGAGCTGGTTATGGCCTTCGAGGAGGAGTTCGGTGTCGAGATCCCGGACGACGCCGCGGAGAAGATCCTGTCGGTGAAGGACGCCATCGACTTCATCAAGGCCAACGCCGCCGCCTGATCGGGCCGCGGGCATTGAGCCCCCGAGGGCCAGGCAAACCGCACCTGCTTCATCCGCAACGCGGGGCCTGGCCGTCGACGACTTGATCGTCGACATTATTTTCGAGGAAAGGTCAAGGAACAGCCTCATGAGACGTGTCGTCGTCACCGGCCTCGGTATGGTCACGCCGCTCGGCGTCGGCCACACGCTGAACTGGGAGCGGCTGATTTCCGGGCAGTCGGGAATCCGCGGCATCACGGGGTTCGACGCTTCGGACCTGGCCTCCAGAGTCGCCGGGCAGCTCCCGCGCGGAACGGGTGAGGGCGAGTTCAACGCCGACGCCTTCGTTCCGCCGAAAGATCAGCGAAAGATGGATGACTTCATCATCTTCGCGATCGCCGCGGCGCAGGAAGCAATCAAGGATTCCGGTTGGGTTCCCCAGACCGATGAAGAGCGCGAACGGACCGGCGTCATGGTCGGATCGGGCATCGGCGGCCTTCCGGGCATCGCCGACGGCGCCGTGACCCTGAATGAAAAGGGGCCGCGCCGCCTGTCGCCCTTCTTCATCCCGGCCTGCCTGATCAATCTGGCCTCCGGCCATATTTCGATCCAGCACGGCTTCAAGGGCCCCAACCACGCGGTCGTTACCGCCTGCTCGACCGGCGCGCACGCCATCGGCGACGCCGCCCGGCTGATCATGTGGGACGATGCCGACATCATGGTCGCCGGCGGTACGGAGGCGGCGGTCAGCCGGCTCGGTGTCGGCGGCTTCGCCGCCATGCGCGCCCTGTCCACCAGCTTCAACGACACGCCTGAGAAGGCCTCGCGGCCCTATGACAAGGATCGTGACGGCTTCGTTATCGGTGAGGGCGCGGGTGTCGTTGTGCTGGAAGAGTTGGAGCACGCGAAGAAGCGCGGCGCCACCATCTATGCCGAGGTCGTCGGCTACGGCATGTCGGGCGATGCCCACCACATCTCGGCTCCGGCGGAAGACGGCAACGGCGGTTTCCGCGCCATGAAGGCCGCGCTGAAGCGGGCTGGGATGAACCCGTCCGACGTCGATTACGTGAACGCCCATGGCACCTCGACGCCGCTCGGCGACGAGATCGAACTGGGTGCCGTGAAGCGCCTGTTCGGCGATGCCATGGACAATCTGGCGATGTCGTCCACCAAGTCGGCCATTGGCCACCTGCTGGGCGCCGCCGGTGCGGTCGAGGCGATTTACTCGATCAAGGCGATCAACCACGGCATCGTTCCGCCCACGCTGAATCTCGAGAATCCCTCGGAAAGCTGCATGGGCGTGAATCTGGTGCCGAAGGTGGCGCAGGAACGCCGTGTCCGTGCTGCCCTGTCGAACTCCTTCGGGTTCGGCGGCACCAACGCCTCGCTGGTGTTCAAGGAATTCGCGTAAGCGAAGCCCTGAACCGGCGTTGCGATTTACTGCCTTCATGAGGTGAGCGATGGGCTGGGGTCTCCGAATATTCGCGGGGACGCTGGCCCTCGCGGCCGCTGCGGCGGGCGGAGTGGGCGTCTGGGGGTTCCAGCGCTACACGGTTGCCGGCCCGCTTGAGCAGGCAGAAACGGTCGTCATCCCCCGCGGCAGCGGGTTGGAGGCCATTGCCATCACGTTGGGCGACTCCGGCGTGATCGGGTCGCCTCTGGTGTTTGCCGCAGCGGCCAAGCTGACCGGAACCTTCCGCGAGTTGAAGGCTGGCGAGTACCAATTCCCCGCTGGAATCAGCATCGAAGGCGTGTTGGAGCAAATGCGCCAGGGCCGCACCGTGGTGCGCCGCATCACCGTGCCGGAAGGCCTGACCTCCGCCCAGGTGGTGGCGCTTCTGCAACGCGAGACGGTGCTGACCGGCGAGATCGCGAAGCCGCCGAAGGAAGGTTCCCTCCTGCCGGAGACTTACCACTTCGCCTATGGCGACAGCCGCCCTGCATTGGTCGAGCGCATGCAGACGGCGATGACTCAGGCCCTGGCGGAAGCGTGGAAGAACCGGGATCCAAACCTTCCCTATGAAACTCCGCAGCAGGCGCTGGCGCTTGCATCCATTGTCGAGAAGGAGACCGGCGTCGCGGCGGAACGGCCCAGGGTGGCGGGCGTTTTCGTCAACCGGCTCGAATCCGGCATGAAGCTGCAGTCCGATCCCACGGTGATCTATGCCTTGACCGATGGCAGCGGTGAACTGGGGCGGGCACTGACCCGCAACGACTGGAAGCTCGAGTCGCCCTACAACACCTATCAGATCAGCGGCCTGCCGCCGGGCCCGATCGCCAATCCGGGCAAGGCCTCGCTGCAAGCGGTGATGAAGCCGGAACGGCACGAATTTCTGTATTTCGTTGCCGACGGGACCGGCGGCCATGTCTTTGCCAAGTCGTTGCCGGATCACAACCGCAATGTTGCCAAGTGGCGCGAGATTCAGCAGAACAGGCAGCCCGAGCCCGGCGAAACGTCATCGGAATGACGGTCGATGACCGGGGCGGAGGGCCGATAACCATCCGCTTGGTTGCACCTTCCCCACAATTTCGGCAGTCTTTGCATCGCAGCAGACCTGACCACCATTCCCTGGGGAGATGTGATGACCGTGGATGTTGACCAGCGCATCCGTGACCGCGCCTATGCGATCTGGCTGGACGAGGGCTGTCCGGAAGGGCGCGATGCCGAGCACTGGTTTCAGGCCGAGCGTGCGATCCTGGCGGAAACGGCAGCCATTCCTGACCGCTCCCCGGTGATGGCGGTGGTAAAGGCGCCGCGCAAGACGACGAATGCCAGGCCGAAGGCCGTCAAGACAGCCGATCAGAACGGCGTCGAGCCGGAAGCCGTGGCGGCCGAGCCCCCCAAGGCGCGCAAGCCACGGGTCCGCAAGACATAACGGCCTGATCGGACATCGCCAACGCCGCGTTAGGCGGCGTTGGAGGCCTGCGGCAGTTGCAGGTTCGAGACGACCATGACCCCCGCGGTCGAACCATAAGACTTGCGGGCGGCGCGCAGCGCTTCCAGCGCTTCCATCAGGCTTTCTTCGGCAAAGCCCGGGGAAACTCCGGCCAGTTCCCGCTCCGTCAAGTCGATGAAGGCGTCCAGAAGGCGCGCGTGGATGCGGCTGGCCATGCGGACTTCATTGGCGACCATCTGTGCGGGCATGGGTAGCTCCCTTGGTATCGTGTGGGTCTAATGTTCGGGTGAGTGTGTTCTCGGGACCAAGCGTTCCCGCGTGTGGATTAGGCGCGGAATAGGGTTAAAAGAACTTTAAATGCCGGATATCGCCGTTTGGGGATTAAGAATTACCACTTCGGATATTTGGGCAGTTGCGCGTTTCCTGCCGCCTGCCTCAAGATCCGTGCCCTCCGCATCTATGCAATGTGAGGCAACTGCGCAAAACCCCGGCTTCAGTTTGCCTGGAAGCGCGAGACCTGACGCCGCGTCTCGTCGGCGAGCCGCGATAGATGGACCATGGTGGCGGCGATCTCCTCCGACGCCGCGGCGTTCTTCGAGGCGACGGTTCGAACGCTTTCCACCGACCGTTCGATCTCGCGCACTGACGCCTGCTGCTCCTCCATCGCCACGGCGACCGACTGGAAGGCACCGTCGATGCGGTCCACCCGTTCGGCCAGCCCATCCATGCGGCGTCGCGCCTGCTCGGTGACGGCCTTGCCCTCCTCGGCCAGAGCCGCGGCGGTTTCGATGATCTCGGCAATCTGGCGGGCGCTCTCCACGGCATTGTCGGCGAGCTTGCCGACCTCCTCGGCGACCACTTCGAAGCCCTTGCCCTGCTCGCCGGCGCGGGCAGCCTCGATGGAAGCGTTGACGGACAGGATGTTGGTCTTCACCGCGATCTGGGTGATCGCCTCGGTGATGCGGCCGATGCGGCGGCTGTTCTCCGCGATGGTCTGCGACACCCGCAGCAGGCGTGCCATGTCCTCTCGGCCGCGGTCGGCGAAATCCGAGGCGTCCTTCACCATGTCGGAGGCGTCGCGCGTGCTGTCGGTGACATGGGCGATGGCGCGGGCAGACTGACCGACCGCTGTCGCCACATGGTCGAGGTCGTCGGTCTGCTCCGATGCGCCGTCGGAGACATGGGCGATGGCCGTGCTGGCTTGGCCCGCCGCGACGGCCACCTGGGTCGCCTGTTCCCCGATGGCGCGGAAGGCGGCGCCGGTTTCCTGCAGCAGCGCCACCATCTCGCCATAGGCGCCCTGGAAAGCCGGAGTGTTCCCCGTTGCGGCGTCATTCACCGGCTTGCCGGACAACCGGTGCATTTCCCCATGCAGCCCGTGCAGCACCTGGATGACGGTGGCGACGGCGCGGCCGATGGAGCCCAATTCGTCGCGCCGGCCGATGTTGGGCACCGCGACCGTCAGGTCGCCTTCGGAAAGTCGCTGGACCGCTGCCGTCGTGGCGGTGATCGGGCCGGTCAGGCTGCGGGCGATCAGCATCGACAGCACCGCTCCGGCCGCCAGCGCTCCCAATGCTCCGCTCCACAGAAGCAGCACGGCGCGCGACCGGCCTGTTTCCCGTTCCGCGGTTTGGGCGTGGACCAGCTGCGCGACCTGATCGCTGACGGTTGCGGCGGCATCGCGCATCGCCACGCGGGCGGCGCTGCGCCGGACCACGATGTCGGCGACCAGCAGGAATTCCGTTTCCACGCCCATCACGGCGGCGGTCAGCTTCTCCGTCTCCCGCAGGATTTCGGGAGCATTGGAGGCTCTCTGGACATCTCCGATGATGGACAACAGCCGGTCGATGGCGGCGTTGGGCGAATTGCGGCCGGACCCGCCCTGTTCGATCAGATATTGCTGCACGTCGAGCAAGGCGCTGCGGGTTTCCTGGATAAGCCGTCCGGCGATGGTCGTCAGCAGGGCGGAGGACTCCAGCGTCCTCAGAGCGTCCCCATCGCCGGGATCGGCCTTCAGCCGCGCCAGCGCGTCGGTATAGCGGGCCGACTGCTCCTGCGTCAGCGTCTGCGCCACCACCAGGAGGGCTGCAGTCTGCTTGCGGAGCTTCGCCAGACTGGCGAAGCGCTCGACCTCCAGCTGGACCACCTCGTCGAAAGACCTCCGGTAGGCGGCCAGCTTCGCCAGCACGTCCTGCAGCGCATCGGGGGCGACGGCTTGGCCGGGCAAAGCCAGCAGGGCCTCGGCTTCGGTCTTCAACTGCTCGGTGAGTTGGCGTACCCGCCGGCTGGCGGAGGGGTCGACGTCGATCAGATAGCGTGCCTCCTCCTGCCGGGCGCTGAGCAGCAGCGTGTCGAGACGGGAGGTGCGGGCGGCGATCTCCACCTGCGTGGCGTAGGTGTTCAGCCCGCTCCATCCGGCGATGGCGACGGCAAGGGTCAGCAGCAGGACGGTGGCGAAACCCAGGGCGATGCGTGTGGCGATCGACATGCCGGTGGAGGTCCATTCAGGGCCGCGTGGCGGCGGAGCCGGGTTGAGCGGGGGAGGGGGCGG
This sequence comes from Azospirillum sp. BE72, assembly GCF_031455875.1. Classification (NCBI taxonomy): domain Bacteria; kingdom Pseudomonadati; phylum Pseudomonadota; class Alphaproteobacteria; order Rhodospirillales; family Azospirillaceae; genus Azospirillum; species Azospirillum sp. BE72. The sequence goes on from NZ_JAVDTO010000001.1 coordinate 1,204,431, forward strand.
ACGAACGGATGCGCCGCATGCGGCATCCGAGACCACCCATTGGAATCACCTTGCTTCGGTTGGGGTGCATCCGGCAAGTCATAAGGGTGGCGTGCGTCGTCTGCGGGTTGTCGCGGGGCGCCCTTGGTCGATCGTGAGGAGCCGTTACCGCAATGTCCTTTCCGGCCAGCCTGCGAGTTCTTCCCCGATTCGGCATCGCCGTCCTGTTGCCTTCCGCTGCGGCGTTTCTGCCCTTGTTGCTGCCCCGCCTGGTCCCGGACATCGCGCCGCAATCCTTGTGGCTGGCGACGGGCGGTGCGCTGGCCCTGGCGCTGGTGATCGCGCTGGTGCTGGCGCTCGACCTGTCGGACGCGATGGCCCGGCTGCAGGATGCCGCCACCCGACTTGCCGAGGGTGCCGTGGACGATGCTCCCGCACCACCGCGCCGCGGCGATGAGACCGGCGCAGTCGCTGCCTCCCTGGCCCGCACCTTGTCGGCTCAGAACGCGCTGCATGCCGCGCTTCGCCGCCTGACCCGCGAACCGGATGAAGGCCAGCATCCGCTGCCGGCGCTGCCCGGCCGCTATGCCGAGATGGCGGCGCTGGTGGAGGATGCCCGCAACTCCTTCCTGCGCATCGGCCAGCAGGCGGCCCAGGTCGCCGTCGCTGCGGGCCAAGCCAGCACGGCGGTGTCCCAGGTCGCCGACGGCGCCTCCATCCAGACCGAGGATCTCGACCGGGTGGCGAACGCGGTCGGCCGATCCGTCCGCGCCATTGCGGAGGTGACCGACAGCACACGCGCCGCCTCCGACATGGTGCGCGTCACCGCCGGCTTCGCCGACAAAGGCAAGGCGGAGATGGCGCGGCTCGTCCGGGTGTCGCAGACCATCGGCGACAACAGCCGCCGGATCGGCCGCATCACCGAGGCGATCACCCAGATCGCGGTGAAGACCAACATCCTGTCCGTCAACGCTTCCATCGAGGCTGCCCGCGCCGGCGAGCAGGGCAAGGGCTTCGAAGTGGTCGCCGAGGAGGTCGGCAAGCTCGCCGACAATGCCGTGGAAAGCGCCCGCCAGATCGCCGAGATCGTCGAGGCCGCCGCGGCGATGGCGGAGGAGGGGATGGCCGCCACCGCGGAGGTGGTGCAGATGATGGACGGCATCGCCGAGCGCGTGGCCCAGATCGACCGCATGGTGCAATCGGTCGCCGCCGCCATGGCCCATCAGCAGGACCACATCGTCGAGATCGAATCGAATGTCGGCAACATACGCACCGTTGCGTCGAAGAATGCCGCCGCTTCCGAGGAGATCACCGCGACCATGGTCCACCTCTCCCGGCTGGCCGACGACACGCGGCGGCTGGCCGAACGCTTCCGGGCGCCGTGAGCGAAGGCAGGACTCCTTTCAGCCCGCTCGACGCCCTGGCGCGGCGGTTGCTGGACGATGTCCGGCGCAAGGCGGGCATCCGCCATGACCGCCCGCTGGAACGAAAGCTGGCGCGCATTCTCGCAGCGATGTCCCTGCCGGTGCTGGAGGAGTGGGTGGCGCAGATCGAACGGGCGCCGGCCGACAGCCCGGACTGGCTCAGCCTGATCGAGAACCTGACGATCCACGAGACCTATTTCTTCCGCGACCTGCCGCACCACGCCCATCTGCGTGGCCATCTGCTTCCCCGGCTGATCGCCGAACGCCGCGCGGCACGGAGCCTGCGGCTGTGGAGCGCCGGCTGCGCCACCGGGGAGGAGGCCTACAGCCTCGCCATCGTGACGCTGGAGGCGCTGGCCGACGCCGGGGAGGCGCGCCGGACTGGTCATGGCTTGGAAACCGATTGGGACGTGCAGGTGCTGGGGACCGATGTCAGCCGCATCGCCGTGCGGCAGGCTGCCAACGCCTGCTATGGCGGGGAGGGACTTGGGCCGTTCCGCGAGATGCCGGACGGCTATGAGAGCTGGTTCGTCCCGCTGGGGAGCGAGGCGCCGCTGCACCGCCGGGTGCGTGCCGATGCCCGCCGCATCGTCCGCTTCGTCCGTCACAACCTCATGGATGCGGGCCTGCCGGACAGTGTGCCGGTGGGGGGCTTCGACCTCGTGTCCTGCCGCAACGTCATGATCTATTTCGACGACGACAGCCGCGACCGGGCGCTGGCCCTGCTGACCGCCGCGGTGGCGCCGGGCGGCTGGCTGGTGCTGGGCACCACCGACCGGTTGGGAGAAGATTGCCGGTTCGAGCGTCACCGCGGCGACCGTGCGCTCGCCTACCGGCGGCGGGAGATCGCGCCATGACGGCCGACGGCTTCCTGACCTTCGACATCGCCGGCACTCCCTTCGCCGTTCCCGCCGACCGGGTGGAGGAGGTCGCCGAATCGACCCGCACCACCCGGCTGCCCTTCGCCCCGCCGCAGGTGGAGGGACTGGCGACCGTCGGCGGTCGCATCCTGCCGGTTCTGGACGTTGCCGGCTATCGGTCGCTCGGGTTGGCTTGGGCCGGCGGACGGCGGGGCGGGCTGCTGATCGTCCTGCGTGCCGGTGCCGGGCTGCTGGCCCTGCGTGCCGGCCGGATCGGCGGCACCCTGCCGGCGGAGCGGGTGACGCTCGCCGGGTCGGAGCCGGAGGATGGCGGGACGCCGGTCGCCGGCCGCCTGCGCCATGGCGACCGCTCGCTGCGCCTGCTCGACCCGGACCGGATGGAATTGGGGCGGGGGGGCGTCCATGCCGGGATTTTCGATGCCGACGCGCTGACCGGTGCCGCCGCCGAGCCGCCGGACCCGGCGCGCGAGCGGGCCGGCGTCCGCCTGCTGATGGTGGAGGTCGCCGGGCGGCCGCAGGCATTGGAAACGGCCGATCTGCTGCTGGTCTTCCCGCTGGCCGACCTGCGCCCTCTGCCCAACGCGCCGGCCATCGTCCGCGGGGTGGCGCCGGTGCCGAAGCGGTCCGTTCTGGTCACCGATCCGCTGGGGGTGGGTGACCGCTTCGGCGGCTATACCGTCGTGCTGCGAACACGCCGCGGCCCGGTCGGCGTGCGGGTGGACGGCGTGCGCGGGGTGGTGCGCGTGCCGCTGGACCGCATGCGCGCCGGGGAGGCCGGTGCGTCGGCACAGGTGGTGAATTACGATGGAACTTGGCTCGACGTGAAGAGCGGGGCGCACATGCTGGGCGATCAACTCGACGACATCGGCGGCTTCATTCCCGAGGGAGGCGATCCGGACGACGATCTGGCCGAAAGCCGCCTGCCGCGCCGCTTCTACCGCCGCTTCCTGACCTTCGTGGTCGAGGCGCGGGTCTATGCGCTGGAGTTCGAGAAGGTGCGCCGCGTCGTGGAACCCTCCGACCGCCTGCGTTTGCCGCAGGGGGCGGAGAGCTTCGACGGATTGACCGACGTGGACGGCCGCATCCTGCCGGTGCTCGATCTGCGCCGGCTGCTGTCGCAGGGGCCGGTCGGCGCCGCACCCGGCACACCCGGGATCGCGATCCTGGTGGAGATCGGCGGCGGCACCGTGGCGGTGATCGCCGACGAGATCCAGCGCATCCGCAAGATCGCCGCGGAGGACGTCGATCCGCTGTCCGACCGCCTGACCGCCGCCGTCATCCGCCTGGACCATGCGCTGATCCCCGTGCTGCGGCCGGAGGGGCTGATCGCCGCCTCTTCCGCCGTCTCCACCGCAGCCAGGGCCCTTCCCGCCGGGACCGCCTCGCCATGACCGATCCGCGCATCCGCCTGCTGGTGGTCGACGACAGCAACTTCGTCCGCATCGCGCTTCGCAAGATGCTGGAGCCGGCCTCCGATATCGAGATCGTCGGCGAGGCGCGCAACGGGGCCGAGGCGCTGCGCCTGTCGCGCAAGCTGAAACCGCATGTCGTCGCCATGGACCTGAACATGCCGATCATGGACGGCATCGAAGCGGTGCAGGCCATTGCGGCGGAAAAGGGACCGCCCTGCATCATGGTGTCCAACGAGACGTCCGAGGGGGCGGCGGCCACCATCCGGGCGCTGGAGACCGGGGCGGTGGATTTTGTCTGCAAGAACAGCTCCTTCATCACGTTCGACATGGCGTCCATCGAACGCCAGCTGACCGAGAAGGTGCGCCATTGGGGGCGCTGGCGCATGGCCCTGACCGGGGAGGCCGTCGGCACCCCGACGCCCACGCCCGTGGTGGAGCACCTGGCGGCGCCGCGCTCCGTGGCTCGCGGTCATCCCCCGGATCTGATCGTGGTGGGCGTCTCCACCGGCGGACCGGTTGCGCTGGCGGAGCTGCTGGGCGCGCTGGGGGCGTTGCCCTGTCCGCTGGTGGTGGCGCAGCATATGCCGGCCAGCTTCACCGCGGGATTCGCCGCCTCGCTCGCCCGGTCGCTCGGCCGGCCGGTGGTGGAGGGCGGTGACGGTGCGGTGCTTGGTCCCGGCACCGTGACCATCCTGCGCGGCGGCGGCGACTGGATCGTGCGCCGTCCGGCTTCCGGCCGCTTTTCGCTGCATGCCGCCGATCCAGCGGAGACCATCTACCATCCCTCCGCCGACCGGCTGTTCCGCAGTGCCGCCGAGGCGGCGGAGTCGCCTGTCGCCGTCGTGCTGACCGGAATGGGCGAAGACGGCAGCACCGGGGCTGCCGCTTTCGCCGAGCGGCGTTTTCCCGTCCTGGTCCAGGAACCGGCGACCTGCGCGGTCGATGGGATGCCGAAGGCGGCGATCCGCGCCGGTGTCGCCACGGAGGTGTTGCCGGTCGCGGGAATCGCCCGCAAGCTGAACGCCCTCTTCTCACTCGCCTGACCTCACCGCCGAATCCGAACGCCGAGTGGCACTGCAAGCATAGGAAACTCTCACCCATGGCGAAGCCGACGATCCTGCTGGTCGATGACTCTGTGTTGATGCGCACGATCATCGGCGACATCGTGCGCGCGGACGACGAGTTGTCCCTCGTCGGTGCGGCCGAAAACGGCAAGGTGGCCCTGGAGATGGTCAGGAGCCTCAAGCCGGACATCGTCCTGCTCGACATCGAAATGCCGGAAATGTCGGGGCTGGAGGTGATGGAGCATCTGTCGCTGATGTCGCGGGCGAAGGTGATCATCATCTCCTCCGTCGCCCAGGTCGGCTCGCCCGAGGCGACCGAGGCCCGCGCATTGGGAGCGGTGGAGATCATCGCCAAGCCGTCCGGCACCATGAGCCTCGACCTTGCCCACAAGAAGGGCCACGACATCGTCGCCGCCATCCGCCGCGCCGCCGGCCTTCCCCCACCCGTGAAACCCTGACCCCCGGCTCGACGCCTCCTGAGCGGTGACCCATGAGCAGCGAACTGATCGAGACCCTGTGGCGGCAGTTCGGCGTCGAGGCCGGTGAGCATTTCGACCTGCTGGAAAAACTGCTCTCGGCCACCCCCGGGAACATGACGGACTCGGAGCGGATCGCCGCCCTGTTCCGCTCCTTCCACTCGCTGAAGGGGGCGGCCCGTGCCATGGATCTCTTCGAGATGGAGGCGGTGGCCCACCGGGCGGAGACGATTCTCGGTCGCGTGCGCACCGGCGCGCTGTCCCTGACGGAGGAGGTCGCCGCCCCGCTTCTGGAAGCGCTGGACGCACTGCGCGGTCTGGCGGAGTCCGGCATGCGCGACCGCCGCGACGGGCAGGCGCCGGCCGACCTGCTGGCGCGTCTCGACGCGCTGGGTGGTGAGACCTCGGCGGTCAAGCCGGGTCCCGCATCGCCGCCGCCCCAACCGGCGCGGCTGCACGAAAACGAGCGGATGCTCGGTCTCTTCGTCGGGCTGCTGCATGACGGCATGGCGACGCTCACCCGTGCGCTCGACCTCGGCAGCCTGGATGAGGAGGGGCTCCGCAGCGTCGACGACACCGCCGACCGGCTGGAGCTGGCCTGCGAGCGGCTGAACTTCCTGCCCTTCGCCGACACGCTGCACCGCTTCCGCGAAGCACTGGCTGGCCGCGATGCGGACGGTATCCTGCGCGAGCTTCAGGGCGTCGCCACCGCCAGCGCCCGCATCGGCCGGCTGACCGGCAAGGACGCCGGGGCGGCGATCCTGGCGACCCTGCTGGCCGACCACAATACCCAGCTTCTGGCCCAGGGCAGCGCCCTCGCCGACGCGATGCTGTCCGATCCGGCGGCACTGGCCGATGGGGCCGCGTCCGGCGAACTGGCGGGCCTGCTCGACCGCATGGCGTCGACGCTGGAGATTGTCCGCCTTCCGCGCGGCTCCGCCCTGCTGCGGGTTCTGGCGGATGTGATGCGCCGGGCACCCGCCGCCGGTCATGCCGACTGGCCAGTCTTGCTGGCCGATGCCCGCAGCGCACTGGCCGATTTGACGGAAAGGGCATCCCGCGACCCGGCCGAGGATCTCGACGCCGATGGCGCTGCGGCACTGGAAGGACGCCTACGTGCCTTCGTCGATGCCGTTTCCGCCGAAATGGAGGTTGGGGAAGCGCGCCGCCCGCTGAGCGCTGACGAGCTGTCCGGCCACGGGCTCGATTCCGGCCTGCTGCGCTTTCTGTCGCCGGACAGCACCGCCGACCTGCGCGCCGCCATCGCCGACCCGTCCGTCCGCCTCTATGAGGTCACCGCCTTCCTTGAGACATCGGCGGAGGTGGCGTCCGGCTTCGTCCAGTGGATGGGCAGCAAGGTGCGGGCGATCACCAACTGGCCGGAATTCATCGACGGCAAGACCTGGCTGCGCGTGCTGATCGCCTCGCCGCAGGAGCTTCCCGCCCTCGCCGACGCGCTGGCCGCCATCGATCCCGGCGGCGGGTTCCTGCGCATCCGGCCCTGCACCCCTTCCGAACCGGCCCCGGCGAGCGAGGAGGGAACCACCGCCGGGACTGTCGAGGAACCGGCAAGCCCCGCCTTGCCGGCAGTCGCTCCCCCCGCCACTGCCGCGACGACGTCCCTCCTTGCACCCACCGTTCCGTCGGCCATGCCCGCTGCTGCCGTCCGCCCGGCCGCAGCCCCCGGCGGCGTTCTGCGCGTGCCGGGGGAGGTGGTGGACCGCTTCATGGCGCGCATCGACGGCATGGTCCTGCTGTCCGGCGACCTGAACGCCACCGCCAATGACCTGCGGCTCGAAAAGGCGCTGGCGGTTCTGGCGGAGCGGTTGGACGCCGGCGATCCGGACCTCCGCGCCCTTCAGGAAGCGGTCGAGCATCACCGTCGCGAACTGCTGGATCTCGACACCCAGCTCAGCCGCTCCGTCGACCGGCTGCGCGAGGCGGCGCTCGACCTGCGGGTCGTGCCCATCGAAAGCCTGTTCAACCAATTCCCGCGCATCGTGCGCGAACTGGCGCGGGTTCAGGGCAAGTCGGTGCGCTTCGTCATGGAAGGCGGCGAGGTGCGCATCGACAAGAGCATGGTGGAGACGCTCTACGACCCGCTGATGCACATGGTCCGCAACGCCATCGACCACGGCATCGAAACGCCGGCCGACCGCGAGGCTGCGGGCAAGCAGCCTCAGGCGACGCTCTGCCTGCGCGCCATCCAGCGCAACAGCCGGGTGGTGGTGGAGATCGCCGACGATGGCCGCGGCATCGCCACGGAGGCGGTGCGCGCCAGGGCGGTCCGCCAGGGTCTGGTCGGCGAGGAGGACAGCCTGCGGCTTTCCCCCGAAGCCGTGCGCGAGTTCATCTTCGCGCCCGGATTCTCCACCGCCGACACGGTGACCGAAACCTCGGGCCGTGGCGTCGGCATGGACGTGGTGCGCAATGCCATCACGCGGCTTGGCGGCAGCATCGCCATCCGCACGCGGGAGGGAGCGGGCACGGCCTTCGCCATCGACCTGCCGCTGTCGGCCGCGATCCTGCGCACCCTGCTGGTCCAGGTGGACGATCAGGTGCTGGCGGTCCCCGACCGCTTCGTCGAGGAGGTCTGCGGCTTCACCGCCGACGATTTCCACCTTGTGTCCGGCTGCTGGACCGTGATGCGCCGCAAGCGGGTGCTGCCCGTGGTCCGGCTGGCCGACGCGCTGGGTTTCCCTGCCGAAGGGGAATGGCCGCCGGCCGGCCCCGGCCAGCGCCTCATCGTCGTGCTCCGTCATGGCAACCGCCGCATCGGGCTGGAGATCGACAGGCTGCTGCGCCGGGGCGACCTGTTCGTCCGCGAAAGCCATCCCGGTCTTGCCGAGGTGCCCGGAGTCGGCGGCGTCTCCCTTCTGAACGACGGCCGCATCGTCATCATCCTGGACGGCGACGAACTCTACCGTCTGGCCGCCGCGGCGCAGCCGCGGAATGCCGCCGTCCCCGCCTTCCACCCCGACCCCACCACCCCGGCATGAACGCCGGTTCATGACGCCGATTTCATGGTCGGGTCAGGTTCGGGACAGGGCGGCCGGGCTAATGTCCTTCTTGTGACGCGGTCGGGCCAGCCCCCCTGAAACACCGGCCAGTCATCCAGAGCGTCTTCTCATCTGGTGTCTCTTCCCGATGGTCCCCTGCCATCGGACATGACCGTCCGGTTCTCCCGTTTGCCCCCGGACGGTACCTATCGGCGGAGCGCGTCCTAGGCCATTTCGCGGCCGACGTTGCCCCCCACCGCAGGCCCCGGCCCTGGGTGCGCTCCGCCGTTCCTTCCATCCCCCGATCTCCCTTTTCTCCGATCGCGTCCAGCGGCCTTGACGCCGCCCCGTCCAACCGGCTTTCTGAAGGCCGTCCAAGGCTTTCCCGATAGCGTCCCGCCCGTGCGTCCCGCCATCCTGTTTCCGCTGTTCAAACCGGTCACGGCACTCCCCGGCCTCGGCCCCCGTCTGGGCAAGCTGGTGGAGAAGCTGGCCGGCGCCCATGTGGTCGATCTGCTCTGGCATCTGCCCTGCGGGGTGGTCGACCGCCGCTTCTCTCCGAAGATCGCGCAGGCGCCGCACGGCCGCATCGCCACCCTGACGGTGCGCATCGATTCGCACGCGCCGCCGGTGAACCCGCGCCACCCCTACAAGATCCGCTGCACCGACGAGACCGGCATTCTGGAGCTGGTTTACTTCCACATCCGCGGCGATTGGTTGTCGAAGCAGATCCCGGCGGGAACCACCATGGTGGTCTCCGGCAAGGTGGAGTGGTTCAACGACACCGCCCAGATCACCCACCCCGATGCCGTGGTTCCGGTCGATTCGAAGGAAGACCTGGAACTGGTGGAGCCGGTCTATCCCATGACCGCCGGCCTGCCGGCGAAGACCCTGCGCAAGGCGGTGCGCGCCGCCCTCGGCGATATTCCCCAGCTCGACGAATGGCAGGACCCGGCTTGGCTGGCCCGTCGGCAATGGCCGACCTGGGCGGAGGCGCTGACCCGTGCCCACACGCCGGAGGACGAGGGCGACCTCGCCACCACGGCTCCCATCCGCTGCCGCCTCGCCTATGACGAGCTGCTGGCGAACCAATTGGCGCTGATGCTGGTGCGGGCCAGTCAGCGGCGGCTGGCCGGGCGGGTGACGCAGGGCGACGGCAGCTTGCGCCGCGCCGCACTGGCGGCATTGCCCTTCTCCCTGACCGGCTCGCAAGCGGCGTCGCTGGAGGACATCTACGCCGACATGGCGGCCGAGCGGCGCATGCTGCGGCTGCTGCAGGGCGATGTCGGCAGCGGAAAGACCGTCGTCGCGCTGATGGCGATGCTGAACGCGGTGGAGGCCGGTGCCCAAGCCGCCCTGATGGCGCCGACCGAGATCCTCGCCCGCCAGCATGCCGAGAGCCTGGCACCGCTGTGCAAGGCGGCGGGAGTGGAGATCGGGCTGCTGACCGGACGCGACAAGGGCAAGGCGCGTCAGGCGGTGCTCGACCGGCTGGCGTCGGGCGAACTGCCGCTGCTGGTCGGGACCCACGCCCTGTTCCAGGAGGATGTCGCCTTCAAGGATCTGGCGCTGGCGGTGATCGACGAACAGCACCGGTTCGGCGTCCATCAGCGCCTGCAGCTGTCGGCCAAGGGGCGGGCGGTGGACGTGCTGGTGATGACCGCGACGCCGATCCCGCGTACCCTGACGCTGACCGCCTATGGCGACATGGACGTGTCGCGCCTGACCGAGAAGCCGGCCGGCCGCAAGCCGGTGCAGACCGTCACCATCGCGCTCGACCGGTTGGAGGAGGTGGTGGGCGGCATCCAGCGCAAGGTGGCGGAGGGGGCCAGAGTCTATTGGGTCTGCCCGTTGGTAGACGAGTCGGAGCAGAGCGATCTCGCCGCCGCCACCGAACGCCATGCCTTCCTGCGCGCCACCTTCGGCGACCGGGTCGGGCTGGTGCATGGCAAGATGCGCGGGCCGGACAAGGATGCGGTGATGGCCGCTTTCGCCGCCGGCAACCTCGACGTTCTGGTCGCCACCACGGTGATCGAGGTCGGCGTGAACGTGCCGGAAGCGACGGTGATGGTGATCGAGCATGCCGAGCGTTTCGGACTTGCCCAACTCCATCAGCTGCGCGGCCGGGTCGGGCGCGGCGAGAAGCCGTCGAGCTGCCTTCTGCTGTTCGAGTCGAACCTGACCGAGACGGCGCGGGCGCGGCTGAAAACGCTGCGCGACACCGAGGACGGCTTCGTCATCGCCGAGGAGGATTTGCGCCTGCGCGGTGCCGGCGAGGTGTTGGGCACGCGCCAATCCGGCCTTCCGGGCTTCCGGCTGGCCGATCTGGCGGTGCATGGCGATCTGCTGGCGGTGGCGCGCGACGACGCCCGTCTTGTGGTGGAGCGTGATCCGGACCTCGCCAGCCCGCGCGGGCAGGCGTTGCGGACCCTGCTCTACCTCTTCGAACGCGACGCGGCGGCCAAGACCTTGCGGTCGGGCTGATCCCGGTCGTCGTCCTGATCCTGGCTATGGTCGGCCGGCGGCTCCACCAGGGTCGGGCGGCGATCGGGCGGAACGACGATGCCGCCGGACATCACCAGTTTCAGGCCGTCTTCCACCGACATGTTCAGCGCGGTCACCTCGCGCCGCGGCACCATCGCCAGATAGCCGGCGGTGGGCGGTGCGCAGGGGATGAAGACGTTGACCATGTCCTCTGCCTGTCCGGCCAGCTGCAACTGCACCTCCGGATGGGCGCTGCCGGTGATGAAGCCCAGCGACCACACGCCGGGGCGCGGATACTGGATCACCACCACTTCACGGAAGGCATTGGATTTCTTGGCCAGCACGGTCTCGAAGATCTGCTTCACCGCGCCATAGACGGAGCGGACGACCGGCATGCGCCCGACCACCCCTTCGCCGAGGCCCAGAACCAAGCGGCCGACATAGCCGGCGGCGAAGGCGCCGATCAACGTGACGACGACGATCACCACCAGCAGCCCAAGGCCGGGGATCGAGAAGGGCAGGTAGTTTTCAGGGTTGTAGGCGCTGGGGATCAGGGGCCGGATATGGCCGTCGATCAGCGAAACGAACCACCAGGCGATATAGGCGGTGATGGCGATGGGGGCGGTGACCAGGATGCCGGCCAGGAAATACGCGCGCAGGCGCCCCATGAAGCCGATGCCCTCGCGGCGGTGCCGCGCCGGCTCCGCCGGCTGGGCTTTTTCCTGTGCCTTCAGGTCCTTCTGATCTCCGCTCACGCCTGTCCATCCGCCTGTCGTCTGCCCGCGCCATAGTGGGGCAAGCGCGCGCCGCTCTCAACTGCCGTGTGGAGCGGACGGGTCAGCCGACAAGCGATCCGGCGATCACGCACAGCAGGGTGACGGCCCCGGCGATGGCTGCGCCATCGACATGGTTGGGGAAGGCCTGCCAGAACTCTTCGCCGGAGATCGGCTCCGGCGCGTCGAACTCGTCCATCGACAGGCCGGCGGCCATCCCGCCGCAGGTGCGGTCGGCGATCGCGCCCGAAAGGTGGGCCATGGCGACGGCCAGATAGCAGAATGTGGTGAAGTCCAGAAGGAAGCCGAGCGTGCTGGTCGATTCGCCCAGCGGGCTGGCAGTGAAGCCGGTGGCGGCGACCGTGCTGGCCATGGCGATCGACGCGGCGAGCGGGATCAGGGCGACCGACAGCAGGCGCTGGGAATCGACACGGCGGGCGGTGGGCACGGGGAACAGGTTGGGCATGATCGACGCTCCGGCAGCAGGTGAGAGGGCGGAGGGGGGACTGGTCGGCGGGATCTCGAGTCCCTTCTGCCCGCTCAGCGTTAACGGAGGGTTGACACCGGCCATTGGTCACAACGCCTTCCACCTTTGTGCAGGTCGAGCTATCCTTTCGCGCAACAAGCAATCCGGGCCGGAGGCCGAAACAGTCCCGTGTCAAAAGCCGAATTGCCGAACCTCGAGGCCGTGCCCGAAGCGCCGCACGCCGGGCTGGACCGCATCGCGCTGCTGCACCCGCTGACCGCGGAGCAGCGGTCGGACGTGGCGCGCCAATGCCGCTGGCGCCGCTTCGCCCCGGACGAGCAGTTGATCGACCATTGGGCGGAAACCCGTGACGTCGCCTTCATCGTGGACGGGCGCGTGCGTGTGGTCAGCCATTCCGCCGGCGGGCGCGAGGTGAGCTTCAGCGACATCGAAAGCGGGGAATTGGTCGGGGAAATGTCGGCGCTGGACGGCCGGCCACGCTCCGCCTCGGTCGTGGCGCTGGGAGAGGGGGCCTTGATCGCCTTCCTGCCGGCCCGGCCCTTCCAGCAGCTGGTGGCTGCCCATCCCGAACTGGCGATGGCGATGATGCTGCGGCTGTGCGACAAGCTGCGCAGCGCCACCGACCGCATCATGGAACTGTCGACGCTGGGTGCCAACAACCGCATCCATGCCGAGCTTCTGCGCCTTGCTAAACGGGGCACGCGGCGGGGGGCTTCGGCGATCATCGCCCCCATTCCGGTTCATTCCGACATCGCTGCCCGTGTCAGCACGACCCGCGAGACCGTTGCCCGCGTGCTGAGCGATCTGACCCGCGACGGTGTTCTGGAACGGCGCTCCGATGCGCTGGTGGTGCGCGATCTTCCGAAGCTGGAACTGCTGGTCGAGGATGTCCGCGGTGGCGTGTGACGCGCCGAAGACGGGGTTCGGCCCGCCGCAGGATAAGCAAACCCAAAAATGAAAAGGCCGCGGTCGCCCGTGTGAACGGGCAGGGCCGCGGTCGCCTTTCGGATCCGGTCGATGTGCTGCGCCGACGTCAGCGCTGCAGCGAGCGGAACAGGATCGCCATGGGGGTGGCCTGCACCCAGTCCGCCAGGAAGGCGCCGACCGGACGCATCACGATGGCTGCCGGGGTGGCTTCCAGCCAGTCGGCGATGAAATCGCGGACCGGATGCAGCGACAGACCGTCGCCATGGATGTCGTGATCACCGCGAAGAAGGCTGAGGCTGCTCATGATGGTCTCCGTTGGAGAAAGCGGGCAGGTCGTGGGAGGGGTCAGTGCTTCATCAAGCCGAGTACGATGCCGGCCGGAGTGGCGGCGACCCATTCGCGCAGGAAGGCTGCAACCGGGCGCAGGACCAGATAGGCGGGGGTGGCTTCGAACCAGGCCACCGGGAATTCGGCGACGGCGTGCAGGGCATCGGTCGAAGCGTGGTTGTCGGTGCCGGGCTGGAAAGTGGTGGTGGTCATGATCGGTCTCCATCAAGCTGGTGAGGAGACTATATACTGGTATACCCAATGCCAAATACGCTCACTCTGCATTGCTGGCTGCTGCAAAAATTACAGCTGCACCGAGATTTTCTTGATCGGATCATTGGCTGTTCAATTAATCAGTTAACCAAACATTATGCCGCCGATCGGCCCGTCGGAGGTGCTCCCACAGCGCGCCTGAAATGTTCGGACGACCAACCAACTTCTTGACAGTCCAGGCTGAAAAAACGACTTCAAGTCCATGGTTCAGTACATCGGTCCCGATCCGCTCCGCAGCCTGTACGATGCCGTGCAAACCCTGCGGCGCGAGCCCTCCGCCGCTCCCGAAGCCTCACGCACGGCCAAGCTGCTGGCGCAGGGGCGTGCCCGCATGGCGCGCAAGGTGGGGGAGGAAGCAATCGAAGTGGCGATCGAGGCAATGCGCGGCGACCGCGACGCGCTGGTGATGGAGGGAGCCGACCTTCTCTACAACCTCGTCGTACTGCTGGCAGACCTGGACATCGCACCCGACGAAATCCTGGCCGAACTGCGCCGGAGGGAACTGGCCTTCGGGATCGCGGAAAAACTGCCGAAGTCCGACGATCCGATCAACGGAGTGGCAACCGCAGCGGCCAAACGCGGAAAGCGCTGAGCCTAGGACGCCTCGTCCTCCTGCGGGAAGACGAAGTCGAAGCGCGTTCCGCCTGTGCGGGTGTAGCGGTATTCGCCGCGAATTTGCCGAGCGAAGGCGCGGATCAGATCCATACCCATGGAGCGCCGTCCCGGCTCGGCCGCCGGCCCCGGTTCGGGGGTGCCTGTGCCGTCGTCCGCCACCGCCAGGTGCAGCATGCCGTCTTCCGCCGTGACGGTGATGGTGATGGTGCCGGAACAGCGATCCGCAAAGGCATGCTTGAAGGCGTTCGACAGCACCTCGTTCAGGATCAGGGCGAAGGGAACCACCCTGTTCAAATCGATGGCAACCGGTTCCACGTCGTGATGAATGGCGATCTCCCGACCCGGGCGCCTGTGGAAGCTGCTGAGATGGCCGACCAGCGCCTCGATAAAATCGTCGAGCCGGACCGAGGACACCCCGGTCGAGCGGTAGATCTGCTCATGGATCAGTCCCATCGTGTTGATGCGGCTCAGCGCTTCGCTGAACGGCGCCTCCAGTTCCGGCGAGCGCTGGGCCTGCAATTCCAGCAGGCTGAGAATGACCTGCAGATTGTTCTTCACCCGGTGATGGATGTCGCGCAGCAGCACCTCCTTGTCGGCCAGCGCCCGGTCCAGGTGGCGGGTGCGCTCGGCGATGCGGCTCTCCAGCGCTTCGTTGGCGCGGCGCAGCGCTTCCTGCGCGTCGGCTGCCTGCCGCGACCGGCGTAGCGCGATGACGCCGAGCAGCCCGAGCAGTCCGATCGACGGGACGGCGAACAGGGCATAGGGCTCCACACGATTGCGCCATGCCGCTTCGATGGAGGCGATGTCGGTGCCATAGACCACATAGATCGGGAGATTCGGTACCTTGCGGCGGGCCAACACCCGTTCCACCCCGTCGAAGGAGGTCACGGCGCGGAATGTGCCGTTCGCGTCGGGCATGGTGACCAGTTCCGGAAATTGGCCGATGTCGGCGCGGTCCGGGGCGCTGCCCAGGGGTTCCCGGACGATCGCCCGGCCATCTTCGCGCAGAAGCAGGATGACGTCGCGCGGATCATGCAGGACCGACCGGTAGAAATCGGCGAAGTAGCCCGGCAGAAGAGAGATCTGCACCACGCCCTGGAACCGGTTGCCGGGCAATTCCATCCGGCGGCTGAGGGTGAAGAAGATTTCCGAGTTGATCTTGCCGCTCAGCCGCGGGCCGATATGGATGGCGTCGCCGGCACCGAGATGGGCGCGGAAATACTCGCGGTCGGCGGCGCTCAGCACGCGCATCGGCCATTCGAAGCTGCTGGCGCGGACACGTCCCGTCTCGTCGGTGATCCAGTAGGACTGAACCTCCGGCGTTTGCGAGGCCAGTGTCTTCAGCCGTTCGTGCAGCAGGGGGGAACCGTCTATCCGCTCCCATCCCAGATCGTCGACCATCCATTCCAGATGGGACAGCGTCATGGCATGGATGCCGAGAGTCTTTGCCGCATGCTCTTCCAGCACGCGGGCGATCGCGGTGCTGCGGCTCTCCGCCTCCGCCATCACCTGACTGCGGTACTGGTGGGCGGCGATCGCCAGCATCGCGACCGCCAGGGCAAGGGCGACAGCCAGCAGCGCCAGGACCGCCGGCGAGGCGGCCTTGCGTTCCATTCGAACCGCATCCGGCCCTTGCACCGGTATCGGAGTCCCGGCGGCGCGTGCATCCTGTTCGAAGCCGGCAGGGGTCATCTGGACGTGGCGTTCCGTTGATGGAGGGCGATGGTTACGTTCAAGCATAGCGCAACCTCCCACTCCCGTCATCCTACAACCATGTAGGGATTTATGTGGGATGGTTATCTCGCTATGGTCGGGCCGTGGAGTGGGGACATCGCCGTACGGCGCGTAACGGCAGGGGGTGCGGAAGGAAACCATCCGGGCCCATGGGAAAAAGATGCGCAGAGGCGCGACGTTGCCGGGTGGAAACCCGGTGGTCGTAAATACCCTGAACCTTTCACTGCGGAAGCTTCCGTCGCTGAACATGACGGCATCTACTTCCCGAAGATTATCAGCGGCCGGCGACAATCTTCGGTCATATGCGACAAATTGAAACGAATGCTAACGAAGGAGGCGAATCGGTCTTGGAAGCGGCGACTTACAATGCTTCCATTGTAGCTGAACGTCGTACAGGCAGGTCGGGCAGGGGCGGGGCCAACCTGCGCAGGTCACGGGGAGGTGGGGGCATGATGGGGATGGATGGCGGACCGGACGACGAGCTGCTGTTCGGTCCGGAGGACGGGATCGTCATGGCGGTACGTCCTCAACGGCAGTCCGGCTTGCCCTGGCCCATCCTGGTGGTGGACGACGACCCGCAGGTTCATGCCATGACCGCGGTGCTCCTGCGCGATTTCGACTTCGACGGCCGTCCCTTCGAGGTGGTCAGCGCCCTGTCGGCGGAAGAGGCGAAGGCGGTGCTGGCGCTGCGGCCGGACCTTCCCGTCGCCCTGCTGGACGTGGTGATGGAGACGGAGGATGCCGGCCTCAGGCTGGTCCGCCACATCCGGGAGGAGCTGGGAAACCAGCGCATGCGCATCATCCTGCGCACCGGACAGCCGGGGCAGGCGCCGGAGCGCGACGTCATCGTCGGCTACGACATCAACGACTACAAGGCCAAGAGCGAGCTGACGGCGCAGCGCCTGTTCACCACGCTGGTCAGCGCGTTGAGGGCGTGGCGAGACATCGTGACGATCGAACGCAACAGGCAGGGGCTGGAGCGGATCCTCAGTGCATCCGCCTCCCTGTTCCAAATGCGGTCGATGCGCGCCTTCGTCGAACAACTGGTGGAGCAGATCGCCCGCCTCGTCGATCCGGGCGGTACCCCCTCCGTACTTGCCTGCCGGCCGCTGGAGCGCGGTGACGGCAGCCGGTCGGTCGCGCTGGTGGCCGGACTTGGGGAGTTCGCCCGCAGCATCGGCATGCCCGTTTCCGACGTTCTTCCGGCCGACGCCGCGGCGGAGGTCGAGGATGCGCTGCGGAGCCAGCGCAACCTGTACCGGGACGACCATTGTGTCCTGGTTTTCCGCACGCGCGAGCATGGCGTGACCGTCTTCCGGCTGGAGCGGGCGGAGCCCTACACCCCCGACGAGCACCGGCTGCTGGAGCTGTTCTGCAACCGTGTCGCGATCGGCTTCGACAATGTCTGCCTGTATGAGGAGCTGGTGGCGCTGAACCGCTCGCTCGAGCGGCGCGTGGATGAGCGCACCAACGAACTGGCCGCCAACCAGAAGGCGCTGATCCTGGCCAAGGAACGGGTGGAGCGCGCGCTGGAGTGCGAGTTGCTGGCGCGCGACCGCCAGCGCCAGTTCCTGGGCATGGTCAGCCACGAGTTCCGCACCCCGCTCGCCATCATCGACAGCGCCGCCCAACTGCTCGCCATGAAGGCGGAACAGGTGGAGCCGGAGATGCTGGAAAGGCTGGCGGTGATCCGTGGCAGCGTCCAGCGCTTGACCGGCCTGATCGACGCCCATCTGACCGATGAACGGCTGCAGAGCAACGCGCTGGTGCTCGAACGCGCGGAGGTCGATCTCCCCGATCTGATCCGCGGCGTCGTCCGTCCCTTTCGCGTCGCCTATCCGGACCGTGAATTCCGGATGGAACTGGATGGGTTGCCGCATCGGGTGGAAATCGACGCCCATCTTATCGGGCTGGTCCTGACCAATCTGGTCAACAACGCGGTCAAATATTCGGGACCGGGCGGCCCGATCCTGCTGCATGGCGATACGGACGGCGCCATGGCCGTGATCGAGGTGACCGACCATGGCCGGGGCATTCCGGATCCGGAGATACCACGCCTGTTCGACCGCTTCTTCCGTGGCTCCGGCGCCTCGGGCATTCCGGGGACCGGCATCGGACTGCACACGGTGCAGCAGATCGTCCTGCTTCATGGCGGTGCCGTGGCGGTGGACAGCGAACTCGGCAAGGGATCGACCTTCCGGGTCGTATTGCCGGTGTGACGGCACCCGATGACGCGCCTGGTCGAAAGGGTATGGCCCTTTGGCATAAGGAATGAGATAGTCGGCACATGTCCGGCACTGATGGAAAATCCGGCGGCTCCCATGCTTGCACAGCAGTATGCGGCGATAAAACGCGATCTGGATGACAAAGGTATTCTGTTTTCCTTCAGCGGATACTTGTCGGAAGGGATACTTTACTCCCTGGGTGAGGCGTTGCGGGAAAAGATGGCTCTGGAGGAGGCGGACGGCCCCACCATCCGCCGGGTCTTTTCCGTCTTTGTCGAGCAGATGCAGAACATCATCCGCTATTCGGCGGAAAAGATGTCGGGCCGCGCCGGCCGCGCTGTCGAACTCAGCGCCGGAATGGTGACCATCGGGGTGGAGGACGGCAAGGTCTTCATCGTCTGCGGCAACACCGTGCGCAACGGCGACGTTCCGCGCCTGAAGCAGCGGCTGGACCATCTGAAGAGCCTCGACCGCAATGGCATCAAGAGCTACTACCGTGAACAGCTTCGGGAGGAGCCGGACGACGGCAGTCGCGGCGCGACCCTGGGACTGATCGAGATCGCCCGGCGGGCCAGCGATCCCATCGACTATGATTTCAACGCGATGGACGCGGACCGCAGCTTCTTCTGCCTCAAGGTCCGCGTCTGAGCGGCCGAACCGAGCGACGAGCCATGGACAGCCTGACCATCCCCGCCACCGGACGCACGCCGGGCGTCTCTTTCGACTTCGCCGGCGGCCATTTACGAATGACCGGCGAATCCTATCCCGACGACGTTGCCGGTTTCTTCGGCCCGGTGTTCGACGCGCTGCGTGGCTATCTGGCCCGCCCCGATGGCGGGGCGATCCGTTTCGACATGGAATTGCTGTATTTCAACAGTTCCAGCGCCAAAGCGTTGATGAACATCTTCCAGATGCTGGAGACCGTGGCGAAGGCCGGCCGGCCGGTGACGCTGACCTGGTGCGTGGAGGAAAACGACGAATCCATGCGCGAACTGGGCGAGGATTTTGCCGAGGATCTGCGGTATGTCGTCTTCCGGATGCGGGAGATCCCCGCCGGCGGCAGCCCATGAGCTTCAACCTCTTCGCTGCTGAGGAGGAGGCGCTCGCCAAGGCCGGCGCGCTGGAGAAGAGGCTGGAGGCGCTGGCACCTCAGTGCCTGTCAGAATTCCGCGAACTCGTCGCCGCCTTCGAACTCAGCACGCGGGAGCAGCAGCGGCTGGTGCGGGTCAGCGACCGCCTGCAGGCCCAGTTGAGTGACGCCAACCACGAACTGGAACGTCGGCGCAGCGAGGCTGAAGCCGCACTGGAAAGCCTGCGTGAGGCACAGGAGGCGATGGTCCAGTCGGAAAAGCTGGCTTCGCTCGGTGCGCTCGTCGCCGGGGTCGCACACGAGATCAACACGCCGGTCGGGATTGCCGTTTCCTGCGCCTCCCATCTTGCCGATGCGACCCAGGCCTTGCGCCGTCGGGCGGAGGAAGGGGAATTGGGAAAGGCGGAATTCGCCCGCTATCTCACCACCGCCATCGACACCACAGACCTGATCCTGGGCAATTGCGAACGGGCGTCGCAGTTGATCGCCGGCTTCAAGCAGGTCGCGGTCGACCGGGCCAGCGCGGAGCGGCGCGGCGTCAATCTTGCCGCCTATATCCAGGATACGCTGGTCAGCCTGCAGCCGAAGCTTCGGCCATCGGGCCATGCGGTGGCGGTGAACTGCCCCGGCGATCTGGAATTGGACAGCTATCCGGGCGTGCTGTCGCAGATCCTGTCGAATCTGGTGATGAACGCCCTGACCCATGCCTTTGCCGATGGCCGGCCGGGCGACATGGCGATCACGGTGGATCTTCCGACTCCGGATACCGTCCGATTGTGCTTCACCGACAATGGCCGCGGCATGAACGAAGAGCACCGCGCCCGGGTGTTCGAGCCGTTCTTTACCACGCGGCGCGGGCGCGGCGGCAGCGGGCTGGGGCTGCACATCGTCCACAATCTGGTGGTCGGCGTTCTGAAGGGATCGATCACGGTGGACAGCATGCCGGACCAAGGGACCAGCTTCACGCTGCTGTTCCCGCGCCGGACGCCGGGGCAGGACTGACTTATCCTTGTGTCGCGCCCATCACCCGGATCGGGGCGGAGAAGACATATCCGACGCCATGTACCGACTTCAGCGGGGCAGGGCCGCCGATGGCGCCCTCCACCTTGTGGCGCAGGCGGCCGACGACGGTGTCGATGGAACGGTCTTCCGGGTTCCAGCGGCGATTGTACAGAGCCTGGGAAATCTGGTCGCGAGTCGCCGGCTTGCGCGCCTGGGCGGCCAGCAGGCTGGTCAGCTTCATTTCCATGCTGGTCAGGCTGATGCGGATGCCGGCCGGATTGGTCAGGCTCCATTCCGTGGGGTCCAGCGACCAGCGCGCCTCGTCGATGCCGTCATGGACGGCGTCGGCTGGTGCGGCGGTACCGGCGGCCTGGACCGCCGACTCGGCGGCACGCTCGCTCAGCCGGCGCAGCAGCGATTTCACCTGCGCTTCCAGTTCGCGCAATTCGACCGGTTTCACAAGATAGGCGTCGGCGCCGATCTCCAGCCCGACCACACGGTCGACGGTGGAACTGCGGGCGGTGACCATGATGATGCCGGCGCCATGGCCGTCGCGCAGACGTGCCGCGATCTTGAATCCGTCCTCGTCCGGCAGGTTCACATCCAGGACCACGATGGACGCGTCGTTGCTCTGGAGCAGACGGTCGAGTTCCGCACCATCGCGTGCGCCGATCGCATGAAATCCGCAGCCCGTCAGGTATTCCACCATGTCGGACCGGAGCGAACTCTCATCTTCGACCACGACGATCGTCGGACCTGCCATGCCGTGCTCTCCCTGTTGCCGCGCCTATGCACACCACTCCAGCGGGTGGAACATACCCTAGAATGCCTAAATTTTAAAACAAAGTTGATGGGCCTCGAAAACGACCTGTGAACCTGTCCCTGACCTGTCGCGGATGGCGCGTCACAACCTGTCACAAAAGGTGACATCTCTGTAACAGATTCGCGCAAACGGTCCAGGCCTTTCATGCGGCCTGGCGGCCGGTTCGCTGCTGGGGAGCGGCTGCTGCGTCGGTCAGCCGCACGCGGAACCCGAACAGCGTGATGTCGTCGCGCTGTTCGCGGCCCGATTGAAAGCGGTCGAGGGAGGATTCCAACTCCGATTTCAGCCTGTCCAGCGGGCCGGTGCCGCCCTGCCGGAGCATTTCCCGCAGGCGGGCTCTGCCGAAGCTGCGTCCGCGTTCGCCGCCGCTCTGATCGGCCAGCCCGTCGGTTCCCAGGATGAAGGTCTGGCCCGGTCGCAGGAGAATGCCGTGATTCGTGAAGGACGACTCGGCTCCACACCCACCGGCGGGCTGCCCGGCCGGACGGTAGCCCAGGCTGCGCCGGTCGCCGCGCAGCTCCGTCACGCCATCGCCGGTGACGACCAGCAGGGGAATGCGTGCCCCGGCATAAACCAGCCTCCCTTCGGCGGGTCGGATGTGGCAGAGCGCGAGATCAAGACCGTTGTCGAAGCACTCGGCTCCGTTGCGGGCTTCTCCCTCCTGGTGCAGGGCGGCGCGCACCTTGCGGTCGACGGCGGCAAGCACCGCCGCCGGGTCGGACGCGCCCAGAAGGTCCAGTGCGTTGTTCAGCATCGCGCTGGCGGTCATCGTCATGAAGGCGCCGGGCACGCCATGCCCCGTGCAGTCGGCGACCGCGACGACGTATCCGTCCGGCACCTCCCGGCAGACATAGAAATCGCCGCTGACCACGTCGCGCGGGCGCCACAGGACGAAATGCTCGGTGAGGCCGGCCGACAGCGTGTCGGCGGATGGCAGGATGGCGGATTGGATCAGCTGCGCGTAGTTGATGCTGTCCATGATGGCGCGGTTGGTGGCGGCCAGCGCCTCGGTCCGTTCGCGGACCCGGCTTTCCAGCGTGCTGGTGTGGTCCTGCACGGTGGCCGCCATGCGGTTGAAGCCGTCCGCCAGCACGCCGATTTCGTCGGTGCGGCCGGTGTCCATGCGGGCGGTATCCATGCGGGCGCCATAGTCGCCGCGCGCCATGGCGCTGGCCAATTGGGTCAGCCGGCGCAACGGGCGCAGCACCATGCGGTTCAGCGTCAGGCCCAGAACCGCCATCGCCCCCAGCAGCGACAGCACCAGCAGCCCGACCACCGGCACCAGCGCATCCAGGGTTGCCTGCCGGACCTCCGCCGTCGAATAGGCGATCCGCAGGGTTCCCACCGTCTGGACCCGTCCCTCGCGCCCGTGCAGGACGATGGGCCGTTGGACGGTGATGCGTTCGGCGGCGTCCTCGCCGCCGACGCCGATCTCGGCCAGCGGCACGTCGCGGTCGGTCTCGAAAACCGTGATGGAGCGGATGGCGGGATCGCGGCCGGTCAGCGCCTCGATCATCCGCTGGGCGCTGCGGTTGTCCAGTTCCCACACCGGGCCGCTCAGCGCGTCGGCCTGGGTCGCCGCGACCAGTTCGGCCCGGCGCAGCAGGTCCTGGTGGCGCTGGCCCTCCACGATCCATTCCGACAGCAGCACGGCCGCCGATCCGATGGTAGCGGTCGTCAGCAGGATCGCCCCGGCCACCCGCGCCAGCAGGGAGGAGCGGCGCCTCACGACACGATCCCGCTCCGCCGCCACAGCAACTCCAGGCGCCCGTCCTCGGCAAGGCGGTCGAGCAGCGAATCGAGCCAGGCGGTCGCGACGGCTCCGCCCCGGCGCGTCAGGATGGTGTGCTCGTAGATCTGGTCGGTGCGCTCGGACACCACCAGCTGCCGGGCCAGTTCGGGCTCGCGCTGCAGGAAGCGGGTCAGGAAGGAGCGGGTGACGATGGCGAGATCGGCCCGGCCGGCGACGACGCTGCGGACGTTGCCCTCATGCGTCACCGTGACGCGGGTGCGGAACCGCTGTTCGAGGATCTTCGGGTCGGCCTCGAACCCGGCGAACGCGTAATGGAAGCCGAGCCGTCCGAGAATCGACTTGCCGGTCAGATCGTCGAAATAGCGCTGGTCGATGCCGGGGGCCGCCCGGGCGATGAACACCTCGGCGTCGCGCAGGAACGGCCGGCTGGCTTCGACCGGGCGGCCTTGCCAGCCCCAATTACGGCATTCGAAGGCGATCATGTCGAACCGCCCTTGTTCCAGGTCGTCGTACCGCCGCTGCGGCGCGGTGCGGACCATTTCGAACCGGAGTTCAGACTGGGCGGCGTTGAACAGGTCCAGCAGGTCGCGGGTGACGCCGCCGCCCGTCTCATCGACGTAAGGGGGAAATTCGTAGGCGCCGACCTTGACGATGGGCCGAGCATCTGCGGCCGCTGTGTGCCCTAAGGCCGGGCGCCCCGCCAGCAAGGGCAAGGAGGCGAGGAGGGGCAGCGCGGTCCGCAGAACCGTGCGGCGGGATAGCGGTCCCGTCATCGCGCCCCCCTCGTGCTAACCCCATTCCGATCCAGATTAATCTACCCCGGTATGCACCCATGCCGCAATGCGGGACATTTCCTGTCGGTGGAGGGATGGGGCAGCGTCGATGTCCCCACCATTCCCTGGCAGCGTGGTCTCAGGCCGCCTCCGTCGCGCGCTCCTCCTGGCGGTCGGCCAGTTCCGTGATTTCGCCGCCGGTCAGGGTCTCGCGCTCCAACAGGGCCTGGGCGATGCCGTCCAGCGCGGCGCGGTCGGTGCGCAGCAGGCGGCGGGCATGCTCCATGCCTTCGTCGGTGATGCGGCGGACCTCCTCGTCGATGCGCCATGCGGTACGCTCGGACCGGGCGCCCGGCTTGGCGGCGGCATGGGCGACATAGCCGATCTCCTCGCTCATTCCCCAGGCCGTGACCATGCGGCGGGCAAGGTCGGTGGCGGCGCGGAAGTCGGCCTCCGCACCGGTGGTGACGTGATCGTGGCCGAAAGCCATCTCCTCGGCGGCACGGCCGGCCATGGCGACGGCGATGTCCGCCATCAGCTTGGCACGCGAAACCGACACGCGGTCGCCCTCAGGCAGCCGCACCACCATGCCCAGCGCGCCACCGCGCGGGATGATGGTGGCCTTGTGGATCGGGTCGGCCTGCGGGCAGCGCAGGGACACCAGCGCATGGCCTGCCTCATGGACCGCGATCAGCCGCCGCTCGTGCGCCGACAGGGCGAGGCTGCGGCGCTCGGTGCCCATCAGCACGCGGTCCTTGGCGGCTTCGTAATCCGCCATGGTGACAACGACCCGGCCCTGGCGCGCCGCCGACAGGGCGGCCTCGTTGGTCAGGTTCGCCAGTTCCGCCCCGGAGAAGCCGGGGGTGCCGCGCGCCACGGTGCGGGCACAGACGTCGGGCGCCAGCGTCAGCCGGCCGGCATGGACGCCCAGGATGGCTTCGCGCCCGGCCACGTCGGGCAGGCTGACATGGATGTGACGGTCGAAGCGGCCGGGGCGCAGCACCGCGGCGTCCAGCATTTCCGACCGGTTGGTGGCGGCGATCACCACCACCTCGCCGCCTTCGACGATGCCGTCCATCTCGACCAGCAACTGGTTCAGCGTCTGCTCGCGTTCCGAATGGCTGTTCGATTCGCCGCGCTTGCCGGCCAGCGCGTCGATCTCGTCGATGAACAGGATGCAGGGGGCGTTGGCGCGGGCGGTCTTGAACAGGCTGCGGACGCGCGCCGCGCCCAGTCCTACGAACATCTCGACGAAATCGGAACCCGATGCGGCGAAGAAGGGCACGCCGGCCTCGCCCGCCGCGGCCTTGGCCAGCATAGTCTTTCCGGTGCCCGGCGGGCCGACCAGCAGGATGCCCTTGGGCACGCGGGCGCCGGCCATGGCGAAGCGGCGCGGGTCCTTCAGGAACTGCACCGTTTCGCGCAGCTCCTCCTTCGCCTCGTCCACGCCCGCCACGTCGGCGAACACGGTGTTGGTATCCTCCGGGCGCACGCGGGTGGCGCGCCCCATGCCGAAGAACTGCCCGCCGCTGAGCAGCAGCCCGCCGATCAGCAGCGCCACCACCAGGAAGGGAGCCGCGCGGTCGAGCACGCGGACCGTCTGCGCCATCAGCCCGTCCGGCCCCTCGTCGAAGGCGATGGCGACCTTGTGGCTGCGCATCTCCTTCAGCAGATCGTCGGTGACCGGCATCACGATGCGATAGCGGCTGCCATCGGTGGCCACCGCATGGCCTGTGCCGTTGGAGAAAGTAACGGACTCGATCTCGCCACGGCCGGCCCGTTCGATCAGCGCGCTGTAGGTCGCCGGCCGTTCGTCCGCCCGCTGGCTGTGATCGTACCACGCCGCGAATCCGAGCCACGCGGCGAGCAGGGCGGCCAGGACGGCAAGCGCGATCATCGGACGTTTCGGCAGCGTGGGCATCTCGGCTCCGCGAAAAGATAGGGACTGGCTTTCGGTCTATGACATTGATGGGGGACATGCCGCCGTCGCGGCAACCGTTAAGGCCCCCGGTCCCTTCTTTGACACCGTAAGCGGTGCGTTTGCGGAATGGCTCCCTTTGGATTCGACGGTGATCTCAAGAGGTTGCCGATATGCTTCGGTTCGGACAGTATGCTTTCCCAACCAAAGTGATCCGCCCGAACGATAAGGACCACACCGATATGGCCGAGGCCGCCGCGGCGCCCGCCCTCCAGCTGGACGGCGTGACCTGCACCTTTCCCTCACCCGACGGCCGGGGACGTTCCTATACCGCCGTACAGGGAGCCAGCTTCACCGTCGCGGACGGGGAGTTCGTGTCGATCGTCGGCCCGACCGGCAGCGGCAAGTCGACGATGCTGAACGTCGCCGCCGGCCTGCTGAAGCCCAGCGAGGGCCGCGCGCTTTCGTTCGGGCAGCCGGTGACCGGCATCAATCCCAAGGCCGGCTACATGTTTCAGGCCGAGGCGCTGATGCCCTGGAAATCGGCGCTCGACAATGTCGCAGCCGGGCTGGAGTTCCGCGGCGTCTCAAAGTCGGAGGCGCGGGAGCGCGCGCTGCCCTGGCTGTCCCGCGTCGGGCTGGAGGGGTTCGGCGACCGATTTCCGCATCAGCTGTCGGGCGGCATGCGCAAGCGCGTGGCGCTGGCCCAGACGCTGATCGTCGATCCGAAGATCATCCTGATGGACGAGCCCTTCTCGGCGCTCGACGTCCAGACCCGCCAGATGATGGAGAACGAACTGCTCGACCTGTGGGCGGCGGACCGCAAGTCGGTGGTCTTCATCACCCACGACCTGGAGGAGGCGATCGCCATGTCCGACCGGGTGCTGGTTCTGTCCGCCGGCCCCGGCGCGCGGCTGATCGGCGAATACCGCATCGACCTGGAGCGCCCGCGCGACGTGGCGGAAATCCGCATGACGCCGCAGTTCCTGGACCTTCACAAGGAAATCTGGGGCCAACTGCGCGACGAAGTTCTGAAGGGCTACGCCCAGACCAAGCTGCGGTGACGACATCATGAGATCCCATGCCAAACGCCTGCCCGGCCGTCCGGTCATCCTGCTGCTGCAACTGGGCGTCCTGATCGCCTTCTTCCTGATCTGGCACGTCCTGACCGACACCAAGATCCTCAGCCCATTCTTCTTCGGCACGCCGGGGGCGGTGCTGGCCCGCACCTGGGCCGATTTCGCCTCGGGCGTCATCTGGTATCACCTGGGCATCACGCTGCTGGAAACGGCGCTGGCCTTCGTCATCGGGACCGTTGCCGGCATCGCCTTCGGCTTCTGGTTTGCCCGCGCGCCGTTGGTCTCCCTCGTCTTCGACCCCTACATCAAGGCGATCAACGCACTGCCCCGCGTGGTCCTGGCGCCGATCTTCGCGCTGTGGCTCGGGCTCGGCATCTGGTCGAAGGTGGCGCTGGGGGTGACGCTGGTCTTCTTCATCGTCTTCTTCAACGTCTACCAAGGCGTGAAGGAGGTCAGCCCGGTGGTGCTGGCCAATGCCCGCATGCTGGGAGCCAGCTCCCGCGACCTGTTCCGGCATGTCTATCTGCCGTCGGCCCTGTCCTGGGTCTTCTCCTCGCTGCACACCGCCGTCGGCTTCGCCATGGTCGGTGCGGTGGTGGGCGAATATCTGGGCTCCGCCGCCGGGCTCGGCTACCGCATCCATCAGGCGGAGGGCGTCTTCGATACCGTCGGCGTCTTCTCCGGCATGCTGGTGCTGACGATCTTCGTCGTCCTGATCGATGCCGGCGTCACCATGATCGAGAAGCGGCTTCTGCACTGGCGCCCGCAGGATACCAGCGGCGGGCAGCACTGAGTTCCTTTAAGGAAATCCAACGGGGGGAGGAAACCAATGACGTTCAAATCGTTGATCGCGGCCGCCGCGGTCGTCATGACATTGGGAACGGCCGGACTGGCCGCGGCCCAGCAGACGCTTGAGAAGGCCGACATCAAGATCGCCGTCGGCGGCAAGCCGCTGCTCTATTACCTGCCGCTGACGCTCGCCGAACGGCTGGGCTACTTCAAGGAAGCCGGTCTGAACGTCGAGATCAGCGACTTCGGCGGCGGTGCCAAGAGCCTGCAGGCACTGATCGGCGGCTCCGCCGACGTGGTGACCGGCGCCTACGACCACACCATCCAGATGCAGGCTAAGGGCCAGCCCATCGTGGCGGTGGCCCAGCTCGGCCGTTATCCCGGCATCGTGCTGGCCGCCGTCAACAAGGCCGGCACCATCAAGTCGGTGAATGACCTGAAGGGCAAGAAGGTTGGCGTGACCGCTCCCGGTTCCTCCACCAACTTCATGCTGAACTATGTGCTGACCTCCATGGGCATGAAGCCGGAGGATGCGTCGGTGATCGGCGTCGGTGGCGGTCCCAGCGCCATCGCGGCGATCAAGCGCGGGGAGATCGACGCCATCGTCAACCTGGACCCGGTCATCAGCCAGGCGCAAGCCGATGGCGACATCACCGTCCTGCTCGACACCCGGACGGAAAAGGGCACCATGGATGTCTATGGCGGTCCCTATCCCGCCGCGGTGCTCTACATGAAGCCCGACTTCATCAAGGAGAATCCGAAGACCACGCAGGCGCTGACCGACGTTTTCGTCCGCACCATGCTGTGGCTGAACAAGGCCAGCACGGATGACGTGCTGAAGGTGCTGCCGGAGGAGTATTTCCTGGGCAACAAGTCGCTCTACGCCCAGGCTTTCGAGCATTCGAAGCCGACCTATTCGCCGGACGGCCGCTTCACCCAGGTCGGTGCCGATGCCGCGCTGAAGGTGCTGAAGGCCTTCGACCCGGCGGTGGCGTCGACCAGCATCGATCTGTCCAAGACCTACACCAACCAGTATGTCGAGGATTCCCTGAAGCGCCTGCAGAAGTGAGCCTCGCGGGCTGGCTCATAATACCCATACAAAAAATGTGGGCGCGACATTCCGTCGCGCCCTTTTTTATGCAGCGCTGCCGTTAGACTGGACGAAATCGGTCCTGATTGCCTCCCGGTCAGGTCCGTCCACCCGACAGCGGAGTGCCCAATGGCCGAGGTGATTTTCTACGGTATGGCCGGTTGCCCGGCGAACGCCAAGCAGAAGCAGCAGCTGACCGCCGCCGGTCACATGCTGGTCGAACGCGATCTTGCCACCGCCGAATTGACCGCCGCCGACCTCCGCGCCTTCTTCGGCGACAAGGATGTCGATGCGTGGTTCAACCGCCGCGCTGCCGCAGTGAAGTCGGGCGCCGTCAATCCCGACGGCCTCGACGAGACCGCGGCACTGTCCGCGATGCTGGCCGACCGCGACTTGATCCGCCGCCCGCTGATCCAGGTCGGCGACCGCCGCGAGGCCGGCTTCGACCCCACCACGCTGCATGGCTGGATCGGCCTGACCTCCGGCGAAAGCTGCGACGACAAGCACGCCCGCGGCCAGTGCGACCACGGCCACCAGCATTTCGTCAAGGCGCCTACGGCCTGACGGCGCTCACTCCGGCGGCACTTCGCGCGGCTTGCGGTCCTCGCCGATGGCGACGTAGGTGAACACGCCTTCCGTCACCTTGATCGGGTCGGAGCCGGAACGTTCGCGCCGCACCCAGGTCTCGATGCGGACGCGCAGCGAGGTGCGGCCGACCTTCTCGATCCGGGCGAAGCAGCTGACCTCGTCGCCGACGAAGACCGGCTTGTGGAAGGTCATCGCCTCGATGCCGACGGTGGCGACGCGGCCGTGGCTGCGCCGCACCGCCACGGTTCCGCCGGCCAGATCCATCTGCGCCAGCAGCCAGCCGCCGAAGATGTCGCCGTTCGGATTGGTGTCCGCCGGCATCGCGATGGCCCGCAGGGCGGGGCCATTGTCGAAGTCGTATGCGTGCGCTGCGCTCATGCTTCCTCCGGCGTCACGAAAATTTCCTGCACAAAAGCTTGTGGCACCGCACTATAAACGGCACAGGATGCGCTTGCGCACCCCTGACGAAATTCCTATCATCCCGTCATGAGCGATCTTTTCGAGAACACGGCCCCCAAGGCCGACAGCTACTCCGCCCAGGATATCGAGGTTCTGGAAGGGCTGGAGCCCGTCCGGCGCCGGCCGGGCATGTATATCGGCGGCACCGACGACCGTGCGCTGCACCATCTGGTGGCGGAGGTCCTGGACAACGCCATGGACGAGGCGGTGGCCGGCCATGCCAGCCGCATCGACCTGGAGCTGGCCGCCGACGGCACGGTGATGGTGCGCGACAACGGGCGCGGCATCCCCATCGACGACCACCCGAAGTACCCGGGCAAGTCGGCGCTGGAGGTCATCATGACCACGCTGCACTCCGGCGGCAAATTCTCCAACAAGGTGTACCAGACTTCGGGCGGCCTGCATGGCGTCGGCCTGTCGGTGGTGAACGCCCTGTCGGACCGGCTGACTGTCGAGATCGCCCGCGAAAAGCAGCTCTACGTCCAGGAATACAGCCGCGGCCTGCCGCAGGGGCCGCTGGCCCACCGTGGCAACGTCAACCGTCGCGGGACCACCATCCGCTTCCACGCCGACCCCGAAATCTTCGGCGAGACCGCTCATTTCGAACCGCACCGGCTGTACCGGCTGGCGCGTTCCAAGGCCTATCTGTTCCGTGGGGTGGAGATCCGGTGGAGCTGCGATCCGGCGCTGCTGTCGGTCGACGCCACCACGCCGGCATCGGAGACCCTGCATTTCCCGGGCGGGCTGCAGGATTACTTGACCGCCGCGCTGAAGGACCGCAAGACGCTGACGCGGGCGCCTTTCGCCGGCGCGCTCGACTTCCCCAACGGCCAGGGCCGGGTGGAATGGGCAGTGGCGTGGCCCGACGATGACGAGGGCTTCTCGCACACCTACTGCAACACCGTGCCGACTCCCCAGGGCGGCACGCACGAGGCCGGCCTGCGCACCGCGCTGACCCGCGGCCTGAAGGCCTATGGCGAGCTGACGAACAACAAGCGCGCCGGGCAGGTCACCGCCGACGACGTGATGGGCGACGCCTGCATCCTGCTGTCGGTCTTCATCCGCGAACCGCATTTCCAGGGCCAGACCAAGGAGAAGCTGGTGACGGCGGAGGCCCAGCGCCTCGTCGAGACCGCGGTGAAGGACCATTTCGACCATTGGCTGTCCGGCGATCCGCAGAGCGCCAACGCCCTGCTGGAGCGCCTGATCGAAAAGGCGGAAGAGCGGGCGCGCCGCAAGCAGTCCAAGGAAATGACGCGCAAGTCGGCAACCCGCCGTCTGCGCCTTCCCGGCAAGCTGGCGGACTGCTCGCGCAACTCTCCCGAGGGCACCGAACTGTTCCTGGTGGAGGGCGACTCGGCCGGCGGCTCCGCCAAGCAGGCGCGCCAGCGCGAGACCCAGGCCATCCTGCCGCTGCGCGGCAAGATCCTGAACGTTGCCAGCGCGTCGGTCGACAAGATGAAGGCCAACCAGGAGCTGAACGACCTGACCCAGGCGCTGGGCTGCGGCATCGGCAAGGATTTCTCGACCGACAAGCTGCGCTACGAGCGGGTCATCATCATGACGGACGCCGACGTCGACGGCGCCCACATCGCCTCCCTGCTGATGACCTTCTTCTACCGCGAGATGCCGGGCCTGATCCAGGAAGGCCACCTGTATCTCGCCCTGCCGCCGCTCTACCGCCTCAGCCACGGCAACAAGCAGGTCTATGCCCGCGACGACGCCCACAAGGACGAGCTGCTGTCGAAGATGTTCAAGGGCAAGAAGCCCGACATCAGCCGCTTCAAGGGCCTGGGCGAGATGATGCCGGCCCAGCTGCGCGACACGACGATGGACCCGTCCAAGCGCTCGCTCCTGCGCGTGGTGGTGCCCAATGCCGCCGATCCGGAAGAAAAGCCGGAATTCGAGCGCACCCGCTCCCTCGTCGAGGAACTGATGGGCAAGAAGGCGGAGCTTCGCTTCCGCTTCATCCAGGACAACGCGAAGTTCGTGAAGGCGGACGACATCGACGTGTGATGGCGGCGGCCGGCATGGCGAGGTTGCGACCTGCGCCATGCCGGAGTGCAAAGATCGTTTTTCCAATCATCTGAAGGATGTAACCCTCCGGCGTCGCTGCAATGGTCGAGGGCGTGCGTTGGTCTGATTGCGGCTGAAGACTCGGGAAGCCCCCCTTTGGGATGGCTGGGAGTGGAAGTTCCCGTAGCAAATTCACGGTTATGGGGAATGGCGTCCCTGGTCTATCATTACGGAAGCTGCCGCTCCCGAGAACCTCTCGCGGACAATGGCCCGATCCCGCAGGAGACGCATGCACCCCTTAGCCTTCCCTGGAGCGCACATCCCGGCTGACGCCATCCCGCCCGAGATGGTTGCCGAAGCACTGTCGTCGCTGACTCCTTTCACCACCGACCTGTTCGTGCCGCGCTACCAGCCTTGCGAGGTCGGGTGCTGGCAGTTGCGGGTGGCGCCGATGCTGGTGAGCTCCGGCTATTGGAGCCCGGCGCTGATGACGACCGGCACCGCCGCCCTGTTCCGGCGCGAGGCCGATGGCGACCCCCGCTGCTGGATGTCGATGACGCCGATGGAGATCGAGAGCCAGGAGATCGGCGTCCGCGCCGCCACCGGCCATACGGTGGTGATGGGGATGGGCATGGGTTGGTCGGCGGTGAATGCGGCGCTGCGGCCGGAAGTGACGCGGGTCACGGTGGTGGAACTCGACCCTGACGTGATCGAGGTCAACCGGCGCATCGGCTTGCTTGACCAGCTTCCGGCAGAGGCCGTGGCGAAGATCGTCCTCGTCAATGCCGATGCGCTGGAATTCCGCACCGAGGAACCGGCCGACACGCTGATGACCGACATCTGGCTGCCGATCAACGGCGACGAGCGGATGGAGCAGTCCCGGGTCATGGCGCGCAACACCGGCGCAAGGCACGTCTATGTCTGGGGCCAGGAGTTGGCGATCGCCCGCCGCGCCCGGATGCTGGGGGTGGAATTGTCCGACCTGACGGTCGCACGCATCGTTGCGGAGTTCGGCCTTCCCCTGATCGGGCTGGAGCATCCCGACTATCCGGGCCTGATCGCCCGCGCTGCGGACAAATGGCTGCGGGACATGTGACGGATCCGGGCCACGGGACAGGGGAGCACTCGCCCATCCGGCAACCGCTCCCCATATCCCGCCCAGCGATACCAACGGACGATCCGATCATGCGCATGCTCCCGCCGCTCGCCGCCCTTCTGCTGGGTGCCTCGGTCCTCGCCGCCTGCTCCAACGAGAGGGTGGTGGCAAGCGAACCGGCTCCGGCCTACACGCGCAGCGAGGTTTCCTATGCGGCGGGGAACCGCGACCTGCGCGTGGTTCTGCATGGCGATCCCTTCGGCCTGCCGCCGGAGCGCTTCGCCGAAAAGGTCCTGCCCCACATGCAGAACCGCGTGTCCGGGGTGAAGACCAACCTCACCACCACGCCGAACGAGACGGCACGGCGGGATTACAAGGTGGTTCTGGCCTTCAACGTCGCGGAGAACATGCTGAACTCGTCGCTCTGCACGGACGGGCCGATCCCGACGTCGCCGCCGGGTGGACCCATCGTGGTGCAGGGTGCGTTCTGCCGCTCCGGCGGGGCGCTGACGTCGGCCACCGGATGGCTCGACCGGCCTCAGGGGCCGGACGATCCCGATTTCCGCAGCCTGATCAGCGACATGACCTTCACCCTGTTCCCCAGCCGGCAAGCCGACCTGTTCTGCGGCGCCATCGACTGCTGACGGTAGTCGCGGGCCTTCAGTCGCGCAGCAGCCAGTCGCGCATCAGGGCGGTCACCGCCTGCGGCTGCTCCATGGCCGACAGGTGCCCGCAGTCCTCGACCAGCACCAGCCTCGCACCGGGGATGGCGTCCGCCATCTCCTCGTGCAGGGCGGGCGGGGTCAGCACGTCCTGGCGTCCGCAGACCACAAGCGTGGGGCAGCGGATGGCGGCGAGGCCGGGCCGGCTGTCCGGACGGTTGATGATCGCCTCCTGCTCGCGGGCATAGCCGTCGACCCCCACCCGCTCCATCTGGTCCAGCACCGACCGGACGAAACCTTCGTCCGCCATGCGGTCGGGGTGGATCAGGCGGGGCAGGGCGGCGCGGATCACCTGCCCATAGCGGCCCTGGCGGGCGAGCGCCACCGCCTCGCGTCGGGTGGCGGTCGCCTCGGCCGTGTCGGGGCGGGCGTTTGTGTCGAGCAGCGCCAGCCTTTCCACCCGCTCCGGCGAGCGGCGCAGGATCTCCAGGGCGACATAGCCGCCCATCGACAGCCCGGCGACGGCGAACCGGTCGGGCGCCGTCGCCAGTACCTTGTCGGCCATCGCGGCGATCGAATCGCACTCCGCGAGTTCGACCACCAGCGGGTCGGCGATGTCCGCGAGATGGCGGGCCTGATGGTTCCACAGCGCCGCATCCAGCGGCATGCCGGGCAGCAGGATCAGGGCAGGGCGGACAGGCGGGCGGCTGTTCGACATCGGGCTTCTCCTGCGCTCACTTCACCAGGGCGCTGACGACCTTGAAGACCGGCGTGCCGGCCCGTTCCATCCACTCGAACAGCACCATCTCGGTGGTGACGATGGTGACGCCGGCTGCGCGCATCCGCTCCAGCGCGGCGGCGTGGTTGGCGGGGGTGCGCGAGGACACCGCATCCGCGACCAGATAGACCGCATGGCCCTGCTGGCGCAGGCCCAGCGCCGTCTGCATCACGCAGACATGCGCCTCCGTCCCGCACAGCACGATCTGTGGACGCTTCAGGTCCTCCACCGCGGCGTTGAAGGCCGGTTCGCCGGTGCTGCCGAAGGTGATCTTCTCGATCACCGGGGTGCCGGGCGGCAGCTCGGCGCGCACCGCCTCCACCGTCGGCCCGAGGCCTCGGGGATACTGCTCCGTCACCAGCACCGGCACGGAGAGCGTGGCTGCAGCCTTCAACAGCATCCCGGCATGCCGGACGACGCGGTCGGATTCGTGGATGGCCGGCAGCAGGCGTTCCTGGACGTCGACCACCACCAGCACCGATTCCTGGGCACGAAGAATCATCAAATGCACTCGACCGTTCCATTTGGGGCTTGGCGCCCTTATCCAGGGTGCCGGCAATGGCCGCGACTCGCGCCACCGCCGTCGGACAGCCTAGCGCAGGGGATCGATTTCGCCAACGCGGCGTGTTTTCGCGCCTATTTTTGGGTTCGGAACATCGGATCTATTGACATGGCGCTTTGTCTACCTATTCTTCGGCCTCATCCAGGCGTCGAGCGATGACCGCTCGATTTGCGCACTCCAGAACAGAAACAGGTTGGATGCTTTTTTCGGAACTTGGGCTTGGCCCTGACGTCCTGCGCGCCATCGAGGACAAGGGTTACACCCAACCGACGCCCATTCAGGAACAGGCAATTCCCTGTGTCCTGCAACGCCGCGACGTGCTGGGCTGCGCGCAGACGGGCACCGGCAAGACGGCGAGCTTCACCTTGCCCATGATCGACATCCTGGCGTCGGGCCGTGCCCGGGCGCGGATGCCGCGGTCTCTGATCCTGGAGCCGACGCGCGAGCTGGCCGCCCAGGTGTCGGAAAGCTTCGAGACCTACGGCAAGCACCACAAGCTCAGCATGGCGCTGCTGATCGGCGGCGAGACCTTCACCGAACAGGTGAAGAAGCTCGACCGCGGCGTGGATGTGCTGATCGCGACTCCGGGTCGTCTGATCGACCTGTTCGAGCGCGGCAACATCATGCTGAACGACATCAAGGTCTTCGTCATCGACGAGGCCGACCGCATGCTCGACATGGGCTTCATCCCCGATATCGAGCGCATCGTCAGCAAGCTGCCGAAGAACCGCCAGACCCTGTTCTTCTCGGCCACCATGCCGCCGGAAATCCGCCGTCTGGCCGATGCGTTCCTCAGCGATCCGATGGAGATCAGCGTCGCTCCGCCCGCCTCTCCGGCGGAAACGGTGACGCAGGCGATGGTCCTGGTGCACGAGATGGACAAGCGCAAGGCGCTGCGCCATCTGCTGCAGACCGAGGACGTCAAGAACGCCTTCATCTTCTGCAACCGCAAGCGCGACATCGCCGTGCTGCAGAAGTCGCTGGAACGTCACGGCTTCAATGTCGGCGCGCTGCATGGCGATATGGTGCAGTCCAAGCGGACCGAGACGCTGGAGCGCTTCAAGCAGGGCGAAATCACCCTGCTGGTCTGTTCCGACGTCGCCGCCCGCGGCATCGATGTGCAGGGCCTCAGCCACGTCTTCAACTTCGACGTGCCGCTGACCCCGGACGATTACGTCCACCGCATCGGCCGCACCGGCCGCGCGGGCAAGCAGGGCCGCGCCTTCATGCTGGCCACGCCCGACGACACGAAACTGGTCGGCGCCATCGCGCGCCTCATCAAGCGGGAGATCCCCATGATCGCCATCGACGGCCTGGAGACGGCCGAGTTCGGCGAGGAAGACAGCAGCTCCCGCGGGCGTGGCCGTGGCCGTGGCGGTCGCGCTGCCAAGTCGGAAGCCCGTCCGCCCCGCGGCGGCCGTGAAGACCGCGCCCCGCGTGAGGAGCGCGCCGTCCGTGAGGATCGGCCGCCCCGCGAAGAGCGCGCCGCCCGTGAGGAACGGCCGGCTCGTGAGGAACGGCCGGTTCGTGAGGAGCGGCCCGTTCGTGAAGAGCGGTCCAGCCGCGACGACCGTCCGGTTCGCGAGGAGCGTCAGCCCCGCGAATCGCTGGCCGCAGCCGAAGCACGCCGCAACAACGACCCCCGCCGCGATCGTGACCGTGACCGCCGCCGCCGCCGTGACGACGACGACGATGACGTGCCGGTGATCGGTTTCGGTGACCACATGCCGGCCTTCATGCTGCGCTCCGCCCGTCCGCGTCCGTCCGCCGAAACCTCGACCGAACAGTCGCAGGAGGGCTGAGCCCGTGCAGACCATCTTCGTCATGGTCAAATGCGATCTCGGCAAGGCCTATGAGGTCGCCGATCAGGCCGTGCAGGTGATCGAACAGGTGTCGGAGGTGCATTCGATTTCCGGCCAGTACGATCTGCTGATGAAGTGCTATCTGAAGCAGGACGACGACATCGGCCGCTTCGTGACCGAGCATGTTCAGACCCTGCCGGGGGTGCGCGACACCTTCACGCTGATCGCGTACAAGGCCTTCGCCTGAGTACAAGTGGCTTGAAATTGGAAAGGCCGGGCGTTTGCCCGGCCTTTCTGCTTTTCGGATAGGATCGGCCGCGGCCGCCGGCCTTACCAGCCCACCACGATCCGCGCATGCGATGGTACCGGCACGATCCCGTCCACCGCCTGCGCGTCGAACCGCCGAGCGATGTCCGCCTCCAGCGCGCCGCGTTGTTCCGCGCCCAGGCCGCCCAGCCGGTGGCCGAAGCTCATGTCCAGTGCGGCGCGCCAGAAGGGCTGGCCGGCCGGCGCCTTGCGGAGCGGGGTCAGGTCGGTCTCCGCGGTTTCGCCGAATCCCGCGGCACGCATGGCGTCGGCGAGCAGTCCTGGCTCGGCAAAGCGGAACAGCGGGTCCAGGCTGCCATCCTCGCCCAGATGGGCGGCCACGACATCGCCGATCTCGGCGAACAGGCCGTTGCCGGCACGCGGTCCCCACACCATGAAGGCCGCCTTTCCACCAGGGCGCAGCACACGACGGACTTCACGCAGCGCGGCCTCCACCGCCGGCACGAACATGATCCCGAAGCGGCAGGTCACGCGGTCGAAGGCGGCGTTGGCGAAGGGCAGGGCGGTCATGTCCGCCGCAGTGAAGGCGGGCGCCGCTCCATCGACGTCACGGGCACGGCGCACCGCGCCTGCCATCATGCCGGGCACGAGATCGCTGCCGACCACCAGCCCGTCCGGCCCGGCGCGGCGTGCGGCACTCAGCGCCGGCTCACCCGCGCCGGACGCAAGGTCGAGCAGCCGTTCGCCCTCCGCCAGTCCGGCGGCGTCCAGCAGCGGGCGGTTCAGCTTGTCGGCCAGATCGGCCATCGGGTCGGCCCAGCGGTCCCAGGCATCGGCGCTGGCGGCCCAGCGGTCGCGCTCGCGGGCGGCGTCGGGACTGGCGGAGTCGGAAAGCAGTGTCGCGGTCAATGAAGAAGCCTCGCCGTGCCGGACACGCGCTGGACCGTGTCGGCATCGCTCAGCCGCTCGCCGAGAGCCGTCAGCTCGTCGGATATCTTGCGGTTGGCGTCGGTCAGTTGCTGGATGCGGGTCTGCGCCGCCTGATGCTGCGCAGACAGGGTCGCCACCGTCTCCGTCAGCTTGCGGATTTGCTGGGACTGGCGCGCCGACGCCTCGTTCAGGCTGCGGCGGATCGACCCGACGGCCACCAGCACGACAAGGCTGATGGTGATGCCGGCCGCAATGGCGACGATGCCGATCCCGGTGAACCAGTCCATGGGCGGCAAGCTTCCGCCCATTTCACCAATTGGTCAAGCTGCCTGACAATCCGTTACCGCCACGCAAACGCCGAAAACCCGGCGCAGTTTCAGGCGCCGGGTTCATTTGGTGGAGGGTCCGTTTGTGGACGGCGGGCGGTCAGCCGACGGTGCCGCTCACCGGACGCTCCGCCTTCATGCGCAGTTCCTTCAGGTGGTCGCCGAAGGCGCGCAGGACCGGCATGATGCGCTGGGTCTGGTCGGCCGTGACGTGGGCGTCAGTCTTCAGCACGATGGACGGCGCCTCGCTCATCAGACGCTTGGCGCGCATGGGGCCGACCTTGTCGTCGAGGAACATGGCCATGCCCATCAGAATGCCCAGCGTGACGTCGTCCGGAGCCTTGGGCAGGGCCAGGACTTCATGAAGCTCGTTCAGCAGCGTGTAGGCGACGATGGAGGTGCGTTCGATGGTGTCGACGTCGGCGGCCATGGGCATCGGGCGGGTCCTCGGGAAACGTTCGGATGAAACGTTGCGGGTGAGACGCTGGCGGGTGACGCGGGATGGCGTCCTTGTCCGAGACGCCAGCACTTGCGAAATCCGTCGTTCCCCGAGGGTAATCGTCACTTTATAACCAAAGTGTTAACCAAACGCGCCCCGAGTCGCCCGAGTCGCATTTTTCCGAGTCGCAATCTGTCGTTCTCAGCGTTTTCCGCTGCTGCGCGCCCTGGTCGAAAGCGACAGCTCGGCAACCTCTTCTCGCGCGGTGCTGACCAAGCCGGCGGACTGCACGATTCCCCGGTTGAAGGGGTGATAGGTCTGCGCGTAGATGCTGCGGATCTTGACGACGTAATCCTGGGTCTCGCGGTAAGGCGGGATGCCCTTGTACTGCAGGACCGCCCCCTCGCCGGCATTGTAGCCGGCCAGCGCATGGGTGACGTTGCCGTCAAAATAGGCCAGCAGCCAGCGCAGGTACTTCATGCCGCCGCGCAGGTTCTGTTCCGCGTCGAACGGGTTGGTGACCCCGAAGCGTTCCGCCGTCTCCGGGATCAACTGCATCAGGCCCTGGGCGTTCTTGTTCGACACCACGTCGACGCGATAGCCGGACTCCACCGCGATGACCGCCAGAACGAGATCGGGGTCGAGGCCGTAGGTCGGCGCCATCTTCTGCACCATGGCGCGGATTTCGGCCGGCGGCTTGCGGATGATGCCCCAGCGCAGGTTTGGCGGTTCGCAGCGGTCCGGGGTCTTCACGTTGCTGCCGGCGCTGCCGACCAGCCGCTCCGCCTGTTCGCTGCCCAGCGCGGCGGCCTTCCGCAGCCAGGCGCGGCCGAGCTCGGCATCCTTGTTGACGCCGCCCACTCCGGCCATGTGCATGCGCCCGGCCATCAGTGCCGCGTCGGCATAATCCTGACGGGCCGCGCGGCAGTAGAGCGATAAGGCAAGCCGCGGGTCGGCCTTTACCCCGTCGGCCCGCTCGTAATGCTGCGCCAGCTCATACTGGGCACGGACGCTGCCCTTGTTGGCGAGGGCCTCCAGCGCTGCGACGGTCTTCTCCGCGACGCCGGCCTTGGCGGGAACGGCAGCCAGCATGCCCGGAAGCATCAGGGCGGCGGCCAGCGCGCCGATGCGCGCACGGCTGGAGACCGGCCGGCGGGTGCGCTGATGGGTTGCAGAAGCGCGCGACGCGGACGGCGTACCGCAAAGGTTCGTGTGGTGTTCCACCGGACCCCCCTGTATGATTTTATTGAAGCCGTTTGAGACCATCGAAAGGTCGAGGTCAGAACTCACAGGGAGGACGCCGCGGCGTCTGCTGCACCGACCGGCAGAGTTGGCGGCATAATGCGAAACGGAAGGCTGGCTGCCTGTCACTACGTCACCAGTACTGCTTGATGTGGCGCCACCAATAAAAAATCCATAGACCGATCGACATGTTTCGGTCGGTCTTTTTCTTTTCAAGTTGGTCATGCGTCCTCCAATCGTGTTGGAGAGATAACGAAAGACCAAATTTAAAGCCAATGCTCGAACGGTGACCGCCCTGGGATACACGGGGTACTCTAGGGGTAATCTGGCCCGATTGTATGACCCACTAGCCTTTTTCCCAACTGGCAGCCCGTTTGTACGCTCATTACGTAGGGATCGGGCCAGATAATCGGCTGCAAATTCGGCGGCCCCGGACGAAGGAAGCACACCTTAGTCCGGGGCCGTCGCGCCGGAGGCCCCGGCAGTGCCGGAGAACCGCGAAAGTGGTCGGTGCGGCCGTGGCGAACGGCATTGAAGGAGGCATCGTTTCACCGATGGCGAACCACGTCGCGACCACCTTGAGCCACCGAATGCGCGGCCCGGCCCCGGTCGAGCCTGTAGCCTTCGGCGCCGAGGCCGTCGGCCGGACCCGTTCGGACCGCGCGCCGACGTACACTGACCAGCACCCCACCGATGCCCGTAACGGCCGTGCCGCCACCGATGGCGCGCAGAATGCCGCGGCTCAGACGGAGACCCATTTGAACGTTCATGCCGAGGCCATCGAGGCCGAAGCCGGAAGCGATGCGGCCAAGAACGACGCAACCGAGATGGACGCGGCCCACATCGACCCAGCCGACGGTGCACCCGCCGACGAATTCCGTCCCGATCCCAATGCACCGCCGGATCCGGCGGTGATCCGGCAGATCGAAGAGGAAATCCCGCGCCTGCGCCGTTTCGCCCGCGCCATGGTGCGCGATGCCACGCTGGCCGACGATCTGGTCCAGGAATGCCTTGAACGTGCGCTGTCCCGCCTGCATCTGTGGCGCCCCGGCACCAACCTGCGCGCCTGGCTGTTCACCATCCTGCGCAACCTGCACATCAACGGTGTCCGCCGCCGCCAGCCGGTGGTCGACATCGACGCCGAAGCGCAGGCCGCCATCGGCGCGGCACCGGGATCGCAATTCGTGCGGATGGAGCTTCGCGACCTGCGTCGCGCCCTCGCCCTGCTGCCGAACGAACAGCGTGAGGTCGTGCTGCTGATCGGCCTGGAAGGGATTTCCTACAACGAGGCGGCCGATATTCTCGGCATTTCGATCGGGACGGTGAAGTCGCGCCTGTCACGCGGGCGCCGCGCGCTCCGCCTGCTGATGGAAGGCCGCGATCCCGGGGAGGACGCGGACGCCTGATCCGCAGCGGCGAGCATCGTGAAACACGGGGTGTCCGGCGGCCGGGCGCCCCGTTTTCATGTCCGGGCTCCGTTTCCGTCTTTGACGCCGGGGAAAAAAGAACGGCGGCGTCCGGGGAAGACGCCGCCGAAGGCGGGGACAATCGAAGCGCCGCCCAGGCTCGCCGGCCCTGACGTCACTTACGGGGGAGAGAGTGTGTGTGTTGCAGCCTCAGGAGATGCCGCAATCAACCGGGCGGTCCGCCGATGGTTCCATCCCGTAACGGGAAAGCCATGGGCGGATCGCCCGGTGGATGCCGTGGCGCTACCGTCGCCGGACCAGACCCATGATCAGGCTGATGGCGAACAGCACAAGGAACAGGAAGAACAGGATCTGTGCGACGCCGGAGCTGGCCGACGCGATCCCACCGAACCCGAGCGCGCCGGCGATGAGCGCGATGACGAAGAAAACAAGAGCCCAATAGAGCATCATACCCTCCCTCGCTCGGCCGAAGATCTTCGAAGGACTTCGGGCGTCGCGCATGAGACAAGTCGTGGCCGCATCCGCCGTCCCGTCGTCTCCGCACCCCGATGTCTTCCTGTCCGGGAAGACGGGCCAAGGTGACGGTAAGCACAGCCGGTGCGGCGGCATTCGAAGTACAGAACAATGCCGTGGGCACGATGTTCCCGCGCCCTGTATCGGCCGGAATACCCGTGCACTCTCGGACCGTGGAGGTCTGGCATTTATGCAACATCCGGCGCTCTTGGGCGTTTCCTTACCCAGACGGCCGGCGGCTCGACCTCCGGCGACGCCGCGGTCCGGTCGCGGCGACCATCCGCAGGAGAGGGAAAGATGAAGACCAAGCTCTGGCTGGCGGCCTTCGTCGTCACGCTCGCGGCGGCTCCGGCCGCGATGGCGCAATATACCTATTCAAGTACCTATTCCGGCAGCACGGGCGCCGACCGCTCGATGTCGACCGGCCTGGGAAGCTCCGGCGGAGTCTCGTCCAACATCGCCGCGCGCCGCGCTCCCGGTCAGAAGCCGGTCGAGTTGCAGCAGACCACGCTGCTGAATCAGCTCAGTGCCGCCGGCTACGTGTCGGTGCGTGATTTCCGCAAGGACGGCGACCGCTACGTCGCCAGCGCGATGGACCGGCAGGGTCAATGGACG
Source organism: Azospirillum sp. BE72 (assembly GCF_031455875.1). Classification (NCBI taxonomy): domain Bacteria; kingdom Pseudomonadati; phylum Pseudomonadota; class Alphaproteobacteria; order Rhodospirillales; family Azospirillaceae; genus Azospirillum; species Azospirillum sp. BE72. Next base: position 1,246,550 of record NZ_JAVDTO010000001.1, read on the forward strand.
ACCGTGGTCCTCGACCCGCATGCCGCCACAACGACACCCACCGGTGCAGCTGTCCGCTGACCTCAGTTCAACAGGCGGGACCATGTGCCGGCGAGGCGGCCATAGCCTCCCGGCACCCGCAGGTCGTAGAGCGGCAGCGGCTGCTGCAGGCGCTGCCCCGCATCGCGCCCCAGCGTGCGCACCGCCGTCTCGACGGTGCCGCCGACCGGCATCCAGCCCGATGTTCCGATCGGCACCACCAGCGCCAGCCCCCAATCCATCCGCCCGCCGAAGCGGCTTTGGGCGCCGTCCGGCCCCTCTGTCCAAGTGGCGTGGGCGGTCAGGCCGATGCCGCCGTCGAAGCGCCGCATCACCTCCACCGTTCCGCCCCAGTCGCCACCCAGATAGCGCCCAAGCCGCAACGCCGTGGTGGTGCCCGCCCCCGGCGCCTCCCAATAGAGGCTGGCATGGCCGGTGCCGCGCGCATCGGCGCGGTCGATGCCGAACAGGCTGTCCGGCCGCCGCTTCCAGACCTGGTTGAGGTCAAGGCCCACGGCCCAGCGGGCGGCCAGCGGCTGGTACAGAGCCTCCGCCGCGATGCCGCCATACATCTCTTCCAACTGGCCCAGTGACAGCCGGGTGGTCAGCCCGTCCACCGGGTTGCCGAGCCACGCCGCATAGGCATGGTCGAGCGACAGCGGGCGGTCCACATAGCGCGGCAGGTCGCTACGCACCGGATGTGCCGCCGGCAGGGCGTTGGTGTCCAGCAGGTCGAGGTCGCTTGCGGCGTTGATGCGCAGGCCGCCGCCCAGCACCAGCCCGCGCATCGGTTCACCGCGCAGCATCACATCGGTGTGGGTGCGCTGGGCGAGCGTGGTTCCAAGTTCCGCCAGATCGAAGGTCGCGACCAGCCGGGTCGACAGGTCGAACCGCGGACGCCAGTCCGGCACCGGGCCGGCGGACGGCTCTATGACGGTCGTGCGCCAAATCTCCTCGGGACTGCTGCGGTGACCGGCGGCGCGCTCCAGATCGCGGCGCAGCAGGGTGGTGGCGGCAGTGGCTACTCCCGCCGCACCGGTGACCACGCGCAGCCTCTCCACCTGTGGCGGGGCAAGATCGGCAAGCAGCCGTGCGGCGTCACCCACCTCGCGGGCCAGCGCCAGATGCCCGCCGCCGGCCGGGTCGAGCCAAAGGGTCGCCATGTCGCCGTCGATGCGAACGGACCGGACGGGCAGGCCGCGGCTGCGGGCGACCAGTGCGATGGCTTCTGCCGACAGCCCAGCCCCTTCCGATGGCCTTGGCCCCACCGCGGGTGGAGGACGTTGGGAGCGGTCGGCATCCACAGCCGGATCGAAACGGACCGACAGGCGCAGCATCAGCCGACGCCCTTGCTCATAGGCGGCTCCCAGATCGGCCCAGGATGCCGGGCGCCAGGACAGGCCGATGCTGTAGCGACTGCCGGGCTCGAAGCCGGGCTCGTCCTGCCGCTGCGCCCGGAAGCGGTCGCCGGATGACTCCAGCTTCAGGCTCAGCCCTTCCAGCGGTCCCATGGCCGGCATGTGCCATTCCGCCCCGCCGAACAGAGCCACCCGTTCGCCGCTGAACCATGCCCCCGGTCCGCGGCTGGTCGGCCATGCCGACGGGTCGCGGTCGCGGCGGAACCGGCCGCCCAGGAAGCGCAGCGGATTGCGGAGGTGCCCAGCCTCGCCCAGCGTTCCCCATCCCATGCCGACCGTGAGGTCCACGTCCCACCAGCGGCGCGACAGCGCGATGTACTCGCCGGCAAAGCGCCCCTTGCCCGGCAGGTCGAGCCCGGACCCGGTGACGTCCCGCCCGCCGACGACCAGCGCCGGCCCGCGTTCGTCCTCCCGCCGCAGGCGAAGCTTGAGGTCGAGGCCAGGTTCGCTGAGTCCGTAATAGCCGGGATAGGCGCTGTTGCGCGCTGTGACCTCAAGCCAGGGCAGCGGCTGCACGGAGATGGCATAGTGACGGTGCAGGTCGCCGAGCGCCGTCAGCCCGCCGCTCATCGACCCATCGGGTGCCATTCGCGCGGTCGGCATCTGCAAAAGCCCGACCCCGCCCCAATCGGACAGGCTTGGTCCGGACAGGCCGGATGGCCCGTCGTCGGCATGGGCAGGAAAGGCGGCTGCGAGGAAGATGAGGGCGAGGATGCGCACGCGATGATCGCGAAGGAACGGAAATCTCGTCCGATCCTTCGCTCTTCATGCGTATGGATGCAACCGAAAAGGTGCTGGTGACCGTCAAATATCGCCCTTACGGCGCTTCGACCACTTCGAAGTCGTGGGTGATGGTCGCGGTCTGGCCCAGCATGATGGAGGCGGAGCAGTATTTTTCCGCCGACAGCGCGATGGCACGCTCCACCTTGGCCGGATCCAGCTTGCGGCCGGTCACTGTGAAGTGGACGTGGATCTTGGTGAAGACCTTCGGGTCGGTCTCCGCCCGCTCGGCCTCGATGGCGGCGACGCAGTCGGTGATCTGCTGGCGGCCCTTCTCCAGGATCATCACGATGTCGAAACAGGTGCAGCCGCCCATCCCGATCAGCAGCATTTCCATCGGGCGGATGCCGGCGTTGCGACCGCCGGATTCGGGCGCGCCATCCATCACCACGGCATGGCCGCTGCCGGATTCGCCGACGAACATCTTGCCGTCCACCCAGGTGACGCGCGCCTTCATGACCAATTCCTTCGTTCACGGTTGGTGTGAGTGACCGCGCGAAGCTAGGCGCCGCAGCGGATCGGCGCAAGAGGGGGCGGACCACCGTTGCGCGGCTCTTGCCCTCCCGCGACGGCGGGCCCATGGTTGCGTGTGCTGCAATGCACCTTCCGACGAGGCTTTCCACCATGCCGCATGGACACATCCACGGCGGCCATTCCCATGGCGGTCACACCCACGGCACCCATACCGATGGGAGCCATCTTCACGCCCCCGCCCGCTACGACCGTTCCTTCGCCTTGGGCGCGCTGCTAAACATCGGCTTCGTTATGGTGGAAGCGGTTTATGGTCTGCTCGCCAACTCCACCGCACTGCTGGCCGACGCCGGGCATAACCTCAGCGACGTGATGGGGCTTCTGCTGGCCTGGGGTGCGGCGTGGCTGGGACGGCGATTGCCGAAGGGGCGCTACACCTACGGCTTCGGGAACGCCTCGATCCTTGCGTCGCTGCTGAACGCCATGATCCTGCTGATCGCCGTCGGCGCCATCCTGCTGGAGGCGGCGACCCGGCTGGTGGAGCCCGAACCGGTGGCGGAGACCACGGTGATGGTGGTGGCGGTGATCGGCATCGTCATCAACAGCTGGACCGCCTGGCTGTTCATCGGCGGACAGAAGCAGGACATCAACCTGCGCGGCGCGTACCTGCACATGGTGGCGGACGCGGCGGTGTCCGTGGGCGTGGTGCTGGCGGCGCTGGCCATCCGCTTCACCGGCTGGTTCTGGCTCGATCCAGTGACCAGCATCGTGATCGCGCTGGTGATCATCGCCGGCACCTGGGGACTGCTGCGTGATTCGGTGCGGCTGGCGATGAATGCGGTGCCCGATGGCATCGACCCAGCGGGGGTGGAGCGCTATCTGGCCGGACTGCCGGGCGTCGCCGCGGTGCATGACCTGCACATCTGGCCGATCAGCACGACGGAAACCGCGCTGACCGCCCATCTCGTCCGTCCCGGCATGAACCAGGACGACGCGCTGCTGCTGGAAATCTCGTCGGTGCTGAAGGACCGCTTCGGCATCGGCCACGCAACCATCCAGGTGGAGCATGACGGCAGCTGCTGCCGTCTGGCTCCGCCGGACGTGGTCTGAGCGGTCAGGCCTGCTCGCGGGCGAGGCGGCGGGCGTTGGCGCGCACCTTGCGGTAGGCGGGATTCATGCCGGCGGCGGCCAGCGCCGCCGTCGCCTCGATCAGGCGCAGGTTGGCATGGATGCCGGCATCGACCGCATCGGCCAGCAGGCGCTGCTGGACGTCGACGATCTCGACCGGATTCTTGCACGCGGCAAGGCCGCCGATGGTGACGGCAGCCGCCTGGGTCTGCTTCGTCACCATGGTGAACCAGGCCTGCCCGAACTCGCTGATGCCGGTGGCCACGGCGTGGAAGGCCTCCACCGCCGCCTCGACCTTCTCGGACCCCATGCGGATGAATTCCGGGTTGGCGAAGTCGATGGGGTTCGACATAGCCGCCGCCATCATCGCGGTGCGGTAGCCGATGGTCTGCGCCGCCGCGACGCCCATTTCGCTGCTGCGAAGGCCGGTTTTGGTCAGCTGGCCCGCCACCGCCATGAGCCTGTCGGTGGGATGGCCGTTGCCGGCGTTCTGTCGTGACATGGGCGTCGCCTCTCTCAAATCGTTGCCTGAACCGGAGCTTCAGCGTCAACGCTGCACTGCAGCATAAGTTCCGGCACGATCTTTACGCCTCGGCGAGCGCGCGGTCGAGATCTTCAATGATGTCCTGCGGGTCTTCGAGACCAACGGACAGGCGCAGCAGGCCGGGCTCGATCCGGGCGGCGACCTTTTCCTCGTCGGTCAGCTTGGAATGGGTGGTGGTGGCGGGGTGGGTGATCAGGCTCTTCGAATCGCCCAGATTGTTGGAGATCATCACCATCCGCAGTCCGTTCAGGGCATTGAACGCCTCGGTCTTGCCGCCCTTCAGGAAGACCGACAGCATGTTGCCGCCGCCGGTCATCTGCTTGCGCACCAGATCGTATTGCGGGTGGCTGGGCAGCAGCGGATAGAGCACCTGGGCAACCTTCGGATGGCTTTCCAGGAACTCCGCCACCTGCAGTGCCGCCGCCGACTGGGCGTGCACGCGCAGCTCCAGCGTCTCCATGCCCTTCAGCAGCAGCCAGGAATTGAAGGGGGAAATCGTCGGGCCGGTGTTGCGCAGGAAGGGGTGGATCACTTCCGAGGCGTATTTCCCGTCCTTGGCCAGGATGACGCCGCCCAGACAGCGGCCCTGTCCGTCGATGTGCTTGGTCGCCGAATAGATGATGACATCGGCGCCGAAGTCGAACGGGCGCTGAAGCACCGGCGTCGCGAAGGCGTTGTCGGCGACGACCACCGCGCCGGCCTTGTGGGCCAGTTTGCAGACGGCTTCCAGGTCGACGACCTCAAGGCCGGGGTTCGACGGGGTTTCCAGGAAGACCGCCTTGGTCGGCTTGGACAGCGCCTCTTCCCACTCCGCCAGATTGGTGCCGTCGACGAACACCGTTTCGATGCCGAAGCGGCTGCACAGTTCCTTGAGGACCCAATAGCAGGAAATGAAGAGCGCCCGCGGCGCAACCACCCGGTCGCCGGCCCGCAGCCCGCTCATCAGCGCGCCATGCACCGCTGCCATGCCGCTGGACGTGGCATAGGCCCATTCCGCCCCCTCATACTCGGCCAGCCGGTCCTCGAACATCGCCGAGGTCGGGTTGCGGAAGCGCGAATAGACGTGGCGCGAGCCGTCGTTGGCGAAGGCGTTCTCCGCCTCCTCGGCCGAGCCGTAGACGAAACCGGAGGTCTGGTACAGCGCCTCGCAGGTCTCGTCGAACTGCGAGCGGCGGATGCCGCCATGGACCAGCTTGGACCGCGGGCGCAGGCCCGAAACGTTCGGATTGCGATGATCGGTGCGCGACATTCCGCCACTCTCCCCTGGTGATCGCCGGTGGGGCAGGGCCGGCCGCAAACAAAAAAAGCCCCGACCGATCGGGTCGAGGCGCGGACGCGGCTCGGACCTTTTTAGCGGGTTGTTTTACGTGGCCCGCAAGCCGGTCGACCAAATCACCACGTAGGTTCGCTTGTACGACTGCCTATGACCGCCGTCAAGTGGGGGAGCGCCGCATTCTCGATATCAGAATCCATCCATTCCGGCGACCCGAATCGTCGGTCGATATTCAGCAAGATGTGCCAGGACGGCTGCGGGTCCTCCGGCTTATGGTTCCCGTCAACAACCGTGCATGCCGGACCGACTATGAGCAGGAAAGAGTACGACCAGAGATTTTCCCGACTGTTCGACTACATCGATCGGAATCTGGGAGGCGACCTTTCGCTCGACAGGTTGAGCGATGTTGCCTGTCTCTCGAAATTTCACTTCCATCGTCTATTCTCGGCTCATTTCGATATCAGCGTCGGGAAGTACATCCAATTGGCACGGTTGAAGCGGGCGTCGTTCCGGCTGGCCTTCTATCCGGCCGACAAGGTCATCGACATCGCTTTGGACGCCGGGTTCGAAACGCCGGAATCCTTCTCCCGCGCCTTCAGGAATGCGTTCGGCAAGACGCCGTCCGAGTTCAGGAAAACTCCGGAATGGCGGCAGTGGCACGACCGCTATCGTCACATCAAAAGGAAGGGGATCAGGACCATGGATGTCTCGGTCGTCGAGTTCCCGCCCGTTGTGGTGGCTGCCTATCGTCATCGTGGCCCGATTGATGACGTGAATGACTCGGCCCGCATCTTCATCGACTGGCGCAAGGCCAGTCGACTATCGCCACGCGAGCGGTGCCGGACCTTCGGCGTTGCGTTCGACAACCCTGAAACGACCGCACCGGCCGAGTTCCGGTTTGACATCTGCGGGGAGATCGATGGAGAGGTGCCGGAAAATCCGCAGGGAGTGGTGAAAAAGCACATCCCCGGTGGCCGCTGCGCCGTCGTCAGGCACCGGGGAGCGCACGAACAGATCGGCGAAGTCGTGAGGTTCCTCTATGTCCATTGGCTTCCGGAAAGCGGCGAAGAGCTTCGCGACTTCCCGGTCTACTTCCACTACCTGAATTTCGCCGGAGAAACGCCGGAGCATGATCTGCTGACCGACGTCTACCTGCCGCTGAAGTAAAGAACGCGCATCCGGGATCGGTCAGCGAGGAACGGAAGTGGCGTTGCTTCCGTCAATTGCTGTCTCACCCGATCTGCTCTGCGGCTGGTTGCGCCGTTTTCGACAGCATTCCCTTCACATCAGCCATTTTGGCCCCGCCCAGCAGAACCGCCAGTGCTCCGAAGGCGGCGGCGCCGCCGGATACCAGCAATGCCAGTGCGGTGAACCGTAAGGCGGTGGAGGGTGCCGCCAGCCAGGGGTCCAGCACACGCCCGCCCACCAGCAGCGCCGCTCCCATGCCGGCGGCGGCCAGGGCGATCCGGGGTGCGCGGCGCTTCAACCGGTCATCCAGGTCGAACAGGCTGCGCCTGCGCATCGCCGCCACCAGCAACCCGACATCCAGCCACGCCGTCAGCCCGGTCGCCAGCGCGATGCCGACATGCCCGAGCCACGGCATCAGCGCCAGTGCCAGTGCGGCGGTCGCAACGGTCACGATGATCGCGACGCGCACCGGCGTCACCGTGTCGTGGCGGGCGAAGAAGGCTGCGTTCAGCGACTTCACGATCACATAGGCCGGGATGCCGATGGCATAGGCGGTGAGCGCCATGGCCGTGGCGTGCGCCTCGTCCGGGCCGAAGGCGCCGCGCTGGAACAGGACGGACACCATCGGCGCCCCCGCCACGCCCAGCGCGACCGCGGCAGGAAGGCCAAGCAGCAGGCTGAATTCCAGCGCGCGGCTCAGATAATGACGCACCATGCCCTCGTCCCCGGCGGCGGCATGGCGGGCCAGCACCGGGAGAAGGGCGGTGCCGATGGCGATGCCGATGACGCCCAGTGGCATCTGGTTCAGCCGGTCGGCATAGTAAAGGAACGACACGGCGCCCGAGGGCAGCAGCGAGGCGAGCACGATGTTCAGGAACAGGTTGATCTGCATGACGCCGGCCCCGATGGCCCCCGGCCCGATCAACCGGAACAGCCGCCGCATGCCGTCGGTCATCCGGGGCCGCCGCAGGCGAAGCGTCACGCCGGCATTGCGGCAGGCCCAGGCCATCCATCCGACCTGCACCGCTCCGGACAGGGTGACCGCCGCCGCCATGGCGATGCCCGGCTCCAGCCCCAGCCGTGGCGCGACCAGCAGGGCGGCGACCAGGGTCAGGTTGAAGGCGATGGGTGCGGCGGCGAAGGGGCCGAAGCGGTCCAGCGCGTTCAGCACACCGCCCAGCAGCGCCACCAGCGAGATCAGCGCCAGATAGGGAAAGGTCAGCCGCGCCATGTCCACCGCCAGGGCGAACTTGGCGGGCTCGTCGGAGAAGCCGGGGGCGAGGCCATGCATCAGCCAGGGCATCGCGACGACGGCCGCCAGTGTGAAGGGCAGCAGCACCGCCAGCAGCATCGCCAGCGACTCTTCCGCGAATCGCACGGCGGCGGTCCGGCCGCGGGTCTGCAGTTCCGCGGCGAACAGCGGGATGAAGGCGACGCCGAAGGCGCCTTCCGCGAACAGGCGGCGGAACAGGTTGGGCAGTTTCAGCGCGACGAAGAAGGCGTCGGCCACCGGGCCGGCGCCCAGGACCGCAGCGGTCAAAATGTCGCGTGCGAAGCCGGCCAGCCGGCTCAGCAGGGTCAGTCCGCCGACGGTGGCGATGGCGCGGGCAAAGCTCATTCACGCGGTATAGCGGTCGGCCGGAGCGCCGCAAAGCCGGCATTTCGGCGGGTTGACCGACGGGCCGGTGCGCTGGGGTGCATAGCCGGAGCGTTCGAGGTGAGCCGTCGTCACGACCGGTGCGCATGGGTGGAGCAACTTCGTTGCGCTGCCACCTTCCCGGTAACGCCGTTGCGTCCGCACCTGCGTTGCGGCATGCTTGCGTCCGCCTGCCGCCGCCGTCCGCCTTTCGCCGATGGACGCGGCCGGCGGACGATCCACTGCGTTCGGGGTATACGTGAAGCGGGCGCTCTGGCTTTTTTCCGGTTTCGGCGGGCGATTGGTCCTGCCCGCCCTGGCGGTCGTGCTGGCGATCGCCGCCCTGTGGTGGATTCTGCTCGACCGGCTGGAGCGGGAGGAGCGGCTGCTGGACCTCACGGTCCATGAAAAGACCGCCGTCGTCGCCCGACTGGTGGAGGAGCATGCGATCTCCACCTTCCGCCGGGTCGACGACCTTCTGCTGGATCTGATCGCCAATACGGAACGCAACCGGGCCATGCGCCTGGACACCCGCCGCGCCTTCGAGGAAGGTCTGGTGGTGGGTGTGCGCGTCTATGATTCTGCCGGGTTGCTGACCATGGGCGGCGGACGGGCGACCTTCCAGGGCAGCGTCACCGACCGTGACGAATTCCGCATCGCCCGCGACAGCGCGCCGCGCGGACTGGTGATCGGCATGCCCTATGCGTCGTCGGAGACGCAGGATGCCCTGATCCCCGTTTCGCGCCGGCTGGAGAATGGCGACGGCACCTTCGCCGGCATCGCCGTGGCCGACATTCCGGTCGAATCCTTCGTTCGCTACTTTCGGGTGCTGGGGCTTCCTCCGGATGGGGCGGCGGCGCTGCTGCGCACGGATGGCGTCATCATCGCCCGCAATGTCAGTTCCAATTCCGTGTCCGGCCGTGGCACCGCCAACTCCGAGCTCTGGCAGGCGGTGAAACAGAACCCCATCGGCCACCTTCGCATGGTCAGCCCGGTCGACGGGGTGGAGCGCATCATGGCCTTCCGGTCGGCCCCGGACTATCCGGTCATCGCGATCGTCGGCGAATCGGTGGAAACGGTTTTCGGACCCTGGCGTGACAATGCCCGCCTTTATATCGGCTGGGCGGTCGCCACCACGGTGGTGATCCTGCTGTTCATCGTCGCCTTCATCGTCGAACTGCAATGGCGGCGCCACACCGACCGGGCCCTGCGCGTCCGCAACCGTGCGCTGGCCTGGAGCAACGACGGCATCATGATCGCCGATGCGACCCAGCCCGGCATGCCCATCGTCTATGTCAACCCGGCGCTGGAAAAGCTGCTGGGCACGCCGATGTCGGGCTTGATGGGCAGCGGCGCCCTGACGGCGCTGGAGCGGGCCACGAACGACCGGGCGGCTCTGCAGCCGCTGCGCGACGCCATCGTCGTCGGCCGCGACGCGCGGGTGGAACTGGCGCGGGCAGGCGACGGTCCGGAGGATCCCCGCTGTCTGGAACTGAGCGCCTCGCCGGTGCGCGACCACGACAACCGGCTGGTCAGCCTGATCGCGACCGTCCGCGACATTTCCGAGCACAAGCGCGCCCAGGCGGCGCTGGCCGACGCCCGTCGGGAGGCCGATCGCGCCAATGTCGCCAAATCGAAATTCCTCGCCGCCGCCAGCCACGACCTGCGCCAGCCCGTCCAGTCGCTGATGCTGCTGATGGAGGTGCTGTCCGGCCGTGTCACGGATGGAATGACGCGCAACGTTCTGGGCACCATGGAGCGGGCGCTCGGCGCGCTGAAGATGCTGCTGGACGGTCTGCTCGACGTTTCCCGGCTGGAGGCCGGCGCCGTGGTGCCGGAGGTGGAGGTGTTCGCCCTGTCCGAGGTTATGGACCGTGTGGCCGCCAACAGCCGGTCCGTCGCCGTCCAGAAGGGGCTGATCCTGCACATCGTGCCCTGCCGCGCCCATGTGCGCAGTGACCCGATGCTGCTGGGACGCATCCTGCAGAATCTGGTGGAGAACGCGCTGCGCTACACCGACAGGGGGCGCATCCTGATCGGCTGCCGCCGCCGCGGCGGGAACTTGCGGATCGAGGTGTGGGACACCGGCATCGGCATCCCGGCAGACCAGCAGGACGACATCTTCCAGGAGTTCGTGCAGGTCGGCAATGCCAGCCGCAACCGCGACCAGGGTCTCGGCCTCGGACTGGCGGTGGTGCGGCGGCTGTCGGTCATGCTCGGCCATTCGGTGGCGGTCCGCTCCATGCCCGGACAGGGCTCCGTCTTTTCGGTCGAAGTGCCGATGGCCGCGCCGCCCGCCGCCAAGGCGCTCTCCCCGGCTTCCGCGCCGCGCCCGGCCTTCGCGACCACGGTGCTGGTGATCGAGGATGACGGGATCGTGCGCGAGGGGCTGCGCGCCATGCTGGCCGAATGGGGCTACACGGTGCTGGCCGCCGAATCCTGCGCCGAGGCGCTGGATCTCGCCCATCGCGGACCGCCTCCCGACCTGATCGTCGCCGATTACCGCCTGCGCGACGGCCGCACAGGGACCGAAGCGATCCGCGAGGTGCGGCTGGCCCTTGGCCGCATCCTGCCGGGCATCCTGGTCACCGGCGATACCGCGCCGGCCCGCGCCCAGGAGGCGGAGGCCGGCAATTTCCGCGTCATGCACAAGCCGGTGATCGCCGCCGACCTGCGCCGTGCCGTCGCCGAGGCGCTGGAGCCGCTGCTGCGCGAACGCCAGACGGTGGCTTGAGCTCGGATTCGACGCCTCAGACGAGGTCCGGCGCCTGCCGCGGCACCCGCAGGATGAAGACGGCGCCCCCTCCGGCGGCGTTGTCGGCGGCGTTACCGGCGCTCAACTGACCGCCCAGCGTCTGGGTCGCCAGATTGTAGGCGATGTGCAGCCCCAGCCCGACGCAGCCGGCATGGCGTGCGGTGGTGAAGAAGGGATCGAAGATCCGCGGTAGGTCGGCCTCGAGGATGCCCTGTCCGTCATCGCTGTGCACCACCTCGATCCAGTCGTCGCCGTCGGCGTGGATGTCAATGACGATCCGGCCGCTCTGCTCCGGCCGGAAGGCATGCATCAGTGCGTTGCGCACCAGATGGGTCAGCACGCGGGCGAAGGCGCCGGGGAAACTCTCCAACTGCAGCGCTTCCGGACAGATCAGCTCCACCCGGTGGCCGGACGAACCGATCTGCGTGTGCAGGCTCAGCAATACGTCCTCGGTGTATTCGCGCAGATAGAAGGTGCGGCGCTCGTCGCCGGTCTGGTCGGCGGCCACCTGCTTGAACATGTGGACCAGCGATGCGATCCGCTCAGTGTTGCCGACCAGAAGCTGACCCGCCTCCTGCGCCACCTCCAGGAAGCCGGCCAGGGCCGAGCGGGTCAGCGCGTTGGCGGCGAACTGGCGTTTCACGTCCTCCGCCCGGCTCAACAGGTGCGAGGCGGTGGTCAGCGCCACGCCGACCGGCCCATTGACCTCATGCGCCACCCCGGCGACCAACTGGCCGAGCGAGGCCATCTTTTCGGTCTGCACCAGGCTGTCCTGGGCGTCCTGCAGGTCGCGATAGGCCTGTTCCACCCGGTCCTTGGCTGCGCGCAGGGCGTCCGCGGCGCGTGCCCGTTCCGTGGTGTCGAGCATCACGCCGAACAGGTGGGTCAGACGTCCATCCAGGTCGAAGCGGGGCGCGCAGGAGGAGGAGACGTAGCGAACCTCTCCCGCGGGATCGATCACGCGGTATTCGACGTAGACGCGCTTGGAATTGCCGATCACGCTTTCCAGCATGTTGCCGAAGGACAGGCGGTCGTCGGGGTGAAGGATATCCAGCAGGCGGTCGAAGGTCGGCTCGAACCGTTCCGGGTCCTGGCCATAGATGCCGAAGGCCTCGCGGTTCCAGACCAGCGTGCCGCTGTGGATGCCGTATTCCCAATAGCCGAGATGGCCGGTGCGGTATGCCTCCTCCAGCCGCTGTTTCGCGGCCTCCAGCTGTGCCGCCGCCTCGGCCCGTTCGGTGCTGTCCATCATCACGCCGAAGACGTGGGTCAGCCGCCCATCCGTATCCAGCCGTGGCGCGCAGGAGGAGGAGACGTAGCGGACCCGCCCGTCGCCGTCATGGACGCGATATTCGACATATACCCGCTTGGGGTTGTCGACGACGCTTTCCAGCATGTTGCCGAAGCGCGGCCGGTCGTCCGGATGCAGGATGCCCAGCAAGGCATCGAAGCCTCGGGCGAAGCGGTCGCGGCCATGCCCCAGAACGGCAAGGGCGGCGTCGGTCAGCATCAGCTCGCCCAATCGGATGCCGTATTCCCAGTAGCCGAGCTTGGCGGTGTGATACGCCTCCTCCAGCTTCTCGGTCGCCAGATCAAGGCTGCGGGCGGTACGGCGCTGGTCGGTCACGTCCTCCACCGTCGCGATCCAGGGAGGGCCGCCAACACGGACCAGCAGGTCGCGCGGCTCGCCCGCGCCGGGGCCGGTGGAAACCTCCCGCACCGTACCGGGGGGCGCATCGGCCAGATCGGCCGGCATGGCGTCCGCGCTGCCGTAGCGGGCAAGGAAACAGCGGTTGCCGCAGAGTCGGCCATCGTCGCCGCGCATCAGAGCGGGAACGGGCAGGGCGTCGAACAGTGGATCCGGCATCGGGTGGTTCTCCGCCCCCGGAGCCCCCGCCGCATCCCTGGTCCCGCCCACTGCCATCATGTCCATCTCCACAGCCGGCGCCCGTCCGTGGGCGCCACTGTCGCTGGACACTACACAAGCAATTTTGCCAGTCCTATGCCCAATTCGACGCGAATTGTCGCTAGTCCATATCGGTATCGATATGGACCGGATGGGGCTACCGCCGGCTCAGGAACTCAGGGAATCAGGGCGTCGAGGTCGAAATCCTGCGCGAATGCGATCATCGCACCGCAGGCGCCGGGGGAGTTCACCCGCATCACGCCGCCGCCGACCACGGTCGGCACCTTGCTCTTCTGCAGGGCTTGCTGGGCTTTCACCGGATCGGCGACGCGCACGACAAAGCCGGCGAAGAAGGGAAGGGGGGTGGCGAAGGCCGGATCGGCGGTCCAGGCCCAATGCAGCCGGTCCGGCGTGGCGACCATCACCGGGACCTGCCCGTCGCCGGGCTGGCCGGGCTCCACCACGCGTGCCGCCCCGCGGTCGGTGACCGTGCCGCCCAGCAGCCTGGCATAGGTCGCAGCGACCGCGTCGGGATCGGCGGCGGCGATCACCAGCGCTTCCAGTCCGATGGCGCTGTTGGCATGCTCCAGCTGGTCGGGGCGCCAGACGAGATCCGGCGTGTGATGCTGGCACAGGAAGACACGGCCGGCCGGCGTGGCTTCGGGATCGATCTGGGTGATGGTGAAGCTGGCGTCGCGCGTGCCCTCCGGCAGTTCCACAGGCCGGCCGAAATCGACGGACTCCGGCGCGGGGAAGCCGGCGGCGGACAGCGGCCCGGCGGCGGCGCGGGCATCCGGAGTCTTCAACGCGATGGCGGCGATCCCCTCGCGCTGGCGCAGGAAGGCAGCGTAATGGGCGTTGGCAGGCCGCTGCTCCTCGATGCCCAGCAGTTCCAGATAGGTGCCGGTCGGGAACAGGATGGTGTGGTTGGCGGATTTCAGCTGCGTATGGTGCCCGCGCGGCGTCACCGTGAATCCAAGCCGGCTGTAGGCATCGCGCGCGGCGTCGAGGTCGCGGGTTGCGATGACCAGATGGTCCAGTCCGGTGATGCCGTCGATGCTCATGGCGTCCTGCCGCTGTCGGGTTGTTGTGCCGCCAGCGATAGAACAGCCGGCCCGTCGCGGCAAGCAGATTGCCCTCTCCCGCTGCGGAGGCGGGAGAGGGTGGAGGTCACAGCGCCTGCTGCAGCTCCGGCAGGGCCTTGAACAGGTCGGCGACGAGGCCGTAGTCGGCGACCTGGAAGATCGGCGCCTCCTCGTCCTTGTTGATGGCGACGATCACCTTGCTGTCCTTCATGCCGGCCAGATGCTGGATGGCGCCCGAGATGCCGACGGCGACATAGAGGTCCGGCGCAACGATCTTGCCGGTCTGGCCGATCTGGTAGTCGTTCGGCACGAAGCCGGCATCGACCGCCGCGCGGCTGGCGCCCACCGCGGCACCCAGCTTGTCGGCGATCGCTTCCAGCAGGTGGAAGTTGTCGCCCGACTGCATGCCGCGACCGCCGGAAATGACGATGCGGGCGGAGGTCAGCTCCGGACGCTCCGACTTCGACAGCTCGGCCGAGACGAAGCTCGACAGGGCAGGATCGCCGACGGCGGCGACGCTCTCCACCGCGGCGCTGCCGGAGGCTGCCGCCGCTTCGAAGGCGGTGGTGCGGACGGTGACGATCTTCACCGCGTCGGCCGACTGCACGGTGGCGATGGCGTTGCCGGCGTAGATCGGCCGCTCGAAGGTGTCGGCGGAGAGCACGGCGGTGATGTCGGAGATCATCGCCACGTCGAGCAGCGCCGCGACGCGCGGCAGCACGTTCTTGCCCACCGAGGTGGCGGCGGCGAAGACGTGGCTGTAGCCGGAAGCGAGCGAGACCAGCAGCGCCGCGACCGG